>CAYNID010000004.1:0-216979 GCA_964397425.1 uncultured Fibrobacter sp.
GAGCTTCCCGTCCACAGCTCACAATTCCGCATTCCGAATTACGAATTCCGAATTATTCAAAACGGCTCGCCGTCCACAGCACAATTTCTCATTCCTCATTACTAATTCCTAATTTCTAACTCCACTCTCCTAATTCCACATCGCAGTCACCGCCACCTTTCATTCGCATTGTACACTCCCCTCCGCAATTGTACATGCAAATGTTCATTTTCGCTCCCGATATCTTCGTGCAAAATGGTAAAACGGTCGTCAAGGCGCATTTTCACCACTTTTACCAGATTTTCACGCGTGTTCAAGCTGCCAATGTCCTTGATGCGCAAATCGACAGCCGCACCGACGTAATGCGCCGAATTTGAAGCGTGACCGGAAAAATCATTTGCGCTGGTGATGATGGGACGAAAAGAATTGTCTTCTACGGCATCTTGAAATGCGTCGACGATGATGATAATCGCCGAATCAATTTCCGGCCGAAGCGAAGACATATTGACGGAACCATCTTTGGCAACCGTCAACGCCTGCGCGTTTCGGTGGATGACGCGCTGGTCTTCATCCCGCACCCGGTAAACGATTTTTGGGTTCGACCTCTCCCTTTTGTTTTTTTCATTCAAATATTCATCTGAAATGTTTTCCAAAAAGGAGAAGTCCAAAGAATCGCATTTGACAAATAAAACAATGCCTCCGATAATCAGTAAAAACGGCAAAAGTACGATGAATACTTTTATCGCAATACAACCTACAATAAGGGCCAGAATGATGCCTAGAATCGTAAACAGTATCGAAAGCATGTTTACTATATAGCTTTACTTTTTGCCAAAAATTGTCGATTTCAACAGATTATTTATTTTTCTTCAACGCTTCGAGGACAAGCTTCCGGTTGAGAGCCGCCGCCTTGCAAAAATGGGAAGCGACTTTCAAGCAATCACCACCGTTTTCGTTGAAATTGCGGACAAGGCACGGAGAGCAGAATTGCCTGTCTTCGCAGTCGTAACATTTCGAAATCGCAGATTTGGTAAGCCCGCGGAGCTTGTTCAACTGGGGAGACTTTTCCCAAATATCCTTGATAGGAGATTCCCGGACGTTTCCGCACGAAAGTCCCTGCCACCCCGAACACGGATACACGATGCCGTCGCTCGCGATATTCAAGCTGTCCATGCCGACACCGCAAAACGGCTGCTTTCCCCATTCTTCACGGGAAATTTCCGGAACCGGCGTGTTGACCAAATCCAGGTAATCCTTGTCGAACTGGATGATGTCTTTCAAGAGCTCTTCCGTTTGCTCCATGCTCAGGCGTTCCGCCAGATTGTCCGTGGTAAAATCGTAGCGCGCCATCATGACGTAGTCCGTTTGCGCTTTGCAGTTCCGCTCGTAGGCGTATTTCAGGACTTCCTTGTAGCTGTGGTAATTCGACTTCATCACCGGACAACTGATTTGAACGGGAATGTCCGCGGCGATAAGCGCTTCTATCGAGGCTTTCGTCTTTTCGCAACTTCCCGCCAGCTGCGTAATGTGATCGTGTTCTTCGGGATAAACGCTGTAAAGCGAAGTCTGGACCAGCCCCGGATTCGTCTCCTTTAAAACTTCGATCATTTTCGGCGTCAACAGGGTGATATTCGAAAGGATGGTGAAGCTGAAATCGAGTTCGCGCGCCTTGCGCAAGATTTTTTCGGCATCCGGGAGGCAAAAGAACTCGCCGCCGGAAAGAGTCAGGGACAAAACGCCCAATTCATGCAATTGCAAGAGGACGTTTTCGATGACTTCATAGGGCAATACGACATTTTTCAGATGATGCGGAATGTAGCAGTGGATGCAGCGTTCATTGCAGCGGTTGGTCGTTTCGATTTGGCAACTGTGGATTCGCGGCGTTTTGCGGTATTCCGCGCCGAGAACCTCTTGCGTGTCGGCATAGCGCTTTTCATCGTCCGGATTCTGCACTGCATTGTATGTAAAGAGCGTCTTCGGATTTTCCGCATAACTGAAATGCGTATCCGCCGCGGCGCATTCTTCGGCAGAATCCCCTTTGACAAGGTAACGGTCGTTCACGAGGGATTCCAAAAATTCGCGGTAGTCGTCCGAAATGTCTTCGGGGGAAACGCCTTCAAAAAAGGCACAGGCTTTTTTCGCCAAGGTTTCAAGATTCTGCGGTTCGCGGCTCAAAGCGGAAAGGAACGCGATGCCCTCTTCCGTATAGGTGCGGTCATGCTTGGTCAGCTGGCTGTAAATGTAGCCGTAGGGTCCGATGGTGCGGACAAACGAATCGCGGGATAGGCGGTAAAACATGAGTGTCTCCAGATGTTTTTTGATGCAAACGAATTTTACAGTATTTCAAAAACGCGCCCAGAATTGGCGGTAAAGGGTGGCGCCCCAATCGCCCGAACTCAATCCAAGAGAACCTGAATTGATGTTTTTGTCTTTCAAATAGTTTTGGAGCTGAGGCAATACGGATTTGTGAATGTCCAGACAACGGATTTTGGACAAAAGAAGTTCGCCCGTATTTGCCATATCGGGCATTTTTAACCCGGTAAAAATTTGGTCAAGGCTTTTTTCCGGGGCGCTATTATAAACGAAAGCCCCTTTCTGCAAATCCGAACGGGGATTGGCGATTTGCATCCATTCGTCTTCGGATTCTTCCATCCAAATAATGGGAAATCCTTTCCACACGTCAAAATTCAAGGCTTCTTGATAATCCGAACCGGAAATTTTTCCCAATTCCTGTTGCACCTTTTGCATTTCTTTTTTATGGTTTCCCAGCAAAGTTGAAAAACGGGTCAAATCATTATTGGGTGTTTTCGCCCCTTTTCCAACCGTCAAGCAATACACGGAAAAATAGGAATCCGTTTCAAAGCCGACGCAATTTTCATTTCCCAAAGAGGCGAAATAAAGAGCGATGTCAACATTTGAAGTCCAATCGACAAACGGAGTCGGAGCGCCATAATGTTGGCTTGTGGAGAAAACGCTGACATCAGTAACGACTTTGCAATATTTGTTGAGAAAAGTCGACCCATTTTCTTTGAAGTAGTGTAAAAGGTTTTGCAAAAAACTATGATAATCGCCACAAGCGCAATTCAATTCCTTTACCAACCATTCACGCTGGGCCGACGCATAGATTTTCCAAGAACCTTCCGCTTGACCGCGAAAATAGGTATTGACGGGATCAATATTTTTCAATTCGTTTAATTTTTCAAGAGCCTCTTTCAGAGTATTAACTTGTTCATAATTATAGGCCTGTTTTTTTTCTTCAATCGTTTTAAAAATAGGGAGCTTCATAACATTAATCCTTTTCAAAATAATTGTTCAAATCTTGAATGCGCTTCATCTGCTTTTCGATATGCTCCGCAGAAAGACCTTTCGCTTTCAAGTGCGCTTTAAACGGCTCGCAAAACTCGCTCCAGGAATCAACGCCCGCATTCAAAGCTTCTTCCAGCACCTCGTTTGCAGCGCCGATTTCAGTGGGATGCCCCGCAAAGATGTTGTCTTCCAAACCAAAACAATTGGCTACATTTTCATTCCATGACATAAATTACTTCTATTGTATGAGATAATTAAACTTTATTCAAAATCAAGAAAAGCAATTTGCCTGCACGTCCTTGACGCCCAAGCAAATTGCAACACAAAGCTTACTTCGCCCTATCACACTGCTTGCAATAATTTGTTCCCCACCAAAAAGACTCCCCCGTGTCTTTCGCCGGGCACCCCGCAGCAAAGCTGCCTGTCGGATTGTTCTTGGCAACGAGTTGCGGCTTCTTGTAAGTCATTTTTTGCATTTTCTTCATTTTTCACCTCATTTGGTAATATCACAGACGTCTGTGACAAAATTCACACGGCGACTTTCTAAATATGGGTTATGAACAAGACCGTTTTCCCGTCAGAAATGGAGGACTCTATCCTCGCAGAAGCGGTCGCCACAGTCATTAAAAAGTATCGGCGGGAGCGCAATTTATCCCGCGACCAGATGGCGGTTCAACTTTCTTTACACAAAAACACCCTGTATGGCGTTGAAGTCGGCGTCAAACGCAAAAGCGGAACCTTTGGGCATACGCAGCTGACCCTTCCCAATTTCATCCGAATCGCCCAATTTTTCAAACAGAATCCGGGCCAGTTTTTAGAAGAAGTCCTGACCGAAGCGCGCCGTCATTGATTTTTTACATTTTCACTTTTATTTTTGTTTAAATTATCGTAAAATCAACTTTCGCGCATTTTCGGAAGAAATCCGCTTCCAGGCATTTTCGCCGCCCAACCGCAGCGCCCACTTTTTCGTTTGCGCAATCCGCGCTTTCAAATAACGCGGCAAGGAACTTTTCAAGTATCTTCCCGGAATCGGCGTATCCGTTCCAAACAGAATCCGGTCAAAAAATTCTCTTTTCAACAATTCGGCAAGATCCCGGTGCGGCATAAACGCGGTATCCACAAAGGCGTTCGGGCAATTTTCCAAAACCCGGACGGTTTCTCCGATGGGCCGTCCATGCGCTAGAATCACCGGAACACTCTCGAAGCGTTTGCATATTCCCTCGTACATTCCCGCAAAGCAGGAATCCCGCTCGCCGGTGTGCAGCAGCACGGGAAGTTTCCGCTCCTTCGCCAGTTCAAAAATCCGGGCAAGCCCTTTGCCATCCGGCGGCCACGATTCCGAAACGCCGTGCACCTTGAATCCCCGAATGTCATCTTCCAAATACAGGGAAAGATCCTTCGACTTCGAAAGCATGGAATGCGTCACCCACAAAAAAGGATACGCCCTGCCATTCGACAGCTCCCACATCGCCGCGCGTTCTTCGCGCATGAACGCCGGATCGTCCGTCACAACGGCACTTGTGCTCGAATAGGCAAAATGCGTAATTCCCGAAAGGGAAAGCGTCCGCAAGATGCGCGGCGGCGTATAATAATCGTCAAAATATTGACCGAAATGAACGTGCGAATCAAAGATCATCCAATTCCCCGAGGCATCAACAGGCGGTTTTCACAAATATAAATCCTTTGATCGTTTTTAGCGGACGCGTTCAGGATTTTCCAAGAGTGAACACTTCGCGGAGTTCATCGTCGGAAAGTTTTGTAATCCAGCTTTCGCCCGTCGCCACCGTCATATCCGAAATTTTCTTTTTGCTTTGAATGATGTCGTTGATTTTTTCTTCGAACGAGTCTTTGGTGATCAAACGGTGAACGACCACGCGGCGGTTTTGCCCAATCCGATATGCGCGATCCGTCGCCTGCGATTCTACCGCCGGATTCCACCACAAATCATAATGGATGACCTGTGACGCCGCCGTCAAATTCAACCCGGTTCCGCCCGCTTTGAGCGAAAGAATCAGGATTTTGCTTTCCGGATTGTTTTCAAATTCAGAAATCACGCGTTCCCGCGCGCCGACAGAAACGCCGCCGTGGTAAAAAAGGGATTGCGCCTTCAACTGTTTCCGAATCACGTTTTGCAGGATTTCGCCCATTTCCGTAAATTGCGTAAAGACAAGGACCTTTTCGTCGGAATCCAGAATCGATTCCAGAATGTTCAGGAAAAGTTCCATTTTGCCGGAAAGCGCCGGGTCCAGGTTGCCGTCTTTTAAATACTGCGCCGGATGATTGCAAATCTGCTTTAAGGAAAGAATCAAGCGCAGAACGACTGCGCCGCGTTCAAAAGTCTGTTCGGGATTTTCCAAATTGAAATTCCCCAATTTTTCCATGGCGTTTTCAAACGTTTCCCGGTAAAGCTTTTCCTGTTCCGGGGAAAGCGCCGCCCAATCGTCCTGTTCGAGCTTTTCGGGAAGATCCGCGATGATGGATTTGTCCGTTTTGAGACGGCGCAGCAAAAAGGGCGCGGTGACTTTGCGGAAAAGTTCGGCGCGGTGCTTGTCCGCACGCTCCTGGATGGGCTTTTCAAATTCTTCGCGGAACGATTTTGCGCTGCCGAAAAATCCGCGGTTGCAAAAATCCATGATGCTCCAAAATTCCATGAGGCGGTTTTCAACGGGTGTTCCGCTCATGGCGATTTTGACCTGCGCCGAAACGGCCCGAACAGCGCGACTTTGCGAAGTTCCCGCATTCTTGATATTTTGCGCCTCATCAATGACAGCCAGCTGCCAGTCCATTCCGGACAGCTTTTCTTTGTCCGAGCGCAAAACGCCGTACGTGGTGACAAACACATCGGCTTCGCCGGTTTCCAAACGGCGCAAAGAGCCGTGGTAAATTTGGGCGCGAAGTTCCGGCGCAAACTTCGAAAGTTCCCGTTTCCAGTTTTGCAAGAGTCCCGTGGGGACGACTATCAACGCTTTGCGCTCTTCTAATGCGCCCTCGTTTTTCATCTGCTGCAGAAGGGCTATCACCTGGAGCGTTTTCCCAAGCCCCATGTCATCGGCGATGATGCTGCCAAATCCCAGCCTGGAATTTCCGAGCATCCAGGCAAAACCGCGCTGTTGATAAGGGCGAAGCTTCGCCCGGATTTGCGGCGGGACCGAAACCGCTTTTTCGTTTTCCTGCCGGAGCCTGTGAATTTCCGCAAGCGCATCGGGCGCGACTTCGACAGAGAGCCCTTCGAATTCCCCCGCCAGGGCGATTTGCAAAACCTGTATCGCAGGCACTTTGAAACGGTTGCGGAGACCTTCTTTCAAACGGTCCACATCTTCTGCGGAAACGTAAAAATATTGCCCTTCGTCATAAAGCAAATCTTTGGATTCGGCGTACAGTTCCAGGAAGCGTTTTCCGTCCATGGACTTTTCGCCAATGGCAACGGTCCAGTTCAGCTGCAAGAGGTTTTCCAGCCGGCAAAATTTCGCCCGGGCCTTTTCTTTCGAACGCACGATTTGCGGGCGGGGCACGCCGCGGACAAGAGTTTCTATCCCCGATGGAAGCTCCATTCCAATGCACAACGCCCGAAACAGCGGAACGGATTCGTTCAAAAACCGGATTAAACGTTCTCCCGAAAGATGCAAATTGTCGTGCGCCTTTTGCGATACATATTCATCGTATCCCGGCAAATAGCCGCGCAGGGGCTGCAACGCCAACAAAACGCGACCGCGCTTTTCCGAAGAAAACCCCTGCGTCCACAGTTTTGAAAACGGGAAGACTTCTCCCGACGCCACGTCAACGACATCCAAATCCACGTCGACTTTTCCAAATCCCGCATCGGCTCCATTCACAAATGGCAAATATTTCGCCTCGGGAAGTTCATATCCGGAAAGCCATTCCAACAATTCGCCAATGTCTTTCGCCGCGCGGGGAGAACAGTCGAGAGTCGCTTCGCCGAAAAATGCATACAGGCGGTCATCTTTGAATTTTCGCTCCGGATTCGACCGCCGCATGTAAAGTGACAAAATGGCGACAAGGAGTATTTCCGCCGCATTCCGGGTCATCTTTCCGGGAGCTTCCATTTCGGACCTGACGAACTTCGCCGGCAGCCGTTTCTGCAAACGCGAAATGGCTTCGCGGACTTCGGGGACAAACCGTTGCGGCATCCAGAAAATTTGCGCCGTCTTTTTGTTCGTCGTAAACAGTTTTGGGTACACCGCGCCGCAATTCAATATTTCAAGAGCGGTCAAACGGGCGTCGTTCAAAAGCCGGAACGACGCGTCCACCCGGGAAATCCCCATCGGGCCTTCCACGGAAAGTGCGTCCAGCGCCCATTCCAACGGGATGTTTCCGAACATCCAACGGTTTTCTCCCGCATAACGGACCACTCCGGATTCTGTCAAATCCACCGATTTTTCCGGATACCGCTCAAAGCGTTCTTCAAAAAGCGAAAGCATCGCGTTCCGGTAAGCGGCAACAAAGTCTTCGGGGAACAGGGCGTTCGCCGATACGGCATAAGTCATCGCTTTTTTGACGTCGGCGATTTTCGATTTTTCATGTTCGAAAACTTCGGGCACGGACTCCGGACCTTCGCAGGGAACCAGTTCAAAAAAATCCGAGAACACGGGAACGACGACGGAATCTGCAGGGAGTTCGCTTTCCCAGGCGGGCTGCGCACATTGCTCCGCGATTTGCCCAACATCCAGTCCGCGGATCCGGAAAAGCAAAAACGGGTTCCGTTCTACTTTTTTTCCGATTCCATGCAAAGCCGCGTAGGCGTGAGCGCACATTCCCCGCATTCCGCAGCCACATTTCACGGAGAATTTGACGCCCGGTCCGGGCAAAAGCCTTACGCCAGCCCGCAACGCCAAATCCAAAGTTTCTTTCGGTTCAAGATGGTGCGCCAACGATTCGAGGAGTTTGGGGGCGGCATTCAAAGCGTCCATCAATGCGGATTCTTCGCCGTCAGAAAACCGCGAAAGCATCAACACGCATTTTTGACTGGTCCAATTTTTGTCCGCCTCGCAAACGGAGGCTTCTACCGTTCGCCCGGAAATTTTGATTTCCACGGAGCGGAACACGGAACGCGCATAAGTCGGGAACGCCCGTTCCACGGCCTCTCTCCATTTATCACCCCAAGAAAAACGCCTTGCAGAATCGAACGTCATCACCGGCAAAGTTAGAAAAATTTCCAGCCGGCCCAGAACCTTTCGCCCACAAAAAGTCAGCCCATTTTTTCAATGAACTCGGAAACGTCTTGGCAAGTTTCCAAATCTATCCGCAAATTGTCGATATCTTCTTTTGTAATCGCCTCTTTGGCTGCAAATTCCCTTTCTTTCGCTTTCTGCAAAACGCCTTCGATATGAGAAGAAATTTCTTGCCGCGTTTCGACGCATTCCCGCAACGCGTTGACGACCCGATTCAATTTTTTCCGCAACGTCTGAAATTCTTCGCGGTCTAGTTCAAAAACCTCCCCGTCCATGGTGAACAGAGGAGATTTGCAACGTCCACAAACGCAAACGACTAGAGAACTTTTTTTGCCCTGCATGGAAACGTCCATTTCGTTTCCACAATGCGGGCATTTGATGTGCATTTCATCCATGTCACCAATTTACGTTTTTCTTAGGCGAAAAGAACCTGAATTTCTGGGAATTGCCACCAAGACAGCCACCAAAACGAAACAGGCTCCGCCGACAAGCGCAAAACCAGTCGTTTTGAACGTGTCGCCAAATCCGACAAGAGGAGACGCCACGCTGCCCATGACAAATCCGAGAGAGCCCATCAACGCCGAAGCCGTTCCCCCATTATACCGTTCTGTACGAAGGGTCAACGCTGTCGCCGGCGGTTGCAAAACGCCGAAAGAGAAGAGCAAAGCGGCATAGCCAATTTCGAGCGCAATCACAGGCGCCCTGCATTGCAACAAAGTGCAAACGACAAGCGCCGCAACCATCATCAGGGCAGAACCGAATTTCAACGCCAGGTAATCATTGGAAAATTTTCCCGAAATGGCGCAGCCGATTCCAATGGAAATGGCATTCAGGGCGAAAACAAGGCTGAATTCTACCGGAGAGAATCCGTAGCCTTCTTGGAAAATAAACGGAGACGAGGCAATGTAGGCAAACAGGACAAATTGCGAAAAGACAAAAACCGAAAGATAACGCATGTATTCGCCGTTGCGCAACACTTTGCCGTAACAGGCAAAAGTCGAAAACAGGGATTTTTGAGTCCGGCGGCGGGGCGGAAGCGTTTCTGTAAAACGCGCCGCGAGAATCAGCAACACGAGTGCGATGCCGAGGAGGGCGACGAAAGTCCCCCGCCAATCCGTAAACTTGAGGAATATGCCGCCGAGAACCGGAGCCGTTACCGGAGCGACACCATTTACCGCGCTGACCAATGCCAAAAATTTAGACAGCAACCTGCCGCGGAAAGAATCCGTTGCCACAGAACGGGAAATGACAAGTCCGCCAGAAGCCGCCATTCCCTGAAAAAGGCGGAGCAGGTTGAACGAATGAATTCCCGGGGCGAAAATGCAGAAAAGGGTCATGGCAAAAAAGGCGATAAGCGACAGGACCAAAAGCCTTTTCCGTCCATATTTATCGCTGATGGGGCCGACAAGAAGTTGCCCGCAGGCGAGCCCGAGCATGCTCATTGTCAAGCTCATCTGCACGGACGACGCACTCGTGGCAAAATATTCCGTGAGCGACGGCAAAGAGGGTAAATAGAAATCGGTAACAAACGGCGCAAAAGCCGTCAGCATACCGAGCATGATAGCCAAATAGGCATATCCATTCGGATACTTTTTTGTGTTGGACATATTTTTTACTGAGGGAAAAATTTTTCGCCAAAGATAAATTTTTTTGTTCAAAAAAATCAAGGGCTATTTTTGATTTTTTTGTTCGCAAGAAACAATTATTCCGGCATCATTTTTTCGAAAATCAAAACGGCACTTTTTTAAAATTCAGAACTTTCCCGGATTTCCGTTGAAACTACTAAAAACATATTTTGCATTGCCAACCAGAGGTACCGCGCAAGAGCTGTTTTAAAGAGCTGATTTAAAGACCTCCAACTCATTTTTTCAACACGGTCATCCGTCAAACCCCGCTATTTTACAAGGTTTTCGCGGCTTTCAAGATTTTTTAGCGAATTTAAAAGCAACCTCTTGACAATGTTTTTTTTGTTACTTTAAAGGTGAAGCCCAGAATTCACGAGGGTCTGAAAGCGATTCATTTCAAAGGAAATTTATGCTGAAGAAAATCCGCTACATCACGTTCATTCTTTTATCAGGATGCTTTTTATGTAGCTGTTCCAACAAATATTACAAGACTTACCGGGGAAATCATTATCCCAGCACAAAGCATTGCGCTTTGATCGATGCCGAATTGAATTTCATTTCACACGGCATGACTCCTGAAAATCAGAGATCCAGTTTAAAACATCAGGGATATCAAATTATTGGAACGGGGAAGAAAAATTCGAAAGCGAGCGCCAGTGAAAAACACCGGCAAAAAATATACAAAACATGCAAAGCTGTCGGAGCGGACATCGCCTTTTTCGATTCTCAAGAAATTCTCTATTTCAAAAATTTTCAACTTCAAAAACGATAATCAAAGGGGAAAACTCAAAATGAAAAAAATCCTTTTAATGACACTCTTGGCATTGAACAGTTTGATTTTTGCAGACTGCTACTTTCAAACACGGCGCACAAATTATGAAGCCAAAACGAAAGTTCGGCGAATCTCTTGTTCAACCGCCGAGCGTATTTTTGGCGACATTTACTTTTACGACGGCACCGGCAACAATTACGCCCGTTACTACGGGCAAGCGATAGGAAAAGAGGGAAACTTGATCGCCGAAGACAATGGGCGTATCACGATGACCAAATTTTACTACGCCTTAGGCGAATTCCGTTATTACGGTTTTATCACATACAGTGGCGCTAATGTTGTACAGTGCAAGACGACGACAAGTACGGGCTATTGCGATCATGTCGAATACACCGAATTCGGAAATTACCTTCGCGATTTCCTTTCTTCTCCGGCAAGGAAATCTCGTTAACGTTCCATTTCAAATCTGATTTTTCTTTTGAAAACGGAGTGTCAATGATGCGCAATTGTTTTTCATTCTCCTATGCAGCCTGCCGCCGTTTTCCGCATACGATGAAAATCCCCTGCGCAGAAAAGCAGACTTGAATAAAATCGACTCCACCGGCAGTCATTAAAAAATTTTACACAACAGGAAAAACTCAACATGTGCCCACAAGAAAACCTGGAAATTTTAAAAACAAAACTTCACGACAAAAGAAAGGCTCTCGTTGAAGCTCTTCGAGATCCTGCCGTTCAAGGCATGTGGACATCGGTCGTCGATAAATATTCGGGACAAGCCCACTTCCTCTATGAAATCCTTCAAAATGCCGATGATGCCAAGGCGACTTCAGCCAGATTCATTCTTGAAGAGAACCGCTTAATTTTCATTCATAATGGGGAAAGGCATTTCAGCATTTCGGATGTCAATAATGAAGATGAGGACAAGAAAAACGGAAAACTGGGGGATTTAAACGCTATCACCTCCATTGGTCAATCCAATAAAATCACCCCCGCGAAAATCGGAAAATTCGGAATAGGATTCAAATCCGTCTTTCAATACACAAACACCCCTTCTGTTTTCGATCCGAACTTCAAATTTCAAATTGTTGATTACATGGTTCCGGAATGGTTGAACGAGGATTTTCCAAACCGGAAAGAAAACGAAACCGTCTTCATCTTTCCCTTTGACAAAAACGATTCGACAAATGCAAAAGAAGAAATTCTGGAAAAGCTGCAGAATTTGGTGATGCCCGTTCTTTTCCTCAACAACCTTGAAATAATCTCTTTTGAATGCAAAGAAAAATGTGGAGAATATTCAAAAACTTTATTGGAATCCAAACAAATCGGCGGCACATTTGCCGGAAAATATGCCGTCAAAAATAATGGCGAAGAGCATTCCATCTGGCTTTTTTCACGAAAAGACGATAAAGGATTAACGTATTCTGTTGTCTTTTTTGTGGATGAATCAGAACGGATCATTCCTACGCAAAAATACCCCGCCTTCTGTTTTTTCCCCACAAAGGTCAACACCCATTTAAAGTTCATCATTCACGCCCCGTTTCTACTCACAGACAGCCGCGAGGGAATCAAAGCAAATTCAGATCACAACAAACAAATGATTTTAAATCTCGCCAAATTGTCTGCTGACTGTATTGAATACTTTGTCGAAATCGGAAAAGAAAAGGAAGTCAAAATAATTGACGAAGACATCATCAAAATCATCCCTTTAGAAAAAGACAGTTTTCGTCAATCCAGTACAGACGAAATCGGATTTAGGGCTTTTTACGAATGCATACAAAATAAGCTGAAAAGCGGATTTCTTCCAACTAAAAACGGTTTCACATCCAGCGATAAAGCTTTTTGGGCAGAAACAGTCGCATTGAGCGCCCTAATCAGCAAAGAGCAGCTTTCCGAATTGAGGGAAACGGAGTGTGATTGGGTTTTCACAAACAAAGGGCAAAAAAACAACGAAACGTTGGAAGCGTATCTTGCAGAAATAAACGTTATTTGTTTGCGAATGAACGTCCTTCTCACAAAAATGACAAGTCCGTTCATCGAAAAGCAGTCGTTAGACTGGTTATTCCGACTCTATAAAGACATCCTGAAAAACGAAAAAACCGTTGAACTATCCAAAACCATTCCCATTTTTCTTACCGCAAACAGAAAGGCTTGCCCCGCATTCCATCCACTCTCTCCGAACGAACCCGTTCTTTACTTATCTTCTCCAAACAGTCTCGGTTACACCGTCATTTTAAGCGATATTCAAACTTACTATCTCCTTCACAAAATCGGGGTGAGAGCGCCTTCTCTAAAAGATAAAATATCAAAAAAAATTCTAACAAAAACGTCTTTTGACGCAAATGACTTCAAAGATATCGTGGACTATTTTGGTTCAAAAGATTATGATGAACGGCTTTTGACAAAGATTGCAGACAAGAGAATTTGGAAAGTCTCAGGAAAAGACGAATTTGCAAAATCGTCAGACCTATATTATCCAAGCGCTATGTTGTGCAGATACTTTGAAAATTCAGGCACCCCGTTTTTAGATATCGCCTACTACAAAGAAATGCTTCCTGAGGAAATCTTCACCCAGTTCGAGAATCTGCTAAGCCGTATTGGGATTGCCAAAATGCCCAAGCAAAAAGAACGGCAGATAGATTCTTCCGATTTTTCAGCAGCATGGGAAAAAGATCCATCAAAAAAATTTCGTCGCATTCCTCAACCAACGAGATATAGGTGGGATAGCTGCGTGTATCGGGAATACTATTTAGAGGGCCTTGAAAATGCTCTCACACAGGTTGAAGCGAATCGAGACAGAGAACTTTCCATTTATTTATGGAATATTTTTAAAGATTTTGACTTAGGAACAACGTATTCTACATGGTTCAGCCCATCAAACGTGTTCCGAGTAAAATATGAATACTATAACCGTGGGCCTAAATTTGAGTTCACCGACAGCTTACTCTATTACACCATAAAGGAGAAAAAATGGCTCATCAATAATGAGGGGCATTTTGTATCCCCTGCAGAAACCTATTGGGAAGACTTGTCCGCAAATTACAATGTAAGCGGAGCTAAGAATATCATCGACCGTTTCGGCATCCAACCTCGACCGAAAGCACCCATACACATTCCCAAATACGATCCCGAAACGCAACAAAAGCTGGACGAATACGAGAACCTGAAAAAGAAACTGAATGACATTGGAATTGAAGATTTGACCGAAGACGATCTAAAAGCCCTGATAAAAAATCGTCAAAGCAAAAACCAAGCGCCCGTTCCGCCACCGACAAGTCGCCATTCAAACAACAATTCCGCAGCAATTCCCTCAAACAGCACCTCCGAAAGCGCACCGCAATCTGTTCCGGAACAGATTTCATCCCAGCCGGAAACAGCCGAAGAACGCATCATGAGAGAAACGGTTAAACGGGCAAAAACAATCCAGAAATCGCCGAATCAACTTTCAGAAACCGCCGAAGACAACTTCGGAGATTCCGACGAATTCACCCCGCCTTCTTATGACAGCAAAAGACAAGTCTCGAAGATTCAAGACAAATGCGCTATCGAACTCAACCGGATCAAAGAACTCGACGAAGCGATAGAAAAATCCAAAGCTCCTAAATACTCCTACCAATGGTTCCAAGCCATGCTCCAGCTTGAAATTTTGAGGAATAACGAGAACCATGCCGACAGCAAAGAAATTCACATGAGCTTTGGCAGGGTAGACATTGATTCAACAGCGACCAAGACATTGATTTTATCGAAGCCCGATAAAAAAATTCCCGTCTTCATGGAAGAATTGTATGGGATCAATGTAATCATCCATTTCAAGGACAACTCTCAAGACAAGCAGCTCACTTTTGAAGCCGCCAGCATCCGTTCCTTTACGCTTCGCTTGAAGATGATGCACAAAGAGGATGTTGACAACCTGGACGTAGAGAATATCCGCTCCGCAGAAATCATCGCCAAAAGCCCCGTTTTTTTGCTTGACGAATTAAGGAAAGAGTTCGACAATCTCCGTTACGACAAAGAGCGGAATTTAAAATCCGACCTCCCTCAAAACATCAAATTTGTTTTCGGTCCTCCCGGGACAGGAAAGACAACATACCTTGCTGAAAAAACGCTTTTGCCGTTGATTGGCGAAAATGAAAAATGCAACATTCTCGTTTTGACGCCGACAAACAAAGCGGCTGACGTTTTAACAAAACGGATTATGGAAAAATCCGGCAACGCACAAGCATTCTTGTCAAGATTCGGAACGACAAACGATGAAGAACTCGAGAACAGTCGCGTTTTTTGCAGTCGAAATTTCGACATCAACGCCCGGAACAAAAATATTGTTATCACAACAATGGCGCGTTTGCCTTACGACTCTTGCATCGTCGATGGAAAAGACAAAGGATTTCTACGAAAGATAAAATGGGATTACATCGCCGTTGATGAAGCATCCATGATTCCGCTAGTGTACATGGTCTACTTGCTGCATTCCCAACAGCCCGTCCAATTTGTCATTGCAGGTGATCCGTTCCAAATTGAACCGACAGTTTCTGAAGAATCTTGGAAACGAGAAAACATTTACACGATGGTCGGGCTCCGCGATTTTGTAAACTCGCAGACAGAACCGCACCAATATGAAGTGACAAAACTCGACACGCAGTACCGAAGCATTCCCACAATCGGTTCCGTTTACAGCTATCTCACATACGGAGGAATCCTCAAGCACTATCGCAAAACAGCAGAGCAGAAAAGTCTCCATTTAGATGACCTTGACATCTCAACACTCAACCTGATCAAGTTCCCCGTTGAACGCTTTGAAAGCATTTATCGAAGCAAAAAATTGGGAGGAGGTTCAAATTATCAAATCTATTCCGCCTTATTCACCTATGAATTCGTCTGCCACATGGCGAAAATGATCGACAAGAATCATCCCGGCAAAGCGTTCAGCATTGGAATCATTTCCCCTTACAAGGCTCAATCCGACTTGATTGGCAATCTGCTCCGCAGGGCAAAATTGCCCAAAAATTTATCCGTCCTATCGGGAACAGTCCACAGATTCCAAGGTGACGAATGCGATATCATGCTGACGGTTTTCAATACGCCGGAGAACATCTCTTCTAGCAGTAAAATGTTCTTAAACCAAAAAAACATCATCAATGTCGCCATCAGTCGAGCCCGTGATTATTTATTCGTCCTGATGCCAGACGAAAATACGCTCGGCATGGGAAATCTTCAGGTTGTTCCCAAACTAGAAGGCTTGATGAAAAGTCAAAATTGCCACGTCTTCCGCACCCATGAACTTGAAAAATGGATGTTTGACAGCGAAACGTTCCTAGAAGAAAACACGTTCTCCACCGGGCATCAATCTGTAAATGTCTACAGTGAACCCGAAAAACGTTACGAAGTTCGAAGCGAAGACGACGCCATCGACATTCAAATTTTCAACGTCAAATAAAGGAAATCCGAAAATGACCGAAAACGAATTACAACAAGCCTTTGAAATTCTAAAGGATTCGTACAATTATCACGATCGCAGGCCGCAAACACAGCGTGGGCAAGAAATGCTCAAGCAAGACGAAGAGCATTTTATTGACGAAGCGTTACTCCCGTACTTAAAACAAATCGCTGAAAAATTTACAAGTGATTTGCGAAATACAGAGACGCTACAACTAAAGATCATTTCAAATGGAGGCGGCATTGTCGCAGAAAGAGTATCACAGAAAAATACGAACAATGTGACTAGACGGCCACAGACCAGCTTCAGTCCCAGACATAACGTGTTGGGTTTGAAAATCCTTTTACCCGACGGCAACATCATCCAAGAAACAAATGGGACAGAAACTTTCTGCGCCGCAATTGAATACGCAATATCCCGCTTGGGAATCGATTTTGTCTTGGATGCTTTGGAAAAATTTTCCATCACTTGCGATGGAGAACCACTTTTAAAGCGCGAACCGCATCGCAATCCGATATCCGACACAAAACCCATCGGAAACAATTGTTTCGTCAACACTCACATGAGTACTCCGGCGAAGAAATTGAAGTTAGAAAAAATAGGTTACGCTTTAAATATTCATTGGGAGGTTTTCATTATATAAAATTGAATGAATGTCTCATTTCAAACCTGAACGTCTCTTTTGAAAACGGAGTGTCAATGATGCGCAGTTGTTTTTTCATTCTCTTATGCAGCCTGCTGCCGATTTCCGCATACGCCGAAAATCTCATGTGCAACACGACTGATTTGAACGAAATTCACTCCACAAAGTGTTATTCTTTTGGCGATGAATTTCTCTTCGTCAGCAACAATTGGCCTCAATACGACAATGGAGATGAAAAGCCGGAAGTCGGAGCCACTTGCTTCGAAAAATATGTTCAGGGAAAAAAGATAAAGGATTTTACCCAAAGAGGCATCCGATATCGCATTTTTGCAAACCACAAGTATTGTTGCAAACATGAGGTTTTCCGAACAGACACCATTTCATGGGGAGACCAAAACAACGATTACATCAATTTGTCTCCTTATGGAAATTTCGGCGCTTTTTATAGCGAATGTTTTCCCGGCGAAGAGGAATTTCCCGACACAACGTTCGCCCCAACGCCTTTGCAAAAAGAAATCACCCAAATAGACGTGTGGAACCTCGCCTTCGAAAGTTCAAGATCAGACGCCATAAAACAACTTCTCGTCATGATAGCAACTCTCAAGAACAATCAGATTCCATTTAAAATCTACCGAAAAAATGGAACCGTCAAATACATTGGTATCGTCGGTTTTGGACTTTGCATGAGCAAAAACGGGAAAAAGGGGATAGAATTTTCCGAAGGCCCTCAGTTTTGCAAATGAATTTCATGAAAAGAGTCTTCGCCACTTTCTTTTTTACCCTCGTTTTCACTTTTACCGCAGCAAACGCCCTCAGCTTCAAATGTCTTGCGCGAAACGGTTGGTCGCCTGTGGGATACGGTCGCTACAGCCATCGGGGAGAATGGATAGATTATTTTGAAGTCTACGCCGATGCGGGAGAATTCGTTTTATTCTATTACCCCAAAGGTCGTCATGGATACTGGTTTCCCAAGCACAAGTGTATTGAAGTGAAACGATAACGGATGCTGTGTTCGAACATTTTATTCCACGTTCTTTAAAAATGGAAAAGGCATTCCACAAGGAAACACCTTTTCCATTTTTTTCCGTCCATTTTATTTCGAACGGAATCGCCCTTGATTACACCTTCACCGTCGTAAAGTGGAACTGTTCCCCATCGGCTTCGTTCGCTTCGAGGCCATCGGCGGTGGCAGCCCACGCAATTTTCACAGTTTGAGTTTCGCCGACAATGTAAGCCTCGTTCTCTGCGACAGCCTGCTTGAAAACATCGCTTGCGCTGAACAAAGTCACTTCGATTTTGTCCGTAATCGCATAGTCCTGTTCCTTGCGGCGGTTCTGGATACGGTTCACGAGTTCACGGGCGATGCATGCGCGTCGCAATTCATCGGTAATCTTCAAGTCAAGCGCCACGGTGAAGTGCGAGTCCGCCTCGACAGCGAGACCTTCGGGCACAATGCGACTGAGCATCAGGCAGTCAGCCCCTATTTCACCGAAGTCGAACTGGATGTTGTTTCCGGCCTGAAGATTCTTGATTTCGTCAACGGTAAGGCTGTTGAGCTTTGCCGAAATCACTTTCATGTTCTTCGCGTAATCCGGGCCTTTCGCCTTGATGGCGAGGAAGTTCGGCTTGGCGGAGAGCTTCACGAGCTTCGTTTCGTCTTCGAGGAACTTCATTTCGCGCACGTTGAGTTCTTCGAGAATCAAGTTCTTCATGGTCTCGGCGACGTTCTTTTCTTCGTTACCGTGGGCAACCACCGTCATGTTGGCAATCGGCATCCGGTTCTTGACATTATTCGTCGCACGGATAACACGGCCCATTTCGACCATGCCGCGCACCATGGCGATGCGTTCCACAAGTTTTTCGTCCATCAGCGACTTGTCCGCACTGGGAAATTCGCAAAGGTGCACACTCACCGGGGCGTTCGCATCGACTTCGCGCACGAGAATCTGGTAAATTTCTTCGGCAAGAAGCGGGAGGAACGGCGCGAGAATCTTGGAGAAGTCCACGAGCACCTTGTACATGGTCGCATAGGCGGCATTCTTGTCGCCATCGTTTTCCGACTTCCAGAAACGGCGGCGGCTGCGGCGCACGTACCAATTCGTCAAATCGTCCACGGCGGCAATGATCGCGGGCACCACGTTGTAAAGGCGATAGGCCTTCATTTCGACTTCCACCTTGGCAGCCAATTCCTGCAACGTCGCAAGCATCCAACGGTCCAGTTCGTTATCGCTCTTGACTTCCTGGCCCGGCGTCCACGTAAGCTGACCCTTGGCGGCGTCGGCATTGTGGTTCGAAACGAAGAACGCAACGGCGTTCCAAAGCGGGAGCATCACCTGTTTCACGATGCCCTTCACGCCTTCTTCGCTGAAACGCAGGTCTTCGGCTTTGAGGGCCGCGGAGTTGATCATGAACAAACGAATGGCATCAGCACCCGTGCGTTCAATCAAATCGTTCGGATCCGGATAATTGCGCTTGGACTTGCTCATCTTGGAGCCGTCCTCGGCAAGGATGATGCCGTTCACGATTACGTTCTTGAACGCAGGCTTCTGGAACAGCGCATTGGAAAGCACCGTCAACGTGTAAAACCAACCGCGCGTTTGGTCAAGGCCTTCGGCGATGAAATCCGCGGGGAAGCTCCGTTCCACGAGTTCCTTGTTCTCGAACGGGTAATGGCGACTTGCATACGGCATGGAACCCGATTCGAACCAGCAGTCGAACACTTCGGGCGTGCGGCGGTAAACCTTGCCATTCTTTTCAATGGTGAGCTTGTCGACAAAATGTTTGTGCAAGTCGTCGAGCTTGACGCCGGTCAGCTCCCGCAGTTCTTCAATGCTCCCCACGGCAATCATGTCACCGTCGTCGGAAAGCCACACCGGAATCGGCGTTCCCCAGAAGCGGTTCCGGGAAAGGTTCCAATCACGGGCGTTCGCAATCCACTTACCAAAGCGCCCGTTCTTGATATGGTCGGGCACCCAGTTTACGGTCTGGTTGTTTTCGACCATCCATTCCTTGAGCGTTTTGGTCACGCCGTCCTTACTCGTGACAGGCGCGTCAATTTTCAAGAACCACGTCTTGAGGGCGCGGTAAATCAGGGGAACGCCCGTACGCCAGCAATGCGGATAGCTGTGGACAATCACGTCCTGCTTGAACACGCGGCCCTGTTCCTTGAAGTAGCGGATGATTTCCTTGTCGGCTTCCTTCGCGCCAAGGCCTTTCCACATCGGGACCTTGTCGGTGAACTTGCCTTCGGTATCGAGAGGATCGAAAAGGCCGAGGTCAAGTTCCGCGCCCTTCTGGAAGTCTTCTTCGCCGAAACTCGGAGCGGTATGCACGGCTCCGGTACCGTCTTCGGTACTCACATAGTCGGCGGCATAGATTTTGTAATGACGGGACAGCTGGTCCGGCGTCACGAACTCATCGGAGATGTGCGAAAGCGGCTCATAGTCAAGGCCCACAAGTTCGGAGCCTTTGCAGGTATCGACGATTTTCGGATTCTTGAAGTAGGCGGCGGTACGGCTCGCGGCAATCCAGAATTTCTTGCCGTCTTGCTCCACCAAATTGTAATCCATGTCCGGACCGACGACGATGCAGAAGTTGGAATAGAGCGTCCACGGAGTCGTCGTCCACACGAGAATGTTCGTCCCCTTGAACTTGGCATTGTCCGAGTTGATCGGGAAAATCAGCGTGAGGGACGGATCCTGGCGGTCCTTGTATCCCTGGTTCGTTTCAAAATTTGAAAGCGGCGTGGCGAGCGCCGGGCTGTACGGCTGGATACGGTAACCCTGGTAAATGAGCCCCTTGTCGAAGCACTGTTTGAAGACCCACCACACGGATTCCATGAACGTTTTGTCCATCGTCTTGTAGCCGTTGTCGAAATCGACCCAGCGGCCCATGCGGCGAACGGTCTTCTTCCATTCGCTCGTGTACTTGAGCACCTTGCCACGGCAGGTTTCGTTGAACTTGTCCACACCGAGCTTCTGGATTTCGGCGACGCCCGCGAGACCAAGTTCGTTCTGCACCAGGGATTCTATCGGAAGTCCGTGGCAATCCCAGCCGAAGCCGCGCGGAACCTTCTTGCCCTTCATGGTCCAATAGCGCGGAACGATGTCCTTGATGGTACCGGCCAGCAAGTGACCGTAGTGCGGAAGGCCCGTCGCAAACGGAGGACCGTCGTAGAACGTGTACGGTTCAGTTTCCGGGCGGGAATCGAGCGACTTCTTGAAACTGTCGTCCTTGTCCCAAAGCGTAAGAACACGTTCCTCAACATCAGGGAACGTCTCGTTTTTATCTACTTCGCGAAATAATGTCACTACAAAAACCTCTAAAAATTTTACGCGAAACAATTTAGAAAATTTCTGTCCAAGAATGCACGCGCTCTTCGATTTACGGGACAACTTCGCAAGCCGAGCATCGCGGGAGACTGTTTACAGGCTCACATGACCGAGGCGAAGAAATTGGCGCTTGCGCCACGTCTCTTCTTTCTTTACTTCAAGGAACATGATTACTTCAAGATACAATCATCAAATAATTAAACATTCAATTTCTTATCATCTATCAAAGCACAATTCCTCTTCACGCATTGGTAAAGAGACAAAGCAATAGCTATCATGGCACCCCATCCGTGTTGAAACAGAAAAATTATACTCAGGAGCACCATCAATCGTTAAACTACCGTTGTAACTGAAAATCCACGCCGTATCCTGCACTGAAATCGCATAGACATGGCTTTTACCCACCACAAAGCCTCCTATCTCTAATTTATTTAGTTTATCATTGGCGAATTTACGTCGCCAAGTAAATTTGTTTGATCTGCTTAGAAATATACTCTAATGGTGTTAAATATCCTAGCCGTTTTCTGGGCCTGTTGTTCAATTTCCACTCGATCCATTTGACTTCAGCCCTTGTCAGGTTCTCGAACGAAGTCCCTTTGGGCAGGTATTGGCGAATCAAGCCGTTCATGTTCTCGTTCGCTCCCCGCTCCCACGAGTGGTACGGGTGCGCAAAGTAATGACCGACATTCAATTTCTGCGCAATCCTCGCGTGGTCGGCGAACTCCTTTCCGTTGTCCGAGGTTACCGTGCGCATCAGCTCCTTGTAGGGGGTGAACGCGGCTATCGCGGTGTCCGCCAGGGCGGTCGCATCCTTCGTCGGCAGGGGTTCCAGTATGCAGAACATAGACATCCTGTTGTTGGCAGTGAAGAGTTTTCCCTTGTGGCGCGATCCATTGATCAGGTCTGTTTCAAAATCCCCGAAACGGCTCTTCTCGTCGACTATCGCCGGGCAAAGATCAATAGGAGTCTGCCCTGCGATTGAGCCCCTTCCGTCCTTTGCGGGGCCGCGTTCGCGGTATTTCTTGTTTCCATGCCTGAGGTGCGGGAGGAACTCGCCCCTGCCCTTGAGGTGGCGGTATATCGTGGGGACGCTCGGGGATTCCTTCCTTTCCAACGTCCTGCGTCCTACGGCCTGCTCCGGCGACAGGTCTTCCATTATCAGCGCCTCCGTTTCCGCCCAGACTTCATCGCTGAACTTGTAATGGACGTGATTCTTCCTCGCCAGTTTGCGGGCCCTCCTGTCCGCCCTGTCGGGGTCGTACTTATCCTTTCCTCCGTTGCGGTTCAGTTCCTTCGAGAGCGCTCCCGGAGTCATTCCGACCTGATTCGCGATGTCTTTTTGGAGCAGTCCAACATTCAACAGGGCTTTGATTTGATATCTTTTGTCGCGGTTAAGTCTCATCGCTTGTCCTTTTCTTGGTCGAAAACGCAAGTTAGAAACTTGACCATCCCTAGGATTCATTTTCTAGGGATTTTTTTGTTTTCAACCAGGGATGGATTTACTTGACGATGAGAATCCGCGTCATAAATATCGCTACTATCGTTATAGACCTTGCATTCTCCCGTTTCATCGCAAACATCATCTGCGGCATTATGTGTAATCGTATTAAACACCCAGTGATATTCGCCTTCCTTCAACGAAGTTTCAGAGAATTTGGACCCATAAATGGTTCCACTATTTTCAGACCGAACATAATCCAAGTCTTGAAGGTTTCCAAAAGATTCTTTCAATCCTCCAACGGATTTTAAATACCATATGGAATCTCGCATTCCAACGACATCAAAGCCTTGATAATCAAGTACACTTGCATACGCTTCAAATCCAGATATCGCATTAACAACCACGTCATGTTTAGGCCAAATGGGAACAAGGTAATTTTCTGTTGCCTTAAACAAATAATACAGGCGTTGCATATTCGAAAGGCCAATCTTGTTTACAACCGAGATCGTGACCGTATTCTGATTATCCTTTTGAATATCAAGAAGATTTTCAATTTTATATTTACGCGGTTCAAAATCAAATCGACCATTCTTAAGTACAGGATGCGGGACTAAAGTATCTGGCTTTGTCAGCCAACTTTCACCAGATTTTCTTTTATAAACCGCACACGCATCACCCGCTTGCGCGTCCTTCGATATGTCACATTCCCAAGCGATTTCTTGTTGATAATTAAAATTCATGACAATCTGACGCAACCTATGCGGCATCAGGTCGTCAACGACAAATGAATACTTCTCGATCCAATTATCAACTGTAATCGCAGGTACTTCGTAACGCTCCACATGACGGATGGGAACTCCCTTCTCATTTTTAGAGCCATCAGGATGCAGACCATCTACTTTCTCCCAGCGGTCCAGTTTTACGCCCATTTTATCCCAATCAGTTGCAGACTTAAACGCAATCGGTTTTTGTTTAAATGCCTTATAATCAGATTTCTTAAATGCCCCATAAAAAGCAACACGTGTCGTGTCATAAGACGTATCTTTATCTACAACAGTTGTGTCAACACCAACTATTGAATCCCGATTACCGTAAAGCCCCACCTCACATAAATGTAAATCATCTTTATGAGATTCTTCAAAGAAACAATTCCTATTCAATTGAGCGCTAGGATTTTGCGCCAACGAATCTATCATTTTCGAGTCGTTTAGCGCCAGATTCACAAAAGGACGTTCGTAAAGAAAATCCTCCATGAGATAAGGCGTATATTCCGAACTACCAGCATTTACAAGAGAGAAAGAATTTGTATTGCCAAACCACTTTTCTAGATTTTTCTTATACAAAGGCATCATATGGGATTCAGCCAAGTCGTCAAAGCCTGTCGCGATTGCCCCGCCGATGACAGAAAAGCCCATAGTTGTTGAAAAAGCCACAACAATCCCTGTTTTTGCCGCTTTAGCTGCAGCTGGATTAATAAGACTCAAAGTAAGGTCTAGTGCCAATACTGCACCAGACGCAATACCCATCGCTGCAGCAAAATCGCCATCACTGCTTTCAGCTTGTACTGCCGCATTGAATTGTTCTTTTCGAACATCCACATTTTCGTCGTTAAGCAAGCGAACATGCTTTCCTAAACCCGAAGCCTCCGTCACCAAGGAGCTTCCTTGTTCAATTAAAGGAATTCCTACAATTCCTGCAATACCGGCAGTCAAAGCATTAACATAAATCGTAGAGAGATCTCCATTCCCACCCATCTGTCCAATCATATTGAGAACAGGCAAGGAAAAATTTTCCAAATATAGCGAGCCCAGCGGACCGTAATCTATATGTGTAGGATCTCCAAATGTCATGCTGTTTTTACTGCCCAATATGCGGAACATCGGCATTTTTTCAGCATCATATGGCAAAGCATTCAAATTTCGTATTGTTCCGAAACCTGTTTGATATGGATCAACATAATGAACTAATGAATCATCATTAGTGTAAACTTCCGTAGAGAAAATTCTCGTAAGGGGAATACTTGCTCCACCTGCAATCGCAGAGGAAAATAGGGTTATGCACATTCCCGCCTCAACTGTGACAGGATCCATTCCCATAACAGCTAGCAACACACCTGTTGCGGCCATAGAAGCAGTTGACTTCATCAACAGACTCCTAATTTTTTCATCAGTCCAACCACGTGCTTCCTTATATATTTGCATATTTAAAGCACCGGTTCCTTCATGGGGGCTGTCAAGTGTAATTATCTTGTCTACGTCGCCGTTGTAGAAGTTGCCTTGCACATACTCACGGGATACAACGCCGCCCATACTATGGCCTATCAGAATATAGCGAGAAGCTAGTTGGCGGAAGAGATTCGGATCTTTGCGAATGATTTCAAGTGCGGCTTGACCCCTCAACGTATCATAAGCAGCCTTCACTTCCTGGGCTTCTTCAAACAACGTACGACGATGCTTGTATTTTGCATCCTTCAAAATCCACGTTCTATCACCCATCTCGTGGGCATTATTCAGCGAAGTATTCGCAGGATTTGAGAAAGAGCGCCAATTATACACATACGAATTTTTCACATAATCTTCTTTTTTTGCCCATCCCGGTTCTTCAAAAACTTTTGTTGACACCCAGTTCGTAATACGGTCATTATTGTCATAGGCTCCCAATGTTGCACCATTTTCAAGGGAAGTTCCTGCATAATAGGCCTCGTTAGTATCTTTTTCGTCTAAAAAACCTTTGTCCGCACCATACGCCCCATGAATAATCATTACATTGTAGTTTTCTATAGATTCCATCGGTTTGGGTACAGCCCAACAAACGATGGTCAAAGCCATTACTAATAAAAAAGTATTTTTCATACTAATCCTAGTAGGTTATTGTAACCTCATCACTTTTATACTCAAGACTTCCTCTTATGGAAACTCCTAAGCATGAAAATTGATCACTTACGATTTTACACACATTATTACCTAAATTCAACATTTCTCCAGCAAAGCCTATTTTTGTATAACTAGCCCACTCATAGGGTTCGCCATGCATTAGGGAATCTAAAATGTCATTATTTTTTGACAAATACAAGTTCATCGGGGCACCTTCTAGAACCAAACAATAAGCATCCCCTCCCCAAGCTCTCACATCATCACATTTCTTTACCCATTCCAAATCCTTGTCCAGCCGTTTGTAGGTCAGTGTCCTCGTCATGGTATCCAAAACGGCATAATTACAGGTATCGCCATCAGCAGTCAACGATTCACCGCTTCTACCTATAAAAGTTTCGTCAAGCCACTGCTTTAACGAACTTATCCTGAACTCTACGGAGCAGCCTTCGTTCTTTTTTCTCAATTTGATTTCATGCGGTCTTTCGCCTATTTTCCATAATTGAACAGATTTCGAGACTTCACCACCCCAAATCACAGAATCCGTCATCTGACCGCCAAATATCCCAGTCATGTCTTCACTTGAGAGAGAGTCGCACCATCTCGGGCCATCCTCTTGAACACGATAATTATAAACGCACAGGCGTTCACGGCCACAGCCGTCTATATCAATATATTCTCCATTCCATCGATCCGTAATTTCACTCCAACAGCGATAATCCCCGACCATAACCAAGGAATCATCAACGAAACCAACAACCTTTGCCCCACTACGACCAGGTTCCCAACGGAAATCCACATCAGAACACCCCCACATGCCTACGCACGCAAATGCGAGCGCCATAGCAGCAAACAATCCTCCAATTTCAGACTTTTTCAACAGATGTTTCATACTCTGTTCTCCTTAAATCTTTTTCTGCGTGTTTTACTACAAAATAATAGCAAACCAAGTTGCATATTAAGCGCACCAGTTCCCTCGTGGGGAGAATCAAGCGTTATAACCTTGTCCACCTCATTGTGATAGTAATCGCTGTTCTGGATCCATTCACGGGAAACAACGCCTCCCATTGAGTGGCCGATAAGGATGTAACGCGATGCTAGTTGACGGTAAAGGTCGGGGTTTTTGCGAATTAGTTCGAGAGCTGATTGACCATATTTCCTTTCCCCGTTATCATCCAATATATCAAAAGCCTTCACCTCTTGAGCTTCTTCCATTAAAGATCGACGGTGTCCGAAGCGCTCATTATTCCTATTCCATGTTCTTAAGCCTAATTCATACGCATTATTAAGCGAAGAATTAGCAGGATTTGTAAAAGACCGCCAATTATAAATGTATGCATTTGAAGGATTTCGTTCACTACCGATATCAGGCTCTTCAAAAATATTAGATCCAAGCCACTTTGTAATTCTGTCATTAGATGTATACGACCCAAGTGTCGCATCACCTAGAAATGCAGATGTAGAATCTGCTTCTTTTAAATCTGCATTAGCACTAATCCCCTTTTCAGAGCCATATGCACCATGGACCATCAGAACATTATATTTTTCTATAGATTCCATTGGTTTTGGAATCGACCATGTATAGGCAGCTAAAGAAATCAATATAAAGAAAACTTTTTCACAAACTTCATAATTGGTTTTAATATTTTACAACATTTCCATCATTATTAATGAATGTTAAATCCGCTAGCGATTTAACATATGGATTTTTTATTATTTTACCATTTGTTACAGAACAAACATAATCACCCATATGCAACATACCCCCAGCAAACAATGATGGGTAAACGGCATATTTTCGATCTTTGTCGAACTCAACAGAATCAGTAACTATATTATTTATTGTCAACAAAACACCCCAATTTTCCGTCTTTCTTTCAAGACAATACACATCCTCCCCCCACGCTCTCACGTCATCACATTCCTTAATCCACTCCAAATCTTTATTCAAGCGTTTATACGTCAGCGTTCTAGCAACCGTATCTAGAACAGCATACTGGCAGCTATCCACTTCAGCAACGAGTCGCCCACCAAGTGCAATAAAACTATCGTTCAGCCATTGATGCATACGATTGACTTCAAAAGTTTGCGAACACCCTTCATTCTTTCTTAAAATCATCATCTCATGAGCAGTCCCGCCAATTTTCCACAAGAGAATATTTTTCCCTTCCCAACGCCAAAAAATGGAATCCGTTAATTGATACCATCGATAGCCTCCACTTTTATTCGCAAGAGAATCAGTCCAACGAGGCCCATCTTCCTGCACTCGATAATTGAATACAAGCAATCGATCATGACCACAAGACTCATCTTCGCTATAACCGCCATTCCATGTTTCCGTAGTTTCAAGCCATCCTCTGCAATCATAAGCGACAACCAAAGAATCGTCTATAAAACCGGCAATTGACATATTTCCCCTTCCAACCCATTTAAACTCCACCCTATCGCCGCACCCCCATATGCCTACGCATGCAAGTACAGTTAAGGTAACTACTAGCAACCTTGTATGACATAAGCAATCTATCAAAACCTTCATTATCAAGCCTCCATTAAACACAATCAACTTTGGGCGGGGCATTGCGGGGCGGCGTTTGAGCCCCGCAGTGGGGGTAGCGGAAAACGCCGCTAGGCGGTTGCAGCGAGGGGGAACCTTCCCCCTTCCATAAATAATTCGTCAATTTTCAAGAGCCACGTCTTGAGGGCGCAGTAAATCAGGGGA
The DNA here is from genome assembly GCA_964397425.1 of uncultured Fibrobacter sp. Taxonomy (GTDB): domain Bacteria; phylum Fibrobacterota; class Fibrobacteria; order Fibrobacterales; family Fibrobacteraceae; genus Hallerella. The sequence continues at coordinate 28,307 of CAYNID010000004.1, forward strand.
ACGCCCGTACGCCAGCAATGCGGATAGCTGAGGACAATCACGTCCTGCTTGAACACGCGGCCCTGTTCCTTGAAGTAGCGGATAATTTCCATGTCGGCTTCCTTCGCGCCAAGGCCTTTCCACATCGGGACCTTGTCGGTGAACTTGCCTTCGGTATCGAGAGGATCGAAAAGGCCGAGGTCAAGTTCCGCGCCCTTCTGGAAGTCTTCTTCGCCGAAACTCGGAGCGGTATGCACGGCACCAGTACCGTCTTCGGCACTCACATAGTCGGCGGGGTAAATCTTGTAGTGGCGGGACAGCTGGTCCGGCGTCACGTATTTGAGCACCTTGCCGCGGCAGGTTTCGTTGAACTTGTCCACACCAAGCTTCTGGATTTCGGCGACGCCCGCGAGACCAAGTTCGTTCTGCACCGGGGATTCTATCGGAAGTCCGTGGCAATCCCAGCCGAAGCCGCGCGGAACTTTCTTGCCCTTCATGGTCCAATAGCGCGGCACAATGTCCTTGATGGTTCCGGCCTGCAAGTGACCGTAGTGCGGAAGGCCCGTCGCAAACGGAGGACCTTCGTAGAACGTGTACGGTTCAGTTTCCGGACGGGAATCGAGCGACTTCTTGAAACTGTCGTCCTTGTCCCACAAGGCGAGAACGCGCTCTTCTATTTGCGGAAAGGTCTCTTCTTTCTTTACTTCACGAAACATGATTACCTCGATATAGTCGACAGTAGGAAGTAAGCAGTGAGTCCGCCTGCACCTCTACCGACCACAAGGCGTTAAATTTTCGGCGGTAAAATTAGAAAAATGGTGGCTATCGCGGCAATACAAACCACCACAGAACGGCCTAAAACCGCCAAACACAGGCATCTTCCCGAAAAAATTTTATATTCAGAGTATGGATGTCAAAGTCTTGAATTTTACAATTTTTCTTATCCATAAACTGGCGAATGCCTGGAAGGTCTCTCCAAGCAGAGTTTATGATATGTTAAATTCAAGCGGCATTCTCGACAATTACATTATCAAATGTTACGATGTTTTGCACTCGCTAGGCGCAGAAGCCATGGTTGAGGACATTTCGGAATTAACTCGTGAAAAAGGCGTTTTGAAATGATCGCCTATCACGGGTCTACATCAATTGTCAAAAAGCCGGACGCTCTCCATTCCAAACGATTTTTGGATTTTGGTCGCGGATTCTACGTCACTTCATATAAGTCGCAAGCAGAGCGCTGGGCGAAAAGAAAGTCCATTCGGAATTGACTCAATCCTACCGTAAATTCATACGAAATGAATGTTGACGGATTCCGCAATTATAGATTTCTGAATTTGCACGAAGACATATCGTCACGGCTTGATTTTGTTTTTGCTTGTAGAAAAGGCGAATTAATTTATCAGGATTACGATATCATCACAGGTCCCGTTGCTGACGATGACGTTTTCAAGACCATCGATATGTGTTTCCGAGGGCTGTGGTGTCGAGAAAGGACTCTAGCCGAACTACGCTTCCCAAAACCCAATGACCAATATTGTTTTCTAAACCAAGACGCTTTGGATACTCTTGTCTCATACAAAGAACATCGCATATTGGAGGCACGAGATGTCTGAAGTCGAAGCCGTCTATATCGAAACTCTTGAGCAGGACATTATCCAAAGCATTGCCGAAATGAAGCATCTTGATTTGCGGAAAACCATGGAAATTTTCTACAAAAGCAAACTTTCCGTTCAAATAACCAATCGTGAATTGGGAATCGAAAATCTAGACGCAAAATACCTTGCCGAAGATTTAATTGAAAACGAGCCCGAATTGTTTGGGTAAACACACCCCAAAGAGATTAACGCATTCGACGATGAAGTTCTTCTCCCTTGAATCCCTAAATTAAGGAATGAGATTAACGCGGATTCTCATCGTCAAGTAAATCCAGCCTTGGTTGAAAACGCAGATTATCGGCGCCAAGCAAACTTAATTCCACAATGAAAAACGACTCCGGCAAATTTGAGAAATGCGCAGAGAAACCAACAACAAATTGCGCCTGCAAATTGTTCGCGGAATTATTAAGATAAGCGCAGCCTTTTAACGTTTATTCGTCGGCGCTTGCCGAACAGCCAGCTCCCCATGCTTGCGGAAAAGGTGCTTGACAAGAGTACGGAATCCGCGGAAAACGCGGTAACGCTCTTTCGGATTTTGGATGGCCATGATTCCTTGGCGGAGAATGTAACCCGGTCGCAAATAAAATTCCCGGCGCGCCTTGTCGCAGAAATCCACCAGATCCTGGCTAGAAAGCGTTCCCCGATGAATCGTCGTCCGATGAAAACCGTCCTTATCCAACCATTGACTGTAGTCACGGCTTTCCAACGCCCCACTTTCCAAAGCTTCTTTGTAAGCCTCTGTTCCCGGATAAGCCATAATGGGATAAAACTGCGCCGTATTCGGATTCAACTTTTTGGCATAATCCAAAGTCATGCGGAGCGTCTCCGGAGTGTCTCCCGGATTGCCCACCATAAAACATCCATGCACAAGGAATCCGGCTTTGCGGGCGTCCTTCATAAATTCAACGGCGCGGTCCGTACTCTTCACCCCTTTATGAATGTTTTTCAAAACATCCGGACTGGCGCTTTCAAACCCAACGCACATTTCACGCCCTCCGGCCTTATGCATCAATTTCAGCAAATCAAGAGGCACATCCGCACGGGCGTTGCAGCTCCATGTAATCTTCAATTTTCTGCGCAAAATTTCTTCGCAAATTTCTTTCACATGCCGGTGATTTGCCGTAAACGTGTCGTCTTCGAAAAAAACTTCGCCCAGCTCTTCGAAATTCGCTTTGATGTATTCCAGCTCATCGACAACATCCTTCGGATCCCGCATCCGGAACGCGTGCCCATTCAACGTTTGCGGAATCACGCAATAACTGCATCGATTCGGACAACCACGGCCAGAAAGGATGACGATAATCGGGTTCAGGTTCGCCCCGTAAAAATACCGTTTGTAGCAAGAATAAAGGTGCTTGCGATACGTTTTGCTGACCCAGGGAATTTCATTCAGATTTTCAATTTTCGGCCCTTCAGGTTGAAAATCCGTATCACCGTCCGGAGTGCGGTAAGCAAGACCGGCTATATCCGAAAGGCGTTCTATCTCTCCCCGGAGAAAGCGCACCAAATTGCGGCACGTGTAATCCGCCTCGCCGATGATGACGTAATCCAAATTCGGCTCCATTTTCAGGCTTTCAATCGGTTCCGCCGTCGCATGGGTTCCCATGATGGCCGTGGGAACGTGAAGCATCACCTTGATGGCTTTGACCACGGACAAATCGTTGATGATGCTGGGCGTGCTCGTGCTCGCAATGACAAGCTCCGGATTAAAGCTCCGAATTTGGGCAATGGTCGATTCCAAATCCAAATCCATGGCGGGGCTGTCGAGCAGCTGCACTTCATTGCCGTCGGCTTCAACGGTCCCTGCCGCATAGCTCAAAAACATGGGCCAGTAAAGGGTGCTGGATTTCGTGACGCACGGGCTGCGGGATTCCCGGCTGAACATGGGGAAATAAGGCGGATTTAAAAACGTAACTCGCATAGACAGCCACAAAATACATTCTAATTTTTAAAAAACAAAGAAGGTTCCCGCATGAACACGCAAAACCTAGGTTTGATTCTCTGGATAATTTCATTCCCGGCATTCGCCGCCGCGGCAGAATGCGATACGATTCGGGTAAAGTCAGAAACCGGAGTCTTGCAAGAGCTCTTTACCGTGCAAAAAGGGACGCAAATCCGGGAAGGCCGTTTTGTCTCTTACTATCCCGATGGGAAAATCGGCGTCGAATCGGCTTACGTAAACGGCAAGCTGGACGGCATCTACAAAAGTTACTACGCAAACGGAAACCCCTGGCAAGAAATCCACTACGCGGGCGGCATTGAAAACGGAGAGGCGCTCACCTTCCACGACAACGGCAAAATCAAAAATTCCGACGTTTACGAAAACGGCGTTTTGAACGGCCCTTCCAAAGAATTTCGCCCGGACGGGACACTCCGGTCCGAGTTCCACTACCAAAAAGGCCACGTCGAAGGAATCGCCAAAATATATGACGAAACCGGACTGCCTGCCGAAGACATGGAATTTGTCCACGGACTCCGCGAAGGGCTTTATCACAGATACAAAAAGGGAATCGTGACCCATACAGCCCGTTTTCTCCGCAACCGTTGCGTAGAAAATTGCGATTTTTAACCTTTAGCACGCCCCACATCCATTTTTCTCGGACGATTTCGCCAGAGCGTCTTCAAAATTGCAAATTAGTCGAGCCTTTCCGCCCGATAATTGTTATATTCAAGGAGATTTAACCCGAATGGACCAAAATCCGTCTTTTTGGAACATTCACAACCCCCTGAGGCAATCTATGGCAATCAAAAAGGTTTGGCTCGACGAATCGAATGACGAATGCGTTTCCTGCGGAGCCTGCGAAGGCACCTGCGATGCAGTTTTCTCCGTTCCCGATAAAATGCAAGTGAAAGAAGGCGTCGACTTCAACCAGTATGAAGAAGACATCAAGGCTGCGGCAGATGGCTGCCCGGCTCAGGTCATCAAATACGAATAATTTCCTATTATCCATCTCTCCTTTGAACGGGTGGCTTTCGGGCCGCCCGTTTTTGTTGGGAACAAATAAAGAACACTTTATACCCGGTAAATAGAATTTTATAACGCTTTTTCTAAATCCGAGTTTAATTTAAAAGGTGAATTCACAGCAAAACAGTAATGTTTCGCTGCTTATTTCTATAGAGGTTGTGCATGAATCCTTTCAAAGTGGCTCTGATGGCCGGCGTTCTCGCATTCACATGGAATTGTTCCGATGACTCTTCCAGCTCTCCGAGTGAACCCGACAGCAGCGCATCTTCCGCGGCGCTCCCCTCATTGAATCCAGACGCAACCCTCGTTTACGAGTCTCCCATCGGTTCCATTTTCAGCGACATGACAGTCCGCGATGCGGCGGGAAATCTCATCGGCGTTTTTGACGGAACGAACATCATCTTGCTCGACGGCACCGTCATCGATGTAAACGGCAATGTAATTTCCGCACCGACTTCTTCAGAATCCATTTCTTCGGAGTCCGGCATTTTGCCGTCTTCAGCCGCGACAGGCGCCTCTTCGGCGTCCGTGGAGCCACTCTCTTCGGCCCAAGTCGAAGTCGCAAGCTCCAGCAGCACCGCCGATTTGACCGGCAGCGGGACTATGGATCCCAGCGGTTACGAAGTTCCCATTTTAAACACTCTTTTGAATAACGGCGCCACCGGTTGGAGCTCCCGCTATTGGGACGCCTGCAAGCCGCACTGCTCTTGGCCGGGAAACGTCGACACCAGCTCCCTCGAAATATTCAAAAAAAATTATGGCGCAGCCAAAAATTGCAACATCCACGACTATGAAATTCCCGCTTGGACGTTAAGTGAAAACGTCCAAGAATACTGGAAGGGATTCCAGGGAACGAACAGCGCCTGTACAAATGGCAAAAGCGGCGCTTTCGCCTGCACAGACATGGCCCCTGTCGCCGTCAACGACACTCTGGCTTACGCCTTTGTCGCCGCTCCGGGCAGTGGAAATCAAGGCTGCGGAAAATGCTACCATCTTCAATTTAACGGTGGAAACCACGACAACAACATCAAAGCAACTCACAAAGCGCTCAAGGGCAAACACATGATTGTGATGGCATCCAATATCGGATACGATGTCGAAAAAGGACAGTTCGACATGATGGTTCCCGGTGGTGGTGTCGGCCTATACGATGCCCTTTCTACAATGGTGAACGCCTCCAACGTGGAATGGGGCGCCCAATATGGCGGCTTCCTCAGCCATTGCCAGCAATCTCTCGGTTACGACGCCTCCGTCGCCGCTTACCAATCCTGCGTCAAAGACATGTGCGCCGCCGCATTCACCGGTTATGACAATTTGCTTCGGGGCTGTGAATGGTTTGCCGATTGGTATATGGCAGCGGACAACCCGACTTACAACTGGGAAGAAATTGAATGCCCGCAATACCTGATAGACAAATACTCTTCGTCCTTCAATACGCAAATTGAAACGGACTTCGCCTGGCAAGACGACTGGTCCTCTTACACAGGCGGAGAATTACCGACGAAGGAGTGCAGCGATACGGGCTGTCCGTAATATCGGTTTTACAAAGGTGGAGTGTGTCGTGTCAACAAAACAGAGGAAACTATGAAAAAAGCCTTCTTATCCATCTTGGCCGTCAGCGCCACGGCATTCCTTTGGAATTGCAGTGAAGAATCGTCTTCCAATTCGGTTCTGCCGGACGAAATGCCGACCACCTCCAGTTTGCCGTATTTCTTTGGCGGCTTCACCATTGATGCCACAACGGGAGCCGTTTATGAAGCGGCGTCCGGAACACAGGTCGGGCAGCTGAACGCCGACGGAACCATCACGAACGCCGATGGCAATGTCATTTTGGCAGCCGACACAACGCTCCTCCCCAAGCTTTCCGAATCGGGACTTCTTTTTAACAAGAACGGCAACGTTTCCGATTTGAACGGGACCCCCATCGGCGTTTTAAACCCCGACGGACAAACGATTACACATCCCGACGGCACCGTGACCGACTTGCTCGGAAACGTGATTTCCACGCCTATTGTGGAAACGTCCAGCGCCTCCATTGAAATTCCAACGTCTTCTTTCTCTGTTTTGCCGACCTCGTCTGAAACTGTGGTGACCCCAACGTCTTCGGAATCAACCCTTCCGGTAATTTCTTCGGCGACGGAAATCAGCTCGTCGAGTGCCCAGCAAACCCATTTTGGCAACTTGACCATTTCTGGCAATTTGACGCAAAACGTGTCCAAAAACGCAAGCATTTCCCCAATCGCCATCAGTGGCGTTTCTGAAGAACCGAACCGCAGTTGGAACCTTTATTGGCTCGCAACTCATTTCGACCAGGCCGCAGGAACATATACCATTTCCGGAACTGTTCCCGACCACCTTCAAGAAGGAACCATTTCTGAAAACTTTACTTTTGGAAGCGAAAAGGTCACTTTGACGTTAAAAATTGGCAACGCGACTGTCGCAAACAGTTCTTCCGCCACCCAGACCGTTTCCAGCTCTTCACAACAACAGCAAACGGTTTCCAGTTCTTCTGCCAAGCGGTCCTCCAGCTCGGTTTCGAGCGGAACAACGCTGAACTTCAAAATTATCGAAAACGGAAAGAGAGGCTCAGGCTATGCGACCCGCTATTGGGATAGTTGCAAGCCTCACTGCGCCTGGAGTGGCAAAGGCGGTCCAGCGACAACACCGACGCGCACTTGCCATGCTGACGGTTCCCGTGCCGGTGTGGATGAAAAATCGGCGTGCGATGGCGGAACGGCAGGGACCTGTTTAAGCCAAATTCCCCAAGTCATCAACGATAATGTCGCTTACGCATTTGCGGCAACCCCTGGCGGAGAAAATGATTGCGGGCGCTGCTTTATGCTGACCTTTAACGGAGAAGGCAAGGACGGAACAAATGCTCGCTCCAGGGCTCTCAAAGGGAAAAGGCTCATCGTCATGTCCAGCAATATCGGATATGATGTCGCTGGCGGTCAATTCGACATCATGATTCCAGGCGGCGGCGTGGGCGCATTCAATGGTTGCAGCGTCATGGGACTTTCCTGCGCAGGCAAACAATACGGCGGTCTGCTCGCAACCTGCGAAGATGCGGGTGGCGGAGATGCGAAAATCAAGTCTTGCCTTATTGAAAGCTGCAATCGGGAATACGCAAACAATTCGCAGGCGAAAGAAGGGTGCTTGTTTATGGCAAACTGGATGAATGCAGCCAGCACGAATCCGAAGCACGATTATGTGGAAGTGGAATGCCCGGCGGAACTTGCCGCTAAGTGGTAAAAAAATCACGATAGGACTAAAGCCGCCTATCGTTAACAGAATTTCTTCATAACTCCCTAAAAAATCCGTTTCGAAAGGAACGGATTTTTTCTTTGAAATAAAAAAGGAACCCGTCGACACCTTTTCTCAGACGGGCAATTTCAGTTGGAACAAACTATTTGCAAAAAGACTTGTACAAGAAATGTCAAACGCCTTTTGAAGGCGTTTGACATCCTTTTTCAAATACTTGAGAAGACGCCTACAAACGGCTTTGAATTAAAGCCCAAAGATCAGAGAAAACGGCGTCCGGAGAACGGTCTGCGTCAATCACCGCAACGCGTTCCGGATAATTCTTTGCAATGGAAATGTACCCTTGCCGCACCCGACCAAAGAACTCCCATTTTTCACTTTCCATCCGGTCTGGAGATTCGCCGCGGTTCGCCATGCGCATCCGTCCCCGCTCGACAGAAATATCCATGACGACCGTAAAATCCGGCAACCATTCTCCGCAAGTCAGTTCCGTCTGCTGTTGAACCAGTTGAATGTCCAATCCCCTGCCATAGCCCTGATAAGCGAGCGTGCTCCAGGCGAATCTATCAGCCAGAACCACTTTGCCGGCCTGCAATGCGGGCTTCACAATTTCTTCTATCACTTGGGCGCGCGCAGCATTGTACAAAAGCAGCTCCGTTTTGTCGCCCATGATGCCTTTGTAAGCGGAATCCAAAAGGATTTCCCGAATCCGCTCCGAAATTTTCGCCCCGCCGGGTTCACGGAGTTTCACCACTTCAAAGTCCTGCCGCTCCATTTGAACGGCGAGCTTTTCCAATTGGGTCGTTTTTCCAGAACCGTCAATGCCTTCGAGGCTAAAGAAGCGCATTTTTCAAAAACACCTTATTCGAGGTTTTTCCCGTGGCACTTTTTGAACTTGAGGCCCGAACCGCACCAGCACGGATCATTTCGTCCGAGCTTCGGATGTTGGGCTGCGGCAGCTGGCACGCGACGCGGCATGGATGACGGACGTGTTCCCGGAAGAGCCGAGGTCGGAATGACTTTGGATGCAGAAGATTCCGTTTGCGGGACCGGAGAAACGGCTTCAGCCTTTTCTTCCAAATCGCCTTCCAAAGCCTTTTCGTTTTCGGCGGCATTGTCCTGCGTTTGCTGAGGCGCCTGCGGACGCGGCACTTTCTGCAATTGTTCCGGAGATACCGACATGCCGTTCTGCAGCTGAATCCGGATGTTCAAAATCCGTTGGGCTGTCATCACCGCCGTATCGTCCAAACATTTCTGGAACATTGAAAATGCCTGATTCTTGTACATGACCAGCGGATCTTTTTGAGCATAACCCTGATAACGGATGGAATCTTTCAACTGATCCATGGCGTAAAGGTTGTCTTTCCAGTGCTGATCAATGGTGTAAAGGAGAATCCGGCGTTCCAACTGGCGAAGATCATTTTCCGGAATGATTTCCACCAACTTGTCATACTTCTTTTTGCAAAGGGCTATTACTTCGTCTAAGACCTGTTCCGGAGACATCCGGGAACGCTCTTCTTCGGGCGGGTTGAAGTCCACGGCAAAGCTCAATTTGACCGCAGTCATCAATCCGTCCCAATTCCATTCGTCCGAGAAGCGGCTCTTGCCGACAAAAGAAGACAACTTGAGATCGCAAGCGTCCTGGATGTTGTTCCAAATATCCTTGCGGACATCGTCTCCATTCAGAATTTTACGGCGGAGTCCGTAAACCACCTTGCGCTGCTCATTCATGACGTTATCGTAATCGAGCAGATATTTACGCGTATCAAAGCTCTGATTTTCCACGCGTTTCTGCGCACTGCGAATAGAGCGGGAAACAATCGGATGGGTAATCACTTCGTCGTCGCCAATGCCAAAGCGCGTCATCAGCTGCTTCACATTGTTTCCGCCGAAAATGCGCATCAAATCGTCGTCTAGCGAAAGGAAGTATTGAGAGGAGCCCGGATCGCCCTGACGCCCCGCACGTCCGCGAAGCTGGTTGTCAATGCGGCGGCTTTCATGCCGTTCCGTACCGAGCACGTGCAAGCCGCCCAATTCTTTCACTCCCGGCCCGAGGACAATGTCCGTTCCGCGGCCCGCCATGTTCGTGGCGACAGTCACCTTTCCTTTGTAACCGGCATATTGAATAATCTCCGCTTCGCGGTCATGATTTTTGGCGTTCAACACATCGTGGGGAATGCCTTCTTTCAACAGAAGCTGGTGCAACTTTTCGGAACGTTCAACCGAAGCGGTTCCCACCAACAACGGCTGGCCCTTTTCGTGACGTTTTTTGATTTCGTTCACGATGGCTTTCCATTTGGCATTTTCCGTTTTATAGACCAAATCCTGCATATCCTTGCGGATACAGGGCTTGTTCGTGGGAATGACCCAAGTGTTCATGTTGTAAATTTTGATGAATTCCGTCGCTTCCGTTTCCGCCGTACCCGTCATGCCGGAAAGCTTTTTATACATGCGGAAGTAGTTCTGGAACGTAATCGTCGCAAGCGTCTGGTTTTCACGGCGAATGGGCACGCCTTCTTTCGCTTCAATCGATTGGTGAATGCCATCCGAATAGCGGCGACCTTCCATGAGGCGGCCCGTATTTTCATCGACAATGACCACTTCACCGTCGCGGACAATGTAATCCCTGTCGCGCAAAAAGAGGTTCTGGGCTTTCAACGCCTGGCTGATGAAATGCACCCATTCGGCATGTTCGCCGTAAAGGTTGGTGAATCCCATGAGCTGTTCCACGTGATTGGTACCCCGTTCGGTCAGCTGAACCAAACGGTCTTTTTCGTCAACCGTATAATCCTTGCCCCGTTCGAGTTGAGCCACCAGCTGCCGCGATTTTTGATATTTGTCCGTGGCATCTTCGGCAGGCCCGCTGATGATAAGCGGAGTCCGCGCTTCATCGATTAAAATGGAGTCCACTTCGTCGACAATGCAGAAATTCGGTTCCCGTTGCACGACTTCTTTCGGATCCACCGCCATGTTGTCGCGGAGATAGTCGAATCCAAATTCATTGTTCGTTCCATAAGTGACATCGGAGCCATAACTGTTACGGCGTTCTTCCGCATTGAGTCCGTGCACAATCAGCCCCACGGAAAGTCCGAGGAACTTGTAAACAAAACCCATCTGCTTTGCGTCGCGGCCCGCCAAATAATCGTTCACGGTAACCACGTGAACACCTTTGCCCGAAAGTCCATTCAGATAAACCGGGCAAACCGCAGCAAGCGTTTTACCTTCACCCGTCGCCATTTCAGCGATAGCGCCTTCATGCAGAACCAACCCGCCAATCAACTGCACGTCGAAAGGGAGCATCCGGAACGGCTTGACTGAATCCGGATACAGTTCCCGCATTTTGGCATAAAATTTCGCCGGCATGAAAATTTCCCATTCCGGCGTTTCCGCTTCGAGCTTTTCTTTGGCGCTTTGGACCGCGGACAGAATTTCCGCATCGTCTCCGAGCGTTGAAAAATCAAACCCGAATTCGGATTTAAAAACGTTGAACATGCCCAAACGGCGGTCACACGCTTCCTGGCAAACGGCAAAAGCTTCGACTTTGATATCTTCAAGGGTTTTCCCGTTTTTCAAAGCTTCGCGGAATTCATCCGACTTGGCAGCCAAAGCGGCATCATCCAGAGATTCCAATTTTTTACGGGCTTCGTGAATTTGCGCAATCACGGGGCGCAAAGATTTGACTTTGCGTTCGTGCGGAGTTCCAAAGACCTTGTGAAGCAACGAATCAATTATGCTCATAGGAAAAAAAATCCTTTTTAAAATTCGGTTCTAAATTAGAAAAAAAGTCCCACGTGAAAAAGGGAAAGCCGAAAATGCAGGCGAATTTGCCCCGAGCTTCTGCACGGTCAAATCATCCCGGGCAAATGGATTACAAAAACATTCAGGTTTCTGCATCCCGGGAGCCGTCAATAATCCAATTGCAAAGATTTTTTATGTCGTCATAGTCTGGCAAAAACCGGTGCGGATCCTCTTTGCGGACACGTTCGATGAATTGATGCCAGGCCCGTTCATTTTTCCCTTCTAAGCCCAAATGCTGTTCAATGGCCCCGCGGGTCCAAACCCAAATGCCCACTTCGGATAATTTGCGGTGGATGTTTTCAAGCGGCGCTCTCGCTTCTGGCATCGCCGCCATCATCGCGAAAGCCTCACTGGCGCTGATTCGGGATTTTTTGTTCACAGGAATCCCATGGACCAGCCGGATTCGCTCTTGCAGGGAAAGCTCCCGGAAAAGGTTCTTGCAAAATTTGACATCGGGGTCGTCCCGGTCCAAAAAACCGTCTTGCAAGGCATTGGTGAACGCATAATCCAAATCGACAATCGCGCGGACGGGCAAATCCATCGCCGAAAGCACCTGCATACTTTTCCGCGTATTGCTCACGCCGCCCTGATGCACCAGCGCACAACGGATAAGGGCAAAAGAAAGGCCGGTCATTTTTTCAAAAAGCATCGGCAAAACCCGCCACTCCGTTTTTCCTTCGGTGAGCAGCACATAATCGGCAAACAGCAATTCGTTTGAATTCGAAAGGGAAAAAAGCATTTGCAGCTGGGACTGCGCATCCGTTATGACCGAATGCACCGCATCTTCCATCCGGCGGCGCATGAACGTTCCCCGTTCTTTATTCTTCCGGATTAGCAAAGACGTGCTGACATCTTCACTGGTGACCATTTGGGCGGAATGCGTCGCAAATACGACTTGATAACCTTCGCGAGAAAGATTTTTGAGAGCGACGCGCACAAGTTCCACCGCCTGCGGATGCAAATACAATTCCGGAGAATCGATTAGCAACAGCGTACGGTTCAAATAATGGTTGTGATGATGCTTTTTGACTTCGTCCAGATAACGGACCAACGCCATTTGAATGGCCCGTTTCGAGCCCGCCCCCATTGAGCGGATATCGCGTTCAAAGCCGTCATCTTCATCGAGAACGCTCAATTTCGCCGTCCCCAAAAAAGATTCAAGGGTCGGCGTCGGAATGTCCAATTTCACATTGACAGACGGGAAAAGCGGGCGGAGCTTTTGGTTCAATCCGCGTTCAAAAAGTTCAAATTCCGAAGCGCGGGAGCCGCTCTCCGCGTCGAGCAATGCGCTGAACTTGGCAATGAGTTCGTTGAAATCTTTGCCCAGGCGGCGTTCAAGAGGCCGAAAAATTTCATTCAGCAATTTGGCAAATGCCTTGTCGCCTTCAAAATCCCAAATTTGGATGGGCGGAGGGAATATCCGCGCGAACGTTTCTTCAAATCCGAAAGGTGCCTTGACCCATTCCCCCTTGCCACCGTCGCCGTTCCAGTCCAAAACCCAAAATTCGACATCGGCGGCGTTTTCTCCGGGAACCCGTTGCGACCGCTGCACGCGAAAACGCCCATTTTTCAAAAACGGCTCAATCAGCTGCCGCTTCTCCTGTTCCAAACGCGAAAGAACCGATTCGGAAACGCCCCCAAAAAGCCCCTCGACTTCTACCGCTTGCGCCGGATCGTCAAAATAGGAATTGTCTAGCGACGACCGGTAAAGCAGCCAGCGGATGCCCATCAGGATATTCGTTTTTCCCGCATTGTTGTAGCCAATCAACGCAGTGAAATCACTTAGCGGAAAAGTTTCTTCCCGGATGGAACGGAGATTCCGGATGGATATCGATATCAGGCGAAGGGATTCTTGCATATCTGTAAACTAGATAAAACCGATTCAAAATGTGCAAGATTTCCCGTCAACCTTTACAATCGTCAAGCCTTATCCCACAAATCCGCCAATTTTTCGCCTTCATACATCCAGTATTGAGAGCCCTGGTACGCCTCTGAGGGCGTTTGCGTTCCACAGCGCCGTTTGAGTACCTTCGTCAACGCGGACAATTTGTAGAGTTTCTCTTCAAATTCCACTTCTTTATCGGAGTCGACTTTCGCCTCGAATTTGGGATTGTCAATAAAGCGGATAGTTTCGCCGACAAGCCCTAAAAATTCAAACGAAAAACCTCGCGGCTTTGAAGAGCTGTTGAACCCTTTCCGCAGATTATCCGGAATCGGCAGAACGTCTTTCAAAAGGAATGCGATGATTTCTTGTGCGCGGTTTCGGATGGCGGCTTCATCCCACTTTTCCCGGTCCGTGATGTACGTTTTCGCAATTTGCACACCTTCATAATTGGCGTAAATCTTTTTTTTGTCGGCAAACGATTTATTGCCGAGTTCCTGATTGTGACGGATGAGAGTCAAGTTGCCGATATTGTTCACGAGTTCTTCATGGATATTTTCGGCATTTTCGCCAAGCTCCGTTTTCCACGCCTCGTTCAACGTTTGCGGCATGATGTGTTCCACTTGCAAAAATTCATCATCCAAGTCTGGACGCTTTTTTGTCCAGTTTTCTTCCACAAGCGACAAAATGTATTTTTTGTAAGCGAAATTGTAAAAATTGAAATCCTTTAATTTGATGCGCAATTCATCATCGGTGGGAAGGCGCAAATTGTATTGTAGCCTGCTCAATATTTCAAAAAGAGTTTGGCGTTTGTCCTTTGCGCAAATCAACTCGTCCATTTTCAGAACGAGTTTCGGAAAGTCCTTGTTTTCCCCCTGAGCCACTCCCAAAATCCGACGACGGGCAATGTAAATGCGGAACGCGTCGAGAATTTCAAACAATTCCCCATCCGTAAATTTACCGTCATTCCACTGTTCCAAAAGGCCTAGCAAAAAGGAATTGGCAGTCTCCGCTTTGATCATTTTGAAATCTTTCAATTTTTTGCTGAGATCGGGATGTCCCGAAATATTTCCCGAAAGAATTTCCGCGTAAAGCGGCGAGAGCTTTTCAAATTCGTTGAAAACAGTTTCAACGGAAAGCTCCAAACTTTTCGTCAGACTTTTAAACTCCCTGTACAGCTCTTTCGCATTATTTTGCGTCGCCTTTGAATAAGACCTTTTCCCACGCAACTGCATAAAGTCGCGGATAAAATCGGAAATCGTTCCCGTCGGAAACAAGCGTTCCATTTTCAGCCAATAATTTTGATAAAGAAAATCCTGTTTTTCCGCAGTCTTTCCCATCAACAAGTAATTCCGCACCAAATCCGCAAGCGAAAGCGGCTTCCCAAGTGAATTCATCGATTCGAAAATTTCTTGTGGATTTTCCCAGGGATTTTGCATTTCCAGTTCAATCGTGACCACGCTGAATTTGCCAAGTCCCAAAGAAATCAACTCGGTCAGCGCATTTCCCATCGCGCCTTGCAGCGCTTTCAATTTGCCTTTGAAAAAAAGATAATTCTCGTAAACGGAAGAAATTTCGTCTTTCTCTTCCAACTTTTTCTCCAAAACCAGATTCTTGAACGCCGACCAATCCGTTTCCACTTGCTTCAACTTGACTTTGTATTCATCATCGCCACCGCTCGACTCTCTGTTCTGAAGATAATTGTTGTTGATGAACTCCTTTTTATCCGAAACCAAGTCTCGCATGGCAATCAAAAAGAGCATCGTCGTCGTGATACGCTGTTGCCCGTCGATCAACACCAGTTTGACCGGTTCTCCAAAGGCGGACGGGGAACGAAAATATGTGAGCGTGCCAAAAAAATGTTCCACCATTTCACCGGCTTTGTTCTTTTTGTTTGTGTTGAGAACATCTTCCCAAAACGCTTCACACTGGCTTTTATCCCACTCGTAATTCCGCTGGTAAGGCGGAATGAAAAAGGTGACATTGTGATCGGACAAAAGGTCCAACAGGTTTTGCGACAGCGCCTTCATCATCTGCTCCTTTTTTATTCAATATAACAACACGCAACTGCAGCTGTTTTGAAACGGAAAACGCGGAGAATCCCGTCAAAGTCCCCATTTGTTTTCAACAACGAATCGGCTCATCACCGTCCGCAGCGGGAAACTTTTGCCGCGGACAAATTACCGCTGCAAATCTTCGAGAACTTCATTTGGCCCAAGGACAAAGAGAATGTCATTTTCCTTCAGTTCATGGTCCGCCAAATTTCCAATCAGCGCTTGGGGCTGTAGCGGATCCCGGATGGCGATAATCTGAATCCCGTATTTGCTTGTCAACGCCAATTCTTTCAACGTTTTTCCCCGGAATTTTTCGGGGCAGAGAATTTCGACTATAGAAAATCCATCGAGGAACGGCAATCTGTCGAGCATGTTCGGGTGTGTCAGGCGTTCCGCCAAAGAAATCGCCATGTCGCGTTCCGGCTGGAAAATATCCGAAACGCCGAACCGTTCAAGAATTGACGTATGCTGGGAACTTGAACTTTTGGCGATAATGTGTTTGGCGCCGAGTTCCTTCAGATTCAAAATCGTGAGAAGGGAGGCTTCCAAGTCAGCCCCGATGCAGCAAATGACCGCATCGACTTTGGTGACAGGAAGCGAGGCCAGTTGCGCCTTCCGGGTGGTGTCCGCCACAACAGCCTGGGCGACATTCGGCGTAATGTCTTGCACTTTTTCGGGCGTATTGTCCACAGCGAGAACTTCACTGCCAAGGCTTGTCAAATGATTGGCGAGAAAGATGCCCGTATTGCCCAAACCGATGACGATAAATTGCGATTTTGCCATTTTCAACCCACCATGATATCTTCTTCCGCATACCAAACTCCGCCATCCCGTTTTTTCACCACTGCAGAGATCAGGAACAGCGCGCCCATGCGTCCGACAAACATAAAAATACAAAGAAAGGCTTTTCCAAATGCGGAAAGTTCTGGGGTCATTCCCAAAGAAAGCCCACACGTGGAAAGCGCGCTGACCACTTCAAAAAATACCCGGACAAAATGCGACTGCGAACTTCCGATGGCTCCCCCCGGAAATTCCGTAAAAAGCAGAACGAGAGTGCCGAGCAACGCGAGGAGAATGTAAACGATAAAAATCCGGACAGCCTTGTCCACAGTCTCTTCGGGAATCGTCCGTCCCATCACCTGCGTTTTTTCACGCCCACGCAAACGGTTGAATCCGAGCAGGGCAATCACCGCCGCCGTCGTCGTTTTCAATCCACCGCCACAACTTCCGGGGCTCGCTCCGATGAACATGGCCGCAATAATAATGATGACGCTTGTTTCCCGCAACGTCAAAGGATTTATCGTGTTGAAGCCCGCCGTCCGGGATGAAAGCGCGACAAAAGCAGACGAGAGCAATTTTTCCGCCCAATTCTGCCCATCAAACGCGCCATTCCATTCGATGGCCAAAACGCTGAACATTTCGACAAGTACAATGACAAGGGTCGCAATCAAAGCGATTTTCGTGTGCAGGGAAATTTTTTGAATCGTTTTCGTTTTGAAATCAAACAGATTCTTGATTTCGGACATGGATAGGAACCCGAGACCGCCCGAAAGGACAAGCAGAATGATAACCAGGCAAACGACGGGATTGAACTGAAAATCCATCAAAGAATTGCCGAAAGGCGAAAATCCCGCATTGCAAAAGGCGCTGACCGCATGAAACGCCGAATAGAGAATGCGTTCGTCCAACGGCAAATGCCCAAATTGCGAAAAAAGGGCAGACATTCCCAAACCTTCCAGCACAATTGTAAACGGCAACACCGCCGAAAGAATCTTTTTCGGTTCAATATTCCCTTCAGAAGCAAATCCGGACTTGAAAAGGGTCTGCTGGTTGAATCCGGGCTTCATCCCCGAAAGGAGCAATATGGCGGTAGAAAACGTCATGATGCCCAGCCCGCCAATCTGAATGAGGACCATCAAAATCCAGAGGCCCACATGCGAAAAAGTGGAACCGATGTCCACCGTGGCCAGTCCTGTAACGCAAACCGCAGAGGTCGCCGTAAAGAAGGCGTCCAAAATGGAAATTTCTTTTTGCAGCGAAAAGGGGCAACACAACAGTATCGTTCCGACGCCAATCAACACCGCATAGCTTTTGATGAGGAAAAGCATCGGATTTTTGCCGGGTTTCCGGAAAGTCGAGATAGAACTCGGAATATCCTTATAGCGGGAGAGTAGCATTGTTCCTGCAAATTTATTAACTTTTGCCGCGCCATGTCAAAATTACGCTCCTTTTTGATGATTGCGGCGATTGTCTCGGGAATCCTTTTCCCCCAAGCCCACATACTATCTCCACTGATGCCTTTTTGCATCGGACTCATGATGGCCCTGACTTTCATCTCGAAAGTCCCCCCTCAAAAACACGGTTACACCTTCAAAATTGAAATGCGCGCCTTTTTGACAGGCGTTCTCCTTTGCGGAGTTTTGCTCGGAATTGAAAAAGTTTTCGGACTTTCCCGCTCCATCGTATTGGGCGGCATGTTGATTTGCCTTTGCCCTCCGGCGAATTCAGCCCCCGTCATGACAAAAATTCTGGGCGGAAACCCCATCCTCGCACTCAAGATTTTTTTGGTCGGCAGCATTTTCGCCTGTTTTTCCATTCCGCTGATTTTCGGCTATTTCTGTCCTCCGACACCGGGCATGGAACACCTTGAATTCTGGAAATTTTCCAAGACGATTTTCAATTCCATCCAGCCCATCATCACCATTCCCCTTTCCATTGCGCTGGGATTGCGGAGTTTTTACCCCGAAGTCGCCGATAAAATCACAAAGCTTCAAAAATACACGATGTTCATCTGGATTTTCAACGTTTTCGTATTGATTTCCAGAGCGAGTCACGATGTCCGGGCCATGGGAGTTCAAAAACTGTGGGAAGCCGGGGACTTTCAAGCGACCGCGCTACTGTCTTTGAGCCTTTGCGTGTTGCTGTTCTTTCTCGGCTGGCTCTGCGAACGAAAATCTCACCCGGCCGAAGGTTCCCAAAGCATGGGACAAAAAAATACGATGCTCGTCATTTGGATAGCCCAGCTTTACGCAGGTCCTATCGCCGCCCTGTGCCCGACTTTTTACGTCATTTGGCAAAACCTCGTCCTGAGCTGGATGAGCCGCGGAAAGAAAAAATCCTCCGGCGAAAACAAGGTTCAAGCTTCCGAAACGCAGATTCAAAAATAAAGTCCCGGAAAAGTCAACTTTTCCCAGACCATCTTCTGCATAGGAACGTTTTTAAGCTTTCCGGCGAGAAGTTCACGCTTTTGAAAACTTCCCCGCCCCATATTGCAAAAAATCCAGTCCTTTCGGACTGGATTTTCATTTTCAATTAAACCGTTGCATTCTTTGCTTTGCGCGCCAAATGACTGTTCGGAATCCATTCCCTCTTGTTGACGTCGGGAATATCATCGAGCAATTTGAGCGTCGTCGGTTCCGTTGTGTGTCCGAGAACTTCGTCCGGAGTTCCCTGGTTCACAATTTCACCATCATGCATAATGAAAATGCGGTCACTCACGTAGTTTGCAAGGCTGATATCGTGCGTGATGAACACAACCGTCATGTTGAGTTCTTTCTTGATTTTCATCAAGTAATCCAAAATGCCGGCACGGACGTGCGCGTCGACCATGGAAGTCGGTTCATCGGCTATCAAAACTTTGGGACGCAGGGCGAATGCACGGGCAATCAGCATCCGCTGCATTTGGCCGCCCGAAAGTTCAAACGGATACTTTTCTTTAATTTCATCCGGTTCCATGTTCACCGCCCGAAGACCCGCATCCACCCGCTTCGCGAATTCTTCGTGGCTGGGGCGCGGATTCAAAATAAAGCGGGCATCTTCAAGTTGGGAACGGATTGAAAAGAACTGATTAAAGCAGCTGAACGGATCCTGGAAAATCGACTGGACTTCGTTCCAATGCTTTTGCGTATTTTCAATCGGCTTCCCGTAATAAGTGAAGACTCCGGAAGTGGGCGGATAAAGACCGAGCATCATCTTGGCAAGGACAGACTTGCCGCAGCCCGAACTGCCGACAATCGAAACGAAATCGCCATCGTAAACATCAAAAGATGCGTTTTTGACAGCCACTTTCAAATGTTTTCCGGCGTTAAAAGATTTCGTAATGTTTTCGGCGTGGAAGACAACAGCCTTATTTTCATTTGACATAATCGCACCTCACCATGGCTTTCATCAACATCTTCGTGTAATCATGTTGCGGATCCTTCACAATTTGTTCCGAAGTACCGCGTTCTACAAACTGTCCCTTGTACATAATCGCAATGTCATCTGCGACATGGTAAAGCAGCGGAAGTTCGTGGGTGATAAAAATCATCGAAGAGAAAATTCCCTTGTTCAGCAAATCGAAAATCATCGTAATGACTTCTTTCTGCGTGCTCACGTCAAGAGCCGATGTCGGTTCGTCGGCAATCACGATTTCCGGATTCAAAAGAGTCGAAATGCCAATGACGGAACGTTGGCGTTCTCCGGCAGTCAACTGAATGGGGAACGAGTTCAAAATGCGGTCCGTTTCCATGCCCAGTTCGTCAAAACGGTCATGGATGCGGTCGCGGATTTCTGAACGGGAAAGCCTTTGACCCGTTTTCTGGTGCGCGCGGAACACGTCTGCGGCAGAATCCTTGATTTTGCGCACAGGGTTCAACGTATTGAAAGCGCCCTGCGGAATCATGGAAATTTTCTGCGCCAAAACATTCGAACGAATGTCTTCTTCGCTGCGGTGCATCACGGATTCTCCGTTGATGCGGACATCGCCGCTTGTCACATGGAGCGGAGGAATGCACATTCCCATGAGCCCGCTCACCAACGTGGACTTGCCGCAGCCCGATTCACCGGCGATACCCAGCACTTCGCCTTTGGACACGGTGAAAGACACGTCCTTCACCGCTTGGAACTTTTCTCCAAATCGGCTCAAATAGTGGAGGCTGAGATGATCGACTTCAAGAACAATATCAGACATTTTTACACCTCTTATTTGCGCAGACGCGGGTTGAACACGCCTTCCATCGACGTATTGATAAGATACAGGGCGAACACGGTGAGCGTCACAATGATAGTGGCCGGGAGGAACGCAATCCAGATACTGTCGGAAAGTGCGCCGTTATCCTTCGCCTGGTTCAAAATGATACCGAGCGATGTGGAATCCAGAGGACCGAGACCGATCATGGAAATCGAAGCTTCCGAAAGAATGCCCGAAGACACTTGCATGATGAACACCATGAACACATAAGAAAGCAGATACGGGAGAACGTGCTTGAAGAGAATCTTCAAAGAACCGTCACCGTTCATCTTCGCCAAGGCGATGTGATCACGGCTGCGGAGGGAAGATGCCTGGGCGCGGACAGAACGCGCGGACCAGCTCCAAGACGTAAGTCCGATAATCAACCCGATAAGCGTCAAAGAACGTCCGTCTTTCACGGCAGAGCTGATGAGGACGAGGATCACGAATTGCGGGATGACGATGAAAAGGTTCGTTCCCACGTTCAAGAGTTCATCAATCCAACCACCGCGGAATCCGCCGAACAAGCCGATGAATACGCCGATGGTCGTAGCGATGATACCAGAAATGAGTCCCACATAAAGCGAAGAACGGAGACCGGCAATCAGAAGCGACACATAGTCGCGGCCAAGGTGGTCTGTTCCCAAAAGATGGTACTGTGCGCCTTCTTTCACCGGTTCAAACAGATTCGAAGGAGCATAGGGTCCAGCGATAATGTCGCGGGCGTGGGTGTCCACCGGGTAAACCAGCGGGCCAATCAAAGCGATCAAAATCGTGATGACAAACACCGAAATTCCAAAAACGAACATCGGAGATTTCAGAAGGTTCTTAAGCAGTTTTGCCATAATTACTTACCTCCCATTTGAAGACCGGCTTTCACGCGCGGGTCAAAAATGGCGATCAAAATATCGACAAGGAAGTTCGCCACGAGGACGCACGTCGAAATCATCAAGGTGCAGCCTTGAATCGTCGCATAGTCATTTTGCTGAATCGCGGTGAGCATCGCCATGCCAAGTCCCGGATAAGAGAAGATCATTTCGGTGATCAGGGCACCGCCGACCATCGCACCCAGTGATTGGGCAAGACCGGTCAATTGCGGAAGCATTGCATTGCGGAACACGTAGCTGATAATCTTGCCTTCGCGGAGACCGAGCCACTTCGCGTATTTCATATAGTCCGTTCCCAGTTCATAAATCGCCATGGAGCGCATACCCGTCGCCTGTCCAGAAAGAAGAATCGGGAAGCAGGAGAAGAACGGGAGAACGTAATACCACGCAACGCTCTTGATGCAAGTCCAGGAGAACGTCAACTGCGGAATGTCCGAGCTGTAAGCGCCCACCGCCGGGAACCAGCCGAGCGTAATCGAGAAGAGGGCGACAAGCAGCATACCAAAGACAAAGTAAGGAATGCCGTTCAAGAACATGGCCACCGGGAAGAACACCTTGTCAAAGATGCCACGCTTGTAAGCGGCGAACGCACCGAGGAGGTTTCCAAAAATCCAGCCGAGAATAATCGTCGGGGCCTGGATGAGAAGCGTCCACGGAAGCGACTTCTTGATGATGTTTATCACCGGCTCGTTGTTTTGATAAGAAAGTCCCAAATCGCCGTGGAACACGTTCACAATATACCGGAAAAATTGCGTCAAAGCGGATGTGAGTTTCGGATCCTTGTTCATCACAGGGACTTCACTCCACGACGTATCCACCCGGGAAAGCACCTGGTTTCCGAGAGAATCCTTGGCGAAGACGGAATCCAATTTCGCCACTTTTTCGAACAGAGGTTTTCCTGTAACGGAATCGACCGCCTGTTCATAAACCGGATTGCCATCGGCATCTGTTTCGGCCATGCCGAAAGACACCAAAAGTTCAGCCTTCTTCTGTTGGGCTTCTGTCGGGGTCAAACCTTTACCGGCTTGCCCCATGATGATGTCAACAGGATTATTATCGCCCAGACGCGGCAAGGCGAAGTTCAAAGCCACTGCAAAGACGAAGGTCAGGATATACCAGAACCCTTTTTGCAGGACGTATCTTAGCATCGGATATTGTTTCAACATATTTTAGTTCCTAATCCTTGTCGTTTGCAAGCTTTAAGTTCCAGAGGATATTGGTGCCCGAAGCCACCCACGGGAGCTGAGCCGGCGCATAGGCGTTTGCAGAATCCGGCCAATTCGTCCAGACACGGGTGCTGAATTCATAGAATTGCTCTGGCAGATAGACAAGCGGAATGGAAGGTTGGTCTTCCATGAAAATTTGGTTCAAACGACGGTAAGAATTTGCAATTTCCACCGTATCCGTCATCAGCGGAATCGCGGAAAGGAGCGAGTCCACTTCGGCGCGGTATTCCGGGGTTCCCGGTTTGTTGTAACGGCCAATGTTCACACCGGCCCAGGCGCCAATCGGCTGCCAGTTGTTGGAAGCCATGATTTCGTTGAAACGGCTCCACGGAAGGGACGGCGTCACGTCTGCGACAGGCTTGTGCATCACGAGGTCGAAATTTCCCTGTCCCATCGCCGGCCAATAAGAACCGCCATCGACAAAGCCTTCGCGGATATCGATGCCCGCTTTGCGCATTCCGTCAACGGCAATGTTGACCATCGCTTCCCAGTCCGTCCAGCCGTTCGGGCTGGTGATGAAAATCGTCGGCAATTTCTTGCCCGAAGCGTCTTCCATGTGATCCAGAGTTCCATCTTCATTGAAAACAGACTTGATGCCCGCTTCGGCCAACAGCTTCTGCACGGCGGCAAGGCGTTCTTCATTGTTGTTAATCTGGAGGTTGACACCGTATTTATCCAAATCTTCTTCGACAATGTACTTGCCTTCCAAATCCGTCGGCATGATAAGGCCCGGTTTCAACGTGGACGTGTAATTGGAAACGGCAAATTGGCGCAAGGCGTTGTAATCAATCGCCGTAGCCAACGCGCGGCGGAAACGCTTGTCGTCAAGCGGTTTTTTGGTCGTATTCACCACAAGCATCGGCATGGCACCGGGGCGGAAATAAGGCGGCGCACTGAACCACGTGTGGACGCCCGCCGAAGCCTTGCGTTCGATACGCGGAATAAAGCTTTGGGAAGCGTCGAGGTTGCCCTCGCGCATGGCGATGGTGTTGTGTTCGTTATTCTTGTAAATCGGATGGACAATATACTTGGGCGCGGGGAGTTTTCCTCCGTGCAACGCGGCGTTGCCCCAATAATCGTCACGACGTTCCAAAATGATTTTGTTCGGGTCCGCAGAACGGAGCGTATAAGGCCCAGAAACAACGGGCGACTTATCCATCAGGAGTTTCTTGGTTTCGTCAAGGCCCTTTTCCTTGATCATCGGTTCAAAGACATGGGAAGGCGCAATGCGGGTCGCCTGCAACAAGTCGCGGAGAGTCAGCGGGTTGTTGCGTTTATCCTTGGCGACAATGAACGAAAGGCGTTCCATTGCACCCGTTTCTGTTTTAATCGTATCCACGTGGATCGCGGCGATTTCTTCTTTGGAATTGATGGTTCCGCGTTGGAACATGAACGTGATATCCGTCGATGTGACCGGCTTGCCATCGCTCCATTTGGCGGCGGGATTCAAATCGACAACCACACTGTCATTATTCGAAAGTTCTTCAACAAGAGTACCGAGCAACGGTTCGATCTTACCGGTGAGAGAATTGTAAACAATCAACGGTTCATACATCAAGTTGAAACGTCCGCCAACCGGCCATGAAGCCGCCCAGCTTTCCGCCAACGGATTGAACGAACCCGGAGCCTGAGTCTGCTGCCCCGATAGATAAAGGGTTTCTTGACGCGGCAAGGAGCCTCCCGCCAATGCATCACTGGAAGAAGCGTCTCCACCGCACCCAGTGAATAAAGAACCCGTAGCCGAAAGCACGAGCGCCATCCGGGCAACCGTTTTCAAATAATTCATCTATAATCCTCTTGATGTTTCTGCACAAGAAAGTCCAGTTTAAACTTGACAGGCATAATTTACATTTGTTTTGGAATAATGCAGAGTCTGTAAATTTTTTTAATCTTTATTTTTCCCCATCCGGCCCAGCTAGATTGACTTTTGTAAACATCCATAAACATTCAACCCTGAATTTTCACAGGAATCCAGCAGAAGAGGGAATCCCACAGTCAAATTCACCCATTCGGAATAAAATAGGTAAATTTGTTTCCACATTTGAAAAGGTTCGTTGACAATGAAAAAAGTCGTCATCAAAATCGGTGGCAGCCTCGCAATTGACGAAGCGAAGTTGCAAAACTTTACCCAAGGCATCGCCAAACTCGCTGCCGAAGACTTTTTGGTGGCCGTCGTACACGGTGGCGGAAAAGATATCAACGAAAATATCGCCCTGCTTGCCGAAGAACCCCGCTTTATCGAAGGCCTGCGCGTAACCACCCCGAACATCATGAAAATGGTCGAAATGACCCTTTCCGGGCATGTGAACAAAAAACTTGTACGGATGCTCGAAAACGCTGGCGCGCCGGCAATCGGCATCTCCGGCATCGACGGAAAACTGTTCGAAGCGAAAAAAAGGAACTGCGGCAAAGACTTGGGACTTGTCGGCGACATATGCCGCGTCAACCCCAAAATCGTCAAAGACTTGTGGACGACAGGCTGGCTCCCCGTCGTGAGCCCCATCTCCATCGGTAACGGTTCCGCATGGAACGTCAATGCGGACACCGCCGCCTCGGAACTGGCCATCGCCCTGAATGCCGACAAATTTTTGCTCATCAGCGACGTTCCCGGCGTTTTGGACAAGCAAAAAGAAGTCGTTTCCCAATTAGACGCCGCCAAAGCGGAAGCCTTGATTGCCGACGGCACCATCGCCGGCGGCATGATTCCCAAAGTACGGGAAAGCTTAAAGGCCCTCGACCGCGGTTTGGGAGAAATTCACATTTTGGGATGGAAAGACGCCGACACGTTTGTCAAACAAGTGAAAGGAGAATTGAATTATGGAACCATCCTCGCTTAAAAATTTTTTGGCAGAAGACAAAGCGGTCATCGCTCCGCTCTACGGCAAACCCGATGTGGATTTCGTCAAAGGTTGCGGAAGCTACCTGTTTGACGCTTCCGGGAAAAAATACCTGGACTTTGTCGCCGGTATCGCCGTCAACTCCCTGGGACATCAAAACGCAGGCATCGTCAACGCCATCGCGGATCAAGCGGGTAAATTCATCCACCTGAGCAATCTGTATCCGAACTACCCCCAGATTCTCCTTGGACAAAAGCTGCTCGAATTGACGGGATTCGACAAGGCCTTTTTCTGCAATTCGGGAACAGAGGCGAACGAAGGATGCATTAAATTCGCCCGGAAATACTTTTTCCGCAAAGGCGAAGCCAACAGGCAAAAGATCATCACATTCGTGAACAGTTTCCATGGGCGCACGTTCGCCGCCCTTTCTGCAACAGGACAGCCCGCCATCCGCGAAGGATTCGGCAATATGCCGGGCGACTTTGTACACATTCCGTGGAATGACGTCGAAGCGCTGAAATCCGAAGTCGATAAAAACACCTGCGCCATCATGCTGGAATCCCTAGCGGCAGAAGGCGGCGTAATGACCCTTTCGAAAGAAATGGCAGAAACGGTGAACGCCCTGCAAAAAGAATCGGGATGCCTTGTCATCGTAGATGAAGTCCAGGCGGGAATGGGACGGACGGGCACGTTCTTGGGATTTGAAAATTACGGACTTCAACCGGATTTGGTCTCTTTGGCAAAAGCGCTCGGCGGCGGCCTGCCTCTTGGAGCCGTTTTGCTGCGGCAAAAAGTAGCGGACCAGCTGAAGCCGGGCGACCACGGGACCACTTTCGGTGGAAACCCCGTCGCCTGCGCCGCCGGATTGTCTGTAGTGGAACAAGTTTCCTCTCCAGAACTTTTGATGAACGTGAAAGAGCGCGCCGCCCAACTCCGAAACGGACTGACCACGCTGACTAGAAAATTTTCCTTTTTAAGCGAAATCCGCGGCGAAGGCCTGTTGCTCGGGCTGCCCCTTGCCGAGGAAAAATCCGTTGGAAGCTTAATTGACGCAGCAAGAGACGAAGGACTGCTTGTGCTTAGCGCGAAAGGAAACGTGCTGCGGATGCTCCCTCCCTTGAACGTAAGCGAAGCGGAATGCGCCGAAGCTCTTGAAAAGCTGGAAAGGGCACTTTTAAAAATCGCGTAAAAAATCTGCATTGAACTGGCCCGCGTTTGACTCCGGGCTGGTTTTCATTTTAAACAAAATTTCATTCCGCGAAAACGGATTTTTCGTTGATGTCCAAATCGTATCAAATTCACGCCTCTACAGAAAAGCTTTTCTTGTGAAACCCCATCAACTCAAAGTCCTAATTTCCAATAAATTCCAGTTCTGCAAACGAAAAAACGCCTGGACAATGCCAAGCGTTTTATTTTATCCAAATTCAACGATGTAAAATCAAATACCCATATTGCTGGGCTTCGTATAAGAGCCATTCAACAACTGGCTGTACATCATCTGGAGAATGTTCGGGAAATAGCTGGAGGCAGAAGTCACCATCGATTTACTGTTCAACAGGGTTGTGCAGGAGTTCAACCAGTCCGAAGAATTGCCGCCCATCCCCGTCGCACACCAAGCGGCGAGCCACTGTACAGGCAAGCTTTGACCGACGGCATCGTCGCCCACGCTCAAATTCCAAGAATAATTTACCGCAGGAATCGAAGACGGTTCGCCGCTTGACTTTTCAATAATAAACTTGTTCAATGTATTCAACACTTCTGCCGCGCGGTCATCCTGGAACCAGTAATAATCCCACGCAATGCGCCACGGAATGCGGACAGATTCCTTGTTGAACGTCCAATACGTATTTTTGGCGCTGTTGTTCGGCGGGTTAATCGCATTCCCCGAGCCATCGCTCCAGTCTGGGAAAACCCCTGTGCCTGCAGCTTGTACTTGTTGCATATAGGCGTATTGAGCGTTCAAAACAGAGGTCCAATCGTGAGCCGGGTCAACCAGGGCGAATAAGCGGAGCGCCACCGGAGAGAAGTAGCTCAGGTTGTAAGACGGATTCGCCGCATTTTTCCACGTCGGAGTGTCGCCCGAATACAGGAGGTTGTTGGACTTGTTGACTTCGTGTTCCCACAGAGCAGAAATCAATGTCAACGCATCTGTCAGGTATTCCTGCTTAGCCGTTTTATAATGGGCGATGATCAAAGAGGTCGCAATGTCCAAATCCGCATCCGTCGCACTCGACTGATCCGGAATATCCCAGCTGAAGCTCGAAGTGAGCCACGGCATTAAGCCGCGCCCGCTGGCGTAAGCGGAATTGCGGTAAGCCTTGCTGTAAACCCAAAGGCGATTGAACGCATCCATATCGCCTTCGAACAGCGTAATGAGCATGCCGTAGCCAATGCCTTCCGATACGGTGCAGCCCCGTTTGAACATGTTCGATCCCGAAGCTTCTTCAATTTTGCAGCTCTCCGAATTATAAGTGGACCAAATGATCCGGGCGGCCTTCAAACCTTGCGCCGTATAACTCCCAAAAATTTCACTAAAATTGGAACCCCACGTCGGATAACGGGCGGCTTCGTCTTCAAGAGTGATGTAATGGAAACTTTTCCACGAAGAATAAAGCTTTGGCGGAAGAGAAGCGTCCGCCGTTGTCGGGAACACGCCAGATGTCGTCCCCCCCGTCGCTCCACTTACAAAACCAGCACTTGACGAAGACACAACCGGAATCACCGAAGAACTGCTGAAAACGGTTTGCGAAGAAGACGAAATCATCGGGATATTCGCACTGCTACTGCTGAAAAAATACTCCGATGAAGACGAAACAATCGGTTCTTGAATTTGAGAATACACACTGCTGTCAGAAAGGAACGAATCCGTTGGATCTGGCGAAGAGGAACTGTCATCTCCACAGGCATTCAAACCAAATACGGCACCCAAAGCAACAACGCCAAAGGGAAATTTCAAAGTCATAGGGTCTCCGGGAAAACAATTACAAAACAAAGTGCCCTAAATATACTCTTGATTGAAGATTAAACAAAAAATGAAAGCGAAAATTCAAGTAAAACAAGAAAAAAATGGAATCTGCGTCACAGATTCCATTTGCAAAGTTTTACACAATCGGCAAGAAATCAAATGCCCATGTTTGCCGGCTTTACATACAACCCGTTCAACAGCTGGCTGTACATCATCTGGAGGATATTCGGGAAATAACTGGACGCGGACGTTTGCATCGCTGTCGCGTTCAACACATTTGTACAGGTATTCAACCAGTCCATTGAATTGCCGCCCATCCCAGTCGCACACCAAGCGGCAAGCCACTGAACAGGCAAGCTTTGACCGACGGCATCATCACCCACGCTCAAATTCCAAGAATAGTTTACAGGCGGAATCGCAGTCGGGTCATTGTTCGATTTCGCCATGATGAACGCGTTCAGCGTATTCAACACAGAAGCTGCGCGCGCATCCGAGAACCAATAATAATCCCACGCAATGCGCCACGGAATGCGGACAGATTCCTTGTTGAACGTCCAATACGTATTTTTGGCGCTGTTGTTCGGCGGGTTAATCGCATTCCCCGAGCCATCGCTCCAGTCTGGGAAAACCCCTGTGCCTGCAGCTTGTACTTGTTGCATATAGGCGTATTGAGCGTTCAAAACAGAGGTCCAATCGTGAGCCGGGTCAACCAGGGCGAATAAGCGGAGCGCCACCGGAGAGAAGTAGCTCAGGTTGTAAGACGGATTCGCCGCATTTTTCCACGTCGGAGTGTCGCCCGAATACAGGAGGTTGTTGGACTTGTTGACTTCGTGTTCCCACAGAGCAGAAATCAATGTCAACGCATCTGTCAGGTATTCCTGCTTAGCCGTTTTATAATGGGCGATGATCAAAGAGGTCGCAATGTCCAAATCCGCATCCGTCGCACTCGACTGATCCGGAATATCCCAGCTGAAGCTCGAAGTGAGCCACGGCATTAAACCGCGACCGCTGGCATAAGTGGAATTGCGATACGCCGTGCTGTAAACCCAAAGGCGGTTAAACGCCTCCCAGTCTTCTTGGAACAGCGTAATGAGCATGCCGTAACCAATTCCTTCCGAAACCGTGCAGCCACGCCTGTACATATTTGAACCGGACGCCTCTTCAATGACGCAGCTCGCCGAATTATAAGTGGACCAAATGATCCGGGCGGCATTCTGACCTTGGGCAAGATAAGGACCAAAGACTTCGGTAAATTGAGATCCCCACGTCGGATAACGGGCTGCTTCGTCTTCGAGGGTAATGTAATGGAAAGCCTTCCAGTTTAAATACAAATCAGCTGTAAAAGCCGCATTGGCTGTCGCCGGAAGAATTCCCGATGTCGCAGCGCCCCCACCCGAAGTAGACGAGGTGATGGGCGTTGTCTGTGAATTTTCGGAACCTGCAGAAGTAGAACTGTCACTACTGCAAGCAGACAAGCCAAAAGCCGCGCACAAAGCGAGCGAACCAAGGGAAAGTTTTAAACGCATAATTTCTCCGGAATAAGTGATACCCAATCCCTAATTTATCTCTCTAAATATAAACTCGAACACATCAAAGATTAAATCGAGAAAACAGAATTTTAAGTTACAAAAAAAAGATGGAATCTGCATCACAGATTCCACCCTTAAAACTCAAAGGAATTTTTTCAAATTACTTGAGAACGATCTTCTGGTTGAAGTTCACCTTGCCAGCAACGCGGACCATGTAAACGCCAGCGTCGAAGGAAGCGAGGTTCAAGGAAGCAGAAGAAGCATTGAGAACGCTCTTCAAAACAACTTGACCCTGGAGGTTAATCACTTCAACAGTTGCACCCGCATTCACGCCAGACAGAGCGAGCGTGCGACCGGCAACGGAAGCCTTCACAGAGGAAGCGGCACCAACGGACTTGATGGCAGACACAGCGGAGCACTTGCCGAGTTCGCCAATCGTCGCGATGTTGAAGTCAGTGGACTTGCCATCAGGTGCAGCGATTTTGAACTTGATGGCGGCTGCACTTGCGAGAACCGTAGCCTGGTCCACCTTGGTGCCCCAGCCTTCCTGTTTGAAGCTCGACCACGGGAGTTCAACGACCGCTTCTGTCGCTTGAATTTTCAAGGAAGCCTTGTAGTTGTCGTACTTGGTAACAGTGCCTTCGTTAGCCGGCGCGATTTCGAGAGCCGGAGCAATACCTGTGGACTTGTAACCGATGCAAATGCCACCCCAAGAAGAGATGTCGTTACCGTCCTGGTTTTCACCGCTCAAGTTAAAGCCAACGCCAACGAACGGATAGGAATACGGACCACCCATGGTAGCGGTTCCACAAATGCCTCCGCAGAAGTCAATAATCGGGTCCATTGCGTCATCGGAATAGTCATTTCCCTTTTCATCGGGCCAAGTGATGGTGGAAGTTCCCGGGCCATTGTCAGTGGTTTCCTTATTGTCATTGTAATCATACCAATAACCGAAAGTATCGGAACCATCGTCAAAACCGGTTTGGACACGGTATTCAGAGTTCGCACCGACCCAAGTGTCCATTGCGAAAGACATAGAAACAGCTGCGAGGACTGCAGATGCCGCTAAAATTTTCTTGTTCATATTTTCTCTCTCTTGTTAATGTGGATGCCCAATTAGGGCGGTTTGCAAGCTAATATATCTTTTTTTCGAGAAAAAGAAAGATATTTTTTTTGCTCCGCCTCTTTTTTTTGCAAAGCCTGCGTTTTAACGGAAAATATCGCCCATTGGTTCACATTTTTTTACAAATCCATGTGCATTGGAGCTTTATTCCGTTGCCCAATGGTTGTCCATTTCGCTCCACTCCCCTCTAACTTTTTTATACAATTATTTATCTTGTTTTCCGGCTTGGATGAATTATTTTCGTGGATATGAAAAATCCATCTAAATTCTTGTTATCCTTAGCTCTTACATCGGTCTCCCTTTCTTTTGCCGGGGCTCCGCAGTTCCCGTTTCCCCAGAACCAAGCCTATCCATACGGCAACACGTTCAAATCAGCAACGATTGATTCGCTCAAAAGCCATTTCAACCTGTGGAAAGGCGCTTGGTACACCGAGCAGGGTGTTTTTTACCAAAAATATGAAGGCGGATCGGCAGACGCGAACGCCAGCATGCCCCAGGGCACAGCCCGCATTATCAGCCCCGATGCCCATTCGGAGCGCACCGTTTCCGAAGGCATCGCTTACGGCATGTTGATCATGGTCTACATGTCTAGCGCCGCGGACGACCACCAAGCGGAATTCGACAAGCTCTGGAAATACTGGAAGTGCTATGGAAAAGGCCTTAACGGCAACGGTTGCAGCAGCTGGAACGGCCAGGGCATGGATTGGGAAATCGACAACGAAAAAGGCTCCATCATTGGCAGCGGCACGGCAAGCGATGCCGAATTCGACGCGGCAGTCGCCTTGCTCATGGCCTACAAACAGTGGGGAAACGCCCAGTATTTAAGCGACGCCAAATCCTTGATTTCCTGGATAAAAAGCAACGATATGGAATCCGATGGGCGCATTAAACCGGGCAGCAACTGGAACCCCGCATTCAATCCGAGCTACACCGCCGTTGGCGCTTTTCAACTGTTCTACGAAGTGACTCAAGACGAATTCTGGAAAACCGCCATTACGACTTCGATGGCCCATTTGCGCCAGTGCCAACACGCAAAAACCGGTTTGATGCCGGACTGGTGCGATTGGAGTTCCCACCAGCCAACGCAGCCGAACGCAGCGGTTTCGGGAGGTTACCTGGGATTTTATGACGACGCGGCCCGTACGCCATGGAGACTCGCCTGGGGATACGCTTGGTACGGAATTCCCTCTGCCAAAGAAGCAAACGATGCCATTATCGGTTGGCTGGATTCGGCGACTTATGGTTATGCCGGCATGATTCTTCCGGGTTACAATATCGACGGCTCTTCGGACAACGATGTTTTCGTCTCTTCCACCTATTCGGGTGGGCTCGGCCTCGCCATGCTTTCAGCAGACAATCCGAAGTCCTATCTTGAAAACCTGTACTACACACTCGTCAATACCGAAGGAAAAGTTTCTTTAACCGCAAGCAAGGGCGAAAATTACTTTGCCGCCACATTGAACGTTCTTTACATGTTGCTCCTCACCGGCAACATGCCCAATTTCTACAACATGACCGGTTACACGCCATTCACTCCGGATCCAAGCGCCGTTTTGACGCCCGCCGTCCCAACGGGAACCCTCTTGCCCCAAGGCTCCGGCGCTACAATTTCCGGATTCAGCAACTGGGGCTCTTATGCAGACAAATTCGGCGTGACAAAAATGTATCCGGATTCCGGCAGTTCCGCCATTTACCTGCAAGATGATGGTTCGCACATTATCGCCATGGAAACATTCCTCGCTCCGGAACCCACCTATATCGCCGGCGTTGAACTGAACTATCCGTTTGCCGGTGTCGCCTGTTCTTTCGATGAACTCCAAAGCTATTACAATTTGAGCGACCTCGCCTCGGTCCGCGTCGTTTACAAGAGCCAAGGCTTGATGCGCTTTGCCCTCCTTGACCAAGAAACATTGACGCAAGAGCAGGAAGGCGGCGAGCCGGGATATTATCTGCAACCGACCGAAGATTGGAAAGAAATCTACATCGACATCACGGCGAACGCAAATGATGAATTCAACGCCTTGACCTATCCGTCCTGGGTTAATTTCGAAAGCTACCGCAGCGATGTGGTCAAAGCCGTCCGCGGCATCAAATTCGACGTGAAAATGGCGAAATCCGGTTACGCCTCCTTTGCGCTGAAAGAAGTCAACCTTCTTGACGCAAACGGCAACATCATCGCCAACCTGCAGGGCATCAACGGGATCCAAGCCCCGAAGGTCGGGAGCCAAAAATCACTGCTTCGCCGCGAAGGAGACAACATTTACTATCAAATGGCGGAAAAAGGCGCGAAACTGAGCGTTTACGACATGAACGGTTCGCGGATTTCCTCCCAAAACGTTCAGGGAACAGGCCTTGTCACCATCGACAAGCTCGTCCCAGCCAGCGGTCTGTATGTTCTTCGCCTTTCGAACGGTGCAAACTATCAAACGTTGAAAATTCAAAAATAAGAGTTCATTCGGGAGTGGTGTTCAGGAGAATCCTATGAATAAGCTTTTTAAACTTCTCTTCACAAGCGCTTTGACGTTTGCGGCAATCGCATTTGCAGATGCCACCACAGCAAAGCCTCAACGCGTTGGACCCGTACAAAACTACGGGACCTTAGGAACCAGCGGAGGCGAAGTGGTCAGCCTGAAAACCGGCAAAACGGCAATGCTCCGCGGCGTGAGCCTTTATTGGTCCGATGCAACCGGTTTGCAATATTACAAACCCGAAGTCATCGCCTGGGCAGCCCAAAATTTAGGCATTGACGTATTCCGCTTTGCCATGGGAATCCAGTATTATAATTCCCAAGGCAGTGCAAGCGAACCGATGGACGAGAATTATTCTTATATGGGTTCTCCGAGCACCTATATTTCGAAAATTGACCAAATGGTGCAAGCCGCCATCGAAAACGATGTTTACATCATCATCGACTGGCACAGCCACCGCGCCGAAAACGAAATCACCGCGGCAGATACGTTCTTTACCCGAATGGCCAAAACTTATGGCAAGATTCCAAATGTCATTTTTGAAATCTACAACGAGCCGGTTCACACCGCATGGAATACGATTACAGGCTATGCGAATACAGTCGCCAGCCATATCCGCCAACACAGCGACAATTTGATTCTCGTCGGCACCCCCAACTGGTCCCAGCTCGGAAGCTACGGCGGGGTGAACGCGAAAAACGTCGCTTATGTATTCCACTTTTACGCAGGGACGCATTCCGTGGGTTCTTTTGGTTCCCGCATTACGGCCGCCAAAAGCGCCGGGAACGCCGTGTTCGTTTCGGAATGGGGCACCACAACAGCAGATGGCAAAGGCAGTGCAAACGAAAGTGCGACAAATGAATGGCTTTCCTTTATGGAAACAAACCGTTTGAGCAATTGCAACTGGAGCCTTCGCCAACACACGAATCCCATCGACAATACAACAGAAGGTTCCGCCATTTTTAACGGGAGCAACTTTCTCGTCAACGCCGAACAATTGAACAACGCAACTTATACCGCATCAGGCACCATTGTCAAAAATTACCTCGCCAAACACAAAGCCAGCTGGGCAGACACGCTCATCGCCGGGAAAACAACCGGCTCCTGCCATTTTGCCAGCACAATCGTCAAAGAAACCGCCGGTTCTTTGACCAACCTTTTGAAAGCCGGGTGCACTTATACTTCGAGTGACGAATCCGTTGCCACCGTCAACGGAAGCTCAGTGAACATTCTTTCTGCCGGTTTCGCCATTTTTACCGCCAACGACAATTCCCAATCCATTGTGGTCGTGGAAAAAGAACCGAAGCAAACCGTTTCGGGACTTTCTGACTTTACTTGCCGTTATGGCGGAACGTGCACCCAAAGCCATTCCATGGCAAATTACTCCGGATCTAACGATTACGAAACCCTGTTGGCGACTTCCATGACAACAACGCAGGGAGGCACATTGACGTTTGAATCTTTGAATCCGGAAATTCTATCGGTCAAACGCGCGACTTGCACCAATTCGAAAACTTGCTACAGCGCATTGAATTCCCAAGTCGTAATGGCTCAGTTCACCACCGTTTTGGGTGACGGAAAAATTCGAGTCACCGCCCCCGCCGTTACCGGTTACCGCGCCATGGACGACACCATTACGGTCACCTTTGCCAAAGGGCAGCAACGGATTTATTCCAAATTCAAAAACAGGACGCTCACTTTTGGCGCCGTCACCGAACAAAACGCCCTCCCCGACACGATGATGGCAGACCAGATTCCCGTCAGCTATACGTATAACGGAGCCGCTTCAACCCCTTATTTGACGAAAAATGGGACGAGTATTGTCGCTGGCGCTGAAAATGCCATTGTGCTGATTACGGCTTCCGCTCCGGAAACAGATCATTACGAAGCCTTTGAAAAATCGATTACTGTCGTCATCGGGGATAGCACCCAGGCTGTGAACAAAGATGAATATTACGCGACTCCGATTGTGGCAAGCGCGAACATCGCCCCATTCCGCAGCCAAATTCAAAACAATAGCGTTTTACTCCAAGTTCCGCAAGCCGGACTTGTTCAGTGGTCCATATTCTCTGTGACAGGCAAGGTTATCGCCTCCCATCAAGAATACATGAACGCCGGCACACACTTGATTTCTTTGGAAAAGCTGCCGGTCGGTTCTTACCTGCTCCGAATTCGTCAAGGTTCGCGTTCAGGAACTCTCCGCTGGAACAAAATTTGATTTAACGCGAAAGCCTCGGCATTTTGATGAACCCCCGAAAGTTGCGTCCAACTTTCGGGGGTTTTGTGTACAAGAAGCTCACTACAGTATCGTTCAAAGCATCGTTAGTTTCCTCGTCCGGGATCCTTGCCGCACATCTTCTCAAGGATGTTCTTCACCTTGCGCGTACATTTCCGCCATGGCGATGGTCAACGCCCTTTCCGAACGCAATCCCTTCTGCAAGGCCTGGGGGGAGAGTCCGCCGTTCCGCGTCTGCGGGATTGCGAACGTGACCGGTCCGGAACGCGTGTTGAGGGTCTTGGACTTGAATCCGTTCGCATAATCCAGACGGTTCTTGGAACGTTCATATGCCCCGGCATTCAGGAATTTCTCCCGATCCATCGTCATCGCCTCGTTCATGGCGAGCCTGAAGAGTTCCATTAGGAAGTCGGGTCGAAACTATATTTGTTGTCGGAGTTTTCCATGCTTATTCCTTTGTTTGATTTGTTGTAAAACCAAAAATAGGATGTGGAAACTCCACTTTTTGTTTATTGGGCCCTGAACGGGCCTTTTTTCATGAATGATTGATTTTACAGAAAGAAAATGTTATTTTTAAAATAAGCGTGGTTTCTAATTCTTATTTTTCAACGCAGGCAAAAGATCTCGCCAAAGCAAATAACGTTGAATTGATTGACGGCAAGGCATTGAATTCAAAACTTTCAACGGTTAAAATATCTTGGCGAGATGTTCACGAAATGGAACGAAATAGAATGAGGTAAAAATCGGCAGGTCAACTATGTTAACAACATTTTTGATAGTACTTGGCATATTAACCCTTTTGGGAGCAGGAACAGCAGAAGACGCGTGCGTCATCACATTGCTGCTAAAAATTCTTCCCTTTTTCATTGTATTTGGAGTCATCATCTTTATTGCTCGTTGAAAAAACTGATTCCTTTCGGCAAGTTCTGGGAACATCCGGCTGAGATAGCGCAAATTTTCTTTCGCAAATACCCCCAAGGGAATGAAAAATAGGAGGTCCCCATATTGAGATTTATAAACAAAATCGATGCGGAAAACCCTCAACACGATGCTTGAAAAATCGTCTACGGCCCCTCTGCGCCGAAGTCGTCTTTTTCCCCTTGGCGTGAGCCTAGTCTATTTTACGACAGTTGCCGTGGGGTCAAATTGTTGAGAAGCTCCTGTGTCCCCGGACTTTCTGTTTCAACTCTCTGAAACACCTCACTCAGATTTTCAAGATTTTGAATCGTCTTTCTATCTGATTTCAAATTCACAATAGCATCAATCAAGATTTTGGGGCTTATGTTTTCAATAGGAATCGTATTATTGATTCCATACTTGCGAAGTCGCAAGGCATTGTCTATTTGGTCTTTGCCCAAGGGGAGAATCAGAAATTTTTTATTGTTGTAGACACACTCTTTAATTGTCGCCAATCCTCCGTGAATCAAGGCGATTTCCAAATTCTCAGCTTTCAATATACGACGCTGAGGGACCCAGCTTGCAAAGGTGATGTTGGGTTGACTTTTAAACTCAGTCCACTCGTAATCATTAATCAATTTCGAACCAACACCTAGGACTAGATTGTAGCGACTTAATTCTGCGGAGCGCATTGCCTCGCACATGCAATGCTAGTGCATTCTTTTCATTCAACCATCTTTACATATACAAAAAGATCCCGTTAGGAAAGAACAATTCCGTTCGTATGATGTAACTACTCTATGAGTAGGCTTCCCATCCATCCTTCGTTGCACCGGGGAGTCCAATTACCGCCATTTCGTCAATCTTGCTTGCGCAGAACAACATATTGTTTTTTTACACCGCTTTTACAAAAATCGAAGAAACATTTCTATCGGATAAAACTTCAAGCCTTTGTAGGCGGATAAATCAGTCCGTTGAATGCTCTTTACACATTTCGTTATATTGAGAGCACACGGTCCGTGCAGCCTCATTCATTGGGTCAAAATTTGTCAAATCCACATTTTCCGCCAAGTGGGCTATTTTCCTTGCCCCCAAGTGCGAATCCTCTGCGGTGCGGAATACGCTACTTAATTTTTTCAAGTTCCGCAAAGATGTATAATCTTGAACAACCTGATTGATAAAATAGCGCAAACATTTAGGCTTTATGTACTCAATATGGAACCTGTTCTTGATGCCGAAATTTTCCAATCTAAGCGCGTTATCCATTTGATCTTTTCCTAATGGCAGCACCAAGAAGGGAACCTCGTAATAAACGCACTCTTTAATTGTAGCCAAGCCGCCGTGGATAACGGCGCAACTTGTTTTGTTCTTTTTTGCCAACGCTTTTAGGATTCGTCTCTGTGGGGCCCAGCCACAAATCGTAACATTTTCATGTTCATCCCATTGATTTTGAATAAGAGTGGAGCCAACACACAAAATAAGGTGATAGTCCTTCATGTCGGACGCTTGCATCGCATTTATAATCGACTTGAACAAAGCCATAGAACTTTCTGCATAGTCAAGGACCTGCGACCCTGCTGTAACATATATCAGGTTCGGCTTATTTAAGATATCATTCCAGGCAATTTCCTCGTTAATAGGCTCCAATTCTTTGGTTATGCACGGCTCATCATATTGCACCAAGTTGCCATGCCCCGCTGAATAGCTGTCATAGTCAAATATTTCTGGACAGGGAATAAATTCAGGGAAATTCCGTAGTGGAGCTACAAATTCTTCCAATGTCACACCAGGATCATTCAGTAGTTTTTGGGGATTACTGCAGTCATGGACTACAATATTCAACAATTTCTTTTGTTCTTCCAAAGAAAATGCCATCAAGTTTTGCAAGGCTCTTGATGCAGGGTCTTCATAGGGATGGCGCAAATAGGTTGTTGAAATGACAAATTTTAAATTATCGTGAAAATGGTCAGATTTTGACACGTTGTAATAAATGATCAAAGTTTCAAGAGCCGTGAAATATCCCGATACAAGCAAGTCCGGAGAATAGGAATTGAATACGTTTCTGATAACTTCAGCTTCTCTGCTTTCTTTATCAGAAACGTCAATTTTTTCCCGTTCCTTAGCGTTAAGGCCCGAATAGGCTAAAACCCAGACATGGTCCGGTTTCCAACGGCTGCTAGGAGTCGTTTGGACTTCATTCGTATAGCCTTCACGATAAATTTCAGTGAAAATTTTGTTGTAGTTGAATTTATTTTCGTCGCCATTGGCGGAATGGGTAGTCTCAAAATTCTCTACAATTTCCTCGCAATCGGCAATGCCCATGTACTGGACCTCGAAATTTTTGTCCTTGGCAAGTTTTCCATAGGAGTTTATAAAATCCGCCCACGCGAAGGTTGGGAGCCAATGACCCTGTTCTTTATAAACATCGGGCCAAAAGAGGATTTTTTTTGTTTCCATATAAACACCCCTATGAAAAAGAATTTAAAGTCCTAGCCACCCCAAAAAATCCAAGTAGGCAAATGTCGTTTGAGTGCCACCATTAACAACAACCCGGACGGAAACATTGAACGGCTTGGCGTTGTAAACCATAGTACCGATAGTTTCAATACATGTACTTGTATGGTCATTGCCGGCAACCAAAATGCCATCGCTGACAACGTCGGAAACAGAACATGAATGAGTATAGACATCTTCCCAACCATTGGCTTTTAAAAGATCGGATACATCATCCCTGTCGTATGTTATGTAATCCACCATTGAGTTGTCTGCTGGATAGGCCCAATATATTGTAGACTCATCCTTGTATAACAAATTATTTATATAATCGGTCGAGAGAATTCCATTCATATATGTTCTTGCGACATATTCAACATCTGTTGAATATGGATTGACCCCCGCCCCACCATTCCCGATCGTTGAAAATACGGCGTTGAAATCATCACCGCCCTGTTCATTTGTCGAAA
The DNA here is from genome assembly GCA_964397425.1 of uncultured Fibrobacter sp. Lineage (GTDB taxonomy): Bacteria > Fibrobacterota > Fibrobacteria > Fibrobacterales > Fibrobacteraceae > Hallerella. The sequence goes on from CAYNID010000004.1 coordinate 68,022, forward strand.
GCCACATCTGAAAAACGACCTTAAAACCGCCGTTCTCCTTATGGTTGTAATACATATATTTTTCAGAATTGGCATATTTCCTGACATCCGATGGGATATCTTTTCCTATCAATTCGCCCCAATTACGCATCACCAGAGCCTGGTAATATGAATTATACGATTTGGGGAGATCGTCACGATTCACTTTTGAAACACATGAAGTACTTCCGTTTGGAATCCAATTAAGCGAAGTCGTGAACATTTCAGGAGAAGAACTCGGAACCGGCAAGTAGGACTCCGCCATGGCGATACAAGCGGAATTGTCCAATTGTGGAGAATTCGCTTCGGCAGAATTTGTTCCTGATCCAGAATCAGAAGAACAAGCCAAGAACAAGAGGAGTGTTGCCGAAAATGTCAATTTGCATATATTCGATTTCATAGTGTTTGTTCCTTATTTTACGTTCACCATTTTAGAGTTGCCGTTCACACGAACAATGTAGTTGCCCGATGATTGCAGGGTAATCGTTGTCATTCCATTTGCCGAAAGCGGCTTCGCAACAATCAAATGACCGAGCGCATCGAAGATGCGAACATTCCCACCCTGCGTATTGGAAAGTGTTATCGTCATGCCATTTACCGAAAGGTTGAATGTTTTTTGTGGGAGCGCCATCACGAATTCTGATTGCTCCGAAGAACTCGATGATTCGCCCTTTGACGAACTAGACGATTTTTCAGAACTGCTGCTAGGATCCTGAGACGAACCAGATTCAACAGAAGATGACGAGACCGAAGGCGACTGCCATTCCATGTCAAATTCTGGATACTTTTCGCCCTGTTTCCAAGAGACATAACTTTCGCCCAAATACTCTGCACGATACTGAACCCAATGATTTAACGCATCAAGCAACGTTCCCTGCACTTCTTCACCATTTTCCATATCGTAGTAAGTCATTTTTCCCAAACCCAATGCCGCATTTAAATTATAACTATAAGAGTCCGTTATTTTAGAGTCTACAGAACCAGCGGAACCTTCAATAGCATAGGAATTATACGCGTCTATACCTTCTCCAAATTGGTATTTAAATTTCGAGGCTCCGCTAATATTGCCGTAATTATAGGTGTTAGCAAAATAATTATTCATTCCTAAGCCATACAGCCCACAATCGCCGAACCTACCGGTCGAATGTACACACAAAAGATCACCCGCATTAAAAGAGTTGTAAACTTTTCCTTTTCCACCATTGACTATGCCCGCTACAGAGACCCCCGAATAAGAACTGGAAAAGTAGTCTTCATATGATTCAACATGTATATTCCCCGTTGTACCGGAATTTTTTACAGTACCATGGTTGAGTCCTACAACACCACCAACAGATTGATTACCAAGACAGTCTACAATTTGACTGACACTCAATGCTGTTTTTGTTAACGCTTTATTTATTAATCCGGAGGATACATTTATGCCGGCAATTCCAGCAATACGGCCTAAACTACACGTACTAACGCTCAATGTATCGGCGTTTGAATTTGCATTTTCAACTACTCCCGCATTGTAACCAACTATATTTGCAACTGCGAAGTTATTTAATGAAGCGTCGGCGATAAAACACTGAGAGCCGTCGTCTAAAATTTTTATTTTCGTCCTATTTTCCGTCCCTTTGATGATGCCCGACCGAGCGTTATGTCCAACAATTCCTCCATAATAAAACACCCCACTGCCATAATTACTTGTACTTTTATAGGTACAAGGCATTTTAAATAGAGCCTCGCCACTGGAATTCACGTTTTGGACACTCCCTTCATTCACACCAACAATTCCGCCATTAATAAACCCTTTTATGGGGGAATCGAAAATCACTTTCAGATTCAAGGAATCCCTCTGTTTCCAAAAAAAATTCTTTGCAGAAAACGAGCCCGCAAATTTAGTATTCGTAATTTTCGCATTTAAACCATTATGCACAGCGATGCCTGCCCCACCCATCATCGTGTATATTCTAGCATCAACTGAACAACTATCAATCGTTCCATAATTGTGAACCGCTATTCCCGCAACCCAACTACCGCTCAGCAGACTTTTGTCAATATGAACATTTCTAATAGTTCCTTGAGTGTATCCAAAAAGGGCTGCATTTTGCGAAAGGCTATCCATAACAATTCCTGATATGGAATGATTTTTACCGTCGAAAGTCCCCAAGAAGGGCGTATCATGTGTTCCTATCGGAACCCAAATAAATTTTGCCAACGATGCGCTATCTATGTTGGATGACAGAGTAATTGTTTTGCCTTTAAAATCATCGTGAAAGCCACTCTTATACCCATTCACGATTACAGCAAGACCCGCGAGGGCTTTCGCCGATGTTATATTGAAATTTGAAGAGGATTCGTTGTACCAGGACACATCATAATTCTTGTCATCCGTCCACAACTTTCGTTCTTTTTCTATATCGGAACCGAAAACAGGGTAACCTTTTTCACCTAAAATCCACCTGTTATACAGCCCTTGCTTTTGCCGATCAACCCATTCATTCAAAGTCACCGATAAATTAAAAAAATACGGATATTCATCGGCAAACTCCTGTGTCGGCGTCAAGGCATATTCAAAACCGGTTCCCGTCACTTTGTAGGAGCCAATATCCGAGATATAATTTTCGTTACGATAAAATTTACATCCTTTAAAATGTTTTTCACTATAATAAGAAGTTTTTGTATCTGTCGAACATGCAACAGTGTAGGAATTAACGAACGTCACTTGAGTTGGACTAAGCATTCGGAAAAAATATTTTTTCGCAAAAGAGTTTTCTATCCGTGAATTAGTTATGTCATTTGCGAGCCGAGAAGTATTTGTATTTATTCCACAATTTTTTGCAACGCTATTTTGAACATATCCAACCAAGGGGTAAAATACCTCGCCGCTGAGGTTATGGTAGTTGTTGGGGTCATTGTACAACTTAGAAGGAATAGAAGATGCATCCAGTCCAGAATTATCCAAAACAGAATTTTCCATTTCTCCAGCTATAAATCCATAGTGGTAAAATAAAGATCCGCTCTTCCCCTTATTATACTGAAACAATGTATCGAACATGTCGCTGTTGGCAAATCCCAGATTCCAAACATTTTCAAGGACTGCGTCACCAAAAGCTTTTGTCACAATACCTCCAATCCGTTTGGAGGCGAGATTCGTCGATCGAATGTCATAGAAGAAATTTTTCACCTTCAAATTCTTCACTGTTCCGCCGACATACGCAAAAAGACCGTATGTGAATTGGTCCTTGTCCATATAGATGTTTGATATTGTAAAATCATTTCCATCAAAAACCCCTTTGTAAGCATTGGAGGAATCTTTCCCTATAGGTTCCCAATTGGAGGCGTTTGTTGTATCGACAAGTGAATTTACGTAGCAGTTCACATTCTTCGTAAGAATCGCATTGATATCCGTATTCCCTGAGTTTACATGGTCGCGGAACCAAGCCAGTTCTGGACACTTGGAAATTTGGTAATACTCCTCTCCATCAACAGTTGTTTTTGAAGGCTCTGTTGAGGTCAAATAAGTGGATTGAGAAAAGGCCATTCCAATTCCCAAGAAAATTCCTATGATTATATTCTTTAACATATACACCTCTAGTTTTTAGCCGTATAGCTAAGGTAAATGACAACGTCCTCAATGGGATAGGTCCCATCTTTTTTATTTAATCCCGTTATTTTAAGTTCCCATTCTGAAATAGCTCCGCACCCATCAAAACGATTTCGCTTATCAGGTGATGCGCTAAATTCAAACACTCTTGGTTCTTTATGCGCAACACTCGTTGCCAATATTTCACGGTCACCTAACGAACGAAAGTCTTCTTCTTTCGTTGCATTTTTGCAAACATCAACCATACTGTTTGTTAAAGACAGCTTGGCATTTAAGTAGCAAATATTTTCAGCGCTTAATTTAACAATCAACCGAACATCCCGAATGCGATGAAAAAAGAGCTCCTCGAAATCAGCCTTAAACAGAGCGATATCAAATTTAAAAGAGCATTCCCCCGACGATTTAAGACGTTCTAAAGCGACTACTGATGTTACACGACCCCCTTCAAAAGTATACAAATCTTTAAGAGATATCGGTCTAACAATTTCCATTTCATGCTTATCATTTTCCAAATAAGCCTTCTCCATTCTTCTTAAGTCAAGAAGAACCCTTTCTGGAGCAAGCAAGCCCTTTCGGACGTTGTCCCAGTAATTGTTTCCGATAAATTCTGAAACAGGCTCTGTGCTTCCTTCAATTTCAAACCGATACGCTCTTTCTGCCATCTTGGCAACATCTATCAATAGATTAACATACCGTTTAAAGACTTTCCCAAGTTCCTTTTCCAGCCAAACATACAGTTCGTTGTTCGTGAATTTTTCGTTCAACATTTCGTAAGCTTGTTCGGAACGGAGAATTTCGTTTTCAATATTCTTGTGTTTCTTTTCGATTTGTTGAATCTTGATTTCGTTGACGACTTCCTGCTTTTCGAGTTCGACAACCTCCGCGTCGAAGATTTCGTCTTCGATTTCCCATTCCTTCTTGCGGCGTTCCTCTTCGGCCTGCAATTTGGTCTTCGCCGCGTCCAGTTGCCGTTGAGCAAACCTTGCGGCGTAACTTTCGGCTGCGCTTACAAGGTTTTCCGCCAACTTTGTTCCGCCCAAAGATTCAACATCGAATCTCGGACCACCGAAAGCGTTCACCACGGAGCCATATCTGAAATCAGGTATCTTGAACGTTGCCGAGGCGATGTTGCGAACCTTTTCGACGGTTGCCTGAATCTTCGCAACCTTTTCCATCAACTTCTGGTACTTTTTCTCGGCGGAGGAAACAACGTGCATGGCCTTTTGCTTCTTGGATGTATTCCTCTTTGCCGTTTTCTTTTCTTCAAGGCGAACTTTCTCAGCCTCCAAAGATTTGACTTCCATTTCATGGACAAGCTTGTTCTCGGCAACTACGGCCTTGTCACATTTGGCTTTGAAAACTTTCAGCTGTTCCGCATCCTGTTTTTCAAGAATTGCAAGCAGGTCGCGGCCCATCTGGCAGGCATCCTTCGCCATATCGACAGCGAGTTTGACAATAACCCGGAATCGATAAATGGAACGTCTTTCGTTGACGGAATCCAGGATGGAATCAATGGAAAGACCCATTGCGCGAGCCTTCACCAACATTCCCGGGTCGATAGGCGGAGCGAACAGGGCAAGAGTCCGTTTTACCCCTTGGATATTGAGACTGTTGCGGATTTTGTATAACCTGTCAGCAATCGTGTCCCAGTAAGAGAACAAAGTGTCGTTACGCGGCACGGAGAAATAGAACATGGATTCAACGATATTTCCGGTGCGCTTTGCTTGAGCATCCATCGCACGGATATCCAAAACCTTCGCCTTACTTTTACCAACCAGGGCGGAATTTTCATATTCTATAAATGCATTACCCAAAGCATCGGTCTTTGAAAGCAACTGTCGAACAGTTAACGGAGAAACGGCTTCCGGTTCGGGAGCTTCAGGACTTCTGGGGCCGAGCAATTCCGCCGCGAGCACGTAAAACTGAATTGCCAAGTTCACGGATTCCGTGGTATCTTTCGCAAATTCCTGGTCGCCCCATCCAATGAGCACGTCCAAATATTTCATCACCACATATTTCTGGTATGCGACATTGCGGTAACGGGCAATCAGGTGCGGGTTGAACGGGTCATTTTTCCACTTATCCACAAGCGACGAAAGTGCGGAACGGTCGGGCAATTTGTCTTGCTCGGTCGGCTGCCCCAGCATTTCCAAAACGGACTTGTCCGCATCCTTGTTTGCAAAGAAGGGTAGGAACTTCCAGTAGCGAGCCCCCTTGGGCAAATTTTGAACGAAATTCTTCGTCCTTTCATAAGACGAGAACTTTTCCCTGGGATCAAATACTAGCTGCAACCAAAGCAGGGCCTCTTCGTAACTCTGCTCCGCAATCATCTTTTCGGCGATGAGCATCGGGACATAGAAGAACAGTTCCCAGTTGTATATGGCGTTCGCCCCGCCCCACACGAAATCCACCATGGGGGCCGGATACGGGCCATCCACATTCGCCTTGTTGGGCCAGTAGTTGTAGCGGAAAATGGTCTGGCCCAAGTCCCACGCCTGCCAGTCGCCAGCCATGTAGTAGCCGAGATAGACGCTGAAGTAATAGTTGTAATACGAATAAGAATAATAGTAGCTGTCCGAAACGGGCAAGGCCTGCGTCTCGCGGGTATAGAGCCACTCCGTTCCGCCATCGCGGTAGCGCTTGTAGAAATCGTCAACCAAGGAATGGGACAGCAATTCGAACCGATAATTTTTCTGCATCGAATTAGCCTTGCCGTCTTTCGGCACGGTCTGAACAAAGAAGGTTCGACGGCCATCCATGTAGAAGAACGGCAAATCTTCCGTTTTGTCATCCTTGTCCAATTTCAACATGGAAAGATTGGTTGCAACGATACGGAACCGACCCGGCGTGTAATTCAATACAGCGTTATTTTCGGGATAACTGAAGCCTTTGTTTCCACATGTAAAATCTTCATCCTCGACAAAAAATCCATGAACCAGTTTCGTGCGTTCCGGAGCGTAGTCGTCAATCGGTTGATAGTCCGCGGTAAAGACTTCAAGCTCATCTCGTCCATCGGTATAAACCGTCACAATCGCCGCACGTTTGAAATATTGCCGACTCTTGTCATAGACTCGCTTCGTCACCTTCTTCACCTTGGTCGAACCTTCCATGACCTCGGTCGTACCGACAACCTCTTCATATTCCTGATAATGGTAGGCTGTTTTAACAATGGAAACAGACACGCGGTCTGTCGAGGATTCCGTTTTCAAGTTATAGCGGTCATCGATTTTTTCGTTGTCACCAAGCGCGAAATCAAGCGGGTTCGTCGAAGCGTCGATTAGGGAATTGTTTGCCATGCGGGTTCCCGTCCACTTGGTCCCCGTATAGCTCGTCCAGCAAATCTGGATTCGTGCGTAATACTCGATTGTTTCCAAGCCTCCATCGGATGCCGCTTCAAGATTCCGCTGTCCCATAGTGACCTGTGGCCACAATAGATAAAGGCGCTGGTTCACAATCGCCGGAGCGACTGTTTCTGACGGAATATCGACATCCAAGCGTTCCCACGGAGTCCATTCGCCAGAAAGAATCGCTTTCGCTTTGTATTTGCGATAATAATAGGTATGGGGTTCGCCCTGCGTACGCCCGACAACGTGCAGCGTGTAAAGGATTCCTCCCTCATCGCCGCCATCTTCTTTGGCCGCCCCGATAATTTCAACGTTCGAAACCTCGCGCACTTTTTCCAGATACTCGTACAAGGCATTCTCTAAGCTTGCATGGTCATCGGAAAATTCTTGGATGCGGTCTTCCAACTCTTCGAAGAACGGGGTCTTGTCATCGCGCAAGTCGGATGCAATCCAGTTTTCCGGGTAAAGGAACACCTTTCGGGCAGCTTCCCACACGCGGTAATTCTTCAGCCATTCCCATTCGCCACGCTGTTCATCGGTCAGAACGTTTTCGCCTTCCAGGCCGAGTTCCGCGCGCTGGACAAAAAGCTGGATAGAAGCCGACGCCTGGACGATACGTGAGACGGTCATGTCGGGTTCCATCTTCACGTCCATCAGGTAATAGGCGTAGATGTCGTTCTCGTCCACGAATTGCCGGGGATAACGGTTTGCCCTATCCGTATTGGAACAAGACTCCCAACACACATACGCCGCGAGAACATCACGTTTTCTTTTGCGCAGGTTGTCGTTCATTTCTTGGGCAAATTTGAGCCACTCGGATTCCTTGGTGTGAGACTTTACCGCAATCTCCAAATCTTTTACGGATTCCATATAAGATGACATTTCTTGCGCAAAATCATCGTCATAATTTTCGGAATCAGGTGCCAAATTAATTTCGTTCAGCAGCGCATTCAGCTTATTGGGAGCCAAATAAGTTTTTGAATACAATTCATAGTAGTGGGTAAACTTCAACCATCCATCAAGCGATGTACAATCGGCAGAGTTCTCAAAAGAAGCATTTTTTAACTTCTCTATGACCTCAGAATCCACCGCTAACAAGTCTTCAAGATTGTCGCCCTCTACCAGCTTATTGATATCAAAATCGCCAGAAAGCAACCTGTCCGTTACATAATTGGCGACAACTAGAGGGCGTATTGTTTTGTATTTGTCGGAATTCGCAAGATTGACGTCTAACAAATTGATTGCAGTTAAATCAATTCCCTGGTTGCTATTTTGCACAAAATTATAAACAGCATTTTTTCTCAAAAGCGTTGCATACAATAAGTAGGATGCCGAAGAAAGAGTGGGTTTGTCTTCCGTAGACATATCATCATATTCTTTGGCATCTTCATAGAACGATTCCCATTCAGTGAGATCTTTGGACAAAAGTTCATCACCGTGTTCGGCAACAATGCCAAATTCAGCGTAGATGAGGAGTTTTAGATTTTCCAGCCAAGCACTCAGAGCCGCGTCATAAGTCTTAAAGGTGGCATTGGGGCCATAATCTTGTGAATCTGGCGTGGGTTTGCTCCCCAAACCGGATGCTGCCAAATTCAAGGCAAATTCATTAGCCGCCTTTTCTTCATCTTCACTAATGGGAGCAAGTAAGTCTAGATAAAATTCCGCATCGATGGAGGTTCCCGAAAGGATGCGCCATTCATCGGAGAATTTTCTGATTTTTTCAAGACCGTGCTGATCACTATCGGTCCATACGCCATATTTTATAATCTTGCCTAAATTTGAAAGTGAAACGCCAAATGTTTTTGCAATAAGAATGTGGCGATAGCATTCGAAAAGTTCTTCCAAATGAGAAGCGTTTTCGCCGACATCTATCATACTATAGACCCTTATCGAGTCCTCTTCTGACAGCTTTAACCCCAGAGTCAAGAACTTTAGGACGGCAAGACGATATCCTTTATTTTCCCTATTTACATTTACCAACAGATCCGGCAACTGATAAACTGAATTAATAAATTCTGCCGAAGCCTCTTGTTCGCCGCCTAGGACAAGGGCATCCTGCACAGAGACTCCGTATCTGCCAACCAGTTCGCAAATCACGTCCAGTTTTTCAAGGGGCAAATCAAATGTCAAGAGTACATCGGAAAGGGACCAGCCCAAAATATTTTTTCTGTGCACAAGCACAGCCATCTTCTTGAAGAAGGAATCCCAATCAACGGCAATCTCGACTTCTTCATCATCAACAATTATTGTTTTTCCAGCAAATTCATAACCGTTGATATTCGACAACTGGTGGTATTTGGAATTTTGCGGTCTATAGCATACGGTATCAAAGTGTTTGTTTGCTAAAATCTTATTCAAATCCTGAATAGTGAATCCAGAGCGCTGTAGGAATATGGCGACTCTCCGAAGGATTCCTATATAGTTGCCGGTTGAAATGGAATTTTTATCTGGATAAAGAACTTCATTCGCTTTTTCCGTCAGCCCCCATAAATCCCAAGTATTGAATTGAATCAATGCATCATGAATTTCGTTTTCCGATTCCCCGTCATCCGAACGCCGTTCATCGCAAACCAAGTCAAAAAGGCTTCTCTGTTTTATATCAAGACGTAACTCCCTGCAATTACAGTTTTCGCTGCCTTCGGATTCTTGCAATTCTGCAATATCATAGAAATGCAACGAAAGATTAGACAGAATTTTCCTTGCCTTGTCCCTAGCAAAATTTGCGGGCAATTGGAATGGATATATCTTGTCTGCCAATCGTGTAGCAGCCGCTTCCTCCAATGAATTTTCTTCGGAATCCCTAAATTCGAGAGGTTCCGCCCTTAATCCCGCAGCAGTTATATTATCGGGATTATTATTTACTGCGGGTTTCACTTTCCCGAATGGACTCAAAGGTCCTGCAACAAGGCTTTCGAGCAATTCAATTCCCAAATCAATCATGGGCAATGCAATTTCGGCGTTCGCCTTGGTCAATTTCAAATCAAGATAGTCTGGTCGACGCTTGATAAATACACCATAGGCGGCGCTTTTCTTCAAGAATTTTAGCAGGTCAATGTAATACGCCGAAGCACTGAGAATGGATTGCCCTTGGGTCGCCTTGGTGAAGTTGATATTTCCGAACAATCCTGCCCAATTTATTGTATTTCGTGTCGATTCTCGCAGCCGAGCCGTATTCGTATTGATTGGCGACTTCAAGGCTTTCAAGATCCTTGTTTTCGGCAACGCGCGTGGGATTGCACGAAGAGTCACACCTTGCGGATCCTGAAGACTTTGCGGAGACGAACTTTCTTCTTGTTCTTCACCTATTTCCTCTTCGGTAGCTTCTTCGACAGAACTTGTAACATACGCTTGGATATTGAGCGAAGCCTCCGCCATGTAGTTTTGGGCGAGTCGATGAATTTTTCTAGCCTCATCCGCCTTGCCAATGCCGTTACCATGGCGGGCAACGAATTCGTTTTCGCTAATAGCGGAAATCCGGAATGCGGAGTTGAAACCATGGTTAATCAAGTACGCAATGGCTTCTGCACTTTCCGTCAGACGGCAAAGCCGTTGCAGCTGCAGAATTTTTTCTCGATTTTGATTTCTTTTTTTATCCCTTTGCCAAATCTGTTCTTCTTCACTTAATTCTTGACTGTTTGCTGAATTGCCATTTCCCTGGTTTCCGAATTCGTTTTCCGATTCTTCAGATGAATTATCGGTTTCTGCGTCACCTTCATTCCCTTGACCTTCTACAATTTCATCAGGTTCCGGTTGGACGTCATCCCAGCGATCATCGATATCTTCTTCTTTTTCAAAATCATCGCTCTGTTCCAGTTCAGGTTCAATTTCTATTCCAGCAATATCAAAGAACGATTCATTCTTACCAGTATATTCATCTAGGTCCGAATCCGAAAGGGAAAATTTTTCCCACCTTGGAGCCATCAGTTCTTCACAGACTTTTCCCCAATTTGAATCTTCAAAACTTTTCTTCAAGCTCCATAGCAAAGCCTGCTGCGGGCACCACGTTACAATTCTTACCGGAAGTTCTCGGGCATATATGATTTTCTTTTGTCGCCTGTTATTGCCCGGAATCTCCGCAGGCAATGCATAAGGTGGCACTTTGATTTCGTTGTCAGTTGTATCCGGAGAGTCGCTTCCTTGTTCCGTAGCTACAGAAACAGAGGCAATATTATTTTCTCTAAGATATTCGTCGATTTCCTGTTTTGTTGCAGTAAAATCTTCTTCGTAGTGATAGAGAATGAAATATTCCTCAGCAATCCTATCCACTATCTTTTTCCAATCTTCATTTTCCAGACGAAGCAAGTCGGATAGTTTAGAAAATTCAAAGCCTTTCTTTTGGGCCAAGTAACGATATGCGCATACCACACCAGGAGCAAATTTTCCAAAGAATTCGTCTAGGTCAAAAAGCGCTTTTAATTTTGAAATTTCAGTTCGAGTCAGGCTAAGTAAGATTATGTTCTGTGGTTCAAGTAAACTGACAAATTCAGACTTTTCGTTTTCCGATTCTGCTCCGTTTTCTATTTCGCCCGGCTCAGCAGGAGTCCCACCTTCTGCCTGCTGATTTGTTTCTGGCAAGGCATTTTCTTGCAACAGTTCAGTGAACGCATCGACTTCTGCACCCACACTGTAGTAAGCTTCTAGCAAACTATCATACAATTCACCATTGCCTGCAGATTCTTCTTCAAAATTTTCTACGGCAACATAGTGCGGAAGAGCCTTTGTCTTTCGTTCTTCTTCAAAATTTTCGCCATCCTCTGCCGTTTCGCTTTCTTCAGGATATTCAATAGTCAAGTTTTCCTTGATATACAGGCTGAGCAACTGGCTTATGGTAAGTGAATCGTTCTTTTCGTCTTCTGCTACCCGCAAAGTTCCGCCATTCACCAACCGTTGCCACAGATTCAAAATAAACGAGGTGTCGACAGGGCAAATCAGCCCATCGGATACGGCACCAAACAATGTCTTTTGAACAACAGTGGGCTTTTCCTTGGTCAATTTGTAAAGCGTAAAGACGTTTTCTCTCAAAGCCAAGGCAAAGAAAATTTCAAGCCAACAATTTTCCGTTGCCGGCTTCAAGTTGCAACAGTCATCGGAATAACGACTTTGCAGTTGGAGAAGCATGCTGTAGGCCCTGAAATAAGCCCGAACCTTGCTTTCAACAATTCGTTCTCGCCCCGCCACGAGTGGAAAAACGGTGTTGGAATTTAGGAACGTATTTATCGCATTGATTTTTTTTGCATTGGTTACGGGACTATCGCACCAGGAATCAACCGTATTCCGGTAAACGCGCAGCAAAGAATCGAGTTTCGCATACTCACATTCAAAGCGTTCCTGTTGCGACTTTAGGGTAAAACTTATTTCCTGCTCCGCCTTTCCGTTGAAAATAAGATGTTCCGTAGACTTATGGACGAGTTTGTCGTCCTTCAACTCGTAGGCTTCCGCATAAAGGGACACCTTGTCTTTTCCATAATCTTCTTTTGAATCCAGCAGAAGCCCTGTGGGCAACAAAGAAGAATTGTAACGGATTTCATACCGCCCATCGGAAGCGGAGGACGTTTCGCCCAATATGATTTTTTTGAAAGATCCGGAAGGTTCTTCACCCTCAACGGACGTGTCGACAAAATGTAGGCAGTAGGCAATCATCTTTATATTCGAAAGGATGTCGCCCTGCTCATTTTTCACCGTTCCAAAAATGCGGCAATCGCCATTTTGGCCAGGCGGTTTCAGGATATCAATCGAACCCACATTCAATGCAAAACTGGGTTCTCTGTAAATATTGGAGGTCCAGAGATTATTGCCTTGGAAGTCTTCTACACGAATCCGAATCGTAGGGAATTCAAGCGAGCTGTCCCCGTTTTGAAAATTTTCGCGAGAATAGGTCAGCGTAAAGGAACCGTCTGCAGAAATACCCGACTCGGCGATTTGCTCAAATTCGCCATTATTCAAATTGTCGGCGTAAACCTTACCGTCAGAAAACGAAATCCCGCCCTTGTTGAGGGTCCCGGAAATCGTCCAGTCTGTAGGTACAGGATAAGTCAAACATTCTCCTTAGTCGTGGCGTTCAAAAACAGTAATTTAAACTTTTTTCAACAAAAAGTCAAAATTTCTTTTCGAATTCAAAAGTTCGACATTGTTTTTTCAAAGATACAGGGACCTCGGCGAGCAGAGTAAGCTTGGACAGGACTAGTTGGGATTAGGCAAGTCCTTTTCTGTAAATTCATGCACAAAAGCAGACTTTTTCCACCTCCTTCTCGGTTAAGCAAGCATTGTCGTCAATCCATTCCTCATGCCGCTCCATCGGCAGCGTTCCTATGAGCCGTTCGCAGGATTCCGGGTTGGGGAACACGCCAACGACTTTGGTGCGTTTCTTTACCTCCTTGTTCAACCGTTTCATGCAATTCGACGTTCGTATGCCCCGGCATTCAGAAAATTCTCCCGTTCCATTTTCATCGCTTCGTTCATGGCGAGCCTGAAGAGTTCCATCAGAAAGTCGGGCCCCCGCTCAATCAGGGCTTTCCAAAGTTGAAAAATCAAAAATAGGATGCGGAAACTCCACTTTTTGTTTATAAAGCCTTGGCCTTTTCCATGAATGATTGCTTATCCAGAAAGAAAATCACATTTCCGGACAATTACCATTGCCAACAAAGCAATGGTCTTAAAATTCTTTTTCAAACAAGCCCGGGCGTTGCGGGTGCGGCGTCTGAGCACCCGCTAGAAGGGGTAGCGGATGATTCGACAGGCTCACCAACCTTTATACCGCTTTTAGCCTGGCGAAACAGAAGCGAGGGGGATTCCTCCCCCTCCATATACAAAAAGGACTGCATTTCCGCAGTCCTTTGAATGTTTGGGCCCCAATCGTTTCGATTAGGACGACACGCTACACTTCTTCAATCGTCGCGTGATACTCCTGCAACGACTTCACCGCACCGAGGCCATTCTTCGCGGCGGCGATGCCCTTGACCGTATTGTAGGCACCGGCAAGCGTGGTGATGTAAGGCACCTTGTACTTGATGGCGGCCTTGCGGATGGCACTTTCGTCCTGAATGGCGTCGCGCTTCGCCCACGGCGTGTTGATGATGAGGTTCACCTGCTTGTTCAAGATGATGTCGAGGACGTTCGGACGGCCTTCGGAAATCTTGTTCACGACTTCGCACTTCACACCGGCCTTCTCGTAGAACTTGGCGGTTCCTTCGGTGGCGTAAATTTTGAAGCCGAGCTTCTGGAATTCCTGGCCCACGGCGATGGCCTGTTCAGACAAGTTAACCTTGTCGGAGAGGCTGATGAGCACCGCACCTTCAGAAGGCAAGAGCGAGCCCGCAGCTTCCTGGCTTTTGTAATAAGCGAGGGCGTAGTCATCGGAGAGGCCGAGTACTTCGCCGGTGGAGCGCATTTCGGGACCGAGAACCGGGTCCACCTTCGGGAACTTGTCGAAGGGGAACACCGCTTCTTTCGCGCCGTGGTGGTTGAACTTCTTGTCTTTGAGCTTCAAGTCTTCGAGTTTTTCGCCGAGCATGAGTCGCGTGGCGAGGCGCGCCATCTGCGTGTTGCAAACCTTGGAAACGAGAGGTACCGTGCGGCTTGCGCGCGGATTCGCTTCGAGCACGAACACCTTGCCGTCTTCGATGGCATACTGCATGTTCATGAGGCCGCAGACATGGAGCGCTTCCGCAATCTTGCGCGTGTATTCCTTGATGGTGGCCAAGTTTTCCTTGGTGATGGTCACCGGCGGAATGATGCAGGCGGAATCTCCGGAGTGGACACCGGCAAGTTCGACATGTTCCATCACGGACGGAATGTAAACGTGTTCGCCGTCAGAAAGGGCGTCGGCTTCACATTCGAGAGCGTTATGGAGGAAACGGTCGATAAGGAGCGGACGGTCCGGGGTCACGCCCACGGCCTTCGCCACGTATTCGCGGAGCATGTTCTCGTCGTAAATCACTTCCATGCCGCGCCCGCCGAGTACGAAGCTCGGACGGATCATCACCGGGTAGCCGCCGATCTGCTTGACGCACGCGAGGGCCTCGTCGATGTTCGTCGCCATGCCGCTTTCGGGCATCGGAATTCCGAGGTTGTCCATCATCTTGCGGAACAGGTCGCGGTCTTCGGCGATGTCGATGGAGTCGATGCTCGTGCCGAGAATCTTCACACCTTCATCGGAGAGGGCGCGGGCGATGTTCAGCGGAGTCTGGCCGCCGAACTGCACGATGACGCCGGCGGGCTTTTCCTTGTGGTAAATCTGGAGAACGTCTTCGAGGCTGACCGGTTCGAAGTAGAGCTTGTCACTGGTATCGTAGTCGGTAGAGACCGTTTCGGGGTTGCAGTTCACCATGATGGTTTCGTAACCCATTTCGCGGAGAGCCATTGCGGCGTGGCAACAGCAATAGTCGAATTCGATGCCTTGACCGATTCTGTTCGGGCCACCGCCCAAAATCATAATCTTCTTCGGGTTCGCGGAAGCGGTGGATTCGTCCTTCGCATTGTAAGTGCTGTAGTAGTAGAACTGATTTTCGACACCGCTCACCGGCACGGCACACCAGCCTTCGACAACGCCCAATTCCGTACGCTTCTTGCGCACGTCCTTTTCGCGTAGCCCAAGAATCTTTGCGATATACTTGTCGCTGAAGCCGTCCTTCTTGGCCTTGACGAGAAGGGCATCGGAAGGCATCATGCCCGGAGTCTTGAGCATTTCTTCTTCAAGTTCAACGAGTTCGCGCATCTGCTGCACGAAATAGGCCTTTTCGTAGGTCACGGCGAAAATTTCTTCGTCGGTTGCACCCTTACGGAGGGCTTCGTACATCAGGAAGTGACGTTCGGAACTCGGAGTCTTGAGCATTTCAAGGAGTTCTTCTTTGCTCTTCTTGTTGAAGTCCTTGGCGAATCCCAAACCGGCACGGCCATTTTCAAGACCGCGGATAGCCTTTTGCAACGTTTCCTTGTACGTTTTGCCGATAGCCATGACTTCGCCCACGGCCTTCATCTGGGTGCCGAGGCAATCGTCCACTCCGCGGAACTTTTCGAATGCCCAGCGGGCGAACTTGAGCACAACATAATCACCGCTCGGGGTGTACTTTTCAAGGCTTCCATCGCGCCAGTAAGGGATCTGGTCTAGCGTAAGGCCCGCGGCAAGTTTTGCAGACACGAGGGCGATCGGGAATCCCGTCGCCTTGGACGCAAGAGCGGAAGAACGGCTTGTACGCGGATTGATTTCAATAATCACGACTCGGCCTGTTTTCGGGTCGTGCGCAAATTGTACGTTGGTGCCGCCGATCACGCCAATGCTTTCCACAATTTTAAAGGCATCGCGTTTGAGTCGTTCTTCAAGAGCCTTGTCGATGGTGAGGAAAGGCGCGGCGCAGAACGAGTCGCCGGTATGCACACCGACAGGGTCGATGTTTTCGATGAAGCAGATGGCAATCATCTGATTTTTGGAATCGCGGACCACTTCAACTTCGAGTTCTTCCCATCCGAGGATAGATTCTTCGATAAGGCACTGGTGCGTCATGGAAAGTTCAAGACCATTTGCGCAAATCGTCCGAAGCTCCTCGACATTGTAGCAGAATCCGCCACCAGCTCCGCCCATGGTATAAGCCGGACGGACCACTACCGGATAGCCGATTTCAGAGACAATTTTTTCGGCTTCTTCTACCGTATGACAAATGCCGCTGCGAGGCGTGTCAATGCCCAACTTTTGCATCGTCTCCTTGAAAATTTCCCGGTCTTCGCCGCGTTCAATGGCTTCGAGATTAACGCCAATCACCTTCACGCCATATTTGTCCAATACTCCCGCCTTGTTGAGCGCGCTGGCCAAATTCAATCCCGTCTGACCGCCCAAATTCGGAAGCAATGCGTCCGGGCGTTCCTTTTCAATGATTTGGGTGAGGCGTGCCACATTCAAAGGCTCTATGTAAGTCGCATCGGCCATCACCGGATCTGTCATGATTGTCGCCGGATTTGAATTCACCAGAACGATTTTATATCCCTGTTCGCGCAAAGCTTTGCAAGCCTGCGTTCCGGAATAGTCGAATTCGCAAGCCTGACCGATAACAATCGGACCCGAACCGATAATCAAAACTTTATCGATACCATCAATCTTCATACTGTCTCCCATGAATGTTTAAATCGAAATAAAAAAAATGCCGGGCCAAAAAGTCCGACAAACCAAAAACAAAAGCAAAACAAAAAGAAGAAATCCAAAATCCTGCGGAGAATGTCTTGCCGCAGAAAAGTCCGTATCCGTTTGTCGCGTTCGAAATCTTCATTCCATTTTGCCAAAAGCTTAAACTTGGCACAATATAGACAAAATCAAATCAATTTTAAATGGATAAATGCGAAATTTTTCCATTTCGACCCATAAAAAAGCCTCCCGGAGAAATCGGGAAGCTTTAAAACCGAAGGCAATCCTTTGAATTTTAACGGCGGACAAAAAGTTTTTCCATCTGCATTCCAGAAGCCGAAGAAATCCGCGCCACATACAGACCGTCGGGGACTCCCTTCAACGCGACAGAACCGGCCACATTTGCCGCCCGGAAAACGGACCGTCCTTGCATATCGAACAGCACGACATTGACCGATGCGGCTCCATTCACATAAAGATTGCCGCCACTGACACGGACTCCGAGCTTTGAACCGGCAGCCACCGTCCGGATTGAAGCTAAATCATCCGGGCAGCCGACCGCTTCAATTTTCGCCACGTAAATACCCGAATTATTGCTGTTGAACGTCAGCTGCGTCGGAGAAGCGGACGAATCGCGGACACTTTGCAAATCGACAGTCGTTTCACTCCAAGAGTCGGCATTCGCCGGGCGACCATACTGCAAACTGAACCACGGCGAATTCACTCCGACGTTCACATAATTCAATTCGGATTTGCCCTGCATCGTGATAATCAGATTTTCACATTTTGAAAGCACGCCTTTGGCGACAGCATCAGCCGGGAGCGTATAAATTGCATGCTGGTATCCGCAGTCGCTTTGATCACATCCGGCCAAGGGGACATCCATGTAGTTCGACCCATTTTGCGAAACAAATGTCGCCGTCTGAAATGTCGCATTATCATCAACACTCCAAGCGCCACGCGATTCAGAACCTGCGACAGAATAATCCACGATGACAAAAGTTCCCTTGCCAAATGTCGTCGATCCGCTTTCCCATTCCACGGGATCTACGCTACCCGCCGCCGTCACCGTCGAAGCGTCATGCGCTTTGAAAGATGCGACAAGGCTATCGTAAGCGGGCTTTTTTACAAAACTAGAATCGAAAATCAATCCATTGTATTTCCCCTGATCCTTGAGCCAGCTGTATTTGTCCGAAAATCCCCAGACGACAAAAGCTTCCATGTTGTCGGATTCCAGGAACAAGTCCATAAATTGGCGGTAAAGATGCCCTTGCGCTTCGTAATCCGCTTGAGAAATGGTCTTTCCCGAAGCAAAGCCGATGTCCAATTCCGTGATTTGCAACGTCATGCCCAAACTTTTGAGCTTAGACGCAAAGGTGCGGATATTTGCCGGCGTACTGGTATGCGTGTTCTCGATATGCGTTTGCGTACCAATCCCCGTAATATAAATCCCCTTTTCTTTCAAACGGACCGCTATTGAATCGTAGGCGAACTGGGCTTTGGAACCGCTGCCCATTCCCCATTCCAGCGCATAATCGTTATAATAAAGTTTGGCGTCCGGGTCCGCTTTGTGCGCCCAAACGAAAGCGGAATCGATAAAATCCCGTCCGATGTATTCATACCAGACAGAATTGGTCGAACGCCATCCATGCGTTGAATTGTCATCAATCGCTTCATTCACCACATCCCATTCCCGAATTTGACCTTTGTAATGCCCCACGACCGAATCAATATGCGTTTTCAAAACCTTCAAAAGCGTATCGCGTGCGCTGCCCCCCGCACTTTGGACGGATTCTGCCAAAGTCCGCACCCAACCGGGGACTTGGCTATGCCAAGCGAGAGCGTGTCCGCGGACTTGCATTCCGTTCGCCGCCGCGTAAGCCATCAATTTGTCCCCTTTGGTAAAGTTGAAGTTTCCTCGGCTGGGTTCCGTTGCATCAAACTTCATTTCATTTTCGGCAACGACCATGTTGAATTCAGATTTGTGCGTGGATTCGTAAACGCTGGCGTCACTTCCCAATCCGTTGTTGAACCATTCGGTATTCAAGATGGAACCGACGAATCGGCCCCGGGCGGAAGCGAGTTCGCTGAGCGTACTATCCGCAGCAAAAGATTCCATGGAAAAAAGAGTGATTCCCAAAAGAGCCAGGCGGGCGATATTTTTCATTTTTATCCTATCGGGATGATGGTGAATGCATTTCTTTAGAAATGTATTCTTTTTGCACGTCCCATAGGCAAAATCTCCCCAAAAATTTGTTGTAAAAGTTTACAACGTTCAATTGAGCGGAAATTCAAAAGTGCGATATTCTTCACAAAACATCATCTGCCGAGCTTTCCACTTTTTCATGATTGGAAAATTCATATTCCAAACTGAGAAATCCCTCATTTAGCCTCATTGCGCTCGCCCTCAAAAAAACAAACGTTAGATCTTCCGGCAACGAGGAACCGTCTTCGTAAGACCATCGAGACCACAGTATCCGCCGCTCGTTCCTCAACTCGGACATCCAAAGTTCCGGCGTTGTAAAGCGGCCCATCAAAGAATCCTTTCGCAAACAATCCCCATACTTTTTCGCCAACGCTTCTTCTTTGATGAAAAAAGCGCCTTTTAATTCAATCCCTGTGTCCCCCGTTTTTATTCCCCCTCCCTGCGCCTTGATATAATGCAGGCCTTCCTTGGCATCAATCCAGGCGAAATAACGTTCAAAATCAGGATGTTTTTTCGCCGGCCAGATTTCATAAATTCCTTCTTCAATTTTCTCTGGTTCCTTGCCATTGCAGGCTTTTTTCACCTGAGAATAGGTCATTCCCATCGAAAGTCCAAATGGACCGGCAAATGCCGCTGTGGACAAAATGGCAACGCAAAAAACGAAACGCATGATTTGACGCATAATAGCTCCTTAAAAAATCCACAGAATCAACACACTGCTTTAAATATACTTTCGGATATCGTCAAAAGTTTTTCTTGCAAGAAAATATGTTTCCTTCCACAAAAACGGCTCGCCTTTGCCGCCGAAACCGTGCAAAACTCGCCAAATAGCAGAAAAGGCTTCCCGTGCGAATCCCATCAAAAAGAGTTTCCCGTCCACAGCCCAATTTCTAATTCCTAATTTCTCATTACCAATTACTACTCCCTCTTCCCTAATCCCTCATACTGCATTCCTCATTCCACGAAAACGGCTTGTCTGCACAGTCCAAACCGTACAAAATTCAACCAATTCGCAGAAAAGGCTCCCCGTAAAAACCCCTCCAAAGAAAGTTTCCTGTTCGCGGCTCCAATTCCGCATTCCGAATTACGAATTCCGAATTACACATTCCACTCTTCACACTTCAAACTCCCAATACCCAATTCCTCATTCCTAATTTCTAATTCCTCATTATGAACACCCCCTAAACTTCCTTTTTGAAATCATAGACCAAACGGAATTTTCCTGAGGAGTCCAATTTTTCAAAGTCGTCAGAAATCCGCCGCATGATTAAGCCCACATTTTCGTCTCCGGCATTCGTCAACAAGACCAGATGTTGTCGGTCAGAAAATTTGGTGTGGACATCCACGGTCCGGATGTTTTTTCGAATCGCCACTTCCAACGCTTCAAAAGAAGTCCGCGCGTCTTGGCGGGAAATTTTTCCGCTGTTCCCCTCCGCAGAAATCACGATGAGTTCAAACGAACTTTTATACCGGCGTTCCAATTGTTTTGTGTAGGCGAAAATTTGACGAAATTCTTCTGGTGATATGGAGAAGGCGCCCAAAGAATTTTCATTTTGCTGCAAATTTTCAACAAACAACGCGATATCGTTGGAAACGGCACGGCTCATGGATGCCAAATTATGCGTGCGATCTTCTAAAGAGATGTCGAGCATTCCCTTGTCGAGAAGTCCGATAAAGACATCCAAATATTCTGGGTCAAATTGCGTTCCCCGGCCAAGCAGCAACTGCTCGCGAATCGTCTTTTTGTCCAGCGCTTTGCGGTAAACCCGGTCTGAGTTCATCGCATCATAAGCGTCGGCAATCGCCACGATTCTGCCATACGGTGGAATCTCCCTGCCCTTCGTCCCATTCGGATATCCCGTTCCGTCAAACCGTTCGTGATGTCCGCCGGCAACCGCCGCCGCTTCGGGCAGAATCGCCAAATCTTTCAATATTTCAGCACCGACAACGGCATGGGATTTGATAACGTTGAATTCCACATCCGTCAGTTCTCCGGGTTTATTTAAAATAGAATCGGGAATGCCAATTTTTCCGATATCGTGCAGGAGCGCATCACAACGCAACGCTTCAACTTCCTTGTCGCCAAATCCCAAAGCCCTCGCCAGACGCACCGAATAGACAGAAACACGGAAAGAATGTCCATTGGTGTATTTGTCTTTGGCGTCTATCGTTTGCGCCAGAGTGTCCATGATGCGAACGGTCACATTCGCCAGTTCTTCGTTCCGTTTGGCTTCTTCAATTTTCGTCATGGCTTCGTGAAGCCGGTTGCTGTGGCTTTTCATCGTTTTCACGACAATTTTCAGTACAACATAACAGGCGACAACGATGGCGAACGTGATGATGATTTCCGAAAGAATTTCTTGATTATACGCAGGATCCGCAGACCGGGCCGCAACCGCGATAGCAAGACCGACAAGACTTGCAGCAAGGCTCCACTCCAACAGTTTTTCATCTTCGTAAAGGATGCTCAAAATCATGGGAATCAAGAATACGGCGAACACGATTGTGAACGGGTAATGAAAAAAAGCCACGCTGGCGCAAATCAGCTCCATCGCAAGCAAGAGCGTTACTTTCTGAACGCGCACATTGGCAAAACAGCGGACAATCAACTGCCCGGCCACCAAAACGCCCACATTGAACACCGTTGCCAAAAAGAAACGCGGCCACAGTTCCCCGGCGACCATCCCAGAAGCGTCCCCTTGCAAACCAGCCGCATAAAGAGCCGCCACATTCAGCACGTCAAAGATGAAAATCAAGACTACCAGAACCAATTGAGTCGTTGCAACAATGCGCCGCCAACGCCCGTAGTCCATTTCGGCATCAAATTCATTCATGCACATCACCTGACATTTCTATCCACAACCGTCAATCCGTTCAAGACTGACTTTTCCAAAATACACTAAAATGTAAAAATTGCAATACATTTTCATTCCATAAAAAAAGGCCCCGAATCATTCGGAAGCCTTATCGGGCTGATTGGATTCGAACCAACGACCTCTTGAACCCCATTCAAGCGCTCTACCAGACTGAGCTACAGCCCGCAACTTTTGCAAGCGTCCCAAATTTACATAAACTTGGTGAATTTTGCAAGTTGCCGTCCCATTTTATTTCCAATAACCGATGACCAGCACTTCCGGTGTCGCCTTCGGATGCGTTTTGCTCTTGAATGCGACTATTTTAGACAGGCTTTTTTGCTTGGATTGCGCCCCGCGGACAAGCCCTTGCGCGCGCAAGGTGATTTTCAGACCGGGAACTTTGCCGCCCTCTTTCACAGAAGCGGGATTTTCCACGTCCAATCCGACTTTTTTCGCCACCATGGAAAACTCCCCGGCGCATTCTTTGGAAAGTTCCAAATCCGGACGGGTCTTTTGATCGGCAGCCCACACGTAAAATTGCCATTCGCGTTTTTCGCCCGGCTGATAATAGCCCGCGTCGAACATCTTTTCGCTGAAAAGGAACGGCGCTTTGACAACGCCACGGAAAACCGTCGGGTGCGGCGTTCCATCGGGTTCCACAAGGACGACGACATTTTCAAAAAGGCCTTCCATCGCTTCGGTCGAAAAGTCGAATTCGACATTCACCGGCTCCCGCGGTTCTGCGGAGCGGGTAAACTGGAATCGGGAGCATCCGGTTCCCTGGCAAAGGGCGCTTTCGATTTTCAACGTTTTCGAAGATACGTTTGCGCCGCCGAGTTTTACGTGGCGAACGTCGCCCTGAGAAATTTCACCCAATTCATACGGTTCGGGGACAAATCGAACCGTTTCGTCTGCGAAAGCGGCTGCGGCAAGAAGCAGTGCAAAGATCAAATGCGGATGTTTCATATCAATCCTTTGGGAATGTTCCAAACCATTGAATTTTTCTAATGAATATAAGAAATTCCTTTCTGGATTTTTTTGAATCCGAAATTCGGAAAAGCTTCGACTGCATTGGAACAAGTTCATTCCTTCAACGCCATTCATTGGATTTTCTGTTGATAAGATGCCGTTTTATTCTATATTTCCAGCGGATTGACAATCTAACCCAGAGGTACATCATGTCTGACAATTTGTCCGTGCTCGGAAAAGCCCGCAAGGCTTATACGCCGAAGCTCCCCATCGCCCTCCGCGGCGGAGCGCTCAATGTCGCCATCAACAAGGGAAAGGCGACTGAATCGGTCCGCGACCAGAAAAAAATCAAGGCCCTATTCCCGAACACTTATGGTGCGCCTTCCATTTCGCTCAAGAAGTCGACGAAAGCTGTGACCGCTCGCCCGGTCAACGTCGGCGTCGTCCTTTCCGGCGGTCAAGCTCCCGGTGGACACAACGTCATCGCCGGCATTTTTGACGGCATCAAGAGCATCAGCAAAAAAAGCAAGCTGCTCGGCTTTTTGGGCGGTCCGTCCGGCCTTGAAAACGGCAAATTCAAAGTAATCGATTCCAAGCTGATGGACGCTTACCGCAACACGGGCGGATTCGACATCATCCAATCTGGCCGCACCAAGCTCGAAACCGAAGAACAATGGAAGAAATGCTTGGCCGTCGCCAAGGCTCAAAAGCTTGACGCCATCGTCATCATCGGCGGCGACGACTCCAACACAAACGCAGCCGTTCTCGGCGAATACTTTGAAGCCCAAGGCGCTTCCTGCGTTGTTTGCGGTTGCCCCAAGACCATTGACGGCGACCTCAAGAATCAATTCATCGAAACTTCTTTCGGCTTCGATACCGCCGTCAAGACCTATTCGGAACTCATCGGCAACATCATGCGCGATGCGAACTCGGCGCAAAAGTATTGGCACTTCATCAAGCTCATGGGCCGTTCCGCGTCCCATATCGCACTCGAAGCCGCCCTCCAGACTCATCCGAACATCACGCTCATTTCGGAAGAAGTGAAAGCGAAAAAGATGAAGCTGAAACAAGTCATCAAGTACGTGGCGGACATTGTTGCTGCCCGCGCTGCTGACGGCAAGAACTTTGGCGTCGCGCTCATCCCCGAAGGCCTTCTCGAATTCATCCCGGACGTGGGTGTTCTCATTTCGGAACTTTCCGAAGCCCTCGCTCACCACGAAGCGGAAGTCGAAGGTCTCGACACTGCTGAAAAAGTCGAAAAGCTCAGCCAGTGGATTTCAAAGTCTTCTGCCGAAGTGCTGAAGAGCCTCCCGGCAGGAATCCAGGCGCAGCTGATGCTCGAACGCGACAGCCACGGAAACGTTCAGGTTTCCCTTATCGAAACAGAAAAGCTCATCATTGAAATGGTGAAGAAAGAACTCAAGAGCCGCAAGAATTTCAAAGGCAAATTCAGCGCGCTCAACCACTTCTTTGGTTACGAAGGCCGTTGCGCCGCTCCGTCGAATTTCGACGCCGACTACTGCTACAGCCTGGGTTTCACAGCAGCCATTCTCGCCTACAACCGCTTGAACGGCTACATGAGTTCTGTCCGCGATTTGACGAAAGGCATTGACAAATGGGTCGCCGGAGGCATTCCTATCACCATGATGATGAACATGGAACGTCGCCATGGCGAAGACAAGCCGGTCATTCAAAAGGCTCTCGTTGAATTGGATGCCGCGCCTTTCAAGTATTTGGCAAAGAACCGCGAAGTCTGGGCGAAAACGGAATCTTACACGTATCCGGGTCCCATCCAGTACTTTGGACCTGCCGAAGTCGCCGACCAAACGACATTCACAATCCGTCTCGAACGCGGCGTGAAAGTCAAGTAATCGACACAAGCAATTGCAAAAAGAGGTCTTCGAAAGAAGGCCTCTTTTTGTTTCTATTCCCAATCATTCATTCCCATTCCGAATTAAAAAGCCTCCTCTTCAAAACAGGCTGTCCAAATTTCACCAAAACGGCTCGCCGTCCTCGTTCAAACAAGCGCAGCCGTAGGCAACTTCGAATAAATTTCCTTTCTGAAAAAACGGTTCTCTTTCGCAGTTCAAACCGTGCAAAATTCACCCAGCAACAGAAAAGGCTTACCGTGCGAAACCCCACACAAAAAATTTCCCGTTCACAGCACCAATTCCGAATTCCGAATTACACATTCCACATTCCACATTCCACATTCCACTCTCCACACTTCAAACTCCTAACTCCTCATTCCTAATTTCTCATTCCTAATCCCCCAGCGAACAGACGCTCACCACCCAAAGCGTCCCTTCCGCCACTTTGAATTTGATTTCATGCGACGCAAATTGCATTCCGTAAATACGGTCCGCATTTTTTTGATAAGCGGGCCGGGGATCTTCTGCCAAAATTTGAATCAGAGCGTTCCGTTTTTCTTCCGGAAAAAGCTCCAAGTCCGATGGAGAGATAATCACCTTCAACGGATTTCGAACAACGTTGTCTGTAAATCCCCCAGTCGCATCGGGAATTGAATCTGCATACGGCAAATACGGTTTTATGTCAACAATCGGCGAGCCATCCATCAAATCGGCGCCAGAAACAGTTATGACGGGCCCTTCTTCCGTATTGTCGATTCGTTCTATTTTTACAACAGAAAGAGCAAGCGGATTCGGGCGAAAAGAAGAGCGCGTCGCAAACACGCCCAAACGGGTATTCCCACCCAACCGCGGCGGGCGCACAGTCGGGCAGAATTTGTTTCGAATGTTTTTCGAAAAAATCCACACAAGCCAAAGATGGGAGAACTTTT
This sequence comes from uncultured Fibrobacter sp., assembly GCA_964397425.1. Lineage (GTDB taxonomy): Bacteria > Fibrobacterota > Fibrobacteria > Fibrobacterales > Fibrobacteraceae > Hallerella. The sequence continues at coordinate 93,917 of CAYNID010000004.1, forward strand.
CAAGGCCGCGGACAGCCGCCACATCGCGGAATTCTGGTTCAAACACAATTTGCGATTCCAACCCTTTCAAAATCCCACTTTGCCGCGGAATCCCGAACTTATCTGGAAAATCCGAACGGATATGCGCCAACGCTTGAATGTCAAAATGCAAAGCCATTGGAACGTATATAGCAAAATTTTCTACCTTTGCCACAATATGAAATTTTCCGAACTTCCCTTGGACGAACGCCTGCAACGCGCCATCGCCGATGCCCAATACACTACGCCAACTCCAATTCAGGAAAAGGCGATTCCGCCAGTCCTCGCTCACAAGGATTTAATGGGAATCGCTCAAACGGGAACCGGTAAAACCGCCGCATTCGCCCTTCCCCTTTTGCAAAATCTGCTGCTTGCCGGAGAACGTTCCGGACAAAAGGCCATCCGAGTGCTGATTCTCCTCCCCACCCGCGAACTCGCCATCCAAGTTTCGGACTGTTTCGAAATGTACGAAAAGTACACCCGAATTTCCAGCACATGCATTTTTGGCGGTGTCAGCGATTTGCCCCAAAAGCGCGCCCTTTCCCGCGGAGTCGATGTACTCATCGCCACTCCAGGACGACTTCTCGACCTCATCAACCAGCACATCATCAGCTTAAAAAAAATCGAATATTTCGTTCTCGACGAAGCGGATCGCATGCTCGACATGGGATTCATTCACGATATTCGAAAAGTCGTTGCCCTGCTGCCCGCCAAACGGCAAAATCTATTCTTCAGCGCAACGATGCCGCCGGAAATCACCAAACTCGCATCGTCCATTTTGCGCACGGATCCCGTCCGCATTGAAGTGGCTCCGCAAAGCACGCCGATAGAACGCATCCGCCAGGAACTTTACCGAATAGATAAACGGCGAAAAGGGGCTCTGCTCAAAGAAATGCTCTTGGAGCACCCGGAAATGAAAAAAGTTTTGGTCTTCTCGCGCACAAAACACGGCGCAGACAAAATCGTCCGCGTTTTGGAAAAGGCAAAGATTACTTGCGCCGCCATTCACGGCAATAAAAGTCAAAACCGCAGACAAGAAGCTCTGGGCAATTTCAAAACGGAACAAATCCGCGTTTTAGTCGCAACGGACATCGCCGCCCGCGGAATTGACGTAGACAACGTCAGTCACGTTTTCAATTATGACTTGCCCGAAGTTCCGGAGACTTTCGTCCACCGCATCGGACGCACTGCGCGGGCTGGCCGAGACGGCGTCGCCATTTCTTTTTGCGCCCCCGATGAAGAATCGGATTTACGCGCCATCGAAAAATTGACCCGCATCCAAATTCCCCAAGGCGATTTGTCCATATTCGACAAACTTCCTCCGCCGCAAAAAGAAACTCCCGAAAGCGAAGCCCGTAACGCACGGCAATATTCCAGAGGATTTGGCAGCCGCCGCCGTCACGAAGAACATCCCGAAAAGCGGCGTGAAAAATCCCAGCCGAAACCCGAACAAAAACGCCCGAACAACGCAGAACATTCCCCCAAGACGCATTCCGGAAAACGCCCGGGAAGCCGCGCCAGAAGGCGTATGCGGGAAGAGCGTGAAAAACGGCAAAACGAATTTCGCCAATAACATCACATTTTGAAGGTATCCCGTGGCAAAGAAAATCCTCATCATGGTCGCTAGCCCCAAAAACGAAAGGAGCGGCACACTCGTTCCCACGAAAGCGTTCGTTGACGGCATGGTAGAAAACGGCGATTACGAAGCGGAATACGTTTACATTGACCGACTGAACATCAAACCGTGCCGCGGATGCCTGACTTGTTGGGGCCGCCCCGATGGAAGCTGTTTCATCAAAGACGATGACATTCCCGAGACAAGGAGAAAACTGGAAACCGCCGACGTGGTCATTTGGAGCTTTCCCCTGTTCTTGTTCAGCATTCCTGGGCAAATGAAAGTTCTCATGGACCGTGTCGTGGGAATGGTCCATCCGTATATGGGTCAAAAACTGAACGAACCGGACAGCATGAACAAACCCATGCACGGATTGCAGAATCAAAAACCCGGACAAAAAATCATTTTGCTTTCCAGCTGCGCCTGGTGCGATTTGGACGTTGTTTATGAACCCATCCGCAAACAGTTCGACATTATTTTAGGAAAAGACGGTTACACTTTAATCGCCTGTCCTCAAATGCGGGCTTTGCACCACCGCGGCGGCGAACGTCGCTTAAACATGCTGCGGAAACGTTATGCCGTGGGCGGAAAGGAACTCGCCACAACGGGGAATCTGTCCCAAGCGACTATCGACCAAATGCAAACGCCCATCTTTGGCGATGAAACTTACAAAGAACTCGTTGTCCAATTTGTCACGCACATGTTCGACAGGGACGACAACTTTTAATTCAACCGTTTGGCGTCAATTTTCGGAATTTCCCTTTTCCGTTGAAAATCCCGAACTTTTCAAATGCCGCACAAGGAACTGGAAAAAGCGTTCTACGTGGCCGTTGTCCTGTTTGTTTCTGCGGCAAGATACGACGATATCGCGTTTAAAATTCGCATCGGCGATTTCTAACAGCCGAATTTTTCCATTGCCGATTCTCCCCCATGAAATTTCCGGCCAAAAGCCAACGCCAATGCCCGCCGCTACGGCATCTTTGACCGCATTGACATTGTCACTTTCAAATGCGATTTTGGAATGGAATCCCATTTTGAAACAATAATGATTGCAAATGTTTCGAAACTGCTTGGAGCCGCAGAGTTCAATAAAATTCTCGTTTTCCACGTCTTTGAGAGAAATCCTTTTTTGCTTTTTATAGCGGTCTTCATTCGGCACCGCCAAAAATATTTTTTCTGAACAGACGAAAACATCGTCATCCGAAAAAGGCGGAGCGACATAGTCCGCATAAGTGTGAACGCAAATGTCGAAAAGCCTGGTTTCTTCGTTTTGAATCAAATTGAAGTGGGTCGCCTTGTCCGAAGCCTTGTAAAGAATGATGGCCTTTGTAATCAGCGACGATGCCGCGAGAACATTCAAATTGATTGTCGCATTTTCTTTTTTCGCCATTGCCGCGAGCTGTTTGGGAAGCGCGTCAATATCTTCTATCAACGGTTTCAAATGTTCATAAAAATATTTTCCAAATTCTGTCAGTTGAATGTTCCTGCCTTTATTTACGAAAAGTGGAATGTCCAATTCCGATTCCAATTTGTGAATCGACTGAGAAAGCGCCGGCTGCGCAATGCAAAGTTTTTTGGCGCTTTGCGTCATGTGTTGAGTCCGGGCGACTTCCAAAAAATAGCGGAGGTGTGTCAGTTCCATCGTTCTTTTCCCAATTCATAAGCTACAGCTTATAGGTTCTATACGAATTATATATTAGAAATTATAAACGAGAATAACTAAAATTGCCCACGCAAAACATCCAAAAAGGAGTCCAAATGCAAGAACTTTTAGAAGCCGCCATGTTGATTTGTTTTGGCCTATCCTGGCCCATTTCGCTAGTCAAAAACATCCGGGTGCACTCGGCAAAAGGCATGAGTTTCAAATTCAACTTGCTAATTCTCGTCGGCTACGTGGCAGGCATCGGCGCCAAATTTTATTTGCACGCCTACAATTATGTTTTCTTCATCTATCTGTTGAACTTGGCGTTTGTCAGCGCCAACATGGCCGTTTATTTCATCAACAAGAGCTGCGATCAAAAAGCCATCGCGAGGGAAACTTATGCCGCGTAAAAAATCCATTCGCATCGCTTTGCTGGCCTTGTCCGCCATTTTCCTATGTCATTGCGCCGAAGAACACGTTTGCCAATACGACGCAAGCACAGAAACTCTCCGCTGCGCAGAAAAGCTTTACAAAACGACTCATGTCGGAGATCAAGTTTGGATGACCGACAATCTGGATTATTACGTATTTTCAAGTTTCTGCTACAGCGACAATGACGCCAACTGCGACAAATACGGACGCCTCTACACTTGGGAATCCGCGCAAAGCGCCTGTCCCGCGCATTGGCACTTGCCTTCTCAAAAAGAATTCAAATCCCTTTTGAAGAAAGGCATTCAAAATGTCCAATTGGCGGGATTCCGCTATTACGGTTACGGCTCCCCGTATTTTGACAAAGGCGCTACCGAAACTTTTTGGACCGCAGATGAATACGACAACGCCCGCGCAGAACTTTTGAACATTCGCCAAGATTCTTGGCGTTTCGAAAAGTACAACAAGGGAATCGCCTATTCCGTTCGCTGCGTCATGGACTGATATGAACTCCGAGATTCTTCAAAAAGTCGATTTTACATTGCATTGCATCGATGATTTCGCAACCCGCCACGCATTGAATCACAAGCAGGCATTCGCCTATTTGAAACGGTTCAAAGGTCTGGACTATTTAGAATCCGAAATTTCCAAATCCAACGACCCGACTATTCTAGAACAGATTTGCCGTCAAAATGGAGGCGCGCTGTGAGCTGCGAAAAAAGATCCATCGTCAACGCTCTGATGAAAAACTTGATTTTAAGCCTCATGGACGATTACGGCATGGACATGGAAAACGCCATGGCAGAATTTTTCAATTCAGAGCTTTACACGAAAATTCTCGATTTTGATACCGGATTTTATTGTCAAAGCGCCGGTCACAATTACCAATATCTCCGGCACGAATTGGAAACCGGAAAAATGGTTTGAATCACAGCAATTTACTCCCTGTCCACCCGAAGCATTTCCGGTTCGCCGCCATCTTCTGACTTTGGGCAAAGCACGTGCACTTTCGCTCGAGACTTCTTTTTATCCGGGCCTGTCATTTGGCAAAAAAAGATGTAACTCGTTTCCGAGGCAATTCGAGACGACACCTGCACGGGTTCCAAATGCAAATACGCATAATCTTTTGTCGCCAAAGCAAACACGGTTGAATCCGCCGCATTGAGCGGGCGCGCTTCTGAATAAGCGACAGTATCGGGAGCCGTTTTGCCAAAAATTCTCTTCAAGAAAGACGTCACTTCTTCGGGGAATTTTCCCTGTTCAGCCCGTTTGTGCGAAATGCCAAAAGGTTCTCCGACGCGGGCATTCGGTTCCAACGCCTGCAATTCCCGCGCCGCCGCCTGCATTCCTCCGCTCCCATAAGTGCAAAATGGGATAACCACCTTTCCACTCAAATCGTTCGAATCCAAAAACGTGTAAATCGGCGGAGCAAAGGTGCCGAACATAATCGGATACCCTACATAAAGCGTGTCAACATTCGCCATGTCCACGTTCGCGTTCAACAATTTGGGCCAACGTTTTTCCTCCCGTTCCGCTTTTACCGCCGAAATAGTACTGTCATACGTCGAAGGGTACGCCTTTTCCATTTGCAATTCCCAAATCGTCGCCCCCGTATTCTTTTGAAATTCCAGCGCCACCGATTTCGTCGTACCATTTTGCGAATAAAAAACGATCATCGATTTCGAATGCGAAGCGCTTTCATTCGGCAAATCCTTTTTCTGTTCCGTACAACCGAACATTCCGAAGAATATCGCCGCCGCTAAAAAAGCTTTCCCTTTGAATTGCATTTAACACCTCACAGCGTTTTCGTTTTAAACTTCTATAAATTTTCGATAGCCCAAAAGTTTCAATGAATATTGGGCGCGTCCCTTGCAGCCCGAGCGGACCGCCGTCGCATAGCCGAACAATTTTCGCAGTGGCAATTCCGCTTTGAAAAAGTGCAAAACGCCGTTTCCGCCAACTTCTACGATTTTACCGCCACGCGACTGAATATCGCCCGTCAAAGGCCCTGCGAATTCCGCCGGGCATTCCAAAGAAATTTCCATATACGGTTCAAACAGCACGACCCGTGAAGGCGAAATCAGTTTTTCCACGGCATCCGAACAGGCCTTTTTAATCATGGGAATGGGAGTTCCCGCCGTATAAGAAAAATGCTCTATTTCAAATTCAACGCCCACCAAAGAGCCCTTGCCTAAAATTCCGACTTGAGCGCATTCCAAAAACGCGGAGCGGATTCCCGCTAGAACTTCCCGATTGGCGTTTTCCAAAAATCCTTCTGCCAAACGGACGCCCTTTTCCGATTCCGGGAGCGGGTGCGCCGCAAGGGAAATTTCCACTTTGAAAGGTCCCGCCTGAAAGGAATTTTCCACCGGAGCGAGGTTTTCTGAAAGGCGTTCCTGCCATTGGACTTCCGGATTTCCAGCCCGGATTTCACAGCCAAATTCCCGTTTGAGCCTTTCCAAAACAACTTCCAGCTGCACCTCGCCCACCGTATGCAAAACCCAAGCGCCGGCATCCGGCCGCGGAGAAACTTGCAGGGAAGGATCCATCCGGGACAAAATCCCCAAACTTTTTTCGACCGAGAGAAAATCGTCCGGGCGCACACATTCCACGTGCGTTTGCAACAGCGGAGAGTAATTTTCAAGCAACGGCTCCGCCATTTCCAAGACCTCGCCGTCCAAAGAGATTTTCTTTCCCAGCGCCAGTTTTTTTTCAGAGCGGACAGCGTAAATATCACCAGGGACAATGAAAGAAACCGGTTCCAGGGATTGGGCTTTCATCCGGAAAAATTCAAAGCCCAACGGAAAATTCCCGGCATCCAAATTCGCCATGCTGCGGAAAATGGCAATTTCTCCCCACTGGGGAAAATGCCGCAACCGCAACACTTCTCCAAGAATGTTTTCCGACGGCATTTCGGGCGGCGGCAAAAAGAACGAAAGTCCCGTCATCAGGCTGCGGACTCCGAAGTTCCCTTTGGCGGATCCCGCATAACAAAGGGCATACTTGTCAGAAGCGCACAGGCGTGAAAGCCCGCGGATTAACGCCTTCGGCGAAACAGGCGCGCCCTCCATGGCGAGAGAAAGAATTTCATCGTCAAATTCCGAAGCCGCTTCCACCGCTTCTGCATAAGTGCGCTGCAAAACGCCTTGCGCATCATCCCGATCCGATACTTTTCGGGGTTCTTCGCGGCCATCTTCCAAGTAAAGCCGGGTCGCGCTTATCACGTCCAATTCAGAAGCGATTCCGCGGAAAGGTTCTTTTGAATATTCCGGAATGGATAACAAAACGGGACGGCACCCCAAATGTTCTTCGACTTCAATCAAAACGTCGTCCAGCACAGCATCGGGATTATCCAGTTTATTGATGAAAATCAACGTGCGGATTCCCTTTTCCCGGAGCTTTTTCCAGGCAGAAAGGGTTTGCGTTTCAACGCCGTCTGCCGCCGATACGACAAGAATCGCGCCGTCCACGGCAGACAGAGCCATGTCGACTTCTGCGCCAAAATCCACATGCCCCGGAGTATCGATAAAATTGAACCAAATACCGCGCCATTCAAAGTGGGCGACACCCGCTTCGATGGTGATTCCGCGTTCCCGTTCTTCGGGCAAATAATCCATCGTCGCCAAGCCGTCTTCCACATCGCCAGGACGGCGCACTTCACCCGCATTGAACAGGATACGCTCCGACAGAGTCGTTTTGCCAGCGTCAACGTGAGCTAATATGGCAATGTTGCGAATGGGCTGCATGTGACAAATCATCCGCCGGGAAAATGGAAAGAGCCATCAAATGTTGCGGAGTACTTCTTGCGAAGTCTGCGGAGGCAATTCCGTGTCCATGACAAAGTGGCGTACTTCATTCGGCTTTATCCGCGCATATTCGGAAAGGGCGCGCCCGATTCCCGTCCGGATGTAATAATTGTCATCCTTGGCGCAATGCAAACAGCAGGATTTGAGCAAATCCCAGTCGGTATGTTCACGGTATCGCAACTGAAAAAGAATCACGCTGCGGCGAATCCAAATATTCGGGTCGCGGATCCATGTGGCGATTTTTTTGCGGATCGGTGGGATTCTCCACGCCAAATTTCCCAAAACGCTAGTCGCAATCGTATCGACGGTATCGTTCGAAGGGCGCGTCTTGATGAGCATTTTCAAAAAATTGAGATGTTGCCCGCCGAGCAAAGCTTTGTGCTTGAACAGATAATCACAGGCAGCATATTGCACTTCGCGATAGGGCTGTCCCCACATATCCGAAACGCGCGCAGCCAGTTCATCTCCGTCTTTCGGCGGATTCTTGTCAAAAATCGGATACGTGGCTTCACGCCGGGTAATAACGTTCACGCCGAGAAAATCAAAAGTGTCCCGCATGCTTTTAGACATCGCTTTCGCTTCTTCTTCATTCGCCCGGGCGCGGAGGGAAAGTAAAATTTCTTGTGTAAATCGGAGCATTTGCCTAAAAAATACAACTATCCGTCAAGAATTTCTAGGTCTTGACAAATAGATTTTTTTATATTAAATAGAGTCCGAACGTTTTTGTTTCTCAAAAAATCAAGATTAAAACGAAAATGGTGAATCAAATTCCAGAAAATCTCCCCATCATTGAAGTTCCCCCTGAATTGCGCGGTCTTTCCGACGAAGAAATCCTTGCGCTGCACCCGTATGATCCAGAAAAGCGCGATCGATATCGTCCTTCCAAAAAAGAACGCGCCGCACGGAAACTGGCCAGGGAACAAGCCAGAATGCGCCAAATCGCCGAACAATACAAAAATCGCAACAATGTTTCCCGTTACGCCTCCCGTCCTATGCCGAAAATGTCCGATTTTGACGGGACACACCCGGTTCAAGCGCAACACAAACAGATGCAGCACAAAAAAGCCTTGTTTGTTCCCGGACAGGCAAAAGCTCCCCCGTCAACACCCATCGTCAACACGGTGAAGCAAACCGCCGCGCCGCTCCCGCCCAGGCAAAGTTCTGGCAGGGTCCTTGTCGGTTCGTTCGGCGGTTCCACTTTTGGCACAGCCAAAACGCAAATTATTTCCGAAGCGGAATTGGCCAAGCAGGCAGCCATCAAAAAAGCGAAAGCCGAAGCCCTTGCTCGGGCAAATCTGCTGAAAATGCAGCAACAAGCCGCGGCAGAAAATCCGGCAAGCGCATTGAACGCCCTGTTCAAAGCGGATTCTCCCCTTTCTGGCGACGCAGCGCTTTCCCCGGAAGTTCCCGTCAAACGCAAACGCGGTCGTCCCCGCAAAAATCCGCTGCCCGAAAACCTTTAATCCCCATTCAGCGTTTTCAAAAAGTTCTCCACTTCTTTTTCCGCATCTCCATGGGCTTTTTGTGCTGTTTCCCCACGGATTTCCAGTGGAGACTTCACCGTGGCTTGTTTAAAGATTTCCTGAATAATTGTTGCAGTCCCATTTGATCCGCTCCCTTCATGTGTGCAAAAGGGAACGATAACCTTTCCGTTCAAATCATGCTTTTCTAAAAAATGATACATCACCATCGGCACATCTCCCCACCAGATGGGATAGCCGACAAACACCGTGTCATAAGGTGCCGTATTCACATCGCCTTTGTATGCGGGCCGCGCCTTTTGTTCGCGCTCCGCCTTCGCCACTTCCGTACATTCCTGATATCCTTCAGGATATATTTTTTGCGGTTTGACTTCAAAAAGGTCCGCAGAGACTTTTTCCGCTATCATTTTGGCCAAAACAGCCGTATTCCCTTCAGAAATGTTGCCGACTGCGTAATTTTCCCCTGTCCGAGAAAAATAAACGACCAAAGTTTTTGACTTCACAGTTCCCTCACCTGCAAATAGGAAAGCTGCGAACAGGAAGGTTAGCGAAAACAGACCGATTTTGAAATTCATTTGACACTCCATGGTTATCGATAACCGTCATATCCAAAAAAATCGTTCCACATTTCAAGAACAGAATCTTATTTAAACCGCATTTTTCAAAACGGGAATCAACCTTTAAATTGGCGTTCAAATGAAATGGAATCGTCCTTACGTCCATTTAAATTCACCAACCGTTCCGGATAAAAATGGATTCCATTTTCCGTTGCCCATCCGGCGAATTTTTCCGCTTCATCGAACAATTCTTCCGGGCTGCGGCTGGTCAAAATTTTTTGCCGAAAAGCCGACGATTCCGGTTCAAATCCCTTGCAAAGGCGCGCCGCCAGCTGTTTTAAACGCCCCAAGGCGCCAAATTCCGTCGACGTCGACTCCTCCATCATAAATCCAAAATAAATCCGGAACACGTCACACGCTTCCCGGACCGAAATTTGCCGTGTCGACTTTCCTTCCAAAGCGTCTGCGATTTCTCCGAACAACCACGGGTTGTGCAAAGCGCCCCGCCCGATAGAAACGCCTTTCACGCCAAAATGTTCCAGCCGTTCCAGTGCATTCTGCACACTGGAAACGTCTCCATTTCCCACAACGGGAATCTTCGCCGCGCTGGCCACTTCGCCGATTAAATTCCAATTTGCAAATCCATTGTAACCCTGTACGCGCGTCCGCCCATGCACAGTCAACATTGAAACGCCTTCGCCCTCCGCGATTTTCAACGTTTCCATCACATTGATGCTGTTTTCATCCCAGCCCACGCGGCATTTGAGAGTCATCGGCACCGAAAGAACTTTTTGAACCGCCGCCAAAATTTCACGCAACCGCGGCAAATCTTTCAAAAGTCCCGCACCGCCGCCTTTCCCTGCGACTTTGGGCACCGGGCATCCGGCATTGATTTCAATGTAATCCGGCTTCAAAGATTCCAAAATGCGGGCGGCATCCGCCATCCGAAGCGGATTTCTTCCAAAAATTTGAATTCCAAACGGGCGTTCTTCCGGGTAAAAGTTCAATTGTTTCCGATTTTTCAACACAAAGGGAGAAGTCCCGTCCGTCGACACGAATTCCGAAACCAGAAGTCCAATCCGGTTCCCGGACAACACCCGACAAAGCCGGCGAAAAGGCGCATCGGTCACTCCAGCCATCGGAGAGAGCACCGTACAAGGGGAAACCGGAATATTCGCAAACTGAAACTCTTTTTTCAACATGAATCCACACTTGTCCACGGAATAGCCAAAAACTAAACGACGAAAAAAGCAAAAGCTTTTGCTCCAAAAATAGTTTTTTTAGTCAACGTTCCTATATTTAACACATGGCCAACGCAACAAAACAAGATTTGATTCAAGATGTCACCCGAGAAACGGGCATCGTCCAGAACAAGGTACGTGTTGTTGTGGAACAATTCTTGGATCTCGTGGGAGAAACCCTCGCCGAGGGCAATTCCATCGAGATTCGAGGATTTGGAACCTTTGCAAATAAAGAGCGCAAAGCCCGGCCGGCCCGCAATCCGAAAACAGGCGAAATCATCTATTTGGAACAGAGGGTAGTTCCTTCGTTCAAATTTTCGGCAGATATCAAAGCCGCCATCGCCAAAGCCTCGCCGGAACTGGAAGAAAAACTTTTTCTTTCTTCAAACCTTAAAAAATCCCTCGTTCAAGAATAATCCGCACGCACCAAATCGCGCGAACTTTTCCTCTACAGTCTTTAAAGGAAAAGCCCGGATAAAATCCACATTGCCGACAGGCCCTTTTCCGCCAAACGGCATTCGCCGCCATTTTTTTCAAAGACCTCCCACACCCCATCAAATTAACATAGATTTATACCCATGAAAGTCGCACTTCTCACCAATGAATTTCCTCCCGACATCTACGGCGGTGCCGGCATCCACGTTCAGTTTCTCTCCCGCGAACTCCGCGCCCACTGCGAAATCGAAGCGCGCGCTTTCGGCTGCCAGAACGATACCGAAAAGAACTTACACGCAATCGGATTTTCCCCAAAACTGGGCATCCAACCCGCCGATGCCCGAATGTCCAAAATTTTAAATCCTCTCGACATCAACTTGCAATGGATGGGAAGTTTACAAGACGTCGACATTGTCCATTGCCACACATGGTATAGCCACTTCGGCGGCGTACTTTCAAGCAAGTTGTTGGAATGCCCCCTCGTTTTGACTACACATTCCCTGGAACCGCACCGTCCTTGGAAAGCGGAACAATTGGGAAATGGCGGTTATCAAATGAGTTCTTGGATAGAGCGGACCGCCTATGAAGCCGCCGATGGTGTGATTGCCGTTTCAAACGAAATGAAGCGCGATGTAATGGAACTTTACGGCATCCCGGCAGACCGCGTACAAGTCATTTACAATGGCATCGATCCCGACTTTTACACCCCGACGTATGAACCCACCGTTCTTGAAAAGTTCGGCATCGATCCGGAAAAGCCGTTCATTCTGTTCGTTGGCCGCATTACACGGCAAAAAGGCATTTCGCAGCTCATCGGAGCCATTCCGCATATCCGGCCCGATGTTCAAATCGTCCTGTGTGCCGGCGCTCCAGATACAAAGGAATTGGCCGCAGAGTGCGAATCCAAAATCCAATCGTTGCAGCAAACGCGAAAAGGCATTTTCTGGATTCAGGAAATGATGAACCACAAAGATTTGCGCGTTCTATACACGTATGCGACCGCCTTTGTCACGCCATCCCTTTACGAGCCATTCGGCATCATCAACCTAGAAGCGATGAGCTGCGGGACTCCCGTTGTCGGCAGCGCTGTCGGCGGAATCCCGGAAATCATCGTCGAAGGGAAAACCGGATTCCTCGTTCCATTGGAAGCGACTTCCTCCACCAATTTTGAACCGAAAAATCCGGAAAAATTCCAGCATGCCCTCGCTGAAAAGTTGAACACGCTTTTGGACAATCCCGAAATGGCGAAAAAGTTTGGCGAAGAGAGCCGGAAGCGCGCCATTGACGTTTTCAGTTGGAAGAGCATCGCCAAGCAAACGTTCAACTTTTACGAAACGGTCATCTCGCGTTACAAAGCAGAAGGTCCACGAAAATAAATTTCACGGCAACGTGCCTTTGAAATAAAGAATTTTTTCGTTCCCTTCCACTCTTGCAAAATAATTCCCGGGCGGATACGGTGCGCCGTCCCATTCAAAGACGTTTTTTCCCGCAACGGCTTTGAATCGCAACGTCCGGAGGTTTTCCCCTTTTGCCGAAATCAAACGGAACGTCAACGTTCCGGGAACACTCCAGGCGAACGAAATCCAGTTTCGATTGAACATTTGAAATGGTTGAAACTGGACCAATTCATCCGGAAAAGATTTTGCCACGGCATAAACAGTCGCATTGTATTCCGGCAAAGCGATTTCATCCAGAAAACGCCCATTTTCCAAAAAAGTCTCTTCGACCTTTCCAGATGTATCCGCATTTGTTCTCGCCAAAAGCGTTTCTCGGCGAACGCTTTTCTTCGTCAAAACGTTTCCGCGCAAAATTTCCAAATGCAAAAGTTCTCCGTCCTTGCCGCGCAACAGTTCCACCAGGCTCTTCAACGATTTTCCTTTGAGTGAAATTCCATTTGCCGAAACCAAACAATCCCCGACCCGAATCGCCGCCCGGTCCGCGGAAGCGCCGTGAACAACATCAAGAACTTCTGCGCCACATTCCGCAGCACAAACGGCAAGTCCGATTCCTCCAAAAGTTTCCGCAGCTAGTGCGGCGACAGCCCCCAAAAGGACTCCCAAAAAGAGTTTTTTCACCCGATTTCCTCCTACTTGTCTCGATATACGAATATTGCCATTGAACGGATTTGGCGGAGATTTCCGCCGGGCAACGCCTTTTAGAATATAAGCACGCCCGACTTTCCCGGCAAGGGTTCAACCCGTTTTGTTGAAGAATTTTATCGATTAAACAGTTTCGCCATGACAAATTTTGACATTTTTGCAAAAAAGAGATTCCCAGGCAAAAGCCATTCTGGAGCAAAGCGTTAAAACCCATCAGGGAGCCGTTCCACGGGGTGAAAAATCCCGTTACAAACAAAAGTTTGCAAAGGATTCTCGGACATTCCGCTTTTCAGAATGGCAATTTCCCGCCAACGAACTATGCAACGCCATCTGTTTTGACGACACCAGGCCCTTGAACGATGCTGCGGCCATTGCCCGAAGGAATGATTTCCAAATGATTGGGAATTTCTTCTTTCAAACGGTTGACATGAGAAATGACTCCAACGAGTTTATCCCCGCGCTCGCCCAAATTTCTCAAAACATCAATCGCCTTTTGCAACTTATGCTCATCCAACGAGCCAAAGCCTTCGTCCAAGAACAGCGTATCGATTTGCACTTTACGGCTGGCCAAAGAAGAAAGCCCGAGAGCTAACGAAAGGCTCACCAAGAACGATTCGCCGCCCGAAAGATTCGACGCCAATCGGGCTGCCCCGCATTCCGCATCATAAAGCGAAAGGTTCAATCCCGATTCCTTGTCTATTTCAATTTTATAGCGCGGATCCAACCCCTGCAAATGCCGATTCGCCGCGACAATCAACTGATTGAGAGTCAGCCGTTGAACAAATTTCACAAATTTTTGCCCATCGGCACTGCCAATCAAGCTGTCCAACGTTCCCCAAATTTTGATTTTTTCCTCTTGATCCTTTTTTCCCAACAGGACTCTTTCATATTCCCTTTTTTGTACATCATTTTCCGTGGACTTTTGCTGATTCTCTTGAATTTCAGCCGAAAGTTTTTCCACTTCAACAGAAAGGGTTTCTATTTTCGATTGAATGGTCTGAAGCGTTTCATGACCGATTTCCTGAGAACGCCAATCTTTCAGTTGCGATTCCGCTTGCTGCAATTGCCCAGACTGCGTCAAAAGATCTTGTTTCACCTGATCAATTCTTGCCTGAGACTCTGCACGCTCCGCATCTGAAATCCGCGAGTTCAGCATATCCTCTTCTGAAGCGAAACCGTTTTCGCGGAGCTTTGACAAAAGTTCGCATTCAAGGCGAGCTTTATTGCGCCGTTCAGAATCCAATTGCGCAGAAATGGACTCCAACATTGTCCGCAACTCCGTTAATTTCTTTTCGCTTTGCACTTTTCTCTGCGAAAGCGATTCACATTCAACGGATACGGTCTCTATTTTCGACTGCCACTCATTCCTGTCTTCCGCCACTTTTTTTGAACCGAAGAGCCTTTGCCTTTCTGCAGAAATCTTCTGGATTTTTTCTTTTTGCGCATTTAAATCTTTTTCAACGACATCCAGATCTCGCAAAATGTCATTTTTGTTTTCCTGCAAATTCTTTATTTCCACATCGCAAAGAGCCATTTGTTGCTTGTAATTGTCGATGCTTTGCAAGCACCGCTTCCACAAATCAGCCCAATTGCGAATTTTTTCTTGAAGATTCTGAGGATTTTCCAAATCCGAAGCGACAAAGCCATATCGTTCCAACTTTTCCCAGGCTTTTTGAAAACATTTTTCTTTGGCTTTTTCCCTATCATCAACCTCTTTTTGGGAAATTTTGACATTGTTTTCCGCCAGTTCGAAGTCGCGGTCAGCCCGTTCCGCTTCCATCTGAGCTTTTTCAAATTGATCCTGCAATTTTTTCAACCGATTCGCCGCGCCCCCGATATCCCCTGCCGAAAATTCTTTGCAAGAGGCTTTCGCATGGAACGGATTTCCGCAAACCGGACAAAGTTCCCCCTCTGACAACGCCGCTTGCACCATCACGGCAATCCGATTGATATCATTTGAAAAACTTTTTTCCCGTTCATCCCGGATGCGGTTGAATTCAACACACTTTTCCCGTCTGAAATTCGCCGCTTTTTGCTCTGCCGTTTTTGCGCTCGCAAGCGACAGCTTCGCTTTGGCGACATCATTTTTCGCCAATTCCAAGCTGTTCAAAATTTCAGAAACAATCGCCTGGTCGACTTCCAATCTGTCGTGCGTGGAATGAGCCTGTTTGTAATTTTCACACTTTTCCAATTTTTTTTCAAAGTCCGCACGGCTATTTTTTTGTTTTTCAATGGCTTCGTCTATTTCCCCAATGCGTCTTTTCCGCTCTTCTATCTTTTGTCTTTGTTCTTCGACATTTTGCTGTTGATGCAAAACATCTCCATCTAATTGGGAAACTTTATCGCGCAATCCATCCCGCGCCCGGTCTTCCGAACGGAGGTTTTCTCTTTCTTTGTTCTTGTTTTCCAATTCAGCCGAAACATTTTGACAGAGCGACTCTTCTTCTGGAATTTGCTTTTGCAATTCTTTCTTTTGCCGCTCTTTTTCTTGACAACCCCGACGGCTCTGTTCCAACTGTTGCCACGCAGGAACCAGATTTTTGGCTTTATCGGAACGGTTCAAACTCGCCTGCAACGAAACAAAGCTGCGATCTTTTTCAGAAAGGACGTTTACTTTATTTCGAAGATCCTGACACGTTTTTTCAAGCCGGTCGACATTTTCCAAAATGGTTTTCGCTTGTTCACTTCTTTTCAGTTCCTGCTCTTTTTCCGTTTTTGTCTTTTGTGCGCAGGAAATCCGTGACTTCAATGCGGACGATTCGTTTTCCGGCATCAAACGCAACCCGTTCAAACGCTCTTGAATATTATCCAGACGATTTTTTTCTTCCTTGTTGCGTTCAAAAACCGCCTTGGATATTTTCCGATAAATTTCCTGCCCGGAAAGTTTTTCAAGAATCGCCGCTTTTTCATTTTGATTGCTTTTGAGGAAGCTGTCAAAACCGCCTTGAGGCAGCATCACCGCGCGCATGAATTGTTTAAAATCCAAACCGATCAATTCTTCGATTTTCCGGTTGACATCACTCTTTTTCGTTGTTTCATCACGGGGAACAAATTCGCCATTTTCAAAATACAGGATTTTTCTTTCCACCGGCTGGAGCTCTCCATCCGGGGAATTCCGGCTACGGTGCACTTTCCAAGAAGACAGATAGCGGAGACCGTTCGATTCAAATTCCACCTCGGAAAAAGACATTCCCGTTCCCATCGTCATCACCAATTCCGGACCGGAATTTCTTGTTCCCTGCCTGTCCGAGGCGTTTTCCTGACGCGGCGTTTTTCCGTAAAGCGCAAGGGATATCGCATCCAAGACAGAAGTTTTTCCGGAACCCGTCGGACCAGAAATGGCGAACAAGTGCCCGTGCAAAAAAGCGGGATCGTCAAAACGGATTTTCCATTCTCCAGCCAGGGAATTGATGTTTTTGAAATGAAGCGAGATGATTTTCATACGTTCCCCTGATTATTTTGAATCTGATTCAAGATTTCTTCAAACGCGGAAAAAACTCGCGCCTTCAATTCGGGATCCTTTTCCAAAGATTCTTCAGTGTCCAAACGATTTTCAAAAACTTGTTCCGGCGACAATTCAGAAAGATCTTTTTCTTCGCGGATTCCCGATTGGGAATTGTCCGTCCGCGCCACATATTCTGCATAAACCAGTTCAAGCCCCGCTTTTTCAAAGTCCTCGGCGAGAAGTAGCCGAATATTGCCGACACTTCCCGCTCCTGTAAAGCGGACGCGCACCCAGGCTCCCGGCGACTTTTGTCCCAAAGTAACGACCTCTTGACGGATTTTTTCCAGACTGTCTCCGGAAATAGTCACCCATTTGCGCTTTCGCGGCACGCCAAGCGGCCTGACAACGGGCGCACTTCCATTTTCAAAATCCACCAGCAGAACAACATTTTCGTTGACCGCTTCGTCAAATCCCATGGGGAGCGGCGATCCGGAATAACGGATGCGGCTTTCACCGCCCACTTTTTGCTGTCGATGAATGTGTCCCAGCGCAACATAATCGAATATCGAAGAAAAGATGTCTGAATGGACGTTTTCCAAATTTCCAACGATGGCGAATTCAGTTTCGTTCGCATTTTCAGAGAGTTTTGAACCGGCGGCGAACAGATGCGCCATGGCGGCTACGGGTAAATTCTTTCCCATTTCTTCGCGGAGCTTCCGGAGCCGCTCTTTTAAAATTTCGAAATGAGCCCGAGTCCCATTGCGGACAAAAGTTTCTCCCGTTACGGATTCGCTGTTTCCAAGACTTTTCTGTAAAGCCCTGTCGCGGAGAAAAGGCACCGCGCAAACGATAAGTTCCGGATTTTCCGCACTGGGCAAAAGCAAGATTTCATTTGAAAAATCCGATTCGGCATCCGGCGTCGCCACCACATGCACATGCAAAAGCTCCAAAACGGATCTGGAAACATTCAAAGTCGCAGGCGAATCGTGATTTCCTGCCGTCACAACGACATTTTTACAGCAAGTTCCGTAAAGACTTGTCAAAAAAGAGTAATAAAGTTCTTGGGCCGCGTTGCTGGGCGATCCCGTGTCAAAAACGTCCCCGGAAACAAGAAGCGCGTCCACTTCGTTGTCGACGATGGCGGACTTCAACCAGTCCAAAAAGAATTTGTATTCGTCAAGGCGGGAATGTTCGTGCAGAGAATTCCCCAAATGCCAATCCGATGTGTGCAAAATGCGAAAACCATGATGACTCATACCCCAAATTTAACTCGTTTTTTCTGTCAAAAATGACAATCCCACCCAAATCTGATTTTTTCGCCTTCTTTAAGAACGTTCTCAATTTTGCGGAAAACTTTATTTATATTGATATCTGTGAAAAAATACGCCGACATTTTTCAATATACGCATTTCCGGAAATTCCTTGGCGAATACCAGAGCGCCCGCGCCGCCGTAGAGCCCGAATTCAGCCGGACAGAAATCTGCAACCGCCTTGGGCTCCCCAAAACGCGCAGCTACTTTGCCGATGTTCTCCGCGGAAAAAAAGTTTCCCCCCGCATGGTCCGAAAATTCATCGAAGTTTTGGAACTTGACCGCAAAGAGGCCCGCTACTTTGAACTTCTTGTCAAATGGGATCAAGCAAAATCGGATACAGACCGCAAAAGCGCGATGGAAGAACTTTTACACCTGAATCCGCAGCCGCAGACCATTCTCCATTCCGATTCTTACGAATATTACGCCGAATGGTATCACAGCGCCGTATTCGCCGCATTGGACGTTCTAGATGTCGGGGACAACCTATCTCTCCTCGCCAGACGGCTTTCGCCAAAAGTTTCTATCGGAAAACTGGCAGAATCCATCGCCTTGCTGCAAAGACTTGGACTTATCCGGAAAAATGAAAACGGCTTTTGGAAACCGACAAAAGATTCCGTTTCAAGCGGTCCTTACAACAACGAAGAACTTGTCCGCGAATACCAGCTGCAATGTTTTGAACTTTCCAAAAAAGCGCTGCTCCATCCCGGAAAAAATCCGCATGTGGCAAGCACCTTTGTTTTCAGCCTTTCAAAAGAAGCCTATAAAAAATTGGAAGCGGAATTGCAAGAATTCAAATCCCGCGCAAGGAAGATTATCGCCGAAGACAAGGAAAATTCCGACAGCGTTTACCACATGAACATCCATCTATTCTCGAATCTCGATGCGGAGGGCAAGTCATGAAGATTTGGGCGAAACTTTTTATTGGGAGCGTCTGGGCGCTGTGCGCCTGCAGTGAAACGGAACATGCCGGCGTTTTAAGCGAAACGGAATCCGGAAAAACCGTCGCGGGAACCGTTTTGACGCAGAGAGGAACTCCGTCCGCAAAAACAGCCGTTTACGCCGTCGACGCACATCACATCGCCACAAAAGATTCCGTTTTGGCGTTTGCCGTTTCTGACGAAAACGGCTCTTATCATTTGCATGTTGAAAACGGCGACTACATTCTTTTGTTTGAAACCGAAGATTCCAGTCAAATGGCGCGCACCTTTTTTTCGACAGAACAGGAGAAAATTTCAAACGATACGATTTTCACAGAAGCGGTCACCATCTCGGACGTGGCAAAAATCAGTTTTGACATTTCTTCGCTTTCCTTAAACGCCTTTGATACAATTTGCGTCGAAGGAACTTTTTTATGCGCGCAAATTTCCGCAGCCGATATGGAATCCGGAATTTCTCCACTGAAAAATCTTCCCGAATCCCTGTACGAAAGCATTTCCATTTTCAGAAACGGCAAAAAGGAAACGGTTCCCGTCCATTGGAATTTTAAAAGCGGAACCGCCTACATGGCAAACGCCAGCGCTTCCATCGCTTCGAAAACGGTCTTAAGCCGAACATTGCCGGATTCTCTGCAATCCAAACTTCCATTTGAAATTGATTCCGTTCCCTTCCCCGTTTGGCTTCCCGGAAACGAAGAGTCCCCTCTTATTTTTGACCACCGCGGATTTGCGCTGCCCATTCAGAAAGTACATTCAAACGCAGATTCTTCGCTGTATGCCGCCATCTTCCCCCGATTGGATTTCAGCAAATCCACTTCGCAAACGCTTTACCGGATGCCCGTCGACAACGGCATTCCATTCCAGGGGCCCATCCGATTCGCACTCCATTGGGATTCTCTAGACGCAAACGGCATTTTGGCTCAGGCAAAAGAATTTTCCGGCGGCATTTCCCCAGACACCGTTTCCGGAATTTCTCTTTTTTCCAAAGGAAACATGGCGCTGTCTTTTTGGTTGAAATTGGAAAAGGGCGCATTTGGAAATGATACCGACATCGTCATTTTTTCAGCGATGCGGGATTCCGTCGGATTTTCCATCCGTCAAACGCCATTAAATCAACACCAATCCGTTGGAATCCAATTGTTTGTGGAGGCCGACACGACTGTCATTTCAGACACAACCATCTACGGTTCTGCCAAAATTCTCGATGGCAAATGGCATCAATTGGCGATGCTCATCCGCGGACAACACATCAGCGTCCTGTTAGACGGCAACGTTTTACACGATACCGATTTTGAACTTTCGGATGGCTTTGGCAATTTGGAAACATTTATCCTCGGAGATTCCCGTTTGAACGGCATTTTGGACGAATTCAAACTTTACGATGGCACACAGGACACGCTCTTTTTAAAAGCCGTTTACGAATTGGAACGCCCGGATCAGATTCCGTTCATCGGATTTTGATATGGCCTTTTGAAAATCCAGAAAATTCCACGTCTGCTTTTTCTGGATTTCCTCGCCATTTGCATTCCTGCTCCCGAAGCGATTGAGATCAACTTCCGCGCCGTTTTCATCACAAGGACGTTTACAAACTCCTTTTCAACCCGACCCTTTTTCAGGGCCTCTCTTTTTCAAATTTTTGAACTTCACCGCTTCCACTTCTTATTTTTTGAAACATGGACAATCTTTTCTCTGCAGAGCGCCCATTTGCCGAATGGAAAATCCAAGGATTTGATGGGCAACCGGCACTTCTTTTTCCAGAACTCGAAAGTACGCACCGCTACAGCAAAGAGCACTTGCAAAACCTTTCCGCCGGGGACATCATTGTCGCCGACTCCCAAACCAGCGGACGCGGCAGACACGACCGCGTTTGGATTTCGCCCCACGGAAAAAACCTTTACTTCAACATTCTGTATCCGCTCAATGGATTTCAAATTCGCGAATACCCTCAGCTGATGCAAATCACGGCGATTTCCCTTTCACAACTATTTCACCAGATAGGCGTCGATTCCAGCGTCAAATGGCCAAATGACATTTTATTTGAAAAGAAAAAACTTTGTGGAATGGTTTCCGAAATTCTCTGCAAAGAAAATCAAAAATTGCTCACGGTCGGCATCGGAATTGACGTGAACGCCGATGAAGTTGATTTTCAAAGCATCGAAAGGCCTGTCACCAGTTTAAAGATTTGCCTAGGAAAAAAACTGAATCGTGAAATCTTGCTCCAGCAAATTGTCGAATCTTTGAAAAATGCATTCGAAATTACGCTGCGCTGCGGAATCACTCCTTGGATCGAAGAATGGCGCAAAATGGACAAGTTCCTGGGGCATCCGGCAAAAATTGTCGACGGCGACGAATCCATCGAAGGGACCATCCTCGACATCAACGACGATGGAAGTCTCTTATTTTGTACAAAATCGGGGAATCTTCTTTCACGATACACTGGCGACTTGGAAATATAAGGAAGTTCATATCGCCAAAACGGAATGGCAAATTTTATCAATGAACTGTTCATAATCGTTAAAGATTATCGAAGATTCCTGTAAACAACGCAATGTATTATACGGCATCGCAGTTTCCTTGAGCATCAACCCTTTCCGGTTGAAATAACCTCGGACATAATCTTTCTTTGTCGAAATCCGCTCATCCAATTCGGGAATATGAACCACAAACAATAACGTTTTATTAGGCGTATGGAGATAACAATCGGGATTATCAAAAGCCAATATTTCATTTTTACGTGAATTGGTTTCCGAAAAATTCTCCCATTTTTGAACATTCCCCTCCTTGTCATAATAAGGAACTTTGTCGGGAATGATGAATATCTGAAAATATGGAATTCCCTTACAACGGATATTCGCCGTTTCGCCCAGCATACTTTCAAAATAGTTGTTTGAATTCTGGGAATAGTTTTGCATCACGAACTTGACCGCAATTCCGGCGATAGCTATTTTGCTTACTTTATTAATAATCGTAATATCCACTTTTTTATCGATATAACGACCTTGTATATCAGATTCTTTTCCATCACCAAATCCCAAAGAGGAAACCCGAAAACGCCCCGAAGTTTTTGAAAGACCAGAAAAACGGTTTAATTTATCAGAAATATCCTTCGCGATAGCCCCATGTAAAACTTTTAGTTTTTCATTGCTGCGGGAACCCGACTCCAAAAATTTTTTAAAAGAATCGGCTACCACATTCAAAAATTCACGATTATTCACAATCAGTCCCCCAACTTGAACGTCAAATACTTTTGCAAATCCTTGGATGAAAAAGTGTAATAGCCGCCGCTCTTATACTTTTTCAAGGCCTTTACATAACGGAAAAATTCATCACAACATACCACATTTCGAATTTCTTCAAACGAGTTCATCCCAATAATATAAAGCCCTCCGTATACGCCTTTTCCTTTAGGCACAAAATTCAACTTTACCGAAGCAACATCCTTGACAATGGAATTAATGGCAATCTTATCCTTACACACATCTTTTAGTCCTTGAGATCTGCCGAACAAATACCAATCGCCATCCCCATGGGTCGAAAATTCATTTCTATGTTCCAAGAAATACTTTTTAGTTTTTTCTCCCAAATTTTCAAAAGGAATCGGTCGCCCTTTGGGATCATAGGGAAAAATGCACTGTTTCCATTTTCCCGTAGAAGCTTTAATAAGATCCAATTTGTTTTCGCAATCTACAGGGAGGATGAATAATTTGTCTGCCAATGTGGCAAATCCATTTTTTACTTGAATGTTTGATTGCTTTGAATTTTCAAGAATTTTTCGCAACTCGCACAGCTCATCCCTTTTCGCCAAATAAAAGCAGCCACCAATTTCCATATCCTCCAAAAAAAGATTATCGACAAATTTCGGTTTCTCTTTTCCGGATAATGTGAAATACTCAATTTTTCGCATTCTTTTCTTATTGACGAATCTTGAAACAATCGTATATGTCATCGCCTCGAATGGCTGAAAATGTTCCAAATCCATAAACCCATCCAAGCATCCGCTTTTCCGTATATACGCCCGCAAATTTTCTCCACTGGCACTGTTCAACCATGAACTGGGAGTAATCAAAGCCATCGTTCCATTATCCGACAACATATCGAAACCGATTTCAAAAAACGCAATAAACAAATCAGTCATTCCTTTTCGGGAAAAGGAAAATTTTTTCACATCATTCACAACAGCCAAATGATGAATGCGTACATAGGGTGGATTGCCAAAAACAAAATCCATTTTCGACTGATAATCCGCAAAGCAGGAAAGCGTATCCGCGCACCGAACATCCCAATCCACGGAACCGATGCCGAACTCTCTGACCGCCGCATCCAAATTGCGTCTCGTTTTTTCACATTCTTCTGAATCTATTTCTATTCCATGGATAAAAGTGCCCAAATCTTCTCTAAGTTCTTGCCCCAATCTGCCATAGGAAGCGATACAATACCTTCGTACAATTTCCACCAGAAAGGCCCCGTCTCCGCAACTGTTGTCCATCACATGTTTTTGCAAAACATTCTGTCCGCGGTAACCACCAAAATTCAAAATAATTTTGACAAGAAAACTAGGCGTGTAAACCCTGCCATTTCGCTTCACGGAGAAAGACGCAGTCATAAATCCTCACTGAATGCGAGAATCGCCCCTGCGACACTATCGGCAAAAAAGGACGTAAGTCGATGTGTCTATCCAGTTCGAGGCTCTCGACTGCCTACCCAGAAATAAACACAAACGACTCACGTCCCAAAGGCAGCCACTCCATACACCATATTGTATACGGAAAACTGTTATTGTGGATTGCGCACAACAAACGTGAGCGTTCGCCTTATTCTCTCTTGGGTTTGAAATTGTCGAGATTTCGAACTGGAGAACAAGAGCAAAAACTCTTCAAATCTATCGCCCGCCAACCGCTTGGCGAGCTATGTCCGTGAAAAATATAGCTTATAAAACAAGCAAAAGCTTGTCCAAACTGTCGTTTTTAAATATATCCCGGTCCCCTCCCGAAATATCACTTTTTCCGATTCTTGAAGTAAAAGCTCCCCGCCAACGACGCAGCCAAAAGGACAATCAAAACAGTCAACGCTTTGTCTGCAAACGCCTCGGAAAGAAACCCAAATTCAGCGCCCAAAACATTCATCAGGCTTAGCACGGCTATCCAGCACGCCGTCCGTTGACACACTTTGCGTTTATCATCCGAGCGCATCAACCGAGCCTCCTAAAAAAATCCAAACGACAAGACCAACCATCACAAGGACGCTCACTCCTACATTCGCCAAAAAGAAATCCCGATTCATCGCATCGAGCGAATCCGATTTCCGAAACAGATGAATATAAACGATTGCCGCCGCCATCAAAGCGAAGACGCTCCACCAGGCGATTCCCATTTGCCAATAAACTCCAAAAACGACACACAAAAGAAGCATCGCCAAATGACTTCCCAAAGCGATTTTCAGCGCCGTTTTGCGGCCAAATCGAGCGGGCACAGAATGCAACCCGGATCGTTTGTCAATTTCTTCATCTTGCGTTGCATAGATGATGTCAAACCCACCCATCCAAAGCGTCAAAATGAGCATCAAAAAAATCGGGAACACCGCAAATTCACCCCGAACGGCAATCCACGCGCCCAAAGGGCTCATTCCAATGGCAAAACCCAAATACCAATGACAAAGCCACGAAAAACGCTTCCAATAAGAGTAAAACGCCAATGCGCAAAGAACCGGAAACGCACAAATTCCCGCAAGCGGATTCAAGAGCCAGGCGAACGCGCAAAAAAGAGCCGCATTGATGGCGATAAAAACGATAACGGACGTTTTCGAAAGTTTTCCCGTCACCAAATGGCGCTTCGCCGTTCGCGGATTTTCGGCATCGAATTTGGCGTCGACAAGGCGGTTGAACGACATGGAACTGTTCCGCGCCGTCACCATGCAGCAGACAATCAACAGCACGAGCTTTGCGATTTCCAACGCATCCATGCCGCGGAACCCATCCGCCGCAACCCACATGGCCCCCAGCGCAAACGGCATGGCGAAAAGCGAATGGCTGAACCGCACCAAATGCCCGTATTCGACAATTTTAGAAAGAGCCTGCATGCTTCCCCCATTCCGGGACAATGTTGTTTGGAACGCCCAAATGACAAAGAATTTTTGCCACAACGGAATCCACCAGATTTTCAATGGACTGAGGATGGGCGTAAAATCCCGGACTAGCGGAAACCATCACCGCCCCGGCCAACGTCAAACGTTCCATATTTTTCAAATGGATGAAAGAATAGGGCATTTCCCGCGGAACAACGACCAATGGACGTTTTTCCTTTAAAGAAACATCTGCCGCCCGAACCAACAAATTGTCGGCGATTCCGTTAGCCATTTTACCCAAAGTTCCCATGGAGCAAGGCACAACGGCCATTCCCGCATACGGAGAACTTCCACTCGCGCAGGGAGCGAAGAAATCGTCAACATTCCAAACGGCATCCGCAGCAGAAAGCGCTTTCGACTGGCCTTCAAAATCCGCGACAGATTTTCCTGTCGAAGTTTCAATCAAATCGACAGCATGCCCCAAGCGGTGCAAGTGAAACAGCGTCCGTGCCGCATAAATCGCCCCAGAAGCCCCGGTGACGCCCAACAAGAAGTGACTCATACACAAGCCTTTTTTTGCAGCAGGACCCGGTAAGCGACGCCAAAGAAACAGGGTTTGACCGACACTACCGAAAATCCGCAGCGTTCCGCCAACGACGCAAAATCCGCCACCGGCAAAAAGCGGAGAACGGAATTCACCAGGTATTCATACGCGGAGCGTTTTCCGCTGAAGAAAGCCCCGACAACCGGGATGAAAAGCGGCGCCAATTTTCGGTAAAAGAACGTATTGAACGCGTTCCGCGGCGAAAAAAATTCAAGGACCATCAAATATCCGCCACTTGTCAAAACGCGAGAGGATTCGCGCAATCCGGCTTCGGCATCCGGCAAATTCCGCATTCCAAAACCGTTCAAGACAACATCAAACGATTCATCGGAAAACGGCATTTGCATGGCATCGAGTTGCACAGGCTTTGCCGACGTTTTCTTTCCCTTGGAATGTTTCAACATGCCGAATGAAAAATCGCCGAGAATCGCCTTTTCCGGCGTTCCCACGATACGTTCATATTCTACGGCAAAATCTCCGGTTCCCCCACAAAGGTCCAGAAGCCGTTTCCCCGGACGAAGCCGTTTCAATTCCCAGCAACAGGCTTTTCGCCAAAAGATATCCTGAAAGCAGCTCAACGCATGATTCAAAAAGTCATAGCTTTTGGAAATGTCGTCGAACATTTTTCGCACCGGAGAAATCATGCTCCGAATCTAGAAAATTTTCGCCGGGATTTCGGAAATTTCGGGCACGGCTCCGCTTATTCGAATACCGCCGAGAAAACATCCCCATCTGAAGGATTCACAATGCGGGGATTTTCTGTCGAACCATCTTCCCAACGGATGAATTTTGCCGTTCCCAGGGGAATCGCTTCCAGTTCCATGGCGTTTCCAGCGAAAAAAGTTCCCGTATAAGTCGCCGTATTCGGCAAAAGGGCGCCTTCCATTTTCACGTAACCTTCGCCAACAGCCGAAATTGTCGCCTGGATTTTTCCCGACAGCCCAAATTCCTCTTCGTATTCCCTCCAAACGACCGCGTCGCGGTCTTGCGCCCACGATTTCAGGCAAGAGCCGGATTTGCTGAATCCTCCGCCACAAGAATTTGTGTAATAACGTTCGGTTTGTTTGAATTTTTTCAAATCACGGGCCATATCGTCCGCATCGAGCGTAGCCGCCATCGCATCGACTGTTTCCGTTACTTTGCCTGCATTCAAATAATTTTGAAGCATCACGGCAGAGCGGTTGATGAACAACCGTTTGAAATCCGGATTTTTAATCAACTTGACGTAAAAGGTGTGGAAACATTCTTCATCCGCTTTCTGGTAGCAGCCGCCCGAAGAGACTCCGCCCTGCTGAATCCAGTCAAACATATTCGTGCTTTCGCCAAAACCATTGACAGACCAGGTCCAGTCGTAACCGTGATCCAAATCGTAAACCATGAACTTCCATTTTCTGCCCGGACTTCTCCAAGCGCGGACGTTGTTGTTTGGCCAGTCCCCATTGTGCGAATAAATTTCCATCGCCATATAATCGGCGAAGTTCGCCAAATCTATTGAACTTTTGACCAGTTCATAGTCGGCATTGTTTTCTCCCGAAAAATCGTGCGAAGCGACAAACGAGAGCAACGCCTTGTATTCATCAACGGTTCCATTTGATGCGGTGATGGTGCGCCCCAAATGCTTCACCAGATTTACCGATGAAGCCTCGACACCGTAATTGGTTTCCACATAATTCTTGTTGAAACGTTCCCGCATATCGTGAATGCCCCAATACCTGCCATTGTAAAAAACGACGACTTGACGGCTGCGTTGATAATCGACACCGCTCCCTTCGAGGATTGCACCTCCCATGGCGTCTTCGATGTAATCGCTCACAAAACGGTTTCCATTGTTTCGCAGATTGAACGCTTTGAACTTGCTGTTCTTGTCTTTGCGCGTTTCGAACAGCGGATATTTGAGCCAGCCGTCCTGATATTCTTCACGAATGACAATCGCCACGGATTTTTTATCTTCCATGCGGCTGTAATTTCCCATCAGCGAAATGCCGGCGTCGATTTCCCAAGCCTTCTCCGTACTGGCGCTGCCATTGGCAAAATATTCCACGTGCACCGGATACTCCACGTCTTCGTAAAGTCCCGATGGGCAGTATTTAGGTTTTGAACAAGAAACTTTGATATAGTGGTTTTTAAAAAATCCGGAATCCACGCTCACCGCCACCACGGGCATATTCACTGTTTCGTCAACGAAATACGTATTGGTCGCCATTTTTTGGGTGATGAGACCGTCTTGGAATGTCGCGCAACGGACAACCGCACTCGATTTCAAAACCCGGACATCCGTCATTTCCGGCGTCGAAGCCGTGGGTTCGGAGCCGTCAAACGTGCAGCGGACAACGGCGCCACCTTCTGCAACCGGCGGAGTCAACACCACAGAATCTTTGTAAAATCCGCCACTTTGCCCAAAAACGGGAACCGCCGAGAACCCCTTGGAACCCTGACTTTCTGAATTGTCCGCTTCTGGAGTCGGCTTTGCAAAATACATCCATCCCGAAGCCGTCTTTCCCCAGCTGATTCCAGACGCCAACGCCGGATAAGACGCCGAATCCACAATGCCGCAATCTTCCCCGACTAAATAAACGTTCCCACCTTCGTCTTCGAGTTTCCAGTTCGTATGCGTCCGGAAATGCAACGAATCCACATCTTCCGCCGAAATTGGAGTGGCCAAATCGCGTTTTGACGCAAAGACAATGCGATAGCCTTTTGCCGGAACCGTATCGTGTTCAAAGACCCACTTGCGCGGACGGGACGTTTTTTCCACCAACGCATAACCGTCGAGAGCAAGCGGCTCGGAGCTTGAATTGTAGAGCTCCACCCAACCGGGATCTTTTCCAAGATCATCCTTCCAGTTCAAATTTCCCGGCATGATTTCATTGATTGTCAATGCGGATTTGCCGACAAAATGCGGAACGCAAACTTCCTCGCTGCTAGAACTTCTCGCCTCCGAGCTGGAACTGACAAAAACGAAAACGTTCGAAGAGCCCGATTCTCCGTTTAACGAGTTTGACGAATTTTCGGTTTCCACAAGATCTTTCGATGCGGAAGAAAGCGCTTCCTCTTCGTCTACAAGCGAAGGGTCGTCTGAGCACGCCAGCAAAAAGAATACCGCCAAAGACAAGACAGTCAACAACCGTAGTTTCATAAAATCTCCAGAGTGCCCAACGAATCCCAGTTGTAATCTAGACGAAAATCCCTCTCAGCGAATGAATTTTCGCGTTAAATTTTAGTTTACGGCAAAAATTCACCCAAAGTCCCTTGACAATATCCACAGAAAGAATTAATTTTGGCCTATCTAAAAGGTTCTGTAGCTCAGTTGGTAGAGCAGAGGACTGAAAATCCTCGTGTCGGCAGTTCAATTCTGCCCGGAACCATTTCAAAGGCTCTGGTTTTCCGGGGCCTTTGTTTTGGGGAGGAATAGGCTAATTGGTAAGTCAGCGGTCTTGAAAACCGCCGCCGTCAGGCTTGGGGGTTCGAGTCCCTCTTCCTCCGTTAAACTTCCCACTCCATGGAAGTGTCCGCCGCAAAATCCACTTTTGCGTTCGCGCTTTCTTCATAAAGAAGCGTGCATACTTTTGCCGTTCCCCCTAAATTTTCTTTTTCCAACGCATACAGGCATGCCGAAGTCGTCGCCCCCGTCGTAAAAACATCGTCGACAATGACCGGAACATACCCAAACGGCCAGTGCACTCCCTTTTTGAAAGCGAAAGCGCCTGCGACATTGTTCGCGCGCCCCGTCCGAGAAAGCGCCGTCTGAGAAATCCGGAACGTTTTTCGCGACAGCGCCCGAATCATTTTGCCGCCCAATTTTGCCGACACCGCAAGCGAAAGGCTTTCCGCCTGATTGTATCCCCGTTCGCGAAAACGCGCAGCGTGCAGCGGCACCGGGATGAACGCCAGACGCCTTCCCCATTCCCGCAAAATGTCAACCGTGGCCGCCTCCCGCAAAGCCTGACTCACCAGATAACCGGCAAGTCCCGGCATGTTGCCGTATTTCAAGCCGTGAACCAGCGCTTTTGTCAAAGGCGTCATCGGATACAGACAAAGCGTGTCCGGATTGGGCCGCCGGGGATTTTTCGCCAAGCGCAAAAGCTCCTGTTTGCAGTCCGAGCAAAGCCAAGGGTCCAAAACCAAGCCGCAGCGATGGCACGCCAAGCATTCACTCCCGAAGAAAAAACGGGACAATCCATTCAAAACAGACATATTTCCTCTCGCGTTTTCCCTGTACAACGTTTTTTTTGGAAGAAATACTCCCCACGTTTCAACTTGACGCCACCGAAAAAGTTTTTATGCGAACCAATTCAAGCAATTGATTGTGAAATGGAAGGCAAAGTTGGATGGGGTTCAAACGAAAATCCTTTTCTGCAAATGGGGTGAACTTGATACGGTTTGGACGTCAAAAGCGATTCCGTTTTCGCAAAAAGGAAGCCTGTTCGAAGTTGGCAGACACCGCGGAAAGGAAAAACGTTTTACATATTTGACCGCGACCGATGAACCTTTGAAAACGCGATGCCAAAAGCCTCCATCCCTGCAGATGATTTTTCATTTATACAAAAAGCCGGTCCGCGTTGGCGGGCCGACTTTTTTTCAACAACCAAAAATTTTAATCGCCGTCGATGCAGCGGACAGAATATCCATTTTCGCGATTCGGCGCCAGCTCGCGGACCATGTTGTCGCCCATCCGTCCAAGAACCCAAAGCCAAATCGTTTCATTGCGACCGTTTTGAGAGCTCCAGAACGCCGTGTATTCCCCCATTTCCACATAGCGGTATCCGCGGCCCACCACCTCGCGGCGGCCCGACCCAAATGCGGTGAATCCATAATCATCTGTTCCGCCGCCGCCCTGCCAGCCGGAGCGCGCCTTTAATTTAGACGCAAACGCTTCGCACTTTTGAACGCCATCGTAACAACCGGTCAGCCCGGTCAACATATCTTGCCATTCCCTATCGCGCGGCAAATGGAAACCTTTGGGGCAAGCTTGCCTTGCGCCCTCTAACGAATAAAGACGGCCACTCCGGTTGCAATAAACATCCTTGTCGTCGTAGCACCAAGATTCTCCCGGAATGTTGTAATTCATGTTCTGGGCAATCCAAGTGCGACCGTCAATTTTAATCGTCCGATACGTTTGACCGTCACGTTTGTCCGTGATGACGCCCGAATTGCGCTTGACTTCTGCGTAATGTTCCTGCTCCGCAATCCGGAATTCGGCCATTCTGTCGCGTTGCTTTTTTTCAACTTTTTCCCGATTTTTCTGCCACCATTTTTGGGCAGCCGCATTTTTGAATTTGACCCGAAGATTCCGGAGCGCGTAAACTTCATCGCCACAAGCGATATCAACGCCTTTGACATCGACAATCAAATCTTCCTTGCCAAATGTTTTCGGACCGGCTACGTAAGAAATCCAGGCTTCGCGCGTTTTATTGCAAAGTCCGTAAAAGCGTTTATTTTCGATGGTGTCCGCCGCAACTTTCATTTCTCCAGAAACGGCAAAATCAAAATTGCCGCCCTTGACAGAAAACGACACGGGCTGTTTTTCCCCAAAATATTCGTAGGTGAAAAAACGGACCTGGCCGACGATCGGCGCACTTTCGTATTCGCCCTTGCCTTCTGCATGGAAGATGGCGTCCCACGTTTTTGGCGAAGCCGCTCCGATTGCAGTCAAAGCGGAGCAAATCGACAAAACAAAGAATTTCACTGGATGCATTTCAACTTTCCTTTCGCAGCAAACGAGCCGCTTCTTTTGCAAAATAAGTCCAAATCATTTTCGCACCGGCCCGTTTGATACTCAAAAGGCTTTCGACAACGATGCGGTCTCTGTCTAACCATCCGTTTTCAAATGCGGCGCAAAGCATGGCGTATTCGCCACTCACCTGATAAGCGGCGACGGGAACTTCGGAGAAATCGGCGACTTCACGGAGAACGTCCAGATAATATCCAGCCGGCTTCACCATTACAACGTCCGCCCCTTCTTCTACGTCCATCGCCACTTCACAAAGGGCCTCTTTTCTGTTCGCCGGATCCATCTGATACGTTTTTTTGTCCCCGGCTTTGGGAGCGGATTCCAGCGCATCACGGAAAGGTCCGTAAAACGCCGACGCGTATTTTGCACTGTACGCCATAATGGAAGTTTCAGTAAACCCTTCGGCGTCCAACGCTTCGCGAATCGCTCCGATGCGACCGTCCATCATGTCGGAGGGGCACACGAAATCGGCTCCCGCCCGCGCATGGCAAAGCGCCATTTTGCACAAAACGTCTACCGTTTCATCGTTTAAAATTTTTCCATCCGGCGAAACGATTCCATCGTGACCGTCGATGTTGAAAGGATCCAGGGCGACATCCGTCATCACGACAATTTTTGGAAATTTTTCTTTGAGTTTTCGGACACAGGTCGGGACAAGGCCTTCGGGATTAAAGCTTTCCGATCCCGTATGATCCTTTTTGCTTTCATCAATCGACGGAAACGGTGCAAACGCCCGGATGCCCATCGCCACGCATTCTTCGACTTCTTTCAAAAGGACGTCAACCGTTTTGCGGGTCATTCCCGGCATCGACGGAATCGGTTCTTCTTTATTTTCACCCTCCATGATGAAAACCGGGTAAACCAAATCCCTGACGGAAAGTTCCGTTTCACGGACAAGATCGCGGACGGCGGCACTTTTCCGGTTTCGCCGGGGACGACGGTTCAAATTCAAAGAAAATTTCTGTTCCATAAAGCCTCAGCGCATTTTTCCTGAACGGAGAACATCCATCATGTCGAATGGGCGCGCATTTCCCTTAGCGAGTTCTTCGGCAAGGAAGTTCACCGCGTCGACAGAACCTTCCGCATAAATTTTCCGTCCACAGACGTTGTGCCGGAATTCAAAATGCACCGTTCCATCGGCGCTGTCTAGCGAATACGTGTGGAATGCGTGCCCCGAAAGATATTCTTCGGGAACGCCCATGCGCTCCATGGACTCTTTGTCATCGCGGACTTTTTCGATGCGGCTTTCATCAAAATCAAGGCCCATGTTTTCGAACGATTTTGCCACAGCCTTCGCCGTTCCGCTCGTATCCGCCTTGGTCTTTTGATGGCTTTCGACAATGGAAAGCTTATAACCGTCAAATGCCGTGGGGAACGTTTTCGACAGCCATTCAATCATCGCCTGGAATGCGACAATCTGCTTTGCCATATTCGGCGCAATGACGCTCGGATGATTCGATTCTTTTACCAGATTTTTCAACGCTTCGCGATCGCCCCCTGTCGTTCCCATGACAAAAGGAATTCCATGCGCCACGTAAAATTTCGCATTGTCGTTGACCGCTGTCGGATGTGTAAAGTCAACGGCAATCAGCCCCGGATAAGCGGCGAGAACTTCACCGATGCGGTCTTCTCGATTGGAAGGTTTCAAAAGTTGAATTTTTTTGCCCGCCACTTCCGATTCGTTTTCTACAATCTGTTCCCCAGTCAACGAAAACGGTACCAGATTCAGCCCGCGCGCTACACAGGTTTCCGCGACAATTTTCCCCATATTTCCGGGGATGCCGTTCACCATTACAGATATCGTCATAAAAACTCCTTTTCATCAAAACTCGATACCGTTTAAAGATAGAAAAGAAGTCGCCGTCCATTTTTGGCCGAGATTATCCCCAGCGGCAAACCGGGCAGTCGTTCCCGTCCTTTTTGATTCCACACAAGATTAAGATGAAATCCACCAACGTGAGAAGTCCTACGACAAAGGGGCAAAGGGTTCCCAACAAGACAAAGAACGGATTGACGAACACGAAAATGGGAAAGAGAAAAAGTCCACCCCACAACGCCAACGGCAAAAGTCCCTGCCAGATATTTCCCAGATAAAAATTGTGAACGCCTAGCCAGCCAAAGAAAAAGCACAGGATCGCAGCTGCAGCCCGGCTTTTTTCCGAAACATCGTCGAAAACGCCCACGGAACCTTCCGCAGATTCCGCCAAAACGACTGAGGGTTTCTTTTCTGGAATGACAAGAGTTTCGCCATTTTCGGACGTGAACACGTCCACGAAGTTTCCAACGACCGGGTCAAATTCCAACAAAGATTTTTCTACGGTAAAAAATTTTCCTTCGACCTTTTCATTTGAAAGGTAAACCTTCCCGTCGGCTATTTTAATGATTTGCGCTCTCATATTTTCCAATATAAAAATTTTTATTACAAATCATGAGGGCCAACCGTTTTTTGCACTTTCGACGGAATATCCGCCGCTTTGTCCAACGTATACGGATAAGGGACCGACGTTAATTCATCCGGATCTTCTAACAACGTATAAGGGTCCGTGGTGATATAACGTTCGCCGTAAATTTTTCCCTCCGCCGTACCGTCCCGCGTTCCTGTCGTATTGTCGAAAATGTTGTCGCGTTGCAGGATAAACGCATAGACGTTGTACATAAACTGGATGGGATTGTTTGTCTTTTTGAAATAATTTCCCTCAATGAGAGCCGAACCGTAAGAGCCCACGCCGATGCCGTAAAGATTG
Source organism: uncultured Fibrobacter sp. (assembly GCA_964397425.1). GTDB lineage: Bacteria > Fibrobacterota > Fibrobacteria > Fibrobacterales > Fibrobacteraceae > Hallerella. Next base: position 128,072 of record CAYNID010000004.1, read on the forward strand.
CCCGTCGTTGTATAATAATTGTTGTAAATATGGGCGTTCCCATACATCACCCGAGGCATCCGTTCCTTGACAAGGTTTCCAAACAGACAGTGATGATAAGTGACTTTCAATTTTCCAAAATCTTCCGGATGATTCGACGCTCCACTTCCAATCAGGGCATTCAACCGGTGCGGATGCGATTCCAAAGTATACCAGAAATGCACATAGGATACCGTAACGAAGCTGGCTTGTCCTGTAATGTCGAGATTGCCGTCTTCCGCATCCCAAATATTCAAGTGCGAAAGGAATACATTCGTCGAGCCTCCGTTTACAGCGATGCCGTCACTTGGGCCCGGATTCGGATAAGTCCCCTGGATATTCAAATTATAAACAATGACATTCTTTACGCCGCTGATGGAAAGTCCTCCGTAAATCGTCGCCGAAGAATCTTTTCCCATGATGGTCTTGTTGCTTGCCACCTTTAAACCGTAGCCGTCGCCATCCGTCGTTTTAATGGTTCCTTTCACCACAACGACTTTAGCTTCTTTCGCCTGAACCGCCGATTTAAACGCCGCATAAGAGGATACCGTCACCGTATCGCCGCCCGCGCCACCAGTCGTCCCCCCATTCAACGAAGCGTATCCGTCCACGACAAATTCCGGCGTTTTCTCTTTGACGGTAATCGTCCCGGTCACCACCTTTTCCGGATAACCGCCTACGGTAGAAACCGTGTAATGGTAAACTCCCGTGTCAGAAGTCACCACGCCCGAAATGTTCACCACTTTTTTCGCCGCGATAACTGTCGCCGCTACGCCCTGCGGCAAACCCTCGACAAAAACGGAATCACAGTTTTCAAAAGCAAAATTGAAATCTTCGATGGCGTTTCCACGCAAAACCGTCTGCGAAGAATCTCCACTTCCCCGTTTTTTCAAAACAGGCTCAGGCAATCTGTTCAAAACAACTGAAATTGAATTGGGTGAATCTCCAATGGGCGACTCATGCCGCACAAAGCCTTCCTTTTCAACGACCAGAGTGTCCGAGAATTCATTCCCCGCTTTGGCCAAAAAAACCGTTTTGCGATTTCCCAGTTGAACCTGCAACAAATAACGGGAATGATTTTTCAGATTTTCCTTCAAATCAAACGCATGAACCCCGGCAGAAAGTGTCCGCGCAATTTGAAGAAGAAGCTTTCCATTCGCATCAAAAGCGGTCGCCCTGAAGTCGCAAAGTCCAACGGGAACCGTCACATTCAATAATCCATTTTGAAAAGTATGCGCCACAGACTTCGAGTTTTCGGGCAGCGCAGATGTTTCCGAAATTTTCAGCTCCCACATCCCCGAGGCATCCGAATAAACAAATGCGCCGTTCTTTTTCAAAGAAACTTTTGCGCTGTCAATGGGAACGCCCGCCGAATCTTCGACGACACCCCGAACGAAAACGCCCGAAGCATTGGCAAACGACACGGCGAACAAAACGCTCGCAGCCAAAAACATTCTAACAAAACGCATCGGAAACTCCTTTGAAATCCGTTTCAAAATCATCTGCAAAATTATTTCGCCAAATCCCGATTTTCAAAAGCCTTGATTTTTTCAGTTGTCCAAAGACAACCGGAAAATTTTCTAGTTTTAAATCATGATGAACGAGAATCTTTCTGAACTCCGCAAGCAGTTTGAAACAGAACTGGCGGAAACCAAATTGAACGTCAAAGAAGCCGTCGACGCGCTCCGCGTCAAATGGCTTGGAAAAAAAGGCCAGATCACCGCCATGATGAAGCAAATGGCGACGCTCCCCCCCGAAGAGCGCCCGGCGTTCGGAAAACTCGTCAACGAACTCAAACAGAACGTTTCGGAACGCATTGACAAGGCTATCGAAGAAGCCCGTCAAAAAGCCCTGGAAGCGGAACTGCAAAAAGGATGGACCGACACAAGCCTTCCGGGGAACGGCATTCCCGCCGGTTCCACACATCCGGTTTACGATGTTCGCGAAGAAATCATCGACTTTTTCGCCCAAATGGGATTCGCCATCGATTCTGGCCGCGACATCGAAACGGACTGGTATAATTTCGAGGCGCTCAACACGCCGCCCGACCATCCGAGCCGCGACATGCAAGACACCTTTTACTTAGGCGACAGGCTCTTGCTGCGGACTCAAACATCGGATACGCAAATCCATTACATGGAAACCCACAAGCCTCCATTCCGCATGATTGCGCCGGGACATGTTTTCCGCGTAGACAACGATGCGACTCACGCTCCGATGTTCCAACAATGCGAAGGCCTTGTCGTCGACGAAACTATCACCTTTGCCCATTTAAAAGGCGTTCTCCAAATTTTCATGAACAAGCTTTTTGGCGAAGGCGTCAAAACCCGTTTCCGCCCGAGCTTCTTCCCGTTCACGGAACCTTCTGCCGAAATGGATGTCAGCTGCGTTTTCTGCGGCGGCCACGGCTGCAAGCGCTGCAAGGGCACCGGATGGATGGAAATCGGCGGCTGCGGATCCGTCGATCCGAACGTTTTCAAAAACTGTGGAATCGATCCGGAAAAATACACGGGATTCGCATTCGGATTCGGTCTCGACCGCATCGCCATGCTCCGTCACGCCATTCCGGAAATCGGTCTTATCACTTCGAACGACCAAAGATTCTTGAGCCAGTTTTAAATTCCCCAAATCAGTTGAAATTTCACCCAATGCCGGAAGCTTCCGGCATTTTTCTTTTGTGATCGGCCTCTTGACAAGTAAACGTGCGTTTACTAGTTTAAAGTAAACAACCGTTCACTTTTTGAATGTATGAAGAACACCAGAGAAAATATTTTGCAAACCGCCCTGCGGCTTTTCGCCCAACACGGATACAGTTCCGTTTCGACAAGCGACATTGCCGGAGAACTGGGGCTTTCCAAAGGAGCCCTTTACAAACATTACAAGAACAAACGCGACATTTTCGACCATCTCGTCAAGAAGATGATTCAAATTGACGAAGAACGTTCAAAGCAATTTTTCGTACCCGAAAAAACATTTCAAGATTCGCCGGAATCCTATTCTAAAATTTCGTGGGAAAACTTTCGACATTTCGCCCTCGCCCAATTTGACTTCTGGACCAAAGATCCATTCGCGTCTCTGTTTCGGAAAATGCTTGTTTTAGAACAATTCAAAGATGCCGAAATGGGAAATTTTCTGCACGCCTGCTTGACTTCGGGGCCGGTCAATTACGTCAAAGACATTTTCAAAACAATGATTTCCAATGGCATTTTGAAAAAATCCGACCCGGAATTGCTCGCCATCGAATTTTATTCCCCACTTTATTTACTGGTTCATTTCCCGGAGGACGAACGCGCGCAGCAAAAACGGCGCAGACAACTGGAAAAATGGATTCAGCAGTTCCATACATTTCATTCCGCAACACTCCAACAATCCTAACCGTTATGCAATTTGAAAAAAGCGAAAATTACAATACGCCCGAATGCCTGTCCAAAATCATGGGACCCAATCCGGTCAAACTGACCGAAGAATTGCTTTTCAATTTTCCCATTCCCGCCGGTTCTACCGTTTGCGATTTGGGCTGCGGGCAAGGATTGACAAGCGTCTTTTTGGCAAAAGAATACAACTTAACCGTTTACGCAACCGATTTGTGGAGCGACCCGGCACAAAACCGCCAATTCTTCGATTCCATGGGTTTAACGTCAAAGCAAATCGTTTCCATCAAAGCCGACGCCGAAGCGTTGCCGTTTGACAAAGAATTTTTTGACGCCATCCTTTGTACAGACTCTTACAATTATTTTGGACGGTCCGAAAATTATCTGGACGACAAATTATTGCCATTCCTCAAAAAAGGCGGCATTCTCCTTATCGCCGTTCCCGGCATGAAGAAAGACCTCCACGCCAATTTACCCGCAGAACTGTTGCTATCGTGGACTCCCGAACAGCTCGATTATATCCACGATATTCCGTATTGGACTCATCTTTTAAAGAAAAGCCGCGGAGCGAACATTTTATCCATCCGCGAAATGGAATGCCATTTGGACGTTTGGGAAGATTGGATAAAGCAAAAAAACGAATACGCCGTAAACGACAGAAAATCCATCAAAGCCGGCGGCGGAAAATACTTGAACTTCATTTCCATCGCCATTCAAAAGCAACATTGACTCTTCTAAACGGCGTTTCTTTTTCGGCACGGAAGGGCTACAAGCAGCCTGCAAAACGCTCAAATTCAAAAACGGCTGCGCCGAAAATTACAATGGGACTGGCAGTTTCGGAGGCGACTAAAAAGAATGGCAGAAAGAGCGTCCAAAGTTCTTTACATGGGCCAAAGAAAATCCTATATTGAAAGTAACATAGGCCGCTATTGGCATTTGCCTGCAAATGGAGGCCGTTTTAAAATTTAAGAGCTTTGCTCTTATTCACATAGACGGAATCTAGACAATTCTATTGGCAGTGAATAAGACAGACGCTCACGTCTACGGCGCTGATGCCGTATCGTTTGGTCTTTGACGAAGTACATTCGCCAGATTGGCTACGCGACCTTTATGGGGCGTGAGTTGTTTGCGTTTGTTTGCTGATGGGCAGTCTAGAGCCTCGACTATGACAAGCGCAACAACTCATAGCCCTTTTTTGTTTTGTTGCGGAGAGCAAAGCCCTTGAAGACAACTTGGGTTTTGCTCTTGTTTTGTAGTCGGAATCTAGACAATTTCAATCTGCGGAAACAAGGTGAACGAAAAGCGCAAAGCGCCTCCCTGCCGAGGTGTTTTGAATGTTTTGTCAAAGGCCGTGACGCGCGTCCTTTGGTTCGTTACTTTGTACGAATTTGAATGTCACCGATTTGACCTCCGAGCTGGAGTGATTCTCAATCACTTTCAACGCGGAGCGATATGGTGGCAAAGAAGAAAGTTGTAAAAGTATTCGAAGGATTCGCTGGTTTCGGAGGGGCTTCATTTGGTCTAATACGTTCCGGAATTCCTCATAAAGTTGTCGGTTATTCAGAGATTGATGGTCCCGCTTGCATTTTATTCGAAAAAAATTTCCCAGGAATCAAAAATTTTGGAGACATAACAAAACTCAATCCAGATGAAATTCCCGATTTTGATCTATTTACAGGAGGTTTTCCTTGTCAGCCATTTTCCACAGCCGGAAAAGGCTTGGGAGAATTGGATATTCGAGGAACTCTTTTTTATGATATCATTAGGATTTGCGAAGCAAAAAAGCCCAAATGGATCCTTCTTGAAAATGTCCGTGGATTAACAACAGCAAAACACAAGCAGACACTAAATAGAATTCTAAACGAATTAAAAAGAATCGGTTACGAGGATGCAGCATATAGTCTTTTGAACACAAAAGATTACGGAATACCTCAAAATAGAGAAAGACTTTGGATTTTTGCCCAATATGGCGGATTACCAAAAAAATTCAATTTAGTACCTCCCCCTTTACCATTACCAGGGAAAATAGACTCATTCCTAGACAAAAATCCTCCAAAAAATCTTTATCTTACTAACACTCAAATCGAACATCTAAAAGAAAAACATCACATAGAAAGTTTTGCAGTAAAGACATCAGTTTGTTTTGATGTCTACAATAAAAGAATCAAAACAAATGGTTTATGTCCAACATTAACGGATCCAATGCACAACAGCATCAGAGTCGTTGAAGCCGGGAAAGAAGGGAGGGAGATCGTCAGAAAATTATCTATTGCGGAACAATTTCGTTTGATGGGATTTAAAAACGACGAACTTAACACTGCAGGATTATCGTATACACAATTATCAAAAAGAGCCGGTAATGGTTGGGACATAAATGTTGTAGGCACTCTTCTTAAGCACATATGGGAGCAACTATGAGGCTCGATCAAGGATCCTTAATTTTTACGCCCCAAACAGGCGAATGCCCTTCATGGGAAACAGCTTTAGGACAATCTCATGAGGGAAACAACTTTCTACCGCCATATCATTTTAAGGCCGATGGATATGAAAACATTTTAATAGGAATGATGTTCAACTCTATACCTTTATCAAAGACTTCATGTATTTTAGGGAAAAAGAAGTTTTATGTTCTCGGCAACGAATCCTACAAGCATGTGGAAAATCAAGAAATTCAGCTTGCTAGTAAATTTGACAATATCGTGATTCATTACAAACATCAAGAAAAACAATTTGATCGCTATCCAATAATTCTACTACTTACAAAAATTCAAGACAATTCAAAATTTCACTTAGGAAGAAGATCTATAAAATACTCCCCTCATACAACTTATGATGAATCAATAAAAAACCAAGATTCCTTTGAGAATATTCAAAAACATTTCGAAAATAGATTGACTTGCTATGGTTTTTTTGTAGAACATTTCGATACATTACATCTTTATTGTGTAGACGTAGACATTTCTTCCAGCAAAGATGAATGGAAACATTTCACTCTACCAAAAATAGAGTGGAGTGATTGGGTCGAACGGGAAACGAGTGAACGAAAGGCTTCTACTATTTCGCTCAAAAATAACGATAAAAATAAGCTCACGAGCATTCCCACCCTCCCTCCACCCACTCAAACCATTTACTACGGCGTTCCCGGATGCGGCAAAAGCCACACAGTAGACAAAGAGATAAACGCCCAAATAAGCGCCTACAACGCCGACAAGAACGAAGCGGACAAAACAACCTACGAAAAACAAGTCATTCGCACCGTTTTTCATCCCGATTACTGCAACGCCGATTTTATCGGGCAAATCGTCCCCCAAAAAAGTCACGAAGGCGAAAACAAATACGGCATCAAATACGAATTCAAGCCCGGCCCTTTGGCGACCATCCTCCGCAAGGCTTATTTGAATCCAGGCAAACCCTATTTTTTGGTCATCGAAGAAATCAACCGGGGAAACGCCGCCGCCATTTTCGGCGAAACTTTCCAATTACTCGACCGGTATCAGAAAAACGAACATTCAAAGAGCGAAGAAATTCAAAATGAAGACTTCGATTACACCGAAGGCTGGAGCAAATATTCCGTCAACAACGATGAAATGAACGAATTCATTTTAAAGGGCGGCGAATCCAATGTCGTCGAAAAAGAACCCGGCGTAGAATACGACAGCGACTTTCCGGAGGGCGGCAAGGCTGCGATAAAAATTCCATCCATCGGTTTGCATTTTTCAACCTATTGCGGCATCCGTCTTCCACCAAACCTCTCCTTTTACGCGACAATGAACACTTCTGACCAAAACGTGTTCACGTTAGACAACGCATTCCAGCGCCGCTGGGAAATGAAACTCGTTCCAAATGGTTTAAACGATTCTGCAGAACAATACAACCGCATCATCAAAAACGGCGTCAAATGGGGTGAATTTCGCGAAAGAATCAACGAAATCATCATGGAAGCGGCAATAGAAAACGGACTTTCCAGCATGGAAGACAAGCGTCTTGGCGGCTGGTTTTACACAAAGTCAGACAACTTTGCCGAAAAAGTGCTCAAATATCTTTGGGATGACGCGTTTAAATTTGACAGGACTTCCCAATTTGGCGATGTGAAAACATTAGAAGAACTGATTGAAAACTTCAACGAAAAAGGCTTCGCTGTTTTCAAGGCAGATTCCATTTCTTCGCTCCAAAACAACGGCGCCGTTACCGATGAATGATTCGCATTTGAAAAAGGAACGCCCGAAACTTTCAGACGTTTGCGTCTACGGCGGAAAACAGAACGATGCATTTGTCGGAATCCGCTACGAAGACGGAGCCCTGAAAGTCTTTTTCCCTTTCGGTTATTCAAAGCCCGCGTTGAAGATCGAAAAAGAATACCGCAAGGACATTTTAAATCTGGTGTCAGTCCTTTCCTCTTTTGAAAAAGAAAGTCTTTTCGCCAAAGACAATTTTTTGAACCGCGAAGATGTTTCGTTCCCCATCCACGCTTACATCTACGTTTTCAATTACTTTTTGAACAACGGCTATTACATCGAAAACGAGCCCGTTTACAGATGCGCCAAAAGCGGAAAAATAAACTGGGCAAAAACAATCAAATGCATGCGCCCGCAAATGGCAGGAGATCATCTTGGCAAAAGCGCCGTTTACCTTCACTTTGTAACAAAGAAATCGGCGCACAACGAAAACGAGCTTATCACCCAAATTCACAAATACTGCGTTTACGAGGCGTTCGAAAAAATCGGCATCCTTTTCGGTTATCCGCAGCCCGACCCGCCAAAAATTCCATTCAACGCGGCCACTTTCGCAGCAATCATCCAATCCAAAATGGCGCGCACCTTCCACGAAAAGCACCTTCTGCTGTTCCAGAATATGTTGGACATGATCCGATTTGTCGGAAAGAAAAAAGACGACCGCAGAATAAGTTACGGCACTTATCATTTCGAATACATTTGGGAAGGACTCATTGACCGCGTTTTTGGCATCGCCGACAAGGAACAGTATTTTCCGCACTGCCGGTGGAAAATCAAAGGCCACAAGGACGCAACTTTTGATTGGCGCAACGAAAAAAGAACCGCCCTGCGCCCCGATACGATTATGGTCGCAAACGTTCCGGGCATTTTCATCCTCGATGCCAAATATTACCAATACGGCGATGATGGAGTAAACAAGTCAAACTCCCGCAATCCAAGAACGTTGCCCGGTTCAGGATCCATCCTCAAACAAATCGCCTATGCGGAATTTATCGAATCCAAAATTTTCCCAAGCCTGTCGAAAGGGAACCTTTACAACGCATTCATCTTGCCTTACGCAGCAAAAGACGGTCAAAATACGGAAACAAATTACCGCTTAGAAAATTTTGGTTATGCGGAATGCGAATGGAAAACAGAAAACGCCAGATCCTACGAAAAAATTCACGGCATTTTACTCGATGTCCGATCCATCATGCAACGGCATCCCAAGTCTTCAAAAAACGACAGGGCAGAACTTGCGCGGATTATCACCGACAAGTAAATTCAAAATTTTCAGGAAAAGATCAAGTTTCCCATTTTTTCGACAAGAAAATTCGGTGAAATTCAACCGAGGGCGAAATGCCAAACAAAGCCCCTCCTCCGCAAACATGCCGCAAACCAAATTGTTGCCGACATTCTGCATTTTAACAAAAGAGGCAGAGATAATTCCATTCCGCAAAACCGCAGAGTATTCTGCAAAGGAAAACATGATGATTGGCACAGCAGTAGAAAGGAAACAATGTTTCCGTTTACGATGAAAGAGGAAGCCATCTCTTTACAAGGGATGGAGAACTGCAAGGCTTTACCAGTACGACCGTTTTCGTCGGCGCCATGCCGGCGATTTTCATTGACACGGTTCCGTCAAAAAGTCGGGGAATTTTAGAATTTCAAACCCAAATGGAACAGATGGTTTCCGTCCAATACGGGATTCGATGCGTAGGCGTAATCGAACAGGAACCGCCCAAAGGCAATTCCAATGCCCGCCGAAACGCCACTTTCCGTTTCATCGCGGAACGCATAACCGACACGGAACGCCAGGGATTTTTTATACAGAAGCTCGCCGCCAAAACGCCATTCCGGATCATAGTCGGCGCGCCGGTAAGCATCGGCATGGAGCGCCACATCAAAAATGTCCAAAATCGGATGCGAAGCTGTCACGCCCGCCTGCAACGCCATGGGGGCGGATTCTTCTTCGGCTTCATAATCCGAAACCCAACCGAAATTGGTCAGCGTCGCGCCAAAAGAAATATGGCGATTGAGCCGAAAACTGGCTCCCCCATCGGCAAGGACAGCAATCGCCGTTGAATTGTCAATGGTTTGCGAAGCAAAACGCGCAGAAAAGGCCCAATTGAAAACAGACGGCGTACTACCGATTCCCAACTGGACAGCCCAAGCCATGGCACCGTAATCGTCCGTGCGGAATCCTTCTTCGTCGCGGCCTTCCAAATCTCCGTAGCCCAAACACTCTACCGCCGCACTGGTGTTGAAATATTTAAATGGCAATCCGAAATAAACGGTCGTCAATTTGGCGTCTATGTTGTCAGAGAAAACCGTGTGGGCGACACCTGCGCGCGCGACATCAAAAGATGTCGTCGCCAGCGGATTGCGGGATACTTCAGCCGCGCTTTGCGGAGTCGAAACGCCCGCCCCCGAAAGTGCCGCCGCCCGCGGAGAAACCGGCATGGCCAAGAACTTCAACGTCGTTCCGCCTTTGTCCACATTCCAAAACCTGCCGCCGGCAAACGCAGCCGAGGCGCACAAAAGGGAGAAAAAACAGAAAGACTTGATGTTCACGGAATTAAACATATAAAATTGCCGTTACTCTTTCCAAGTTTGCATCACAGCCATCACCTGAGACTTGAGCTCTTCGGCTCGGGAAGCGGAATCGCATTCCACGTAGCAGCGGAGTTCGGGAGCGTTTCCGCTGGGCCGCAGATGAATGATGTCGCCACGGTCGAAAGTCATTCGGTAGCCGTCGGTCATATCGGAATCCACTTGCTTCCCGGCAAATTTTCCAAAAAAACTTTCTCCGAGTTTCTTTTCGGCAATTTCAAGGACTTTCGCCTTTCCTTTTTCAGTGGGGAATTCCTTGATGCGGTCGCTCGCCGTAAAACGGCGCGGCAAAGCCCGGAACAAATCTTCGACGCCCGTAAGTTCCCGTTTGGCGCGGACAAGGACGGCGAGTTGCGGCAACAAAGCGTCTCGCGTGGGAAGCGCCTTTAACGTTTTTCCATCGGCGCAAATATCCGTTTCAAGCAAAAATCCGCCGTTCGCTTCGTAACCGGCGACCGTTTTTCCATCTTCGTCCAACGCCTGCATCCCCGCTATCACATAAGGGCTGCCGATGCGTGTCCGAAGCGTTTTTTCAAAGAGCCCGCATTTTTCAAGGGCCGTGTTGCAGCTGACCGGAGTCGACACCCGATCGATTTTCAGCGAACTTGCCGCCAAGATTCCCAACACATCGCCGCGGATCCATTTGCCTGTGGCATCGGCCAAGAGCGGCCGGTCACTGTCGCCGTCCGTGCTCACAATGGCATCAAAACCTTTCTTCGCCCATTGGGCTGCCAAATCCACATCTTCCGGGCGAACAGCCTCCGTGTCAACGGGGATAAATGTTTCAGAACGTCCCAGGGGAACGACATACGCGCCGAGCTTTTCCAAAACGCCCGTGATGATGTCGCGGCCCACCGCAGAATGTTGATACACGCCAATGGTAAATCCGGAAAGAGCGTCCGGGGCAAAAAATTCCGTATAACGCCGAATGTAATTTTCCCGCGCTTCGGCGTTTTCTTCGGGAAGTTGCACAGCCTGCTTGAGCGCGCCGCTTTCATCAAATTTGGAATCATCCGTTTCAAACGATTCCGCCCGAATCCCCGCTTCGTCTTTTTTGGAAATTTCACCCTGCGGATGGTTGAACTTGATGCCGTTCCTGTCGGCGGGAATGTGGCTGCCCGTCACCATGATGGTCGGGAGCGCCTTTTCGATTCCGTAAAGGGCTATCGCCGGGCTGGGAATCCGTCCACTGTAAATGAAATTCCAACGCATGTCCTCTGCGGCTGTCGCTATCGCCCGGAGGATTCTCCCGGTACTCGGACGCAAGTCCCCCGCTATCGCAACTGTTTTTTCTGACGGATAATTTTTTTCGCAATAACTCAAAAAGGCCCGCGTATAAGCGTAACACACAAGATCCGTCATCTGAGAGACAAGGCCCCTGGCCCCGCTCGTGCCAAATCCCACACCGCTAGAATTCATCATGTCGTTTACGGAAATTTTCATAGAATCAAATATAAAAAACTTGAAATCCTCCAAATCGGAATTCCCAGAATCCATCCCACATCTTTTAACGGCACACTCCTATTTTCAAGCGGCAATTCCCCCGCGATGCGAATCCCGCGTTTTTAAAACGCTCCAAAATTCTAAATTTCGCACCATGGACAGAGATCACCGTCGCCGTTTTGGGCAAAACTTCCTAGATGCAGAAACCGCCGAATTGCTGGCTTCGGACATTCCGCTTTCGCCGGGAGATTCCATTTTGGAAATCGGCCCGGGGCACGGCGCCCTGACAGGGCCTCTCCTTTCGCGAGGCGTTCCCGTGACCGCCGTGGAAATCGACCGGGAATGCGTGGGAATCCTCCAAGAGAAATTTTCGGCGAATCCCCATTTTCATCTGGTCAATCAGGACTTTTTGAAATTTCCCATCGATGAATGGCTCCGTGAAAATCCAAAGCCGTGGCTAGCGGGAAACTTGCCGTACAACGTTTCGACGGGAATCGTCGCCAAGGTCATGCCCATGCTGCACAAAACGCACGGTTTTATGTGCATGGTCCAATACGAAGTGGCAGAACGCCTTTGCGCAGAACCGCATTCCCGAAATTACGGGAGCCTTTCCGTTTGGATTCGCGCCCATGCGACAGGGAAAATTCTCCGGAAAATCGGCCCGGAACATTTTGTCCCCAAGCCCAATGTCGACAGCGCGACCATTCTTTTGTCTCCGCGGAAAGACCCGTTGAATGCGCCCGCGGGATTTTTTGATTTTGTACAACTGGCTTTTTCTCAAAAGCGCAAGGTCATCGCCAACCCACTCGCGTCTCGATATGAAAAGAAATCTGTTTTCGAAGCGCTTGAACAATGCGGATTTTCCAAAAACGCGCGCGCCGAAGAACTTTCCCCAGAGAATTTGTGCGAACTCTATATCGCCTTGAATCCCTGATTCGCCCCACGTTTTTCATTCCACCGGATCTGCGCCATGAAGCCCGGACAAAAGCGGTATGACGAAAATGGGATGAAAGCGCTTTGTCCCCAGCCGTCAAAAGCTCTTCCGCGTTGAAGCGATTTCCGCCGCATTCAAAAAAAAGTATCTTTAAGAAAAATGGCGAAAAACGCCAAAGGAATTTTATGAAAAAGCTCTTTTCCGTTTGCCTGTTCCTTTCTTCCCTTTTCGCACTAACCGCCTGCGGCCCCTCTGCGCTGGAGATTAAGGAAATGTCTTCCGAATGCGAATTCAACGTGGAAATCCGCTACGTACAAGAAGATTCCATCGCCCTTTTCGTGGGGAACGCCCTTTACGTCGCCACTTCCCAACTCGTTTCGGGGAACCTCTATCCGCTTTCGCTGAGTTCGCGGGATCCGATGAATATCGATGGGCGCGCCCCGACAGATGTCGTGAATTCCGACGAAGAATTTGCCGCCTATATCAACCGCCGCGTTCCCGGCGCGTCCCGTTTTGGAATCGTGATGGGAGAAAACGTGAAAAACGAAATCGGATTTGAACCGGATGCCGCTGTCAAAACCTTCTCGGCATTTTTCAAGAAATCTTATCCGGGTTCTTCTGCGGTTCTCTTTGGCGAAAAAAACGGCGAATTGATTTCCGCCCAAAAGCTTTATTGATTGCGGGGAAAAATGTTAGGTATTGAACAAAAAAAAGGCGATCCGGATAAGCTCTGCGGCAAGATGGTCGCTTATGCGAAAATCATCCCTTCGGCGGCAAACTCTCAAGACTCGGGGCCGTTTCCCTTTTCATCCATGGTCCGGCATGGGATTCTCGCCGTCCGCGGAGAATTCGACAAGAACAGCAACATCAAGAACTTCATGCAGAGCGAAATGGGTTCTTCTGTCGACAAGGGAATTTCAAACATCCTCGAACGCATCAAGGAATCCGGCGGAGAACTGCCCGAAGATTTGGACATCGAAGCTTTCAAAGACCGCTTGGATGAACTTTCCCACATGGAAATCATTCCCATTCCTGCAAAAATCATGTTCTACGAAAGCGAATCGGAAATCATGCAGGAAAACGCCGACATTTACTACATCGGCGAATTTACAGGGATGAACCAGGCGCATCTTTGCATCACCAGCCTTCCCCTTTTATACCAGGCGAAATACCGCGAACAACGCAACGCCGAAGAACAGGAATACATTAACGAAATTCTTTCGCAAATCGAATCCGACGGGTTAATCACAAGCAAATCGGAATGCGGCGAATTCTTGCCCGGCAAAGGGAATCTTCTCACGTTCGTTGGCAATTTGCAAGAACTGTTGGAACGCCAGGTCATTCCCTATCTTCTGTATCAAGCGGACAACGGCGAACAATTCCTATCGGGCCTCAACCGATTTCAAGAGTTCATGTCCCCGTACAAAAATCCGGAAGACATTCAAAAAATCAGCGACTCCATTCGGAAATTACGCACAAACGAAAACGATTCCCTGGAACGGAAAAGGCTCGAATTGCTCTGCCGTAAAGTCAGCGCCGTTTACCACGAAAAATTTGAACAGATTCCGGAAATTCAGCAAAGCCTTTCCGAATTGGACTCTTCCCAACCTGAAAATCCTTAACGCGGAAATTTTGCGATGTTTCAAAAAATTTCGTTTTTAGACGAACGTTTTTCCCGGTACCTTTACACACATCGGCTTTCCGCCAAGTCAGACGGACTTTTGCGGATTTACACAAGATTAGGAGACGGCTACGTTTGGGCGCTTATCGTCATCTTGATTTTCGCCATTTACGGCCCCAAATTTCTCGCGATTGTCCTGCTCCAGGTTTTTCCATCTTTGGCAGTTTCCCTTGGACTTTATTGGCTTGTCAAGTTTTCGACAAAACGCCGTCGCCCGTTTGACGCCATTCCAGAATTCAAAGCTCTGGTTCCGCCTCTTGACAAATACAGTTTTCCCTCCGGGCATACGATGAACAATCTGGCCATTGCAACGACTGTCCTTGTTTCTGTTCCCGCCGCCGGTGCCGTGATGATGGCTCTTCCGCTTACGTGGGGATTTCTCCGCGTTTATTTTGGCGTTCACTGGCTTTCAGATGTCATTTGCGGTTTTTTACTCGGCATCCTGAGTTTTTTGCTGGGGCACTGGATTTGGCTTTTAGCGCTTCCGCATCTTCAATTTCTCCCCCTGTTTTCTTAATCTTTTTTGAATTTCATGCAAACGAAAAGTCCGCGGAAAGGAGCGTTCCATCCGCGGACTTCTTTTAAGCAGAACACGTTTACGCGAAGTTGTAATCTTCTGTAATGTCTTCGTCTTTTTCGTTAAACATGTAGAACTGGCTGGGGAGCATCTTTTCGTCTTCCACCAAAACCAGCTTCATTTCGTGCTTGTATTCCAGATAGTGGAACATCCGGGCTGCATCCTTGACAAGCAAATCGACCATCTCGGAACTGACGACCATTTGCACTTTTTTCAAGCGGCCCTTGGTGCGGGCGCGAGAAAGCCAACGGTCTATGGCAGAAAGAGTCGTTTCCAAACGGAACACATGCCCCGTTCCTCGGCAGACCGGGCACACGTGCGTTTTTTCTGTCATCAAATTGGTGCGGACCCGTTTGCGGGTCACTTCCATCAAACCGAACTGGCTCAGCGGAGTCGGCGTAATGGGAGCCTTGTCCTTGCGAATCGCCTTGCGGAATTCCTGATAAATCGCGTCGCGGTTTTCTTGAGATTCCATGTCGATAAAATCAATGACGACAAGTCCGCCGATATCGCGCAAGCGGAGCTGTTTGGCAATTTCATAACAGGCGTCAACATTCGTTTCGAAAATGATTTTTTCCTGATCTTTGCCATGCACCTTCGGACCCGTGTTCACATCGATCGCCACCAGAGCTTCTGTTTGGTCTATGACCAAATTGCCCCCATGCGGCAGCGGGACAGAACGTTGGAGGGAACGGGCGTAATCATCTTCGATTTTGAAATACTCGAAGAGGCTCTCTTTGGAACTCCAAAGCTTGACCTTGCTGATTTTGTCGGACGAAAGCTTTTGAAGTTCTTCGCGAATGGCAAAGTACTCGTCGCGGTCATCGACATAGACGTAATCGGTGTTGTCGCTGAAATATTCCCGAATCGTTTGCGAAACGGAATCCGATTCTTTGTAAATGCAAGTTTCGGCGGGCTGATGCTCGAAATTGAATTTGGTCGCCTCCCACTTGGCTTCCAATTCGTGCATCTGTTTTGAAATTTCCAGTTCGCTTTCGGAAAGCCCGTTGGTGCGGACAATGTAGCCCACATCCGGCCCCTTGAGACGGCGGACAACTTTTTTGAATTCGCGGCGGACTTTCGGATCGCGGGCACGCTTGGACACGCCGATGAAATTCGTTCCGGGCATGCAAACGAGAAAGCGCCCGGCAAAGCTCAAATGCGTCGTCAAACGGGCGCCCTTGGTGCTGATGGGCTCTTTAGTCACCTGCACCATGATTTCCTGTCCCACGTGCAAAATCTGGTCAATGGAAAGTTCCTCTCCGACAGCCATGTCATCATCTTTATCACCGTATTCGCGAGAAAGAAGAATGTTCCTGTCGATGGCATCTTCCTGATGAAGAAATCCGGCCTTTTCAAGCCCGATATCGATAAACGCCGCCTTTAGCGCGGGAATCACAGATTGCACAACGCCTTTATAAATATTGCCGAGAACACGGTTGGAATCTGCGCTTTCTACAACGAGTTCAGCGAGATCGCCTCCTTCCATCACGGCAATTCTTTTTTCGTAAGGTGTCATGCTAATCAAAATGCCACGCTTAGAATTTTGAACAGCCATTAAAACTCCTAATGAATAGTCTAAACTTTTGGATTCGCCTGAAATGGCGAAACCCTCGGAAAAATTAGCAATATGGGGAAAACCTAAAAGCGGAAATTGAACATGAAGAACGTCAAAAAGGCCATCCGGCAAGTCGGCGGTCAACCGTTCAAATGTTCTGGCGGACGGGATGCGCTTTTCCGGATGCTCTGCCATTGCTTTTGCACCAAGGCGTCCGCAATTCGGCAAACCTGTTCAGAAAGCCACATCCACGTCATGGAATTTTCCCGGTAATCCGCCTCTCCGAACATTTGAATGCGCTTGTCGCGGCGAAGCGCGTCGACCTGCCGCAAAGCGGTCCTGTCCCCGGGTGGATAAATCGCATACGTGATTCCGCCCCACTGATTGAGAATGCTGAACGCGGGAACATCGGAAGGCCCATCGGCGATATAAATCATGTTTTCAAACGGAATCCGGCGATTCTCGCCTTCGATTCGGGAATTGACATCTATCGTTTCGGGGAATTTATTCGAGCCCTTGTTGATTTCAAACAGATAACGCGTTTTAGACGTATTGTCCAACGCGCAGGCGACCTGGGAAATTTCACATTCTTTCGGAACAACGTCTAGCGGCGAAAATCCCGGCGACGCCGGAGTTTCTATAAATTCGCAGCCAAAAATACCGTCGAGATACGGTGCCGCGGCGCTCCCGCGGATCGTTTCCGCAAATCCCGTACTGACGACATAATGTTCTAACCGGATGTTTGCCGCCCGGTAATCGGGATTTTCTTCTACCCGTTTGCGGATTTCCGGGAAAAAGTCGGGAAGTCCCGGATAAAATTCCAGTTCCGCGCCACATTCGCGGAGAATCCGATTTGAAAGTCCCGGCATTTTACCCGCTTTGACATAAGTCAAAACATGGTTCAGGTAAGACGTGTCCCGGTTGACGTGAACACCGCATTTTTCGTAATACGCGGGCAAGGCGTTCACCTCTTTCCAAAACTGTTTCCCGTCAATTTGGTAACGCCGGAACAGCGGATCCTGCATATAACCGGAAATGAGGGTCTTGTCAAAATCCCACACCATGGCAATCACATTCTGTTCAAAAGGTCTTGATTCCATCATCACCTGGACTGGATAAAATAATTCTCCGGATCGACAGATTCTCCATCGATGCGGATTTCGTAATGGAGACCCGATCCCGCAGTTCGCCCCGAACGGCCTACCGTAGCGATGGGATCTCCTCGAGAAACCGTTTGCCCCGGCTTGACCAAGGCTTTTTCGATGTGCGCATAAAACGTGCGAATGTGATCCGTATGCTGGATTTTCACCGTTTGCCCAAATCCGCGGTGAGCGCGGACTTCAACAATTTTGCCCGCCCCAGTCGCCATGACGGTATCCCCTTCTTCGGCAAAGAAATCAACGCCGCGGTGCGGAAGCCGCTGTTCCGTAAAATGGTCGTTCATCATGCCAAAACGGTTCGTGACGACTTTGTGATTTTTCAGCGGATGCAACACGGGGATGGCCTTGGCAAGACCCGCATTCGCAACCAGGGAATCCCGGAAAACGGAATACGTCCGATACGTTTGAAACAAGGCTTCTTTCCGTTTTTCGCGGTGCAGGGAATCGGCGGAATCAGAGGATACCGGCAGATGAATCCCCCCGATGGCGTAAATGCTGTCCTGAAGCGCTTCCGTATTTTGCAAAAAACGTTCCGCACTGTCATTTTGCACCCGGAGTTCGTTGAGTTCGCTCCGAATTTGCCTGTTTTGCTTCCGCAATCCAAGCAAGGTTCCGTCGCCGATTTTATCTGCAAGTTCAAATGGCGAAAAAAGGACAAAACCCAAAGCCGCGAGTATCGCTCCCAATATCCACAGGGCGGGCTTCAACGGCGACATCCGGGCGTTTTTCGATTCGCCCGTTTTTTCGGAGAAGAAATGAAAATTCCACTTTTTCAAAGAGGGGCCTACTTTTCAACGGAACGTTTTTTCAACCGTCCAATGCGATTTATCGATTCGGAAATATCGCCGACCAGGGCGACGACTTCCGGTTTTTCCTTGAGGCTTTCCAAATCACCGTTTTCAAGCGCCGGCAACAAATATTTTCCCAACGCTTTATATTTTTCCCCAAGACGAGACTCTTCGACAGCCAAATTTACCCGGTTGAGCGCAAACGCAGCGCATTCCAAAGCACCATCTTTTAGCGAATTTAAGGCGTTTTTCGACATCGGTTCTCTCCTTTTCGTCACATAAAATAATAGTTTTTAAGGCGTTAAAAAAATGGAGACATTTTATGAGCCGAAGAGATCGCAGAAAAGCCGAGCAAGCAGCGAAGAATTTCACGCCGAGTAAGAAAAAACGGATGAGTACGGTCAGCATCACCATCCTGGGACTTATCGTTGTAATCGCCTGGATTGCTTTTGTCATGGCTCGAAACTAGTCGAGGTCGGAAATGAGATTTCAAATTGAAAAAACAAAACTTTTAAGCGCGTTGAATACCGTTATCGGCGCAGTCCCCAACAAAGCGACCATCCAGGTGCTGAACAACTTCGCCATCCGGTTAGAAGGCAACATCCTTGAAATCAGCGCGACAGATTTGGATTTGGGAATTCGCGTCAAGCTGGAAGTGCAAGCCGAAGCAGACGGCGCAGTCGTCGTCAACGCCAGAAGGCTTTTGGATTTGATCAAAGGCCTTATCGATCCGAAAATTGAAATTCTGACGGTCGAAGTCATCGATTATTTGGTTACCGTCCGTTGGAGCGAACGCGGCAAGGCTTCCATCACCGGATTCGATGTCAGCGATTTTCCACCGCTTCCCGATGTGGCCGATGGAGAATCCTTTGAACTCGGCAAGAGCGAACTGGATTTCCTCGCCGGAAAGACACTGTTCTCGGTTTCAACAGACCAGAACCGCCAGAATTTGAACGGAGCTTACATGGACATGCGCCCGGGAAAATTGATCATGGTGGCAACGGACGGACACCGTTTGGGAAAAGCGTTCATCGAACTAGAAGGAAACACGATAGAAAAGGGATTCATCATCCCACCCAAAGCGATTCAGTTTGCGCTCAAAAGCATTCCAAACGATTCTACCATTGAAATCCGCGTTTCCGACACGTACGTTCTTTTTGCAAACGACGGTGTGCAGATTGTTTCCAAGCTCATCGAAGGGCCTTATCCCAAGTACGAAGCAGTCATTCCGTCTTCTTTCCAACGAACAGTCCAACTCAACCGTACGGATTTTTTCAACAAAATTTCAACAGTCATTTCGATGGCGAATGCGAGAACCCGAATGCTCCGTTTGCGTCTAGACGGCAATCAGATGGAACTGTCCGCAAGCGATGCGAACATCGGCGGCGATTCGACTGAAGCCCTTTCCGTTGTGCACGAAGGCGAAGGCGTTTACGACATTGGCTTCAACGGACTTTACATGCTCGAAGTTTTAAAGCTTTGCCAAAGCGAAGAAGTCATTCTCCGGATGAACGGTCCGCTTTCCGCCTGCATCATCGAACCCGTCGGGACGGACATGAATTGCATGTTCTTGCTGATGCCGCTCCGTCTTGTCGAAGAATAACGTTTTGAACATTAACAGCAAAACGCGGCGATGGACATCGCCGCGTTTTATTTTCAATCGTTATCAGTAACGGTAAATTCCGGTTGGCACGAACCTTCATGCTCAGCCTGTTCTTGCCTCAGCGTGGAAAGATGCACGCCCAATGGAGTCTTCCTGGTTGATTTTATTTGTTTTCAAATTTAAAACCGGGACCCATTTCCCATGAAGCTACCGTTTTTCCAATTCCATTTCCGGTAAGATAACGGGGCAAAGGTCTTCGCGTTCCTTATTACTCCAAGCTATCACATAGCGAATCCGTACGGATTTTACAAAATACCCCAAATCTTTTAAATGAGATATTTTCGCTTTGGCCTTTTTTGACAAAACTGCGACGGGATTCTTTGAACCGCTAGAGTCGAATAATCCGCCTCGAGAATACTTCAACACATCGCCACTGCGCAATTTGAAAATCCGTTTTTTCAAAGATTTGCCTTCATCTGTGGTTTCGCCATAAGAGTAATCCAGCCACATATCGCTGTGGCCAAACTGACAAATGATTTCTGTTGGTTCGGAGCACTCTGTCTTTTCCACGATGACTGGCGCATATTTATCCAAGAAGGGGCAACAATGGAAAACATACAGTTGCTTTTTCGCCCGGGTAAAACCCACATACAACACTCGCCGACCCTGTTCAGAACTCGCTCTTTGATCCTTAATCATCATGTAAACCCGATCAAATTCACGGCCCTTCGCCTTATGAATTGTAGAGACGACAACTTCGTTCTTTTCGCCGCACTCAAAATCGGAAATTTGGGATTCCATCAAGAATAGTTTCAAATCGTTTCGATAGAGCCGTTCACTGTACTTTTGATAAACTTCAAGTGCTTTCAAACAAATGGGCAACAAGGAACTCGTTTGATAATTCTGCTTCAATTTCTCCACAGTTACATTCCATTCTTTAGGGCCTATGATAGGATTGTCATTGCTCGACAGCCATTTCATCAAACTTCTGAATTCAACAAGATCGTAAAGAGAAAACCTATCGCCGTCCTGAATCAATTTCGCCTTTACTTTTTCATGATTCAGTAGAGCCATCATTTTTAAGGCATCGTCGTTCGTCTGAGTCAAAACACAAACGGTTCCCCGAGGGGGATGTTTTTTTATATGCTCAACAATGGGATACTCCATATTCGGGCAATCAAACTTGCGGACCCGTACGGCACCTTCCCCATCCGACACGGCTCTGCTCGGATTGACTTTCAAACGATTGGGAATATCTTGGACAAAGGCGTTGCAGAAATCAACGACCTTTTTGATGCTGCGATAATTTTCAACCAGTTCATACTTTTTCGCCTTGTAAAGTTCCATAAAGCGATTTAAGTCAACAGAGGTTGAACCATCCTTTTGATGAAGGCCTTCGAAAATATTCTGGTCATCATCGCCCACAGCAATAACGCGCATGTCCTCGTTTTCTTCTATCAGGGCTTGAACCAACGCAAACTGATGCTCATCCATATCCTGAGCTTCATCGATAACCAAGACTTTTTTGGTTATCTTGCTGTGTTCAATCTCTCCGTTCTTGATTTTGGCAACGGCCATTTCAACCGCTGATTTTACCCTCTCCAAATTACCCATGGTGCCAAGCAAATCAAAGGCATAGGAATGGAATGTTTTAGCGGTTAAAAATGAAGCCGCATTACCTATCAACTGATGAAGTTTTTCCTTAAAATCAATGGCTGCGCTGCGGGAGAATGTCAACATCAACAACTGTTCATGCTTTACATCTTCCAACAGCATCAACGAAGCGAGTTTGTGGACAAGAACCCGTGTCTTTCCACTCCCCGGCCCAGCAGCTACCAGAATATATTGGCAATTCTTATCTTCAACAATTTGCCGTTGCCTTTCTGAAAGAGAACCTATAATTCGATGGTATTTTTCAGGCGTAATATTATGATTGATTTCATCCCGGCGATTTCCTTTGAAATACTTATTCAGAAACATTTTGTAATCCAGCGAGAAATAATCTTTAACAAATGTCTGCGCCTGTTTGCTGTCACGCACCATCATGTTGGCATATTCTCCAACAATATGAATTTGCTGCATTTTCATTTGATAGAAATTATTCAGCTGTTCGTAGTCATCAACTTTATACTTAATCAAGTTACTTTTTTCGATTCGATGAATTTCAATCGCATTGTAAAGGACCAAAAAACCATCTTCCAAACGCAACGCATTTATCTTGGAGAGATACAGGAGTGTTTTTTCAAGATCCTTATAATTCGCCGGCGCATTGGAAAACAATGAAATCTGATTTTCGTACGCCATCAGCAATTCTTTTTCCGAAAATTGGATTAAGGCTTCTTCATGTGAATTCGCCTCGGCAGAGGCGTTCTCTTGATAAAGTCGTTCAACAACAAAATAAGCAAATTGAATACGATGATTAAAATCTTCCTCTAAATTTTCAAGGGAGACCTTCAATTCAATTTTAGTGTTGGTATCAGAGCAATAATTTTTTTCAATAAGACCGTGAATCATCCAAAAAAACAGGATCGTCTTTATATCCTTTACATTCGCCTTCTTGATGCCTTTGGAATCAGCTTCTTCGTTCAATTCCTTCAAATTGAAAATGGTCTTTCCCGTTTGCAGTTTGGAAATAATGAACCGTTCAAGTAATTCAAATCGCTTTACCACTTGTTTTGACTTATTTTCGCCATCCCCTTTTCTGATATAGGCGGTTAAATCCTTGGAATCCGCCAAAATATTTTCTGCACGCAGAAGCTGAACTGTTTCCTGAACAACGCTACATTCCAAGCCCAGTATATCGGCGATATAATCGATGCGGGATTCCGCTTCATCCTCTTTTGCTTTGAACACACTTCTTTGCGAAATCAACAAGCTTATAATTCGAACGGCATTTTCTTTCTGCTTTTCGTCAAACAGATTCGAAGCGGCAATTTTACGACGAGCTTCGTCCATATTCGAGACAAGGATTCCCGTTGCATAAACCCGTGGACAATTCTGTTTACGTTCAATATAGCCGGCATCTTCCAAGGCGAGAACAGCTGTTTTTACACGGGTTTCCACATCACCATTGGAATCATCGAAGCCAGCTTCTCTTGCTATTTCCAGAGGAGAGCGTTTCAGCACCGTTCTATTTTTTGTCAGAGATTTGATAGCCTTCCAAACCTGCTGAATTTCGCTTAAACTGAGCTTCGTCTGATTCAGCAACAAGAAGTGTTTATCCAAATCATTTTCATTAAAAAGAACATAACATTCCGCCTGCAAGTTCTGATCTCGCCCTGCGCGACCAGCTTCTTGAACGTAGTTCTCGAGAGAATCTGAAATTTCAAAATGTACAACAAGCTGCACATCGGACTTGTCAACGCCCATGCCGAATGCAGACGTGGCGACCATAATCTGAACTCGACCGTTAATGAACGCTTCTTGGTTTTCCACCTTTTCCCGACTTTCCATTTTTCCATTAAAAGGCAAGGCTGCAAATCCATCTTGGCACAGTTTTTCCGCCAGTTCTCCAGTTTTCTTGGTCCTAGAAACATAGACGATGGTGGGACAGTTTTTCGCTTCTATCAAAGATCGCAACGTTTTGTACTTTTGGCCTTCATCTTCTTGATAAATCACATGATAGGTTAGATTTGAGCGAGTGGCCTTTGTTGCAAAAATTTTCAATTCAAGGCCAAGTTTCTTTTTGAAATAATCGCAAATGTCCTGTACCACCTTTTGTTTTGCGGTTGCCGTAAAACAAGAAACGGGAATTTTCCTTAAACTGGACTTTTGTTCCTGAAGCTTTTTGATGAAATCCCCGATATAGAGATAGTCCACGCGAAAATCATGGCCCCAACTTGAAAAACAATGAGCTTCATCAATTACGAACCGCGAAACTTGCCTTGAAAGTAAAAGTTTTTCGATCGTGCGGGAACGCAGAGATTCCGGAGAAATATACAGTATAGACGCCAAGCCGGATTCAACACGCTTTATCGACTCCGCCCGTTCAATTGGATCCAGCAATCCATTAATGGTTACAGCATCGGCAATGCCCCTGGAATTCAAATTGTCAACCTGGTCTTTCATCAACGATTGCAATGGTGAAATAACAACAGTCAAGCCTTTGTAATTTTCGCCAGCCATCAAAGCTGGCAACTGGAACGTAATCGATTTTCCACCACCAGTCGGGAAAATCGCCAACAAGGATTCATTGTTGACCGCAGCAGATGCCGCTTGCTCCTGCAACGGTTCTCCCTCGTAAGTTCTAAAATGGTCGTATCCAAAAAAATCCTTCAGCTTCTTACGGACATTCAATTTACCATGACAATACGGACACGTGGACTTATGGCATGGATTATTTCGCAATAAAAAAAGGATGTTTTCCGTATAAGGATAGTTTCGCAAAACCCAAGCGGGCGTTATAGAACGTTTGTCTTGCAAATTGATGACCGACAACGCGTAAGCCAATTCGATCGGATGCTCCGCGGCAAACGATTCTAGGGAAGCTTTTTCACAAATCAAGCCGGCGAATCGCTTTTGAACCTGCGCTACCGTATTTTTTATGAGGGATCTTGCCGAAAAAAGATTATTCAAGAAGCCTTTGCTTTCTTCTTTTATTCCAACGAATTCAAAAAAATCCTTAAATTCCCTGGAGCCTTTCAAAAGACCGAAATAAATATTTTTCAGCTCTCCATCCAAAGAATTAAACGCATTCACTTCGTCATGAAACAAATCCCTGGACTTTTCCGCATCCAGCAAAGGATTATTCAAAGCGTCACTGAGAATTTTTTCATCTTTCAGCAATTTGTGACTGGGCCGCATGGGAAACATCAACGGCGAAAGGTAAAGAGTGTCAACAACCTTCTTTTTATCCAAATTCAAATGCTTGAGATATTGAAGATCGTGATTCAAGATATTATGACCACCAATGTATTCCGCATCCTTTACGAAATCAAGGAAATCCCCTTGACTGGGCGTGTGAATTGTTCGGTCAAACGAATCGACGGCGCCGAGATCGGAAACTTTGCCGCTGGCTGTGGAAACTTCGATATCTAAAAAAACAATGTTCACGATATTAAAATAATTCTTTTCTATAAAAGTATTTGGTTTTTCGTCTTTAAACGGTAACGTACATTTTCTTTCGCAAATTTCATCAAGCCCCCCCCGCAGGAATTTTCCTTTAAAATTAAAAACGGGAAACGCTGATTTTCCCGTTCTCGTTTTTTTGACCAATCAAAATTTTTCAGATTAATCGATGTCGAACATTTTCGAAGGTAGGGCGCTGCGCTTTTTTATGCTCGTGACGGCAATTTCATAAGTTGTGTGAAGCGAATCCGATTTGAGATAATCTCTGTAAGAATCGTCTCTTAAGTATTGGGAACGTTCTATCAAAACTGAACTGACTGCACCCGGAAAATCTGCGGATTCATCGTAGTATCCATAGGTATAAATGGTGGACGTGTCCCCGACAACTTGGGAAACCTTTACGATGCGCTCTTCGCAAGAGGAATAGTAAAGAGTGGGGTTTGCAGCGTCGATGGGAGATAATTTCCATAGTTTCCCATCAAATTCGGCTTGAGTGTTGTAATCAGCAGCCATTCCAATTTGACGGTTGAAATCCGTCAAATCGTACTCCGCATCGGAGCTGGGGTACCGTTTTCCGGTTTTTAAGTCGGTGACGCTTATCCGTCCGTCATTTCGAACCGTTTTTACCTTGACACCTCCAAAGGCGCTCGTGTTGGATGTAAGTACCGATTTTGTCGGCCCGGCGGTGATAACGGAAACCGAGAAATTTATATCGATGATTGAAGCGGAGTAAGCTCGCGTATTATAGTTCTTTTCAATGGTGTCTGGAAGGGCGGCCTTCTTTTGATTTTCAAAAACGGTGTTTACATCCACATCGCCGGGTTCCGTTGAACAAGCTTTTATTGAGACGAATGGCGATGATGAAATCGGGATGGCACTGGACGAACTCGTTTCCGTCGAAGAGGAAGATTTTGCGGAGCTACCGCTTAGCTCTTCGCTGGAAGATGAATCCATCGGCGAACTGGACTCGTCCTTCTCGCTGCTGGATGTCCCCAGAGTTGTAGAACTTGAACTCCCCGAATTGGAAGAATTCGAAGATTCGTTTGCAGAACAGCTTGATTCGGCTTCACTGTCAGACGACCACTTTTCATCGGATGACGACGAAACCGATGGTCCTTCCTGTTCTTCAGCACTGCTTGAAAAGCTTGTTTCTTCCGGTCCGTTGGTGGATGCGGCATTGTCGCAACCCGAAAATGCAATCAGCGCAATTGTGACCGCACTAGTAGAAATGAATTTGTAAAAACGTTTCATACACAAAATAATAAAAAAACACAAGAGTTCATTCCCCTCGAAGGGCCGCGAATAGCAAGCGCTGTTCCACCATTTTCGCCTTACACCCGCAAATCGGTTCCAACGGACGAACGGTCAACTCACCACGAAACGGCTATTTTCTTTTTTTCAGGTAAATATACGTCACATCGGAATTGACCTGTTTGCGTTCTTGGATTTCAAAGATATCATCGCGGGCTTTCACAAGTTCGCTAAGTTTTTTAAATCCGTATTGGCGGGAATCAAAGTCGGATTTCAATTTCAACAGGATACTTCCAAATGTGGCGATGTTCGACCAACCGGAATCATCACTGGACTGTTCAAGGGCATTTTCAATCGTTTTCAAGGGGAGTTTTGCACGTTCTTTGGATTTCGCCTTTTCAACCGTTTTTGAATCGGAGAGAGCCTCCGCAGACCGGGGAGTCAAAATTTCAATATCAACAAATTTATGACACGCATTTTTAAATGCTTCTGGAGTTTTCTTTTTGCCGAACCCATAAACGGCAAGCCCTTCTTCGCGGATGCGGGTTGCAATACTGGTGAAATCACTGTCGCTCGAAATAATGCAAAATCCGTCAAAGCGGCGGGTATACATTAAATCCATCGCATCGATAATCATCGTACTATCGGTCGCGTTTTTTCCTGTCGTATAAGCGAATTGCTGAACCGGTTTGATGGCGAACTTGTTCAAAATCGAACGCCATTGGCGACTCTGAGGCGAAGTGAAATCCCCATAGATCCGTTTTACAGTAGCTTCACCATATTTTGCAATTTCCGGAAGAAGATACTCGAAAGAAGAAGGTTGAGCGTTATCGGCATCGATGAGAACAGCCAACTTCGCAGAGGCTTCATCTGTTTCAATTTTTGATGTTGATTTCGTTTTCATAAGGTAAAAAGTAAACCACCAGCCGGGCTGGTGGTTCTTCATTTATTGCTTTCAAGCGTTATCAGTAACGGTAGAATTCCGGTTTATACGGGCCTTCCACCTTCACGCCAATGTAATCAGCCTGTTCTTGCCGCAGCGTGGAAAGATGCACGCCCAATTTTTCCAAATGGAGGCGCGCCACTTTTTCATCGAGAATCATCGGCAAACGGTAAACTTTTCCCGCTTCGTAACGGTAACCGCTTTCCGTTTGTTTCCCGGTCGCAGACAGCCACAAATCCACTTGAGCAATCGTCTGATTGGTGAAGCTCGCGCTCATGACAAAGCTCGGATGTCCCGTCGCGCATCCCAAATTCAACAGACGACCTTCCGCCAAAACGAGAATGCTGTGTCCATCGGGGAAAATCCATTCATCGTATTGCGGCTTGATATTGTTTTTGCGGATACCCGGCACTTTGGCAAGACCGGCCATGTCGATTTCATTGTCGAAATGCCCAATGTTCCCCACGATTGCGCGGTTTTTCATTTTCGCCATTTGCGCCGCAGAAATAATTCCGACGTTTCCCGTCGTCGTCACAAAGATATCGGCAAACGAAACAACTTCGTCAAGAGTCTTGACTTCATAGCCTTCCATGGCAGCCTGCAATGCGCAAATCGGATCGATTTCCGTGACAATGACCCGGGCGCCCTGTCCGCGGAGAGACTGCGCGCATCCCTTGCCCACATCGCCGTAACCGCACACGACTGCGACTTTTCCAGCCATCATCACATCCGTCGCCCGATTCAGTCCGTCAATCAGAGAATGGCGGCAACCGTAAAGATTGTCAAACTTGGATTTTGTGACAGAATCATTCACATTGATTGCAGCAAACGGCAAACGGCCATCACGCGCCATTTCGTACAAGCGATGCACACCTGTTGTCGTCTCTTCAGAAACGCCCTTGACTTTTTGACGGAGTTTGGAAAAACGCTTCGGATCCTTGGCGATTTCAGCCCTGACAACGTCGAGGAACGCGCCCCATTCTTCGGAATCCTTCTCCGGGTTGAATTCGGGAACCTTTCCGGCGTCTTCGAACTCCGCGCCACGGACAATCATCATCGTCGCATCGCCGCCATCATCGACAATCAAATCCGGGCCTTCACCATCTTCCCAAATCAAAGCGCGCGCCGTATTTTCCCAATATTCTTTGAGAGTTTCACCTTTCCACGCGAAAACCGGAGTGCCTTGCGGATTTTCGACAGTTCCCTTTTTGCCGACAACAATCGCCGCGGCGGCATTATCCTGCGTGCTGAAAATATTGCAGCTCACCCAACGCACGTCTGCGCCCAATTCCGTCAACGTTTCAATGAGAATCGCCGTTTGCACGGTCATGTGGAGGCTTCCCATGATTCTTGCGCCGGCCAGCGGCTTTTTGCCCGCGTATTCTTTGCGGAGCGCCATCAGACCCGGCATTTCCGTTTCCGCCAAATCCAGTTCCTTGCGGCCTTCAACGGCCAAATTCAAATCCTTTACTTTGTATTCCATAGGGATTCCTTTTCGTAAAAAGTTTTATGCGTAAATATAAAAAGACGCATAAGCATTTTCAACCCGCACGACCGCCTCCCGCGCAGCCTTCAAACTTTTCAACATTTATCCACATTTCATTCCCCGTCGTAGATTCCGTTTTTCCGGCCCACCCTTGAGAATTTTCGAACTTTTACTATTTTTGGGGGCAAAAAGTTTTTAAAACGGCAACATTTCGTTGCCTAAAGGTCAGAACTATGAAAAGAACATTCCAGCCGCACAACCGCAAGCGTCACAACACCCACGGATTCCGCGCCCGCATGGAAGATCGTTGGGGCCGCGCAGTCCTCAGCCGTCGCCGCGCCAAGGGCCGCAAACGTCTTACGGTCAGCGATACGATTTATAAGAAGTAAGGCCGGGTTATTCCAAGCCTACGTTCTTTCAGGCTCGAATCCGAGTCCGATTACCGACAAATCGCTCATCACGGAAAACGCGTCCACGCATCGTCTTTGACCTTGCAATGGATCGAAAGCCCGGATGGCGTTTGTCGGTTTTGCTTTTTGGCGAGAAAAAAGAACGGTAACGCTGTTTACCGGAACCGTTGTCGGCGCATTTTGCGTCCTGTTTTTTTTGAAAAAGCACCGAATATCAAAAATCCCGTATGGGCAATGATATTTGTCAACGACAAAGAAGACACGATGACTTCGGAGCGTTTGCGCAAATCCGCTCAAAAAATTTTTGAAAAGATGGGTTGGGTATGAAAATCAGCAGAGTCATGGAAAACTTGCTCATCTTTCCCATTCGGATTTACCAAAAAATCCACCCCTATTTTTTTCACGGCGTTTGCCGTTTCTCGCCCACTTGTTCCCAATATGCCATTGAAGCCATCCGGGTTCACGGAGCCTTCAAAGGTTTCTATCTTGCCGTTTTTCGAATCCTCCGTTGCAATCCTTTTTGCCGTGGAGGCCTTGATCCGGTTCCGCCCAAGAAAGAGAAGGAAAAATGAAACCCACATCCGTCATTGGAGTCATCCTTTTAGTTGGCCTCTTCATCTGGTCGATGTCCATGTCCACCGCCCGCGTACAACAAGCGGACGAAGCTGCCCATGCCAAAACGGAGTCGTCCGAATCCGTCCGCACCTCTTCGCTCCAGATTCCGGAGCTTTCGCCTTTGGATTCTTCGAAGATTGCCCCCGTCTCGCTTTCCGGAGAAGCAAAACCGGCCGTTGAACCGGCACTCCAGGATTCTTCCAAGCAGGATTCCGC
Source organism: uncultured Fibrobacter sp. (assembly GCA_964397425.1). Lineage (GTDB taxonomy): Bacteria > Fibrobacterota > Fibrobacteria > Fibrobacterales > Fibrobacteraceae > Hallerella. The sequence continues at coordinate 158,017 of CAYNID010000004.1, forward strand.
CCAAATTCCGGCAAAGCCCGTCTCTCCGCGGAAAGTGAAAATTGAAACGGAACATTTTTCTGCGATTCTTGACAACCGCGGCGCAAAAATTGCGAGCGTCATTGTCAAGGCTCTCCCCGATTCCAATGGAAATTATCCTGAAATCATCGGAGATTCCGTCCAAGGCGCCCTGGGACTGAAAATTGACGGAGCGGATCTTTCCGATCAACTTTTTTCTCTTCCCGATGCGACGCCAGACTCCATTTATGTTTCCAAAGACACGAGTCTTGTTTTCACGTTCACCGATCCGAACGGCAAAAAAGTCCACCGCCATTACAGCTTCACCCATTCCGGCGTGAGCATCAAACAGTCCATTTCGTTCGAAGGTTTTACACCCAAAAATTACGACATCCTTTGGAACGGCGGAATGAAAGAAACCGAAGTTTTCCCCAAAGGGAAAAGCTTTGGCGGCGGAGCTTATTTCTTCAGCGAAGTAATTTTCAACGATATGTATAGCGTGGAACGCGAAACAGTGCGCGACCGCGAAGTGTTCAACGAAAAAGAGGGAAAATTCCTTTGGGCGGGAATGCGCCGCAAATACGTGGCCGCCGTCATCAAGTTTCCCGAACCTTCCGGCGCCAAACTCATCGCCGAACATATCTCCGCCAAAGACGCGGACAGCAAAGATCCGGGAACATACCGGTTGAATCTTTCCGATTACATGGATGAACGCGAAACGATTGACTTTGACTTCATGATTCTTCCGCTGAACTGGTCCGACATCAAGAAATTCGATTTGGGATTTGAAAAAATCATTGTCAGCGGTTGGACCTGGTGCGGCGCAGACGTTTGGTTTGTCGGCCTTTGCGGATTTTTGCTCTGGTTGCTCAAAGCGTTCTATTCCATCATTCCGAACTACGGCGTGGGAATCATCTTGCTCACGATTTTAGTCCGGATGTTGACCACTCCGCTTACACTCAAGCAGCTCCGTTCCACCAGGGAAATGGGCAAGCTCAAGCCGGAACTCGATGCCATCAATGTCAAGTACCGGGCGGATCCCCGTCAAAAACAAGCCGCCATCATGGAACTTTACGCCAAGCATAAAATCAATCCGATGGCTTCTTGCACGGGCGGCTGCCTTCCGATGCTCATCCAAATGCCGGTTTTCTTTGCGCTCTTCATGGTGTTCGGGCGGGCAATTGAATTGCGCGGACAACCGTTCTTTGGCTGGATTGCGGATCTTTCCCGTTCCGATGTCATCTGGAGCGGATTCTCCATTCCTTACATCATGCCGGACGGCATCGCCATTTTGCCCATCGTGATGGTTTTCACGACTTACTTCCAAACGAAGCAGTCGATGAAATCCATGACCGATCCGGCGCAGCAAAAAATGATGGTTTGGATGATGCCCATTATGATGTTCCTGTTCAGCGCGGTGATGCCATCGGGACTTGTCCTTTACTGGGTTATTTCAAACCTTTGGGGCATTGCCCAATATGCGATTGTCAACCGCAACCGCCCCGCTGCCGAACCTTCTACTTTGAAAGGGAAGAAAATCCAAGACGCGGTCATCGTCAAAAAGAAAAAGTAAATTCTCTTTTTGAAATTTTCCAATGAAATATCGCCGCGAATGCGGCGATATTTTTATACAAAAGAGGCGTGAACAAAATTCACGCCTCTTTTGACTGATTGAAAACGATCTATTTTCGAGTCCAAACGGTTCCTTGCGGACCGTCTTTGATTTCAACGCCCTTTTCTTTGAGCAAATCCCGGATGCGGTCGCTTTCCGCCCAGTTCTTTGTTTTGCGGGCTTCGGCGCGTTCTGCTATCAACTCTTCAATTTCTGCAGAATCATCCACCGCGTTCGGATCCTGTTTTTTGGCGTATTCTTTGCGGGGTTCATCTAATTTCAATCCGAGGACACGGTCGAAATCAGCGACAAGCGCTGCCTTTTCCCCTTCAGAAAGATCCGTTTTCAAAACGCTGTTGAGAATGCCCAATGCTTTCGGCATATTCAAATCATCCCCAATTGCATTTTTAAAATCTTCGCGCCATTTTTTGGCCTGTTCCGATTCAATCGCAGTCGCTTTTCCTATCAGCGGATCCGTTTTTTTGTGAAGGCTTTTCAACGCATCCCGTGCGCTGTCCAGCGATTCAAAACTGAAATTCAGATAATTGCGGTAATGGCTGGTAAGCGCGAAGAGGCGATAATCCAACGGATTGTAGCCTTTGTCTTCCAAAACGCTGACCGTAAGAAATTCTCCGGAACTCTTACTCATTTTGGCGCCGTCCAAACGCAAAAATTCTCCATGCATCCAAAAACGGGAAAACGGTTTTCCTGTCGCACATTCACTTTGAGCGATTTCATTTGTGTGGTGAACGCGGATATGGTCCGTGCCGCCGCAATGGATGTCTAACGTAGGACCGTTATACTTCATCGCCATGGCGGAGCATTCGATGTGCCAACCGGGAAATCCGACTCCCCATGGGCTGTCCCATTCCATGAGGCGCTTCTTGTCTTTGGGGCTAAACTTCCAAAGGGCAAAATCTGTCGGAGCATGTTTTTCGCCCATATCAATGCGAGAGCCTTGGCGCAGGTTTTCCACATCCAACCGGGCAAAATCCGCATAGTGCGGGTCTTTGAGACTGTCAAAATAAATGCCGTCCGAGGTTCGATAGGTAAAGCCCTTTTCTTCAAGCGTTTTGACCAAGGCGATTTGTTCTTGAATATGATCTGTCGCCCGGACCCATTTTGTCGGCTCTTTGATATTCAAAGCGTGCCAATCCTTCATGAATGCATCGGTATAGTATTGGGCAATTTCCCAAACCGATTTGCCTTCACGGGCGGCGCCTTTTTCCATTTTATCTTCACCCGTGTCTTGATCGCTTGTCAAATGTCCCACATCGGTGATGTTCACGATGTGATTCAATTTATAGCCGTAATACTCCAATGTTCTACAGAGGGTATCTTCGAAAATATATGTGCGCAGATTTCCAATGTGCGCATAATGGTAAACAGTCGGTCCGCAACAATACATTTTAACGGTATCGTTTCCGGGTAAAAGACCGAAGGGTTCTTTCTTTCGAGATGCTGTATTGTAGAATGAGAGTGACATAGTGTTTCAAATTTAGAAAATCTTCCCCTAGTCAATCCTCCAGGCGCAACAAGAACGTTTCCATTCCCCAGAAAAATTCCGTCCGCAGTCAAATTTCCATTTTACGAAAACGGCACGCCTTTGCCGCCTAAACCGAGCAAAACTCGCCAAATAGCAGAAAAGGCTTCCCGTGCGAATCCCATCAAAAAGAGTTTCCCGTCCACAGCCCAATTTCTAATTCCTAATTTCTCATTACCAATTACTACTCCCTCTTCCCTAATCCCTCATACTGCATTCCTCATTCCACGAAAACGGCTTGTCTGCACAGTCCAAACCGTACAAAATTCAACCAATTCGCAGAAAAGGCTCCCCGTAAAAACCCCTCCAAAGAAAGTTTCCTGTTCGCGGCTCCAATTCCGCATTCCGAATTACGAATTCCGAATTACACATTCCACTCTTCACACTTCAAACTCCCAATACCCAATTTCTAATTCCTAATTTTTCAAAGTCAACACTTTGCCGATATAGTCTTTGATTTTCTTTTCAAAACAACCCACATCCTTTGACTGCGTGCCGATGATTTCCGGATGATAAAAACCGGCGACAGCAACAGCGGATTCCGTCACCGAACCAAAAGTCCTTTTGTCGAACGGAACGTCAAAATTTCCCATCCAATAGGGAACTTCCGCGAAGCGTTTAAAGCAATCCACATAACAATAATACGGGAGCTTTTGCGGATCCACATCGACGGCGTTTGCCGTCCGTTCCTTCAAAAAAGTCCGGCTGCGTTTCAACGCATTGATGTCGCGCAACGTGTAAAAGAGAATTTCCGGATTGTAACGATTTTTCCCAGGGTATTTCTCGACAAAATCCGAGACGTAATCCCAATCCGAAAGTGAAAAAACGGCTCCTTCGACTGTCCGGAATTTCGCATTCCAAACGTCAGCAAACTGAAGCCCGTTCCCCGGCGTTCTTTTGTAAAGCGCTACAATGACCGGGAATCCGTTCACTGTAGAAGTCCCCGCAAATTCCCGGCTGTCGAATACGATGTGTTCCTGCAGGGAATAGTTTTCAAAAAAGGACTTCGCCGCTTTGAAATTCGCCTTTTTGATCAGATAAGAAAGCGGATGTAAAATCACCGCATAATCCGCTTTCAATTTGTCATACGACTTCAAAAAGGAAATTCCAAAATCCCGAGAACGAAGGTCCGCATCAATTTGAAGATCGCCGCGCTTTATCCGACGCCTGATTTGGGACGTAACGTCATTATAGGGCGGATTTCCCACGACGACAAGAGTTTCTCCATCCCGGATTTTGAACCTGCTACGAGATGTTTTGAAAAGGGCATTTTCGTTGAATGTTTCGACTTTTGGAAAAACGCGTTTGACAGTCTCCACGGCGACAGCGTCCGCATCGTTTCCCACATACCGGTTTCCGGGCAGGGACTCTTGCAATTCAAAAAACGCCCCGTATCCGCATGAGCTGTCCAAAACCGCATTTCCGGACAACAGCCCATATCGAATCAGCCAGTCCCGGACGAGTGAAACGTATTTTTTCGGCGTGTAAAAACTTCCCCGGTTAATCCGTTCCACTGCATCGAGGTGAGACTGTGCGTGAATATCCGTTTTTTCCAATTCAGCTCCTGTCGGACCCTCTTCGCTCAAAATTCAGCCAGTCAAACATCGGCAACAAGGCGCGGTTCCCCGGATTTTCCGTATCGGCGATATACTTTTGATAACTGGGGAACACCTGGTTTTCAAGAGAAGTTTTGTCGATGTTCAAGTTGAGCCAGCCCGCCATCGATATCAGTCCCGTGATATGCTTGACAACATTCTCTTCGCAATTTGCAGATGCCTTTTCTATCAATTCCGAAAGTTTTTTGTGGAACATCCGGCCTGTGCCGCCAAACGAGAAATGCGTCCGCAATTCAATTGCTTCGTCCACCAAATGATGAACATCTTCCAGCAGTTTTTCATCGTGCCCTTTCAAATATTCAAGGGCCATCTCGTGAATTTTCGCGTTGATTTCCAAAGAAAGCGCCTTGCGCATCGTATCCGTGAGCGTGTGATCCTGATCGGCAAGAGAGTCTATCGAAAGGCCGTGCGAAAGGGCAAAGCCGTTGAACGCCTTGGTGACTTCTTCTAACCGGGAGCGCGTCAACAGCTGATTGATATGGCGCAAAGAATCGCTTATCAAATGCCGCATCCGCACGACGTACGCAGTCGGGAATAGATTTTTCAACTCTGCAATCGAAACATCCGGATTGTCGACAAACGAAACGGAAGACGGTTCCACGCCGCTGAAAACAACAGCAACAATCCGGCCCATTTTGTCGTTGACGACAAGAATTGTCGCTTCTGTACGTTCTGCGATATCCGCATCATCAAACACAACTTCTACAATCGTTTCGTTTTTCCGCGAACCGACAATCCGCGCCACCATCCGGGAATCCACTTTTGACGGATCTTCGAATTTATCCAGTCCCATGTGAAGAACGACAGCCCTTTCCGCCAAAAGCTTCAGGGCGACAGGCATGTCGGGCATCGCATAGCGGACAAAAACTTCTGTTCCGCTCCAGTGGTGTTCATTCGACTGCGCGCGGCCAAGAATGCTCATGAACTGATCGCGCAGCGGATGATTGATGGGAAGGAACGGGCGCAAAAGTTCCATGGCGCGTTCTGCATAGCGCATGTTTTGCACCGGTTCAAGGCCTTCGATGTCGTTGAAGAACCAGCCACAGCTCGTGAATGAGAACAGGCAGAATTTTTGAATTTCCAACAGGCGAACCGCCGTCGCGCGGGCTTTGGAATCGTCTGGATTTTTCAAAATTTCGCCAAGAAATTTGTCTTTGCGGGAACCGTCTTCGGGCTTCACCAGAACATCGACATAACGGTTCCGTGCTTCCCAAGGATCCACTTTTGAAATCTTTTCAAATTCGCGGAGGAAAACGTCATCGGCAAATTTTTTCAAATAGTTCATGGCGTCGCGGAGGGGCGTTCTCCACTTTTGATTCCAACCGGGGCCGCCACCTGTCGAACATCCGCAATCGCGATACCAACGGCCAACGCCATGCGCGCAGCTCCAGGCGCAACCTTCCGAATGGGCGTTTTTCAGTTTGACTTCGTATTGGGGCGGAAAATGTTCGCGAAACCAGCCAAAGTTCACAGGCACCATGTCATGTTCCGGCGCATAATGGTTAAAAAGCCAAGCGGCGCACATATCGCCAAACGGTTCATGGTGCCCATAAGATTCCCCGTCCGTTCCAATGCTCACCAGTTGAGGCTCGTCACGGTTCGGATCGAACGCGTCTTGAATCCGTTTTCCAAAGACATTCGCGTCGCGGAGAAGATGTTCAAAGCCCACCGCACTAGAAAGCCACGGGTTGTAAAAGAACACGTCCAAATAGCCGTCGCAGATTTTGTTGCCTTCGGCATCTACCGGGAATATGCGGTATGGCCGCGTCGTATCGATATCCGTATTTTCGCAACCTTTCCAATCCTTTCCTCCGATGGGGCGGAAACTTTCCGCTTGCGTCGGAGAAAGAATGGTAAACTGGATTCCTTCGCGGATAAGATCCACGACAACATCCATGTTGATGGCTGTTTCTGCAAGCCACATCGCTTCGGGCTTTCTTCCAAAATGCGATTCAAAATCGGCAATTCCCCAGCGAATTTGCGTGATGCGATCTTGCGGAGACGCTAACGGCATGATGATGTGGTTATAAACCTGCGCAATCGCGTTTCCATGACCAAGGCGCTTTAGCGTTTTCGCATCGGCTTCTTGAATCCGACGATAAGTGTCCGGCAGATGAGTGCGAATCCAGCCCATCAAGGTCGGGCCCATGTTGAAGCTCATGTATTCATAATTGTTGACAATATTTTGAATGCGGCCGGAAGCGGAAAGGATTCGGCTCGCAGCATTGGGGCTGTAACACTGCGCCGCGATTCGGTCATTCCAGTCGTGAAACGGCGAGGCGCTCGGTTGATTTTCAATTTCCCCGGTCCAAGGATTTTCACGGGGCGGCTGATAAAAGTGTCCGTGAATTGCAAAATAAAGCGGTTGTTTTGACATGTTGTTAATTATTCCGTTGTCTAAAGTTGTTAAAGAATCAGCATCCCATCGCCGTAACTGAACAGGTGAAGTCCGTGTTCAACGGCATAATGGTAAGCGGCAAGAGTTTTTTCCCGCCCGTAAAAAGCGGCAACGAGCAAAATGAGCGAACTTTTCGGCCAATGAAAATTTGTCAAAATGCCATTCGCAATTTTATAACGGTAACCCGGGTAAAAGAAAGCGTGCGTAACTCCCGTTTGCGCCTTGAGCGTTCCATCTTCGGCTGCAACCGTTTCAATGACGCGGGTGCTTGTCGTTCCAATGGGAACTATGCGACCGCCCGCCTTGCGGGATTCGTTGATGAGTTCCGCATTTTCTTCGGTCAATTCGTAATGTTCCCCATGCATCTGGTGATTCCGAAAATCTTCTTCCGAAATATTCTGGAATGTTCCCGGTCCAACATGGAGCGTCACTTCGGCGACTTTCACCCCTTTCGCTTTTAACTCGGCAAGCATTTGTTCACTGAAATGCAAACTGGCAGTCGGAGCGGCGACCGCACCATTGTATTTGGCGAAAATAGTCTGATAAGCTTTTTTGTCTTCTTCATCGTCCGGACGGTTGATATACGGCGGAAGGGGAACATGCCCTTGACGGTTCATCACGGCTTCAAGTTCCACGGGCGTCGCGTCAAAGCGCAAAATACGCGCTCCATCCGGATTCACGCCTTCAACCCACACGCGGACTCCGGCGATTTCAAGCTCCCTGCCCACAGGAAACGCCTTACCGGGACGCACCCAGGCTTCCCAGCGCGCCTTTCCCTCTTCACTGGGAAAGAGCGTTTGCACCAACAGGATTTCCACCTGGCCGCCGTGCAACGTATGCCCAAACAAACGCGCCGGAATCACTTTGGTATTGTTCACCACAATGCAATCTCCGGAACGGAAAAAATCAACCATCCGGGCCGCCGGAACAATTTCAAGCGGGCCGCCATCTTGTGGGCAATGCAAAATTTTGGTTTTGCCTTTTCCCGGTGACCGCGTCGCTATCAACTCTTTGGGAAATTCAAACGAATAGTCGGAAAGTCGATTCGAAATCATAACGCCTTCGCTGATTTTTCAAGCAAATCCCGCAATTCTTTTTTGAGATTTTCGGGCTCGTTAATTTTGACAAACGGCAAAACGCCAAGCAGCCAACTGCGGAGATCGGGAGTGTCAAAAATGGAAAGTTCGACAACCATCGGATTTTGCTGCCGGAATTTCACCGGAGGATTAAAATGCGCTTCGTGGAATTGCGTTTTCAACCACGGATCTTCTACCGTCATCACCAATTTGATTTTCGGATAATTGTTTTCGTTTGAAATTCCGATGAATTTTCCAAAACAGTTGAGGTAAAGTTTTTTGTAGTCAAATTCAATCGGCGGAAAATACGCTCCTGTCTTATGGAAATTTTTAATCCGCCGCACGGCGAACAGCTTGATTTGTTCACCGACCTTTCCCACCAGATAAAGCGTGTCTATCCGCAAAATAAGTTTAAGCGGGCACACTTCCCATTTTTCTTCTTTGGAATCGCGCGCCGCTTTATAAGTCACGTTCAACTTGGCGCGCAATTTGATGGCATCCAAGATTTTGTCGACATTTGAATCGCGATCCGGACGACGTTCGTCATATTCCGAAAAAGGTCCCAGGTCAAAAATGAAATCTTCATCGACATTCATCGCCCGGCTCACCAGTTCCGTATCCGAAGCCGGGTCTCCAGAAAGAAAACGGACAGCCCGTTCAAGATGTTTTCCGTGAAGCGCAGAAATGCCTGTGCGCTCTAAAACTTTTTGCACCGACTTGAGTCCACGAATAATCGCATCGGGCCGTTTCGCCGCCATCGGATGCAAGAAATACCGTTTTGGAGAAGTCTTTTCAATTTGAAGCCCGCAATCCTCCGCTTTGAGGACTTCGAGATACCTGTAAATAGACCGCTGATTGCAATTCATGTACTCGGCGAGTTCCGAAAGCGTCGCGGACCGATTGGGCGGACTGAGGCGATTTTTCAATTCGTTTAATTTTTTGTAAGTTGACTTGGCCATTCAGCCCTCCTATCCGTTTCCACACGCAGCCGGGTCGAAACTTTCACCCCTTTAGCAGCCCGGATAACGGCAATGTTGAACAAACTTTTTTGCAACACGTTTTCCACGCAACCTTCTACGACAATGCCATCTTCAAGCGGAATCACATGGTAACGGTACTTGGAATATTTGGGATTTTCCGACAAGATTTTTTTCAAATTTTCGGCGCGTTTCACCATTTCCGCAGGCGGTTCAGGAACTTCTTCCAGTTCAAGGGAGATGTCGTTCAATCCTTCTATCCGGCAAAGGCGTTCCCGAATTTTTTCCGGGCTCTTACCGGCAAGGCAATAAGCGTTGACAGTCATCGCCCCGCTGCAAACAGAAACTTCGTAACTGAACAGGGGCGATTCCGCCGATTCCAAAATACGGAGGGCTTGATTTCGCAAATCCGCATCGGGAACAGTAACGCCGTCGACGTTTACCTGCAACAGGTCTATGACTCCACGAAACTCCTGCAAATTATTCACTTCGCGAATAATTTTTTCCTTGTCCAAATAACGCGGAACCGCGCCATAAACATAGGCGATGTTGTGAACGACATTCGCTTTGACATTGGCCAAAAGTTTTGAATCCAAGAACGAGAGCTTTTCGTTCAAACGGCAAAGCAAAACCGAATCGGGAAGCGGCTGATTTTCTTCTGGCAACGTGATGAATAGAATTTTTCCATTTTCCAGTTGCACAACCCGTTTTTCCAAATCGCCATCCACGACTGTTCCGACAACCGTTCCAATCGCCTTGCGGAGAACATGATAAACCGGATCCCCTAAAAGAGTCTGTCCGATTTGCGCCGGAAGCAGGCGGTATCCCATGGGGGCCGCGGTATCAAATTGGGAAAGCGCGGGACGGGTGAATTTTTCCGAACGGCCTTCCCCAAAATTCAACACGACAACGTCTTCTTCATTCGTGTTATAAACGGCATCGATTTTTCCCGGGCGGGATTTTCCATCCACATAAAGCCAGTCACCCGGCGAAAGTCTGCTCCGGCTCAACAGCTTTGCATAGTCTTCATTTTGCCGCAAATCTCCAAAGTATAACTCTTTCGAAAAGACGGCAAAAAATGATTCGCAAACGCCGCATTGGCAAACAAGCGGAATATCCGGGGGAATTTCACCGCGGACGGAAAACGGCTCTTTGGAAAGAACACCGTGAGACGTTATTGCGCGACATTCCGCACAATAAAGTTTTTTTTCCAGAATCCGATGCTTCCAAAACCGGAGCATTTGGTTTTTACGCCTGCATTAAAGGTTCTGCGACATCGATGCGGCGAAGAGTTTCTTCCTTGCCCACGACTTCAAAAAGTTCCCAAAGTCCAGGACCAGCCGTAACACCGGAAACCGCCAAACGAACGGCTCCGACCAAATCGCCCAATTTGCAGGAACGCTTTTCTGTAAGCGACAAGAATCCCTTTTCAATCGCCGCCGCCGAAAACGGCTCCACTGTCGCCAGCATTTCCCGGACAGCGTGGGCAATTTCCCGACTTCCGGCGCCCCAATGCTTGCGCATTCCCTTTTCGTCATACGTTTCCGGAGCCCGGAAAAAATACACGGCCATTTCGGCGAGATCCTTCAAAAAATGCGTACGCGGTTTCAAGAGTTCCACGATTTCGTTCAAACGCGCCGGGGATTCTTCTGCGACAGAAATTCCCATCTTTTCAAGGCCTTTGGTCATTTCCGCCAAAAGGGTCGCGTTCGGAGTCGTGTGGATGTGCTGCATATTCATCCATTGCAGTTTTTTCACATCGAACTTCACCGCCGTCGGGTGGATGCTTTCCAATTTGAAAGCCTGAATCATTTCGTCTAAAGACATCACCTCGCGGTCATCGCCCGGATTCCATCCCAAAAGGGCCAGATAATTGACCAACGTTTCCGGCAAATATCCTAAATCGCGGAATTCACCGACAGAAGCCGCCCCATTACGTTTGGAAAGTTTTCCGCCATTCTTGGAATCCAGGATAACCGGCAAATGGCACCAAACAGGCGGTTCCCAGCCAAAAGCCTGATAAAGCAGAACATGCTTGGGCGTAGAACTGATCCATTCGTCACCGCGCAAAACATGAGTCGTTCCCATCAGATGATCGTCGACGACACTTGCAAAATGATACGTGGGGAATCCGTCGCGTTTGATAAGCACCAAATCATCGAGGACTTCGTTTTTGTATTCAATGTGCCCGCGGATCAAATCATCAAATCCTGTCACGCCCGTTTCCGGAATTTTAAAACGGATGACCGCTTTTTCGCCAGCCCGAATCCGCGCTTCCGCTTCTTCACGGGAAATGCCGCGGCAATGCCTGTCGTAGCCCGTTTCCGGCGCTCCCGCTTTTTTCTGCGCCACGCGGACTTCGTTCAAACGCTCTTCGGAACAGAAGCAGTAATAAGCGAGTCCCGCATCCAACAGCTTCTGGATTTCGCGGTGATAAATATCCAACCGTTCACTTTGAAAATAAGGGCCGCAATTTCCTTCGACGCCGGGGCCTTCATCCCATTGAAGCCCCAACCATTTCAAATCGCGCATCAAATCCTTGAGCGCTTCTTCGTTATAACGCTTGCGGTCCGTATCTTCGATTCGCAAATAAAAAGTCCCGCCAGTCGCCTTGGCAAAGAAGTAATTGTAAATCGCCGTCCGCGCGCCGCCGACATGAAGATAACCCGTTGGGCTAGGAGCAAAGCGGACTCTGACTTGACGTGTAGATTCTGACATATAAACCTCTAAATACGAAAACTTCCGATTTTTCACAAAATAGTTTTTTGCGCAGGCCGTCATTTTTAACAGTGCGCGAAAATGTCAAGAAATGACACAAACGCATTCATCGTGGAAATTTTTTCAAAAAAGCTCTTGACAAAACTTTATAACAATTATAATTTTATAGCAGTTACAACTTGTGCCACACAGAACAAGTCTGATAACAAGGAGACAATTTTATGAAGCTTTGGATCTGTTCCGTCTGCGGTTACGCCTCTTTCAGCCCCGAACCGCCCGAATTCTGCCCGCAATGCAAAGCGCCCAAGTCCAAATTCCAATTAAAAGAAGACACAGCGACCAAATGGGCCGATGAACATCGGATTGGCGTAGCCCAAGGTCTTGACGAAGAAATCGTTCAAGGTCTCCGCGAAAATTTTGCCGGCGAATGCTCCGAAGTCGGCATGTATCTGGCCATGAGCCGTCAAGCGGACCGCGAAGGCTACCCGGAAGTCGCCGAAGCTTACAAGCGCATCGCTTTTGAAGAAGCGGAACACGCCGCCAAATTCGCCGAGCTCTTGGGAGAAGTCGTTTTTCCCGATACCAAAAAGAACCTTTCTCTCCGCGTTGCCGCCGAAGCGGGCGCGACCGAAGGAAAGCTCCAGATAGCCAAGCGCGCCAAGGAACTGGGATACGACGCCATCCACGATACGGTGCACGAAATGTGCAAAGACGAAGCCCGCCACGGTTGCGCCTTCGCCGGACTTCTCAACCGTTATTTTTCCAAATAAACACGGGCGGATTTCCGCCCTTTTCTCATAATGAACGCATCTGAACTTTTAAAAGAAAAAAACGTCCGTCCGTCACTGCAACGAACTGGCATCCTCGATTATCTTTTGACAAAACGGAACCACCCGACAGTCAATACGATTTACGAGGATTTGCTGCCGGAAATGCCGACGCTCTCCCGCATGACCGTTTACAACACCTTGGAAGCCCTGTGCGAAAACGGTTTGGCAATTTCGTTGGATTTCGGCGATGGAAGCCTCCACTACGATGCAGATACGCGGCCTCACGTTCATTTTCAATGCGAACAGTGCGGATCCATTTACGACATTCCCGTCAAACCGGAAAATCTCCAGGGAAACGTCCCTGCCGGATTTTCCGTGCGACGCACCCAATTTTACGCCTTTGGCGTTTGCGCAAAATGCTCCAAAAAGGCGAAGTGAAGCGCCTTGTCGCCGTAAACATCTTCCGGTGACGACAGTTCTTTTGCCGTATAACCGCTGCGGATATTTTGCAATTCGATTTTCCGAAATTTTTCATCAAAGGAAAAATCAATCCGAAACGTTCTGAACGCAATTTCCGCCTTTCTGTTTTGCAAGTCCACTTTAACCCGCCGCCTAGAACCATCTAGGGGAAAGTTCGACAGCTGGCATTCGGCAAAGCTTTGCAAATCCCACCCACACATTTCCAAAATCCAGTCTCCCTGTCGCCGAAAATTTTCAGACGCATCGACAAACCAGGCGTTTTCCAGTTGCGCATCGACCCAGCCCGCTTTCGCCGCCGGGAACGCATCCGCCTTTGGAATGTAAGGCTTTATGTCCAAGATGGGCGTTCCATTCAACAAATCCGCTTCATCAATCTGCAGCGTGAGTTTTTCGACAGACTTCAACCGGACACAAGAAATTCCAATGGGATTGGGACGGTACGGGCTGCGCGAAGCAAATGTTCCCACGCGTTCACGCCCTTCTGACGGAACCGGGGGACGCGTCGTCGGGCGCCAGCCGCAATTCTGATGGAAAAGGAAAATAATCCACAGACGTTCAAAGCCTTCTAAATCCCGCAACGCCATTTCAAAGCCTTTGTGGGGAAGCAGTTCTATTCTTCCGGGATGACCACAAAAAAAGACTCCCTGCCGCGGGACTTCGTATTTATACGAAGCCCGGCTGTAGAAAGTCCCAATCGGTTCAAATGAACAGGTCACGCGGCAATCAGCGCTTTATCGCAGAGAATGTTCCTGTTTGCGTACGAACTAAATAAACGCCCGCTTTCATGTTCTGGATTTTCAAAATCCGACCGGAAATTTCAAACTCGGAAAGCTTTCCCGTCCAAACAAGGCGCCCGTGCAAATCGTAAATTCGGGATATCGCATTCACATTGGGGAGAGCATCACGCGAAACCAGAGGAATCGCCGAAGAGCCGCATCCCGTAGCGAGAATTTTCGAAATGAGGACTCCGTTTCCGTCACTGTTGAAAGTGAGTTTGTTCGAACCCAAAAGCGTTCCCGTAGAATCCGTTTCAGAGGCCAACGAAATCGTCGTTGTCACCCATGAAGATGCGCCGCCTTGAACGCCGTATTTGTAATTGGTCCACGAAGTTCCCCCGGCGCCGCCGATGTTCACATAAGCAGTCGTATCCACGCGGCTGTGCATGGTCACGATCAAATCAGAACATTTCTGGAGAGCTGTGCCAACCTCTGCCGGCAAACTGAAAATGGCATGTTGATAACCGCAATCATTTTGATCACAACCGGCAAGCGGAACCGTCGCGTATCCGGAGACTCCATCTACCGCCAAAGTTCCATAAGACACCGCATTCAACGATTCATCGCTATTCCAGTTTGACACATCTTTCGTCGTGCTGTAATCGACGATGACAATGGAATCTCCCAAATTCGGTTCTACATAAGGATCGATAATCGGCGAATCTTCACAAGTCAATCCGCTGAGGCTCTCCGCTTTGTAAACAAAAGTCGTCACCGAATTCGCCGGAATCGTATAAGCGCCAACAACAGAAATCGTTTTGCTCTTTTCTCCACTTTCCACCGATTGAACGGCATCTATCGCTTTGTATCCCGAAACTTCCGGTGCGGATAAAGTGACAGAAGAGCCTTCATTTGTCACCACGACAACAATGGAATCGCAATCTGCGGCACGGAACGCCACTGCGTACAAATTAGCGCCATTGTCAACGGTAGAATTGACCACTCGCCAGCCCGGGCTGACAAATTTGGAATAATGACGGAGCGCGTGATATTCCGGGCTAATCGTTATCGCATCTTCCGTACAGCTTCCCCAGCCTTTTGTACAAACGCCTATCAGTTGACCTTTACCTTCACCCCATAAAAGTTCCCAGGCAATAAAGCCGTTCAATTTGCCGTCCGTGAATCCCACCTGCATAATGTGGGCAAGGCCTGTCATATATTCTTCTTTGCCGTTTTCTTCCATGGAGCAAAATTCCGTCATGATGATGGGCTTCGCATCCGAGCCATAGGAAGTTCCAATTGCTTTCATCGGAGCGCGGAAATTTTCCGGGTTGCTGTAATTGTTCGCCGAATTGTCGTTGCCGCTTCCCGCATGGTAAAGATGATAAGCGTAACCGCCGAGTTTATCATTGTTCAATTTCGCCATGTAATTTTGAAAATTATTGTATCCGATGCCAAGAGGTTCCGGACCGACAATCACCGGGGCGTTTTTCAACGTCGAAATGGAATCGTAAATCGCGTTCAACGCCTGAGCGTAACCCGCCTTTTCCGTATTTTCTTCCGGGTCAAAAAGAGTTTCTTCGTATTCCGCAAACATGTCCGGTTCATTTTGGAACGAAATGTAATCCGGAGAAATTCCCGCCGCCTGGTATTTCAAAAGGGACGTTTTCCACCAGTGGGCAAAATCCCCATAAGCGTAGTCACCGTAAAGATCGTTTGACGCCTTTTTCAACGAGGCTTTGGATTTATCTTCGCCGGCATCTTTTCCATTCACGCTTCCACTCGGTTTTAACGCCGCCGGAGCCGACCAGCTGGACATTAAAATTTTCATTTGGCTGCCAAGGCGCTTTTTCCCCGCCGTGACAATCGCCACGTCATTGCTCAAATCCGCAGATTCATCCTGCAGCCAGTTTCCCACCCGCAAAAGGGAAAGATTGAGTCCGGTGAACGCCGTGTCGAACAGGGCCTGTTTCGTCTCTTCGCCAAGAGCCGTTATCCAATTCTGATAATAAACGCTTCCTCCACCAAATCCGACAATTTTTTGTTTTGTTTCCGCAGGCGAAACCGAAATCCGCGCGACATCAAGCATCGCAGAATACGAAAAACCAACCGAAAGAAATACTCCCGCCAACACCCATTTTTTCATCTTTTGAAACATTTGTTCTCCTTTTGACCAATTGATTTTCCAAAAGCCTTCTGTTCGAAGAAAATAGCTTTTTTCAATGAATTGTTCTACATTGTCAAAAAATTTCTCCCTGGAGATGAATATGATTTCTGCCCTTGAATTTTTGCACAAAACAGGCGTTTTTTATCTGGCCACCGCCGATGATTCCCAACCCAAAGTTCGCCCGTTCGGAATCGCCGCTGCCCACAATGGAAAACTCTTCATTTGCACGAAAGACCAAAAAGACTGTTTTCGCCAAATGATTAAAAACCCCAAAGTGGAAATTTGCGCCATGTTCGGCGAAGACTGGATCCGGATCACAGGCGAAGTTTCCGTCGATACAACGCCAGAAGCGAAAGAATCTGTTTTACGTCAAAACCCTCACGCCCAAAACATTTACGATTTGAATGATCCGCATTTTACCGTTTTGTATTTGGAAAATGCTCAAGCAGCCATTTACAAATCTTCGGGCGGAATCGTCTCGGTGCCGTTAATTTAGCGCAGTTCACTCCCTGCAGCGCTTCTCCATTCTTGTCGAAAATTTCTGAATGAATTCCGAATCGTCTAGAGTTTTGCGAATCAATTGCTCCAGTGAAAACTGCGATTTGATTTCATCGATGATGCAATTACAAACTTTTTCCGACGCAGCCGTCAAACAGGAATCCCTAAGGAACTTTTCCATCTCCGGCGTAAATTTTTGGGGCAAGCAGGGCAAAAACAATTCCAAGGCGAGAGAATCGTCAAGTTCACCATTTTCGTCCATTAAACCGACAAGAGTTTTCACGTTGTTTTCGTCTATCAGTTTTTGATAAGCGCATTCACAACTTTTCGCCGATTGTCCTTTTCCCAGATACGGATAAATTTCCACGGCGCACTCCGCGACAAATAGATTTTTATATTCCGGCGAATTCACAATCGCTTCGACAAATCCAGCTGCGAAAGCTTCTTCAAATCCCAAAGCCGTCAACACGTCCAGTTCCTTTTGCGATAAATTTCCCCGGGGATTTTCCGCTTCTTCTGCAGCCAACGCCCCCAAAGAGGTTCCCGATCGGAGTTTCGCATTGCATTCTTCCGATGCTTTTTTGACAAAATTCGTATAACCCAAATCCGAATGTCCCCGGCGCATTTTAAGCTCGATGGCATCAATTTGTTGCTGAGAATATTTCTTTTCCACTTTGCTAAAAACACAAGCGCAAAACGTTTCCGATGCGCCGCCATCTTCACAGCTCAAAATGAAATTATCCCGAACCGTTTCTGAAAGAGCCGCCCAAAGAGAAACGGTTCCAAACAAAACGGCAAAAAACAGAATTTTGCAATGTCGCATAGAAAGATTCCTTCTGGGATTTCAAATAAACTTCCGCCGCATTTTATTTCACGCTAAAATACGAAGCTTCGGGGTGAGAAATATACAGGCCACACACAGACGCCTGTGGATACATCGCTCCGTTTTCCGTAAGGGATATTCCCACGCTATCAAAGTCGATGAGCTTCGCCAAGGTGAAAATGGACTTTTGATCCGGCAACGATGGGTATCCCACCGCAGGGCGAATGCCTTTCCACGCACAGTTATCCGCCAACTGTTTGGAAAGATATTCAGCTCCCGCCTCTGCCAAGCGGTCACCAATTGTCTGCAAAAGCAACGCGTCATAATCTCCGCCGCCATGTTCCCGCTTGATTTTTTCCAAGCGTTCGACAAAAGCCGCGCTGACTGTACAAGCGAAAGCGCCGACAAAGTCAACGAATTCCCCATTTTTTGCCGGAGCGACATAGTCGCAAAGTGAAAGACACGCTCCTTCCGCTTTTTCTTGCCGCGGGGTCAAAATTTCAACCAAATCCCGGAATGAATCCGCTTTGATTTGAATGCGGTCTTCCTTTCCGGCGGCAGGGTAAAATGCCTGTACAGCGCGAATGGCATATTCTTCTTTTTTCAAATCCTCCAGCCATTTTTCCGCATCGGCTTTTAACTTTCTCCCCTCATCAGAATCTTCTTTGACACGCCACGGCCAAAAGAAATAAGGCCAACTGATGAACGGGATGAGCTTTTCAACGGCTATCGGAGAAAGCTTGCATTCCCCGATAAAAGGCGGCGTTGGCGGCGTATAAGAATTCCAATCAAACACGAATCGACGTTCTAAAGGCGATGAAACGGCAACGTCCAAAGCTTCTTTGGCGGCATTTTTCAAGCCAGCCTGCTTTTCGCGCAACCGCTGCTGCTCTTCCCGATTTTCCCGAATAGTCGCTTCCCGGGTTTCTGGAGAAAGAAGTTTCATGGCAAGTCCCGGATTGCTTGCCGCATCGCGCACATGAAAGACAGGCCCTTCGTAACAAGGCGCAATTTTAACCGCCGTATGAACCGCCGACGTTGTCGCTCCGCCCACGAGAATCGGCATCCGGAGCCCCGCATTCTGCATTGCCGTCGCAACGTGACACATTTCTTCGAGCGACGGCGTTATCAACCCGGAAAGGCTCACCATATCCGCTTTATTTTCTATCGCCGCTTTGACAATTTCATCTTCTGGCACCATGACGCCCAAATCAATCATGTCAAAACCATTGCAGGCCATGATGACAGAAACAATGTTCTTTCCGATATCATGAACATCTCCCTTGACAGTCGCGATGACGATTTTTCCGCGGGAACTGGAATTCGCCGTTTTGCCCGCTTCAATATAAGGCTGTAAAATTTCAACCGCCTTTTTCATCGTCCGGGCCGTTTTCACCACCTGCGGCAAAAACATTTTCCCCTCTCCGAACAGCCTGCCGACTTCGTTCATGCCATCCATCAGCGGACCAGAAATGATTTCTACCGGATTTTCTCCCCGATCCAATAGAATTTTCAAATCGTCTCCCAACGTGGAAGATGTTCCTTTAAGCAAGGCTTCTTGCAGGCGTTCTTCCGGCGTTGAATTTTTTACTTCTTCCGGCTGCTTGGATTCTGCTTGTGACGCTTTCACTCCGCAAGCAAATATTGCAGTTGGATCATACTTTTCGCCTGTTTCTTTTGCCCGGAGCATCGCTTCGGTCATTTTTTCCGCAACGGCAATCAGTTCTTCGCCCGCTTCCGGTTCCGTATTCAACACAACTTCTGTAATCGCAAGGCGAAGTTCCGGCGGAATCGTTTTGTAATCTATCGCCGCAGCAGGATTCATAATGGCCATTCCCATTCCATTGGGAATCGCGTGGTGCAAAAATACAGAATGCATGGCTTCGCGGAGATAATTGTTTCCCCGGAACGCAAATGATAAATTGGAAAGTCCTCCCGAAACACGAACTCCCGGCAAATTGTCGATAATCCAACGGGTCGCCCGAATAAAATCCGCCGCATAAGCATCGTGTTCCGCCATGCCGGTCGCAACTGTCAAAACATTTGGATCAAAGATGATGTCCGTCGGATTAAAGTTCAGCTTTTCCGTCAACAATCTGTAAGCCCTAGAAGCGATTTTTATCCGCCTATCATAATCCGTCGCTTGACCTTCTTCATCAAAAAGCATGACGATGACTGCCGCGCCCAAGCGCCGCACGGTCCGCGCATGTTCCAAAAAAGCGGATTCTCCCATTTTCAAGGAAATGGAATTCACAACACACTTTCCCTGAACACACTTGAGTCCCGCTTCGATGATTTCAAATCGGGAGCTGTCAATCATCACCGGAGCCTTGCTGACCGCCGGATCAGAAGCGAGCAAATTCAAAAATCCCGTCATTTCATGATGCGCATCCAAAAGCCCATCGTCCATGTTGACATCGACAATGCAAGCCCCGTCTTCAACCTGTTTGCGGGCAATGTCCAACGCTTCATCATAATTTTTTTCGTTGATGAGGCGGAGAAATTTTTTTGACCCGGCGACGTTGCAGCGTTCACCGACTTTGACAAAAAAGCTTTCCTTTTCGTGTTTTTGAATCGGCGCAGCCGCAAGCGGCTCCAATCCGCTGAGCATGAGCATCGGCGGACGATGAACCGGTTTTCTGCACGGATAATCCGCCGAAAGGCCGTCCAATACTTTGCGAAATGCCGCGATATGCTCCGGAGTCGTTCCACAGCAACCGCCCAGCATGTTGACGAGGCCTTCATCCAAGTAAGGCTGAATTTTCCGGACCATGTCTTCTGGCGTATCATCGTAAGCGCCGAATTGATTCGGAAGTCCCGCATTCGGATGGCAACTGACATAGCAAGGTGCAACTTTCGCCATGCGCCGCAAATAGGGGAGCATTCCGTCCGCACCCAGTCCACAATTCAATCCAATGGAAAGAGGTTCTGCATGCATGACGCTGATAATGAACGCCTCCACCGTTTGCCCGGAAAGCGTTCTTCCCGAAGCATCGCTCACCGTCATCGAAAGCAAAACTTCCAGTGGCCGGGAATTTCCTTTGGCCGCCATCGCATCTTTGACTTTTTGATATGCGCTGAGCGCCGCCTTGGCGTTCAACGTGTCAAAAATCGTTTCAAGCAAAATGCCGTCGACGCCCGATTCCGCCAAAACTTCAATTTGTTCTAAATACGCGGACTCCAGTTCATCAAATGTAATTGCGCGACTGGCCGGATCGTTGACATCTTCGCTCATGGAAAGCATTTTGCTCGTCGGTCCAACATCTCCCAAGATAAAGACCTGGCGCCCGCCGGCTTCGGAGGCGGCCTGTTTGGCAATCGCGACTGCCGCACGGTTCATTTCCGCAATGCGGTTTTCTTGGTGATATTCTCGCTGTGAAATCCGTTGTGACGAAAACGTGTTGGTCGTCAAAACGTCAACGCCGGCAGCCACATAACGCCGTTGAATATCGAGAATCACCTCGGGGCGTTCTATCGACAGCATGTCGTTGTTCGCACCTTGAATCCCATACGTTTGAATGACAGAACCCATGCCGCCGTCTAACAGCAAAATTTTTTGTTCAAAAGCTTCTCGAAGAGTCATAGTGCCTTCATTTACAAAAGGAGATTTTTTAACTCCGTTCCAATAAGACAAGAGTTTCCAAATGCGGTGTTCCCGGGAACAAATCCAGCGGTTGAATTTTCGAAACCCGGTAATGCGACAGCCGCCATTGATTGACAGAACGCGGAATTTCATCCGTTCCACAGAAAATGTGCAGCACCCGTTCAGGACCGCGCTTTGCCAACGCCGGAATGACTCCCTGTTCTACGCTTTTTCGCGGCGGGTCGAGCAGTAAAAATTCCGCATCGTCAAACGCCGGAATCGATTTTTCTACAAAACGCCCATCGATTTTTCCTGCGACAAATTGCGCCCGCCGTTTTAAAAAACGGGCGTTGGACTTCGCCGATTCAATCGAGGGTCCAATCCATTCAACCCCAAAAGAAGACTTCGCCTTTTCGCCGATGCCAAAAGAAAACAGTCCATAGCCACAATACAAATCCAACAAGTGCGCGTTTTCACCGGGAGAAAGCAAATCCCCGGCAAGCCGGAGCAAATTCGGAATTTGAGATTCGTTGATTTGACTAAACCCTGTCACCGGATATTTCAAACGGAACTTTCCCAAATCCAACGTCAAATCCTTTGGACCGTAAAGCGTTTTGAACGAAAGCGTTTTTATCGGGCGTTCCGCTTCCAGATAGTAATCCGAACGGGTCGGGTCAAAGTAAAGGTGCGCCGCAAAAACGTTCAAGCCTGAAGCCTTCAAATGTTCCGACAGCAATTTCAATTTGCGGACAATCACAGCGTCCATTTTGCAAATGTTGAAGATGAGCGCGAACCGCGTGTAAGAACCGCGGATAACCACCCAATTCATCACCGCAGAAAGCGCGCCGAATACGGGCTTGTTCAAGTAATCTTCGATGAACCGGTAAATAGCCAAATGCTCAGACGGTTCCAGGATTTCCGCATAACCGGTGCGGTCTTCCCGGTCGCCAAAAACCAATCGGCAAGAGCCGTTTTCAAAAAAGCAGCGCCGTTTCGTCGTCGTCCGATACGCCCTGGATTTGGGACTATCCACAATCAAGTCCGGTTCTGGCAGGCCGTTTTCTTTGCAAAAAAGGGAAAACGCTTTGTTTTTCACATCCAATTCTTCACCGTAATCCATCGCGGCAATCGGAAGCGGTGAATTTCCCAAAAAAGCTTTCGGCAAGCGCTCACGGAGAGCTTTCGCAAATTCCATCATGGAGATTTTCCTACATTCAAAAGGCGGAGCAACTGGTAAGGCTCTTCCGTTTCATCCAAATAAACGTTTCCATCCCGATTCAAATAATAAAGGGAAGTTCCTTTGTGCTTTTGAAAACGGAAAAAGCGCCTGTCATCATCAAAACGAACCGCGACAAACTCCGCGCTGTCGATATATGTCGCAGAACTTTTTACGGTATCTTCTCCCGCCGAAGAAATGAACACTTCTTGAACAGCCGCTTTCCCTGCACTGTCAAGAGTCATCCGAACCCGATGAATATCGCATTCATCACAAGGCAACATTCCAACATAAACGCCTTCGACACCCTCTGGCACTTGAATTTCCGCCAATTTGGGTAACGACTTCAACGTCTCTTCTACTTTTTCCGCTTTTTTCTCATCCTCTTGAGCGCAGGCGAAAAGAAACAAGAAAAGCAGCGGCAACGCAAAATATTTCATTTATTCTCCTACAAGTACAATGCGGAGTCCCGTTTCGTTCGAAGCGAAATCCGGCGTTTTCTTTTCCACTTGATTCCAGGCCAATTCAGAAGCTTTCGACCTCCAAGAACCACCTTGCAACGCCGTGTCGGCAGTCCATTCACTCACATTCCCAGCCATATCGTAAAGACCCAAGGCGTTGGGCAATTTCAATGCGACCGGGCGGTAGCCATCCGTCAAAATGTATTGGGCGTATTTCGAAGCGACATCCGTTCCCCAGTAATACGTGTCCAAATTTCCCGCCTGGTAAGATTTTTTCCATTCGTCAGAAGTCGGCAAACGGACCGCTTTTTTCGAAAAGTCCGCCCGGAGTCCAACCAGTTTGTTTCCCGCCCCTCGGGACGTGTAAGAATAAGCCGTGTCCAAATCCATTTTTTTGGAAAGGGCGTTTGCAAAAAGGATCGCATCATACCACGAAACATTTGCCACCGGGAAGGAATCTCCAACAGAGTTTCGCAGTTGCTCAGGGAGGCTGCCCATCAGCGAAGAATAATCCGACTGCGTGATTTCCGTTTGCGAAATGGAAAACCCCATTTTGGTGTCCACCCAACGGAGAGCCATTTGAGAGGCGCTCGAAACGGATTCCGTACTCGCCGAAGATTTTTCGGCAACCGAAGATGTTCCCTGCAAAGACCCCGGTCCATTTTCACTGCCCGTTTCTCCATTTGTCGGCGAAGAGCAGGCAGTCAAAATTCCTGCACAAACAACAGCGGCGGTCCATTTCAAAATACGCATCGGACAATTCCTACAGGGTAAAATCTTTCTTTCACCCTGTAAATTTAATTCAAAGTCGAACCCATCAAACCGCGCCGCATTCGCATTCATTCCCAAAATCAGCTCTATTTTCCGACGACAAAATTCAAGCCGCCACAGCCGTCTTTCCAGGACGGTTCCGGGCGATGCCGAAACGAGCAGAAATCCAACGCGAAAATTCGTACAAATTAATTCGCAGCGGTAAACGACGGAAACGAAGTGTCAACCGTTCGAGATTATGCAAATTTTATCGAACGACTCCAACCCGATAAAACTTTTCTTTTTTCTTTCCCGATGTGAATTTGACACGAAGCCTGGCCGTATACACGTCGCTGCCCAAGCGGGAAACATCCAGATTATCCACTTGATTGTTTCCTTTGTTTGCACCGCCTAGCTTTTGAGAAAACACGCAAAGTCCTGTAATGTCGTAAAATTCGAGAGTTGCCGATTTCGCGTTCATCCCCAATTCAAAACGGACATTCGCCTTTCCTCCGCGGACCGGATTCGGGTAAACGAAAAACTCGCCGATGCTTTCCACAGAATCACTTGCCGCAGGTTCTGAAAGACGCGAAGCGTCGAAGAAATTTGTTCTGGCGTTCCCATTCCCGGGCACGCTCCAAGCTTTAGCCGAGGCGACAGCCCCCTGAGCAGACTTCGCCAAATGATATCCGGACACCGAATTTCTCTGGAACGCATACACTTGCGGTCCCGGCAAAGAATCCACCGTTTTGGCGACAAAAAAGCTCATGGGCCGCACAACTTCTCCGTATTCAAACGCCCCAGCAGAAATCGGGAATCCATCCGTGAACTTTTTTCCATTCGAAAGGAACGCAAGGAGCATTCCCCCATTCGTTCCCACCAGAATTTCTGGCAAGCTGTCACCGGAAACATCGACAACCAGCGGATCCGAATGGAAACTGTATTCAGGAAGTCCACGGGCAATTTTGGCAGGGAACCCCGAAATGACAACGCCCGAATGGTCTATCGCATAAAGCAGGTTGTAGCCCAAGAAAACGGCATCCGGGTAACCGTCCCCGTTGATATCGCTAATGGCTATCGCAGACGTTTCATCGTAAAAGTCCCGAACGCCATCGTTTCCGCGTTTAAAAGATTTGGGTGCGAACAGGACTTTCGCCGAGTCCTCAGCCCGGACCATGGTCGCGTATCCGCGGCTGCCAAGGATGAACAATTCTGATTTTCCATCCCGATCAAAATCGGAGCAGGCGATTCGGAAGCTTTGCTTTTTTACCGGAGCGAGCAATTTCCCCTGAATTTTGGGAGAAGGCAATTTTTGAATCCGTCCTTCTGCACTTTTGTAAAGCG
Organism: uncultured Fibrobacter sp.; assembly: GCA_964397425.1. Lineage (GTDB taxonomy): Bacteria > Fibrobacterota > Fibrobacteria > Fibrobacterales > Fibrobacteraceae > Hallerella. Next base: position 182,762 of record CAYNID010000004.1, read on the forward strand.
CCAATTCCGCGTTTTCTCCGACAAGGGCTATATCCGCGGATTCTTCGGAAGGGCAAAGCGCCATGTCTTGCGGAATGAAATTTTCCGGAAGCGCAAAACGGTCTTCTTTAGAAAGATCCGAAGTACGGAAACGGTAAAAAGTTACCGAATCCGCGACAAAAACATAACCGCCATCCAACAACGGCCCAACCTTCGCCGATGGAATCTTGACGCTTTCCCTGTCATACTGAATTTGATCTATCGCAGACAAGAGCGCAGTGCGCACAAGTCCCGCATTTTGATGCAAGCTGAATACGGAATCCCCAGTCGCCGCCAGTCCCAAAAGATTGCCCGCTGATTTTCCCAACCGATAAAGTGGAACTTGAACCGTTGAATCCGCGCGGGAAAGGACCGTCCGCACAACAAGCGTATCGCTTTCCACCAGAGAATCCCCCGTCGCCGTCATCAGTTGAAGCGTGCCGTCTTCTGCACCAAAGACAATCAACTTTTCCCCGGCGCCGACCGACATTCCTTCCGGGTAATCCAACGCAACGGCAGCCCGCATCGCCGCATCAACACCGACATTCTTCGGAAACTTTGAACCGGAAATCAACGCGTTCGAAGCCCACGAAATCCGCACTGGAATCGATGACGCCGCAAAATTCCAGACGCTGTCTCCCATAAACAGATTCGACGTTTTTTCTACGTGGAAATTTTTTCCTTTTTCCGCCGAAACCGTGATGCCCGTGTAGCCGCCCGTCGTCGTCGCCGTATTGCCGTAACCAGACGGGCGAATGGACCACACCGTATCCTTGGGGGATTTTTCACCGCGGCGAAGATGCGGGATCAAATCCGCACCGGAACCGTAATCGTAAGAATCTTCTCCGAGCGCATTTTTAAACGTTTTCCCAATCGAAAGGACTTTGTCCGCTTCGGCAAGCATGATGCCAAATTGATGATCTTTTACCGTGTCACCGCCCCAGAAATTGGTGACTCCATAGGGGAGCGCCTCGCGCAAATACCAATCGTTGACCTTCCACACGGCGATTCCGCTGGATGGAAGCCCCGCGTCAAACGAAGACACGTTGACAATTACGCCGTTCAATTTTTTCTTGTTCTTCGTACATTTTCCCTTTGAATCGCAGATGCTGTCTTCGAACGCCACATGCAAACTGTCGACCGGATAAACTTTGGTCAGAATTTCATAGTCCGTTTCCGCAGCCACATCCGAAGCGGGAACATACGAAACGGCAATCTTTGCCGAATCCCCGGCGGAGCGTTCCCTGTTTTCAATCAAGAGGTATTCATTCGAAGACAGCGGCACTTTCAATATTTCCGTACCGTTTCCAGATCCCGCCGAGACGATTTCCTTTGTCAAACTGCCTTCCGATGGCGGATAAACCGTTTGGACTTTCGCCCATCCCATGTATGCGCGCATCCAAGCAGAGGGCAATACCGGAAAGAAACCGTTTCCGGCGTTGTATCCGGCAAAATCCATCACGTCAAAATATCCCAGCCTCGAAATGCCCTTGACCACGTCGTATGTGTTCGGCATTCCCAGTTCCCTGCCAATTTGATTCACCAAAATCCCGTTGATTCCCCAGTTGAGACCGTCCTGCGATGCGGTTTCACTGGTGACCATCACCGTTTTGAGCGTATCGAAAGTGGCCCCCGGAATCACCATGCCAAAACGATCTCCCGCACAATTCCGTTTTTCATCGGTGGAATCCAGATACGCCCAATAATCCTGCACCACGTAAACATCCATAAAATCGCCCTGGGTATCCGCATGGTTTGTTCCCATGCTGCCTCCGTCCAAAAGGCGGCTCGCTCCAGCATGGATAATCATGAACGCGCGTTTTTTATTCGGCGATTTGGGCATCGGAACCCGAAAGGGATTGTCTAACGTATCTTTGGATTGATTGGCTTCGGTGATGGCGTCCCAGATAAAGTTCATGTAATCGCGGCTGCGGGCTTCATCAAACTCAGCCGTCTTTTCACCCTTTTTTTTCGCCGTCCGATTGTAATCGATGATATAATGATCCAAAGTGTAAGGCTCGCCGCTGGGAAAAATCCGCGCCTGGATGACCAGGTTTCCATTGCTGACCGCCCCGTAATAATTGTTCACAAATTCAAAATGTTTTTGCCAATAAGCGGCACTCGCCCGGTGACCGCTCGGATCCAAACTGTAATTCGCATTGGACGTGTCACTGTCGGAATCGAAGCGGCCCGTTCCCGTCGTCAGGGAATTGTCTGGAGACTCCTGTTTGAACTGAACGCGCAACGCAAAAATTTCAAGCGTGTCGACGGCAAAGGATGATGTGAAGAGGGCGAGAAAAACAAAACAAAAAAGACGGCACATACATCAAAATTACAAAATCCACAAAATGTTGAGCGGCGGACTATCGCCGCGGACCGATTTGCAGGCTTTTTTGTTCCTCCGTCCGAGTCCGTTTTTTTGCGATTGAACAAATTCACCGACTTCGATGGGAAAATCGATTTGCCGCACTTTGAAAAATTTCCCCCAGCCAAGGCGACAAATATTCCATCTTCCGCAACGATGGTGTCGTTCCCGCTGATGAAGGCGTTGTGAAAGCCGGAATAAACCGCATTTCGACTATTCGAGACAATAAAGGGGTTCCCCGGACAAGTACGCTGGAACGGCATGTCATACATTTTGGCAATGGGCAGCCAGTAAAACAATCAAATCGGAGCCATGACTCGTCGCTGGCAGATTTTCTGCACAAACCAAACATTTTTATAAATATTTAAGCCCTCTGTTGATAAAAAAAATATATTTACTGTCAGCAAATGACCTTGCCATTGATAAAGCCCAGTCATGAGTTAGATTTGTTTATGACGAGCAGCAAGAGCAGGATGGTTGACGTGTTGACAATTCTGATTCCCAGAAAAGTCCGAACGGGCGGACAAAATCAATCAGAAAACAAAAACAATCCATGCTTGCATGGAAAGGAGAAAAGTCAACATGACACTTAAAGAGTATTCTAAAATTCTTGCTGAAAATGGCAACAACCCGGCATTACGGGATAAAACTTATGTTGCCAACCCGAATTTCAACGCCCGTGATTATTACAGAAATCATTTGCCAAAGGGTCCCAGCGGGGCAAGCATAGATGACAATATCGCCGAAGCTTGAAGTTGGAATTTTTTTCCGATCTTTCCATTCGGAAAGGCTGTTTATACCCATAACCGATGGGATTACAAAGACAAGGACTCCTCTTATGAGAATTTTGGAAATGTGAATTACGGCGCTACTGGAAGAGCAGTCGGAATTCCCAGGAGAATTCTCCAAGCTGGAGCCGGCCTCGCGCAGTATAAAGACGGAACTCACAAGCCAGAATACGGATCTTTCTTTTCTTCAACATTTGGCGATGATCCAAAAGATCAAGAGCAGATAAAACTAGGGATGGACTATTTTGACGCCTGCTTTGAAAAATAACTTGTATCCTTTTTTCAAAAAATTGCTGAAATGGTGTGCACTCTCGGTGTACATCGTTTTAGTCGTAATCGGAATTTTTATTGCGTTGATAGGACTGTTATGAGCAAAAGAGATTTGAAAATTGTTTTATTTCTGCTGACGGCTCCGTTTGCGCTACTGGGATTGTGCGGAACGATTGCAATCGGATTCTTAATATACAACGACTCAATAACACTCTCAAAGGGGGAAAATATCCTTTCGCCAAACGGCAACAAAAAAGCCGTTCTTTATGTGGCTTCCGGTGGTGGCGCCGCAGGTTGGGTTCATCACTCCGTTGCAATACTAAATGCCAGCGATACTTTGAACACGTCCGTTTTCAAAAGTGACAAGACGGTCTTTTCAAAACGCTGCTGCGATAGCATCGATATAAATTGGGAAAACGACACCACCCTGCAAATCCGTTATATAAAAGAAGACGAATACTGCGTTTACAAAATACAAGAAAGCAGCGGTGACGTAAATATCAAATATGTTATAAAGTGATGAAAAGGCGCCTTCTTAAAAAGGCGTATCGCAGGTGCGGCAAGAACACAGTCAAATTCGGCAAGTCCGTTGACAAGTTTCAATATTTCAAGAGTTCATACTCTTCGGGAATCGGAAGCCGCCAGGTTCCCGTTCCCCATTCCGCATCCGTTTTCACATTTTTCAAGCGAATTTCCAACACGGCATTTTCCCGTTGAAAGAACACCGCATTCAACGGCACCACCAATTTTTCAAACCGGGCGTAATCCGAAAATTCCAGCCGTTCCGCATTCTGGGAAATCTTGACTACGCGGCCATCCCCATCGCACGTGGCGACAAACGGAATCCCCAACGCTCCCGTTCCAAATATTTTCTTTTCACCCAAGACGGTCCGCACAGAATCCACTGTTCCTCCCCGCGGTAAAGCGTCTCCCCAAAACAAAGCCGCCACCCGGTGAATGTCAAACAGGGGAATGCCCGCGACACCGCCGACAAGATATCCCTTTCCCGTGACATAAGCCTTCTGGGCAGGCAAAACGAGAGACCAGTCGCCCTCTTTCCACAAAAGCGAAGCCACTCCGATTCCCATCGGACCCGAAAATTCCATCCGATAACGCTTGTAGGGAACCGCAAACAAAACGCCCGAAAGCGTATGCGCCCCTTCTACGGGATCTTGCGTTTTCACAGAAAACTTGGCCTTTAAACTATCCGGGGCAAGCCCTTCCGACCGCTCCGCAGGCCCTTTCGCCAACTGCGGGGAGCAGCCGCAAAAAGTTCCCATCAAAACAAGAAAAGCTACGCCCAAAAAATATTTTTTCAAGGCTTCGTTCCATCCGTTTCTGCAGGCGAAGATTCTGTTTTTTCTTGCGGCTCCGGCGGTTTGACTGCCTGTTTCAACAGTTCTATCTGCTTTTTCGCATTGGCGTTCGCCGGATCGATTTCAAGGACTTTCAAATAATAGCCGGTGGAACGTTCATTCAATCCCAGACTTTGGCAAATCTCCGCCAAATGGACAAAGATGGATGTGTCCCGGTAAAACATATCCTTCAGCGAATCTTCCTTGGCGAATGATTCCACTTTTTCCATCAACGCCAACGCTTCTTGAACTTTTCCTTCGCGGTAAAGCGCCCACGCTTTGGAGTCCATAAAGGCGACGCTCGACGGTTCCAGTTTTAACGCCTCGTCAATCAGGGAACTTCCCCACCGGACTTCTTCTGCGCTGCGGTTCAAATCCACCAAGGTATAACCCAAATGATTTTTGGCAACGGCATCTGAGGGATTTTTTTCAAATATTTTTTTGAATACGACTATCGCCGAATCCACTTGCCGAAAAGCGAGAAGGTTAACGCCATAAGCGAACAGGATCTGCGGATTTTCGCCACCGATTTGCGCGGCTTCGATAAAATGTTCGCTCGATTTTTTCCGCAAAATCTCGGCAGAATCCCGGCTTCCGGAAATCGTCCATCCCCGTTCCAGGTAATCCGCATTCATTTGTAAAATAAATCCGTATTCCGAATGCGTCGCAGCCAAATCCATCGAAACTTCCCGGTCGAATTCACGCACGCGCTCCAAATCCCCCGCCGAAAGCAGCAAGGCGCGCAAAGAATCCCGTTTGGCATCAGGGCGAATGGCTTCGTCCAAAATCGGATAAATTTTTGCAAAGGCTTTTTGGTTCAAATATTGAGCAACCAACGATTCGCGGTATCTCGCCGGATCCGCGCGATAGGCCTTTTCCAAATATCCCACCGCTCCAACCGTGTCGCCGTCAGCAAGCGCATACGCGCTGAGCATCCCATTTGCCGCCGCCCGATAAGTATCCGATTCCGCCAAACGGCCCCAATGGATTTTCGCCTGTTCCTTCATGCCCAGCTTCGTTTCCAACAAAGCGATGTCCATCAGCACGAATTCTCGAGCCGGATGCCGTTTATAAATGGCCTTCAAAGAATCCAACGCCACCGTATCCTGATTCAAATCCACATGGACTGCCACCAGGAACGCAATTGACAGCGAATCATCGGCATGGGCGGAATCCGCCCGGAACTCTTCTACCGCCGACAAGGCTTCTTCATAGCGTTTCATCCCAAAAAGAAGCCGGATTCGACTTTCCAAAAAAGCCCTGTCGCCGCGGACTTCATAAACGTCGCCCAGAAGCTCTGCCAGCGCAGAATCCTTTTTCGCTTCGGCCAGCAGCCCAACTTGGCGTTCGAGCATGGATTGCGGATAACCGATTTGCGGCAACAGGATGCCGTAAACGCGCGAAAGTTCCTCTTTTTCCCGGACAATTTCTAACAACAGGGAGTATTCATACAATGCGCGAAAATCCCGTTCGTTCAAATCAACCGCTTTTTTGTAATACGCAAGAGCGCTGTCCAAATTCGACACGCCGCCGTAAACCCGTCCGAGAAGCGCATACTGCCCGCTGGTTTTCTTCCCGGCAAGGCCCTTGATTTTTTCGGCGAATTCCGCAGCGTCAGATGCGCCGCGTTTGTCCATCAAGTCCAAAACGGAAAATGCCAAAAAACGGTTTTCGGGATCCGCCTCGTGCGCATGGACCAGAAACTGTTCCGCAAGACCCAATTCCCCTTGGGATTGCAAAGTCAGCGCCCTTAAAAAAGAACCGTGCGCAATTTCTTTCCGCAACAGTTCCACGCTGTCCATGGGAACAGAAAATGGCGGCGTCTTGTTCTTAGACGAAAGACTGTCGGCTTGCGGAGCATCCACAGTCACCGCGGGCTTTGAAGGGCTGCATGCGAACATGCCAAAGCTCAGCAAAAAGACAAGGGCAATATTCCAACAGCGCATTTCTGTTTACTCCGAAACGACCAAATTGATTCTCGCCCCAGCAGAAAGGAGCGTTTCAGCAGCCGGGTCCTGAGAAAGCACAAGGCCAGACGCCGTCCCCGCCTTTTTGCGGACAGTCACTTTTCCAACGATAAATCCTGCTTCCCTCAAATTTTGCTTCGCAATGGCCAGCCGGACATGGGACACATTGGGCAAACTGATTTTTTGCCCTTTCGCCCCCGAAGACAAAAAGATATCTACGGTATCGCCCTGATGCACAAGCGAGCCTTCCGACGGATTCGTCCGGACGACTTTGCCCTTCGACAAATTCGGATGCGGCGTTGTGAACGTCAGCCCGACATTCAACCCCGCTTTTTCAATTTCCCGAACAGCCTCTTCACCGTTTTTGTCAAACAAATCCGGCACGGTAAACTGATGAAGTCCATCCGAAAGCGTCACCCGGATGGTTCGTCCGGGCTTGGAATTTCTATCCGCCAACGGATTTTGCCGCATCACCAAACCGATGTCATAACGGTTGCTGTATTCCCTTTCTTGGGAAAACGCAATTTGGAATCCGGCTTCGGTCGCAGCCGCAACCGCCTTTGCGCTGTCGAGGCCTTCCAAAGCGGGGACCGGCAATTCTTCTGCATATTCCCGCGCGACAACGGGCATCACCACCTTGTCGAAAAGAATGGCGCAAAAGACAAGGCACACCGCCAGCCAAAAAAGGGCGTAAAGCCACGGCCTCTTTGACAAAATTCGATAAACGAAAGTTTTCTTTTGAGAACGCTCGTCCATTTTAATCCTTCGGATTCAATTCGTGAAGCTTGCCCACTTCCGATATCACCAAATCCTTTCCCATCAGGGAAATTGTCCCTCGGCGGGAAAGCGTCGAAAACACCCGGCTGACCGTTTCACGGGTCGTTCCAGACATTTCGGCGAATTGCTGCTGCGTTGGACGATTGCGGATGACTGTCACCATTTCACCGTTGCGCCCGTGGATGCGCACGCCGCGGTCTTCCATCAAACTGAGAATCGTTCCGGCGACGCGCCCGTAAACAGACATTGTCGCCAAAGATCCTATTTGCCGGTTCGCGTTGCGCAAGCGACGGCTCATTTGCACAAGCAATCCCGTCGCCAATTCCGGAGTCGTTTTCAGCAGCTCCAAAAAATGTTCCCGCCGGATGACAAGCACCTTTGTCGGCTGCACCGCCTTTACCGAAGCGGAACGCGGCTCTCCATCAATCAGGGACATTTCACCAAAAGAATCGCCACGGGAAAGAAGCGTAAGGATGGTCTCCTTGCCGTCCGTTCCGGTGACATAAACTTTGACTTCGCCCTCTGCAATGAGGAAGAGCGCCCTTGTCGATTCATCTTTTTCCAAGATAATCGTTTCATCGCGACTGAATGTATTTGCAATGACAAGCGTCGCCAATTGCTTCAGCTGATCTTCGGTAAGTTCCGAAAAGAGATCGACCCCTTTCAAAAGTTCAACGGTGTTTTCGCCAGCCAAAAGGGTCCTCCTAATCAGTTCATATCGATAATGATACTTTCGTCCCGATGCGCTCCAATCGAAATCATGCCGATTTTCACTCCGACCAATTTCGAAATTTCTTCCAAATACCGCCGCGCATTGACCGGAAGATCTTCCCAGGTTTTGCAACGAGTCGTATTTTCTTTCCAGCCCGGAAGAGTTTCATAAACCGGCGTGCAACGGCCAACTTTAGAAAGCTGGTTCGGGAACACTTCGATTTTCTTTCCGTCGCATTCATAATGCGTGCACACTTTAATTTCGTCAAACGTATCCAGCACATCGAGTTTGGTGATTGCCAAATGCGTGAGTCCGTTCACCAAAGCCGCTTTGCGCACAACGGGCGCGTCGAACCATCCACACCGGCGGTTTCGCCCTGTCGTCGCCCCGTATTCATTGCCGAGTTCGCGGAGTTTGTCGCCCGTTTCATCCAGCAATTCCGTGGGGAAAGGACCGTTACCAACCCGCGTCGTATAAGCTTTGACAACCCCGACAACCTGATCGATTGCCGTCGGGCCGACTCCGGCACCGCAACTGGCATAACCGGCAACCGTATTGCTCGAAGTCACATACGGATACGTTCCCTGGTCCACATCGAGAATCGTTCCCTGGGCTCCTTCAAAAATCAGGCGCTTGTTCTCTTTCAATGCTTTGTGGAGAACATCGCTCACGTCGCAGACAAACGGCTTGAGCGCTTGACCCAGCTGGAGATATTCCCGAATGACCTGCTCCGGATCAATTTCCGGAACATCGTACATGACCCGAAATTCTTCATTGTGAATCTTGGCCATCGCTTCAACGCGCGGGCGCAGTTCGCGCTCATCCATCAAATCGCCCACTCGAACGCCGATGCGGTTCACCTTGTCGCTGTAACACGGCCCGATACCGCGGCCCGTAGTGCCAATCGCCGACTTGCCCGCTTTTTTCTCTTTCGCCTTGTCCAACGCAGAATGATACGGGAGGACGACATGCGCATTATCCGCAATGACAAGCCGTTGACACGTCCCCGCATCCACAGAAATTCCCTTCGTGCGGAGGTCCGCAATTTCCGCCAATGTTTGAATCGGATCGATGACAACGCCGTTTCCGATGACGCAAAGCTTATCCTTGTGCATGATGCCCGAAGGAATCAAGTGGAAGACAAACTTCTGATCTCCCACTTCTACCGTATGGCCGGCGTTCGCACCGCCTTGGAACCGGACAATCACGTCTGCATCCAACGTGAGAAAATCAACAATCTTGGCTTTTCCTTCGTCTCCCCACTGGGAACCGATCACTACACGATTTGGCATATATCCTTCTCATGAAAAAACGCGAAAGGAAGGTGCAAAGGTCTGTCCTCGCCCCTTTTTCGCCTTAAAACTAGAAAAGTATTTTCGATACAGGGATGGTCCATTTTTCAGTTGACGGCAATTTCATCCCGGATTTTTTGATTCCCAAAGAATTTCGCCTTTTCAAAGCGAAGTTCAGACCTTGCCCGCGTAATCCCGTTCTCCGAAAAGGGCAGTTCCAACGCGAATCATCGTTGCCCCCTCTTCGATGGCGACCTCCAAATCTCCCGTCATTCCCATGGAAAGTTCCGTGAAATTTTCAAAGGCGCCGCCTCGGGAACGCATTTTTTCTTGCAAACGACGCAAAAAAGCGAATCCTTCACGGGAATCTTCGGCAACTCCGGTGTTCTTGCCAATGGTCATCAAACCCCGGTAACGCAAATGCGGAGAATTTGGCAACGCGAGCAAAAAGTTTTCCGCCGCAGCCATGGAAACGCCGCTTTTGGTTTCTTCTTCCGATGTGTTCACTTGGAACAGGATGTCCAAATTTTTTCCCAGTTCCGAACAAATCCGTTCCAATTTTTCAACAGACTTGATGTCGGCAATGGAATGAATGCAATCGGCGACAGTTGCCGCATGGCGAAGTTTATTCGATTGCACAGGGCCGATGATATGACAACGGATTCCCGGACGTTTCTCGCTGAATTTTTCAACCGCTTCCTGCACCCGGTTTTCGCCAAAATCCGTCGCTCCGATTTGGAGCGCCTTTTCCACCGATTCCACCGGGTGAAATTTGGAAACCCAAATCAAGAGAACGCTTTCTCTTGAACGGTTACTTTGTTTGCAAGCTGCGGAAATTCTTGATTCCAACGCCTCGTACGCGAGGCGCATTTCTTCAATCGTCCGTTCTGACATTTTGATCCTTCTTTGCCCGCGAAACTTTTTTCTTGGACTTTGGAAAAAGAATCGAAATCAACTCATCGATATGATTTTTCGTGTGGATTTTCAAGCCCTTCTTTGCCGGAGCGGGCAATTCGGCAATATCCTTTTCATTTTGCTTTGGCAGATAAAGCGTTTTGACTCCAGCATCCAAAGCCGCCAACGCTTTTTCGTTCAATCCACCAATCGGGAGCAGGTCTCCGCTTAAGCTCACCTCGCCGGTAAAAGCGATTTCCGGATCGACCGGAGTCCGTGTGAACGCGGAAAGCAGCGAAAGGGTGAGTGCAATCCCCGCAGAGGGGCCGTCTTTGGGGACCGCTCCTTCGGGAACGTGAATGTGGATATCCGTTTTGCGGACAATCGCCGGGTCAATATCAAAGCGCAACAGCCGTTCACGGACAAGACTCAAGGCGATTTGGGCAGACTCTTTCATCACATCGCCCAATTTTCCCGTCAACAGCAAATGTCCACGCCCCGACAGCAGCTTCGTTTCGATTAAAAGGATTTCTCCTCCGACAGATGTCCAGGCAAGGCCCGTGATAACGCCAAAATGCCCTGCCGCGGGCAAGCGGTTCGCCAAAAAGCGGGGAACGCCCAAATATTTTTCCACAAGCTTCGGGGTCAAAGTCAAATTCCCCGATTTGCCCATCAGCATTTCCTTGACGCGTTTGCGGACAATCGTTTCTATCATGCGTTCAAGTTCCCGGACGCCCGCTTCCCGGGTGTATTCCCGCAAAACGGTCCGCAAAGAATCTTCGTCAAACACGATGGCTTTTTTGTCTTTCACGCCGCAATTTCCAAGGACTTTGGGAACCAGATAATCCTTGGCGATGGAAAGCTTTTCATGTGGATAATAACCCGGCAGCCGCACCACTTCCATCCGGTCGGCAAGCGGAGCGGGAATCGTTTCTTCGGAATTCGCCGTTGCGATAAAGAGGACTTTGGAAAAATCCAGTCCCACTTCCATAAAGTGGTCCGTAAAATCTCCGTTCAACTCCGGGTCGAGCACTTCGAGCATGGCGCTAGCCGGATCGCCCCGGTAATCGTTTCCCATTTTATCGATTTCATCGAGGAGAATCACCGGATTCATGCACTTCGCATGGCGCAAGGCCTGGATGAAACGCCCCGGCATGGAACCGATATACGTCCGGCGGTGGCCGCGGATTTCCGCTTCGTCTTGAACGCCTCCAAGCGTGACCCTGGCAAAATTCCTGCCCAAGGATTCCGCAATGGAACGGACCAACGTCGTTTTGCCGACTCCCGGCGGCCCGACAAGGCAAATAATCGGCGCTTTATTCTCGGTTTGGGTGAGCTTCAACACGGCGACGTATTCCAGGATACGCTCTTTCACCTTGTCGAGCCCGTAATGCCCGGAATCCAGATTCTTCTTGACTTTTTTCAAATCCAAATCCGTATCCGTGTAAACACCGTAGGGAATCGAAAGGAACCAGTCGATGTAATTGCGCGAAACGGCGTATTCCGGGCTGGCCGGCTGCATCAAACGCATCCGTCCGAATTCTTCATCCAACTTTTCTTGAATGGCGGGAGAAAAATGTTTTTCCTGAACTTTTCGGACCAATTTTTCGATTTCGTCCCCGTCACCGCCGGAAATTTCATTTTGCAGCAAGCGGATCTGTTCGCCGATGAACCATTCCTTCTGATTCTGCTGCATCTTTTGCTGAACGTCATCGCGGACCTGTTCTGCGACACTTTCCGCTTCGATGGCCGCTTTCAAATTGGTATCGACGGCGCATCCGAGATTTTCCAAATCGACCTGTTCCAAAATCAATTGTTTTTGGGCAGGAGAAATCCGGAGAAAAGGCAGCATCGCCATGTAAGCGCCGAAAGGCTCTTCCTTGGTTTTGACGCTTGCCACGATATCCGGCGACAGATTCTGCAACGCGGCATACCGTTCAAACAGCCGCGTTCCATTTTGCAATAGAGCTTTTGCAGAATCTTCATTGCGCGCGGCATAATAGCGCAGCGAAATTTTCGACAAAAAACATTCGCGATTTTCGTCTAATTCCGCATTCGCCAAATCGACAACAACGATCCCTTCTAATAAAACGCGCCAACATCCATTGGGAAGCACCGTCACCGATTGGACGTGCGCCAAAACGCCAACAGAAGGCAAATCGTCTACGGAAACAGCTTCTTTGTCAGGATTCACCTGCAAAGCAAGCAAGATCAAATCGTGATAATCCCTGGAAATGCGGAGCGCATTCTGGGAAATCGCCCGTCCGACAAGAATTCGGGTCGAAGCACCCGGAGTCACCAGGGCGTCGCGTAATGGCAAAAGAGGAAACTCGTGCGACAAATCGAGCGCAACGGTTTCCTGCAAGTTTTCATTCTCTGAATGTTGTTTCTTCAAGCAAAATCCTTAGGCGGCGGTTTGGCCGCCATCTTGAGACAAGGCTTTCTTGACTAGTGCGGAATCCACCACCAATTTCTTGGTTTCCGATCCGGGCAATTCGTACATCGCATTTTGCAATACGCGTTCCACCACGGAGCGAAGCCCGCGAGCTCCCGTTTTGCGTTGCATCGTACACGAAACAATTTCTGCAATGCCATCTTCGGCGAACGTCAATTCAATGCCGTCCATTTTAAACAGCTTCGTGTATTGTTTGACAATGGCATTCTTCGGTTCTGTCAAAATGCGTTTCAACGCCGATTCGTCCAATTCTTCCAAGGAAACGACGACAGGCAAACGCCCGACCAATTCCGGAATTAAACCGAATCGAATCAAATCATCCGGTTCAAGCTGTTTGAACAATTTCGAAAGGGTGTTGTCCTTTTCAGAACGGATATCGGCACCAAATCCCATTCCGCCTTGATTGACTCGATGGGCGATAATTTTGTCCAGCGTTTCAAAGGCTCCACCGCAGATGAACAGAATGTTCCTCGTGTTGATTTGCACCAAGCTCTGTTCCGGATGTTTGCGGCCACCTTTCGGCGGGACTTGCGCCGTCGTCCCTTCCAAAATTTTCAAAAGGCCTTGTTGCACGCCTTCTCCGGAAACATCCCGCGTAATGGAAGGATTCGCCGTCTTACGGGCAATTTTGTCAATTTCATCGATGAAAATAATGCCGTGTTCCGCCCGGGCGACATCGTAATCAGCCGCCTGCAAAAGGCGGACCAAAATGTTTTCCACGTCTTCGCCGACATAGCCCGCTTCCGTGAGCACAGTCGCATCGGCAATGGAAAACGGCACATTTAAAAAGCGGGCTAGCGTTTGGGCCAAAAGCGTCTTGCCGCTGCCAGTCGGACCGACCAGAAGCAAATTGGACTTGTCGACTTCGACACCATCCGAATCTTTTTTTTCTGCATCGGAATTTTGATAACGCAAGCGTTTGTAATGATTGTACACCGCCACGGATAACGCCACCTTCGCATCATCTTGTCCAATGACAAATTCATCGAGGTGCGCTTTCAACTCTTTAGGCGTTGGAAGGGGCGCTTGAGCAGCTTCGTTTTGAACTTTGGCCGCAGCCTTGGCAAAGTCGTCGACCAAAAGATTGTAACAAGCCGATACACATTCATTGCAAATGTGCACATTCGCCCCGGAAATCATCTTGGCGACCTGTTCTGCGGGCTTTCCACAAAAACTGCACGTAATCCGAGGGTGATTTTTTCCGCTTTTGTACATCAAAACGACCTTTACTTGTGTGGCCTGAAAATTTCATCAATGACGCCGAATTCGAGAGCCTCTTCCGGAGTCAAGAAAAAGTCACGCTCTGTTTTTTCGCGAACTTCTTCGATGGAACGGCCAGAATGCTCCGCAATAATTCCCGAGAGCATTTCACGAGTGCGCACCAATTCTTTTGCATGAACCTGGATATCTGTCGATTGTCCAGTCACAGCGCCAGACGGTTGATGCAACATGATGCGGGAATGCGGCAACGCATAACGTTTTCCCTTTGTTCCCGCCGAAAGCAAAATCGCCGCCATTGAAATGCTGTCGCCGACGCAAATCGTCGCCACATTCGGACGGATATGCTGCATTGTGTCGTAAATGGCAAGTCCCGCAGAAACATAACCACCCGGACTGTTGATGTACAGCGTGATATCTTTTTCTGGATTTTCGTATTCAAGGAAAATCATTTGCGCCATCACGTTATTGGCGACTTCATCGTTGATGGGCGTGCCCAAAAAGATGATCCGTTCCTTGAGAAGGCGAGAATAGATGTCGTAGGCGCGTTCTCCGTGCCCGGTGTTTTCAATGATTGTCGGGATGACCATGTTTCTCCCTTGAAAATTACTTGGCGGAGTCTTCGTGCTTGATTCCGACAATCAAATCTTCGGCAAGACCGATGCGGAGTTCATCACGCAACGCAACGATACGGCCCGACTGACGGAAATGGTTTTTCAAGTCTTGAGCTTCAACGCCATAAGCCTTGGCGATGTCTTCGATGCGTGCGTCGACAGCAGCCTGAGTCGGACGGAGCTTTTCCTTGTTCGCGATAAATTCCAAGATGCGGTGCTTCTTGATTTCGCGGATGGCTTCCGGTTCGAGAGTCTTGAGTTCTTCTTCCGTCGGTTCCACGTCTTGATTTGTACCCGAATGCTGCTTCAACGTGTACTTGATGAGGTCAATGACCCTTGCATGGGGAACGTCAAACGGATTCGCTTCGATGAGCTTGTCAATCGCTTCGTTCACCGCTTTGTTCTTGGCGGCGTTTTCCTTTTGATTGAAAAGACTTGTCTGGAGGTTATCCTTCAGTTCCGCTTCATCCTTCACACCAATCTTCTTGAAGAATTCTTCGTCCATCTTCGGAGCGCGAATTTCACGGACATCGGTCACTTCGACTTTGAACTCGGCGGACTTGCCGCGATACTGTTCGTCCTTGTGATCCTGCGGATACACAAAATTGATTTCCTTCGTTTCACCTTTCTTCACGCCCGTAAGGCCTTCGTCAAATCCCGGAGAAGAGGATTCTCCGAGGAGAGAACGGAATTCGCGGTCTTCCGGGATTTCCTTCGTTTCGCCGTCAATTTTCACTTCGAGGTAATTGCCGACAACGACATCGCCTTTCTTCGATTCGCGGTCAACGGATTCCGCCGTAGAATACATCTGGAGGACGCGGTCCAGTTCCGCTTTCACTTCATCTTCGGAAATCGCCACCGACGGGACGCTGATTCCCAAATTCGAATAATCCTTAATGTCGATTTCCGGATCCACTTCGACAATGGCGGTAAACGTGATGTCCGCTTCCTTGTCATCTTTGAAATCTTCCACTTTGACGCGGGCAACAGGAACAATATTCGCCTTTTTCAGTTCTTCGCTGAGAGTCGCATTCATCACTTCTTCAATGCATTCCTGCCGAATCAAGTCCCCGAAACGGGCGATGATAATGTGGCGAGGAACGGCTCCGGCGCGGAAGCCTTTCATTTGAACTTCTTTGCGGTAACGGGTGACCGCCTTTTCAAAAGGCGCCTTCAAATCCGCTTGGGGAATGGCAATTTCAACACTGCGAATGGTAGAGCTGGTTTCTTTGATAGAAGCGGTCATGTGTTCTCCATGAGTAAAACTCGGTTAAAAAGATGCGAGGGGTGGGAGTCGAACCCACACGATTGCTCACCAGATCCTAAGTCTGGCGCGTCTGCCAATTCCGCCACTCTCGCGTTTTCGTTTGCCAAAAATACAAAAAATCATCCTTTTGGAAACGGAATCGTGTATTTTAATGGCGTGTCTAGCGCATTCCGCACAATCCGGATCGGAGTTTTCATCTCCGCGGTGAATCTCCTCATCCAAGGAGTGGCGTTTCTCGTCACCAATTTCATGGCGAAAAATTTGGGAAACATCCCATTCGCCAATTACGGCATTCTCCAAAGCGATTACACGATTTTTACCGCCCTCGCCGATTTTGGAACGGCCACGCTTCTGTTAGCCTTTTTCGGCAAACGGATTACCCAGGGAAAAATCCTTTCCCATGCGTTCCAATTGCGATATGTCCTCACCTTTTCATCCATGCTTTTGATGCTCCTGTTCGCCTGCGTTGTCAGACGGGAACACGCCGCATTCCGCGGAGAACTCATCCTCGCGTTGGGACTTTTTTTTCAACACGCTTTTTTTGACTGGTACTTCATCTGCGGAAAACGCTGGAAAAAGCTCCTTGCCGCCAAAATTCTGCACACCATTTCCTATTCAGCAATCATGGGATTTTCCCTGTTCCATTTACGCGTGCATACGATTGAAGGATTTGCGTTGGCAACGGTCATCGCGGCGCTCCCCGCCTGGAGTTTTGGGGCGACAGCCGCTCTCCGGCCTTCCATTTTTCACTTTACGCACCGGAGTTTCCGTTTTATCCGGCTGATGTTGTCCAAGGCGTTTCCCTTTGCCCTTTCAAGCCTCGCCAGTTTTCTCTACCTTCCCCTGGGACTTTACGCCATGGACCTTTTCGCCCCCCGGGAACAATTCAGCGCATACAATTATGCGAACAAATTAATCGTCCTCGCTTCGGGAATGATGGTGAATTTTATTTCGTCTTCGCTCGTCACAAAGCACGAATCCCGAGATGAATTTTTCCATTTGAAAGACCTGTTCGTTTTCACGATTTTCATCGCCATTTGCTGTTCCCCGGCATGGATAATTCCCGAATTTTGCCTCAAATGGCTCTTTTTTGCCGCGCCCCTGCGGAATGATCCCGAAATGCTCCGGTACTCCGCCACGTGCCTTTCCCTGCTCGCCTTTTCTCTTGTTTTCCAAGCTTCGCGGACAACCCTCGTCGCCACGATGCTCAAAGAAAAGCGCCTGTGGACTTATGTCGCGTTTATTTTCGCCGGTGGCCTGCTGAACGCGTTCGCCGTCTTTTTACTGCCCGCGATTAACGTTTCGCCGCACCTTATCCCGGCATTGACCCTTACCGGCGACTTGAGTTTAAGCGTGCTGTTGTTCTGTTACTTCGGAAAACGCAGGCGTTTTCGGCTGTAGCGTGCAAACTTTCGCCACCAACCAGATGATAACTCCCCACGCCCAAAAAATGCCCTGTTTGTAACCCGCCAAAAAGAACCAGAACCCGGCGAAATAAATGAAAAACGTAAAAAGCATCACGCGGAAAGGCGTTTTCCGCCGTTTCATCCGCGCATACAATGATGAAAGTCCAAGTCCTATCAAGAACGGTACGATAAAGCATCCCGGAAGCCCGAAATCCTTGTAAATTTCCCACAGGTAACCCGTCGTGTTGTAGCCCGGAATTTTTTGAACGCTCTCGTTGAAAATGCCGTCCCAGCCAAAACTGTTTTTCAACGCTCCCGGAACACGGAAATATTCAAGCATTCCCGAAAAAAAATCAATTCCATAAGTGAACGAATGTATATGCCTGTCCGGAGCCGGATTCAACGCGTAATCCAAATTCCAATAATTGTTCGCCACGTATTTATAAGGCATCGTCATCGCCGCGTCCATTGTCATGGAGCGGATTGAATTGCTGCCCGCATACTGAGACCGCGCCGAAGCCACAAAGACAAACGCCGAAATTCCAAGCAGCAAAAATGCCGTTATCAACCAAACGGGAATGCGTTTGCAAAGGACGTTGAATAAAATCACGGCAAACCCGACACACATGAAAAAAGTCGTCCGGCTCGGGTAAGCGCAAACGCTCAGCAGGCAAATCAACGGCACCACCGCCCGTGATATCCAACGAATCCAGCTGACCGGATTCAAAGAACGAAACGCCGCCACGCCAAACAGCAAAATGACGAGCGGGGCGCTTGAAAAAAACTGCGCATAAATTCCATAATCCACTTTTCGCGAAGCCCAGTAACTGGCGTTCCCCGAAAACAGGATGAGCGTTCCCACTTTTTGAAGTATGCCGAATATCCCAACCAGATAGAGCGCGAGGATTACACACGCAAGCGCAAAGTGCCATTTCCAATTATACCGGACAGACGGATTGTTTTCATCCGCGACCATCGGAATTTTTCCCGCATTCCATTCATACAAAAGGCACGCCGTCGAAAACGAAAAGATGGCTCCCAGCCAGACAAACCACGTCTTTGCGTGGAACGGCGTCATCGCATTGTCCAGTTGCAAATACGCCACAGCCAGAGTCAGGCATTGAGAGAAAATGTAAACCGTCGCCGGAGAAAAAAAATCCTTCTTTGTTTTCCAAACAAAGAACAGCAATCCTACGACTACCGAGATTAAAAAAGCCGATTCCGGATTTTCGCAAATCCAGGCAAGCATCAGCCCGAACGTCTCCTTCTAAAAAAGCCGGTAAACGTACCCCATTCCTTGTCCAACATCGAACCGCTGCCGCGCTGGGATTTCAACATTTCGATGAAATTGCAAACAATTGTCGCCAAAAGGGACATGACGAGCACTGTAAACACGAGAGATGCCCCACGCAGCGGAGA
This sequence comes from uncultured Fibrobacter sp., assembly GCA_964397425.1. Taxonomy (GTDB): domain Bacteria; phylum Fibrobacterota; class Fibrobacteria; order Fibrobacterales; family Fibrobacteraceae; genus Hallerella. The sequence goes on from CAYNID010000004.1 coordinate 201,579, forward strand.
AACCTTCTTGTCGTTTGGCCACGGAGCTTCGAGAACGTGCAAATTCGTGAGCTTCTTCGCCTCTTCGAGCTGCATTTGTTCGCTTTGCTGGCGGAGAAGTTTATACATCGCCACCTGCACTTTGACTTCTTCTTCTTTCCGCAAATATTCCGCACCGAGTTCCGGGCTTTTCTTGAGCGCGACAAGCCCCGTCGATTGCTGCTTGCCGTTCAACGTTTGATTGATGGCGGCATTCAACGAATTGTAGCGTTTCGAAAGTTCGTTATAACGCTTGGATTCATCGCTGTGCAATTGACGTTCATAATTCATTTCCACCGCGACTGCCTGGCGTTCCGTCTGCAATTCGCTCAAATATTTAATCGTCGCTTCCATTTGAATTTCCGGGTCGTAAAAATTGTTTTCCGACTGAAATTGCACAAACGCGTTTTGCAAAGAATCCATCGTTTTCAAATTCAGCGCAATGCGACTTTCAAAATATTCCCGACTTTGCTTCGCCTGCATCGTTTTGAATGCGTTGAACATGGAATCCGCCTTTTCAAGCATGAACGCCGCCATGTCCGCCGCCATTTGATAATCTTCATCTTCGATGGTGATTTCGAGCATGCTTTCGTCCGTCAATTCCAACGAGAAATTTTTTCGGAATGCTTTCAGCAAATCGGCACGGAATTTCCCGTCGAATTCGTAATGCTCCGCCAACTGGAACTTATCGATGACCATATCGTGCAATTCCTTCGAATTGAAAATGGTCCAAATGGCATCTGCATCAACAGAGCCCGTCGTCAATCCGAACATGGACGCATACGAGGAGAGTTCCCCGCCGAGAAAACTGCTCAAAGCGCCCATGCTCGATGTACTGGGCGGCGGCGTCACCACGGCTTTCGCCGCATACGTCGGCTTGATAACCCACATGACCAGCACAAACACGACAATCGTCGGAACGAAAACCATCAGCAGACACAACTTGAAATGTTTCAAGTCATTGTTGAGTATTCGCAAAAAAGTTTCCGAAAGTCCCGGAGACTCCGGAGATGTAGAACTACTTGTAGTTGACATAGATGATAAACGCCGAAGAAACGACCGTTAAGAGGGAAGCCGCGAACAAAGTGAAGTCTTTGAATCGCTCATAAGTACTTTTGGGAATTTCGATAAAATCCCCCGGAAGGATAGGATCGGCAGTCGCATTCACATAAATCGTTTCCCTGTCTCCGCGAACCACCTTGACCTGATCAAAAGAGCCAGAAATTGTAGTCACACCTGCCGCCGAAATATAATCCAACGCATGCCACGAAGGATCATACGTCTGTCTGCCGACCCCCGCAACAGCCCCGCCGACATAAACGAGCAAAGGCTTCATCGTGTATTCCACTTCCGCTCCCGGCGAAACAATTTCTTTATCCGCTTCCCGAATCGGAATGGATTTAGACGAGCCGTCCTTTCCCCGGATAGTCACCGACTGATATCCCATATTCGGCAACCGTTTGCCGCCGCACCGGTCAAAGTAATATTGAACCGTTTTTCCTTCTGTATAGGGCACTGCGGAACGGTAATTCGGCAAAATGAGAGTCACCGCGTCTTTCATATCCGCAAAAGGAATGAATATCTGATCCCCCTGTTCAATCATAACATCGTTTTTAAAATCGCCTTCATTGTAAACCTTGTCCATGTTGATGTGCAACGTGTCACCGCCGCGAATCAGCAGAACATCCTCGTCGCGGCCCGATGGCAAAATGTCGCCCACCATCTTTATCAAACGGCTCAAACGCGTTTGCGGTTCCACCAAAACCTGCCCAACCTGGGGAACGGCTCCCATCACGTTCACAATGATTTTCTTGAGTTGCGCAAGCTGTACAAAACAATATTCCGGATTATAACGTTTCGAAACAATCTTCAAAATCTCTTCGCGGGCTTCCGCTATGGTTTTCCCCGCCACATTCACCGAGCCGCATTCTTCGATAACCACATTTCCATCTGGATAAACCTTTACCGACAAATACGTGTTTTCGAGCATGATGTCCAAATAATCGCCCGGTCCCAACTTATAAGAGGAGTCAACCAAACCTTCACTATAAGTGGGCTGCATCGTCACCGAATTGCGTTGAACGGATGTCGAAGGAGTCGATGCCAGTGCAGACAAGCCGCCGACCGGTTCTGCACCGCATAAAAAAGCCGGAATCCCGAAAAGAACGAGACTGGGGAGCAAAAATTTTAAAAAATGCATATCCATCCAAATGGGGAAAGATGAGTTGCCATAAGATACAAAAAAAGCCCTGCATACGCAGAGCTTTTCCAAAACAAGGAGCGTTGAAATTAGAAGCGGAAATGAGCAAAAGCCCGGTTCGCTTCAGCCATCTTATGCACATCCTGCTTTTTGCGGACAGCGTTGCCTTCGTTGTTCTTTGCAGAAACAAGTTCAGCAGCCAGGCGTTCGGCCATATTCGATTCGGTACGTTTCCGCGCCGCATCCAACAACCAACGGAGAGCCAAAGCCTTGGCGCGATCCGGAGCGACTTCCATCGGGACCTGGTAGTTCGCACCACCAATACGGCGAGACTTCACTTCGAGTCTCGGCTTGATGTTTTCCAAGCATTCTTCGAACTTTTCCAGCGGAGAGCCTTCGCCTTCCACTTTCTTGTTCAAAATATCGAGCGCCGTATAAACAATCTGTTCGGCAATCGTCTTCTTGCCCTGTTTGAGAACAACACCGATCAGTTCCGTGATGAGAACAGAGTGGTAACGCGGATCCGGGATGGTGTGCTTGTGAATTGTCTTTCTTCTTCTGGACATGATGCTCTTCCTTTACTTCTTGGCCGCAGCCTTTTTCTTGACACCGTACTTGGAACGGGCCTGGTTACGACCGTTCACGGCCTGCGTGTCCAACGTACCGCGGATGATGTGGTAACGCACACCCGGAACGTCCTTGACACGACCGCCACGGATGAGAACAATGGAGTGTTCCTGGAGGTTGTGACCTTCACCAGGAATGTAAGCGGTCACTTCCATCTTGTTGGAAAGGCGAACACGCGCAATCTTACGAAGAGCGGAGTTCGGCTTCTTCGGCGTTGTCGTGTAAACACGGGTGCAAACACCGCGCTTTTGCGGACTTTGTTTCAGAGCCGGCGAAGCGGTTCTGTTGAGGATTTTCTCGCGGCCCTTGCGGACGAGCTGTTGTATAGTAGGCATTTTTCTGTTTCCCTAATTTTGGAAGTCCAAATATAGTTTTTTTTCGAATAATTTCAAGTTTACCCTCTTGATTTATTCGTTTTCAGAGATATCCTCCGAAGCTTCGGAACCCGTATCCGGCATTGTGAAGTCAGGACTGCCGGGCATCGAATCCCGATCGTCGGCCTGTTCAGCACGTTTGGCCGCTTCTGCTTCTGCCTCTGCATCGGCGTCAATAACAACGACGTCGCGCAGGTGACGGGCACCCGTTCCGCAAGGAATCAAGTGACCCATGATGACGTTTTCTTTCAACCCCATCAACGGATCCACGCTGCCTTCGATTGCTGCACGGGTAAGAATCTTGGTTGTTTCCTGGAAAGACGCTGCCGAAATGAAGCTGTCCGTCGCCAAGGAAGACTTGGTGATGCCCAAAAGCATCGGAGTTCCCTTCGCTTCGGCACGGCCTTCTTCTCTCAGCTTGTCGTTCTTCACGCGCAAGCGCGCCTTGGAAATTTCTTCATCCGGAAGCAAATCAGAATCACCCGGGTCGGTAATTTTGATTTTGCGCATCATCTGCCGGACAATGCACTCGATGTGCTTGTCCGCGATGGCCACGCCTTGCAACCGGTAAACCGCCTGGATTTCGTTCACCAAGTGGCGTTGCACCGCTTCGGGACCTTGAACACGGAGAATGTCGTGCGGATCCACGGAACCGTCGCAAATTTTTTGTCCACGGCTCACGCGGTCGCCTTCCAAAACGGCAAGGTGACGTCCGCGCGGGACCAGAACGCTTTGTTCTTCTTCGCCATTCTTGATGATGACTTTTTGACTGCCGCGTTCTTCGTTGCCGTATTCGACGATACCGTCAATCGGAGCGATAACGGCGACATTCTTCGGAATCCGCGCTTCGAACAATTCAGCCACCCGCGGAAGACCGCCGGTAATATCTTTCGTCTTTCCAACGGCGCGAGGCAATTTGGCGAGGATTTCTCCCGGAACAGCCATATCGCCATCATGCACAGAAAGAATCGCTCCATCCGGCAAGTAGTAAACGCCCAAACGTTCACCAGCATTGTCGATAACGTTGATCGCCGGGCGGTGCTTGCCGTGGCGGTCACTGATGACAGTCCACGTTTCCACGCCGGTCACATCGTCCTTATCGACACGGTATGTAGTATTTTCAATCAAGTCAACGAATTGAATTTTACCGCTGACATTGCTCAAAATCGGGCTGGTGTAAGGATCCCATTCAAAGAGTTTTGCATCCTTTGTCACCGCTTGACCGTTTTCCACATACAGGAACGCGCCATAGGGGATTTGCCAACGGCCCTTGTTGATGCCCGTGGAATCGTAAATGACAAGTTCGCCCATTCGGCTCACCACGACTTTCTTTCCGTCGTGTTCGAGCGTGTTGACGTTATCCAATTCAATTTTACCATCGACAGGCGCACTCTTTGAATTTTCCACCGTCAAACGGCTAGACGCACCACCGATGTGGAACGTACGGAGAGTCAGCTGCGTACCCGGTTCACCGATGGATTGAGCCGCGATAACGCCCACCGCTTCGCCCAAATCAACCGGACGACCCGAAGCGAGCATACGGCCATAGCACTTGGCACAAACACCGTTGCGGGCTTCGCAGGTGAGCACGGAACGCATTTTGACATGTTCAAGACCCGTTGCCGAAATCTTCGGCAAGTCGCGTTCTGTCACCAATTCACCCGCTTTCACTATCACTTCACCAGAAACCGGGTGAACGATATCTTCGACCGGAGCGCGGCCCAAGAGACGTTCTTCAAGAGCGATGATTGTATCGTCGCCATCCTTGTAAGCGGAAACGTCGACACCCTTTTCCGTATGGCAATCTTCTTCGACGATGACCAAGTCCTGGGCGACGTCGACAAGACGGCGTGTCAAGTATCCGGCGTCAGCGGTCTTCAGAGCCGTATCCGCCAAACCTTTACGGGCACCGTGCGCGGAAATGAAGTATTCCATTTCGTTCAAGCCTTCGCGGAAGCAAGACTTAATCGGGTTTTCGATAACTTCTTGACCACCGAGCTGCTTTGTCGGCTTTTGCATCAAACCGCGCATACCGGAGAGCTGCTTAATCTGTTCACGGCTACCACGCGCGCCAGAATCCGCCATCATGTAAACCGGGTTGAATCCATCGCGGTCATGCGAAAGGAGATCCCACTGTTTCGCGGCGACGTCGCTAGTCGTTTTGGACCAAACGTCAATAATCTGGTTATAACGTTCGCCGTCGGTAATCACGCCGTCTTCGTAAAGTTCACGGATCCGGTTCACCTTTTCCGAAGCTTCGTCGAGCATCTGCCGTTTCTCAGGCGGGATGATCATTTCAGCGATGGCCACGGACGCGCCGGAAATGGCCGCCCATTTATAACCCAAAGCCTTCAAGTCGTCGAGGTATTCGACGGTAACACGGTTACCCGTGCGGCGATAAAGGTCGTCAATGGACTTGGCAATCACTTTCTTGGAGAACGTTTCGTTGGCATAGCCCAAGGCGTTCGGGATGATTTCGTTCAAAACAATCCGGCCCATCGTCGTTTTGATGAGGGACGGTTCCTTCAGCGTCAGGAACTTGACTTTTTCACCCGCCTTCACCACGACATCGGAATTTCCGTTTTCATCGGGCATTTCCGTTGTGCAAGCGGCATCCTTTTCCAAGGCACCCATATAAATCTTGCGACCGGCGGGCAACTGGAGATAGCATTCTGCATTCAAATCAATCACGCCGCTGGAATAAGCGCGCAACGCTTCTGCTGCATCGTAAAAGCGCATTCCCGCACCCTTGCGGTTCGGACGGGGCTTGGAAATGTAATACAGACCAAGCACAATGTCCTGACCGGGAACAGCAATCGGCTGACCGGACGCCGGATGAAGAATGTTGTTCGAAGAGAGCATGAGCACGCGGCATTCGAGCTGCGTTTCAAACGACAGCGGAAGGTGCACAGCCATCTGGTCACCGTCAAAGTCCGCGTTGAACGCCGTACAAACTAACGGGTGAAGACGGATAGCGTTTCCTTCGATGAGTTTCGGATAAAACGCCTGGATGCCCAAACGGTGAAGTGTCGGAGCACGGTTCAACATCACCGGGTGGTCTTCGATAATTTCTTCGAGGATGTCCCAGACTTCGGGCTTTTCCGCATCGACAAATTTCTTGGCGGCCTTGAGCGTGTAAACCACACCATCTTCTTCCAATCTCTGGATGATGAACGGTTTGTAAAGTTCAAGAGCCATGCGCTTCGGAAGACCGCACTGGTGCATTTTGAGTTCCGGTCCGACAACGATGACGGAACGTCCGGAATAGTCGACACGCTTACCGAGAAGGTTCATACGGAAGCGGCCCTGCTTACCCTTGAGGAGTTCAGAAAGCGACTTCAGCGGACGGTTTGACCCGGCCCGACTGGTGCGACGACCGCTGTCGAACAGCTGATCCACCGCTTCCTGGAGCATTCTCTTTTCATTGCAGAGAATCACATCCGGAGCCTTGATGTCGATGAGCTTCTTCAAACGGTTGTTACGGTTGATGACTCGGCGATAAAGTTCGTTCAAATCGGACGTTGCAAAACGGCCACCGTCCAACGGAACCAACGGGCGCAAATCCGGCGGAATCACCGGGAGCACGTCGAGAATCATCCATTCCGGCTGATTCGAAAGGTATTTCGCCTCTTTCGGATAAGCCTTGCGGAAGGCGCAGAACGCATCGAGCAAGTCGAATTCCTTGCCTTCTGTTTTCAAAGCATAGCCGCCTTTGCGTTCTCCATCTGCACCGATAACGCCGAACTTGAAGTCTTCCACTTTTTCCGCCAGACCTTTCATCCACGGAGATTCGCTGTTTTTCTTCTTGTCCGGATTTTCGTAATAGGAGTAGAAATCGTCCATCTGGGATTTTTTGAACGCTTCCACAATTTTCAGACGCTTGATGGCTTCGTCGCGCTTGGTCTTGGATTTCGAAGCGGCTTCAACACGGAGCTCTTCCGACAGCTGGACAAAATCAACTTGGGCCAAAAGCTGTTTCAAGGCGGCGGCACCCATCTTCGCAGAGAAATGACGGCCTTCCCTTTCCAAGTCGATATACTTGTTTTCGTCAATCAACTCTTTCGGCTTCAAATCGGTATCGCCCGGATCCAACACCACATACTTTTCGTAGTAAATGATGTTGTCGAGGGATTTCGTGTCGATATCCAAAATGGCTCCAAGGACACACGGCTGATTCTTGACGAACCAAACGTGAGCGAGCGGAATCGCAAGTTCAATGTGTCCCATCCGTTCGCGGCGAACCTTGGAATGGGTCACTTCGACACCGCAGCGGTCACAAATCACGCCCTTAAAACGGATGCGCTTGTATTTTCCGCAGTTGCATTCCCAGTTCTTGACCGGTCCAAAGATGCGTTCGCAAAACAGACCGTCGCGTTCCGGCTTGAAAGAACGGTAATTGATCGTTTCGGGCTTGGTGACTTCACCATAAGACCATTGACGAATCAATTCAGGAGAAGCCAGGTGAATGGAAACTTCACCGTCGTTGTTTTCAGAATAATCGAAATTTTCTTCTGACATATTATTTTTCTCCACTTGTCTTGATGTCGAGACAGAGCGAACGAACTTCGCGAATCATGACGTTAAAGGATTCGGGAATACCCGGATTCGGAGTATTCTTGCCATGGACAATGGCATCATAGACCTTAGAGCGGCCCATCACATCGTCGGACTTGACTGTCAGCAATTCCTGGAGCGTGTACGCGGCGCCATAAGCTTCCAAAGCCCACACTTCCATTTCACCGAAGCGCTGTCCACCGAACTGGCTCTTTCCGCCGAGCGGCTGCTGAGTCACCAGAGCATAAGAACCGATAGAACGGGCGTGAATCTTGTCTTCGACCAAGTGACCGAGCTTGAGGTAATACATGTAGCCAATCGTTACCGGGTTCAAGAAGGCTTCGCCTGTACGACCGTCGTAAAGCTTCGCCTTGCCGATAATCTGCCCCTGATCCGGATCCATTTTATACGAAACCAGCGGCATCTTCTGATAGGCCTTTTCCAATTCATCGACGATGTCTTCGAAAGAAGCGCCGTCAAACACCGGAGTGGCGATTTTCATGCCGAGAACCTTGGCAGCCCAGCCCAAATGGACTTCGAGCACCTGACCGACGTTCATACGGGAAGGAACGCCCAGCGGGTTCAACAGAATTTGAATCGGACGTCCATCTTCGGTAAACGGCATATCTTCAACGGGAACAATCTTGGAAACGCAACCTTTGTTTCCGTGACGACCAGCCATTTTGTCGCCGACCTGAAGCTTTTTCTTCTTGGCGATATAGACTTTGACCGATTGGAGAACGCCGGGCTTCAATTCGTCACCCTTCGTCACCTTGTCAATTTCTTTTTCCATTGTCCGCGTCAATCTGTCAATGGAATCGCGGGCAACAGAAAGCAAACTGGACGCTTTTTCCTGAATTTCCGCATCATCTTGCGCGAATGTGGAAGACGGAGCGACCGAAAGCAAATCCAAATTCCGGAGCATCTTTTCAGAAATCGTGGTGCCTTCCGGAATGCGCACTTCGTGCGTATCGAAATCCACAATGTTTCCAGAAACTTTGCCCACGAGCATTTCAATCATCGCGTTGACACAAGTCTGCTTGATTTTTTCAATGTCCGCTTGGAAATTATCCTTGATTTCTTCAATGCGTTCCTGATCTTCGGCACGGCTCTTCTTGTCGTTACGGTCCTTACGGCTGAAGACACGGGTTTCGAGAACGATACCGTGCATTCCCGGAGGCGCGACAAGAGACGAATCCCGGACGTCGCCCGCTTTTTCACCAAAGATGGCGCGGAGCAAGCGTTCTTCCGGAGACAGTTCCGTTTCGCCCTTCGGAGTCACCTTGCCAACGAGAATGTCATCGGCATGGACTTCTGCGCCCACGCGGATAATGCCGCGTTCATCCAAGTTTTTCAGGGCATCTTCGCCGACGTTCGGAATTTCACGGGTGAGTTCTTCCGGCCCGCGTTTCGTTTCGCGGACTTCCAATTCGTATTCTTCGACGTGAATCGAAGTGAACGCATCCTTGATTGCCAATTCTTCAGAAACAATCACAGCGTCTTCGTAGTTGTAACCGTTCCACGGAATGAAGGCTATCAAAATATTCTTTCCGAGAGCCAATTCGCCGTGATCTGTCGAGGCTCCATCCGCCAAGACATCTCCCTGACGCACAAAGTCTCCCACGTTCACAACCGGTTTCTGGTTGATACAAGAATCCTGGTTGGAACGTTCGAATTTGCGCAGCGTATATTCATCGATCGGATCGTGATCCAGGAATTCGAAGTTTTCGCCCAGGCCTTCAAGCGGCTGGAATTCTCCGTTTTCGGAAAGCGTTCCTCGTTCCACGATGATGTTTCGCGCATCGACAAATTTGACGCGGCCATCATGTTTGGCGCGGACAACCGTTCCCGAATCAAGGGCGGCGCGGCGTTCAAGGCCCGTTCCAACAACAGGCGCTTCCGAGCGGAGCAAAGGCACAGCCTGACGTTGCATGTTCGAACCCATCAAGGCACGGTTTGCGTCATCGTGCTCTAAGAACGGAATCAATCCAGCAGCCACAGAAATAATCTGCTGCGGAGATACGTCCATCAAATCGATACGGGCTTCGCTGACATCTTCGTCCAAAGCGCATTCGTCAAATTGCGGGACAAGGGCTTCCCCAAAGCGACCGGACTCGTCAATTTCGCCGCCGGGGACAACACGCGCTTTCAGCGGGTATTCATCCTTTTCGCGGACCATCACGAAATCTTCTGCAAACGAAGACAGCTGATGGCGGTCAGAAATATTTTTCTTTTCTTCTTCGGAAGAAGCTTCGGCGAGCATTCCGTCGAACAGCGGGTCAAAAGCGGCCGCCTTCAACGCGGTATTGGCAGGCGCAATGTTATACGCATCTTCTTCATCGGCAGTCATGTAAACGACGAACGAAGAAACGATGTCGTAAATCGTTGTCGATTGCAGTACGTAATCCGCTTTGCCGCGGAACGATTCCAGCGGTGTACCATTGCGCACAAAGCGCTTCGTACCATCGGCACCCTTAAATTCAAACACTTTGTTGACAAAAGCGTCGAAAAGTACGCGTTGATTGCTATCGAGATTTGCACGGACGCCAGCGATTTCTTTCGCCGACAGTTCCAAAAGGACAAACAGGCTCGGTTCGCGGACAAAACCCTTATAAAGGGAGAAATGCCATTTTTCTTCTGGGAAGTAAAGCGATTTTCCCTTCGCATCCTTGAATTCCATCAAACCGACAACGCGGTAAGGCGTTTCGATGAATCCAAAATGGTTCACAACGGCATAGGTCGCCATCGAGTTGATAAGACCGATGTTCGGACCTTCCGGAGTTTCAATCGGGCAAAGACGTCCGTAATGCGTATAATGAACGTCACGGACTTCAAAGCCAGCGCGTTCACGGGAAAGACCGCCCGGACCTAAAGCCGAGAGACGACGCTTGTGAGTCAACTCCGACAACGGGTTCATCTGATCCATGAACTGAGAAAGCTGGCTAGAGCTGAAGAACGCCTGCACAACGGTATTCACCGTGCGAGTGTTCACCAGATCGCGCGGAGTCGGCGTTTCATTGTCACCCGAAACAAAGTTCTCGCGGATGACACGGCTCATGCGGGAAAGTCCCACCGAGAGCTGGTTTGCAACCAATTCTCCGACCGAGCGGGTACGGCGGTTGCCCAAGTGGTCAATATCATCCAGCGCGTAACCATCTGCGCCGCAATAAAGTCCCACCATGTATTCGATGATGCCGAGGAAATCCGCTTCGGTCATCGTCATTGTCGTCAAACCCGGCTTGGCGATTCCGGCTTCTGCCAAAAGTTTGTCAATGGATTGCGTGTAAACCTTGGCGTTCAAACGATAACGGCCAACTTCTCCGAGGTCATACTTGCGCGGATCATCCAAGAATGTGCTTTCGAAAGCAATCTGGGCGGTCGCCAAATTCGGCGCTTCTTCTTGGGATTGGTGCATCACAGAATAGATGAGCTTGAGAGCGTCTTCTTTCGATTTGCACTTGTCTTGTTCAAGCGTTTTGTGAATCAATTGGTTTTCTTCGTTTTCGGCGAGGAAGACCACATCAAAGATTCCGCTTTCCGTCAAACGGGCGGCGCACTTGTCGTCAAAGACCCGGTTCGCATCCAAAATCAATTCGCCAGAAGAGGTGTCCACCACGTCTGCCGCCACGATGCGACCGTAATACTGTTCCATATCCCCGACAGTCAAAGTCACCTTGTCCAGATTCTTGTAGAACAAAGCGATGATATCCGCAGTGGATTCAAATCCGATGCAGCGGAGAAGAGCCGTGGCTGGGATCTTCTTTTTCCGGTCAATGATCAAATAGAGAATGTCATTGTCCGTGTTGAATTCAACCCATGCGCCGCGGTGCGGGATAATCCGGCTCTTGTAATTCGAGCGGCCATTGGGCAAAAGTTCTTCATCAAAACTCACGCCGGGAGAACGGTGCAACTGGGAAACGACAACGCGTTCTGCCCCGTTGATGATAAACGTCCCGTTATCTGTCATGATAGGCAAATCGCAAATCAAGACGTCGTTCTTGATTTCTTCTTTCAGTTTGCGATCTTCCCCATCTTCTTCGTAAACGCGAAGCGAGAGATTGGCGTACAGTGGAACGGAATGTGTCATTCCACGTTCACGGCATTCCTGGAGACTGTACTTAGGAATCCCGAAGAAGTAGCCTTCGTAATGCAATTCGAAAAGCCGCTTCATGTCTGTGATGGGGAAAATGTCTTGGAAGACGCGTTCCAATCCGACTTTTAAACGCTTCTCGGGCGAAACGCCTTTTTGGAGGAAGTGGTCATAAGAAGCTTTTTGCACTTCGACCAGATACGGAAGTTCCAACTGGAACTTATTGGAGGAATAATTCTTTCGCTCCGTCATTTAAAAACCTCATCCAGTGAAAAACCTTGAACATGGAAAAACACCAAAAGCCTACACAGGAGTGCAGGCGTTTTGGCTTATTCGAATTAACGAATAGAAGGCATTACTTCAGAACGACCTTGGCACCAAGATCTTCGAGTTCCTTCTTCATCTTTTCAGCGTCAGCCTTCGGTGCGGCTTCCTTAACAACGCTGTCGGCCTTTTCGACCAATTCCTTGGCTTCCTTCAAGCCGAGACCGGTAATCGCACGGACAGCCTTGAGGACGGCCATCTTGTTCGCACCGCATTCCGCGAGAACGACGTCGAATTCAGTCTTTTCTTCAGCCGGAGCAGCTGCAGCTGCTGCAACGACAACGCCACCAGCAGCGGCTTCGATGCCGTGAGCTTCCTTGAGGTAGTCAGCCAATTGCTTGGCTTCGAGGAGGGTGAGACCCGCGATTTGATCACCAATAGCCTTGATATCTGTTGCCATGATGTTTTTCTCCAATTATTCCGTTTTGAAAAGTTGTTTGTGAGTGGTTGTGTTGAGGAATTAGGCGGTAGCTCCAGCCTCTTCCTTTTCCAGTTTTTCCGTGAGAGACTTGATCTGTCCCGCAATCGTGGAACCCGGTCCAAGAATGATTGTGACCAACTGGGCGAGCATGCCCTGACGATCGGGAATCTTGGAAAGTTCAACAATGTCGGAACCCGGTCTAACGGCGTTATCCATGTAGATGCTCTTCGAGACGAGGAAGTCGGGATTTTCCTTGTGGAAAGCTTCGACTTCTCGAGCCGGCAAAATCGGATCATCAGCCGGGCCAATCATGATGGATGTTGCACCGACGAGAGCCGCGTCCAGCCCTGTAATGTTCATTTTCTCGAAGACTTTCTTCAAGAGCGTGTTTTTCACAGCGACATACTTGACGCCCTTCGCCTTGAGTCCCTTACGGAGTTTGTTGTCGAGCTCGACAGGAATCTTCTCGTAATTGAGAAGAAAAATCGAAGCAGCGCCTTCAAATTCCTTGACAAGAGAATCAACTTTCTGTTGCTTTTTAACTACAGCTTTCATCGTCTATCTCCTACCGGGTAATGGCCAAGTCGAGCTTCAAGCTCGGCGTCATGGTTGCCGTGATGAACAAGGACTTGATGTAAGTTCCCTTCGCGGTCTGCGGCTTGTTCTTGATGACGGAATCAATCACAGCTTTCGTATTTTCTACGAGCTGCTGAGTCGCAAAAGAAAGCTTGCCGACCGGAGCGTGGATGTTCGCACCCTTGTCAACGCGATACTGAATTTTACCAGCCTTGAGTTCTTTAACGGTCTGGGCGACGTTGATAGTCACCGTTCCGGATTTCGGGCTGGGCATCAATCCACGGGGGCCGAGAACGCGAGCCACCTTGCTAATCACCGGCATCATGTCGGGAGTCGCAACGACAGCGTCAAATTCGAGCCAACCTTCTTGGATTTTTTGGACCAAGTCTGCGCCACCAACATAATCGGCACCGGCATCTTGCGCTGCTTGGAAGTTGTTATCCTTGCAGAACACGAGCACGCGGACAGAACGTCCTGTACCATTCGGAAGCACAACCGTGCCACGGACAGCTTGATCGGAGTTTTTGGGATCGACTCCGAGGTTGAAATGGATTTCGACGGTTTGATCGAACTTCACCTCGGATTTTTTAAGAATTTCGAGCGCCTGCTCGAGACCGTACGCTTTGTTACGGTCATAAGCTTCAGCCAGTTTCTTATATTTTTTTCCTCTGAACATGGTGTTTCCTGTCAGAAATAGGGTTAAGGTCAGCCTGATTAGTCAACGACATCGACGCCCATCGAGCGTGCTGTGCCAACAACCATGCGCATTGCGGCTTCAATATCAACCGTATTCAAGTCAGGCATCTTCTTTTCAGCGATTTCCTTAACTTGAGCCTTGGTGATCTTGCCGACCTTTTTACGGTTCGGTTCACCCGAGGCGGTTTCAATACCGGCAGCCTTCTTGATGAGGACTGGAACAGGAGGAACTTTCGTGATGAAAGTGAAGCTCTTGTCGGCATAAACCGTAATGACCACGGGGATGATCATTCCCTTTTCATTTTGAGTCTGAGCATTGAACGCCTTGCAGAATTGCATGATGTTCACACCCTTTTGACCCAGGGCAGGACCTACCGGAGGAGACGGGTTTGCCGCCCCACCGGGGATCTGAAGCTTAATATAACCTGCAATTTTTTTTGCCACTTTATTTCTCCGTTTCAGAAACCGACATTATTCCGTAACAGGACTCACCTGATTGAAGCCCAATTCGACTGGCGTAGAGCGGCCAAAAACAGAGACCATGACCCGGAGCTTGTTCTTCTCCGAAAGGATCTCTTCGACCGTTCCAATGAATCCTTGGAATGGACCATCTTTGATGGATACGCTGTCACCGACAATGTAGGGATTCTGGATCACATCCTGTTCGGTATCTTGAGATTCGACACCGAGCAGTCTATCGACCTCGCTCTGACGCAGAGGGATAGGCGTCTTGTTTTGACGACTTGTCCCTCCAAAATGAGTAACACCCTGAATTGATGTTACCAGGTGCTGGGTGAGCTCGTCCAGCTCCATTTCTATAATCAAATAAGCCGGGAAAAGCTTTTGCGTTACCGCTTTGCGTTTTCCACGGACATTTACTTGAATCGTTCTTTCCGGAATCATTATCCGGCCAAATTTTTCTTTAAGCTGTTCCCGTTCAATCAACATTTCAAGATTTTTCTTGATAGAATGTTCTTGTCCAGAAAACGTATGGACTGCGTACCACAACATAGCCATGATTTACCCACGTCCCAATAGTTTATCGACTAGAACGGAAAGTCCTAAATCAATCGCAGCAATGTAGCAACCCATGATAACGCTAAAAAGCATTACAACCAAAGTAGAACCTTTCAGTTCTTCAAAAGTCGGCCAACTGACCTGTTTCATCTCTTGGACAACTTCTTTGATGTATTGCTGGATTTTGTGCATATCATGACTCCGAAGGAAAGGAAGCAGGTCGGGAGGGACTCGAACCCCCAACAAACGGTTTTGGAGACCGTGACTCTACCAATTGAGCTACCGACCTAAAGCCTTCCTTACTTGGTTTCCTTATGAACCGTATGTTTGCGACAGAAGCGGCAGTACTTCTTGTATTCTACGCGAGACGGATGAAGACGCTTGTTTTTGTCGCAATCATAGTTACGCTGATGGCAAACTGTGCATTCGAGCGTAATGAGTTCTCTTGGCATTGTGTATCCTTACTTGATGATTTCGGTTACGGAGCCGGCACCGACCGTGCGG
>CAYNID010000005.1:0-133080 GCA_964397425.1 uncultured Fibrobacter sp.
GCCGCGTGAAGATGCGCGGGGAGCTTGACGCCATCCGCGAGAAACGGATCAAGCGGGAAAACGGCGACATCCGCTGGAACTGCCGCAGCCTCGGCTACTGCCCCGGCGTGAGGCGGTGCAAAAAGGTCAGCCACATCGTCGAAAAAATCGAAAACTTCAACCAAGGAGAATGACCATGCGAGAAATCAAGGAAACCGTGGAAATCAACGGCAACAAGTACTTCACCCGTTACGGGGCGGCGAGGACGCTCGCCGTATCGCCCATCACCATCGACCGTTACGCGCTCCGGCGGATGATCGAATACTACAAGCACCCGACACTGGGCAAGCTCTACCTGCCCGAAAGCCTGGACAGCTTCGTCGCACGGAACACCGTCGCGGCGAAACGCTGAACGCCGGGAACCATCAGGGAGAAGCTTCATGGGAACGACAAACGTCACGATAGTCCAGCGTCACCGGAAAGAGGGCAGCCAGATATGGTACGCCCGCGTCCGCAACGTGCGCACGGGGAAAATCCGCTACTTCTCGCTCAAGACCACCCGGAAGACGGAGGCGCAGCTACTCGCGTCCGACATGCTCCGGGCGGGCGAATTGGACGATGACGGCGGGAACGCCAACATAACGTTCAGACAGGGCGTCGAATCTTACGCGCGCTATCTCCGCAACAAGGGCACCAAGGAGGAAAGCATCGAAACGTACATGAACGTGTTCTCGAAGTTCCCCGAATACAACATGTGCCGAATCCGGGAAATCCAGCCGGACGACTTGTTGGAATCGTTCTCCGTGAAATTCGCCGGGTTCACCCCCGGCTTTTACAACGTTTCCCGGACCATCTTCAAGTCGCTTTTCAAATACTTCGTGGACATCCTCGAAATCATTCCCCGGAATCCCGCCCGGAAAATCCCCCGCAAGAAGGGCCGTCCGAAAGAACGTAAATTTTGGACGATGGGGCAGATCCGCAGGATATTGGAGTCCGCAGTCGATCCCCGTTTCCGCCTTTTGTGGGCGTTCATGGCGTATCAGGGGCTTCGCGTCCACGAAGCCTTGAAGATGCGCCGGGAAGACATCCGCGACGGAAAGCTGCACGTCATCGGCAAGGGTTCCAAGTATGCGGCTCTTCCCCTTTCTCCCCCAATGCGCGAGGAGCTCGACCGCACCGGATGGGAATGGGACTTTTCCGGGATGTCCAGGACAGTCAGCCAGAACCAGTTGACAAGAGTCGCCAGGCAGGCGCTTGGAGCCGAATACGACGGCGAAGCCACGAACCACCGTTTCCGGCACTCTTTCGCGTCGAACCTCATCCGCGCCGGGGTGAACATCAAGACCGTCCAACGCCTGATGCGCCACGCCACCATAGCGATAACGCTGGACACCTATTCGCACCTGATGGACGAGGACCTGTCCGTGGGAATCGATAAATTGGGAGAAATTTAAAATGCCAAATCAGTGCCCACCCCCTTTTGAATCGTTGATATTAAAGGAAACACGCAATATTTCTACTTTTGAAAAATGGCTATCGCCTATCTTGTACAAACGCAACCGAGTCAAAACGGAAAAACTTCTTCGTTCGAAAACACCCGTCGACTGATTGAACGCGCATCTCCTGTTCCCGGGAGCCTTATCGCGTTGCCCGAAATGTTCGCCACTGGATTTTTAACCGATCCTCTGCCATCTTTGGCAGAAAACTTAAAAGAATTCAACTCGCCGACATCGCATTTTTTACAAAGCCTAGCCAACGAAACGGAATGCGCAGTCCTCGGTGGCGGAATCGAATTGTTCGAATCGGAACAATTCTCTTTCAGAAACTGGACGGGGCTTTTTCTGCCGGGAAAAACGGTTCCAGAAATCCTTTACCGAAAGCGGCACCCATTCGCCGAAGAAACGCTTCGATTCTCTCCCGGAACAGAAATAGTTTCCTTTTCATGGGCTGGATTTCAATGTTTTCCCTTCATCTGCTTTGACCTTAGATTTCCCGAAGATTTCCGTTTAGCACGCCTTCACAACGCTTCGCTATTCATTGTCGAAGCCGAATGGCCTCAAATCCGCGAAGAGCATTTTTCAACCTTGCTCCAGGCGCGCGCCATCGAAAACCAGGCTTACGTTTTGGCCTGCTCCCGCAGCGGAGAAGCTTTTGCGCCCAGCTGCGCCTTTTCGCCCAGCGGAAAAAAACTATTACAAGCATCTCACACCGAAAACGTTTACAAAGTGGAAATGGATTTTGCCGAAGTTCAAAGAACGCGGAAAGACTTTCCCCTGCCACAACCCCAACTTTTGGAACTCTAATGGAAATCGTCTTGCAAATTCCCGCACAGCCCGCCACCGAAGGCGTTCCCCGCCAAATGGTATTGGTCGAAATTGATTTTCAAAACGGAGTCATCGCCGAAGCTCGCGATGCAAAACATCCCGCCCGCATCCGCTTCGTCAAAGGCGACATTTTTCCTTGGGACCAGTTTTTGCAAAAGTTGGCTGTATACTGGCAATTATCGCGGAACGACGCCATTCCGCGAAAGTTTCGTTTAAAGAAAAAACTGCCACAGGAATTAAACGACTGGATACCCAAGCTCACATCCAAAGAATCCCTGACCGTTTTAAAGCAGCTGAACGACGCCGGATTCATCACGGCGTTCAACAAACCTCTGTAAAATTTTTCCATGCATTTCCGCTGTCCTTCGGGAAGACTGCAAAGGAACAGAAAACAACACGAGCGTTCTTTTCAAAACAGTGACCCGCCGATGTTGAAGTGAACCCCGAAAGTTGTATTCAACTCTCGGGGAGAATTCAAATAGAATGAACTTTATCCACTAGCTTCTAATCCTTTATACAGCGAACGGATACTGCCCAAAGCTTGCTTTCAAATTCAGAGGACAGCACTTCTTCGTCATGCTTTAAATACCAGACGTTCGCTTTTCCCGAATATTCAGGATCTTCTGAATCACTCCAAAAATATGCACCAAAACCTTGATTGTGATAAAAAGTCAACGAATTTCTGTATCCGGCGGCCCTTGCGGAAAAACCGAATTGATTTGTACCCAGCGGGACATCATCACAGCATTCTCTGCAAAAATGATCGGCCTTTAAACTGGTACCCGTTCCATTTGAGTCTTTATGCTCTTTCACATAATTGGCGAGCTCCTCCCATTCTGCGTCAGAGGGAATATGCCATCCTTCTGGGCACGCCTTTGCCAATGCGCAATACATATAAAGTCTGCCATAATTTTCATCGTTAGACTTGTTGTCTTTATAAGAATACGAATCCCTACACTTGTATTTTAAATTTTCTGCAAGCCAAATTTGATTTCCAATTTTTACGGTTTTATACTGCGTTCCATCTCTAGAATCAATGAAAGAACCATAACGGATAGAATCGGCCCGCTTTGGAGGAGCTTTCCTTTCTTGTTGGCGTTTTTTCTGGGCGGTATTTTGGATAGAACGGGCTCGCCTTGGAGGAGAATTCCTTTTCCGTTCCTTCTTTTCTTGCGTTCTAGGGAAGTCGCCATCCACTATCCTTCTTGTATCTACAGTATCACTAAGAATACATTCTAGTGCATCGCTAAGACGACGATCCATTGCATCACTAAGAATGCGATCTATTATGCTAAGACTGCTAAGATTGAAAAAATCAAAAAGTCCCATATAATACGCCTCCCTATCATGAGATAGTTAAGTGTTTACCTTGAATTTATTCTTTGAAGAATTAAGAACAGCACATTGCTTTGTATTCAGTCGGTCGTACTCCTCTCTCGAATAGAGTTTTGAAAAATACCGTTCATACATCAAATCGACATTACAAATCTCCGGCCTATGCTCATATATTGAACACAAATTATCTTCGCGGAGATGAATGCATACACCGTCGCCCCTGTCAAAGAGCCGCAAATCGGGAACTTTTTTCAGGGAACGACAGCATAAGCCGCAACAATTGCATTTAAATGACATTTACGCAATCTGGTCGCAAGTTTTCGCCATTGTTTCAGATTCCGGAGTCAACTCCCCATTTTCTTTCAAAAGAGGAGTATCCAAAAAACTCTTGACGGATTTTGCCAAAGAGCACGCCGCAGCAAGAGAAGACTGTTCATCCTGATTGAATTTTCGGAAATCGGCTTTACCAGAATCATCTTCATAATGGGATACTATTTCGTCAACAGTTGCAACAGCAGCGATCAACTGAGATTTCAACTTGTTGAGAGCTTTGGTAAACAAGTCGCACCTCTTCTTTATCGTATCACACATCGTGCAAGCAGCCTCACACTGGGCAACGATTTTTTCCGCTTCCGCACGATTTGCTTTGGCATTTTCCAAATTTTCTTCGGCATTAGAATTTAGGACTAATCCCATGACAGCAAGTGCCGGGCCGGCAACAAGCCCACCCAACACGGCCGCGCCTCCAGCAATCCCTAATCCTCCCGCAGCAAGGGAACCCCCACCAAGAAAAGCAAGCGTTGCATTAGTCGCCGCCACACCAGACAATCCAGCGATAGCGGCGCCAGTTGATGCTACGCCAAAAGTTGTCGCCGCGCCATACGCTCCTATCGCCGCCAAAGCCCCCGCAGCAACACCACCAACAGCCCCATTCACCATACTCTCGGCCAAAGAACCCATTTCTTCCATGGATGTAAGTTCATCTTTTGTGATGTTGAATTTGGAAAGTTCTTCAAGACCTTCGCTGTTACGTAGATCTATATGGTGAATCTTTTTGAAGGAACGAACAAAAGGCATTATGCCTTCATTTAAAACGGCAAGTTTTGCAGAGCCTAAACTTTCCAGGGATTTTTGACAAGCTTCCCGGCTATTTGAAAGTTTAGCCTTCGCCCCATCTGCTGAATTTTCAGCACGTCGATTGATCCATTTGGCTCGTTCATTTGTTTCATGGGCATCATAAGCCTTTTTGGCGCCAAAAAGGCCGGCTCCAACAGCAGCTGCACCAAGAATGAATGGAATTGGCATATAGCACTCCTTGTTGATTGTTAAAGAATAAACGCTTTATCTGATTCCATCAGATTTTTAAACTGTTCGCAAGTTTCGAATTGAACTTCGCTTCCCATCGCCGATGTAATTTGATTCGCTCCACTAATATATGAATCAACATCACCAATTTGCAAAGCTTTATCCATCGTATCAAATGCCTCAACGAAAGATCCCGTCACTTTTTCGAGCCACGCTTTTGAACGTTGTTCATATTCTTCCCTAAATAATTTCAAAGCTTCAATCTGTTCTCTGCATTCTTTTTCAATTTGAATGCGCCGTTCCCGTGCAATCTTTGGAGCCCTTAAGGCATCCCTTATTACCGTAACGCTGATAGAAGCAAGCGTATATACAGTACGTGCAATAAAAACAACTTGACCAACAGGAGTCAAATTAGCCAAAGCCAAAGTCGCACTGGTCGCCAACTGTTTCATACAATCAACGCCCGAAATACTTCCGTTGTAATAGCCGTAAAACGCAGAAGCGGCATCGACTACAAATCCGGATATTTCCGTCGGCGCCTTGGCATTTTTCAAAAGCTCCGGAAGTTCCTTCCTATAATGTTTAACGCCTCCAGATACTAGCGTCGCTCCGCTGGAGACTGCGTATGACCGTACAGCAGATTTTCCTGATTTGACTGCAACATCCTTGACCGCATCTTCAATCGGTTTCCCCTTCAGGATTTCTCCTAAATTGCAAACAATCGCCATTCCGCCGCCAATCGCAGCGCCTGACTCCGCCCCTTTCAGACCAGCCTCATGAGCAGTCCTGAGCGTTGATTGAACTGTATACAATTTGGGATTGACCCTGGCAAACAGAGCTTCCTTGCTAGTCGTTTCACTCCTATATGTATTCTGACGAATGGATTCATACTTTTTCAGCTGAGCTTTCTTTTTCGCAATTACCGAAGGATCTTTATTTTGCGCATTCAATTCTTTTATTTCTTGTTTCAACCCATTTATTTTGGAGTCAGCCCTTTCAATAAAATCAGAGTAATAATCCTTGGGAATTTTTACAGGTATTCCATTCGCATAATACTTGTTGTGCTTGGAACTGCATAATTTGTCAAAAGTCTCGCAGCCATTTTTGCCTATAAACTTCATTTGGAATCCTGAACCGGGAATTTCCTTCCACGTTCCATTCGGCATTTGACACGCGTCAGCAACATCGATTAATTCGTCATTCGTATTTCCCAAATCATCGTATCGAAAACTACGGGCCGTTTCCCCCTCAACAATTCTCCGCTTATTAAGCTTAACCGTTTCAATTATTTCTGCAGAAAAACCTGCTTGTTGCTTTAAATTTCGCTTGGCTTCATCATCTGTTTTACCCAATAGACTTTCCGAGATACCCTTTAAACTTCTTTTCGTCTGATCGACAACGCCAAATTTTCCATCATAGCCAGCCAGATCAAGAGACGCAGCTTCACCGTATTTGTCAACCAATTCGTACAACGCCCTATTGGCCGCGGCATTGGTCAAGTGTTCTTCAAAATTCATCAAAGGCTCCATCGTTGATGTTTATTGAGTTTCCCCTTCAACAATTAACCAAAAATTGCGCTCCAACAGTCAGAAAAAAAACTTCCTACAGTAGAAACAGCGGATTTTATTCCTGAGCAAACGCTTTTTATTCCTTCATAAGCGAAATCACGGACCACTTGCGCTCCTTTAACAACGGCTTGCCCTACAGTTGAACCGGCAATATATCCAACCGTACCGCCAATAAGACTACCGGCTAACGCTCCCACGGGTCCCAACGCAGCGCCCAAAGCCGTTCCAATAGCAGCGCCTTTACCACCGGCGGCAAGCCCCGCAGCGCAAGAAACCGTAGTACATTCCAAAGCCTCTACCCCCTCGCGCAAATCCAATTCTCCATTGGCCATTTTTCCTAAAATTTTAACATCCTCAACGGCAACAAAAGCAATGCTCGCGCAAGTTGCCGCCGAAGTTCCTTTAGGAATAAAATCTACAATTCCCTTTTCCACCGCAACTTTCATGGCGCCAGCCGCAGCAGTTTTCACGCCGACATCGGCTCCCGTCCTCAAAGCCGTTTCTACAACCTCATCTCCGTCAACAGATCCATTTTCAATCCAATTTTGAGCGACCTTCAACCCCGCACCAACGGCGGCACCCTGGAGACCCGCGGCACAAGCTTGTTTTCCAATTCCAATACTTAAATCTCGGACCTTGTATTCATTCCAATTCAATTCATTCCAGTTGCCACTTTGCGCTTCGTCGCGCATTTGCTCAGCCCTTGCCTTGGGCAAAGGATTACTGGAAGTTCCATCTGGAGCGATGATTGATTCTGTCGCTTTGCTTCGAACTTTTTCCGCCTGACCTTCTGGAACCAGATATTGTTGCCCAACATAATCCCCATGATTAATTGCGGCTTGCGTTGCACTGGAATTTTTGCAAAACTTCGATTGATATCTTTGTACAATTTTACCAGTTTCCGTATCCTTAACTACAATATCAACAGAATTCTTAGCAAATGTTGCGCCTTCCGGCTTCAGAACTTCTGCCCTGAATTTACTTCCATTTGCCACTGCATTCATATTGAAAGTCTCTGCATGATATTGTTCCGCAATAAACCCATCTAATTTCGGGTTCATGTTTACGGTTCCAGATTGCGTTTTCAACGTATTAAGCAATCCGTCATTCGCATTTTTCAACGCAGAGTCCACTTCACTAAAATATTTAGCAGCTTCTTGTACAGACATCGCCGAAGTGACTTTTTCCATTTCAGAAGCAAACCAATTCTCTTTCGATCGTCCTTGACGAAGCGCCGCATTTAAGGCTGACTTTTTTTCTTCCGCGACCTTAACGGCATCAGCAATTTCAGAAACAATCTTTTCTATCTCCGCCGGATCTTTTTCAGGCAGATGATTCTTGATTAAGGTGGTCAGCCAACTGTTAGTTCCGTCATCCTGATGCCGACTAAATCCATTCTCGAATTCAACGACTAAATCAGAAAGCCCCCGAGTCCACTCCAAAGAACCTAAAGGAGCAAACTTGTCGTTTACAACAAGGCTCCTATTGCTCATTTCCCTTCTCCTATTTTTTCACTCGCATTTATGAAATTATATTTTTCGATATTCTCTTTCATTTCTTTTATCCTTTTACCCAATGTCATCGTTATCGATTTTGTTTTTTCTATAGATTCAAGAAGGTCTTTCGTTGAAATTTCATTGCATTTGTTTATGAAGCATCCTTCGACTGCATCTTTCACAGCAGATTCCAAGTCAACTCCGCTAAAACCATCTGTTTTCTTAATTAAGGCAATTGTATCAATATTTGAATTCCATTTATTTCTTTTTTTCAAATGAATTTTCAATATAGCACGTCGTTCATCATCACTGGGCAAATCAACAAAGAAAAGTTCATCAAAACGGCCTTTCCTTAAAAATTCTGGTGGCATATTGTCAATATTATTGGCTGTAGCCACAATAAAGACGGTATTCTCTTTCTCTTGCATCCAGGTTAGGAAATGTCCAAATAAACGAGTCGTAACTTCGTTTCCGCCGACCGTTCCAATTCCAGCAAAGGCTTTTTCTATTTCATCAATCCACAAGACGCAAGGACTAATCGCTTCTGCCAAACTGAGCGCCTTTCGCATATTGTTTTCCGATTCGCCAACATATTTACCAAGCAATCGGCCAACGTCTAGCCTAACCAATGGAATTTCAAAAAGATTCGCGGTAGCTTTAGCAGTAAGACTCTTTCCGCATCCTGGCATACCTACAATAAGCATTCCCTTGGGAACATCCACTCCAAATTTAATCGCATGATCAAGATCCTTAAAAATGGCTGACTTACGCCGCAACCATTTTTTCAAGCGACTCAAGCCTCCGATATCATCAATTTTTTCCTTGAAATTTACGATTTCAAGCATGCCGTCTTTTTTGACCAAAAGCTCCTTTTCTTTGACAATCAGAGTCTTGTCTTCCCTTTCAATAGTTCCTCCATCTTGGTATGCCAAATTTAAAATCTGACGAATTTGGAATTCATTCAATCCCTTCAGGGATACAGCTAAATCGTCAGCAACTTCGTCAGAAATTCCTATGTCCATACCCTTTCCGTAATCTTGAATAACTTCTTTGATTTCGGCAATATCAGGAAAAGGAATGTCAAAAATCGTGATAAAATGCTCCAACTCAGCAGGAATCACCAGTTCTTCAGAAACAATAAAAATTGTTTCGTGATACGACTCTCGTTCAATATTATCTTCTGCAATTCTTTTCAAAAGAGCGATTACTTTGGAATTTTTCAATTCTCCATGAACATCTTTAAGTACAAGGAATGTTTCTTTTGAAAACCCCTCTTCTCGGGTTTGCAGCAAGAACGTTTCCAAAGTAGCATCTTGCATAGGATGTTTGTCATCAAAATCAACAAATCCTAAAGCATTATTGTATTCTATTATTTTCGCTTTATATGAAATCTTCCTAATGATTTCATCAAACACCTTAAAATCAAAATGTTTGATGTAAATTATAGGACGTAACGCGTCGACATAAGAGGACAAAATAGAGATGGCTTTATCCAACATTTTTAGACCTCCATATAATACAGAACATCTTCTCTGTTGTTTTTAAAATCAATTCCAGATAAAAGAACAAAATTGTTATTAATATCTTTGCAAGTAAGTTCTTCACCATGTTTTCCACTTGAGCGGACCAAGCAAGATTTATAATGACCATAAGGATTCTCAATTAAAAGAAGCAAACACTTTTTGTTTTCCGGTTCCAAATCCTTCCAGTATTCATCAGTATTCCTCTCATATTTTTTCAAAGAGTTTCCCAAATTTTCTTCTAAATATTGACTAGTGATCGCTTCACAAAAATGCTCATAGTTATACCTATTTTGATCGCTTTTACAAAAGTCCCTCATTTTTTCATTTGCCAAAAATCCAAACAAAGCCACAGGAGCTTTTTCTTGCAAATAACAAAAAAGTCTTTTGAAATCAAAATTTAAAAGCCACATATAGTTGTCGGCA
This sequence comes from uncultured Fibrobacter sp., assembly GCA_964397425.1. Classification (GTDB taxonomy): domain Bacteria; phylum Fibrobacterota; class Fibrobacteria; order Fibrobacterales; family Fibrobacteraceae; genus Hallerella. The sequence goes on from CAYNID010000005.1 coordinate 9,954, forward strand.
AGCGTTTTCGTTGCCGATTTTATGACAGAATAATCATTTTTATTTTGAACAATTCTTTCGATGACTTCTTCGTAACCATTCTTGTATAAGTCAAGGAAATCCCGTTCTACTTTTATACCTTTAGAAATTTTGTTATAAAAGCATTCTCTTTCTTTCTGAAACTCAATCAGCGCAACACCTTCTTTAATAATTTTCTCATCCTGTTCTACATCCAATATTTGAATAATTTCCGAAATAATTTCAGCATCATCTTCCGATGAAATCTTTTCAAGTTTCCCAAGTTCGGCATTATAGTCATGAACTTTAAGCCATCTCGCCAAGATTCCTTTTTTATAATAGTCCAATACATCTTGAATACAGAAATGCTCGCGAAGGTCTTCAATCGTCCGAATAGATGCGCCGTCACTGTTAAGGTTGAATTTTATTGTCTTTGGCATAAGGTCCTCCTCTATAGATCATCCGCCTTCACGTTTTAATATAACAAAAAAAAAAGCTTTGCCAAACATTCTGTTATTTTCCAAAAATTTATCAAGAATTCATTCCAATCCGTCAACGATTTGCCATTCCCCAAAAACAAAATTTTGAAAGGCCTTAGACCAGCAAAACCCATTCATCCCTACATGTGCCCCACTTTTTAATTGGGGTATATTTTCTTTTGAAAATTCCCTACACCACAAGCATGATGGAGCTCCAGACCTATTTGGACTTCCCGCACGAACACTGGCGCAGCTAAGGACAAACAACATCCACGAAAGCCTCAACCGCGAGAACTGGCTTTTTACAACAAAAAAAGTCCCGGTTTTACCCGGAACTTTTTTGCAAATGGGATTTTTATCGGTTAAACAACCGCCTCTTTTGCCATTTCCTCGTAGAACGCATAACGGGCGTCGACTTCTTTTTGCAAGTCGTCTGCGAGTTTTGCGGCCACTTCGGGCTTCGTACGAGTCAACGCCTTGTAGCGGTTTTCCGTGTAAATATATTCCTTCACAGGAATCGAGGGCTTCTTGGAATCGAGAATCAGCGGAGCCTTTCCTTCGGCAGCCAATTCCGGATTGTAACGCAACAGCGTCCAGTAACCGGAATCCACCGCCATTTTCTGGTGAGCGAGCTGGTTGTTCAAATCAAAGCCGTGGTTGATGCAAGGACAATACGCAATAATCAAAGACGGACCATCATGCGCTTCCGCTTCTTGGAACACCTTCAACGTCTGCATATCGTTAGCGCCAATCGCAACGCGGCCAACGTAAACGTTCTTGTAGCTCATTGCAATGAGTCCCAAATCCTTTTTACCGGCACGTTTTCCTGCAGCGGCAAAGAGTGCGACAGCACCGCGGTTTGTCGCCTTGGAAGCCTGTCCACCCGTATTCGAGTAAACTTCCGTATCAAGGACAAGAATGTTCACATTTTCACCCGTCGACATGACGTGATCAAGTCCACCGTAACCAATATCGTAGGCCCAACCGTCACCACCGATAATCCATACGGATTTCTTCACCAGGTAATCCGCATATTCCTCTGCAAGAGATTTGGCGACATCGCCTTCAATCGACTTCAGGGCTTCTTTCAGCTGGGCGACATTTTGACGCTGAGCGGCAATTCCCGCTTCATCACGCTGTTCTTGCGTCTTCAGCGCATTGACCAATTCCGGATTCAGCTTTTCAGCCAAGGAATCCAGCAAGTCAACGGCCTGCTGCGCATGCTTCGTAATGGCGAGACGCATTCCGAGACCGAATTCCGCATTGTCTTCAAAAAGGCTGTTCGCCCATGCCGGGCCACGGCCTTCCTTGTTTTTCGCCCAAGGAGTCGTTGGCAGGTTTCCCCCGTAAATGGAGGAGCAGCCCGTCGCATTCGCGACAACCATGCGGTCGCCGAAGAGCTGGCTCACCAAGCGGACATAAGCGGTTTCTCCGCAGCCCGCGCAAGAACCGGAAAATTCGAAAAGCGGTTCAAGGAGCATCGCCTGCTTGACCACACTCTTGTTGACTTTCGTCCTGTCGAATTCGGGCAAATCGACAAAGAAATCAAAGCATTTGCCTTCCTGTTCCTTGATAGGTTCTTGCGGCACCATGTTGATAGCCTTTTTCGCCGGATCCGCCTTGTCCTTCGCCGGGCAAGCTTGCGTACAAACGCCGCAGCCCGTACAGTCATAGCTGGAAACGGAAATGGCGAACACCGGCTTTTCGGAACCTTCGAGCTTGATTCCCTTCGCTGCCGTAAACTTGAATCCTTCCGGAGCATTGGCGACAGCCGCTTCATCGACCACTTTCAAACGGATGGCCGCATGCGGGCAAACCATGGCACACTTTCCGCATTGGATACAAACATCCGGATTCCACGAAGGAATGGCCAACGCCAAATCGCGTTTTTCGTATTTCGTCGTACCTGTCGGGAATACACCGTCCACAGGCATTTTGGATACCGGGAGCTTTTCACCGTTTCCGCGGATAATTTCGGCAGTCACTTCATTGACAAACGCCGGAGCGCAACCGTGAATCGCCGGACGGAATTCTCGGGAACTGGTCACGGATGCAGGAATGACAACTTCGTGCAAGTTGGCAAGAGACGCGTCGATTGCATCCCAGTTTTTCTGCACCACTTCCATGCCCTTTTTCGCATAAGTCTTTTCCGCATACTTTTTGATATACTGGATAGCTGTTTCGGCATCGAGGACATTGCCCAACTTGGAGAAGAAGCAGGTTTGCATCACCGTATTGATACGGCGGCCCATGCCCGTTTTCGCAGCGACAGCATACGCATCGATGACGTAAACTTTCAAGCCTTTCTTAATAATGGCCTCTTGAACAGGGCGCGGGAATGTATCCCAGACCTTGTCCGCGGAATGCGGCGTGTTGACAAGGAAGGTCGCACCGACTTTCGCATACTTCAGCATGTCGACAGATTCAAGATGCGGCGTATGGTGGCAAGCGACAAAGTCAGCCTGATTTTCTTCAATCAGATAAGGCGCATCGATAACGCTCTTGCCAAAGCGCAAATGCGAAGTCGTCATTGAACCGGACTTCTTTGAATCGTAGACAAAATAACCTTGTGCGTAATTGTCCGTTTCATTACCGATAATCTTGATGGAATTCTTGTTTGCTCCGACAGTACCATCAGAACCGAGTCCAAAGAACATCGCCTGGAAGAAGTCGCTTTCCAAGTGGAAATTCGAATCCACGTCAAGGCTCAAGTGAGTCACATCATCAATGATGCCAACCGTAAAACGCGGCCGCGGAGAATCTTTCGCCAATTCATCGTAAACAGCCTTCACCATCGCCGGGGTGAATTCCTTGGAAGAAAGTCCGTAGCGCCCACCGATAATGCGCGGCAAAGAAACTTCCCCGTTCATCGCTGCAGACGAAATCGCCGTGATGACATCTTCCAAGAGCGGTTCGCCAGCCGAACCGGGTTCCTTGGAACGATCGAGAACCGCGATTTTCTTCACGGTTTTCGGCAAAGCGGCAACCAATTGTTCCGAAGGGAACGGTCTGTAAAGGCGCACAATCAGCACACCGAGCTTTTCGCCCTTCTTGTTCAGATAGGCGATTGTATCCTTGATGGTGGACGCGGCAGAGCCCATCACCACAATGACGCGTTCCGCATCCGGAGCGCCAACGTAATCCACCAGATGATACTGACGCCCCGTGAACTTCGCCACCTTATCCATATATTTTTGGACAATGGCCGGGTAAGCGTTGTAAAAACTGTTGACCGTTTCACGTCCCTGGAAATACACATCGGCATTCTGGGCTGTTCCACGCATCGTCGGACGATCCGGAGTCAACGCGCGTTCGCGGCAAGCTTTCACAAATTTTTCTTCAACAACCTGACGAATCACGCCGTCTTCCAGAGCTTCGATTTTCATCACTTCGTGCGATGTCCGGAAACCGTCAAAGAAATGCATCGTCGGGATGCGGCCTTCTAGCGTCGAAGCGTGGGCGACAAGCGCCATGTCCTGGCATTCCTGCACAGAAGAAGAGCTGAGCATGGCGAAACCAGTCTGACGGCAAGCCATCACGTCGGAGTGATCTCCGAAAATGGAAAGTCCCTGAGCCGCAAGCGAACGGGCGGTCACATGAAAGACGGTCGGAGTCAGTTCACCGGCAATCTTATACATGTTCGGGATCATCAAAAGAAGTCCCTGAGAAGCCGTAAAAGTCGTCGTCAAGGCTCCCGCTTGGAGGGCACCGTGCACCGTACCCGCGGCTCCGCCTTCCGATTGCATTTCAAACACGCGGGGAACCTGTCCCCAAAGATTTTTCTTTCCCGCCGCACTCCAGTTGTCGGCGTGTTCCGCCATCGGGCTCGACGGCGTAATGGGATAAATCGCAGCTACTTCACTCAATTGAAACGCTACATTTGCAGTCGCTTCGTTTCCATCGACCGCAATCATTTTCTTTGCCATAGAAATCTCCAAAAAATGAACAATTCGAACAAAATCAAAAAGTTCCATTCCCAAAACTATATAATTCCGAGGGAAAATCGGGAAAAAATAACGAAAAAACGACATCTCATGGATTAATTTTCACTCCAAAGGTCGAGTTTTTTTCAAGCAGCCCTATTCAATGCCCCCTTTTCTATATTGAAACCGGAGATTTTATGAAAACCTTCGCCAAAGAATTTCACTTGAATCACTTGGGAAATTGCGCCATGGCAGTCTCTGCCGCCTGGGCCAATCAACACGGACTCGAACCGTCCGAAGTTGAAAAATTCAAGGATTGCGGAGCGGGTCACGCAAAAGACGGACTTTGTGGCGCGCTTTACACAGCAATCCACTACCGTCCCGACAAAAAAGAAGAACTGATAGCCGAATTTCGAAAAAAATGCGGTGGCATCCTTTGCAAAGAAATCCGCCCCAACAAAGAACAGACCTGTAGCGAGCGCGTCGCCATTGCTGCGGAACTTTTGGACAATTTGGAAAAAAACGGCTGACCATGCTGGATTACCACATCCACCTCGCCCGCTTTCCAGAACCGGAACGCCTTTGCCGCGAACTGGAAGCCCGAGATTTCCACGCCATCCTCGTCGCCTGTGAACCCTGGGAATGGGAAGTTGCCGAGACCTTAATTGGACAGTTTCCCCAAATGTTCACCCCGTGTTTTGGCATCCATCCGGAAATCGCGCTGGATGTTGACGATTTTCAGTTGAAACGCTTGGAAACGCTGCTGCGGAAATATCCCCAAGCCCTTGTCGGTGAATGTGGCATCGACAAGCGTTTCCCGGCTTACGCCGAGAAAGAAACCCAGGAGAACTTGTTCCTTTACCAGGCGAAGCTTTCCATTGAATTTTCCCGCCCATTGATGCTCCACGTCGTAGGAGATTTTCGCCGGATTCTCGACATCCTGGAAAATTTGCGCTTTCCCCAAAAAAACGCCTATCCCATTTTTCACCGATTCTGCGGAGACTCCGAAATTGCCGTCCGCGCTCAAAAGCTCAACGCCCTATTTTCCATCCACCGAGACAGCTTGCGCAAAGAATCCACGAAAAAAGCTCTTTTGAAAATTCCACAAGCCGACATCCGTTTTGAAACGGATGCCGATGAAAAATTTTTCTCCGACAAGATCAGGACGCCCAAGGAAGCCGCCGATGCCATCACCAGCGCCCTCCTCACGGTCAAACGCAGTTTTGACCGTATTAATCAATCGTCCAACATGTAATCGATCGTCGTCACCACCCGGATTTTCTTGATTTGCGGCGTATTTCCATCTCGATCGTCGATGGAAAAAAGACCCTGTTGGGCATTGCTGATTTTTCCCAATTTACTGTGGGAATCCTCGGCAAATTTAATCGCCACTTCCCGGGCATTACGCGTCGCTTCTTCAATCATTTGCGGTTTGATTTTGTTCAATCCTGAAAATTCATAATCCGCGTAATTGTTGTCAAACATCACGTTCTGTTTGGTCAACTGCGAAATGTCTCGCTGAAGAGGACGAATCTTCTCTACTTTATTTGAAACCACTGTCATTGAAGATTGGGCAGAAAAACGGAATCCCGATTTATTTTCGCGCCATTCATCCAAATCCAAATTGCTGAATGAAGGCGTTCCTATCGTGATTTCTTCTGCCGAAAATCCATTATCCAGCAAAAATTTTTGGATTAAAGAATCTTTAGATTCCAAATCCTTGTAGATTTCCTGTACATCATTTCCCAAAACACGGTAACTCAAAGTCCAAAAGACCTTGTCCGCCGGAACTTCTTTTTCGGAAAGTCCCCGCACATGGACAATTCTATCCTTGTCGATAAATTTATTTGCCGTCAAAGACATTATGATGCCGACCAGCACAATAGCAAAAGCCAACACGAAACATTCCGGCATCCGGTTTTTCATTTTGCACTCCTTTTTTATTTGAATTTGAAGCTCTGTCCTGAAAACAATCTACAAAAACTGCCAAGGGAAATAGTACATCTCCGTTACCTTTTTTTGATTGTACAAATTTCGGGCAGGGAGCGGAATTTACCGGCATAATCCAATCCGTAACCGACAACAAATTCATTTGCAACGGAAAATCCGGAATAATCCGCAGAAACAGAAACTTCCCGCCGAGCCGGCTTGTCCAGCAACACACAAGTTTTGACAGACTGAGCTCCCTGTTCAGCGATGGCCAAGGAAAGATTTTTGAGCGTATGCCCCGAATCCAAAATGTCATCGACTAAAAGCACTTTTTTTCCAGACAAATCCAATTCGTCCAAGCCGTTGACCCGAAACGCCGAATGTTCCATCCCGTTTCCATAACTGCTGGCTTTCACAAATTGAATTTCAAGTTCCGGCAAAGCCAACGCCCGAGCCAAATCCGCGGCAAAAACAAAAGCGCCGGTCAAAACGCCAACAAGAACATCGGGAACTTCCTCCTGCAAAATTTCCGCAGCCAATTCTTGGACGCGCAAATGCAACTTCTCTTGGGAAATCAACACACTTCTTCCGCTTTCCATTTCAAAAATCCACTTTCAAAAGGAAGGTTACGTCAACGAGAAGCCTCCCGCAGGCTTCGCCTGCGGGAGGCTGTTTTAATTCAACGGTACAAAAGGTTCACGCCGCAAAAAATGGCGCGCATATTCGCTTTGAGCGTGTCACTCGAAACGCCACGGCCTTCCACTTCCGCGCCATTCGCCTTTAACACGATGCGGCTGAGACCGCGTCCCGCCCACAACTTGTCCTTGTCTGGAACGACAAGCTGACGGTACTTGACCAGTTCCACGGGAAGTCCTATTTCCCGCAGCAGAACCAGGGCCGCCTCGACCGGGCCTTCTGCCGTCACGGACTTCACCATCGCTTCGCCGTCTTTTTTAAAGTGGAAAATGAAACGATTTTCGTCCGGAATCACTTCGATGTTGTTGAAAATCAGTCGCCCGTTCACATTCACAAAACGTTCGCGGAAAATATCCAACACGCGGTCGGCGGAAAGTTCCCCTTCCTTTTCGCTGACGGCTTTCAAAATCGGCTGCAATTCCGCCGCTTCCGAAAGGGACATTTTATACCCGAACTTGGTGATGATTTCATAAACCGCCGTCCGGCCACTTTGACTGGTAAAGCTGAGCGAATCGTTCTGATGCCTGCCGATAATCGAATAATCAATCGGACGATAGGCACCTTTTTTCATATCCTTAGTCTTGCTTGCGCCATCCTGATGGATTCCGCTGCGGTGCACGATAGCCTCGGCACCGATCAACGGAGCTCGACTGTAAATATTCACTCCCGACCATTGGGAAATCAAAATGGCCGTTTCATAGATGCGTTCCAAGTGAATGTCCACAGGGGTTCCCGAATTCGCCAACGCCACAACGACTTCATAAAAATTGGTATTGCCGCAACGCTCGCCAAGACCGTTCAAAGCCACTTCCAGCTGAGTCGCCCCCGCATAAAAACTTTCTACCGTTGCCGCCGTCGCCATTCCCAAGTCATTGTGACAATGTACGGAAATCGTAATGTTCTTCGGCAACGCTTCATACACTTGCCGAATTTGATTCACATACAGCGCAGGCCGGTAGCGCTCCACCGTATTCGGCAAATTGATGGTCGTCGCACCGGCTTCCACGACAGCTTTCAATTCATCGATGACGAAATCCATGTTTTCGAGGCAATCGCCAAAATGTTCCACGCTGAATTCCACATCGCCCTTGTCGCCGACTAACGATTTTGCCAATTTTACACAAGAAACAGCCCGTTCTTTCACCTGCTCCGGAGTCATGTGCAAAACATATTCCATCGAAAGGGGGCTGCCCGCCAAAAACGTGTGAATCCGGGGATGCGGAGCGTATTGGACCGCTTCCCAACAACGCTGGATGTCGCTGGGAATGCAGCGGGCAAGGCCCGAAACGACAATGTTTTTTGCCTCTTCATTCCCCTCTTCAGCCATTTTCGCCGTGAGCTGGGCAAGTTCCTTGCACGATTCAAAATCCATTTCCGAAGATGCCGGAAAGCCAATTTCCGCTCCTTGAACACCCAATTTCAACAATTGCAGATAAACGTCTTTTTTCTGGGCGTTATTCCATGGATTCGGCAACGCCTGGTTTCCGTCGCGCAAAGTCACGTCGTAAATAAACGGTTTTCTCTGATTGTCTTCTTTCATTTCGATCTCCTTGCCGACCCGAAGGTTCACAAAGCCTATTCTTTCGCCATTTGCCACAAAATAAAAGGCTCGCACCATTCAGGAGCGGGCCGTCTGATTGTTGCAAATTTGCGTCAAGAACCGCAACTAGGCAACCGCTCCAAAGCCAAGGCCCGGAAGTCGATTGTACAAGCTGTTGAAGTTCTTAATTTTCATGCTTTGAATATAGCAGGATTTTTCCTTTTTGGCAAGAGTTTTTAAGGGATACTAGAGCCAAAACGAAATCTCTTCCCTATAAAACAAGATTCCACCGGCAAAAGTCGGCGGAATCTCCTGATAAAAGACTGGGAATGAAATTATCCAATCGGAGTCGAAATGATCATCATCGAAAAGACCATCACGAACAAAGCGACCGTTTCTCCGACGCCCATCACCATCAGATAATTCACCATGCCTTTGCCGGTTTCTCCAAGTGCACTGCAAGCGTTCGCAGCAGCCTTTCCCACATACCATCCGGAAACGGCAATGCCAAGACCGCCAAAGAGGCCCACGCCAAGATAAGCGGCCCAAAGCGTTGCATGGGGATCCACGCCGCCCTCTGCCGAAATCTTGCCGAGAATGTACATCATCAGCAACATCCCGTAAATCGTCTGAGCAAGGGGCGCACCGACAAAGATGAGCAAAGAGAACATGGCATTCTTCCCTTTCAGGTATGCCTTTTTCCAAGCTCCGATGGCGGCCATGCCCGCTGTACCGCATCCAAGCGCAGAACCCAGGGCGGAAAGTCCTAAAGCCGCCCCCGCTCCGAGCTTGGAGAGAGTTATCAAGACTTGTTCATCCATAAAATTCGCTCCTGATGGCTTAAAGAACCATCATCGCAAAGACGAGAACGAACAAGGCGACAGTTTCAACAATACCCAGCACCATCAGGTAGTTCACCATGCCCTTGCCCGTTTCACCGAGAGCGTCGCACGCAACAGCAGCGTCCTTACCCTGGAACCAAGCAGAAGCCATCAGGCCCAAACCGCCAAAAATGCCGGCACCAAGGCATCCGCCCCAGTTCATAAAGCCTTCCGTAGCAGCTTTCGACAAAATGAAGTTCATCAAAAGCATGCCGTAAATCGTTTGGGAAAGCGGGGCTCCAACAAAGACAAGCAGAGTGAAAAGCGCGCTTTTGCCTTGTGCGTAGGCCTTCTTCCATACCGAGATGGCGGCCATGCCTGCAGTGCCACAACCAAGGGCTGAGCCCATCGCGCCCAAGCCCAGAGCTGCCGCAGCACCCATTTTAGCGAGAGTAATCGAAGTATTCGGATCCATTTTTTTCCTCTTTTGATTTGGGATTTAACCCTTGGTTAATTTTTACTCTTGGCGAACGGAACGAAAGCAAAACCGCTCCATTGCAAATCCAAGCCGTTAGAAAATTCGAGAGTATTCAAACGCACCGCATGAACAGCCACGCCCATCAAAGCCAAGGCGATGTTCAACGCATGGACAAACAGAAGAAGCACGGCGGCTCCCAATATGCCCACGGCAGAACCGAACAACGGTGAAAGCATGTTGTTGAACGCTTCAGCAATGGCCGCGCCCGACATTCCCACAGCAAACAGACGAATATAACTGATTACGTCCGTAAAGCTGCTTACGATGTTGAGGACAAGCATGGGAATCGAAATCCAGTCTTGCTTCAACCGGCTAGGCGGTACGGAGAACAAAACAAGAAGTATTGCCGCAACAACAAAGAGCGGAATTGCAAAGCCCGGAAGAGGCATGCTCAGCACCATGTTGTTCGCCAACAGGAACATGAACCAGCAGCAAAGCAGCCAGCCGACTTGTGCCATGAATGTGGAATCCTTGCGTTTGATGCGAACGATGATATTCCACACGTGAGCAATCGTCAAATGCACAACAGCGATGCAGAAGCAGAAAAACTGGATGTGCCCCATTTGGGATTCCCCATGTTCCACAGGAACAAAAGACTCCGGGAAGAACGTGAGGCTAGACACCCAATTGTGATACGCTTCAAATTTGACAGGATCCACCGGCGCGCTGGTACGAATCCACAGCATCGCATGCTGGATAGGTTCCGGCAGCCATGCGTAATTCGTCAAATCAAGGTAATACGACCAATGCGCAAGTTCCGGGTTCAATCCCAAAAAGCTCGCATTGATGATTCCCCAAAAGACCGTTGCGCCGCACATCAAATACATGAAGCTGAATCCCGAAGAATTCGACTTCGGATTTTTCGCCCGAACGTAAAGCGTGAGTCCCAAGAACAGAAGTCCATAGGCGACGTCGCCCACAATCATGGCGAAAAACAGACTGAAAAACACAAGGAAAACGCTGGATACATCGACTTCGCGATATCCCGGAGCAATTCCAATGATATCATACAAGAATTGCATCGGTTTGGAGAGCTTTCCATAAGTGAGAAGTGTGGGGACATCATCTTCTTCGGTGGGATCTTCTTCGCGAAGTCCCCAACCAGAAGCCTTGGCGGCCGCTTCCAATTCCACCAATCGGGGAACCGGGCAATAGCCTTGAATGACCGCCAAAAGGTCCGACGACAGCATCCCGGCAGAAACAGTTTCAAACGTATAAGCGTCAGAAGCTTCCGTCAAACATTCTTGCACCTTGCCCTTGTCCGCAGAAAGTTCCATCAGGCGCGATTCCACATCGGCCAAATCCTTTTCTGCAGAGTTTTTTAAACTCCGAAAATCAGCAATGGATTTTGAAGGCAGGGCAAGCGGTGTCGCCGGCGTTTTCACTTGGGCAACACAGCCGCGGCTGATAACCGCCCGGCATTCCCCTTCGGAATTTTCTCCGAAAGGCACCACCAATGCGGCTCCATCCACTTCGAACGGTTTTCCCCGTTCCGAGACGTAAAGGCGTACGAAAATGTTGCGGGCTTCCAACGCTTTGACGCTTTCCGGATCCAAATTGCCGAAAATGGCATAGTGCGAAAGGGCACTTCCCGATTCGGCGATATCGTCTTCCGCTTTTTTCCGTTTGTCAAGAAGCTTTTGAACTTCTTCGACAACGGCGGCTCCGCTCAACGAATCCGGGGAAACGGTTTTCTTTTTTCCATCCGGAATCGCATTCAACACTTTTTGCACCCGCATCACATCGTTTCGAGCAGCATTCAACGCGTTTCCCACAGGATTCTGAATGGGAGTCACATGCAAAATGCCCATGCTACGGAGCGTTTCCAACGATTCTTTGCTATCACTTTTCAAGCAAATAATCGTCACTTTTTTCATCGGAGTAATCATGCAGCCGCTCCTTGTTGGGCAAGTACACGGGCATTCGCCTTGCTCTTGGCCATCTTGGACCGCGCCACTCCCGAAATCTGCTGGTCAGAAAGGAAGATGTTGATGGTGCGGATGTTTTCTTTCGCTTCCGGAATTTTCACCTTTTCAAACAAATTGACTCTTTGACTTGTCGAACGCAACTCTGCAGACAGCAATTCGTATTGCTTTTCTAAGACGCGGCGTTCTAAGCGAAGGGAAATCAACCCCTGAAGAGAACGGATTCCTTCATCGAGCCATGCCGGAGTCGTAAAGAAATCCGGAATGGAAACGTTAAAATCGACTCCATCAAAAAGGGGAATTTCTACACCGGCGATATTGCCTTCGCCTTGCCGAACTTCCTTGACAGAAATATACTTGTCCCATTCAATGGGTTCGGCATAAAGGGCAATCCACCCGGCAATTGACTTGCGGAGCGAATCTTCTTCTTCGCGCTTCGCCATCACCTTTCCTTGCAAGGAACGCATTTCCACTTGAAGCTGTTGCTTTTTCAGCAAAAGCGTCGGCAAATACCGCTCAAATCGTTTGAGCGAATCGCGTTCGGCCTTCAAGGCGTTTTTTGTGAGCTTGACCTTTGCCATATCACCCCTTCTTGGGCCAATATTGGTTGATCATCTTGGACGGAATGCCCGTTTCTTCTGGAGTAAAGCAATCTGCGAGGATTTCCCAGCCCAAATCCAGAGCTTTTTCTAGCGGGATATTGACAGAAAGATCCATCATTTCCTTTTCAAAACGCTCGCCATACTTCAAAAGTTTATTGTCCCAAGAACTCATTCTGAAGCCCATGGATTGCTTTTCAAGAGTCTCTTTGTAACTCGCATAAAGCTGGATCATGGTATTCATAATGGTCCGATGGTCACTGCGGGTCTTTCCGTTGACTTGTTGCTTCAAACGGGAAAGGGAGCCGAACGGTTCAATACGACCGTGCTTCAAGTAGAACTGACCTTCGGTAATGTAACCCGTATTGTCCGGAACCGGGTGAGTCACATCATCGCCGGGCATCGTTGTCACGGCCAAAATGGTAATGGAGCCGGAACCTTCGAAGTCAACCGCCTTTTCATAACGGCTGGCGAGCTGGGAATAAAGGTCTCCCGGATAGCCGCGGTTCGACGGAATCTGTTCCATCGTAATCGCAATTTCTTTCAAAGCGTCCGCAAAGTTCGTCATGTCCGTCAACAAGACTAGGACGTTCTTTCCTCGAGTTGCAAATTGTTCTGCCACAGCCAAAGCGGCATCGGGCACAAGCAAACACTCCACAATCGGATCCGAAGCCGTGTGCACGAACATGACCGTACGAGAAAGGGCTCCATTCTGTTCCAGATAATCTTTGAGATAAAGATAGTCGTCGTGCTTTAATCCCATGCCGCCCAATACGATGACATCGACTTCGGCCTGGAGCGCAATCCGCGCAAGCAACTGGTTATACGGTTCACCTGCAACGGAAAAAATCGGCAATTTCTGAGAAACGACCAACGTGTTGAATACGTCAATCATCGGAATACCCGTACGAACCATCGTTTTCGGAATGATTCGCTTCGCCGGGTTCACAGACGGACCGCCGATAGCAACCGGATTTTCTTCAATGGCCGGGCCAGCATCACGGGGAATGCCAGAACCGGTAAACACGCGTCCAAGAAGAGCTTCGCTGAATGGGATTTCCATCGGATGTCCCAAGAATCGGACTTGAGAATCGGTAGAAACGCCACGGGCTCCGGCAAAGACCTGCAAATCGACCATTTCGCCGTCAATGCGGATGACTCGCGCCAAAGAAGTTCCTTGGGCGCTTGTCACCTGCGCGAGTTCCTGGTTGGCCACGCCATCCGCTTTTACGGTAATGACGCTGCCGGCAATGCGTTCAATGCGATGATAAACCTTATACATTCTTCGTAACCTCCGCAACGGAGTTGAATATCTGCTCTTCGAGAGATTTGAATTCCGCCGAATCAAAAGCGACTCGGTTCCAGTCCTTGGTCGTTTGCGTCAACTTCAAGAAGAATCCTCGAGCCGAATCCTTGTCCTTGAATTCCATCGGAGTCTTCAAAATTTTGTAAACCCGGTCAAAGACATACTTTTGTCTGTCCGCAGAACAAGCCGCATCGATTTCGTGATAGGCATCCTGTTGCAGATAGACAGAATCCAAATATTCGGATTTAAGATACGTGATAAAGTCTTCGATAGACGTTCCTTCTTCGCCGACAACTTTCATCATCTGGTTGACATCGTTTCCAGCAGCGAGAATGTGCCTTGCGTCTTCGACTTCTTTCGAACCGATGATGCCTTCGTACTTGGACCAGGATTCAAGCGGATGAATCGCCGGGAAGCGGCGCTGGTCAGAACGTTCACGGGAAAGCCCGAGGAAGGCGCCCACCACTTTCAACGTAGCCTGAGTCACCGGTTCTTCAAAGTTACCGCCCGCCGGAGAAACCGAACCGCAAATGGTGACAGATCCCGTAGAACCGTCGCGGAGTTTTACGACACCACCGCGTTCATAGAACGAAGCGATGGTCGATTCGAGGTAAGCCGGGAACGCTTCTTCGCCCGGAATTTCTTCCAAACGGCCGCTCATTTCACGCAACGCCTGGGCCCAGCGGGAAGTTGAATCCGCGAGGAGAAGTACGTTCAATCCCATTTGGCGGTAATACTCGGCAATCGTCACGCCCGTATAAACAGAAGCTTCACGGGCAGCAACAGGCATGGAAGACGTGTTGCAAATGATCAAAGTCCGGGCCATCAAGCTCTTTCCCGTCCGCGGGTCGGTCAATTCCGGGAATTCGCGCAGCGTTTCCACGACTTCGCCTGCACGTTCTCCGCAAGCGGCGAGAATCACGACGTCGACATCCGCATAACGGCTCATCAACTGCTGCAACACGGTTTTACCGGCACCGAAAGGTCCCGGTGTACAGAAAGTTCCCCCTTGCGCCACCGGGAAGAATGTGTCGATAATGCGCTGCTGCATGGTCAGCGGTTTCGTCGGGCGCAAACGTTCCACATAATTTTTGATGGGAACTTTGACAGGCCACTTCTGATACATTTTGACTTCGACCGTCTTGCCGTTTTCATCCTTCAATACGGCAACGACATCTTCAACGGCATGTTCACCGGCGGGAACAATGGATTCTACGGTCATTGCCGTGCGAATGCGGAACGGCACCATGATGCGGTGTTTGAAAATTCCTTCGGGAACGGTTCCCAGCGTATCGCCGCCACAAACCTTGTCGCCGACTTTAGCTACAGGCGTAAACGCCCATTTCAAATCACGCGGGAGAGCCGGGAGGTATTTGCCGCGCTGCAAAAAGAATCCGCATTCTTCGGCCAAATTCGGAAGCGGGTTTTGGAGGCCATCAAACACCTGGGTCAAAAGTCCCGGTCCCAATTCGACGGACAGGAGTTCTCCCGTGAAATGGACTTCATCCCCGGCCTTGAGGCCGGTCGTATCTTCAAAAACCTGAAGTTCCGCATAATCTCCGCGAATGCGAATGACTTCACACTTCAGTTCCACACCAGACGAAAGTCTTGCGAAACCGACTTCATTTTGAGCGACAGCTCCGTCGAATGCTACGCGAATCAGGTTTCCGTTCACGCCGACGATTTTACCGATACTAGCCATTGAAAGTAAGACCTCCGGTCATCCCTGCTGTGATGCAGGGTCGTTATCATTAATCACTTTGAGGACTGCGGCGTTTCCCGCTTCGGCAGAAACGCGCGCCCAACGTTCACAAATTTTGAGTTTGACGGCAAATGCGTAAAGATTGCTCATGGAAGCTTCTTCCGTCGTCAATTCATCGACAAGCCAAAAACGGGCCCTGTCGAGATCCTGTTCCCTTTCCAGGGGATTCGCTTTGGCAAACGCTTCTGAAACCATCTTGGCGAAAGTGACATCGTAACCGGGAAACGGGCGTTCCACAAAACGGACATCACTTCCCCATGCGGCAGCTCGAGCATGACCCAGAACATTTTTCAACTGAATTTCGTGGGCCTGGTAAGCCGCGACAAAAGGATCGTCACTCGGTTCTCCGTTCACCAAGGCGTCAAAAGCGGCCAGTTCATCTTCGTTCATGACGCTAGAACAGCGCTCCCGCAAATCCGCAACGGAAAACGGGGGGGTATCCCCGAACCGCAAGAACGGCAACGACGCAGCAATGTAAACGGCATTATTCATGCGTTATTTTCCTTGTGCCGCGTCAGAAACGATTTTTGCAATTTGCGGACGCACCAACGCAGAGAGGGCGTTTGCAATTTCCTGCGAAGTGAATTCGTGAGAAATCTTGCCGTTTTCCAGTTGGATACGGAATCCGAACTTGATTCCGGAATCGCTTTCCACGGTCACACCCTTGCCAAGAGACTTGGCCAGTTCGCCCATAGCGAAAGAAGCGAGTTTCGCTTTGTCCGCATCAGAAAAGACAACGGTCAAATCGGAGTTGTAATTTTTGGACAGCGCAAGGAGCATTTCTTTGACCGTTTCTGCAGAAAGGGATTTTTCCACTTGCAAAGACAAAATGTCGCTGACCATTTTTTCAAATCGGCGACCAACGGAAATCAATACGTCGCGGGCCGCTTGGTTCAAGGCGCGTTCACTGCGCTCGGTATAGACTTGGGAATCCTTTTCGGCCTGTTCCAGTTTGGAAGCGGCTGCCGCTTCGGCATCCTTGACAATGCGCGCGGCTTCTTCTTTCGCTTTGGCGATGATCGAGGCAGAGGTTGCGTCTGCCTTGTCAACGGCTTCTTTCTGAATGTGATCAATCAGGGTCTGTAAATCTTCAGCCATAAATTCTCCGAATTTCATAAAGCGCTTTTTTTTCGCGTCGATTTTTAATATACAAGAAATTTTCGCTGAAAAAGGTGCTTTTAATGGTAAAAAAAAATTTTTTTCGATAAAAAAGCCCCTTTTTTGGACAAAATGCATCTAAACAAAGACATTCAGTCCCCATTCAAAATTTCCATCCAAAGTCCCAAAGGCTTAAAATTCAACGCGGCCTGTCGCTTGCCGATGTATCGGCGACCAGGGCGAACAACCACGCCACCATCAACGAAGCCTCTTTGTCGGATAGTTTGCCAATTTCCATGGGACGGTATTTGTCCGGGTGAATGGGCTTTGGATCTTTGAGATAATCAAAGAGTTCTTTGGGCTTATCCAGATACCGGACCACATTTCCCTGCATATCGGGACCGGCGAACATCCGTTTCCAGCGATGGCAAGCGTAACATTCACGGTCATAAATTTCGGCGGCTTCCAATCGGGCTTCCGGGGTGAGCTGAGGAAGGGAAAAGATCTCCGCCGCAAACAGGACCGAAAAAAACATCGCCAGTAAAAGGATCCATCGAAATTTCACGATTCAACACCCCATTCTTGATTTCAAAAACTTCCCCGCCAAATGCGTCACCAGGCTCCGTGGCAGCAAGCGTTCCGCCCAAAGGACTATCCGGTTCAAACGCCCAGGGACAATCCTGTCGGGGAATCCGCGCAAGATGGCTTCTACGGCACAAGCGGCGACCTGTTGCGGCGAATGGCAAAAAAAGCGCCGCCAAAATCCCTTGGAAGCTCCCGCCGATGCAAAAAATTCCGTATCGACTGTTCCCGGGCAAAGCGTCAAAACGCGGACTCCATGCGCCCGCGCCTCTGCGGAAATGGCTTCACTGTAAGACCGAAGGAAAGCTTTGCTCGCATAATAGGACGCCATGAACGGTCCGGGGACGAATCCGCCGAGACTCGCCACATTCAAGACAACTCCCTTTTGACGCGCATACATGGATTTGAGCGTCAACTTGCAAAGGACCAGCGGCGTTTCCATATTGAGGGTCAACATCCGGCATTCCGGCCCCATTTGAATTTCAGAAGCGTCTCCGCAAAAACCGATTCCGGCATTGTTCACCAACAGGTCGGGAGGTTGCCCCGCTATTTCAAGAACCTTGTCAAAAACTTCCTGCGCGTTTCCCGGTAACGACAAATCTGCGGCAATCACATTGGCGTCGCAGCCAAAGCGAAGAGTCAAGTCATCCGCAATCACCTGCAATTTTTCTTCCCGGCGGGAAACAAGCACAATGCGTTCTCCCTGCGGAGCTATCGCATAGGCGATTTCCTTGCCTATTCCGGAGCTTGCGCCCGTTATCAGAATCACTTTGTAGCGTCTCATATTTCTATATTGCGGTTGTTTTTCAAATTACCTTTTTTTCAACGGACTTGCAACCTATGGAAATTCTCAGCGTATTCCTCGTCGCCGTCGCCTTGGCCATCGACTGCCTCGCTGTATCTGTTTCCATCGGACTTTGCCGAAAGGACATTCCCAAGCGGGAAATCTTCTCTGTCGGGATTTTTTTTGGCACATTCCAGACGGGCATGACCCTCGCCGGATTCTTCGGGGGAAAATTCCTTGCGGAATTTACAAGCGCCATCGACCACTGGCTGGCCTTCGGCCTTTTGGGATTTATCGGTGGACGAATGATTTTCGAAGCTTTTCGAAAAAGTGAAAAAAAGGGATTCCGCCAAAAACTGGGCTACAGGACCTTGACCGCATTGTCTGTGGCGACAAGTCTCGACGCCCTTGCCGTGGGACTTTCGTTTGGATTGTTGAACCACGAAATTTTCAAAACTTCCATTCTCATCGGCATTGTCGCCTTCCTCTTTGCGGAAATCGGCGTGAATTTTGGCAAAAGAATCGGGGAAAAGTTTCCGGCGGGACTCGCCGAAGGCATTGGTGGCGGTGTCCTCATCGCAATCGGAATCAAAATCCTTATTGAACATCTCGGCGGATAACGGTCATGGCATTCTATTCCGATGAAATCATCCAAGAGCTCAAACAGCAAGCGAACATTGCAGACATCATTGCGCAATTCATTCCTTTAAAACGTTCCGGTTCCGGGCGTTTCGTTTGCCGCTGCCCTTTCCACAACGACCATTCCCCATCGATGAATGTGAATCCGCAGATGGGCATTTACAAATGCTTCGCCTGCGGTGCGGGTGGCGACGTTTTCAAGTTCGTCATGGAACACGAGAAGATGGACTTCAAAGATGCCGTGGAATGGGTCGCAAACGCAACCGGGTTCAACCTTCCCGAATTAGGAAAACCCGCAAACCCGGAAGTGACGGAAAAACGCACTCTGGTCCGAGAACTGAACGATTTGGCCGCCGACTTTTTCGTGGAGCAACTGCCCAAAAGTGAAAAGGCGGCAAGCTACTTAAGCTCTCGCCATCTGACAGAAGAAACCCGGAAATTTTTCAAAATCGGCTATGCGCCCGATGGACGCGAAGGCTTATTGACTCTGGCCGCCAAGAATGGTTTTTCGCCTCGGCAATTAGTCGAATCCGGACTTGCCGTTGAACGGGAAAATGGGGGAATTGCAGACAAATTCCGCGACCGCCTGATGTTCGCCATTGAAAATCTTTCGGGAAAAGTCGTCGCGTTCGGCGGAAGAATCCTGGACAAAGACAAAAAAGCGCCCAAATATTTAAATAGTCCGGACACAGCCCTTTACAAAAAAGGCGAAATTCTCTACGGTCTTTCCAAATCCAAATCGGAAATTCCGAAGGCGGGTTCCGTCATCCTTGTCGAGGGTTACTTCGACTTGATAAGCCTTTACCAAGCGGGAGTTAAAAACGTCGTCGCCGTTTCGGGAACTGCCCTGACGGAAAAGCACGCCGAAATCCTTTCGCGCTACACGAAAACGGCTTATCTGGTCTTTGACGGGGATGAAGCGGGGCGCAAAGCGGCCCTCCGCACGATAGAAATCGTTTTGCCCCAAGGAATCATCCCCAAGATTGTTTCCCTTTCGCGGGCAAATGGCGAAAAGATAGACCCGGACAATTTCGTGAACGAGCACGGAGACAAAGCCGCTGAAGATTTCCGCGCAGAACTTTCCAAAGCGGAAGATTGGTTAGACTACCTTTCGCGCATCACGCCTACGCAAACGGTCGAGGACAAAGCCGCTTTCGTCACCCATTTAAAATCCATCCTGGTCAACATCCACAACCGCGAACTGCAAAATCAATATTTGCACCTTGTCGCAGAGCGCTATAATACCGAAGCGAACTTTATCGGAATCCAGCCTGAAAAGGAAAAGCATTTCCACAAACAGGATGCGCCCCAAGAAACTACGCCGGAAGTTCAGGTTCCCTGGCAGGCGATTCCCCCGTTAGAAAGTCGATTCGTGCACTTGATAATCCAATCCCCGACTCTTTGGGAAGCGGCGAGCGTTTTCTTCGACATGGATTTTGCGAGTTCCGGAGTAAGCCTATTCTCTTCGGAAATCCTCGATGAGCTTCTCAGCGCAGCCCTTTCCGATTACGCAGAAAACGGCCAAATCAACTTGATGCGCCTGCACGATTCCCTGTCTCCGCTCCCCGCGCAAGTTTTAGAAAGTTTTAACGATGAAGTTTGGGAAGAGGAAGCGGCGCAAAAAGAATTTTTGGAATCCCTTGCCGAGTTGGAAATCCGAACCGCGGAACGGTTTCGCGATGCACTCAAAGTCAAGCCTTGCACCGATGAATCCCTCAAGTTGCGCTTAGAAATTCACCACTTCGTCTCCAAAACGATTGGTTCAAGACTCCATTCTGAAGCCGATGCGACAAAAGACCCCAACTTTTTCAAGGATTTGCTCGATTATCGCGAAAAACTCGTAGACTTCGGCGGAAAAATTTAAATTGGGAGCACTATGCTTTCTATCAAGAATCTCAAAGCGAGCCTGCTCGACGGCACCCAGATCCTGAAAGGGATTCAACTCGAAATCAAACCCGGCGAAATTCACGCCATCATGGGACTCAACGGATCGGGAAAAAGTACGTTGGCTAAAGTCATCAGCGGCCATCCCGCCTACCGGGTTGACTCAGGATCCATTGAATTAGACGGCAAAAATCTCCTTGAATTGTCCGCAGACGAACGGGCGAACGAAGGCTTTTTCGCAAGTACGCAATACCCGATTGAAATTCCGGGAGTTCCAAACGTGGACTTTCTGCGCATGGCAGTCGACTCCAAACGCGCTTACCTCAAAGAGCCGCCAATCTCCGACGCCGAATTCAACAAGCGCCTCGATGACGCGATGGCCCTTTTGGAAATGGACGACCGTTACCGCATCCGGGGACTGAACGACGGTTTCTCGGGCGGTGAAAAAAAACGCAACGAAATTTTGCAAATGGCGATGCTGCTGCCCAAGTATTCATTCCTCGACGAAACGGATTCCGGTCTCGACATCGACGCTCTGCGCATCGTTTCAAACGGAATCAACCATTTGCGGAATAGCGAGCGGGCTGTCATTTTGGTGACTCATTACGAACGCCTTCTCGATTATGTGAAGCCCGATTACATACACGTTTTGATCCGCGGAAAAATCTTGCTCACCGGCGACGCCTCCCTTGCCGCCAAATTGGAAAAAGACGGTTACGACTGGATCGAGGCTTAGCGATGCAACAAAAAGCTTTGGAAAAAATCCGGAGTTTAGGACTCCCTACGCGCAAGTCAGAAGACTGGCACTACTTCCCTGTCGCAAAACTCGCCGCCTGCAAAAGCCTTGACTTCATCGGAAACGCATCCGGCTTATCTTCCATCAACGCCGCTGAAAAATCCGCCAATCCTCCTCGCGGGGCTTTTGACGAAACGGATTTCGGCATTGAAAACGAAACGGACTTTTCCGCCCTGCTGCCCATCGCCATGGGGGCGAAATGTTTCTTCAAAGAAATCGCCCCCTGTGCCAAAGAAAGCGGCATACTCAAGGCGCACGATGAATTTTCGCACTCGGCATTCCGCATTGGCGCAAAAGCGAAAGTTTCCCTTGAAATTTTAGAAAACAAGCTCTCCCGTGCACTCTCCGCCGAGCGCCTGGACTTTTTTGTCGGCGAAGACGCCGAGCTGGAACTGTTCTTTTCCGAAGAAGGGCACGGCGAAGAATTGAAATTCAGGAACATCCGCATTCACCAGGAAAAAGGTTCCAAAGTCCACGTTTTGGACTTTAACCGGTCAAGTGCCCTTTGGCGTTTTGACATCCAGACTTCACTTCTCGGAGAAGCTGCTGAATTCGGATTCCGCGCCCTGAATATTTTAAATGGTTCCGCCGACGGAAACGGTTTTGTCCGCGTGGCCCATCTTGCGCCACAGTGCAAAAGCCGGCAATTTGTCCGCAACCTGCTTTCCGATAATGCAACGCTCAGTTACGATGGCGGCGTAACGGCGGCTCCGCTTTGTCCTGGCACAGATTCTTCGGAACTCATCAACACGATGCTCCTTTCCGATGAAGCCAAAATTCAAGTCAAACCGACGCTCAAAATTTACCACGACGATGTCGCCTGTTCTCACGGCAATACCGTGGGCGCCCTCGATGCGGAATCCATCTTTTACCTGCAAAGCCGGGGCATCGCTCAGGAACGCGCGAAGGAACTCCTTCTCCGGGCGTTCGCGAAGGAACTCCTGGCGGAACATCCGAACGAAGAAACTGCGCGCCGATTCGCCAAGCTTCTCGACAGTCTCCACTTCAACGGAGGCGTTTTCCCAGCCGCAGAACGCGCCTAGCGCAAATTCTTTTTGGCACCGCGCAACAAGTTCTTCACTTGCCTTGCAGATGGGGGCGGTTCCGTTGGCATGTTGCGGCGACTTTTCGGAAAACAGTTTTCACAATAATAATGGATGACCAAACCGAAACTGGCAGCGCCATCCTGCAACTCTGTTTCTTTGGAACGGTGTGGCCGGAGCAACGCTTCCTGTTTGCACTTGTCGCAGACTCCCATCTTCGGCTCTGCCGGGCGAAGGATCGGGCGCTGTTTTTTCTTGTGTTCCGTTTCGGCCCAAGCTTTTGCCGCCGCGGCATTTTTTGCAGAGAACTTATCGCTAAAATTCATTTTCGGGCTCCTTGTTCAAATTGAAAATTCGGCGGGATAAAAAAAGTCCAAGCAATACATGACAAAGGGAAGTCGGAATCCTGTTTGAATCGTAAAGACTGCGGGCAAACTTTCCGCGCAAAATCTGATCCTTTTCAAAGCGCTCCACGTGTTCGGCAAAATCCATCACATGGATGCGGTCGCCGTTGTCAAGGCTGCGAATCATCCCGTTGAGCGCGAGAATCTCCGTTGCGCAATCGGGGAACGCCTGCCGCGGAATCGTCAACAGGTAAAGTACCGAAGAGGTTTTGGAAAGGATTTCGTCCACGAGCAATTTGTAGGATTCAAAGGCCTTGTCCGCTTCCGGAGTCATTTTCAATTCGTGCAATCCCACACCCAAGACAATCCGTTCCGCCAATTTCCCAAAAATTTCATAAGGGGCGCGGGAAAGGACTGTCACCAGCGGATAACGGACTTGTGCCGAAATGGCGAACTGGACTGGCCGCGAAGGATTTTCGCAAAGGACAATTTCGGAAAAGAGTGTCGCCGCTTCGCCTTCGACACCCATCAATTCATCGCCGATAACTTGAATTCGATGCGTCACATGGGATAAATTACACTGTCAATTCCCGTTTGCGTACCTGTAAAATCCAATAATTTTCTTTTTTTTTGCGGGAAATCACCAAATTTCCGTCTTCGAGCATCGCCCGGGGCACATTTTCCACAGGCTCCCCGTCATCGACAAGGAGCGCGACCTCGTCATCCGGAGACATTCCCGCGAGAACAAGCCGCGCCCGAATGGATGCTGTTGGGCAGCGCACTCCCCGCAAATCGACCGCCCCCGTTAAAAAAGGAGCAGGTTCCACCGATTCCGGAAGTTTAAAATCCCTGTATTTTTCGCAAAAATGCACAATGTCGAGCGCAAAACGTTCCGGGTGCGCAAGCCACCCTCCTAGATTTTCCGGGAAAAGTTCCCTGGGGAGCCTTTGAACGAGCGACAAGGCTTTTTCTGGCGAAAAAACGGCAAATTCGGGATTGGAGCGGCAAAAAATCCCTTGAAAAAGATGTCCGAGCAGGAGTCTTAGCGAAGCGTCCAAATCCGGCGCATTCCGGTTCGCTTCCAGCCACCGTTCCAACGGAGAGCGTTCCTGCTGATTTACATTCGCCATTTTGCCGTAAAATCTCCAAAAAGAATATAGCAATATCCCAATTGCATTTCTATATTTGGCCGCAAGCATAAAATGCAAAAGGTTTAAAAATGGCTCAGTATATTCTCGATATTCTCTTTGTCCTTTACGTCATTGCCGGTGTAGGGCTCATCACTTATGGATTCAACTGCTACTGGAGCATCTATCTTTTTTTAAAGAACAGCCGCCGGGTGCGATTGGCCGACCGTAAAAATCTGCTGCAATTTTACCGCGACCACAAAATGGACGAATTGCCGATGGTCACGACTCAATTGCCGGTTTACAACGAAGCCAACTGCGTTGAACGTTTGATCGATGCCGTTTGCGCCATTGATTATCCGAAGGACAAACACGAAATCCAGGTTCTCGACGATTCCACGGATAATTGCTACGAAGTCACCAAACGCAAGGTAGAAGAAAAACGCGCCGAAGGTTACGACATCAAGCTCATCCACCGCACCAACCGCAAGGACTTTAAAGCGGGTGCCCTGAAAGCCGGCGTTGAACAGGCAAAAGGCGAATTTTTGGCCATTTTCGACGCGGACTTCGTTCCTCAAAAAGACTTTCTCTTGAAAACTATCCCCTACATGGTGATGGACTCCCGGATTGGACTTGTCCAGGGCCGTTGGGGCCATTTGAACCGGACCGCCTCCGGTTTGACGTTAGCGCAATCCATCGGCATCGACGGTCACTTTGTCGTGGA
This sequence comes from uncultured Fibrobacter sp., assembly GCA_964397425.1. Taxonomy (GTDB): domain Bacteria; phylum Fibrobacterota; class Fibrobacteria; order Fibrobacterales; family Fibrobacteraceae; genus Hallerella. Next base: position 34,490 of record CAYNID010000005.1, read on the forward strand.
ACAGTCCGCCCGCAGCTGGGGAAACCTGTTCATGAACTTCAACGGAACAGCAGGCGTGTGGCGCAAGCAGGCAATCATCGATGCCGGTGGCTGGGAAGGCGACACGCTGACAGAAGACATGGACCTTTCTTACCGCAGCCAGTTGGCCGGTTGGAAAATGAAATTCGTCTTTGATGTGATTGTCCCCGCAGAACTCCCCGACGACATCAACGCGTTCAAAGCGCAGCAATTCCGCTGGGCCAAAGGCTCGATTCAAACAGCCATGAAAGTTTTGCCGAAAGTCTTCAAGGCTAAAGTTCCATTCCGCATCAAACTGGGCGCCTTCCTCCACACAACGCATTATTCCATTCACCCCTGCATGCTTTTTACCGCATTGTGCGCCTATCCGCTCCTCGCTTGGTATGAACCGGTTTCCGATTTGCCCACGTGGGTATTCACAGTCGGATTCACCCTCATCTTCTTGGCGGCAATCGCGCCTTCGACCCTTTATTTTGTCGCCCAGCGTTGTTCCGGCTATACCGGATGGAAAATGCGGATGCTCACACTCCCCGTGTTGATGGCCATGGGCGTAGGCATCGCCATCAGCAATACCCACGCTTGGTTTTCCGCTGTGTTGGGTTCAAAAGGTTCCTTTGTCCGAACCCCGAAGACCGGTGGGAAAAAGACCCATTTCCGTCAGAAATTCCCCTTCCTCGCTTTTTTGGAAGTCGCCGTGGGCATCTATTGCGTTCTGGGCCTCATCGCCTATATCGGAGCCCGAAAATTCATCATCGGCCCGTTCTTAGCCCTGTATGCCATCGGCTTTTTAGCGGTCGGCGCTCTGAGCTTCATCCAGTATTTCCAGAATTTGGTAGACATGCGCAAAGAAGCGCGGGAACGCCAAAAGCAAGACAACTGATTTTCTTTTGACGGAATAGCGGTTTCTTATTCATTAAAAGCAGACTTCTCTTTCCGGTGCAAGAAAAGAAGTCTTTCTGTAAAAAAGTTCAGGCCCCAACCTGAATTTTTTTATTTTTTCATCATGTTTGAATCCATCCTTTTAGGCCTGCTCCAAGGTCTCGCTGAATTTCTCCCCGTTTCCAGTTCCGGGCATCTGGTCCTGGGCAAGAACCTGCTCGGCATGAAAGATGTCGGAATGTTCTTCGACATCATGCTGCACGCGGGAACGCTGCTTTCAATCTTTGTCATTTTCCGGAAAAAAATTTGGAACATCCTCGTCGGATGCATCAAACGCGATCCGGTCCAATTAAAAGAAGCGGGCTACATCGTACTGGCCTCCATTCCGACGGCAATCATCGGACTCGGCTTCAAAGATCAAATCGAATCCTTTTTCACCAATCCCCGCGCCGTTTGCATAGCCCTGCTCTTCACGGGAACGATTCTTTTCCTTTCAAAATGGGCGAAAACGGGAGCGAACCATCCCGAACAACCCGGCGTTCAAATGAACTGGTGGCGCGCCATTCTCACGGGAATTACCCAGGGAATCGCCTGCATTCCCGGCATCAGCCGCAGCGGATCCACCATTTCTTCGATGCTTTTCATGGGCGTCAACCGCAAATATGCCGGAGAGTTTTCTTTTTTAATGAGCATTCCCGCCGTGGGCGGAGCCGCACTAATCGACTTCATCAAATGGTTCAAATGCCAGACCTTCAATCCAATAGAAAATCCGGAAATGATTCTTCGTTGTGCAAATAACGACACGTTTTCCGCCGCCCTTCTCGCCGGAATGTTCGTCGCCTTTATTTCCGGGATTTTCGCCCTCAAATGGCTGATGAGCTTTGTGCAAAATGGAAAATTCCACTACTTCTCTTATTATCTGTGGACCGCCGGAATTTTGGGACTGATTTTCATCAAAGGTTAGCGGAAAAAAATTTTAACGTCAAATCAAGCCAAAGGATGCGCAAGCATCCTTTTTTACATTATCTTCCGCAGCCCGGGCAAAAAACGCAACAAGAAAGTCACCCCCAGGGAGAGCGAAAAAAAGACAACGGCGGCAAGGGGAACCGTAAAAACCGGATGCGGATTCAAAAGGGACAAATCCGTACTGTAAAAGAATTTGATGAATAGCGGGTGAACCAAATACACGCCCAGCATGCAATCCGAAATGCGCAAACGGCTGCGGTTTTCAACTCCCCTGAAACGTTCCCGGAAGAAGCAGAAGATTCCCGCCGCCATCAAAAAAGTCATCGGCCGGAAATTCCCCAAAAAGTATTCATTGGGCCGGGCGTGTTCCAAAGAAAAGTAAGTCGACGAGAGAAATGCGACAACCCACGAAACAATCGCCAACGCATAGAGGATTTTGCGCCACTGCGGTTTCAATCCATAATGGGCTAAATAAAATCCCGCCAGATAAAAGCCGGCAAAAGTGGAGCATCCCTGAATCCGGATGTTCTTGTAAAGAGTAAAATCCGCCAGCCGTTCCAACAGGTGGTTCACCATGGGAAGCAACAGGCCGAAACAGAAGAAAATGCCTATGACATACAGCACCATTTGCGGCGAAGCGTATTTTGTAAACACGCGCAGCGGAGGGGTTAAAACATAAAGCCCCGCGAGTACATAAAGGAACCACAGATGCGTTTGCGGTTGAGTAAACAGCAATAGCGGCGTGGCAAAAAGTTCCCGAAGGCTCCCCCCATCAGTGACCACATTGACCGTGCCATAAAAGACGACCCAAAATAAAAGCAGGAACAAGATCCGGGGAAGATTTTTTGTGAAGATTTTTTTCGGCGGATGCGCGTAATCCGGCGACAACATGAACGCACCGCTGAGCATGAAAAAGACGCCCACACCAAAACGGGCGATGCTGTTGAAAAAATTGAGGACAAGCCATTCATCCGTTTTCACCGGCGTAAAGTACCAAACCGATGTAACCGTATGCTGGAATACAACTGAAAATGCGGCTATCCACCTTAAAACATCACCGTAAAGTTCCCTAGTTTTCGCGCTGCATTTGTCCATCGTTCTAGCCTTGTTTATGCCTTTTTAAATGGCGAATGAAATTTACTCTAATCCCTTCCAAATTCCAAGATTCGAAGTCGATTCCATCAATTCCTTCTTGCAAACGCCGTTTTCCATTTTTTGGCACGATTCTTGCAATCCAAGGCGTGGAATTAAAACAGTTCTCCGCAAAATCCGAGGAATTCCCCACCAAAAGACTTTCGCAGATTTTGAGTTTTTCTTTTTGAAACACCGGACTGTTTTATTTTGAAACATCTACTGAATAAATGGAGATAAAATGGCTACTGAAAAGAAAGAATTCCAAACCGAAGTGCAGGATCTTCTCCACTTGATGATCCACTCCCTTTACAGCAACAAGGAAATTTTCCTCCGCGAACTGATTTCGAACGCGGCAGACGCCTTGGACAAGCGCCGCTTCCTTTCCCTTTCCAATTCAAAACTGTTGCCCGAAGGCACCCAGCTGAAAATAGACCTTTCCATCAACTCCGCCAACAAAACTCTGACCGTTGAAGACAACGGCGTGGGCATGAACAAAGAAGACCTGGTCAACTGCTTGGGAACCATCGCCCGTTCCGGAACAAAACATTTTGTCCAAAACCTCAAAGATGCCGACAAGACGAACGTTGACCTCATCGGACAATTCGGCGTGGGCTTCTATTCCGCGTTCATGGTGGCGAACAAAGTCGAAGTCCTTTCCCGGAAAGCGGGCGAAGAATCGGGATACCTCTGGAGTTCCGATGGTTCGGGCTCTTATGAAATTTCCGACATGCCCAAACAAGATGTCGGAACCAAAATCACGCTCTACTTGAAAGATGGCGAAGACTTCTCGGAATTTTCGACAGAATGGGGCGTGGAATCCATTGTCCGCAAATACAGCGAATTCGTTTCTTACGGCATCTATTTGCACCATGAACCGACAAAGAACGACAAGGGTGAAATGGAAACTAAAGAGCCCACCCGTCTGAACGACAAACCGGCCCTTTGGCGTCAAAGCGCAAACGAAATCAAAGAAGACCAGTACAAGGAATTTTACGCGACGGTCTCTCACGAAGGCGGCGAACCTCTGGCATGGAAACATTCCCACGCCGAAGGTTCTCAGGAATTTTGGACTTTGACTTACATTCCGGCAAAAGCGCCTTTCAACATTTGGCAAAACGACCGCATCAACGGATTGAAGCTTTACGTCAAAAAAATCTTCATCATGGACGATTGCAAGGATTTGCTGCCGCCGTGGCTCCGCTTTGTCCGCGGTGTCGTCGACAGCGAAGATTTGCCGCTGAACGTTTCCCGTGAAATTCTCCAGTCCAACAAAATCATCACGACGATTCGCAAGCGCGTCATCAAGGATGTTCTCGACAAGCTTTCTGAAATCAAAGAAAAGGACCGCGAAAAATATGAAGCTTGGTGGAAAGAACTCGGCATGGTTCTGAAAGAGGGCTTCTACATGAACTGGGAACATCTCGATGAACTGAAAAAGCTCACGCTGTTCCGCACGACAAAATCCGGAGATAAATTCACGAGCCTTGAAGAATACGTGAAAAACATGCCGAAAGAACAGAAGGAAATTTACTTCCTCATCGGCGAAAACAAAGACGCCATCGCGGCCAGTCCAATTCTTGAAGCCTACAAGAATAAGGGTTACGAAGTCCTTTTGCTTTCCGATCCTATCGACGAATTCATGATGAACGCGCTGACGGAATTCGACGGAAAGAAATTCCACGACATCAGCCGCGGAGACGTCGATTTCGAAAAGACCGAAGACGAAAAGAAAGCGGAAGAAGCGTCCAAAACCGAATTCAAGGATCTTTGCGAAGAACTTCAAAAGACTCTTGACAAAAACATCAAGGAAGTCCGCGTGTCTTCCCGTTTGAAAGACAGCCCGTGCTGCCTTGTCACGGATGAAGCCGCCATGAGCCATCACATGGAACGCATGATGTCCGCCATGGGACAGACTGTGACCAAATCCAAGCGCATTCTGGAAATCAACCCGGAGCATCCGATTTGCAAAATGTTGAAAGAAAAAATTTCAAAGAAAGAACCCCTCGAAGATTGGCCGAAGGCCCTTTACGGCGAAGCGGTTCTCGCGGAAGGTTCCCAACTTGAAAATCCAGGCGAATACGTTCAAGCCATCAACAAATTGCTTTCGGCGCAAATCCGTTAAACTTTCCCATTCCACAATTTAGCCGTCTTATATTCCAAGACGGCTTTTATTATTTTAAAAATGATGTACTCCGCAGAATCCCTTTTTCAAAAAGCTCAAAAACTGTTAAAGGAAACGTTTGGATACAAAGCGTTTCGCCCCGCCCAAGAAGCGGTTTTAAAACAGCTGTTCGCCGGCAAGGATACGCTGGCCTTGCTGCCGACGGGAGGTGGAAAATCCATCTGCTACCAAATTCCCGCCCTCACACTTCCCGGAATATGCGTTGTCGTTTCACCTCTGTTGGCCTTGATGAAAGATCAAGTCGACAATCTTTCCGAGAACGGAGTCTCTGCCGCCGCGCTCAACAGCCACACGACAAAAGAAGAAGCTCAGGAGATTTGGAGAAAGGCTATCCGGGGCGAATTGAAATTGCTTTACCTTTCACCGGAACGCATCCAGTTCGAATTAGAAAATCTTCTTTCGAAAATAAAAATTTCCTTGTTCGCCATCGACGAGGCGCATTGCATTTCACAATGGGGGCACGATTTTCGGCCCGAATATTCCGAGCTCTACGCCTTACGAAAACGATTTCCGCAGATTCCGCTGATTGCCCTCACCGCCACAGCCGATGAAGTCACCCGGAAAGACATTTTGCAGCAGCTTTCCATTCCCAAAGAAAACATCGTCTTGTCGAGTTTCGACAGGCCAAATTTAAGCCTTTCCGTCAAGATCAATTACCGGAAACGGGAAAAGCTCCGGGAAATGGAACGGTTACTCAAACGCCACAAACGGGACTGCGGCATCATCTATTGCCTTTCACGCAAAGGGTGCGAATCCTTGGCAAAAGAATTGCGGGAACTTTCTTTCCGGGCGGAAGCTTACCACGCCGGGCTTGAAACTCAAGAAAGGATCCGCATCCAAGAAGATTTTATAAACGACCGGATTCAAATCGTCTGCGCAACGACCGCATTCGGCATGGGAATCGACAAGCCCGACATCCGCTATGTCATCCATTACAATACGCCTAAAAACATGGAAGGGTATTATCAGGAAATCGGACGTGCCGGGCGCGACGGAATGCCGTCAGAGACACTCCTGTTTTACTCAGACAAAGACATGGTGCAGTTGGCCAAATTTGCGGAAGAGAGTGGCGAACGGACCGTTCAAATTGAAAAGCTCCACCGCATAGAACATTATGCGACAAGCCCCATTTGCCGGCGGCGCATTCTGCTGAGTTATTTTGGCGAAACGTTCGATCACGACTGTGGAAATTGCGATATTTGTCAAAATCCGCCGCAACGCTTCAACGGCACCATCCTTGCGCAAAAAGCGCTCTCCGCCATTGCGCGGACAAAAGAATCCGAAAATGCCCAAATGATAGTCGATATCCTCCGGGGGAACCGCCCTGCCGAACTGCTGGCAAAACATTACGACACACTCAAAACTTTCGGCGTCGGAAAAAAGACTCCCGCGGCAAAATGGAACGCCTATCTGATGCAATTATTGCATTTGGGAGCCATTTCCAAAAGTTACGCCCCCGACCAGCATCTTTCCATCACAGCCTACGGATGGGAAATCATCCGCGGACAAAAATCGCTGGAACTGGCGCTGATCCGCGAAGCGGAATCCACCGTCAAAGAGCGAGAAGAAAAGCCCTCTTTGCAAAACGAATTATTCGAAACACTTCGCAGACTCCGTTTGGATTTGGCCAAAAAGGAAAATCTCCCCGCCTATGCCATTTTTAACGACAAGACTCTTTCTGAAATTGCCCTGCAACAGCCGACAACGTTAGAAGCATTTGCCGACATTCCTGGCGTCGGTTCCCATAAATTGAAAAAATATGGGAAAATTTTCATTCAAGAAATTCTTCGACATTCTTAACGTCAGACATTCGGACATTCCCATTTTGCGAAAACGGCTCGTTTGAACGGTCCAAATCGTGCGAAACGCCATCACCGCAGAAAAGACTCTCCGTGTGAAACCCGCCAAAGAAAGTTTCCTGTTCACAGCACCAATTCCTCATTTCTAATTTCTAACTCCTCATTTTCCAAAAAGGCTCGCCGACCGCGTTCCGCCAACTGAGAAATTCACCCAACTGCAGAAAAGGATTTCCGTGTGAAACCCATCAAAGAGAACTTCCTGTTCACAGCTCACAATTCCTCATTCCTCATTCCTCATTACTAATTACTAACTCCTAACTCCACACTCCAAGCTCCTAATTCCGCATTCCGAATTATACAGCCCAATTTCTCATTCCTCATCATGCCTTAAATTCCGAATTACCGTCAAAATTCCAAATTTTCCTTCCCCACCCATTTTCCGCTTTTTGTATCTTAGGAGAGATGAAATTGAAAAAGTCCCTCCTTGCCGTTTTTATCTTTTTCGCTATTTTCGCCGCAACATCTTGTTCCGACAGTTCCAACAGCGACGATTTCCGTTTTGAACGCGCCGTTCAGGACCTGTCCATTTTAAGAGGATGCGCCTCCAAAAGCGACACGACTTCTTTCTGTTACCGTCTGCGCTGGCGAATTCCCATTGAAACGGAAGCTCTTGTCCGCTTTCACATTTGGATAGACACGACGTATGTTGGCGATTCCGTGACCGACGTTCCGAGCGGCGCAAAAGAACATTCGATTCAAATCCCCTTTGAAAACGCGGAAAAACTTTACGACACCTTGGATCTGACGAAACACGTCAAAGATTTTCTTTCACAAGATAGCCTCGCAATCGCCATCTGGAGCGAATACAGCGACGGCGGCGAATCCGGCGACATTCAACACATTTACGTCCACTTCGGGGACGATCTCGCTCCATCCATCGTAACCATTTCCGATTCCGTCTGGACAACCGGAGTGGCGATAGACTGGTCGAGGCCTACCGACCAACGCGATTATTATATGCCCGAAAGCCTTTCCGGTCCCATCGCCGGCTACAACGTGCTCCTTTGGGCCGAGAACGAATCCCAAGACATCCGCAATGCAAAGGTGAAAATTTCGCACGATGGGAAAACGGATTCCACCGGGAAAGATTTTTGGCTGAGGCACCACCGATTCCGCTACACGAAAGATTCCATTTGGATAGACACGACTTCGTCCTCTTCAAAAAACTATTTGCGCATCGCTGTCATTGACGGAAAGGGATTCGATTTTTCATCCGACAGTGCGAACCGTTTTCGCATGATTGTCGAAGGCCTTAGCCCCGAAAGCAATTACACAATCGGAATCATCGCCTGGGATTCGGCGGGAAACGCTTCCGGCTCCGGATCTGTCAAAACGAATCAGCTGTTCATGACGACAGATAAAGTGGCGCCCCTCATGGCAAACCGTCTTTGGACGCGGCCCGATTCAACCGATTCTTCCCGCGCCCATTTAGATTCCAACCGCATTTTGATTTATTGGCCGCGCAGCGTGGATCCTCTTTCCGATACAAGTGGAATTTCCGCCGACTCCACCATCCGCATCCCCTTCGAATGCTTTGAATCGCTTTGCTTCCGCCATGTCAAAAGTTACACGGTAGAACTTTGGGACGGATCTACATGGCAAACGGCAAAAGGCGCTGGCGGCATATCTTCTGAAAAATACACCGACTCTTACTCAATCGACGGTGATACGATGAAAGTGACCGCATACGGAACCTATGTCGCCGACACCATCCGTTGGGTAATCCCCGGCGACACTTTAATCCTCCGGGTCCGCTCCATGGATTCTTCTGGATATTATTCCAAAGCCCTTATCGATACCGTTTTCGTTTCAAAGGGCCCGGAAGCCGATTTGGAATGCCCAGAAGGATTTGTCCCCGTGCGCACAAACGATTCTACCCGTTTTTGCATGGAAAGATTCGAGCACATGAATTCCGATTCCACGTTCGCCCATAATGTCCTTTACGCAGAAGCGGTCAAGGCGTGCGAGTCCATGTCCGCAGACGGATTTTCCATTTCCCTCTGCAAATCAAACGATTGGAAAGGCGCGTGCATGGCCCAGGGAAAATCTTCTTACGGGCTCATCGAAGAAGGCGATTTCTCGGCGGCGGAATTTCTCTACCGCAATTGCGGCGTTGGCACGGACGATTCCCTTTCGGCCACAAACATTTCTAACCGGGACAAACTTTGCGTCAGTCCAGATGGAATCCGCAATCTCTCCGGCGCTTTTCAAGAATGGGTCATCGGCACTTCCGACACGTTGCCTTACATTCTCCGCGGATCCAGCTACGTTTATTACACGGGAGACTCCAGAGAATCCCTTTCCAAATGCACTTCGTATTTTATCCCGAACCGTTCCCGCGCCGGTTACACACAGGATTCCGTCTATCTTTACCGCGAAGGATCAAAAGTCGACACCAGTTACGTCCAAGACACCTTGCGGACGTTGTACAAAATCCTGACGCAAAAAGATTTTACCGACACAGTCCAGTTTTTCAAGGTTTCCAACGCCGATGGAGATTCTCTGGGCGAAGATTACGCTCCGATTTCCGAATACCGGCGCGGTGGCGAAAAATGGCTCAAGGCGCTGGCCGGCAATCTGACATACGAACCTGTCCGCACAGAGGCCGTCTTCTTCACCGGAAAAGAAGTCTCTTACCGGGGAGCCGCCGCATTTTACACGGATCCTTCCATTTCATTCCGCTGCTGCGCCTATCCAGAAAAATAACCGTCGCGTATCGCCCGAATTTTCGAAAGAAGATTAAATATTCAAGACCAACGCGAGCAAAACGGCAACGCCCCACGCCCCCGTTTCTTCCGTGAAATATCGATGGGAAAGCACCTCCAAAACCATCCAGCTGCCCAACAGATTTTCATTCAAAAATTTCCAATAGTTTCGGATATTGAATCCCACTCCAAACGCCAAGGAAAGCTGTCCGACTCCCGCAGTGCTGTATTCCACCCCCGCGCTTCCCGTCACCGCCCAGTCTTCACTCAACCGATACCCTGAACCAACGGCAAATCCTCCGGAAAATCCATCCAAATCGTATTCATTGTTGCAGCCCAAAATTTCCGCTTTCTTTTCGTCCGAAACGCCAAACTGGTTACCCGCATTTTCTTCTTTTTCTTCGCGGATTTCCGAAAGGCTCGTCGTTTCAAATCCGAACATCGGACTGATAAACACGGACCAATCCGCCGACAGCAATCCGTGCAGCCGCAAATGGGTGTGGTAACGCTGGTAAATCATCATGTACTGCTTGTCAATGTTTCCGCCATACATGCGAACAGACCCGCCCGCACTTAAAAACGGCGCATAATAATATTCTAGCGTTCCCTGCCACTGCGCCAGCGTATTGCATTTTTTCCCACTCGGAAAAAGCGCCCCGGCTCCAAGTCCCACTCCGAAACCCTGCTGTTGGTAACTGGTTTCCCGCGGCAACGGAATTCCCCCGTCGCGGACCTTCCCCGAATAAAAAAACGCATCCGAATTTTCACCCGCCCAAATAGACGGACAAATCGCCAAAAGTATCACTGCAATTTTTTTCATGAATGCGTTCACCTGTTTAAATCTAGGAATAGTCATCCCCATTCAGCAATTGAAAACCTTCTATTTGGGGGCAAGAAATCGCCAACATTCCCCAAAATTCCCATTTCCACAACTCCGGCAACTTGTTTTGCAGACCGTTTTTTAAAACGACATCAAAACAGGCCTTCCCAATTTTTATCTTAAAAGATATCTTTCTATTAAAACGCCTCGCAATCAATTTGCCCGCGCCATTTTGGATGTATATGAAGAACAAGAAACTCATTCCTTTTTGTGTCATAACGGCATTTTCCCTTTCCTTGGCGGTCCTAGACTTGCCCAATGCACAACCCAAAGTGGATGCGGATTATTGGAAGAAAGCTTTGGACAAAACTTGGCAGGGAATGATCCATCGCAACATCGACCCTTATGAAAACGGCAAAGGACTCATTCACCGTCCCAAAAGCGAAACGCCGGGGGATGCCGTCAGCGAAGGCGTTGGCTACGGAATGCTTGTCGCTTTATTCGCCGATGACCAGGAACATTTCAACAGCATCTGGGAAGCCGCCAACCAGAAAATGTGGGGCGGTTGCTATTACAACTGGCAAATGGCTCCAAACGGCAATGTGACAGGAACCGGAGCCGCTTCCGATGCAGAAGAAGATGTGGCGTTGGCCCTGATTTTTGCAGACAAACTTGTTTCTTCTGGAAAATGGAAAGATTACGTGTCTACAAAGTTTTCCTATCGCTACGCCGATCACGCCCAAAAAATTCTCAATTGCATGTGGGAAACGCAGCAAATCACAGGAAGCGGGATCCTCGCTCCGGGGGCTGGTTGGGGTGGAAACGATTTTGTAAATCCCGGCTACTTTTCCCCGGCGTGGTATAAAATTTTCGCCCAATTCGACAGCAACGGCGATCGTTGGATAAAGGTCGTTGACAAAAGTTACGAGATTTTGAAAAACAGTCCCGCCTACAATCTGGGAATGATTCCTGACTGGATGCAACCCAATGGCGGATGGGTGACGGGCGGCTTAGGATACAACGCCTACTTCGACAGCCGCGCCTTTTTCAAAGACGCTATCCGAATTCTATGGCGCATCGCCATTGATGCCATCTGGTTTGACGAACCCCGCGCCAAGGAATTTTTGAAAAATTCGCTGACGTTCATCAACGGAAAAGGAGGCGCATCGGCAGCCAATTATTATCAACTGGAAAATCCCGGCGAACTTTTGCCCGAAAAGGACATTTGGACCGACTTCAACGACAGCAAGAATCCAGACACATGGCGTTACCGCCGCGAGCACAGCCATTTGACCATAGGAATGTGGGCCACGGCGGCTGTAGCCGTTGGCGAATCTGCAGACCGCATTGCTTTTAGCGAAGAAATGGGGAAATTCTATGAAGGCGGGGACTACTTCGGCCTCGCCGTCGATTCCTCCGGCAGTTTGGAAGATACGCTGCACAACGAAATGTACTTCGACCAATTCCTCGCCTGGTTCGGCACAGCGATGATGAGCGGGACATTCGTAAACGTCATTGACGCTATCGACAACCCCAAGCAGGCAACCCCAGGCGACCTTTCTTCTCTCTCGGCAAATACCAAAGCGCCACAAGTCTTCTCGCCTTCAAAAAGTGACATAAAACTGTCCCGATTCGGCTCTGACGTACTATTCTCGGCTGCTAGGCATTCCCAATGGCGTATTTACAGTATCACGGGGCACGAGATAGCCTTCGCCTCCGGCGCCGAATTCCTGTGGAAAAACGCCCAACGGGGAGTCTATATCGTGACAGCCCAAGGGAACGGCTTCCGCTATGCGAAAAAGATTTCCATCTTCTAGATTTTAAAATTCAACTGGCAAAACGCACCGGTCCGCTGCGTTTTCGCCCCCCCCAATTCCACCCCCGAAAACAAGTTTTCCGCAGCTTTTAATCCAACAAGACTTTCCGGGAAGATTTTCGCGGAGATTCTTGACAACGAGCCCGTTTTAAGCTATCTGTACAGAACTTTCAGAGCAGAATCAACGGAGGAAGCATGAAAAAGCTCATTACAATTTGTTTTCTTTGGGCGGTAGCCCTTTTTGCGGAAACGCCCGTCCACGATGGATTTTTTCTGAACATGCAATTAGGATACGGTTTTTACGGTGTAACCGTCCAAAACAACTCCTCGAATTTGGATTCATACAATTCCCTGGCCACAAACTACTCCATGAAATTCGGCGGCGCTTTGACTCCCCATCTCGTATTGTATGGGACATTCGCCTTCACAGCCGGCTTCTCAATCGACGACAATGACGATGTAGACGATTTGAACGCCCTGCAATTTTTTATAGGGCCAGGCATTCTTTTTATCCCATGCACCAGTGGCCCCCTGAACAATTTCTTTATTGGACTTGCGGCAGGGCCCACCATCGAAGGAACCACCTCATCCGAGTCTTTTTACTATGAAGATTTTTGGGAAGACAATTCTTTTACCGGTTACGGATTTGCCGTCCAACTCGAAGTGGGAAAAGAATGGTGGGTCAGCAGAAACTGGTCGTTGGGAATCGTCGGCACATACCGCTTCAACTACGCTCAAGACGAAAATTATTCTTCCATCGATTGGCACTCCAACATGATTCTTTTGCAATTCACCATTTCGCGGAGCTGACTTCCGCAAACGTTTTCCCTCAGATGAATGTAGATTGAGCTTATGGAATTCAGCTTTTTCTACAGATTAGCTTGTGCGCTGGCCATCGGCCTGATTATCGGCCTGCAACGGGAAAACACGTTTCAAAACGCCGAAGAGCACCCGGCGGGAATCCGCACATTCGCCGTGACAGGCATTCTCGGCGCACTGGCCGCGCTGATGTCAACTCAGATGGAATCCGCAGCCCCCTTCGTCGGCCTATCTCTTGTCCTCGGACTGGTTTTGTCGGCGACCCATCTTTCGGCAGGGACAAAATTCCGGACAGGCATCACGACAAGCGTTTCCATGTTGGCGGTTTTCATGCTGGGCGGGCTTTGTCAATACGGAAAAGTGGCGGAAAGCATTGCCGTCGCGGTATGCATCTTGGGACTTCTCGCCTTAAAGGATTCTCTGCACGCCTTCGCCCACAAGGTTTCCAAAGAAGACATTGTCGCCACCCTCAAATTCGCCCTGATTTCCGCCGTCATCCTCCCCATCCTTCCCGAAGAATCTTATGGGCCTCCGGGACTAGAAGTCGTTTCTCCCTATAAAGTTTGGATCTTCGTTTGTTTTATTTCGGGAATTTCTTTCGTCGGCTACATCCTGATTAAATGGATTGGACCCGGAAAAGGCATCGGCCTGACCGGACTTTTCGGCGGACTCGCTTCCAGCACGGCGCTCACCCTGAGCCTTTCGCGGCGAAGCCGGGAAAACCCGGAGTATTCGGACTCCCTGGCCATGGGTGTTGTCATCGCCTGGTCGGTGATGTACTTGCGCCTTTACCTGATTTGCGTTGCCCTGCTCCCTTCTGCCGCGCCAAAGCTTTCCCTAGCGCTTCTCATCCCACCCCTTCCCGGTCTTTGTTACGCAGGATTCCTGCACTTAAAAAACAAACGCAAACACGCAGTCCAAGTCACCCATTTTACGAATCCTTTTGAACTGTTGCCGTCCATCAAATTCGGAGTCGTGTTCGCCCTAGTCCTGTTCATCGCCAATGCCGCCCAAAAATACTTTGGCAGCGACGCCTTGTTCGCTTCGAGTTTTATCACCGGTTTAGCCGAAATGGACGCGATAACGCTTTCCATTTTAGAAATGGCAAAACAAACGTCCATCTCGGCAAACGCGGCAGTCAAAGCGATAGCCATCGCCGGACTTGCAAATACACTCGGAAAATGTCTGCTCGCAAGCCTTTTAGGCGATTCCAATTTGCGCAAAAGGATTCTCCCGGCGACTGCGGCCATCGGGATTCCCACGCTGGGACTTCTCCTTTTCGCCCTTTGACGGATGCGTTGTAAAACATTACAACACTTTTTCCTCAAATCCCCTACTCAATTTTTCCACCCGCATCTAGATTTAGAAGCGGGGACACCCATCACAATATTCACTATCACACACACCTGCGGCCATTTCCAAAAAGGAAATGGTCGTTTTTGCAATCCCTTGCGCGAAACTGCGCCCGGTTTTCTCTACAAGCGCTTCGAGGAAAACCGTTTTTCACGCCCATTTTCAATTAATTTGTACTAAAAGGACGGATTTTTAAAAAATCTTTCTATATTTGTCCCCGAAAATCAACAAGAGGTATTTTCAATGACAACAGTTATCCGTCTCGCCCGTTTCGGCAAACGTCACAACTCCGTTTATCGCGCAGTCGTCATCGACAACCGCAAGGCCCGCAACGACAGCTTCATCGAACAGGTCGGTTTCTACGATCCGAACCACAAGCAGCCCGTCATCACGTTTGAACAAGAAAAGGTTCTCAAGTGGTTGAAGACCGGCGCTCAGCCGTCCGACACAGTCCGTTCCCTCCTCAAGAAGGTCGGCATCATGGATTTGTTCCACGAAATCAAGGCTGGCCGTTCTATCGATGGCAAGACCGCGGCTCCGCGTCCTGACAAGGCGAAGAAAGCGAAGCTCGGTCCCAAGGCCAAGGCTCGTCTCGAAGCGGAAAAGGCCGCCAAGGAAGCCCCGAAGGCAGAAGAAGCTCCGGCAGCGGAAGCACCTCAGGCTTAATCGTCATTTATGCGCGCAAAGCCCTGTGCCGTTTTTTTGCACGGGGTTTTTCTTTGAAACATGGAAATCGCAGCAGAAAAAGATTTGGTTGTCGTCGGTCATTTGATGCGCCCTCACGGATTCCGGGGGGAGATCAAGTGCGCGCCGGAGACGCATGACAAAAGCCGTTGCAAGAAACTTTCAACGGTCTATGCCAACATTGCGTCCGAATCGCTGGCCCTCGAAGTCGAATCGGCCCGTGTCGCGGGCGACATCTGGCTGCTCAAGTTCAAAGGATACGATTCTCTCGAAGCGGTCCGAAGCCTTGTCAACGCCGACATTTGCATTCCTCTGGAAGAGCGGATTCCCGCCCCCGAAGGCATGTATTATTTTTCGGACTTGGAAGGCTTTTCCGTCATTGGCGACAGCGGAACGGTCATTGGAACCGTTCTTTCCGTTGAGCGCCTGCCGAGTGTCAACGCATTCCGTTTTACATACAAAGGAAGCGAAGTCCTCGCCCCGTGGATTAAGGAATGCGTCGGAGAAATCGACAGCGGAAACCGCACGGTAAACATTTCGGAAAAGTTCCTCGACGAACTTTTTGGAAGGCGGGTCGGATGTTGAACATTGAATGCATCACCCTTTTCCCCGAAATGTTCTCTCCGATGGAACACTCCATAGTCGGCAGAGCCCAAAAGAACGGACTGTTTTCGTTCAAGACAATCCAGTTGCGCGATTTCGCCATCAACGACTACGGTCAAGTCGATGACTCCCCATACGGCGGCGAACCGGGCATGGTGCTTCGCCCAGAACCGCTGGCCGACGCCATCCAAAGCACCCGCGTTAAGGAAAACGGCGGCAAAGTCGTTTACTTGAC
Source organism: uncultured Fibrobacter sp. (assembly GCA_964397425.1). GTDB lineage: Bacteria > Fibrobacterota > Fibrobacteria > Fibrobacterales > Fibrobacteraceae > Hallerella. The sequence goes on from CAYNID010000005.1 coordinate 50,563, forward strand.
AGCAGACGGCATTCCCCTTTCGCACCAGATAGCGGAGACGCTTTCTTCCGAAAGCCATTTGGTGCTCGTCTGTGGGCATTACAAGGGCATCGATGAACGCATCCGCGAAAATTACATCGACCTGGAAATTTCCATTGGCGACTTCGTGGTCAGCGGCGGAGAACTTCCCGCCATGCTTTTGACCGACGCCATTGTGAGACTTTTGCCGGGAGCCCTCGGTCACAAAGAATCTGGAGAAACGGATTCCTTCGCCCAAGGCGTTCTCGGTTGGCCAGTCTACACCCGGCCAGAAGTTTTCGAAGGAAAAAAAGTTCCCGAAATCCTCCTTTCCGGGCATCACCAACGCATTTCCGAGTGGAGACGGGCAAAATCTTACGAAAGAACGCAAGAAAGACGCCCGGACATCTACGAAAAACTCCAAATAGATACTAAATTTGGCAAACCATAACAGAGGTCACAGAACATGTCCCTTAATATCGAAGCGATTCAACAAGAAAACACAAAAACGGATATCCCGGCCATCCGCACGGGCGATACCATCACGGTGAACGTGAAGGTCATCGAAGGCTCCAAGGAACGCATCCAGCCGTTCAAGGGCGTCGTTATCCAGCAAAAGAATTCGGGTGTCGGAGCGACAGTCACGGTCCGCAAAATGACAGACGGCGTGGCCATCGAACGTATTTTCCCGGTCCACAGCCCGCGCGTTGCCTCTCTCGAAATCAACCGTCCCGGCAAAGTCCGCAAAGCCCGCATCTATTACATGCGCAAGCTCTCCGGCAAGGCCGCCCGTATCGAGAAACGCGAAGATTAATTTCTGACGGCGGTTTCCCGTTGAATCCGGGCAATCCCGAAGAAGGCTTTCAAAACGTTCCGCTTGAACGAACTGTCGTCCAAGCGGGTTTTCTTGTTTTAAAAAAAGGCGAAATTCCGTCAGAAATGCTGTTTGTCGAAGAAGGCGAATTGGAAGCGTTCGATGACGAGAAGATCCTTTACAATATCCCCCAAGGCTCATTGCTCGGAGTCACGTCCGTCATGGATGGCACGCCATTTCCCAGCCACGTCCGCGCCGGCAGACCGGCGACCGTTGTCAAAATCGGCAAATCGGAAATGGCCCGGGTGCTGAAAACGGCTCCCCATTGGCTTCTATCCGTCGTCAATTCCCTTTCGAACCGTTCGCGAGAACTGAAACAGGCAACCTCCCGTCCCATTTACACAAGTTCCCTGGAAAGTTTCGCCAAGTTTTTAGCCCTGCGGACCCACCGCAAACCGCTGGACACGGCTCTTGTTCTCAAAGAATTCATGTGGCAAACCCGTTCCGGGAAAAAAGAAACCCTCGAAGCCCTCGAAGAACTTTGCCGCCGAAAATTCGTCAAACTGGAACCCTCCAAAGACGGCAAGCCGAATGCGCAAATGCTCACGGTCAAGCCGAAATTGCTGAACATTCTTGCCGAATACCTGTCCAGTCTCCGGCGAAATGAAACGTACCCGGCTTTCGGGCTATCCAAACGGGAACGCGCCTGTCTGGAATTTTTGGGAATGGAAGATTCGCTGTTCACCCGCTCGCGGGAAGAATGGCTGAAGCATTTGAAAATCACCGTTCCCAGCGCCGACATCATCGTGTGCATCCGGTTCGTGGAACTGGGAATTTTTTCGGAAGTCGAAAACACGGACAAGCTCTTTTTGGAAACGGAAGTCCTCGACAAGTATTTGAGCGCCATTCACGGCGAACGCAATATCAAGGGGATTTTATGAAAAAATTGGCTCCGCGCGACGTTTTATTCCGCGAAGGCGAATCGGACGGGAAGCTTTACTTTATCCGCAAAGGAAATTTAATCGTCCAAAAAAAAGAAGGTTCAAAAATCCGGAGCGAAGGAATCCTTGGGCAAGGCGCTACCGTTGGAGAGGCGTCCCTTTTGTTTGGCGAACCTCACCCGTTTACGCTCCGCGCCATGGAACCCGTTGAAGCCGAAGAATTTTCGAACGCCGAACTTTCGAACGCGTTGAAGGCGCTGCCCGATTGGTTCCATCCCTTTTTGCGTTTTTTGGCAGACAGAGTTCGGAATTTGGAAGTCAACAAGTCCCAATTGGACAAAATCCATGCGCTCCCAACTCTTCTTTTTCTTTCGGCGAAACGCCTGAAACACGCGGAAAACGGCGCCCTGGAACTTTTCCCCTTGTTGGAAGATTTAAAAACAATCAACGGACTGGGCTTTGACGACGCCTTTGAACTTTTGCGCGCCATTTGCAAATTGGGAATTGCGGAACTCATCCCCGGCGAGCAGCCCCAGATCCGCTATTACCGCAGCCACCTCCCGGAACTTTTATACCGGACGCTACTGACCCGCATGGCCGGGAAGAAATTGCCAAACACCCTCCTTTCGGCAAACGATCAAACACTGCTGACCGCTTTTATTTCCGCGGCAAAGACCAAAGGCCGCGAAGACAACGGCTGCTCTTCTGTCTTCGCCAAGGATTTCTTTTCTACATACCAAAAACTGTTCCCCGGACTTCACTTGAGCCGCCGCCAATTCGAGAACCTCATCCGTTGCGGTTATTTGCGCACCGTTCCGGATTTCGCATCCATTTCTGACATCCAGGCGGTAGAAAGGTTTTGTGCAGACCTGGAATCGGTCAAGGACCTGACAGAACTGAACCGCGTTTACCCGTTGCTCGACAAACGGCTGCCCGAAGCGATGAAAAACGGCTGACCCTCCGCAGAAATTTCTAAATTACCCGCATCATTTCTACCAAAGGATTTTTATGAAGTATTCCCTCCTCGTGACACTCGCCCTTGCCGCTTCCGCTTTTGCTGACGGTGCTCAACAAACTCCCCAGCAAGGTTCCGCCATCAGCATGTTCCTTCCGTTCATTCTGATGTTCGTCGTCATGTGGCTTTTCTTTATCCGTCCCAAGCAGAAAGAAATGAAGAAACTGGACGAAATGCGCAAGGCGCTGAAAAAAGGCGATCAGGTTTTGACTTCGGCAGGAATCATTGGAACCGTCTTCGCCATCGAAGGAACCATTGTCACGGTCAAAACCGGAAACGACACCAGACTGGACTTTGAACAGGCCGCCATCCTCCGCGTCATCACCCCGGAAGCCCCCAAGGCAGACGAAAAGAAAGCGGCAAAATAAATGGCCATCCTGGATATCAAAATTTACGGCAATCCTGCTCTGCGCACACAATGCAAGCGCGTTGAACAGGTGACTCCCGAATTAGTCGAACTGGCCCGCAACATGTTGGAAACCATGTACGATGCCGGCGGTGTCGGTTTGGCAGCTCCGCAAGTCGGAAAAGACATGCGTCTGGTCGTCATAGACCCGGCTCGTCCCGACGAAGACGAAACACCCGCTCCGCGCATCATCTTCAACCCGGAGTGGGGCGCCGAACCCGATTCCGAAGACGTTCCCTACGATGAAGGATGCCTTTCCGTTCCCGATGTCTTTTGCAATGTCAACCGTCCCGGAAAAATCTGGTTCCGCTACATGGACGAAAACGGACAGACCGTTGAAGAACACAACGTCGAAGGCCTCCTGTGCCGCTGCTTCCAACACGAAGCGGACCACCTGGACGGCAAACTTTTCGTTGACGTGATTTCTACCGCAGACCGGGAAATCAACCGTTCCCGCCTCCGCGACATGGTCAAAAAAGAAAAGAAAAAGGCCGGAAACAAAAAATGAAGCGTCTTCCGCTGCTGTTTTTTTCGATGGGACTAGTCAGCTGTGCACCGCTCCCGCCGCTGGTGACGGACCCACCCGAAGAAGCTCTGTTCTCTTCGGCATCCGTTTCCAGTTCCTCATCCGCCATTTGGATAGAAAGCTCGTCCGCCGCGGATTCGGTGGCATTCGTTCCAATTGCACCAGCCCCTGTCGAAGAAAATGCAGCCGAAGCGACTCTTGCGACTTCGGACGACAAGGATATTCCCCCGATGGCCTTGCCCGAAAACCTCAAAAGGGATTTTCGCGTGGGCATTCTCGTCGGAAAGTCCTCAGCGGAAATTTCCGGTAAAAATTACACCGTCGCCACCACGGCGGATTCTTCCCAAGGAAAACTTCAGTCGGGAACAATCAAGCTCTCTGCGAAAGGTGTCCGCGTTCAATGTTTAAACGACAAATCGGACTCTGTCTGGATATTCCCCGCCGATGAAAACCGCTTGTCTGTCGGCGGCAAGGAATACCGCGGAAAAATGCTGGCTGTAAATGTGTCCGGAAAACTGAACATCATCAACGTTCTCCCGGTTGAAGATTATCTGAAGGGAGTCGTTCCCCATGAAATCGGGAAGTTGGACGAATCCATGTTCGAAGCGCTCAAAGTTCAAGCGGTCGCAGCCAGAACTTACGCCTACAGACATTACAATTCCCGCGCCTCCCTGGGTTTTGACGTTTACGCAACCGTCCAGGACCAAGTTTACAATGGCAGCGAAGGCGAATCTCCCCTTCCCAGTGCAGCGATTGATTCCACGAGGGGAATCGTACTTTCGCATGATGGAAATTTCATCGAAGCCTATTACCACTCCACCTGTGGCGGCCATACAGAAGGCGTCGAAGTTTGGGGACTTGCTCCCGTGACCTACCTGAAAAGCCAGAGCGACATGAAAAGCGAAGACACGGCATGGTGCGCGGCAAGTTCTTATACAGCGTGGAAAAAGGTTTTCAACGAAAAAGAATTGGTTTCCCTGTTCCACAAAAATTTCAAAGAAGCCCGGGCCAGCGGAAAATCGGAATTCAAAGGGATTCAACAGTTGGAAATCAAATCAAAGTTTCCCGGCGGACGCATCGATGAACTGGAAGTCTTGACCGACAAAGGGTTGTTTACCGTAAAAGGCGACCGTGTCCGTTGGCTTTTCAAAGAAGGCTCCAAGATTCTCCCCTCCGCCCAATTTGACATTTCTAAAAACGGAAAAGTCTGGGTGCTAGACGGTTCGGGATTTGGCCATGGAATCGGAATGTGCCAGATGGGCGCCCGCGCCCGCGCCAAAGCGGGGCAAAGCTTCAAAGAAATTCTCGAAGCCTACTACCCCGGAGCAACTCTTCAATGCATCGAAAAGTAGCCGTTCTCAGTGAAGGGTGCGCAGCCAATTTCGGCGATGGCGAAGAAATCGGAGAACGTTTCGCCAAAGAAGGTTTTCAAGTTTCCTTTGAAATGCCTTCGGAAACGCCAGATGCCATCGTATTGAACGCCTGCACCGTCAAAGGAATTTCCAGCGCGACAAAACTCGCCAAGAAGATTCGGGCGCAATTTTCCCACGTGCCAATCTGGGTGACAGGATGCGCCACGGATGATTTAAAACGGTCCCTTTCCGATTTATATCCCGATTTTTTATTCGGACCCAAAGATGCGCATCAAAGCGAAAGTGCTTTCGCTGAATTTTTGCACCATTTGAATTTGCCCGAAAAGCGTTACGACTCGCTCCAGACGCTTTCCAGCCACGCGGGAATCGGAATCGTCAACATCGAAGAAGGCTGTCTAGACTCTTGCAGTTATTGTTCCACGCGACTTGTCAAGGGGACTTTGAAAAGCGCCAGCCCCGAATTCATCATCCGGCGGGTTGCGCAAAAAGTGGAACACGGTGCCAAAGAAATTTTTCTGACCGGTCAAGACACAAGCTGTTACGGATTCGATTTGCACACCAACTTGGCAGAATTGCTGCAGCGCATCATCGTCCGTGTTCCAGGAAATTACCGGATTCGTCTGGGCATGGGAAATCCGCGCCACGCTCTGCGCTATCTGGACTATCTGCTCGATACTTTTGAAGACGAACATTTATACAAGTTTATACACATTCCCGTTCAAAGCGGCAGCGACCGTATCTTGCGCGAGATGAACCGCCGGCATTCCAGCGCCGATTTTTTGAAAATCGCCGAAGCGTTCCGCGGAAAATTTCCCGACTTGACTTTGGGGACAGATATCATCGTCGCATTCCCCGGTGAAACCCGCAAAGATTTCGAAGAAAGTCTTGAATTGGTGAAATCCGTCCGCCCTTCCATTTGCAATATTACACGGTTCGTTCCGCGCGAAGGCACCAAAGCCTTCGCCTTTCGGAATTCCATTCCGAAAGAAGAGCGCCATGCGCGCTCGGCGGAACTGGCAAGCCTGTTTCAACAAATCGCACTTGAAAACAACCGCTCGTGCATCGGCAAAGAGGAACGCGTTTCCGTCGAAAAGCCCGGTTCCCGTCCGGGGACGATGATAGCCCGCGATGACGCTTACAGGCCCGTGGCTCTCCGAGGAGATTTTTCCATCGGTCAAATCCTTGACGTGCGCATTTTCAACGCGGAAACGTTCGCCCTGTTGGGCGAACCTTTAGCCGAATCCGTTACGTCGTGTACTCAGCGTTGATTTTGACGTATTCATAACTCAAATCGCAAGTATAGGCAGATGCGCTAGCCTCGCCGATATTCAAAACGACTCGAATCGTATATTCTTTTTGCTTCACGACGGCTTCCAGTTTTTGACGGTCGCAATCCACCGGGCGGCCCGAAGCGAGAACTTGAACGTCTCCAAAATAAAGATCGGTCTGGTCGGCAACCATATTCGCGCCGCTTGAACCTGCGCTAGAAAGGATACGTCCCCAGTTGGGATCTTCTCCGAACATGGCGCATTTTGCCAAATTGCTGGTGCCAATGTATCGCGCCATTTTCAGCGCATCGGCGTGACTTTCCGCTTTTTCAACGCGGATTTCAATGAATTTGGTCGAACCTTCCCCATCGCGGGCAATGTTTTTCGCCAATTCTTTCATCACCATCATGAGGGCTTTGCGGAAGTCCGCCTTTTCTGACAGGGAAAGGTTTTCATACCGGATGCCCGAAGCTTCGTTCGCAAGCAGGATGCACGTGTCATTTGTACTCGTGTCCCCATCTACCGTAATCGCGTTGAAAGAGTCCGAAACGTCTGCGCGGAATTCGGCAAAAAAGTCCAAGGGCAATCCCAAATCCGTGGTAATGAATGCGAGCATCGTCGCCATATTCGGATGAATCATGCCGCTGCCCTTGCAGCAACCGCCCACCGAAACAACTCCCAGCGACGTTTCCACGTCTATCGCCAACGATTTCAGCACGCGGTCCGTCGTGAGAATGGCCGTTCCAAATTCCGTCGAAGCCTGTTCTTCGCCGTGGAGATTTTTCACCAAGTGCGGAATGGCCGCTTCGACTTTATCCATCGGCATCGGATGCCCGATAACTCCCGTGCTGCACACCAGAACGCTTTTGGGGGCAAGCCCCAGCTGTTCCTCGACAAGAGCCGCAGTCCGTTCGCTGTCGGCAAGGCCCTGAGGTCCTGTGCACGCATTGGCGTTTCCACTGTTGACTATCACCGCTGAAGCGAAATGCGCATGTTCCAAAATGGATTTGTCGTAAAGTACCGGAGCCGCCTTTACTTTATTCGTAGTGAACACGGCAAAACACCGCGCCGATTTTTCACTTTTGAGAAGAGCCATGTCCGGCTTTCCGCTAGCTTTAATTCCCGCCGTATAAGCAGATGCGGTAAATCCTTTCGGGGTGCAGACACCGCCATTTTTCCGAATCTTCAGCATAGAGAGTCTTCCTTTGACTTGAATTGTCTTTGCCCAAATCTAACTAATTTTGCATTCTTTATTTTGCCCGTATCCCGTATTCCCAAACGACTCCCGCCATCTTCCGTTTTTTGTCCAAGCCTCTTGCGCAGGTCCCCTTGGAATTGCCGGCAAGCCTCCGAATCAAGCTCCCCGAAAAAGACGACGCGTCAAAGTTCTTCGAAAATTTTATATTATCCCAATATGGACAATATACCCGTTACCCAAGAAACCTACGATCAGCTCAAGCAGGAATTGGACCACTTGAAAAAAGTGGAACGCCCCAAAATCATTGACGAAATCGCCGAAGCACGTGCCCAAGGCGACTTGAGCGAAAATTTCGCCTATCATGCCGCAAAAGACCGCCAAGGCGAAATCGAATCCCGTATCAATTATCTCGAAGACCGCGTCGCCCGCGCCGTCATTATCAAGTACGACGCAAGCAAAGGCGGAGAAATCAAATTTGGCGCGACGGTCAAACTTTTGAATAAAAAGACGAACCGGGAAATCACGTATACGATAGTCTCCCCCGAAGGCGTTGACGCCATCAATGGGAAAATCAGCTTTACAAGCCCCATCGGCAAAGCGCTTCTCGGCAAAAAGAAGGGCGAAATCGCCGAAGTGATCACGCCGAAAGGAAAAAATCTTTTCGAAATCCTGGATGTTCAATAAAAGGCGAACTCCATGATAGTCGTCCTTATCGGAGACAGCGAATTTGAAAAAGAGCGTCTGATTGGTCAGTTTTTGGAAAAGACCCTTGGCGACCGCAAAGACGATTCCCTTGCGCGCAAAATCGTTTTTGCAAACGATTCGAACATTCCTTCTGTCGCAGATGTCGTGATAGAATCTTGCGATTCCTGTTCTTTGTTCGCCGCCGAGCAAGCCGTTGTCGTCCGCAATGCGGAAGCTCTCAAATCAGACGATTCTGCAGCCTTGGAAGCCTGGTTCAAAACAAAGCCGGATGCGAACTTGCTATTCGATTTTGAAAAACTGCTCAAGACAAGCAAGCTCTACAAGTCCCTGCACGAAATCGCCAAGATCAAAGAATGCAAATCGCCCCGCGATTACGAAATGGCGAAATGGGTTACGTTGCATTGCGAAACCGATTTGGGACGGCGCATAGAACCGCTTGCCGCCGAATACGTTGCAAACGCCCTGGGAACCAATCAGGCGTTAATCGATGCTGAGCTCAAAAAAATTCTGCTGTTGGATCCTCAAGGGAAAATCATCTCCCACGCCCAAGCGAAGCTGATGATCGCCCCCCAACGTGAAATCGCCGCTTTTGAAATTCGCGACGCATTCGGGAACCGCGACTCTGCCGCATATGTGAAAAAGCTGCGCGAACTTTTGGATTCCGGAGTCGAAGGCGTTCAAATCATTTCTGCCCTCGAATCTTATGCCGTGCGTCTTCTCCACATCCGGACCATGTTAGAAAAAAAGATGCCTGTCAAAGAAATCGCCCAAGCCCTCGGCGCCAACGCATGGCTCTTTGAAAAAAACGGCGAACCGCGCAAGGCGATGAATTGGCCAATCAAACTTCTTTGCCGCATCATCAAACGCCTGGGAGAACTCGACAGCGACATCAAAAACGGCATCTGCGACAGCCGAATGGGATTAGAACTTTCCCTCGCCGCATTGGTCGTTCGGTAACCGCTGAAAAAAGGAACACCATCCTAGCTGGTGATTTTCTTTATACAAAAAGCGTCCCTCAAAAAGGGACGCTTTGGTTTTTCCGTTGAATTTTATTCTGCGTAATATTCCCGAACTTTAGAAACGACATCCGAAAGATTGACCATCGTCATTTCCTTTTCGGAGCGCAACTTCCATTCCACTTGACCATTGGCAAGGCCTTTTTTCCCCAGGGCGATGCGCACCGGGATTCCCCAAAGGTCTGCATCCTTGAATTTCACGCCAGCCCGTTCATCTCGGTCGTCGACAAGGACTTCAAATCCCGCCTCGGAAAGTTCTTTTTCCAATTTGTCCGCGATTTCCGCGTCTTTGGTGATATTCACGATTTCCACATGGAACGGAGCAATGCTTTTGGGCCAAATCGGACCAAATTCATCGTGGCTGTTTTCTACAACAGAAGCCATGAGACGTCCGACTCCAATTCCATAGCAACCCATGACAATCGGTTCGCTTTTGCCTTCTGGCGTGAGGAAAGTCGCCCCCATGCTGTTCGAGAACTTGGTTCCCAATTTGAAAATATTGCCCAGTTCAATGCCTCGGGTTTCAGAAAGCGGCTCGCCGCATTGGGGGCATTTGCAGCCGCCTTCCGCTTCGGCAATGTCCGCCACCTGATAATTTTTCAAATCGCGTTTCGGATTGCAATGAAGATAATGGAAGCCCTTTTCATTCGCTCCGACGACAAGATCCCACGAATTTTCAAGGGCGGAGTCCACGATGACCGTTGTATCGTGCGCCCCGATCGGGCTTGCAAATCCCGGAACCATGCCGCACTTTTCAATCAGGGAATCCTCGGCAGGATAAAGTTCCTTGGCTTTGAGCAAATTGTGAAGCTTGATTTCGGAAACGTCTAAATTTCCGGGAACAAGGCAGGTGACCAGTTTTCCGCCAAAGTCGAAGAAGACGCATTTGGCGGTCGATTCCGGTTTCACCTTCAAAAATTCGCAAAGTTCTTCAATTGTCGAAGCATGCGGCGTTTCCACCTTTTCCAAAGCCGCTTCGGCGTTCCCCTGATAAGGTTCGCGTTCGAACGTGGCGATTTCACGATTCGCCTGATAGCCGCAATGTTTGCAAAGAATCAAATAATCTTCTCCGTTGGGCGTGTCAAGCATAAATTCATGCGCCACCTTACCGCCCATGATGCCTGTATCGGATTGCACAATGACAGGTTCAATGCCCACCTTGCGGAAAATTCTTTGATACGCTTTGTATTCCAGTTCGTAATGCTTGTCCAAATCTTCTTGCGAAGTGTGGAAACTGTAGCCGTCTTTCATCAGAAATTCACGGACGCGGATAAGTCCGCCACGCGCACGGGCTTCGTCGCGGTATTTCGTTTTGAACTGGTAAAGCATGAACGGCAATTGCTTGTAACTGGAGACAACATAGCGGACAAGGTCTGTCATCGCTTCTTCGTGAGTCATCGCCAGGACCATGTTGTGGTTGTTCCTGTCCTTAAATCGGAGAAGTTCTTCGCCAATCGCCGTGTAACGGCCCGATTCATTCCAAAGTTCTGCCGTTTGCACAACGGGCAAATCGACTTCGATTCCCCCGATGGCGTTGATTTCTTCGCGAATCAGATTTTCAATTTTTTTGAGGACGCGGAATCCCATGGGCAAATAGCTGAAAATTCCGGTAGAAAGAGGTTTGATGTAACCACCCCGCATCAAAAAGATGTGGCTGGGCATGGTCGCATCGCTCGGCGTTTCGCGGAGCGTGGTGAAAAAAAACTGGGAAAGTTTCATAATGCCCATAATTTAGAAAAATATCAAGGCCTTTCCGCATTCGGCAAAAGCGGAAATATTCCGAGAGCTTCAAAGAACTCCCATTCTTCGGAAAACGACTGAAACACCAGCCCAAAATTCCGAATTTAATTCCAATTCAAAGCAAAGCGACAGAAATTTTCTAATTTATGCCCAAAACATAATGCCAAGGAGGCATTGAATGAACTTAAAGAAATTCGCATTCGCTGCGGCAAGCATCTCTTTGATAGCTTGCAATACTCAAGTCAAAGACCAAGTGAACATTACCCCCGATGCCAAAGACGAAGTCAAAATCGCCTATCTGTTGGGTTCCCAGGCCGGGCTGCAATTGCACAATCTTTCGCAAAACCAGCTCGAATTTTCAATTGAAGAGCCCACGTTCTTCAGCGCCATTGGCGATGGATTCAAAATGGCAAACGATTCCGCGTTCACACTGAAACATCCGGATTCCGTGATGCAGGCGACAGCCAACATGATGAACGACCGTTCCCGGGCACTCTACGCATTCAAAAATTTCAAGCCGCAAAAAGATTCCTCGGACACAATCCCCGTCAAAGCGCCCGAAAAGCCCGCGCCCATGACAACCGAAGAACAAAACAAGGCGTCATATCTTTTGGGCGTACAATTCGGAACTCAATTCGCCGCCATCACCAAGCAATCCGCATTAGATCTCGACTTGTCCGCTTTCCGTCAAGCCATCCGGGATGCCCAGGCGAATGTTTCCGACACAACGAAAAAACTGCAACTTTCGCCAGACACGCTCCGCGTCGTTGGGGAACGTTTCAACCACCAACTTCAAGAACAACGGAAACAGGCCATTGAAAAAGCGCGCAAAGAAGAAGAAGCCATCAAAGAAAAAGTCGCCAATTTGCGGGGCGACACCCTTTCCGATGGCACTCAGGCCAAGATGAACTTCCAAGTGGGAGTCACAGGCATCAATCTGAGCGCCAAAAATCTCGAAGCTTATTCGGGCAAGCCCCTCTTCATCTTCTACTTTTCCACGACCTGCGGACATTGCCGCCACGCCACGCCCGAAGTCAAGAAAATCGCCGAAAGCTTCAAGGACAAAGGCATCAAGACCATCGCAGTCGCCAGCGGCGGCAACAACAAACGCGACATTCGCGGATTCATCGAGAACTTCAAACTCGAAGAAGCGAACATCGATGTTTTCTTTGATGAAGGACGCGAATTCGGCGAACTTTACAGCGACGGTTACGTTCCCAAAGCCTACATCGTCAAAGAAGACGGTTCTCTGAACACGTTCAAGAATTTTGAAAGCCAGAAAGATTCCATCACCGCGACGCTTTCCAAACTCGCCAAATAAGCTCCGGCAAAATTATTCAAGGCCTTCCTTCGGGAAGGTCTTTTGTTTTTAGAAAGCCTAACAACAAAACGTCTCCGTTTCTAAATTTTCAGCATGAACCTTTTATCCCGTTTTCTCCAATACACAAGTTTTACGACAACATCCAACGAAAATTCGGATTCCTGCCCCAGCACAAATTCCCAATTGGACTTTGCGCATTACCTGGCGGACGAATTGAAAGCCATCGGAATGAGCCGCGTCACCGTGGATTCCAACGGCTATGTTTACGGGATGCTCCCGGCGACGCCGGGCTTTGAACAAGAGCCTCCCATCGGGTTCATTTCCCACATGGACACCGCTCCGGATTTTTCAGGGGAAAATGTCCATCCCCAAGTCATTGAAAATTACGATGGAAAAGACGTATTGTTGAAAGGCTCCGGGGAAACGCTCAAAGTCGCAGAATTTCCGGAGCTCGCCCTGATGAAAGGAAAAACGCTTATCACGACAGATGGGAAAACCCTTTTAGGCTCCGATGACAAAGCGGGAATAGCAGAAATCGTGACGGCAATGGAACGTTTGAACAAGGCTCAGCCGCGGCCACTCCCCCATGGTGAAATTTGGGTGGGATTTACTCCCGACGAAGAAATCGGACGCGGCGCGGACCGTTTCGGTTTATCGTATTTTCGGGCGAAATACGCCTACACGGTCGACGGCGGCGAAGAGGGGGAAATCTCTTACGAGAATTTCAATGCGGCGACGGCGACTTTCGAAATCCACGGGAAAAGCGTTCATCCGGGAGAAGCAAAAGGCGTCCTCAAAAACGCGGCTCTCATCGCGGCGGAAATCGTATCGACTCTCCCCAAAAACGAAACGCCCGCGACAACGGAAAATCGGGAAGGGTTTTATCATTTGATCCATTTGGAAGGCGGTGTTTCAAACGCAAAACTCACATACTTAATCCGGGATCACGACCAGCTGCAATTTGAAAAACGGCAGTCCTATTTGAAGCAACTCGCTGAAATTTTCAATTCCAAATTCGGCGGAACTCCAGACCAAAAGACCGTCTCTGTGGAAATCAAGCCGTCTTACGCCAATATGGCACAAGTTTTGAAAAATCATCCCTCCGTTTTGAACCGCGCCATGGCGGCTATCCGCAAAGCGGGACTCAATCCGATAGAAAAGCCCATCCGCGGCGGCACCGATGGGGCAAAGCTCTCTTTTGCGGGGCTCCCATGTCCAAATCTGGGCACGGGCGGTTACGCCTTCCACGGTCCATTCGAACACGTGACAAAAGAAGGCATGGAAGCGGTGGTTCAAATTTTGCTGAATATCGCCGCTCCATTCCGCGAAAGCGCCATTCAAACGCCAACCCCGTGATGTAAAAAATTTTGCTTCCCTTCAAAAGTTGACCGTAAAACGAATATTTCTAAATTGAACGCCGTGAATTCAAAATTTGAAAATTCCCGTTTAAATACCATCGGAAGCGCAAGCATTCCCCGTTTGCTGCTCGCGTTTTCCGTTCCCGCCATTATCAGCATGATTGTAGAGTCCCTTTACAACATCACGGACCGTTACTTTGTCGCGGCGGGAGTCGGCTACTTGGGAATCGCAGGCATCACGCTTTGCTTTCCCATCAGCCTTTTCATCATGGCGCTTTCCATCATCATCGGAGTCGGCGGAAACACCCTTTTCGCCATCCGCCTCGGAGAAAAAAAATACGGGCAAGCGTCCCTCATCTTAAACAACGCCTTCACGTTGCTCATCCTCATGGCCGTGATTTCGCTGACTCTGGGCGAAATTTTCATGGATCCGTTGCTTGTCGCCTTTGGCGCGAGCGAAGAAACTCTCCCTTACGCCTCATCTTACATGCGAATCATCCTGTTCGGAGCCGTTTTCCAGACCGTGACTCCGGGCATGAATCACTTTATCCGCTCCCTGGGGCATCCGAAAACGGCAATGTTCAGAAACCTCATCGGTGCCGGGCTGAACATCTTTTTCGACTGGCTCTTCATCATTCAGTTCCATTGGGGAATCGAGGGGGCTGCTTGGGCGACCGTCCTTTCCCAAGCGATAACGACAATTTTCGTTATGCAATTCTTCTTCAAGAAATCGACTCCGATCAAAATTTCTTGGAAACTGATGCATTTGAGTTTTCCCTATGTCCGGCGCATCTTTATCATGGGGCTTCCTCCAAGCATCATGCAAATTTGCAACAGCCTGATGAATGTCATTTTGAACAAAAGCCTTGTCCATTACGGGAACGAATCCCCTTACGGCGGCGACATGGCTGTATCCGCATTCGGCATTGCGAACAGTATCGCCATGATGCTCATCATGCCAGTGATGGGTTTTGTCCAAGGCGGGCAGCCCATTATCGGATACAATTACGGGGCAAAACTTTTTGTCCGCGTCAAAAAAACACTCAAGGTAATGCTTCTTGTCAGCGTCAGCTGGATGACCGTCTGCTGGATTTTGGTGCAGACGAATGCCGAATGGTTCGTTCATTTTTTCAGCGGAGACAATGCTCAACTTCTGGAACTTTCCTGTAAGGCGATGCGGACATTCCTATTCGCCATGCCAATGATAGCCGTCAGCATGATCTGCGGAAACTATTTTCAGGGAACAGGAAAACCTGGACGATCCATGCTTTTGAACATGAGCCGTCAAATGATCATTCTCATTCCGTTTTTGCTCATCATGCCCTGTTTTTTCCAATTGCACGGCGTTTTCATGGCCGCTCCGATTTCCGATACGGTCGCCGCGATTCTCGCCGCCGTCCTCCTCAAACTCGACATGAAAAAATTGCACTGACTTAAAGGCTCCGCGTGAAATACGCCTACGTTGAAATCACGGAACGCTGCAACTTGAAATGCCCATTTTGTCCCAGCGCAACGCTTGAACAGCGGAGCGAAATGCCTGTCGACTTTTTCAAAAATGTTTTAAACAGGTTAAAGGGAAACGTCTCCGAAATTTTTTTGCACGTGTTGGGCGAACCGCTGCTGCATCCGCATTTTCCCGAAATACTCCGCGCCATCCAACCAGCGGATTTTCAATTGAACCTGACGACAAACGGCACTTTGATTTCAAAATATGAGAACGAAATCCTAGGCTCCCGTTCTCTTCGCCAGGTAAATTTTTCGACGCACGCTTACGCATACATGCCCAACGAAAAAGCGGAGCAGCTCTTGGCCCAAACAATTGCTTTTGCAAAACGGCTGCAAAAAGAACGCCCCGAAGTGTATTTGAATTTCAGGCTCTGGAACGACTCCGCCGACGTTCTTTCCGACAACTGGAACTCTTCTGTTTTCAAAATTCTTTCTGGAGAATTTGAAAAAGAACTCTCCCCGGCCAAATTTTCCGTCCGCCACAAAAGCATTCCGATTGCAGGAAGAATTTATCTGCACAGGGATTCCCGATTTGAATGGCCCGAAGGGAACGGCGACATTCGTGAATGCGGAACATGTCACGGAACAATCGACCAGTGCGCCGTTTTAAGCGATGGAAGAGTCGTTCCCTGTTGCCTGGATTACCGGGGAAACATTCCCTTGGGAAAATTTCCCGAAGAATCATTCGAAACGGTTTTGTGTGGAGAAAGGGCAAAGCGCATCCGCGAAGGGTTCCTTTCCCGAAAACTCGTCGAACCGTTTTGTCAACGATGCCCATTTTCAAAGAGATTCCGATGAACAATTCAAAAAAAGTCGAAAGCAACCAGAGCGGCATCCACAAGGATTTGCAAAAACTTGTCTTGCGTTATTTGCATTCCGAATTTCACCGTCCAATCGCGGAACACACGAAAGCGGCATTTGCTGCTGCAGACAAATTCCGTTCCCGCTTCAATCTGCCCGTTGTCCTGGACTCCGGCTGCGGAACAGGACTTTCGACCATCGCCTTAGCCAAACGGTTTCCGCAAAATCCCGTCATCGGTATCGACAAATCCGAAGTCCGGCTTTCCAAAGCGGACGCCCACATCGAAACGTCCGAAGAACTCCCCAAGAATCTTTTTTACATACGGGCTGAGCTGCTGGATTTTTGGAAGCTCGCCTTCGAATCCGGCTGGGACATTCTTTTTCACGCATTGTTCTATCCGAATCCCTGGCCCAAACAATCCGAACTCCGCTACCGGTTTCACGCACACCCGATATTCCCCATTTTAACGCAACTGTCCCCTCATCTTGAAATGCGCACGAATTGGGAAATTTACGCAGACGAATTCCATTTCGCTCTGGAAATCGCCAACAGGCATTTGAAGCTGAACGCCCGGATTCAAAAAGAAGAGTTCATGCCCGACACTCCGATTTCCGCATTCGAAAAAAAATTCAAAGACAGCGGCCATGCGCTTTGGCGGATCAAATTCGACCGCGACATCTCCGAATAGAGAGTTTAAAACAGGAATCCCCCGCGCAAATACGCAGGGGATTTCAAGGGTGGGTAATCGGACTCGAACCGACGACAACCAGAATCACAATCTGGGACTCTAACCAATCTGAGCTACACCCACCAGAAAGGAGCGGACAAAATATAATAAAACCGCGGAGAAATTCAAAGGGTTAATTTTGAATTATTCCTCGCTTTCCCGACGACGCATTAAACGGATGAAATTTTCCCGTTTGAAATCGTTGCGGTGCTCGTTGCAAAAACGCGGATAAATGAATTGTTTCGGGAAAACCTTGATTTCAAAGAGATTTTCACAACCATCCAAGCAGCAGCGGAACTTGAGGTCCACGACATCCGTGTAATTGTGGCGAAAAACAATGTTTTTGGATTCAATGTTTTCCACTTCTTTCTTCTGTTTTTGCCGATTTTTAAAATCCCGGTGTTTATCGCAATATTTGGCAATGGGATGGCCCCAAAATTCTACGCCGCAGCCGGGTTCTTGGCAAATCTTGAGCTTAACACGTTTTTTCTTTTTGTACTTGGGTAATTGCATAGCAGTTAAAATTTACTAAAAATCCCCCATTTTTTCAAATTCATCCCCACTTCCCCGATGGCGAAGGCGAATTCTAAGCTCTTTTGGAAAAAACTTTTTTACGCTTCCTCATTCTTTCCATTTGAGCGTCTTCTTCTTTGGATATTTCAAGGAGAAATCATGCAAAGATTCTTTTTATGGCAAACCGTGTGGCTTTCCGCATTCTTTTGCGCATGCAATTCGGCAAAAAACGTTTCGCCGGAAGTCGCAAACCACAAAGTCGCCTCGGTGGAATTTATTGACGTGGGACAGGGGCTTTCTGCCCTGTTTCAAATAAAAGAAGACGACTTCGCCGCCGTTTACGACAGCGGAAACGATTCCGTCGGATTTTGGGATTCTTTGCAAAGCCGCGGCATCCGCCATTTGGATTTCGCCGTCATCAGCCACTGGCACAGGGATCACGTCGGCGGACTTTTAGAGTGGAACGGAAACATCCCCATCGATACGATTTTTTACAGTCCGGACTCTGGGGGAATTTGGCTCAGGGACAGCGTTTTGAACCTGTCAAAACGATTCCGCGCCCAGGCAATCAAAGTGCAACGCGGGAAATCCCTGCCCTGCGGCGATTGGAATTGCAAAGTACTCTGGCCATCGGAATTTGCAAAATTCACAGGAAATAACGCAAGCGTTGTTTTGCAAATATCGGACGGAACATTCCGCGTCCTTCTCACCGGAGATTTGGAATCTGACGCCGAAGAAAGCCTTTTGGATTTATCCCACGATTTACGTGCCGAAATTTTACAAGTCGGCCATCACGGTTCCGGAAACAGTTCCTCGCTCCATTTTTTGGAACAGATCGCTCCGAAAATCGCCGTCATTTCCGTCGGCAGGGAAAACTCTTATGGGCATCCCACCCCAACGACCTTGAATAAACTGACTCTTGTCACGGGAGACTCTTCACGCATCTTGCGGACAGACCGCCACAGCAATATTTTATTCGAATGGAAATTCAGAAAAGGTTTGTGGCAGGGAAATTTCTAGTTTAATTCCATGCCTCACCATTTTCACATTCCCGTCATGGGAACCTGTTTTACCGCCGACACACCAATGCGGGTTTCTCACCTCGGAATCGATTCGGCAATATCCCTTGTCGACGACCGCTTGTTAGAACAAATTGGACTTCACTACGCCGAAGAACATTCCCTGCCGTACGAAAAAGTCCCGGCGAAAACGCCACACGCCCGCGCCCTGCGCATTTTGCACTACCTGAATTTGGTGAATCACGTCGCCAAGCAAAACTTTCAACGTGTTTTAAAGGCTCCTTTTAACGGCAATTCCGAAAAAGATCTTTATTTTCGGCTTCTGCCCGCCGACGATTCTTTGCGGGCGCGTTATTTTCAAATGCTTTCGACACCCCAAGGGAGCTCTCGATTCCAAGAAGAAGAATTTCTTTCGTCTCAAATGACAGCAGGCGCCATCGATGTAAACATCATGGTGAAATTGGACCGCGACGGATTTGACGATGCCAAAGAGGCCCTCCGCGGCTATGCGGAATCCGACCTTCGCGGCAACACGAGCCTTATTTTAAGCGCAGGCATCAACCAATCCCTATTTGCGGAAATGGAAAAATACCCCTGCTTTTACCGAAACAACGAAGGCTCTTTTGACAAAAAAATCACGCTTAAAATTTCGGATTTCCGTTCGGCATACATCCAAGGAAAATTTCTTTCGCGAAAAGGTCTTGAAATCAGCGAATACCGCATTGAATCCGGTCTCAACTGCGGCGGTCATTTGTTCCCGGCGGAGGGAGAACTTTTACCCTCGATTTTAAAAGAATTCTCCGAAAAGAAAGGCAAGCTCTTATCCGATTTTCAAAAGCCTGTCGAAAAATATTACACCTCTCACGGATGGGATTTAAACCGTTTGAAAGTTCCACTTCAGCCCCGGTTTTGCGCACAGGGCGGCATCGGCAATTACGGAGAAGCCAAACGCCTGATGGACGTTTACGGAATGGACCGCTGCGGTTGGGGCTCGCCCTTTCTCCTTGTTCCCGAAGCGACTCTCGTCGACGAAAAAACGCGGAACCTGTTGGCGATTGCAACAGAAGATGACATCAGTCAAAGTCACGCGTCTCCCTTAGGCGTTCCCTTTAGTCATCTGAAAACCTGCGGCGCCGAATGCGACCGTTTGGAAAAAATTCAACGTGGAATTCCCGGAGCGCTTTGCGTCAAAGGATTTTTGCAAGACAACACGGAATTTTCAACAACGCCCATCTGCACGGCCAGCCGCGAATATCAAAAACGGAAATTGTCACAGATAGAGTCCCAAAACATTTCCGAAAAGGAAAAATCCCGGCAAAAAAACTTTGTCCTGGAAAAAACCTGCATTTGCCATGAATTGGGAAATTCCGCTTTAATCGCATTGGAAATTGCAAACGAACTCGAAGCGCCCCCTGACATTTGCCCAGGTCCCAACATCGCTTTTTTTGACCGCAACTATTCCTTAATCGAAATGGTGGATTTCATTTACGGAAGAAACGATACCCTGATTTCCAAAACGAGACCGCACATGTTCGCCACGGAAATTTCCCTTTATGTCAAATGGTTCCTCGCAGAACTTGAAAACGCCACAGGCGATGCGGAAAAACGTGACCATTTGAAAATTGTCGCCCAGAACATCAAAGCGGGAATTGCGTTAGCGTTGGAGGCCGCGAAATCCCCGAAATTTCCCGGAGAAAATCTGGAAAGTATCCAGGTTGCGGCAAACAGCGCCCTTCCGCCGCTTGAAAAATTCTTGGAGAAAATCAACCTTTGAATTCGTAGCCGGCTTCTTCAACGGCTTTCCGAAGATTTTCCTCAGAAGGCATCGAAGAACATTCGATTTCAACCGAATTGTTTTGATGATTCGCCATCGCCTTTTCAATGCCGGGAAGCGCCTCCAGGGCTTTTTTTACATGCGCTTCGCAATGCGAACACATCATTCCTTCGACTTTGAGCGTTCTCGATTTCAACACCATCTTTTTCTCCTCAGGTGAAATGGATTTGAACTTTGTTCCGTTGACAACCTCCGGAACTTTGAAAAAATTCAAGCGCAAAGCGTTCATGACCACGCAAAAACTCGAAAGGCTCATCGCCAAAGCGGCAAAAGTCGCATTCAACGTCCACCCGAACAGGTGGTAATAACAGCCTGCGGCAAGCGGAATCCCCGCCACATTATAGACAAAAGCCCAGAACAAATTCTCGTGGATATTGCGAATCGTCTTGCGGCTCAAACGAATGGCGGTCACCACATCTTGCAAGCGGTTCTTCACCAGCACGATATCGGCGGCATCAATCGCGACATCGGCTCCGGCTCCAATGGCAATTCCCACATCGGCTTGAGTCAAAGCAGGAGCGTCATTAATGCCATCGCCGACCATGGCAACTTTTGTATGGTTTTCACGTTGCAATTTTTGAATTTCCGCGTTTTTTTCTCCGGGAAAGACTTCTGCAATGACCTTTTCAATGCCAACTTTTTTGGCAACCGCCTTTGCCGTACGCCAGTTGTCTCCGGTAAGCATCACCACTTGAACGCCCATTGATTTCAAATTGGCAAGAGCTTCCGCCGCATCCGGGCGCACTTTATCCGCCACGGCGATCATTCCCAAAAAACGATTTTCCAAAGCGAACAAAATCGGCGTTGCGCCTTCGCCGGACAAAGCGTCTATTCGCAAGCGCGTTTCTTGGGAAAGGGAAATCTTTTCACCAATGAACTTCGCCGACCCTCCCCACAAAATCTCTTCCTTACCTTGAATGAAAATTTTCCCCGAAAGTCCGCATCCGGGGATCGCCAAAAAATCCGTCACGTCAAATAGAGTTTCTCCTGAAGTTTCTGAATATTTCTTCAAGATAGCCTTGGAAAGGGGATGGGCACTTTTTGATTCCAAACTGGCCGCTTTCAACAGCAATCCGAGTAAAGTTTCCCCGTCAGCAGGAATGATTTCCGTCACTTCCGGAGTTCCACAAGTTAAAGTTCCCGTTTTATCCAAAACGACCGTTTTCACCCGTCCAGCAAGTTCCAACGCAGCCGATGTTTTAAACAAAATTCCACGACGCGCGCCGACTCCATTTCCCACCATAATCGCCACAGGGGTCGCAAGCCCAAGCGCACAAGGGCAGCTAATGACCAAAACGGCAATTCCTCGGGAAAGTGCGAAACCGACATCGGCACCCAAGAAAAGCCAAACGGCAACTGTCACCGCTGCGATAGCCATCACCACCGGCACAAAAATTCCAGCGACTTTATCTGCAATTTTTGAAATAGGCGCTTTTGTCGCCGCCGCATCGGAAACCATCCGGATGATTTGCGAAAGTGTCGTGTTTTGCCCTACGCGGAGAGCTTCGCACAAAATGTAACCCGACTGATTCAAAGTCGCCGCGTAAACCTTATCCCCCACAAATTTGTCCACGGGAGAACTTTCACCCGTCAACGCCGATTCATTCACGGCGGAATTTCCTTCCAAAACGACACCATCCACAGGAACGCTTTCCCCGGGGCGAACAGCGAATCGGCCCCCCACTTTCACCTGTTCCATGGGCACGACCTTTTCTACTTTTTTCCCATTTTCTTCCACAAGGAGCCGCGCCGTTTTCGGAGACAGATTCATCAATCCCCGCAATGCGTCTGTCGTGCGCCCTTTCGAAATCGCTTCGAGCCATTTTCCAAGCGTAATGAGAGTTACAATGGTCGCCGCGCCTTCAAAGTAATAAAGGTCCATGTATTTTTCCGCCGCGGCAGTCCCTCCGATTACTTGGGCGCGCGTCATGGCGAATAAAATGAAAACACTATACACAAAAGAAGTTCCCGCGCCCAACGCCACTAAAGAATCCATATTCGGAGCCCGTCGAAAAGCGCTCCGGAGTCCGCTGACAAAAAATTTTTGATTGACGACCAAAATGATTCCCGACAAAAGCATTTGTACAAGGCACATCGCAGGATGATTGATTTCCGGCTCCAAGAACCAAGACGGCAAAGGCCATCCAAACATCATGTGCCCCATGCTGAAATACAAAAGCGGCAAAAGGAAAACAGCCGAAACAAAAAAGCGGTTCCTCATCGCCGACACATCTTTTTCCGCGGACGAACGGGAGTTTCCAGCGAAAGGAGAGCGTTCTTTCTCCGCAGAATTTTCCAAAGGAAAAGCCCCGTAGCCCGCATTTTCCACTGCATCGACAACGGAGTTTTCCGAAGCATTCCCCTCGACGTTCATTGAATTTGTCAGTAAACTGACCGCGCAATCCTTGACTCCGGGAACAGCCTTTACCGCCTTTTCAATCCGGGCTGCGCACGCCGCGCAACTCATCCCCGTCACCGAGAACTTTCTTGATGCTTTCATGGTTCATCACCGTTCTTTTATCGAAACAACGCTGTAATTTCCGGCACGCAAAACCGCTTTTTGAATTTCATCATCGGAGACATCGCGGATGGCGTCTACCTTGGCTACCGCTTTTTTCAAATTCACGTCTGCAGAAAGCCCTTCTATTTCATTCAGCGCATTTTGAACGCGCGCTTTGCAGTTTTCACAAACCATTCCATCAATTCGGACCCATTTTCGAAAGACAATTTCACCATTCAATTTCTTTTTCCGTTTTTCAACGGAACTGCCGCCGCCACAACAGGCGCCGCCTCCCTTCAAATGAATGTAAGAACCCCAAATGGCAAAAACAACAGCCACCACCAAGACAATCACAATGAAAATGTTTATCATCATCGCTCCTACTTCATCAATTTTTGCAACGTTAAAACCAATTCATCAATCACACTGTCATCGCCTTCGCGGATATGTTTCGCAACACAAGTCCGGATGTGATTTGCCAAAAGAACTTTGTTGAACGCGTTGAGTGCAGCGTTCGCCGCCGAAACCTGAATTAAAATATCCGGGCAATAAGCGTCTTTTTCGAGCATCCCCTTGATGCCTTTGATTTGGCCTTCGATTCGGTTCAACCGCGACATCAATTGGTGAAGTTCCCGTTCTTCGCGGTGTTTGACTTTGCACTGAAGGCACGCCGGGCATTTTGCCGATTTAACAGATGAATTTTCCTTTTGCATACTCCAAATATAATACCCCTATGGGGTATTTGGCAAGAGGAATTTCAACCTTCAACAAAATCTTTCAAATTCAACCCAATTTTAATTCCGGATCCAATACAACATTTCTTTTCTTGGAAAGCGCTCGCAACAATTTCAAATACCATTTAAAACTCTCCCTGGGCCATTTTTCCTTTATGCTCTCTAAATCAAGACAGTGTAAACGGTGCTCTACATTAGGAATCAAATCCGCAAATACATCCGAGTTCAACCGCGCCCAATCTTCATAGCTTTTGACTGTCGGATTTTCTTTCAAGAACTTTTTGAATTCATTCGCAAAAAAATCAGGTTCACTTACCAAGATACTTGCTGCACGTTGGGTACACATCGCCACGTTAACGTCCAATTTGAAAAAAAAGTTCCAACGTGCTTTACTTCTGCCATCTTTGGCAGTCAACCGCAATTCAGGAACAAGAGCATCCTCTTCAAAATCAGCAAACCATTTCAAAACAGACTTTTTCCTTATATCCTTGAGCGCTACATAATGGCGTTCATCCATCAGAAACTGAGAAAACGGGTCCTTGATGACATTTTGAAGTCCATATGCAAAAGAACCCATGGAATGCTTCGCAAAATAATCAAAACCCGGAAGTTCATTCAAATAGACGGGTTTCTTACAAAGAAAGCGTGAGCCTCTCAAACAATATGCGGCTTCACAACTTTCATGTTCAACATCTATTTCTTCAATTTGCGTATAATCCCACAAGAAATAATCTTTTGTTTTACGCCCTTTCTGTTTGATGCCAACAATTAAATAAAGCTTTTCTCCCTTGAGATTCAAGCAAATCCGTTTCTTTGAAATGATATAACTACAATCTTCTGTAAAATTGCGGAAATACAAACTTTCATACGGAAAATATCCCAGCGCATCAAAATTGTGATATTGGACGTAACAGCCCTTTACAGAATTTTTCTTTCTAGGCCACATCCTATCCTTTCCTGGGGGACACATCATCCGATTGTATTCCGGTTGCAATTCATCTATTTTCGCATATTCATTTTCCGTCAACTCATCCCTGTCGCATTCCATCAAAACTTCAAAACGAAAATTCCCATAAGTTCCCGGCGAAGAAACCTGTTTGAGCAATCCATATTTTACAAATGCACGGCGAAGTGGATTTTCTTCGTCTGGATTTTCAATTTTATCCAAGGATTGCGTGTGCTGTTTCCAACGATGAGAAATGTTGATTGATTGACCAATATAACATTTACCATTCTTCAAGTTTGTAATCTTGTAAATTCCACAGATTTGGTCCATGTACAGCTCCTTAAAAACTTTTTGTAAAATTTTCAGTTCCTTCATAAAATAGAAAAGAGGGAACAACGAACCGCCAACAATTTATTTCGCATTCGATTCTTAGAAAGCGTCTTTTCTTTCATGCACAAAACACGAAATATTTCCGGCTGCCATTATCATATTTGCCGTGTCATTTTCAAAGAATACCTCCTCCATCAAACCATCGGATGCCCCCTTATTCGAATTTGAAATTCCCCGCACCTTCTCTTTTCGTACAAAAAAATCCCTTTTGACGAAAAGGGATTTTATCATTCCTTTGAAATATTTCTTTCGCAAGAAAAAATCAAATCATCATCAAGTCCGCGTTCGGATTGACATCCAGGTGCGATTCCGGTTCCTGGTATCCCGTTTCCGGCAACTGGACTTGTGTTGCAAAGAAGTTCTTATGCGCTTCGACAATAATTTCCCGTGCGACTTCAGCCGGAAGCCAATCTCCGATTTGAACGCTCTTCCCTTCCAATTCCTTGTAATACTGGAAAAAATTCCGTGTGATTTTGAGGAACATCGGATCCACGTCCTGAAGGTCTCGAATCGGATGCGGAATGTAAAGGGGCACGCCCAAAACTTTGTAGTCCTTCTTGCCGCCATCTGTCATATCGAGAACTCCCACCGCCCGGCAAGAAACAACCGTTCCCGTCGCCAGCGGCGAAGAGCAATAAACCAGCATATCCAAAGCGTCTCCATCGTCTGCGCGGGTGCTCGGAATCAAGCCGTAACTGCAAGGATAACTCATCGAAGAGAGCAGGCAACGATCCAAGCGGAACACATGAAAACGTTCGTCGTATTCGTATTTGACATTCGTGTCTTTGGGAATTTCGACAACACAATCCACTTCGTAAGGATATTTGGGTCCAATGGGGAGTTCTAAATAATTGATAGCCATAATGCCAAATATAATTACAACTTAACGGGAACGCCATCTCAAGGCTACATTTTTATCATAAAGTCCTACGGCAATTTTGATGGATCCGCCGTCCGGACTGTATCCGGCTTCAATCCTCAACCGGTCTAATGCCGGTATCAAAAAATGGATTCCGCCATAGACGCTTTGCCGATAATCTTCCCACCCCGGATATTTTGAATCCCACAAAAAGGAACCTTCCACCCCCGCGACAAGTTGCACGCCCCAGAACAAATTCGCCCCCAAAACGGAAAATGGTCGCCTTTCCAAAAGCACAAAACGTTCCTCGGCATTCCAAATTGCTTCATGCCGCCCGTGGATGCCGGAGTCCGGATCAAAGCCCCGCAGCGTATTTGCGCCGCCCTGATGCAACCGGTCAAAAAACATTTGCGTTCCCGGACGATAACGCGCCAGTGAAGAAAACGCCGTCACAAAACGCCCCCACGAAAAATACAGGCGATTGTCCCAAAGATATTCTACATAATTTTCCACTTCATCGTAAAAAACGCCATAACGCGTCACCCGGAATTCTTCATACGCTCCCCGGCGGGGATCTATCCTGGAATCCCGCAAATCGACAAACGCCCCGACGCCAAAATCCGGAACTGCGCCAAAACGTTCCACATACCGATACGAAGGCGTCCAAATCAAATAAAGCTGATTCCAAAGCCGCGCATCGACTTCCAAATGAACATACCAGGATCTGTCGTAAAAATTCCGCAGGTCATCCCAGGAATCCGTCCGCAACAGTTCAAAATTCCACGAAAACGGTTTTCCAAACAGCCACGGGGAACTGGCGTAGATAGCGAATTCCTTGGAGTCGAACAGTGGAGAAACCGAGGTGCGGTATTGCGCTTCAACGCGGACATCTTCCCCGGCGACATTCAAATTGGCAAGGGCCAATCCCAACATCCAGCCGTCTTGATCGGTCTTCTTTCCGGCAGGCGAGGGAATCCAGCGCAACAGTTCCGTGAAGCGGTACTCCAAATTCAACCCGTCTCCGGATTCTGTACAAATTAATTCTATTTCT
The DNA here is from genome assembly GCA_964397425.1 of uncultured Fibrobacter sp. Lineage (GTDB taxonomy): Bacteria > Fibrobacterota > Fibrobacteria > Fibrobacterales > Fibrobacteraceae > Hallerella. Next base: position 77,122 of record CAYNID010000005.1, read on the forward strand.
GAAAAGAGGTCAAGACTTTCTAACCTGCGCTTTTCCACCGCGAAAGCCTCGTGGGAAAACGCGCTCCCGGAAACGTTCAACAATTCCCGGTCCACCACATGCGGTTTGGTCCCGGACAATCCCGTATACTGGATTTTCTTGACCGTTTTCCCTTCGACGCATGAGTTTTCCCCAGCAAACGAGAGGGCGGCAAAAATCAAAACGGCGAAAATTCCGCGAGTCCAAACACCCAAACGCCCTTTCACCGACAGCGACAAGAAGCTTTTCCCTATTTGCCAAAAGATGCGGAAAACCATAAAAAAGCTCCCCTGTGACGGGAAGCCTTTACGTAAAGCATTGAACGGAGGCGTTATTCTTCGCCTTCTTCGCTTTTCTTGACAGCGCGGCGTGTCTTGCGCTTTGCGCCGGCAATGTTCAACTTGCCATCGCCACCGAAGCGCTTGTTGAACTGGTCGATACGGCCAGCGGTATCCACGCGGTGCTGTTTGCCAGTCCAGAACGGATGAGTGTCGCTTGTAATTTCCAAAGAAATCACGCTGTGTTCGACACCATCGATCACTTTCTTTTCGGCAGACTGCTTCGTGGAGCGGGTGATGAATTCTTTACCCGTATTCGCATCAACGAACACGACCGGATTGTAATCGGGATGAATACCTTTTTTCATTTTTTATCCTGCTTTAAACGTTGGATGAGCCAAATTTAGATGAAATTTTTCATTTTGGCAATTCGCAAATAGTATTTTTACATCATGAACCTTGCATATCGCCCCGTTTTCGCTTTTTTGATTTCAACGTCCGCCCTTTGGACTGCCTGTTCCCAAAACGAACCCGTTGCTGAAGCCCGTCTTCAAATCGACAAGAAGTACACACTCGAAGCATGGCCGGACAGCGTTTACATCGAACATCTGGACTCCGTCCTCGCCGCAGAGCCGTTAAAACAGGCAGCGGACACGGCCCAAACGGAATTGACCATCTACTCGGGGAACATGCCGACCATCACACTTCCCGGACAAAAAAAATCCGTCCAAACGCCTATTCGCGAAAAGGCTGCCACCTCCAAACCGGCGCTATCCACTTCCGGAAAGTCGGCGGAACGTTTTGCAGACCGTTTCATGGCCGCCTTGGGAAAGCTCCAATCCGATCCGTCCAACACAAGCAATTTCAATACAGTCGAAGCGAAAGCAAACGAAGACATTTTGCGCTTGCTCAGCAGGGCCTATGGGCAGGACGCCTCCAAACTTCCCCGTTTTTACACATTGTCCACGTTGCAGTCCGTAAACCCCGGAGTCCGGTTGGAGCACCTTTCCGCCGGCGACAAAGTCCGCATTCCCAAAATTTAAGCGGCCCCGAAAGACCGCCTTTGACATTCAAAGAGTTCCTTTGGAACTGGGAATGCCGCCGCCACGGCGCGACGGAGAAATTGCCATCGCCGCAGCCCGCGCGAACGCTTTGAAAATCGCTTCCAAACAATGGTGGTTGTCCGAGCCGTAGAACAGTTCTACATGGAGATTCATCCGGGCGTTTTCCGCCAACGTCTTGAAAAAATGTTCAAACAGGCTGACCGGCATCTGTTCCGCTCCGACAGTCGCGTCGGGGAACTTCGCATGGAACACGAAACCGATTCGATTTGAAAAATCAACGCAGACCCGCGCCAAGGCTTCGTCCATGGGAACAAAATAAAAACCATACCGTTCAATGCCCCGCTTATCTCCGAGACATTTCACCAGAGCTTCGCCTAGGCAAATGGCGATATCTTCGACTGAATGATGCATGTCGACCTGGGTATCTCCATGGCACTCGACATTCAACGAAAAGCCTCCGTGAACTTGAAACAAATCCAGCATGTGGTCCAGGAATCCGGACCCCGAATGAATGGTCCCCCGCGTCGAAGAATCCAGATTCAACGACAGGGCTATCTGGGTTTCGCTTGTATTGCGAACGATTTCAGCCGACCTCATCTCATCTCCTCGTGAATTTTCCGTCCGGAGTTACACAAAAGCGGCTAGAACGCCCCTTGATAACCGGGACTTCCAACGTTTTGCCGTTGACCACCATGCGGCGGACAGCATCCGGATTGCCGATGACCACGCAGAGCGTATCGCCGTATTCATACGAAATTTTGGAACGCGAAGAAGAAAGGTTCCCTTCTTTTAAAACCTGATTGTCGTTCAGGCTACGATAAAATCCGATCCACGAAGTCGCGGAATCCAAGCGTTCTATTAAAATGTTGACTTTGCCCGAAACTACGGGTGCGGCGGAATCCGACTTCGACGCAGACGACGTGATGAACGTTGTCGCCGAATTGCCTTTCGCCGCTTCTTTCCGCGCAGAATCCAACGCCGCCTTCATCGGAAGAGAGTCCGGCACAGCGGAGAGCGATTCGGGCGGAATGTTCTCCGCGCCTTCAGGAATTTCCATGCCAAAAGACGTCGAGTCTTCATCGATGGCCGCAGACGGGACATTTTCCGGCACAGGCGATTCCGGCAATTTTTCCGATTTCAAAAAATGCATACCGGCGAAGAATGCCACAGCCAAAAGGATCAAGACGATGACCACCGCCTTGGTGCCGTTCTTTCCAGATTTCAGCTTGCCGCCAGAAAAATTCCCCTCTTCCATCGCGATGGCCGAATCCGCCATGAATTCACGGGAATAAGACGACCCGACTTCCTTGGAAAACAAAGACAGCACCACCGCCGGTTCCAGTCCGAGCGCTTTCGAAACGGAATTCAAATATCCGCGGATATACGCTTCGATGGGAAACTTATTCCATTCGCCCGCTTCGATACTCTGGAGCGTTTCAAAAGAGATTCGCGTCTTTTGCGAAAGCTCTTCCAAAGAAAGGCCTTTGGATTCCCGGATTCTTTTCAAATACGCGCCAAGCGCTTCGCCAGCGACCAGTTCTTCAACAGGATTAGACATTTCCTTCTCCTAAATGTTCTATCAATTCGAGGGTCTTCGCCACAGGGAGCCCCACTACGTTGTAAAAGCAACCGTTGATGGATTTGACTAGGGACGCCCCCAGTCCTTGAATCGCATAAGCGCCCGCTTTGTCCATCGGTTCTCCGGAATCCACGTATTCCCGCAAAAACGATTCTGTCACGTGGCGAAAGATGACGTCGGTAATCTCTTTGGACGACTCGACGATTTTGCCGTTTAACGCAATGGCGACTCCGGTAATCACCTTGTGGCGACTGCCGTTCAAACGTTGCAACATGCCAATCGCTTCTTCCGCATTTTGCGGTTTGCCCAAAGAAGCGCTGTCCATGTAAACAAGCGTGTCAAATCCCAGAACATACTCTCCGGGGAACCGCGACGAAACTTCTTTCGCCTTTTCTTCGGCAAAATACTGCGGTCTATCCTTGGGTTTTAAACCGGAATCCTTTTCTTCAAAGTGAGAGACTTCTACGCGGAACGGAATGTTCAACTGAGAAAGGATTGCCGAACGCCGGGGTGACGCACTGGCCAAAATGAATTTTTTCACACATCCTCCGAAATAACTTTGGAGTTCTCTCCCAAATAAAGGGAGCCTTTGAAACCTTTAACTTCGGAATCGCCGCCAAAAATGGAATGCGTTATTTCCGAATTGACAAGACTTGTCTGTTCCGAAATGACTGAATCCGAAATTTTCGAATTTTCAATCACCACGTGAGGGCCGACAGAAACGTTCGGACCAACGACAGAGGCGCGAATTTTCGCCGATGCGTCGATATAACACGGCGGAATAATCCGAGAGTCTTCAAACTGATACGTTTGGACTTTTTGCGCCGAAAGAATTTTCGCATTCGTCTGCAGAAAAGAATCCGCAGTCCCACAATCCAACCACGACTGAATGGGTGCCGTGCGGAATTTGCTGCCGCCATCGAGCATCATTTGGAGCGCGTCGGTGAGCTGGTATTCATTCCGCGTACGGATGTCTTCACGGATTAGGCGTTCAAGCGCCTTGCGCAAAGCCGCCACATCCCGAATGTAATAAATGCCGACCAACGCTTCGTTCGAAACGAATGTTTCCGGTTTTTCCACAAGCCGTGTCACATATCCATCCGCATCCGTGACCGCGACGCCAAAACGTCTGGGATCCTCCACGGTCCGCGTCATCAAGACGTTTTCCTTCTCCTCATTCAAAAACGATAAATTAGCATCAAAAAGCGTATCGCCCAAAATGATGAGAACAGGTTCATCATCAGTCAAAAAAGGCAAGCAAAGAGAAATCGCTTCCCCCAGTCCCTGCGGATTTTCCTGGCGGACTGTACGGGAATTTTCAAAATGTTCCCGTTTGAGAAAATCTTCAACAAGCTCCCCTTTATAACCGGTAATGAAAATCTGTTCTGTCACGGGCAACGAAGAATAAGACTCCACGATATGTTCGACAAGCGCCTTTCCCGCAATCGGAAGAAGACACTTTGGCAAAGACAAAGTAAACGGACGGAGTCTAGAGCCGGTTCCGGCGACTGGTAGAATGACTTTCATAATGAGTGTAAATTTAGAATAATAAACAAGAAAAATTTTGTATTCTATCCGGTCAAATCCGAATTTACGGCATTACAGATAACGTTTAAGCGCGCACGCCCAATGCCAACGGATCGTCCAGAATTTTTCCGCCCGCCGTGCAAGCGTCACAGAGACAATAACGGATTCCTTTGCCTTTGGCCTCTTGCGCCGCCGAATGCATTTTTTCGGACGTCTCCTTGCCAAAGACTTGAGAGGCTTTTTCCGAAGCCGTGAATTCGATGAAATTTTCTATCGAGCAGACATCTTCTTTGAGCTCCTTCCAAAAAGCCTGCGCCGCCTGTTCTTTCTCGGAACCCGCCGCGTCCAGATAAGCCTTCCCCGCCGCTTTCAATTCCTTGCAGCAAGAGGGAGCGTTTTTCATTTTTTGGATCAAATCGATCAGTTCATTTTTGGTCATAAGATACCTCGGTTTCAAAATAATTTTTTCTTTGCACCTTCATTCGCCCGGTTTGACGGAAACCGCTGTCCCAAACCGTTATACAGGAATCTTTGAAGAGACTGGATTTTTCCCTTTTTCCGCGGGCGAGGAGAAACGGACAAAAGCTTTTCCGTCAGCACAAAACTTCCCATTTTATTTCCGTGAAGGGTCGAATCGTATTGAGAAGATTCATTCGCAAATCGAATGTGGTGTAGACGATTTTCCGAAGAAATTTTCAAGAAGGCAGTATAATCTCCCAGCGGCAAGGAGCTCGGGAGCGTGGTTTGCAAATGGAGCGAATCCGTTCCATCGAATGTGGTCAGCGTATCTTCCCCTTTCACCGAAACAGAACGACTGTGGATTTTTTGAAAATCCATTTCTGGCAGCGGAAATTCATAATGATTTCCCGTTTCCCGGTGACGCAGGACCAATGAAGCGGACATGCGGCGAGTCACATTCCCAAAGCCGACGTTTTGCAAAGTCAAAACTGCGCGGAAATTTCCATCCACGCCAACAGAATCCACCATTTGGGAATTTCGCAAAACAAAGCGGTAACCCAAATGGTCTTCAATGTACTTGAAACCGGTTACCGAAGAATCGTATTCAAAATCTTTCTTCTGGAATTGAACTTTTTTCCAGCTATCGATCAACTTGTCATTCCATTGGATGTTCAGGTAGCTCGTATGTGTGCGGAATCCTTCATAAGCGAGAAACTCAGGCGTGTTGATGACTTTATAACCCGAAGCCGTTGTCAGGGCTTCGCCCCCATAAGACGTGTTCACTCCGTATTTTTCAAGCCAGGCGACGCCTTCTTCGCGGCAAATTCCCGCTTCGCAGGAAACATCCCAGCTACCGTAATCGTATTGCGTTCCCAAATAGCCGTCGTTGAACATTCCCACCCGGTAAATCGTGTCGCCCTTTTGCGCAGCCACCGCTTTGAAAACATCGCTCTCCAGATTAAAGTTTTTTCCCCAATCGGAAACGCCCAAAACAGCCGCGGCGTATTTTGCCGTCCGCGTTAAAATTTTTAATTCCGGTGGCGTATTTCGGAGCATCAGGTTGATAGCTTCTGAAACGCGTTCATAGGTAATCGTCGTGTCGGAATGCATTTCTCCATAGGCGCCATACATTCCCATTTCCACCGCCGTAATGACATCCGTATTTTCCGAAAGGACTGCAGCCAATTGTTTCACGTGTTCTAGGACTATCGACTGCTCCGGTCCCGTATTGGAGATTCCCGTATACCACGGATCATAACAGAAACGGACTATCACTGTTCCTCCAAAATTCCGAATTCCCTGAAAAGATTCCCGCAATGCGTTCAACGCGTCTTCCGTCAACGGCATGCTTTTACCCCAAGTCGTGTCCGTTTCGGTCCTCTTGACGGGAGCGCGGCTGCTAAACTCGGAAAGTTCTGCGCGCAAATGCAAAAATTTCCCATACGGTTTTTGAATGGGGACTGTTCCTTCGGGTTTCAAATGCAACACCTGAGGCGTGTAAAAACCTCTGTCCGGATTATCAATTGTCTGCATTGCATCGGCATAATCCAAGTTTTGCCGCACAAGTCCTGCCGCCAGAAGAAGCGGGCACGTCAAAGCCACCAACATGAAAATCTTCATGTCCAAAATTTAATTCACTACTCGGAATTCAGAACGGATGAATTCCCAAATTTTTCAAAAGTCCGATTTTGAATATTCGTTCATCGGCGCAACGTTTCAGCCCAGCTGGGATTCGCGGAAATCAAAGCCATACGCTCTGCGGGAAACCGAAAGGACCGGAGGCATTTGAATCCGCTTGGCCAGCGCTATTCCGCGGTAGCGCCGCCACCAGCGTCGCATATCGTCCATCACTTCTTCGTTTGAATGGAAATGTCTGCGGAAATAAGCTTCATCGACACCCAGATTTTCACAATATTCCGAAACGCCGCGGTTCAACAGCGCTTCGGAATCCGCGATGCCGTTCCTGCACCAACGTTCCATCCAAAAAGCGAAAAGTTTATCGTGATAAGGATAAAGAATCGGGTCACCCAATCCCTGGTCAACATTCTGCGCACAGGAAAGTTCCGCAGAAGCCGGAATGTCAATCGACACTTGGGGAATAACGGGCTTCCGGGAATTGATTTCCTTGGCCAATGCATAAACTTCCGTTTTCCACAAATCGCCCAGTGCGCACATCACACCAGAAGTGTCTCCGTAAAGCGTACAATATCCGACCGTTATTTCGCTCTTATTTCCATTGCAGGTAAATCCGGCGCCGATGACGCTCGCAATCGTTGCCAAGAACGCCGCACTGCGGAGACGCGCCTGCAAATTTTCGTAATGAATGCCTTCCACATTCATCTTCACGTCATTTCGTACAAACGAATCTTCCGCAAGGCTTTCGCAAAGAGCCGTTGCCACATTTTCAATGGGAGCGACCATGTAAGGGCATCCGAGATTATCCGCCAATTCTTTTGCGGCGTCCCGAGTCGTCTTCGAATTAAAACGCGTGGGCATGTTCACCAAAAAAACATTTTCACTTCCAATCGCTTCTGCATACAGGGCTGCGCTGACCGCGCTGTCGATTCCGCCCGAAGCCCCGATGACAATTTTCCGAATGCCGAATCGCGAAAGATTCTTGCGGATCATATAAACCAAGGCGCGGTGTACTTCCGCAATTCCCGACTCTCTTTCGGCTTCTTCTTCAAAGACTTCCAATCGTCCCTTTTCCCACGAGACAAGCGTTCCGTGTTCTTCAAAAATAGGAAGCGAAAAAAGACTTTTCCCCGACGCATCGTATACGCTGGAATCCCCTTCGAATGCATAAATGTTTTTCCCGTTGTTCTGCGTCCCAACGGCATTTACATACAAAAGCGGAATGGCGGCGTTCTGCGCATGAGTCCCAAAAACCCTGTCGCGGGCGCGGTCCTTTCCTTGCGTATAAGGAGAACAGGAAATGTTGATGAACAAATCCCCGGCAGACATTTTTTTTCGCAAAATGTCAAACGGTTTAATCTGGTACAGGGAATCCCAACCATCTTCACAAATCGTGATGCCCAATCGGATTCCGCCGACATTGACCGGAGTCAGGATTTCATCCATCGCAAGTCCATGCGTTTGCGCCAATTTCCTCAAATCCGAAAAATATCGCGGTTCATCGAATTCCCGGTAACTGGGCAAAAGCGTCTTGGGCAAAAACTTTTTTTGCACACCCCGGCAATTCACAAGAGTTTTGAATTCTCCCTGAGACGCGTAATACGCCGCATTGTACAGCAAGGCGCGCCCGTTTTCCCCATTTTCATTTTCTTTGGCAACGCTTCCAAACAAAATATCCACGCTTCGGGATAACGCACAAATGGATTCGTTGATGCGAAGGCAACGTTCCACAAAAGAATCTTCTTCCCATAAATCCGAAAGCAAGTAACCGGGAACGCTCATTTCCGGAAAGACGATCAAATCCGCGGAAGCCCGGACGCCCTCTTCCACAAATCGCTGTATTGTCGAAAAATTCGTTTCCGGATTTCCAGGAACGACTTCCATTTGAGCCATGTAAATTTTCATATTTCTACATCCATCCGCGGTCGGAAGTTCCCGAAATGCCGCGCACTTTCAGGTCAAAGTCATCCGGATTTGTCGCAGCAGCCAAAGCCACTTCATAAGTAATCAGCTGCTTGGCATAAAGATCGAGCAACGCCTGGTCGAACGTTTGACTGCGATATTGCATGTGACCTTCTGCAATCGCCTGTTCAATCATGCCCGTTTTATTTTTGTCGATGATGTATTCCCGAATGGCCGCCGTGTTGACCATGACTTCTGCGGCGGGGACACGTCCCGAACCGTCTGCCATGGGCAGCAAACGCAAGCTGATAATTCCCGCCAAACATTCGCCAAGGAGAAGCCGGACTTCATCGTGCTGGTGCGGCGGATACATGGAAAGTACACGCGCAATCGTTTCTGTCGCATTGGTCGTATGAATTGTCGCAAAGACCATGTGCCCCGTATCCGCTGCGGTCAACGCGATTTGCATCGTTTCCAAATCTCGAATTTCACCAACCAGCAAGACATCTGGATCCTGACGCAACGCGGACCGGAGCGCATTCGCATAAGAATTCGTATCCACTCCGATTTCACGCTGGGAAATAATCGATGTACGATCCTTGTGCAAGTATTCAATCGGATCTTCCACCGTGATGATGTTGTCCGAAACCGTGTCATTCAAATGATCAATCATCGAAGCCAAACACGTCGACTTTCCCGAACCCGTTGTTCCCGTGACAAGGACAAGTCCGCGTTTGCGTTCTGCAAGTTCCAAAATCACATCGGGGAGCTTCAGCTCCTGAAATTTGGGAATGCTCGCTTTGATGTGGCGAATCACCATGGCCGAAGAACCGCGCTGCCGAAAAACGTTTACACGGAAACGTCCCATGTCCCTGGCGCCTACGGCGAAGTCGCATTCTTTATTGGTTTCAAACCGCTGCATTTGATCCCGGTTCATCATGTCCACCAAGAATTCATCCATCGTCGAAGCGTCGATCGGCGTATCTAAAACCCGAGTCAATTTTCCATTGATGCGGTAGATTGGCGGAACGCCTACGCGAATGTGCAAGTCCGAAGCTTTTTTTTGCGCCATCAAGCGCAAAAGCTGTTCTATTTTCAAAGCAGACATCCATCCTCCGTTTGTCGCATCAGCCGTTTAATTTTTCATGGCGAATTTTTTCAATTTCTTCAAGGCGAGTTTGCAAAGACGCATCATCCGGAGACTTGCGAATCAAATCCTTGTAAATTTTGATGGACTCGTCATAAACGCCCTGTTCAAAATAAATTTCCGCAAGTGTCCGCGTACTGGTCGTCGGATCTTCTTCAAGGGCGTCGGATTCGTTTCCGAACAAGCTGTCAAAAGAACTTTCCACGCTGCTTTCCAAACTGGGGGCGGGCGCGGAGTCAGACGGCGTGGACGGTGCGGACGGCGCAGGTGACGAATCCGCGGGAAGAGTCAGGTCTTCGGACGGAAGGGCGTCGGACTCGTTTCCGAACAAGCTGTCGAAAGAACTTTCCACGCTGCTTTCCAAACTGGGGGCGGGCGCGGAGTCAGACGGCGTGGACGGTGCGGACGGCGCAGGTGACGAATCCGCGGGAAGAGTCAGGTCTTCGGACGGAAGGGCGTCGGACTCGTTTCCGAACAAGCTGTCGAAAGAACTTTCCACGCTGCTTTCCAAACTGGGGGCGGGCGCGGAGTCAGACGGCGTGGACGGTGCGGACGGCGCAGGTGACGAATCCGCGGGAAGAGTCAGGTCTTCGGACGGAAGGGCGTCGGACTCGTTTCCGAACAAGCTGTCGAAAGAACTTTCCACGCTGCTTTCCAAACTGGGGGCGGGCGCGGAGTCAGACGGCGTGGACGGTGCGGACGGCGCAGGTGACGAATCCGCGGGAAGAGTCAGGTCTTCGGACGGAAGGGCGTCGGACTCGTTTCCGAACAAGCTGTCGAAAGAACTTTCCACGCTGCTTTCCAAACTGGGGGCGGGCGCAGATTCCGACGGCGTAGACGATGCGGACGACTCAGACGGACCTTCGGAAATCGCTGACGGCGATTCTGACAACGCCGAAGGAACAAATTCTTCGGGCAATTCATCTTCACCAAAGATGTCATCAAAAGCATCCGAAAGGCTTTGCGGTTTGTCTTCTTTCACCGGTTCTTCGGCAGGGAGCGCTTCTTTCAACAGGCCATCGGAAGATTCCTCGTCTGCGGATTCTTCCGTTTCTGCCGGGCCAAAAATTCCAGAAAGGGCTGAAGAAATGTCGCTGCCGTCAATTTCATCAGTCGGAAACTGGTCCTTGTCTGTATTCGTCGGCGCAAATCCCGCAAGCGCATCATCCAAGCTGTGTTCCAAATCACCGAAAGAAACTTCTTCATCGTGTTCATCGTTCGCCGGGAGCAAACTCGACAGCGAAGAAAACGGATCATCTTCCTCTGATTTTGAATTTTCTGCGACCGACTCCGGATGAATATCCTTCGCCGGTTCATTTTCCAAAGACTTTTCAAAAATGCTGTCCGCTTTCGGTGCCTCGGATTCCTGCGGTTCCGCCGGCAAATTCAAAGGCTCTTCTTTAAGCGGTGCGTCTTCTGGCAAATTCAGCGGCGGCGCATCTTTTAAAATCGCATCCAACGACGGTTCTGCCGCAGCAGCCGCCACAGGTGCATCCATCAACGCTTCGGTAATTTTCGGAGCGTATTCTTCACTCCAGAACGCATCAAGCGGATCCAAATCGTGCAGCAACTGGTAATAATGATTCCGGCTTTCTTCATCACCTTTTTTATCGTAAGCATCTCCCAAACGGCGGAGAGCCGAAAGGCAATAAGGATTTTTCAAAAGGACCGATTCGCACGCTTCGATCACCTGGTCAAAATCTTCCTTTTGCATCCAAATTTTGGAAAGGACAAGCAATCCTTCTTCGCTGTCCGGAAATTGAAGAATTCCTTCTTGGGCACATTGCAATGCGCCGTCAAGATCTCCGTTTCGACAAAGCAAATCGGCAAGCCAGGCGAATGCCCGGGAAGGCTTTTTTTTCCCAATGGATTTGCGAAGGGATTCTACCGTTGTCGCCATATATTCACCTCTGACTTAACCATTCAAAGCGATGGATTCACTTTGCAACAGAACGGGAATTCCGTTCCTGACCGGATAAAGGGTTTTGCCACTGCTTGCGACCAACGCTTCATCCAACGCCTCGGACACAACGATTCCTCCTGCATTCTTTACAGAACCGGATGCAATTTCGGCATTCACTTTGGCAATCAGTTCCGGAGACGCTTCTTGAAGCGGTTCATGAGAATCCGGAGTACATAACATGGAAAGCATTTCTGGGTCCATAATCAACTATTCCCTTTTCCAACTAAAAATAATTTCTTTTGCATTCAATAAAAGTAATTTAAATCAACAACAGCATAATTGGAGTTGTTTTCCGTGCCTATCAGAAGTTTGGGGCGAATTCCTTGAAATTTGACATTTTCTGCATCAAAAGATTCGCGGAAACCCGTTGAATCCGACAAAATCAGCAATTCTGCACAACCAGTTCTTTTACAAATCGCCGGCAAATCGTCTAAATTTCCCAACAGGTGTTCGCGATTCACTTCGGAAACCTTTTCTGGACAGCAAGAAACGCATCCCAGCAAATTCAATCCGGGCTTGGGACGGTAACGGTCAAACCAACAACCGACCGGATCCGTTGTTCCACCCAGCAAAATGGAGCGTTTCGCCTTTCCCGAAAAAATCCGGGAAAAATATTTGAACCAAAATGCGAGACGGCGCCAAAAAACGCATCCGAGAAGGATGGCTATCGAAAAGCAGACCACACTGAGCGGCGTTTTCAAGGCCAAAACCAGAACGGCGTTTTCCACAACCGCTGCCGGAATCAAAAATTTGAAAAGCCGGAGTCCATCGAGTTTTGACGAGGCGTAATCCCCCGAAAGTGCGAGCGGCAACCAGGTGAACAGGGCGAACACGCCAGAGACTGCGGGAGAGAGTGACTGCCAATGAGACGAAAAAAGAAGGACCATCCCCACAAGGAACAAATCCACCAACATTTTCCACCATTGGGGAATCAATCTTGAAAAGACGCCGACCAGAGCCGCAAAGGCGATGCCGATGGCCACGATAAACGTGGGGAGATGATAATTGCGGTGCTTCTTCGCAAAAATGAGCATCGCCTGGTAAAATTCAATGTACGTACGAAAACGCCGCGTTTTGCTGCTTTGTCCTTTAAAATGCAAAATGCTCGTTCCCGGATAATAATAATTGCGGAATCCCAATTTTTGAATGCGAAGGCAAATGTCCAAATCTTCGCCGTACATAAAATAATCTTCGTCAAATCCGCCGAGCTGTTTGAAAATATCCCGGCGGACTCCCAAAAACGAACCGCTGACCGCATCGACTTCCGTTTCTAAATCCGGATCCAGATAAGTCATGTTGTACGCGGCGAAAACTTTACTTTTGGGAAAGAGGGCGGAAAGCCCGACCGTTTTGCAAATCGCGGCAAAAGGCGATGGGAAAGAACGCCGACAAGCCCATTGGAGAGAGCCGTCCCCATTCAATATTTTGCAACCGACAGCCCCGGCGTTCGGCTTCGTCGCCATGTAAGAAAGCGTTTTACGAAAAGTTTCCCGCGAAACGACTGTATCCGGATTGATGAAAAAAAGAACTTCTTTTGTCGCATTCCGGGCTGCCAAATTGCAGCCTTTTCCAAAGCCTAAATTTTCAGAGCTTTCTATCCAATGGACCCGCGGAAACGCCTGTTTCTGGCGTTCGAGAATCGGAATCGGGGAACCGTTGTCAACGACAAAAATTTCGGAATCGATTCCTTGCAAAGCGTCTTCAACAGACGAAACACAGGCGGGAATGTAATCCCGCGAATTGTAAGCGACAATGATGACAGAACACGACAGCGGAACGTTCGACATTCAAGTACGCCCAAATCGCAATTTCAAAACGAGGAAGAACGCTTCGGAAATAATTCCTCCGCTCATTTTAGATACGCCGCGGACACGATCCGTGAAAATAATGGGAATTTCCCGGACACGGAGTCCCTTCTTCCAAATTTTGAAGGTTGTTTCAATTTGAAAACAATAACCATCGCTCTTCATTTTGGAAAAATCAAGAGCTTCTAAAGCGGCCCGGCGAAAACACTTGAATCCGCCCGTTGCGTCTTTGACGGGAAGTCCCGTCACCAGGCGCGTGTAAAGATTGGCAAAATAACTGAGCAAGAGCCGTTTCCAGTCCCAATTGACAACGCCGATTTTCTTTTCATTGTAACGGCTGCCAAGGACCAAATCCGCCGATTCCGCGGCTTCCAAAAAACGCGGCAAGTCCGAAGGGCGGTGGCTGAAATCCGCATCCATTTCAAAGACGCGTTCATAATCGCGTTCCAACGCCCATTTGAACCCGGCGACATAAGCCGACCCCAGTCCCATTTTACCGGAACGGCGCAGCAGATGAATCTTGGGATTTTCCAACGCCATCGCTTCGACCAAATCGCCCGTGCCATCGGGAGAACCGTCGTCGACGACTAAAACTTCTATGCACGGATCCTGCTTCAAGACTTCGGGCACAATCAGCGGGATATTGTCCTTTTCGTTATACGTCGGAATAATGACCAAACTTTTCGGATAACCCATTTCAACGCTCCTTGGATTCAAAAGGTTCGCCACCGCGGACCGTTTCCGCAACCGGATACCTCTGTTTTTTGTTCCGGTTGAAAAGCTCAGCCAAAAATCCGAGCGAGAACAACTGGATACCCAAAAGCAGCGAGAATCCGCCAACGACAATCAACGGGCGCAAATGGAGTGCGCCAAACCGGAGCCATTCCACGCCAAAATACCCGAAAACGCCTGCGCCAAAAAGCAAGAACAGAAGTCCAAACGCACCGAAAAAGTGCAACGGCTTTGTGGAAAAACGATTGAGGAAGAGCAGTGTCAGCAAATCGAGGAATCCGGAAACCAAGCGGGAAACGCCGTATTTCGAAGACCCGTGAATTCGGGCGCGATGTTCTACGGGCATTTCCGTGATGCGCGCCCCTTGCCATTTCGCCATGACAGGAATAAAGCGGTGAAAATCCCCGTAAAGGTTGATGAAGCGGACAACAGATGCGCGGTAAAGTTTGATGCCGCAATTGAAATCGTGCAAACGCTTGCCGCAAATCAAGGACACCGTCAAATTGAACAATTTCGACGGCCAAGTTTTGTGCCACGGATCGTGACGGCGCACTTTCCAACCAGAAACCAAGTCGTATCCCGTGTCCAAAATTTTCATCATTTTGGGAATTTCACGCGGATCATCTTGCAAATCGCCGTCCAATGTCGCAATCAAATCGCCACGGGCGACTGAAAATCCAAGGGACAGCGCATCGGCCTTGCCACAGTTGAACTGAAAACGGAACAACCGGAGAAAGTCATACTGCTTCGACAGTTCTTGCAAAACGCTCCAAGAACGGTCACGGCTTCCATCATCAATGACGATGACTTCGTATGATTTTCCCGTCGGAGACATCGCATCGACGATTTCTTTCATCAGCTCAGGAAGATTTTCTTCTTCTTCCTTGACCGGTATGACAAGGCTTATATCCATACGCAATTCCTAAATCAGTGAGTCGAATCCGAAGCGGATACTGTCGCCGAATCCCCTTGCGGAGCATCGGGCACCACCGTAAGGGCGGACATCGCATTGACAGCATTCAAGCTCATCATCAAACGGGCACGCCCCTGTTCTTCATATTCGGGGACGTTTTCAAGTCCCTTTTCCATGTATTTTTGGATGCGGTCCTTATCCCGCAAAATTTCGAGGACATGAGCGGTAGCCCAGTAGCAGCGCCATTCCTCGGGGAATTGATAAATGCCCAAATCCAGATAGCGCAGGGCGAAATTCGCCATTTCTTCGAGTTTTTCCTTTTTGGAAACGGTCATCGGCGAACCGTCGCGGAGAACGCCTTCCATTTCTTCGCGGATTTGGAATGCGATTTGCAAATAGAGGGACGTGTAGCTGGAGAGCAAACGGGCCGTTTCGCCGTTGATGTAAGCCGTTCCATCGCCCAATCCGCGATACTTGTAAACGCTGTCCACCAAATAAGCGGTGCGTTCCAAATCGAAATCGCGGTTCGTTTTGCGGCGGTCCGTCGTATCTCCCTGCATGAAGTTGTAAACCATGCCTTCCTGCACCATGTACTTTTCAAGTCCCATGAAATTGGACATTCCAACCGTCGTCGAAAAATGCAATGGGCGATCCACGTTGTTCATGGCCAGATCCATCACCAGTTTGTTTTGGGTGAGCATCAAGACGCTGCGGCGTTGAGACTGCCATTCTTTGAACGCGGAATAAACTTGCCACATCACGCGGTATTGCTTCAATTTCAGCGTATCCGTTTCGGGTTTTGCGTTGCCCAGAGAATCCGTCATGGAGGCAATCCTATCTTCCAATATCGGAATGATTTGATTCGCCTTATCAACCCAGGTGCCCGCAAAATGATTCGGATCCCTTTGGTTGTCATCACCTATCGCCATGCTTTTTTCAATGCCTTCCGCATCGTAACTGAGTTTTAAAATCGGTTCTTGGACAAGCATCTGCTTGATATACCAATCGGTATTTCCCAAGGAAAGGTTCACCACGCGAACGTCCTTGCGGATTCCGGCAACCTCTTGCGCAAACCACAGCGGGAATGTATCGTTGTCTCCATTTGTAAAGAGAATTGCATTCGGACGACAGCTGTTCAACAAGTTATAAGCGTAATCCCACGGCACCCACAATCCAGAACGGTCGTGTTCGTGATAATTCGAAATACACGGGATTACGGAACAGATGAGGATGAAAGCCACGGCGACAGGGAGAGCGAGGACAGACATTCCCGCCGAAAGCATGTACACCAAAATGCCAACGCCAATGCCAAAAATCAGGCTCATGAAAATGTACGCGGGCGTGTAGAAGTAATCCCGTTCGCGCACTTCGATGTGCATCGCTTCCGGGAAGGGTGCCCGGCGGCCCATCTTGGCGAAAGCCATTTCAATGTTTTTCCAATTCGCCCATGCCGGCGAATTTTCCAACTCGGAAAGCCGCTTAGCCGATTTTTCAATTTCCGCGGCAGAGGCTCCACGATTCCGCAACGAATTCAACACCATTTTTTCGTGTTCAATTTCTTGCCGCAAATCCAACAGCGTATTTGGATTCGGAACCGAGTATTTATATCCCATCTGGTTCAAATTTTTGACACTTTCCCCGACAGAAAGCTTCCAATAATCAAAATCGCGGCGGGAATCCATGCGCATTCCATCGGCAAAGTTGATGTAAAAGAGTAGTCCTATCGAACAAATGGCGTAAAGGACAGAAATGTAAACGCCCAACTTCCGATGACGGCGATACGAGAATACGCACACGGCGACAATCGCCCCATTGAAAAGCAGGAACCAGATTAATTGCGCCGGGACATTGTCCCCCATGACGCGCATTTGCGTCGGGAAAGAAATGCCAAAACGCTTCAGCGGAACATTTTCCGAAGGATCGAAGGCATAAACTCCGTTGCCGTATGTGACTCCACCCACTTTGAACGGCAAATATTGAGCGATCTGATAGCCGCCAAATCCCATATTCGGGAACGACAGGAACTGGTGAGAAATCTGGGCACGGCGGAAAAAGGCGCGGCTGAGCATCCCTTCGGAACCATACTGTTTCCGTTCCAAGAAATCGTTGAACGCGCTCCAATTTTTCGAATCCAACAATTTGCCCAACTGCAAATTGCCCGCATCATCCCTAAAGTCAATTTCCGGATCATTTTCATCGATCACGGGGTTCAGCTCCGAACGGATGGGAATGTACAGATGGGAACTGTAACCCAGCATGGCGACGACGACAAACGCCAAAGACAAGCGGACATTTTTCGCGAGTTCCGTTTTCGAAGCGACCATCACAGACATAACGCCCAACACGACAAGCAGGACAAGAGAAATCAGAATGAATTTGGAAACCGCATAAATCACGGAACACAGGAGGATTCCCGTAATCCACACCGGAAGTCTGGAAACAATCTTCTTCGGTTCGGCGATGAGCAACAGGACAAATACGGCGGGAATGGTGAGGAGCGTATAAAGATGCGCGCCAACGCCCAAAAAAGCGATGTAACAGATAAAGATCAGGATGCGGTTTCCCCAGGCATCTTCCCGGTGGTCAAACCATTTCAACGCGAGATAAGACACGAGCATCACGATGAGCATGGCAAAGCCGTAAACTTCCGCTTCGACCGCGCTGAACCAGAATGTATCGCTGAACGTGAGAAGGAATCCCGCGCAAAGGGC
Source organism: uncultured Fibrobacter sp. (assembly GCA_964397425.1). GTDB lineage: Bacteria > Fibrobacterota > Fibrobacteria > Fibrobacterales > Fibrobacteraceae > Hallerella. Next base: position 94,855 of record CAYNID010000005.1, read on the forward strand.
GGCGGCGACAAGAGAAAGTCGGCGAAGGCCTTCTGAAACTTTTCCGGCAAATTTGTCTGCCGAAAGAATCTTCGAAAGAAAATCCCAGGCGAACAATGACGTGACAAAGACAGTCAATGCGGAACTGACGACAGAAATGTAATTCAACCGTTTGGCGATTTCTTCGACAAAAGGCAAGAGAACTATCATTACCCGCGAAAGCAGCACAAAGAAAGGCGTTCCGGGAGGATGAGGGATGCCAAGCGTGTTTGCGCAAGCGACAAATTCTCCGCAATCCCAGAAACTGACCGTGGGAGCCATCGTCGAAACGTAAACAATCAACGCCACAAGAGCGGCAAATCCCGCCGTTAAAAATTTTAAGGTTTTTTCAGAAATATTTTTCACTGTTTTCCCTCCGCATTATCGTCTGAAGAAAGAATTCCTTTGTTCCGTGAATATTGATTTAAAATTCCATTGATAAATCGTGGAGAATCTTTGGTGCTGTACTTTTTGGATATTTGAACAGCTTCTTCTATCGCCACTTTCACAGGAATATCCGATTCGTATTGAAGCTCCGTCAAAGCGATATAAAGGACGATTTTGTCCAAAGTCGCCATCCGGTCCAAGTCCCATCCTTCCGCCCGTTCCGAAATAATGGCGTCCAGTTCAGAACGATGTTCTTGGATTAAATCGACAAGGGACATTCCGTAACGCTTCATTTGAACGGGAAGTTCTTTGTCAGAAACTTCGCGGAGACTGTCCAAGATGCCGCCCACGCATTCTCCAACGGGCTGTTTCGTAATTTCCATCGCATAAAGAAGTTTCAAGGCGAAAACCCGCGCCTGACGTCTGCTCACCGATTGCCGATGTCCCGTTTTCATACAAGTTCCTTGTAAAGATTGGCCATTTCCACGGCGCTTTCCGCAACATCGGCTCCTTTATTGCCGCCTTTCAGTCCGGACCTGGCCATCGCCTGATCCACCGTGTCCGTTGTCAAGACACCGAAGAGCACGGGAATTTTCCCGTTTGCAGCGAGATTTGCAATGCCCGATGTCACCGCATTCACAACGCAATCAAAATGCGGAGTTTCTCCACGGATAACCGCACCCAACACCACAACGGCATCAAAGTGTTCCTTGTCCACAAATTTCTTCGCAACGCCGGGGAGTTCAAACGCGCCCGGCACGTGAGCAACGGAAATATCCTGCGGATTCACGCCAAGTGCGCAAAATTTCGCAATGGCGCCGGAAAGCAATCCGGAAGTCACCGTTGTATTGAAATCGGCAACAGCAATCGCAATTCGCATTCCTTTGCCGTCAAGGTTCGTCTTATAAGTGTTGACTTCCGTCATCGATTCGTTTCCTTGTCCAAATTGTTCAAAATATGTCCCATTTTTTCTTTCTTCGTCTGCAGATAAAAGCGGTCTTCGGGCGTGGGCGGAATTTCAATGGGAACCCGTTCCACGATTGTCAAACCATAACCTTCGATGCCTGTCACTTTGGCGGGATTGTTCGTCAGAAGCCGCATTTCCCGAACGCCTAAATCCTTGAGAATTTGCGCTCCGATTCCGTATTCCCGCAAATCGGGTTTGAATCCCAAACGCCGATTCGCTTCAACGGTGTCAAGGCCTTGTTCCTGCAATTCATAAGCGCGGAGCTTGTTGCAAAGCCCGATGCCGCGTCCTTCTTGATTTCTCATGTAAAGGAATATGCCGCCGTTTTCGCCGATAAAGCGCATGGCGCTTTCAAGTTGCGCCCCACAGTCGCAGCGCCTTGATCCGAATACGTCTCCGGTCAGGCATTCGCTGTGAACGCGGACAAAAACCGGCTTTGAAGAATCCAGATCGCCCGACACCCAGGCTACGTGTTCGGAACCGTCCGTTTTGCTGCGATAACCATAAGCGCGGAATTTTCCGAACCGGGTGGGCACGTGCGGCGCCGCGATGCGTTCCACAAAAGATTCCATGCGGAGGCGATAAGCAATTAAATCCCGGATAGAAATCATCTTGAGTCCGAACTTTTGGGCGACCTCCTGCAGTTGAGGCATCCGCGCCATGGTTCCGTCTTCGTTCATGATTTCAATCAGGGCCGCCGCCGGACGCAAACCGGCGAGACGCGCCAAATCAACGGCAGCTTCCGTATGCCCCGCCCGTCGCAAAACACCTTCATCTTGCGCATACAAAGGAGAAATATGCCCGGGCCTTCCAAAATCAGAAGGCTTGGATTCGGGATCAGAAAGGGCGAGAATCGTCGCGGCGCGGTCATGTGCGGAAACGCCTGTAGTGCAACCGTCGATTTTGTCGACCATGATTGTAAACGGAGTTCCGAGCATCGATGTATTTTCTACAGTCTGGCGCGAAAGTCCAAGTTCACGGCAACGCGCTTTAGGCAGCGGACAGCAGAGAACGCCGCGCCCTTCATGCAACATGAAGTTCACTTTTTCCGGAGTGATTTTTTCGGCGGCAACGATGAAATCGCCTTCGTTTTCGCGTTCTTCATCGTCTACGACAATCAGGAACTTGCCTTGTCGAAAATCTTCAATGGCTTCTTCGACGGTATTAAGCACGGTCCCGTTCCTCCAGATAATTTTCAATGTATTTGCCAAGCAAGTCCACTTCGACGTTCACGACCGTTCCCGGTTTCCAGTTCCGCAGGTTGGTGCGGGAAAGCGTTTCGGGGATAATGGCTACTCGCAGGGAATCTTCGAATTTTTCGGCGACGGTCAAGCTGATGCCGTTCAACGCAACGGAGCCTCGGCGAATGACATAACGCCGTAAATCTTTGGGCAATTCCAAATCCACTTCGAGTCCCGTTTCTCGGGGAGCCACCGTCAAGACACGGACGACCGTATCCACGTGCCCCATTACAAAATGCCCGCCCATCAGGGAATCCGCTCGGCACGGAAGTTCAAGATTCACCAGACTTCCGGGAGTCGCCCATTTGAACGAAGTATTTTCCACCGTCTGATGCATTAGGCAAAAGACCGCTTCATCCGGCGTGCAAGATTCTATCGAAAGGCAAACGCCATCATTCGCCACGCTGTCACCCGGCTTCGATTCTTTGAAAAAATTCGGAGCCCGGAGACGCATTGTCAAGCCGTCACCGCGGAGTTCCTTGGCGACAATTTCGCCTGTCGCTTGAATGATTCCTGTAAACATACGCCCCAAAGATAAAAAAATCCCATTCTAAAAAAAATGAATCACCCTTCAAAGGAATTTGATTCAAGGATTTTCGTGGAGAAAAAAGAGGTTTAAAATAAGCAAAAGTCCCTCTTTGCGAAAACGGCATTCGTCTTCGCCATCAACACCGTGCAAAATTCACCCACTTGCAGAAAATATTTTCGTTTGAAACCCCAACCCCACTCAAATCGTCCCTCACACGCATCCCATTCCGAATTGCAGATTGCCTTGCACCCGGATGCCCTTTGACGTGGATTATTTTATACGAGGAAGTCCATTGATTTCGCATGGACTTCCTTTTTGCAAAAACGTGCCGCGTTAACGGATAGCCTCCGCCTTTTTCACAGCTTCTTCCAAAGACATGCCGACAAAATCCTGCGCGGCAAAAAAGCGGCCACTGTCCCCTTTTTCAAGAAGAATTCCCACAACGCCACCGGGAATCACGGATTCCACGGCATTCGGCGCCTTGGGACCACCAAGATCTGTCCGCAACCACCCCGGATCCATCAATTGCATCATCACATCCGAGCCATTCAATTTGCAGGCAAAGTCTTTCACAAACTTCGTCAGGGCCGCCTTGGCGCAAGCATAAGCGGCGAGTTCCGGTTCATTCGCAATTCCACTGGTAGTCAGCTGCATCCGACCAAAACCGTTTTGAATCATTTTAGGCAAAAAATGATACGCGATTTGAATCGGCGAAAAGAAATTCACCGCCATCGCCGAGTGGAAATCGTCAAGCGTATTTGCCGTATAATCCGCAAAATAATGACTCATTCGACCGGCATTGTTCAACACAAATTCAATATTCAACCCCGTCGCATCAATTTCAGAAAGCATCGCGGCAACAGAATCCGGCTTTTCCAAATCGCATTCCACTGATACGGTTTGAACGCCCAGGTTCCGCGCAAAGTCTTCCACCGCTTTGCAATGTTCCCGCGATCGGCTTTGCAATACGAGATTTGCGCCGAGCGAAGCCAACAACTTCGCCATTTCGCGTCCCACACCACGAGACGCTCCCGTTATCAAACACCAACGATTTTGAATATTGAGCATACGCCCTCCTAGAATTTTTCAACCAACGCGTCAAAACATTGACCGCGGACTTTGTAATTTTTGAAAAGACCGAAACTCGCGCAAGCTGGCGAAAGCAGCAAAGCACTTCCCTTCCCCAGGGAACACGCATCCGCAAAGGCTGAATCAAGATCCGGAAAAATTTGCATGGGAACAGAAACGCCTTCCCGTTGCAGTGATTCCCGCATCCGCTGCGCGGTCGCCCCAATGAGCGCAATCCGTTTCAAATTCGACGCACATGCGAGAACCTTTGACAGTTCCGAAAAATCCGCATTCTTTTCAGAACCGCCGAGAATCAGCGAGAAAGGCCGTTTCATGCTTTTGACGGCGGCAATCGTCGCATCGGGCCGCGTTGCATACGAATCATTGTAAAATTCGATTCCGTTTTTTTCACCCTTAAATTCCATGCGGAACGGAAGCGGTTCATAACTTTTCAACGCCTGCAGCGCACTCGATACATCTGCGCCAAGGGCTTTGACAACCAAAAGGGCTGCAGCCATGTTTTCCAACTGATAGGCTCCGCGGACTTTGCATTCTGCAAGCCGTAGCGTGTACCCATCGACAGACAATGTTTCCGCATCAAAAACCGCATCCGCATTTTTTGTTCCGAAGCAAAGCTTTTGCGCGCCACTTTCCCGGGCGATGGCTTCAGAAGGTGCCGCATCCTTCATGTAAATGCAAAAATCATTCCGTTTTTGCCAACGGATAAGATTCGCTTTGGCGTCGCGGTATTCTTCCACGGATTTGTGCCAGTCCAAATGTTCCGTTGAAACGCGCAATACAACGCCCACATGCGGAGATAGCGGAAGCGTCATCAACTGAAACGAAGATAGTTCCAAAATGACAATGCGATTTGCACTGTCGTCATTCAAAAGGTCCAAAGCGGGCACGCCGAAGTTGCCACCAATGACGCAGGGAATCCGGCAAGCCTCCAACGCATGTCGAATCATGCTGACCGTACTGCCTTTGCCAAGAGTTCCCGTCACACCAACGACAGATTTGCATTTTGTTTCCTTTAAAAACATTTCTATCTGGCTTGAGAGAACGCCTCCGTTCATTTGAAATTCAAAAATTTCCCGCTGCAAGGGATAAACGCCCGCAGAACGCACAACCGTCACCGCATCTTTTAGCCCGTCCATGTATTTGTCGCCGGAAAAGACTTTCACCCGGACATTTTCGGGAACGGCGGGGAGTTCCACCGCATTCTTGTCCATCACGACAATGTCCTTGACGCCGTTTCGTACAAGATAATTGAACGTGCTCTTGCCTTCGATTCCAAATCCTAAAATGCCGACTGGTTCCGCTAATTTTTCTTGCATTGGATCCTCTATTTTTTTACCGGTTTCACAACTGCTGTCGCAAACGGAGCTTTATCAAAAGCTTCGCGCAGGCATTCCATCATCCGCTCTTTGGAAAACTTCCGAATCTGGGTTTCGGATTCCGTCATCGTAAAAACTTTCCCCAAATGAAGCGCCTGGTCCGCGAGACGCATAAGGCGTTTTTCTGCATTATCCGCTCCGATGCGAAGCCCGCCCAACACGTTCATTTTTGTTCGTTCCAATTCTTCTTTTGCAAATCCGTCTTTCAAAAAGCTCCAAAGTTCGCCCTGTGCAATCGAAAGCGCCAAATCCATTTTCCCCGGCGCCGTCGCCAGGGAAATTCCCCATCCGAGAACATCGCTATAAACGTCTATCATGGAGTATACGGAATAAGCAAGGCCGCGCTCTTCGCGCACCCGCTGAAACAGGCGCGATCCCATGTCTGCTCCAAATGCCACATTGAAAAGCGTCAACGACCGCAAAAATTCGATGTTCCTGTCCGAAAAATCAAAGCTCGTTCCCCAAAAAAGATTGGTCTGGCTGAGCTCTCTTCGGGTTCGCGTTTTTTCCGCCGCATTCGACTTGTAAGCGTTGACAAACGGTTTCTTCGCCGATTTTTTTTCTTCGAACGCTTTTTCAACCAAATCCACCAGGCGTTCATGATCCACGTTTCCCGTCGCGCAAACGGTAAGCGGCAGATCTTCCAACACTTGCCGTTCACATTCGACAAGACTTTCCCGCGAAAGGCGCTTTACCGTTTTGACAGTTCCCGCAATGGGAAGTTCAAGCCCACACCCTTTGTAATGGATGGCGTTGAAAAGATCTCCGGCACATTCTTCGGCGATATCGTCATAACTGTGCACTTCTTCGATGATGACCTTGCGTTCCTTTTCCATTTCTACAGGATCGAAACGCGGATGCAGCAGCATGTCGGAAATAACTTCAACGGCAAGCGGAACATCTTCCCGGACAACCTGAGCGTAAAAGCCCGTCTCTTGCCTTGTCGTATAAGCTTCTAAACTTCCACCCCTGTCTTCTATCGTATGCGCAATTTCAAAGGCGGAACGTTTCTCCGTCCCTTTGAAAACCAAATGCTCGTAAAAATGCGCGAGCCCATTCGTTTCTGCCGATTCGTGCCGCGATCCCCGCGGAATCCAGACGCCCACATTCGCCGAATAAGCTCCGGGCATGGAATCCGAATACACCGTAATTCCATTTTTCAATTCCGTTTTCAAAATCTTCTGTCGAATCATGGTCAAAATGTAGAAAAGGGAAAGTGGCCCGCGGATAAAAATCCGCAAGCGGCAACGCTCCAATCAATTGTCATCCGTACTGGCCGCATTCAATTTGATATCCGGCAAATCCTTGACATAAACGGTAAAGCTCCAACCGGCAGCGGGTCCTGTCGGAGTCCAGGTGAAATCCAGTTTCCAACAATGCAGAGAACGGTCAAACGTAAATTCGTGAGAGGCAAAACGGCCTTCGGTATAACTGTAACGCGTTGTGTAAGACATGCTCCAGTTTGGAGTCGGATGCAAAGACGCGGAGATTCCCGTCGAATGCGAAACATCATCCTTGAACACTTTTTTTCCGACGCGGGTACTCGAAAAACTGTAACGGTAATCCAGGCTGGCAGACCAGGCGTCCTTTTTATATTTCCCCATTTGAGACGGCAAACCGGAATTAAAATCCCCGGACCAATTGAACGTTTTGGAAAGATCATACCCCCAATACGTCAATTCCGGGAAACGGACTTTATTCGGATCTTCTTCGTATTTGTGGTAAAAGCTGTGGCGTGTCCGGATGGTGAACAGGTAATTCGGCAAAACCTGAAAGCCGAAACTGGAAGAAATATCCGACCAGTGCAAAGAATCGGCGGCAAAGTTATACGACGTAGAATGCGAAGTCGTCACCAACCGGCGCGTTCCATGGACATCTTCCGTTTGCGTCGAATCGGAGCCATCTTCGGATTTCGTCGTCCGTCCAAGAGTTTTCAAATACTTGATGTCAAAATCATTCGAAAGGGAAAATCCCACCGATTTTTGTTTTGTCTGGTAAGGCGTCTGCCCCAGCAGAGGATGCTTTACAAAATACTTGTTCGTATCCATTTTGGGCGCATACGTATAAGAGATGCTCGGCGAAAGGACATGGCGCACGCCCGTAAAACGCCCGATATCCGGCATCCAGATGCCATAAAGTTTCGTATCCGCCGTCAAGCTGTAATTGTGGTTGTAAAAGAATTCCCCGTATTCATCCTTTTCGGGATTGAACGCGCCGCGTTGTCTGCGATACTTGGCGGAATCATCGGGATTTATCCAGCGATTGCCACTCCACATTCCCGTAAACGTCGCTTTCGGAGTCAAATTGATGACATCAAACAACGACGCGGAATAATCCAAGGAATACGTTCCCACGTAGCCCGAATACCAAGCAGCCGTATCCATATCGCGCACCGTATCCGGCGCAATTGTTTCGTAAAGATTGAAGCGGTTGGTGAAGGAGTAGTTGAACTTGTCCAGAAAAGATTCTTCTGATGCGGTTTCATCATCGTCGTCTTCAAAATCGAACAGCTGTCCGCTCATGCGGAACTGGACATCCGGAATCTGGCGTTCCTTATAGCCCGTGGACAAATTGTAATTCTGCAGGGCCTTGACCGTGAGACTTTTGTTTTTACCGAATTTTCCAGAATAAGTCATCTGGGCGTTCGCCTGCTGATTCAAAATGGTTTCTGCATCCAAGCCATTGTCTTGCCGAACCTTTTGGCTAGAAACAAACGAGCCCGACCCCGAAAGAGTGTGTTTCCCATCCGGAGTCAAATTCTGGTTGTGATTGAACGAAATGTCATAACCGCTGTTTGCGAAATCGAACTCTTCCAGATAACTGGTATATGTCACGCTTCCATCCAACCGGTAACGCCACTTGTAACGAATCGATTCCGAAAGAGTCGTTTTTTCAAAACTCGCCGATGAGCCTTCAATGATATCCGCCGACGTGGTCGCATCCCAATAATCGTTCGGCGCGTAGTAAAAGCCCACATTTTTAATGTAAAATCCCTGAACCTGGTCTCCGCCAAATTTAGGCGTTAAAATTCCCGAACGCCTGCCGCTTTTGAGCGGGGCCACAATCATCGGCAATACCGCTACGGGAACATCGGCAATATTCAGCACGACTGGGCGAGCAGTCACACTTTCTTTCGGCTTCACCACCATGCGTCTTCCGTAAAAGTAATAATGCTGATGAGTCGTATCGTCACAAGTGCTGAAGTCTCCTCGGGCAATCAAAAGCCGCGTATCCGGCAGACGGCGCACTTCCATGCCATTCAGCTGATTGTTGTCTTGAAAAGTCGTCGCATAATAAACTTCTCCGACCCGGGACTTCATATTGTACTTCATGCGGTAACCGGCCAAGGATGAATTCCTCGTTTCCCGCAAAACCGGATTTCCGCTGGCCTGCAACACCTGGTCTTTTTGGTTGAAGAGAACCGTGTCGGCATCCAAAGTCACCGTTCTATACTTCAGCTGCGCCTTGTCGTTCAAATTGAATGTCGAAGATTCTACGTCGTATTGCAAATCGACAGCGTGATATTCCACCGTGTCCGTCGCCGTAGAATCCGAACTTCCAAACCAGTCCCCCGATGACGAATCCGATTCTGTAGAATCCGCCGCTTCCGGCCTTTCCGGGAGTTCAAAACGGGTCAGTTCCTGCGAAAAAACAGGCAACGCCATCAAAAGCGAAAGCCCTAGAATGCAACAAAAAATTCTTCGCTGGAACGTGTTGTACATCACCCGCCAATAATAGAAAAGCAAAGGCTCCCATTTAAAGGAGCCTTTTCAAAACAGCGCGCGGCCATCTCAGCGGAGTTCTGCGGCGAAAGCAGAAGAAGCCCCATTCTGTTCAATGTGGACAACATAACGTCCGGGTGCCGCATTTTTCCCATTCCAAGAAAGCGAAAGGGAACCGGCTTTCGCATTTTCCTTCAACAACCGGGCAACGACTTCTCCATTGGGATCTACAACGCGCACCACCGTGGAACCTTCCGCGTAAAGGCGAATGCGGACAAATTCCTTTGAAAATCCTTTCAGTTTTCCGGCGGCGCGAACGCGGGACTTCGCCTGCGGAAGATCTGAATCGGCAAAGTCTTTTTCCACCGAAACCGAGGATAGATTTTCTGACGAAACGTTCACCTCGTCTGGAATCACCCGTCCATTTTGCATCACCGAGAGCAAGTTGTAGTCATTTCCCAGGGATTTGCGGGCAACTTCAGCGATTTCCTGCGAAGAATAAGAAGTTTGCTTTTCGCCATACCATTCTTCCACGTCGGCGGATTCAATTTCATTTACCGAAATATGAGCCCGGCGAAGCGTCACCGAAAACGCTTCCTTTTCGCGGAGAATAGAAAGTTCGACCGGCTTGCCAATCGTGCCGCGGAGCAGGTCTTTCGACTGATCCAACGAATTGCCGGCAAGGGAATTTCCATCCACAGACAAAATATGATCGTCTTTTTCAATGCCCGCCTCTGCGGCAGGAGAGCCCGGAATTACGTCGACAACATAAACGCCGCTCTGCTCCGCATAAATGGTAACGCCGATGCCGCCAAAATTTTCCCCGGCAAGCGCAACGGATGCGGTCAACGCCAATGAAGCCAATATCCAATGTTTCATTTCAAACCTCCAAAGGGATGGGATTCTCCCCTAATATAAGTAAAAAATCTCTTTTGGATAATTTATTCCTCAAGACTGGTTTCAAAAAAAGCTATTCCTTTTGCAGAATGGATATTCCATTTCACAAAAACGGCTCGCTTTTGCGGTTGAATCCGTCCCAAATTCACCGCATTTACAGAAAAGGTTTTCTTTTGAAATCCCACCCCATTCCAAAATTTCAACGCCGTCAGATAAAAAACTATTCTTCGTATTCATATTCGTCTTCGTCCGAATCATCGTATTCTTCATATTCATTTTCTTCATTCGGCAAAATGACAAGTCCTAGTGTCACCGGCTCCCCTTTTTCGTTTAAAAAGCCTTCTAGGTAAAGCGTCGTCGAAAGCCGGATGAACCGCAGGTCCATCATCGTTCCGCCGTCGTGAATGCTCTTTACTCCATAAGGGATGAACAAAAATTTTTTGCGTTTGTATTCAAAACGGTTCGATTCAAAATTCCAGACCCAGCTGGTTTTGCCGTCTTCGGAATCTTCGTAGTCGCAGGTTTCCGCATCGATGTCACAGGCGAAAGAGGCGTTTCCCTGATACCGCTTATTCCATTCCGTACTGAATGCGCACGCCTTGATACTGTGTCCGCCGTTCATCTGATAGTTCAATTTGTCGTTGATTGTCACAATGTCCATTTTTTCATTTTGAACCTGATTCCAGACATCTCGCAGAATCAAATAGCTTTCAATGCCCTTGGGACAATTTCCCGTCCGATTCACCTCTTCGTGGGCCGCTAAAAGTTTTTGCTGCAAATCGATATCAATTGATACGGGAATTTCCACCTCCTTGATTTTTTCTATCACTTTCCGCGGAGGTATTTCCACGACTTTGTCGCCTTTTTTCACCAGATATCCCAATTCATCGCGGACCATGTTCAAGCACTGTTGCACATGGATTCCCACCGTATTGGACGCCGCGCTGACAAAATCAACTCCGATTTCCAGATTCCATTCCCCAGCCTTTGACGTTTCTTTATCCAAACGGCAATAAGCCTCTTCGCGGATACCATCGATATAAATGATTTTCGCTTTCAAGCGCGTCAACATTTCGCCCTCCTTGTCCAAACGTTCTAAACTCCAGAAATCCGGATTTTGCCGGAGAAGTTCCGCAAAGGCCTTGTCTCCATCCAAAGCGGGCAGAAGCGAATCGTTTCGGGCATTCTTTTCTTGCAATAACGCCGAGTAAGCTGTAGAAATGTCCGGGTTGAGAAACAGGGAGTGCGCACCGGCAAAAGCGAGCGCCGGAACAAGAATCAACAGGGCTAGGGAAATTTTCTGCATAGACGCAAAGTAGAAATTCAAAGCTCCGGGAAAACGCCTTTTGTCAATTTCCTATATTTGCAGCATGGAAAATATGCAACAAGACCATCTGATCCGCGCTACAGGAAAGCATGTCCCTTTTCGACTTGTCCTTGTCGATTTTACCCGCGGTGCCGAAGAAATCGGGCAAAAGCACGGAGCGTCTTCAGAAGCGCTGAAGCTCCTTGCCGAAACCTCCATCGCTTCACTCATCCTCTCTTCGGGATTGAAATTCGCCGGGACCGTATGTGTCAGAGTGACATTCGACGGAGACATCACCTTTGCCGAAGCGGACTCCACTCCCATGGGACTTGTCCGCGCCATGATTCCGCAAAGTGAAATTCAACAAAACAAAAAATACGAACCGGCGCTTTCCCCTCAGCGATTCGAAGTTGTCACGTTGAACGAAAAAGGAAAACGCGCAAGCGAAAGCATCATCGAAGCCGTTTCCGAAAGCATGGGCCGCAATCTTTCGGTATTCATGTACCAGTCCGCCCAGACGCGTTCTGCCGTGGGAATCGAAGCGCGCCTGAACGCAGCCGACCCGACAAAGCTCGACTACGCCATTGGATTTTACCTGGAACCCTTTGCAGACATTTCCGACGAAGAACTTTCCGCGTTGGAAGGGCAAATTGCAAAGCTCCCCACACTCTCTGAATTTTTCGATGGCAACCGATACAACTTAAACGCCCTGATGGGAGCCATCTCCGGAGACTATCCCGTGACCGTTGTACGCGAAATCGCGCCGCGGCCCTACTGTCCGTGCAGCAAGGTGCGCTCTCTTTCGACCTTGGCAAGCATTCCCAGCGAAGATTTGCAGGAGCTCGTCCAAGACGGCGAAAACATTGAACTCGTTTGCGATTTCTGCCGCAACAAATACATTGTCACTCCAGACGAAATTCAAGAAATTCTCAATGATCGTCTTCTTCAATAAGAAAAGCCTATGTTCACCAAACAATGCGTTGTCACTTTAGACATGGAAGGGGTACTGACCCCAGAAATTTGGATAGCTGTCGCCGAAAAAACGGGGATTCCCGAACTTCGGCTGACCACCCGGGACATTCAGGATTACGATGAACTGATGCGCGGGCGTTTGAACATCCTCGACCGCGAACACCTGAAACTTTCCGATATCCAGGAAATCATCGGCAACCTGCCGCTGCTCGACGGGGCGATTGATTTTTTAAACACCTTGCGCAATGAAGCCCAAGTCATCATTCTTTCCGATACGTTCCAAGAATTCGCCTACCCGCTTATCCGCAAAATGGGATTCCCGACCATTTTTTGCCACAACCTGATTGTGGAAAACGATTCCATTACCGGTTACCGTTTGCGTTTGCAAGATCAGAAAAAGAAAACAGTCGAAGCCCTTCGCGCGCTGAATTTCAACGTATTTTCCGCCGGGGACTCGTTCAACGACACGGGAATGCTTCTCGCGGCAAACAAAGGCTCTTTCCTTTTTGCGCCTAAAAATGTCACCGAAAAATTCCCACAACTTTCCGCCGCCACTTCGTACAAAGAACTCCTCGACAGTTTCCACCAGTTCCAGGACTCGATTTAATGTCTCTTTTCCCGACGCTCATTCTTTCCAAAGGCCGGGACAAATCCGCAAAGCTCCGGCATCCGTGGATTTTCAGCGGGGCTATTTCCCAAATTTCAAAGAACGCTTCAAGTGGCGAAACGGTCGAAGTGCGTTCTGCAGATGGAGAATTTTTGGGGCTGGCCGCCTATTCGCCAGAATCCCAAATCCGCGCCCGATTCTGGACTTTTGAAAAAGGCGTTTCCATCGACAGGGATTTTTTTTCGAAAGTCATCGACAACGCGATTGAAAATCGGCGGAGCAGAGGATTTGATGTAACCGATTCCCAATCGGCATTCCGCTTGATCAATGCTGAAAATGATGGAATTCCAGGGTGTATCGTCGACAAATACGGCGACACGCTGTCCGTAGAAATTCTTTCGGCTGGGGCTGAAAAATTCCGCACAACGTTGTACGATATCCTGGCGGAAAAGATCCATCCCAAGGGCATTTTGGAACGTTCCGATTCCGATGTCCGAAAAAAAGAAGGCCTACCCCTGCGAAAAGAAGTCGTTTTCGGATCCGTTCCAACATCACCTGTTGAAATGCAAGAAAACGGCATCGCCTTTGAAATCGATGTTTGGAACGGCCACAAGACCGGTTATTATCTGGATCAACGCGATGCCCGGTACGCCGTTGGAAAATTCGCCCGTGGAAAACGCGTGTTGAATTGCTTTTCCTATACCGGAGGTTTTGGACTGTTTGCCCTGCAAAATGGAGCGGCATCCGTCACAGAAGTCGACGTTTCCAAAGACGCCCTTTCCATCGCCGAACGCCTTGTCCAAAAAAACGATTTTGACCTCAACCGGGTAGAACTTTTAGAAGCCGATGTTTTCGCTTATTTGCGGAAATGCAGGGACAGTCGTCAAACTTTTGATTTAATCGTCTTGGATCCGCCCAAATTCATCGAAAGCAAATCTCATTTGGAAAAGGGCGCGCGCGGATATAAAGACATCAATCTGCTCGCCTTAAAGCTCCTTGCGCCAAAAGGGATTTTGGCGACGTTCAGCTGTTCCGGTTTGATGGGAATGGATTTGTTCCAAAAAATTGTCGCCGATGCCGCAGTCGATGCCCGCAGAAACGTTCAAATCATTGGACGTTTTGGGCAACCCGCCGATCATCCCGTCAAAACATCATTCCCCGAAGGGCAATACCTGAAAGGGCTGCTGTTAGAAGCGGAATAAAATCCAGGATTCCTACCGCGGCAATTTGTCCGCATTTTTTTGCTGCCACACAGCGTCTTCCCAAGCGCGGCTCGCTTCGTTCGCCCATTCCGAATTGGGATAAAGCTCCACCGATTCGCGGAATTTGGCTACCGCCGAACGGTAATCGCGCCGATTGCGATAAACGTTTCCAATTTGCAAAAGGACAAACGCCTTGACATTTTCGTCCCGGGACTTTTTCAACAACGCCTGATATTGCGACAGGGCCGCCGAGAAATCTCCCGTGCGGAACGCTTCATTCGCCGATTCCAGCGTATTGGCAGCCGGCTTTGGCGCGGGCTTTGCAGCGGGTTTCACTTCGGGAGCGGCGGCGACTTCGCTCCGTTTTTCTTCCACAGCCTCCGGAGCCTTTGGGGTCTCTGGTTGGGTTGAAGTCACAGGCGTTTCCGTTACTGTTTTTTGCTCTTGCCCCGAAAGTTCCGCGATGCGCGATTTCGCCTGCGCCAAGGCGGTTTCATTTTTCGAAAGAGTCTCGTATTTTTCCAGCTCTTCTTTTTCCGCCGTTTTCTTTCCCTGCTTCCGGTAAATGAGAGAAAGGTAATAATGCGCATTGTATCCCAGTTCTGGATAATCGAACGAGCGTTTCAAATTGTATTCCGCTTTGTCATATTCGCCCAGTTCGTAGCGTCCTGCGCCTGCATAATAATAAGCTCCCGGATTTCCCGGTTCTTTTAAAAGAACTTCCCGCGCCGCAGAACAAGCCGTTTTGTATTCTTTTGCATTAAAAGCCTGTTTCGCTTTGAGGAACGCCGCCGAAGAATAGGAATATTTGGAATCCGCCGCGCTCTTTGCCACGTTTTCCACTTTCGGCGCAGCTTCCTTTTTCGGAGTTTCCGTTTTGCATTCGGCAACCGTCGAACGGGCCTTTCCCAGTTTTTCGCACGATTTCGCGATGCCCTCGGAAGCCGCCTGCATCTGGGGCGAATGTTTCAACGCCAAACGGTAATTGGCTATCGCTCCCTTGTAATCGTTCATTTTAAAACGGGCCGTTCCCGCTGCGCAAAAAGCTTTGGCATTGTGCGGATCCGAAGCCAAAATGGAGCGGTATTCACCCAGAGCCTTTTCATACTGACCCAAAGATTCAAAACGGGCTCCCTGTTCAAAACGGGGATCTTCCGCTGCGAAAGCCAATGACGCACAACAACAAAACAGAACTCCACGGATACTTTTCATAAAGTGAAAAATAGAAAAAGCGGATAAAGTGTTCAAAACGAAATGGCGAGAATCGCCGTCAATTCGTAGCGTTCTTCGCCCGTATTTTCAAAAGCGGTGAAAGCATCAGGGGCCCAGCCGTAAAGATCCATCATCAGCGAATTGGAAATGACGTTTTCCGCTTTTTCCAGTTCTTGCCAGGGAATTTTTCCGGGAGCTCGGTAATAGCGGAGCATCCCCAAGGCGCTTAAACATTCGGGATGATCGTCGACAAGCGCATAGGCGCACCGCATCAAATTTTCGCCTTGAACTTTGATGACTTTATAAAGCCGCCGCGGAAGTAAAAATTCCCGCAAATCTTGTACACTGGAAATGACTTGGGATTTTTCACCGAAGAATTGAAGCAATTCCTGAAAAACGACCGAATCTTCTTGAAGAAACGGGGAACGTTCGCGGATTATAGATTCAACATTCGGCATCAAAAGGAATATACATTAATCTTTTTCAGAAAACGGAAAGCGGACAGGACAAATAATTTCATTTAAACTTCCACAAGCCTTATCAAAGCGGCGGCAAAAAATCAGGAACAAAAAAGACCTGCGCAGCAGGGATACCGCGCAAGCCTTTGTTGTTGTGGAAAATATTGATTTTAGAAGTCGTCTTCGGACAGCGTGTTGTGATTACAAAAGGCAGGGACCCAATTTGCAGAAGGCTCTTCTGCAAAAGCGCCATTGTCCGCAACCGCAGCCTGGGATTTAGGCATCGCCATTGTCGGAGCCTCAGCAAAGGACAATTCTTCTTCGCGATTCGAAGCGTGTTGGCGCACGTCAAAATCCCTGTCGCCGAAAGAAGTCGCCGGAGCGACAGTCGGTGTTTCACGAACCGCTTCGATGACATGAGTGCGCATTGTCGGAGAAGGCATATTCGGGCGCACAACGGGTTTCTCCGCTTGAGAAAGCGCCACAAAATCTGTCGTCGCGCGGGGAATCGACTGTTCCACATGCGGTTTCGCCGGGGATGTTTCAACAGTCAGATTTTCCTCTTCTTCGTTCACTTTGTCAAATCCCGTCGCAATCACAGTAATGCTTACGCGGTCGCCCAAATCGGGAATTGTCACATCGCCAGCGATAATATTCGGCATGTTTTCTTCACCGATCTGTTCGTAAAGGTATTCCATGGCTTCATTGTATTCAAACATGGAGAAGTTTTCTCCGTGGGCCACATTGATCAGTACGCCCGAAGAACCGCCAATTTGAACATTGTCGAGCAGCGGGCAAGAAATCGCATCTGCAGCCGCTTTCAACGTTCTGCCTTCTCCAGAGGCGCATCCAGTTCCCATCAGCGCGGAACCGCCGTTCGCCATAATGGTTTTCGCATCGTTGAAGTCGGCGTTGATTGTTCCATGGATGAACATAATGTCGCAAATGCTGCGGACCGCATTTCCCAAAACTTCATCCACTTTGAGAAACGCATCTTTCATTTGCGTATTCTTTTCAATGACTTCCAAAATCCGCTGATTGTTGATGACGATAATTGAATCCACCATCTTTCGCAAATCAGCAAGGCCCTTTTCCGCATTCCGACGGCGAATGGGACCTTCCCATTTGAAAGGCATCGTGACGACGGCAACAGTCAAAATGCCCAATTTGCGTGCGATTTCCGCAACGACAGGGGCTGCGCCCGTTCCCGTTCCACCGCCCATTCCCGCAGAAATGAACACCATGTCCGCGCCTTCAAGCTTCTTTTCGACAATTTCCTTGTCTTCCATCAACGCCTGACGGCCAACTTCCGGCTTGGCGCCAGCGCCAAGCGTTTTCGTCGTTTTTTGACCAATGGCAATTTTTTCATCAGCCAAGTTTTTGTCCAAGGCCAAAGCGTCTGTATTGATAGCGATAAATTCAACATTTTTGATATTCATGTTGACCATACGGTTCACCGCGTTTCCGCCGGCACCGCCGACACCGACGATTTTGATTTTCGCCGTGTGTTCGTTGTTATCGATTTCAATAATGTGCCTTTTCCCGGAATTTTCCGAGGCCATGTTGTTCTGTGATTCGCTCATTGTTTTTCTCCCTGTTTGTTGTTTTTATTCCACTTTTTAAATGTAATTCTTGAGGAAATTCAAAACCCGTTTCCAGCCGTTCCCCACCGAACCGACAATTTTTGTCGTCCGCGTTTCCCGGCGTTCTTGCGAGATGCTTTCCATAGCCGCATAATACAGAAGTCCAACTCCCGTTGAATGCGTAGGCATCCGGGTGACTTCGTTCAAACCTTTTCCCGATTTATTGGGGCCTCCCAAGCGAACGGCTCGTCCATGGAAGACTTCTTCGGCCAATTCCTCTGTGCCTTCGAGGAGCGAAGTTCCTCCCGTAATGACGATTCCCGCCCCCAGCAAAGAGTCGAAATTTTTCTGCTGCAAATCATCCCGCACCGTTTTGAGTATTCCTTCCATCCGGCAATAAATGATAAAGGCCAAATGTTTGCGGCTGCATTCCTTTCCCGGACGACCGCCAATGCCGGGAACCGTAAACGAAATGTCGTCAATCATATTCGAACGGCGGCAAGTTCCATACATTTTCTTGATTTCTTCTGCCCGCGCCATCGGGGTTGTCAAGCCGACGGCGATATCGTTCGTAATCGCATTTCCCGCCAGATTGAAAGACCGCGTGTAAACAACTTTGTCTTCTTTGAACACGGCAACGTCGGTAGAGGTCGCTCCGATATCCACAATCGCGACACCCAGTTCCTTTTCTTCTTTTTCCAAAACACAAGCAGCATCCGCAAGGGGTTCGAGAACAAGCCCTTTGACAGAAAGCCCCGCGCCTTCAATCGCCTTGTGGATGTTCCGGATAATTACGCGCTGCGCAAGCACCAGCTGCACTTTGATGCTCAAACTGACGCCTTCCATTCCCAATGGATTTTTTAGTCCGTTCCTGTCATCTAGCGAATAATCGTCCTGTAAAACATGGATGATTTCCATATCCGCCGGTTTTTGCACAAGCGCGCTCGCTTGTTCCACAACGCGATCCATCGCTTCTCTAGTGACAACGCCTCCAAAATCGCGGAGAGCTATAGTCGCCCGACTTTCCAACGAGCGGATGTTGCTTCCGGCGATGCCGACGTAAACATCTTTCACATCAATGCCGCTTGTGCGTTCCGCAGCTTCTACCGCGACTTTCAGCGTTCTTATCGTCGCTTCAAGCTCGTTGTCTTCGCCTTTATTCAGCGGAGGATTGCCAAATCCCAAAATGCGAATTTCACCATCGTCTTCTATCTGTCCAATAAAAACTTCGATTTTTGAACTGCCGAGATCCAGCCCGACAAGAATCTTTTTCTGATCAATATCAATGATTTTTTCTTCTTTCGCCATCATTTGACCCCTTTTGCAGACGAATTCGCGTAGGCAAAGCCTTCGAACCGCAAATCCAGAGATTTGACATTTTGCATTTCTTTCGGTAATCCTTCGAGCAGTTGACGATAGTGGTGAAAGCTTTTTTCCACATCGCCGTTCATCGGAAAAAGAACTTCAAAGTTCACATCGCGGAAATAAACCATTATTGCGTGTTTTTTTTCATCCACTTTTACCTGGGACACATTTTTATACAGAGATTCGTCCGATTCGCGCATCACCTGCAAAAAGGAAGAAAGTTTTTTGATATCCCTGTTTTTGTGTATCGTCGCGACTGGCAAATCCAACACGGCAGATGCGGCAATAGGAAGCGCGAGTCCCCGCGAAGAATAAGATTTCCAACGACCGTTCTCCAAAATTTCCATGACAGGCTCGGTCTCTGTGACGTTTATCGCAACATTCCAGAATACGCCCACGTCCACATTTGCATCTTGCAAAAGCGGAAGAGAAAGCAGACGCGTCCGAACGGAATCCGCATTGATTTCTGACATCGGCATTCCCGTTTCAAGTCCCGCCGCTTGCAAAATTTCTTCCCAGGTCAGCATCCGGTTCCCTGTGATATCGACACTTCGCAACGTGCGCAATTCCGCAGGATTCAACTTGCTGACCCAAAACCAGCCTTGCCAAACGGCAACGCCCAAAACAGCCAGGACGATTGTGATTTTCCAACCTTTTCGTCCAAACCAGCGGACCAATGTCCCCAAAACACGCTTGCGTTTTTCGCTGCGCGCTTTCTTGTTTTTGATGGCGTTGTAACCCAGGCGAGACATTATTTTTTCAAGCTCTCCAAAAAAGGACGTTCCGATTTCCATATATCGCCGGCACCCATGAACAGCACCAAATCGCCCGGTTTCACGTCACGCTTCAAAACTTCGACAGCATTTTCTCGACTGCCGGCAAAATGCGCATTCTGATGCCCACGCGCAATTGCGGTATCCGAAATCAACTTGCCGGAAATTCCCGGAATCGGCTGTTCCCGCGCTTTGTAAATTTCACAGACTATCAGTTCATCGCAACCGGCGAAAACTTCGGCGAACGCTTCGTATTGATCCCGTGTACGCGTATAAAGGTGCGGTTGAAATACGACGACAATGCGCTTGTCCGGGAACGCGTCTCGAGCGCCTTGAAGTGTTGCCGCGGCCTCTGTCGGATGGTGAGCGTAATCATCGTAAACAGAAATTCCGCCCGTTTCGCCGACAAATTCAAAGCGGCGTTTCACTCCCGTAAATTCCGCAAGAGCCCTTTGAGCCACTTCCACAGGGATGTTTTCTTCGTGAGAAAGGGCGATAGCAGCAGTCGCATTCAACACATTGTGCCTTCCGGGAACTTTCAATGTGAATTTTCCCAAAAGTTCGTTGTTCTTGAACACTTCAAAATGTGAAATTCCATTTTCTGCCGAAAAAGAATCCGCGCGGTAAATCGCCTGTCTGCTGAATCCATACGTAACAACCGGTTTCGTGAAACGGGACAAAACAGATTGAATATTCGGATTGTCGATGCAAACAACCACTTGGCCGTAGAAAGGAACTTTATTTGCAAAATCGACGAAAGCATCTTTAATCGCTTCCAAATTCCCATAAGTATCGAGATGTTCCCTATCGATATTCGTGATTATCGCCGATGAAGGCATCATTGAAAGAAAACTTCTGTCGAATTCATCGCTTTCCGCGATGAGATAACGACCGCGGCCAACTTTTGCGCCGCTGCCCTTGCCCTTCACCACGCCGCCGACAATCACCGTGGGATCTTCACCAGCCGCTTCCCAGATGGATCCCAACATCGAAGTCGTTGTCGTCTTTCCATGAGTTCCGCTAACGGCAAGAGTGTACTTGAGCCGCATCAATTCGCCGAGCATTTCCGCCCTGCGAACAACGGGAATCCGGCGGGATTTCGCTTCGACGATTTCGGGGTTGTCCATTTTGACTGCCGACGAATAGACCAACAAATCCGCATTTTCCACATTGCTTGCCGCATGGGAAGAATAGATGGTCAAACCCAAATCTTTTAAATACTGAATCGCCGGACCGTCTCCCGTATCGCTGCCCGTAACGATAAAACCGTTTTCGTGTAAAACTTCGGCAATGCCGGACATTCCGGCTCCGCCGATGCCCACAAAATGCAGCCTTTTCACGCGATTGCTGGGAATTAAATTCATCATATCAACCTTCCGCCTTCAAAATGCACTCTGCAATCCGGTCCGCAGCATCGGGCATTCCAATGGACTTTGCCACATCCGCCATTTCGCCCAGTTTTGTTTCATCCGACAAAAGCGTTTGCACCTTTTCCCAAAGATGATTTGGCTCTGAATCCAGTTCCACCAAAGCCACGCCCGCCTTTTCAACAACCCGCGCATTGAATTCTTGATGGTTCGCAGTCGCAAACGGAAACGGAAACAGAATGGAAGGCTTTCCGAATGCCAGAATTTCGGCAAGCGTCGATGCGCCCGCCCGGCTGACGATTAAATCCGCGTATCCCATATAAGCGTAAATATCATCCAGAAACGCTTTGACAGAAACGTTTTCCGGGAATGTGCGAACGCGTTCACGAATAACGTCAATATTTTTCGCACCGACCTGCCAAACAACAGAAATATCTTTTCTTTCACCAATCGCCGAAAGGGACGCTTCCATTTTTTCGTTGATGCCACGGGCTCCCTGAGATCCTCCAACAACAAGAAGCGCCTTGGTTCCTTCCCGGAATTCCTTTGGGCGTGAAAGCGTTTGCATATCGGGAAGTCCGCGGACAGGATTTCCAAACACCTGAGTGGAAACATTCGGGAAAAATTTTCGAGCGTCTTCGGAGGTCACAAAGATTTTTTTGGCATAGCGGGCGCCCAATTTATTCGCCACGCCGGCGACGGCATTTTGTTCTTGGATGTAAACAGGGATTTTAGCCCGTCCTGCAGCCAAGACAATCGGCAGGGAAACGTATCCGCCCGTCGCCACGACAACATCCGGTTTGCGCTTTTTCAAGACCTTCCTTGCGCTGTTAAAAGCCTTCATCAGCTTATACGGAAGCGCCAAATTCTGGGAAAAAGAGCCTCGATGAAACGGAACCGCCGAAATTTCATCAAATTCAAAATAAGGCGTCACCAGGCGAGATTCCATTGAATCTTTGCGCCCGGCAAAAGAAATCTGTTCCACGCCAAATTTTTTCAGGCTTTCCGCAATCGCCACCGCCGGGAACACGTGACCGCCGGTACCACCACATGCAAACAAAAACTTTTTCTGCTTCATCCTGTCACCCTCATATCTTGCGCTAAACTTCTAGACTCGACAATGTCCAAGCCAGTTCCTTTGCGCGAAATGTTCAATAAAATTCCCACGGAATACAGCGAAACAATCAAATTGGTTCCGCCGTAGCTGATAAACGGCATCGGCTGTCCCGTCGTCGGCATCAATCCCGTACAAACAAACACATGGAATACAACGTTGAGCGCAATCGACGCTGTAAGGCAAATTGCAAAATACCGGGCGAAACGGGTTTTCGCATTCCGGGCAATCAAAAAACCGCGATACACAATCATGCCAAACAAGAAAAGCACAAGAGTCGTTCCCAAAAAACCCATTTCTTCACCTAAAAGGCTGAACGCCACATCTTTATACGATTCCGGCAAAAATCCCAACTTTTGCGTTCCCTGCCCAATTCCCGTTCCCGTCCAGCCTCCATGTCCCAAACTCACCAAGGCGTTGTAAAGTTGATAACCGCCACCTTGCACGTGTTCTTCGGGATTCAACCAGGCATCCAACCGTTTGAGCCGATAAGGTTCCGCGACGCCGACAATCAAAGCGCAAAAGCATCCCACGACAAACGTTCCCAACAGGTAACGCGTTTTTACTCCCGCCGCGTAAAACAGGATGAAAGTCGTTGCGCAAATCATCAACGTCATTGAAAAATTGGGTTGCAAGAGAAGCAAAACGGAAACAATGAGCAGTGTCACCAAAGGCTGCACAAATCCTTTTTTAAAATCCGTGATATCGTCTCCCAAAGCCGAAAGTCGCTTCGACATCTGAGCGAACATGGCAATTTTCAACAATTCGGCTGGTTGTAACGAAAATCCGCCAATTGAAAGCCAACGGGCAGCCCCCTTTGTCACCGCACCCAGCAACACGACAAGAAGCAAAGCCCCCAGGCAAGCGAGAAACGCAGGCCGCGCCAATTTAAAGTAAATCTTGTGATCCACAACGATCGCAAAAGACATTCCCACAAGTCCAACGCCTATCAGGGAAAGGTGCTTCAAAGCGTAATAATACGAAGGCCTTCCGAGTTCCGTTGCATGGAAATCGCTCCCGCTGTAAATAACATAAACGCCCAACACCAGCAGCGCTATCACTGCCAACAGCAAGGCTTTATCTATCGTTTTTACAGATGAGAGGAATTTTAACATTTGGAAATCCTTATCCTTTTACCATCAGCGGTTCCAAACGCAATAGTTTTTCCACGATGTCTTCCATTTTCATTCCGCGCGAACCCTTTACCAAAATCACATCGCCAAAGCGGACGTTCTCCGAAAGGAATTCTTCCACTTCTTCGACCGATCCGAAATGCTGCGCTGCGTTTCTGTCCATCCCGGCTTGAATTGCGCCTTGATGCGTATTTTCGCTCCACTTGCCCACTGTCAAGAGCAAGTCGAAATGCATTTGCGGCACAAGAGCTCCAATTTCGCGGTGCAATTCTCCGCTTTTTTCTCCGAGTTCAAGCATATCACCCAACACGGCGATTTTCCGCGCAGGCGCTTCGAGCGAACCGATTGTTTGCAACGCCATCCGCGTCGAAGATGGATTCGCATTGTAACAGTCCGAGACAATTTTAAAACCGGCTGCCTGCCGGATTTCCATCCGCATATTGGCGGCGTGGAATTTTTCTAGCGCAGCGG
Organism: uncultured Fibrobacter sp.; assembly: GCA_964397425.1. Lineage (GTDB taxonomy): Bacteria > Fibrobacterota > Fibrobacteria > Fibrobacterales > Fibrobacteraceae > Hallerella. The sequence continues at coordinate 118,644 of CAYNID010000005.1, forward strand.
CAATTGTCGACTTCGACATACGAAGGGAGGTTGCGACGGCGATGACGGCCAACGCATTGTAAACGTTGTGAATTCCGGGAACATTCAAACGAAATTCAGTACGTCCCAATTTGAACCGGGCGCAAGCATTGGAATCCCACGTCAAGTTTTCCGGTTTGATAATTCCACGCCGGATGCCAAAAGTGAGAACCCGATAACTTTTATTCGTACGCAGCTTTGAAAGACGCGGATCATCGGCATTGATGACAAGAAGGCCGCCTTTGCGAAGGCCATCGACAATGGAAAGTTTCTCGCGGAAGACATTGTCCAAATCTCCCAACAATTCCAAATGACTTGCGCCGATATTTGTAATGACGGCGATATCGGGTTCCACCGTCATGGACAGCGGATGAATTTCACCCGGTGCGTTTGTTCCCATTTCCACAATGGCCACTTCATCGGAATGTTTTAAGCGGAACAGCGTTTTCGGAACGCCGATTTGATTGTTCAAATTGCCTTCGGTCGCCATCGTTTTGAAACCCGCAGAAAGAACCGCTTTGAGCATTTCTTTCGTTGTCGTTTTGCCATTCGAACCGGTCACGGCAATTTTCTTGACCTTAAAAAGGCGTTGATACCCCTTCGCCAATTTCAGCAAAGCCTTGTTCGTATCCTCGACAGGCACATAGACATCGGCCAAAGAATCTCCAGCACGTTCCGCATCCATCACACTCATCAAAGCTCCTTTTCCCATCACTTCGGGAATAAATTTGTGCGCATCAAAACGCGCGCCTTTCAAAGGCCAAAAGACCATTCCGGGCCCCGCTTCACGGCTGTCCAGGCAAAGTTTGACCTTGCGTTTCGCCATCCGGTCAGAAACGCCCACCGGTGAACTCTCCAAAATGTCGCAAAGTTGCGCCACAGTGATATCCATTTTTTGCATCACTTCATCTCCCGGAGAATGACTTCGTGATCATCGAAATGACGTTTCGTTTTTCCGATGATTTGATAATTTTCATGACCTTTTCCGGCTACAACCAGAAAATCTCCCGGTTGCATGGCGCGGCACGCTTCCCGAATCGCTTCTTCCCGAGAGACGATAACCTTGAATCGATCCGTTTTCATTCCGCTCACAATGTCGGCGATGATATCTTCCGGGGTTTCCGTCCGCGGATTGTCCGATGTCACCCAGGCAAAATCCGATTCCTGTTCCGCAATACGCCCCATGATGTGACGTTTATTTTTGTCCCTGTCACCGCCACAGCCAAATACAACGGAAAGTGTTCCCTTGCAAAGCGCCCTGGCCGTGCGCAATACGCGTTCCAACGCATCGGGAGTGTGAGCGTAGTCGACAATGACGCGGCGTTTTCCATCGTTAAAAGTCATTTCAAAACGTCCGGGCACCCTGACAGTCGCCAAGGCATTCCGAATGCATTTTTCCGAAATTCCGACCGCTTTGGCCCAGGCCATTGCAAGCAAGACATTGTCCGCGTTGAATTCCCCGACGAGTCCCGTTTCAATCGAATCCGGAGAAACAGCGGGAACATCCAAAACAAGGCCGTTCTCCGAACAATCGACGCTTTTCGGAGTCACCGTGGCGCACGGATTTCCAAGACGCGAAACTGCGATTTTCTTTTCAACCGAAATTTCATTCCAAAGACGTTTGCCATAAGCGTCGTCAACATTGATGACGGCAACGCCGTCCTGCGACAGATAACGGGTAAACAGAAGTTTTTTCGCCTGGAAATAATTCTCCATTGTCTTGTGATAATCCAAGTGATCTTCTGTCAAATTCGAAAAAAGGGCGCTTTGACACAGCACGCCTTGAATGCGCCCTTGTTCCAACGAATGCGACGAGGCTTCTGTCACCAAATCAGAGCATCCCGCCTTCACCGCTTCGGCTGCGAAAGCGTAAAATTCCAAAATTCCCGGAGTCGTCAAATTAGAAGCGACAACCTTTTCTCCGATTTTTTTGCAAATCGTTCCCACGAGAGCCGTTTTCCGTCCCTCGCCAGAAAGCATCGCTTCCATCAAAAACGCGGTCGTCGTTTTTCCGTTCGTCCCAGTCACAGCGTGGACGGCCAACCGGGAAAATGGATTTCCATAAAAGATTTTGGCGATAGCGGCGCGTTCTTCTTTGACGTTCGGAACCAAGATCCATTTTCCCGTCAAATCTTCAGGAGCTTCCGATTCTCCGACAACAGCCACAGCACCCTTGCTCAGAGCCGTCCGCGCAAATTCTTCGGAGCGTTCGCCGGGCAATGCAAAGAACAAATCTCCGGGAACGGTCTTCCGGGAATCATCGCACAGGCCTTGAACCTTCAAATTTTTCAAAACGGTTTCAGACAACATTTTTAGCCATTCTCCGAAAGAACAAGGTTGAATTTTTCACCATGTTTGATTTCTGCATTCGCTTTGGGAGTTTGTTTTTTTACACGGCCCACACCTTCGTATTCCACCGTACCTGACAGTTTTCCCAGTTGAACCAAAGCGTCACGCAAAGAAAGTCCCCTGAGGTCGGGCATTTTTTGACGTTCCAGCGTACCAAGGTGAAGCGTCCTTCCCATCGTTTCAAAGTCGCGTTCCGAAGCGACAACCGTAATTCCCTCTCCGGCAAACGTGACTTCGCAATTCAAACTGTCGGCGAGCACTTTCGCCGCATTCCGCGACAATCCGACAAATTCCGTATTGCAGCGGTCATCCATCGTAATCGATTTCAAATTATAGGGGCGCGGGGAAACCGCCGGCAAAAAGTAAATGCCTTCCATAATCTTGCGGAAAATCGGTCCCGAAGTGGCGCCCCCAGCCGTTTTCACTTCTGGTTCATCAACAAACACCATGCAAACATAGCGCGGATTTTCAGCCGGCGCAAGACCGATGAATGAAGCGACCTGTTTCGTTTTGTCATACTTTCCAAGAGCCGGATTGTATTTTTCCGCCGTTCCCGTTTTTCCGCCGAATGCTATATCCGGCAACTTTGGGGAATTTACCTGCTTTCCCGTTCCCTTTTCAACGACTTCGCGCAACATTCTGCGCACTTGGGCCGCCGTTTCTTTTGAAACGACATTGCGGACTTTGATCGGGCGGTTCTCTTCTAAAATTTTGCCATCAAAATTTCCCCATTTTTTGACAAGAGTCGGCTGCATCAGATCGCCACCATTGGCGATTGCGCAAAAAGCCATCACCATCTGCATCGCTGTCACCGAAATTTCATGGCCATAGCCCATCGTTTTTCCCGAACGTCCGCTCCATTTATTCACCGGTTTCAAGTAGCCGCTTTCTTCCCCGGGGAGTTCAATTTGCGTTTTCGTTCCAAAGCCAAAAGAACGCATATACCTGTAAAACTTCTTGTCGCCGATACTGTCTGCGATTTTGGCAAAAATGATATTCGAAGAAACAGCCATGGCGCCCGTCATATCATGGTCACCATGATCCCTTCCGCCATCATCATGGATAGTGATTCCATTGCCCGCATTCCATTTTCCTTTTTCTCCGCTGAAAACCGTGCCCGGATGAACGGATTTCGTTTCTATCGCCGTCGCCGCCGTCACCAATTTAAACGTGGAACCCGGTTCGAATACAAGCGAAATGATGTCATTGCGTTTGGCACGCGTTGCCGCACTCACCGGAGCATTCGGGTCAAATGTCGGATAACTGGCCATGGCCAGGACTTCTCCCGTTTGAGGATCGACGATCACGGCGCTGCCACTTTTCGCCCGGAACTCCTCCACTCCCTCTTTCAAGGCTTTTTCCACAATTTCTTGAATATCGCGGTCAATGGTCAAATACAAATCTTCTCCGGGAATCGGCTCCCGGCCTTCCATTTTTCGCCCCGCTTGAATTTGCCTGTCGCGGTTCAAAATGCGTGATTGCCAGCCATCGGTTCCCCGGAACCTGTTTTCATACAGGTATTCGAGGCCAAAAAGCCCTTGCCCATCACGGCCGACTTGCCCAATCAATTGCGAAGCCAAAACGCCCTGCGGATAAATTCTCCGCGTTTCCAGCTTGCCGTCCCCGTTTTTTTCTTGGATGCTTTGCGCGAGCACTTTTCCATTGCGGTCCAATATGCGACCACGCGGAGCCTTCTTGATAACCCTGTCCCGCGCTTGCAAATTGGCGATTTCGGTATACTTTTCCCGTTGCAAAATTTGAATTTGGAACGTGCGGCAAAGCAGCACTATCCAAACTGCCATAAAGATGACGATAATCCAAGAAAGGCGATCGATACGCATCACTTCACCTCAACTTCTTTTACTTTTTGAGGCACGTTCAAGTATTTCAACCCCATCTGGGTGGCCGCTTTTTGAATTTGTTCCAACGAAGCAAGTTCCCTGTTTTCCAGTTCCATTTTGACCACTTCGCCGCGCAACGTGGAAATTTCACGGACAAGAGACGCCTTTTGCGTCGCCAAAATATCGTAGCGGTTTTGCATCCAAAGATGGCCGCAGAGAAGGACTCCCGCCAAAATGAAACCGAGAGTCAAACTCAACACCCGATGTGTCAACAAAATCCGCGTCATACTTTTTCGTACACCCTCAACTTGGCAGAACGCGCCCGCGGATTTTTTTCAATTTCACCTTTTGACGGAAGGAGCGGTTTGCGGAAGACTTTCTTCAATTTCTGACGGTTCCCTCCACAAGTGCAGACAGGCGATTGCGGCGGGCAAATGCAATTCACTTCAAATTCCGCTGCAGTCAATTTCACCATGCGATCTTCCACCGAATGATAAGAAATCACCACCAGCCGTCCGCCAGAACGCAACGATTCCACAGCCGACCGGATTCCTTGCCGAATCTGTTCCAATTCACCATTCACTTCCATGCGGATTGCTTGGAAAATCCTCGCCAGCAGGCTTTTCATATCATGAAGCTTGTCCGGATAAGTCTTTTCGGCGGCAAGGCGCAAATGCGACGGGAAAATCGGAGTTTTCAAGTCGGCGACAACCGCTTTCATCTGTGTGCTTAATTTATACGCCCTATCCAAATCGGCATTGTTCCTAAAGGCCTTCGCCATGTCTTCTACCGACGTTACGCGCAACCAGTCTTGGGCGCTGATTCCGGCGTGAAAATTCATCCGCAAATCGATCGGATATTCCCCGTTGAAGGTAAATCCCCGAACATCATCATCGACCTGATGACTGCTGATTCCCAAATCAAAAAGGACTCCGTCCAAGGTTTCCCCTTGCATTTCATTTCCGAGTTCGCCGAACGGAACCGGATGAAAGGTCACTTGAGACGCAAAGGGGAACAGGCGTTTTTGCGCATAGGCGATAGCCTCCGGATCCCGGTCAAACGCGTGCAAATGCCCCGTTGGAGAGAGCCGCTTCAAAATGCCTTCGGAATGCCCACCGCCCCCGAGCGTACAATCCGCATAAACGCCCGCCGGATTCCAAACCAGCGCAGACAAACTTTCTTCAAATAAAACAGGATGGTGGTATTCAGTGATTTTCATCCGCCATCTCCGAAATGTCGTCAAAGAAACCCGCATCGAACTCGGCCAAATCCTCTTCGGTATTGAAGCCATACTTCGAGTTGTAGATCGAGGGATTCCAGAGTTCCGCCGATTTGCCGGAGCGGGCCACGTAAAGGACCTCGCCCTCCAGTTTGGCATAAGCCATGTCTTTTTTTGAAAGCAAAATTCGGTTTTGACCATCCAAGGCGACCAAATGAGAATTGGCCTTGAATTGGCGGCGGAACGTAACATTTTTCGGAGTCGCCGGGCGCGCATCAATGTGAGAGACGAACTTTTGGTATTCCGCGAGCGTGAAAAGAATCAGCGAATCGCGAGCGCCAAAGGACACCACCAACGACCGTCCCTCCTCTTCGGAGAGCAGACGACGAAATTCCCTGGGGAAGGGGGTCCTTCCCTTTTCGTCTATCGCCGTTTGGGCTTGTCCTATAAATTCGTTCAATTCCATTGGAAGTTCACCACTTTAATCCACAACATTACCAAATATAGCCACTTTTCCCCACCAGTTTCAAGAAAAATTTTCCAAGACGTGATTTCCGACAGATTTTTCCCCAAATTTTTTTCAACCGCACCATTTTGTGCACTGCACATTTATGAAAACTTGTCGAGTTCTGTCCTCTTTTCCATTTTTTATTTAAATTGGATGCAAATCACTTTTTAAGGAGTTTTCCACTATGAAGAAAATGTTTGTCGCGGTAATGGCAGCAGCCGCTTTGGGTTCTTACAGCTTCGCACAAGATTACGGCGCCCCATACCAAGAACAGTATCCGCAACAGCAGAACTATCAGGATCCCTATCAGCAGCAAGCCCCTCAAACGGCACCTTACCAAGGACAGCCGCAGCCCGCTTACCAAGAAACTTACGCGCAGCCGCAACAAACCTACGATTACACACAACCGGTTCCGCAATTGGCGACGGGCAGTTCCACGCCCTTCTTTGGCATCGGTCTCGATTTGGAAGGCCTCCTCAACAGCAATTACAACATCCGCGCTTCATTCCGTTTGAACGAAAGCATGGAACTTTCTGCCATTTTGGGCCTGTGGCACCACGGCGAAACGACAGCCAAAACCGGTGGAGTTGAAACGGATGCCAAAGACAACCACACACTATTCAACATCGGTGCCGCTTTCGATTATTATCTGCTCCAAAACCTCATTCCGCTTTCTGTGGGCGGCGAACTCATTTACTCCATGGACAGCGACGGTTCGGGAGACAACGCAAACGATTATTCCCAATTCCAAATCAATATTTTGGCAGGCGCCCATGCGAAACTCGTGGAAAATCTTTATCTCACGGGTAACGCCGGCCTTTCCATCCAATACATCGGTGCGGACAACGGAACGACCGAAGCGAGCCGTTGGGATGTGGGCCTCTGCACCCGCGTTTACCTTTCCTGGTTCGTCCTTTAAAATTTTCTCTTTTGACAACAGGACCGTTCCTTCGGGAGCGGTCTTTATTTTTGAATTTCCCACATCATCGAGGTCTTGATGGAAGTCATCGGCATGCTCTACCTTTCGAACTTTGGACGGCTTGAATCCCAGCTCCGCACCCAAAGAATCGAAGCGAAAAAATATACCATCAACGGTTATACGCAATACTTTTTCACATTCAAACGGATGCAAATCGAATTTGAACTGGTCATGCGCCCCTTTAAAACAGCATCCGATATGGGAGCGTTGGTGATTCGGACCAAAGACGGAAAACCGTTGAAACATTTCAGGGAAAACGACGCCGAAGATTTGGCGCGTTATGTATCTTCGACCTTCGACTCGCTCGCGACGCTCACCTTCACCAATTCAGAAGACAAGGACATCGCTTACGTTTACGAAAAAGGGAAACGGAAAGAAATCGACACGTCCCTTTTTGAATTTGAAAAGCGCGCCGAATCCGCTTACCTGGAAAAGCATTCCCAAAGCGCTTTTGACTGTTACAGCAAACTTTGAACTTACACAAATCGCCGGTGGCAAAGCCGACCGGCGAAATGAACTTTTCCAAAGAAGTTTTCCCGAAATTCCGGTCAGCCTTCTTTGTGGTGATCCTTTTCCAAATCTCTCGCGTTGATGATGAGCATTTGCAAACGGTTTTCGATGTTGGCAAAACTCGTATCCGGATCGTAATCCAGCGAAAGAACTTGGATGTGCGGGTAGCGCGCTTTGACCGCCTTGGTGAGCCCACGCCCGGAAATGTGGTTCGCGAGACAGGCAAACGGTTGCACGATGATGAAGCTGTTGATGCCCCGTGGCGCATTGTAAAGGATTTCGCCCGGAATCAACCAGCCTTCGCCCGTGTTGTACGTTGGATCGATGATATCGCCGACAAGTTTGACCAGTTCATAGCAGTCCGCATGATGTTCATAAAGCTTGTAGCGTTTGAAATGCTTTTGAACCGTCTTGACCGCATGCGTGTAAATCTTAGCCGTAATTCCACCGATGAGCCAATTTTCAATAGGCTTCGCGATGAGTCCACGTTTGATTTTTTCACGGCGGACAACTTCGTCGACGCGGAAGAAATCGGTCATTCCGGGGAGGTAAACCTCCATGCCGTTGTTCATCAGATAATCTTCGATATGTCCATTGGCTCCCGGATGATAATTCATCAGGATTTCACCAAGGAGCGCAACACGCGGTTTCCGGTAGCTGGAATCCACTTCAATTTGATTGAATTCATCAATCGCTTCGTCTAACATGTCGAGGGCCGATTTCGGATAAGCGATAGCCTTTGTCGAAGTATAAGCGATTTCTTCCATGAGTTTCGGCATCCACTTGTCGTAAACTCTTTGCGTGTCGCCTGCGTGGAGTTCATAAGGACGGCTTCGGCGGTAAATCGTCTCGATGCAATCCATCGTGGTTAAACCCCAGAGCATGTGCAACTGGAACGACAGATTCAGCTGGAATCCCGGATGCATGTTCTTCGTATCGGAACCGGTCGTGATGATGGGGACATCGGCAAATCCCGATTCGTCCAACGCTTTGCGGGCGAGAGTCGCATACTGAACAGCGCGGCAATTTTCGCAATTCTTTGACAGGCCGACACCCACTTTGTCGTGAGGGACTTCGGGATGCTGCGTCAACCACAAAAGGTTTTCACCAATATTTACCTGTGCCGGGAAACAAATGTCGTTATGCACGTATTTTTTGCCCAAAGCAAAGGCTTCTGGTCCGCCGAGCGGCAATTGGACGGCGTTGTAGCCCAAAGAGCGGAAATAAGCGGTCGCCAAGATGCTGAACGCATACGAAAGGTTCGGAACGAGAACGGTCCGTTTTTCCTTGTCGCCGACTTCGAACTTGACCGGGAACAGCGGGCCCTCTTCTTTGGGAGGGAATTTGACCTTGCGCCTTGCCCGGACCGTTTCGATAAAGCTTTTGACGCGGATTCCCACAGGTCCCCGCGCATCGCCTTCGTCGAGCTTCAACATGAGAAGTTCCTTCATGGAAACTTCGTGCAGCATCCGGTTCATTTCATCGGTCAAGACAGAATCATGTCCGCAGCCGAAACTGACGATTTGTACGAGTTCGAGTGCGGGATCCTTGCCGGCAAGCATTGCCGCGCCGAGCATCCGCATATGGAACGTGTTCTTGACTTCCATACGGGTGTGCTTGTCGATGTCCTGATCAAAAACTCCGGGGAGAGATTCTGTGGTGAGGACGGGGATTCCCATGCGCGTAAAATGTTGAGCGATATTGTGATTGATCAACGTATCGGCATGGTAAGGACGACCGGCCAGGCAGATGGCAAATTCACCCTTTTGGCGAACTTCTTCGAGAATTTTTCCACCTTCTTCCGCGAGCGTTTCGCGGAACATCCGCTGAGCGGCTTCGCCCTCTTTGACCGCCTTGTTCAACACTTTTTTGTCCAATTTCCAAAGGTCCCGGAAATAGTTGACCGTTTGCTTGCGGCGTTGTTCCGAGTCTGTCCAGTGGAATACGGGTTGAATCATCGGAATCCCGAAACGGTGTTCCGGATCATCCGTGTTGCGGCAAACATCGGGATATCCCTGAACAACGGGGCAAACCGCCGTGGCCTTTTGAAATTTGGAGTGATCGCTGGGCATGGCGACCATCATCGGGAAAAATATCGCATCGACTTTTTTGTCGACCAAATCGAGGACGTGCCCATGGACCAATTTGGCGGGGAAGCAAATCGTATCGCTGGCGACACTTTGCAGCCCACGTTCAAACAATTTGTAATCGCTTTGCCGGCTGACGACAACGGTATATCCCAAAGAAGTGAAAAAGGCTTTCCAGTAAGGCAAGCTGGACCAAAATTCCAGAACTCGGGGGATGCCGATGGTTTTTCCCGTTTGCGGCAAAAGTTTTTTCGGAGAGTAATCCTTGACCAGCAGCTGATTCGTACGTTTGACCATGTCCGGCACGGCCAACATTTTCCGGTTGATTTCCGCAATGAGCTTTTTGGTTTCCGGATCATTGGGATCTGCCGTGACTTCGCCGCGTTCGCAGCGGTTGCCGGTGACAAAGCTTCCCCCATCGCTGAAGGTCACAATGGTACGGGAGCAGTGGTTTGTGCAATAGCCGCAAATCATGCCGGGCTTATTGTCCCAGCTTAAATTCTTGGCGGACTCCAGTCCGATGAACGTCGACTGATAATCCGGATTTTCTTTTTTCTTTCCTTCGACAAATTTCTTGGTGAGGAGCGCGACTCCGATTGCGCCCATTTCCCCAGGGCGTTCCGGCCGAATCGGCGTGATTCCCGTGAACTGTTCAAAGGCGCGGAGTACCGCGTCGTTTTTGAATGTCCCACCTTGAACAACCACGACTTTGCCGAGAGTTTCCAAATTGCGGATTCGGATGACCTTGGTGAAAACGTTCTGGATGATGGATCGGCAAATGCCCGCAATGATGTCTTCGGGCTGCTTGCCGTCGCGCTGTTCCGTGATAATGGAACTGTTCATGAAAACCGTGCAGCGGGAACCCAGCTGAGACGGATTCTTGGCATTGAATGCGAGCTTTGCTATCATCTCCATGGGGACGCCCAGGGATTTCGCGTATGTTTCGATAAACGATCCGCATCCCGAAGAGCACGCTTCGTTCAAAATAATCCCCGTCACAACCCCGTCGTGTACGGAAATCGCCTTCATGTCCTGTCCGCCGATGTCCAAAATGAAAGAAACATCGGGGCGGAGTTTTTGTGCCGCAGTCGCATGGGCTACGGTTTCAACCGTATGAAAATCCGCATGGACCGCCTTGGCAAAAAGCTGTTCGCCGTAGCCGGTCGTTCCCACTCCCAAAATATGGAGCTTGCATCCGTATTCTTCATACCGGTCAGAAAGTTCGGTCAACGCCTTTTTCAAAACGGCGAGAGGTTCCCCTTCATTACTTGCGTAAAAGCCGTCAATGACTTTTTCGTTTTCATCCATGAGGACAAATTTCGTCGTCGTGGATCCGGCGTCGATTCCCAAATAAGCATTGATTTCTGAACCGGAAAGCGGCTGCGGATAATGACCATCGGCGAGCGGATGTTCCTTTTTGAAAACTTCGTATTCCGTATCGTTTTTGAAAAACGGTTCCGATTGATCTTTTCGTTCGGAAAGACGCATTTCGTTGAAACGCAGGAGCATGTCCAAAGAGCCTTCGCGGCGGTATCCGCAATCCTTGTCGCCGAACATGCTGCCGACAGAAAGTGCCGCGCCGTATGCGACCAGAACTTCGGAATGTTCCGGGAGGATGGCCTGTTCATCAGAAATGCCCAAACGCTCTTTGAAGGCTCGAATCAGAGTCGGGTTGAAAGTCAGCGGGCCGCCTTCAAAAATGACGGGCGGCTTGATTTCCATGCCCTGAGCCAGTCCGCCAATCGTCTGTTTGGCGATTGCATGGAAGCTCGAAAGGGCAACGTCTTCTTTGGAAACGCCATCGTTCAAAAGCGGTTGAATGTCCGTTTTGGCAAACACACCGCAACGGCCAGAGATTTCATAAACCTTTTTTCCGCGGGATGCAAAAGACTCGAATTGTTCCGTCTTGATGCGAAGGAGCCCGGCGACTTGATCGATAAACGCACCGGTTCCACCCGCACACACGCCGTTCATGCGCATGTCGCTGGCAATCAGTTTTCCCGTTCCCCGATCTTTTTCAAAAAAGACGACCTTGGCGTCTTGACCGCCCAGTTCGATTGCGACCCGGGCTTCCGGATGCGTCTGTCGGACGGCCAAAGCGTTGGCGACAACTTCTTGTACGAAAAACGCCCGTGTGGCATCGGCAAACGGTTGCCCGCCCGAACCGCAAAAGGCGACCCGGAAGTTCCTGTCGGGAAACAAACCATGGGCTGTGGAAAGGACTTCGTACACTTTGTGCGCCTGCATCGCATTGTGGCGTTCGTAAGTGAAGTGGAGAAGTTTCTCTGTCGCCGGTTCAACAACGGCGATTTTGACAGTGGTCGAGCCGACGTCGACACCGACCCACAGATCGTTATTCTGATTGCTCATAGTGAGTTTAATTTAGAAAAAAGCCGTTTGAAAATGGGAAATTTGAAAATCTCCAAACTATATTTGACCCATGCATCATTTGATTGTCCCCGGATTAAACAATTCTGGGCCGGAACATTGGCAAAGCTTTTGGGAAAAAAGCCTGCCCGATACAGACCGGGTCGAACAAGAGAACTGGGATCACCCCGAAAAGGATGATTGGATTTCACGGCTTTCCCGCTACGTGGAAAAATTGCAAACCGACACTGTTTTCGTGGCCCACAGTTTAGGCTCCATCACATGCGTCGAATGGCTCTTGCGGTTTGAAAATCCCCATGTAAAAGGAGCGTTTCTCGTTGCGCCCGCCGATGTGGACTCCGTTGAAATCATCCGGGATTTCGCCCCGGTCCCTTTGAAAAAACTGCCCATTCCCTCCCTGATTGTCGCCAGCAGGAACGATCCATTCGTGACTTTCGACAGGGCCGAAGCGTTCTCCAAAGCCTGGGGAAGCCGCCTTGTTGACGTTGGGAATTTAGGGCATATCAATGCGAAGACAAGACTTGGCGAGTGGCCCGAAGGCAGACGTTATTTGTCTGAATTTGAGTCGTCCCTATCCCAAGCAAAACATTAAAGTTCCCGATTTGAAAATTTTCCGAAAAAGAGCCGAGTTTCCCTTGCGACAATTCCGCTCAAAAGAATCAAGGCGACAAGGTTCGGAAACGCCATCAGCCCATTGAAAATATCGGCACTGGTCCAAACGGCACTCACCGTAAGATACGGCCCGATGAAAACCGCCGCCACATAAAGCCAGCGGAAGACAAGCTTTTGGGTGCGCCCTTTGCCAATTAAAAACTGCAGGCACTTTTCAGAATAATACGCCCAGCCCAAAATCGTCGTGAAGGCGAAAAAGGCTAAAGAAATGGCCAAAAAATACGGGGCAATCTGGCTGCCCACCGGGAGGAAGCTGAATCCGCGGCTAAAAGCTTCCATGGTGATGCCCACACCTTCTAAATGCAAATTCGGATCCCAGGCTCCCGAAATGACAATGGTCAACCCCGTCATGGTGCAGATGATGATGGTATCAAAGAACGTTCCCGTCATGCAGACAAGTCCCTGCCGCACAGGTTCTTTCGTTTTGGCGGCAGCGGCGGCAATCGGAGCGGAACCAAGCCCCGCTTCATTGCTGAAAATGCCCCGGGCAATTCCCTTTTGCATCGCGATGAACATGGAGCCGACAGCTCCTCCTGTGACAGCGGACGGATTGAACGCCGCCCGGACAACCGTTTCGACCGCCTCGGAAATATGCGAAAAATTCAAAAGCAAAAAGAACACGCAAATGAGGACGTAAAAAATCGCCATGAACGGAACCACGATAGATGCGACTTTGGCAATACGGCGGAGACCGCCAATAATGACAAAAGCGACACACAGCGTAACGACAAGCCCCGTAATGGCTGTTGTAAAGGAAACGGAAACACCGCCAACGTTTGCAAATTCCGACGAAGGAACCAACATGTTTACCGCAGACGTGATTCCGTTAACCTGCGTAATCGTACCGATGCCAAACAGCCCCGCACACACGCCAAACACAGCAAAAAGGACGGCCAGCCATTTCATGTTCCAGCCAAAACGTTCCCGGATACCGTTTTGGATATAATAAAACGGCCCACCCAACACTTTCCCATCGTTTCCGACCACCCTGTATTTGACCGCCAAAACACCTTCCGCATATTTTGTCGCCATTCCTAAGAACGCGGCAACTTCCATCCAAAAAAGTGCGCCGGGTCCCCCCGTTCCTATCGCCGTCGCCACGCCCACAATGTTCCCTGTTCCTATCGTTGCGGCAAGCGCCGTGCAAAGTGCCCCGAAACTAGAAACTTCCCCCTCGCCTTCTTTTTCGCTGTGGAGCACATAAAACAGAGCATTGTGCAAATTCAAAACCTGGAGACATCCCAAGCGGATGGTCAACAGAAAGCCTACAAAAAGGATAATGACAATCAGGGGGATTCCCCAAACCAGACTGTCGGCTGTTTCGAGAATTTGGTTGATGGTTTCCACAAAAATTCCTTGTTTATGGGGCCGAAAATATAAAAAAGTTCAAATGTGGAAATGATTAAAAGGAGAAGCCATCCTGTTGAATCATTTAAATAGCGCGCGGCAAATGGAATATTTGGGCGATTTTGAAACCGTTCATTGTCATCCACAGAATTTTTCGTCCAGCCTTCCAACAAAGCTTCATTCCGCAAAAACGGCAATTCCTTTGCTGTCAAAATCGTATAAAATTCACCTCCGTTACAGAAAATGGTTTCGTTTGACCCCCAATCAAGACAAAGTTTTTTTCTCCAAATCCCGCATCACTTCTGCCTGCATTTTTCCAAATTTTCCCTCCTTTGTGCATTCGCAACACCGTTTCATGCAACAGGGACTCCGCCTTATTTTTGATATTCGCGATTCTTTTACAGGCACAGGGAAACGTTGCCGAGAATCAGTCCCATTTCAAAAATTTCCGGAACAGGAACATGTCCCGTTCCACGTAAAATTTTCTTTAATCGTTCCGCAATCCGCCACCACGGGCGT
>CAYNID010000006.1:0-118045 GCA_964397425.1 uncultured Fibrobacter sp.
GACGGCTATTGATCGAAAGATTTTATTCAACGAGCGAGTAAATGATAATTTAGCGGCTTAATCCTCAATTGTTGCTTGTCCATTCATTAGCATGGGAAGCAACCAATCACGCAACCGTGTTAATTCTTGATTTTCGCAGATGTTTTTGCTGATCTGAGAATAAATCCCCTTGGTTCGCTCGTGGTAAAGACTTAGGACTCTTTCTGATGGGATAATAAGGTTTATACCTGCAAGATCATCATTGTTTACAGCTTCTTGGGTAGCTCCATGAGCAAGAGTATCTTTGATGGTCTCGAAGTACGAGTGCTCAATGAACGAAGCGATGTATTCAAAACTCATTTGGCTACATTGTAGCCCGCAAAATCCGGTTGAAAGGATAGACTGCTCGATAAGTGGTATCATGTCACTATTAAGGAATAAATGCTTGATGCTCTTTTTCATCTTTGCAAACCAAACGGAGTTTACAGTAGGTTGCATATTGGCTCTGCTTTCACGGGTTGCGTATTCAATAACTGAGCCAGTCGATATTGCAGTTCCGTTTACTTCAGCTGTGGCAAGATAAATCTTTGAGTCAAAAGGATCAATTCCCGGCTTGATGATGGAACTTATTGAGTTTTTGAATACAGACTCCACTTTCCATTCCTTCGGAACTGGGTATGCAACCCCATCTATCCTTACCATTTGACCACCGGAAGAACGATATGGTTTTCCGTTCTCATCTGGGAAATCAAATTGAGTGAACCAATAATCATACAACAGCTTTAGCTGCTGCTGTAAATTATCATTTACAGCAGTATTAATTGCTCTCTTATCATCAAGTTTTTTTAAAACCGCTGCGATCTTACACTGTGTTTCATAAGCAGGAATTATAATTTTAATATCACCAATGATATCCATATTAATAGAAGCCATCGTTGATCCAACAGCGGCATTATTTATAGACTTAAGAATATGGCTACTGAGAAGATAATAGGATACATATTGAGGGTTTACTGCTGGGTCTGTTATTCTTACTCGTAAACAATCAGAACCCTGAAACCAACCATCTTCTGCCTTCGAAATCAAACAGTGTCGATCAACAGAACCTTTTCTTCCGAATACAATATCTCCACATTGTAGAACATGTTCTGAAAGGCGATCTCTCGTTCTTTCAGAAATATAGTCCAAGTTATCTCTCACAATGTCTCCATAACCAATATTTTTTACATTGATAACAGGAATGCCTTCGGACACATATTCACTTGCTTTGAACTGTGTTCCAAAAGGTCCCGTCTTAAGTATAGAGAATTCTTTTAGTGCACGAATATTACTCATACTTCACCTTCTTTAGCTGCTCCATGATTTCCGATTGCAAGGCGTTTCCTTCGTCGAAAAGCTTTTGAAGGTTTGCGGTGTACGCTGCCATTTTTTTGTTGAACTCATCCTGTGTCAGTTCCACATAGTCGATTTTCACATCAAAGTATTGACCGGCGGCGAGCGAGTATTTCTTTGCCTTAATTTCATCGTATGTAACCGCAACAGAGAAGTCATCAACTGCTTCTTTGTTCTGGAATGTGGTCACTATCTTTTCAATCTCATCGTCACGCAGACGGCGTTTCTGATTGTTGCCGTCTTTATATTCTTCGCCCAGCTTAGAAGCATCAATCAATACAACTTTCTCGGTTTTTCTGGAATTATCAAAGAACAGTACAGAAACATTGGTGCCGGTGGTAGCAAAAACATTTGACGGCATACTGACGCAGCCGTAGACGATTTTTTCATCCACAATGTGCTTCAAGATTTTGTTTTCAACGCCACTCTTTGCTGTAATGAAACCGGTAGGAATAACGATTGCACCCTTACCGTTTTTCTTCAGCGAATTTATAACATGCTGAATGAAGCATGTGTAAATCGCCATACTCTCTTTCTTCTTTGCAGGAACATTCGGAACACCAGCCCAGAAGCGAGCAGGCATAGCGGCGATCTTTTCACGAGTATCCGAAAAGTCCATCTTGAACGGAGGGTTGGAAACAACAAAATCGAAAGTTCTCAACGCCTGTCCATCATCACTTTTGTGATACGGAGCAACAAGGGTATCACCCTGGATTGCATGGTCAAGAGAAGAAACCAATCCGTTCAAAATCAAGTTTAGTTTCAACATTTTATTGCTTCGCTGGGAAATATCCTGTGCGAAAATAGTACAACGATCTTCACCAATTTGATGGCTAAGTGCCATCAACAGTGTACCTGTACCGGCAGACGGGTCATAACATTCGATGCTATGGAGGTCTGAGCTGTCACCAACCAGCAGACGAGCCATAATTGTCGCAATAGAGTGGGGTGTGTAATATTCAGCATATTTACCGCCACCGGCTGTGTTGTAGTCCTTGATTAGATACTCGAAGATAGCTGCGAAAAAGTCATAATGCTGGGTGAACGCCTCCTCAAAAGAGAAGTTTACGAGCTTATCAACCAACGCACGGGCAAACGGAGCACGCTGTGCTTCATCGGTCACATACTGAGTCAACTTCTCAAACAACGGGATTTTTGTGTTCTGCGTTGTCTGTGTTGCGAAGATTGCCATGTTCTTGTCGGCAATATCTGTCATTGTACTGTCAAAGATAAGGTCGAAGTCGCCCTTGCTCTGCTGATTCCAGAGATTTGAAATGAGATGTTCGGGGTAGAGCTGCGGTACATCAGCAGACAGCTCATCCAAAATGTCAAGTCGATCATCCTCAGACATTTCGGCATAGGCAATTTCCCATTTGGGCGCATTGGCGAGAATCGGACTGATTCGCTTGACCTCGTACCCAAATTTGTCGTTGATGAATTTATAAAGAAAAACCTGCGTGATGATTTTATATTCGTTTCCATCATTGCCCATACCGTAGGTCTGGCAGGTCGATTTCAACGCATCTATCAACTCGATGGTTTTTTCTTTAATGGTTTTGGTGTTGGCAATAACCATATCTGTTTCCTCCTTTTATGCCGCAGGATAGGTTGCATTATACTGATTGAGATATTGGCGTGTAATTCTGCTCTGGATAAACAGCCGATCCTCTCTTGCACTTGTCAAGTTCAGTTTGTCCATACCTTCCTTTATCTGCGTCATAACTGTTTTTTCAAAATAGGCGTCTTTCTTCAAAATGTCGTTTCGATCATACACCTTTTGGTCAATGTCATTTTTAATCGCAAGCAAAACGCCCATGATAGATTCGTCATACAAAGATACAATAGGAGCTTTTCCGGTTCGTTGTCTCTCTGCATTTTCTTCACGAATACGCTTGTGAACTCGTGCGAACTTCTCGTCCCCACTATATTTCTTGAGCAAGGCGTTGTTCCGCTTTTGCAATTCAGTAAGTTTTTTCAAAACCTCATCCAAAGCCTTTGAATGTTCCTCAAACTCTTGAATTGTACTGACAACAAATCCGTGCTCCTTAAATCTTTGCATGAAAGCATCTCGCAGAGTGATAAATTCGGGATCATCTTGGTCGATATTCTGCGTGAACTCACGGATCGTTTTCTGCCATTTGTCCTGCAATTCGACACCACCGGAAATCAGTTTCATTTCTTCTTCACCGATTTTGCTGAAATTGAAAGTAATATCCTGCATGGCTTCGTTGACCAACTGCTTTGTTGAATCATCACTATTAAATGCTTCTTTCTGATTGATTGCGTCGATATGATGCTGAACCTCAGAAATCATCTGTGTCAACTTCGGAAGCTCCATTGCTGCGAAAGCAGCTTTCAGTTCTTCATCACCAAAGGTTCTAACCATATTACAGCAATCACGAGCTGAAATAAGAGCCTTCTTCAGTTTAAGCAATTCGGTTTTATCCTCGATGGTGGAGATCTCCGAACTGAACTCCTCGGCATTGTCGGTACTGTACTCAAACAACGCTTGACGAACTTCCTGCATTTGTGCAATCAATGCTGCCGGATCTTCAAGTACCTGCTGGAAGGTATCAGTTTCGTTTCCTTCTCCTGTTTCCTCTGGATCATTGAAACGATTAAGTTCTTGCAGATATTCTTCGTTTGTGTCCTGGAAGTTCTTCTTTATATCAGCAAAATCAATTACAAAGCCATAACGGTTGTCCTTGTAAGGGCGATTAACACGAGTAATTGCTTGCAGCAAATTGTGATCTTTCAGCTTACGCCCGAAATAGAGTCTTTTCAGACGAGGTGCATCAAATCCTGTCAGCAACATATTGTAGACAATCAGAATATCAATCGTCATATTCTTTTTGAAGTCCTTGACGATCTGCTTTCTTGTTTCCTTGTCATCACTGTCATGTAGGATAAGCCCTGCCTTGAAGTGGCTCTGCAATGAAGCATCTGCATTTAACGACTGCTGTATCTCATCGAAGTACGCATAAAGTTTACGGGCTTGTTCGCTGGATTCGCAGATAACCATTCCACCCAATGTTTCATCACCGTGAAGCTGGCGAAATTGCTTTAGGTCAGTAATGATATATCTGAGAAGTTCCTTTACATAGCTATCATGTTCAATAATATCATTCTTCTTGATGTCCTTTTTCTCCACCAATGTTTCGAGCTTCTCGTAGATTTGGGATAGTTTTTCCTTATACGAGGTCTCAATATCCTCACGAATAATTTTCAAAGTATATCCATCTTGAATGGACTTGTCATAGTAGTAGGTGTGAAAGTAATTACCAAATACTTTCCACGATGCTCTTTCCGCTTTCAGCAACGGAGTACCAGTTAGTGCAATCTTGATAGAGTTTTTATCAGCATCAAACAAGTTTGCAAGGAAGGAACCTGTGGGATTGTATCCTCTATGTGCTTCATCCATGATAAAAATTCTTTGAAGATTGGTAGCATAAGCAGGCAAATCAACTTTATGCTTATCTTCAGCAAAACGCTGGATATTCACGACGGTGATTTCTTGATTACCACTTGATCCTTCGAGGGCTTGATTGGTTCTAAATTGCTCCATCAGTTCTTGCCTGGAGGAAGCAGTTTTTACGACAAGTCCACGAGCTTCAAATTCCTGCGTTGCCTGTTCAAGCAAATCAAGTCTGTCAACAATGAAATAGAATTTAGCCACTTTATTTTGCTTTGCAAAGTAGTCAGAAAGCACATAGGACAAATGGTACGAAAGAGCAGTCTTACCGCTTCCTTGCGTGTGCCATACGACACCGGAAGTAACGCCCTCGCTTAGCTTTTGACGAATAGCTAAAGCTGCAAACATCTGCTGATAACGCATGATGTGCTTTTGATCGGTGGACTCAATTTTGCCGTCAACTTCTCGTTCAGATTTTACATAGGCAATGCCGTATTTCAGTAAGAACAGCAAGCGTTCCGGTGAACACATAGATGTGATAATTCGGTTAGTCGGAGTATTGACATTGAGGTTTGTTTGATACTCCGGTGCTGTATGTATAACCTGGCAGTTAAAATCGCTTAGAATTTTCTTTTCCACAGCAGGGTCGATGCTCTTATAAGGGTAATTCTGAATATAAGGAGCAATTTTGGAACCTGTTGTGTTTTCTTCTATAAAACAATTAAAAGGAGCTTTGTCACGAGCAGCAGTACAATAGAAAGCACCCTGAATTGGTACGATGCCGCCCATTGTATCGTATTCCATGTTGTTTGAGAAGATCATAAACTGAGTTATATTGATGAATCGACGGAATTTTTTGTTTGGAAATCTTTGTCGGTTCATGCGGGTACTTTCCGCAACCATACCACCATAATTATTCGGCTTTTTCACCTCGATGAAAACAAGGGGGAGACCATTGACGAAAAGCGTAATATCGGGTCTAAACTCATCCTGATCTCTCTTACAGGTAAACTCCGCTGTATAGTGATAGGTATTGTTCGCAGGATTATCAAAGTCAACGAGCCTAACGGGAGATATAGTGGTCAGTCTTTTGTAAAAACTGCGTCCTAAATCATCGTTATCCAGTTCTTGGCGAATGGTTCTAAGGACTTGCTCGGACTCACCGGAATGGTCTGGGTTAAGTGCTGCAAATTGCTGTTTGAACACATCAATTAAAATGTTTGTTTCCGGGTCATATACAGTGTTTGCCATGTCCTCGGAAATTTTTCCAAAGTAGGTGTACCCCAAACGGTTCAGATGAACTAAAGCAGGCATTTGAACTCGTGTCGCTTCATTAAATTTATCATGATTAGCTGTCACATCTACCTTTCTTATTGTTTTAGATCTTTGTTTTTTGGGGGGTGGGTATTGTATAAGTTGTCCGTTGTACGGACGACTTTAGGTGTATTGTAACAAGGGTGGGCTATTTCCATTTACTCCACCAGTGTTTTCAGCGACTCGATAATGCGCTCATACCCAATAGTTTCTGCATAAGCGAATTGCTTGCGATATTTATTCCACATGGTTTTTGGTTTAGAGCATTCTTGATGCTGTGCAGAATTGAGGGAATTTCTGTGTTCTGCTCAGCCGAGCCATGGTAATTTGCGGTGGCGGCAAGGGCTTCAGTGAATACAGATTTGTTGAATTTTGCAGTCAGCATAACACGGTAACTGCTGTAAATATAGTTTTCTCTAATAGAAGAGGTTGTTTCGATCTTGAACGTCACACCATCGTCAAAGGGAATTGCGCAGTTCTGCTTCATGGCACAACTCATAGAAGCACTTCCAAATAACGGTGTAGTATGTTTTCCACCCGAATTTGCTTTGCGTAAGTGTTTAACCTGTTCAAATTCTTTTTCGGGCTTGCTGCATACAGCCTCAGCGCCGCTAAAAATGTTTCCGAGTCCATCTTGTTTCGGTTGCGGATGCAATCGCAGATCGTCCGTTCCAAATCGTAGGCAGGGACGTCGTTTCCGGCAGGCGTTTTCAAAACCGTTTTGCCCAACTTGAACAGTTCCAGCTTGATGTAATACACTTTGCACTCCGCTTTGATAGCCGTAGAGGGAATACAGTCGGAGGGAGCGGTAATGGTGTGTTCAAAGAGCGTTCTGTTTGAAATCCCATGCAGGAACAGTGCCGTTTCATGGAAAAAATAATTCTGTTGGAACGCTTGCTGATGGACAGTAGTTCGTCTTGCATATCGTTTGGAAAAATGTATTGACCTTTTACGATTCTGTGGATCTTATCTTTTTTGCTCAGCTTGTAGAGCATGGCTTTTGAAATGCCGCGTTGTGCGGCAATTTTGGTTTCGATGATGCCGCCATGTTTTGATGCGATGACGGCAAGTTCGGAGATGTAATCCACGTACTCACCTCAGTTTGGTTTTATTTGATAATATTATATTCAAAATTATGATGATAGTCAACAGCTGTGAAAAATTTTCTTCTGATGTCTAATTTTCGACCATTGTTGTTCTGAGAATATTGTAAGAGCAGGATTCCATCACGGAACCAATTTTCATTCGCTTATTTCCGTTACTGCAGAAATTTTGTTGAACAGGATTGTGAAATTTTCAGAGTGAGTTTGTGAAAGGTCAAAGCCCCGTTTCCAGCGTATAGTCCGAGACCCGGATAAGAGTATCCAAAATGGCTTCCAGGCGCTTTACCGTTTCGGTTTTTTCTGTCGCCAAATTTTTTTCCTGGCGGATATCGTGTTCGGCGAAAAGGCCGTCAACGTCTCCGGAATTTAATGGATAACGGTCGATGAGTCGGTAGCCTTCGAATCCCAAATCGGCGACTTTGGAATAAGCGCCCAAAGAAAGTCCCGAGGAACTTCCCCGGAGCAAATTGTGGCCCATGAAAAGGTTGGGGACGGCAAATCCCGCCAGTTCCAAAAGGGTCGGCGCAATGTCGATTTGAGCGCCTGTCACAGAGTCGATGCCCGGTTCGACATGTTTCCCGTGGACGACAAACGGAATCCAGGTGGCATTTGAAAAAGCACTGCCGTTCATCGTGGAAACGTTGTTTTCGCCTAAAGGAAATCCGTGATCCGCCATGATGACGATGATTGTATTTGAAAACCACGGTTCATTTTGAATTTGGTGGATGAAGCGTGCCAGTTGACGGTCTGTGTAGTTCATCGTCACCTGGATGCGTTCTTGTAAAGGCCGTTTCTTTTCTTCTTCGGTCATGCCTTTGGCGAAGTTGAACGGATAATGATTGGAGCGGCTCATGACGGTCGCCAGGAAAGGTTTTCCGCTGTGGGCGAGGGAATCTTTGACGTAAGAAACGGTCGCGGCGAAGAACGTTGAATCATCTTCGAGGTCGCGGTCGTAATGCTCGGCGGTGTACCATTTGGCCATCCAGACGCCCAAATTATCCCAGGCGGGGTCCGCTGCCGAAAAGTAATGCGTCGTGTAGCCGGAATCGGTGAGGACGGAAGCGAAACTGGGCAGGCTGACGTGCGCGAGGTCCGTCGCTTCGGCGAGGGAGGAATGGTGGGGAATTCCCAAATGGGTGGAAAGTACGCCGCCCGTTGTCGGAAGTCCGCTGGAATGGATGCGGACAAAGGCGCGGGAATGTGTTGCGATGGAATCGAGGAACGGTGTCGGCGAAGGCTTGTCGGTATTCATGAAGCCGACGTTCAGGCCGCGGTGGGATTCCAGCAAAAAGAGGATGATGTTTGGCTGTTCGGCTCTCCGGGCCTTTAAGGCGGAATCGTTTGACAGAGAAGCTTTGGGTATGCGGTAAGTCGGCAGTTTTTTCCCCAGTTCCGAAGAGGGAAATTCCCACAAGGTGTCACCTTCGACTTGTTGCCACAAAGTTTGGTATGCCATCCCGAAAAGGTGAATTTGCGCGCTGTCGAGGTTGCCCGCTTTTTTAGAAGAGAACAGTTCGTTGTAAACGAGGGAGACTATCGGTCTGAGCTTTGTCATCCGGGCGTTTCCCGTCCAGATGCAATAAACAAAAAGGTAAGATGCCGCATAAAAAACGATCATGGCGGCAACGGGAACCTTGGCGGAGCGTCTTCCAAGGAAGTTGCGGAAAATCCGGAAAAGCCCGTAAGTCACCGGGAGAATCAGCGCCAGCACGAAAAATTGCAAGAAGGGAACGGAAAGGTCGTTCGCCACATAATCCCAGAACATGGCGATGGAAGAGGTGTCCTTGTAAGTATCGACAAGTCCAAAAGAAAGGTGACTGCCCAAAAAACGCTGGACTTCATTGTCTAAAAGCGTAAAAAGTAAAATCGTGGAATGGAATAGGGCAAAGAGGACCGGGGTAATTTTTCCACAGGAATTCGTTTTCGATTTGGAAATCCGCCTTTTGAAAAAAGAGAAAACGGTTGCGGCGGCGGCAAACAGAATCAGCGAATTGAATATCCACAAGAAGTCGATGCAAATGGCGTGGAAAATATACCAGTCCGGTTTGCTGACAAAGGGAAAGCCGTAAGGATTGCTGCGGAACAAAAGCAAAAAGCGCAAAAAAATGTGGGAAACCCAAAACGCGAGGGAAATGGAAATCAGGCTTTTGTACGGAGAAAACCCGTGCGCGGCTTTCTTGAGAAAGTTCAAAACGAAATTCTTCATTTTTCAAAAATACAAATTGAACGCCATTCTTGATTTTGTAAATTTCCAATATGGACAACGAGAACGCCTCCACGAAAACATCCATCCTTTTTGTTTGCCATGGGAACATCTGTCGCAGCCCGATGGCGGAATTCGTCATGAAACGCTTGGTGCGGGATTCGGGGGTTGAAGAAAAATTTTGGATAGAAAGCGCGGCGGTCAGCACAGAAGAAATTGGAAATCCGGTTTATCCGCCGGTGTATCGGCTGTTGCTTCGCCACGGAATCGATTCGAGTGGGAAAAGGGCGCGGCAGATAACTGTTCGCGATTTGGAAACGTTCGATTACATTGTTCTGATGGATGAAAACAATTTCCGCTATTTGCGCCCGATGCTTTCGAAGGGAATGGATTCTTGGGATCCTCAGCCGGAACATCGCCGCTTTAAGAAAATTTCCCTGTTGATGGATTATACGGAAACGCCGCACGGAATAGCAGATCCCTGGTACACGCGGGATTTCGAAGCCACTTTTGACGATGTGAATTTGGGCTGCTCTGAATTTTTAAAACGGATGTTGACCGGGCGGAAGCTCCCGTAACATCAGTTCCCAAAACGAGTCTTTCGCTGCCTGCGACGTTCGTTGCGTTCGCGTTTGAATTTTTCGCGGTCCTTGGCGCGTTCAACGCTGGGTTCGTATGTCCGGCCCTCCCGAAAGGAAGTCCGCGAAAGCAGCAGCCTGGAGATTTTTCCCAGCTTCAGGCGTTCTAATGTGTTTCGAATCCAGACGCGATTTTCGGGAATGTACCAGAAGAAAAACTTCTTTTGATTTTCTTTTTGTTCGGGCGTTTTCGCGACGTAAAGAGGCTTTCCGTCCGGGTAAATTTCGGCGTAATACATTTCAGTGGCGATAGTCATCGGAGTCGGCGTGAAATCTTGCACTTGCTCCAAACGGAATCCCAACTGCTTTGTTTCAAGCGCGAGTTCCGCCATGTCTTTTTCGGTGCAACCCGGATGACTTGAAATAAAATAAGGGATGATTTGCTGATTCTTGCCTGCGGCTGCGGATTCGCGGTCAAAGAGTTCTTTGAATTTGTAAAAAAGGCTGAATGAAGGCTTTCGGATAAGGCTCAACACGGAATCCGAGGTGTGCTCCGGGGCGACTTTCAAACGGCCGCTCACGTGATGGCGGATGAGTTCCCGGGCGTATTCCTGGTGATCTTCCTGCAGGGATTTGTCTGTCGAATCTTGGAGGAGCAAGTCGTAGCGGACTCCGCTTCCGATAAAGAGATGCTTCACTTTCGGGTGTTTTGAAACTTCGCGGTAAAGCGCTGTCAGTTCGCCGTGGCGCGTGTTCATGTTGTCGCAAATCCGGGGGAACACGCAACTGGGCCTTGCGCATTTTCCGCAACGGGAAGGGTCCTTTCCGCGCATTTTGTACATATTTGCGCTGGGACCGCCCAAGTCCGAAATGGTCCCGGCGAATCCGGGCATTTGCGTCACAATGTCCAGCTCGCGGAGAATGCTTTCCCGGGAACGGCTCGCGATATACTTTCCCTGGTGCGCGTTGATGGCGCAAAAACTGCACCCGCCAAAACAGCCCCGGTGCGTCGTAATGGAAAATTTGATCATTTCAAATGCGGGAACGGGGCCGCGTTTTTTATACCGCGGATGGGGAGCGCGCACATAGGGATATTCAAAACTTTCGTCCAATTCGCCGTCTTTCAGCGGAGGATAGGGCGGATTGATGACAACGGTTTGCTCACCGACATCTTGAAGGATGCGCTTCGCGTGGATGCGGTTCGTTTCGACTTCTGTTTTGCGGAACGCTTCGAACTGAGTTCTGGAATTTTGAAGGCAGTTTTCGTAGCTGGGCAGTGTCAAGTCTTCGACAGCGCGGTTTTTGGGAACGCGTCCTTTGGGAACGAGGAACGCCGTTTGCGGAATGGAATTCATGTTCGAAAATGGCACGCCTTTTTTCAACAGGTGGAGCAGTTCTTTCATCGGCTTTTCGCCCATGCCGTAAATCAGAAGATCCGCCTGGGTTGTTGCCAAAATAGAGGGAAAGAGTTTGTTGTCCCAATAATCGTAATGGCTGATGCGCCGCAAGCTCGATTCCAGGCCGCCAATCACGACGGGAACGTCCGGATACAGCTCCTTGAGAATTTTCGCGTACACGGTTGTGGCCCTGTCCGGGCGAAATCCCGCTTTTCCGCCGGCGGTGAAAGCGTCGTCCCGACGGATTCTTTTCGCTGCCGTGTAATGGTTCACCATGCTGTCCATGCCGCTGGAAATGGCAAAGAAAAGGCGCGGCTTTCCGAGCTTTTTGAAATCGCGCAGGTCATCGCGCCAATTGGGCTGCGGCAAAATGGCGACGCGGTAACCTTCGTGTTCGATGAGTCTTGCCATCACGGCGTGTCCAAACGCGGGGTGGTCTACATACGCATCCGCGGATATCACGATGACATCGACAAAATCCCATCCACGGGCTTCCAAATCTTCTTTGGAGATGGGCAAAAACGGGTTCGGCAGGGAATTTTCCATAAGGAGAAAAATAGTTAAATGCGGCAGTGGCCGCGCCGCTTTTGACGCTTTGCTTCGGTCGTGAGAATTTCTGTGCGGGTGGGAAAACAGCTATATTTCTTTTCATGAGCAACGGTATCGATCATTTCAATGTGCAAAACATCGAAGTCGCGGGATTTATCCGCGAAGTTTTCGGTTACATCACCCGTTTCAAGGGCCAGCTGTTTGTCTTGAAAATCGAAGACAGCCTCATGGAACATCCGCTGTTCCCCGTCCTCATCAAGGATATCACCCTGTTGCATAAAATCGGGGTTAAAATTTTAATTGTTCCGGGAACGCGCAAAAGCATTGACCGCCAACTGAAAGCCTGGGAGATTTCTTCGGAATTTCACGATGGCATCCGGCTTACCAGTGAAGAAGCTTTGCCCTTGGTGGAACAGGCTTCGCTGGGAGCCGCACAGCGCATCATGAGCCTTTTGACCGCGGGCGGTTGCCATGGGATGCAGGGAAACTGGGTCGCGGCGCGCAGCATGGGAATCATCGACGGCATCGATTATATGCGGACAGGCCGTATCGAACGGATTGAAAAGGACATTTTGGAGCACCTCCTTTCCGAAGATTACATTCCCATCATTCCGCCCATCGGTTGGAATAAAATCGGGCACGCTTACAATATTTCCAGTACGGAACTCGCCATGGAACTTTGCAAGTATCTGTCCGTCGGAAAGCTTTTTTTCATCGGCGGTGAAAATGGAATTCGCGCCGAAGGCCTCACCACAGGAAAGGATACCCGCTATTTGGACGTGACCGACAGCGGCGTGATTTCCGCTTTGGATATCGAACAGGCTCAAGAAATTTTGGATTTGAATCCGGAAAAATTGAACTTTACGCAGGTGGATTATTTGAAAAATGCGATAGGCGCTTGTAAGGCCGGGGCAAAACGCGTGCACCTGGTGAGCGGCGAAACGCAGGGAAGCGTCTTGCAAGAAGTCTTTTCGAGCCGCGGAGACGGCACCATGGTTTACGCGAACCAGTATTCAAGCATTCGGCCCGCCGCCATGGACGACATTCCGGATATGTTGCGGATCATGCAGGATTACATTGCAAAGGGCTATTTGATTCCGCGGACGCAAGAATCCATTTCGGAAAAATTGCAAGATTACGTCGTCTACGCCATCGACAACGCGATTCACGGCTGCGGGGCGCTTCACGCGTTCGAAGACAATACGGCGGAAATCGCGGCAATTGCCGTTGCGGCGAACTACCGCAAGTCGGGCGTTGGAGCGGCTATCGTACGTCACCTGGTGGCAACGGCGCGGATGCGCGGATACCGGATGGTTTTCCTGTTGACAACGCAAGCGCTGGATTGGTTCTACCAAATGGGATTCAAAGACGGAACTTTGGACTGTCTGCCCAAAAGCAAGCGCGATCACTATAACCGGAAGCGCAATTCCCGCATTTTGATCATGTCCCTCGGCAAATAAAATTCGCCGCAAGGGTTTGCGGCGAAAAGGTCAGTGTCTTCCAAAACGGCGTGTTTTGCGGAAAGGCCTGTCATCGCGTTCCCGGAAGGGACGTTCTCTAAAATCCTTCCCATGGCGGCGTTCTTTGCGGCTTACGGAATCGCGGTGGCGCTTTTTGCCGCCAAAAGATTCGCGTTCTTTGGGCATCGGCTTGTCGTCTGTCATCAAACGGAACCGTGACGGATTTCCGCGGATAGTCATTTCTTCCAGGATCAGCCGGATTTCCGGGGCGAGGCTCTCCGGCAATTCCACGGTGCTAAAACGGTCGAACAGTTTGATCCGCCCGATTTCCGACGAAGCCATTCCCGATTCGCCGGCGATAGCTCCGACGATATCTTTGGGCGAAATGCGATCTCGCCGCCCAACGCCCAAGTAATAACGTTCAAAGCCTTCTTCAACGCCGTTATCCTTTTCGACGCGGGGAGAATGTTCTTTGGGACCGTTGCCGAATTTGTCTTCCCGGGCCTTGCGGCGTTCTTCGTGGAGCGGAAGCGCTTTGATTTCAGGAAGGTCGGTGGGGAACAGCGGCTGTCCCGCTTGGGCGAGCTTCGTCAGGGCGGCTGCGATTTCTAAGGCGGGAATGCCCTTTTCGTCTTCAAGGCTTTCGACCAGATTGCGGAATTCTTCTAACTCGCCATCGGCCAATGTATCGAGAATTTTTTGTTTGAAAGCGGAAATTCTCCGTTCGCTTATCTGCTCTCCGGTGGGGACTTCCATCGGATCAATCGCTTTGCGGGTGGCGCGCTCTATCATTTTGAGCATTCGGCGTTCCCGCGGTGTGATGAACAAAATGGCGTTTCCTTCCCGACCGGCACGGGCCGTGCGGCCAATGCGGTGAACGTAGGATTCCGTATCGTAGGGAACGTCGTAGTTTATCACGTGGGTGATGCGGTCCACATCGAGTCCGCGGGCGGCGACATCCGTCGCAACGACAATGTCGATTTTTCCGGACTTGAGACGGTTCACCGTGCGTTCGCGGAGACCTTGCGCCAAATCGCCGCTGAGCGGAGCTGCATTGAATCCGCGGGCTTCCAGGCGTTCTGCCACTTCGGCGGTTGTCTGCTTGGTGCGGACAAAAATGATGACTCCGTCGTACTCTTCCCCTTCAAGGACTCTTGTCAGGGCTTCCATCTTTTGTTCGGAGCGCACGGTCAGATACCGCTGACGGACTTTGTCGACTGTGGCGGTTTTCGCTTCGATGCAAGCTTCTTCGTAATCGCCTAAATAACGGTCGATGATTTTGCGGACGCTATTCGGCATGGTGGCGCTGAAAAGACCGCGCTGGGCGTTTTCCGGAATTTTGGAAAGGATTTCTTCGACTTCGTCCATGAATCCCATGTCGAGCATTTCATCGGCTTCGTCGAGGACCACCGCTTGGATTTTTTCAAGGGAAATCGTTTTGCGTTTCATGTGGTCGATCAACCGCCCCGGAGTCGCCACAACGATTTGCGGCGTGCGTTTCAGGGCGCGCAACTGGATTCCGATATCCTGTCCGCCGTAAACGGGGACAACATGGACGTGCGGCATGGCCACGGCGAATTTTTGAACGGCTTCTGCGACTTGGACCGCCAGTTCGCGGGTCGGAGAAAGCACAAGCATCGAAGTCTCGCCTTTTTGAAATGGAATGCGCGAAAGCAGCGGGAGCGTAAACGCGGCCGTTTTGCCGGTTCCCGTTTGGGCGGTTCCCAAAAGGTTCTTCCCCGAAAGGAAAATGGGGATGGCTTTGGCCTGGATGGGCGAAGGCGTTTCATAACCGGCATGTTGAACGCCGTCAAGAACTTCGGGAGAAAGTCCCAAATCGCTGAATTTCGGAGAATTTTCTACAGAGTCCGCAGCGGGAACATTTTCTGCAGAAAGGGATTCCGGGGCACTTTGCCCGGCGAGAACATCAGAATCTTCAATAGACATATTGGGCGCAATATAGAAATCCAACGCTTTTTTTGAAAGGTCTTCGAATTTTCAAAATTTTTTTCTACATTTGGTTCACCAACGGAGAGATGTCGGAGTTGGTCGATCGAGACGGTCTCGAAAACCGTAGACTCCTTTTCGGGGTCCGAGGGTTCGAATCCCTCTCTCTCCTCGAGAAAAACCGCTATTGCGGTTTTTCTTTTTTATTTCAGGCGATTTTCTTCGCATTTAAAAATGGGATGCATCATTTTCTTTGAGCATTTCCCGGTACAGCGCTTCGTCTTCTTTTGAAAAGACGTTGAACGCGACTTTCATATCCGCCGGTTTGAACTGGCGAATGGTGCGGACGGCGATTTGGCAGGCCTCTTGCTTGGGAAATCCGAAAACGCCTGTCGAAATGCAGCAGAACGCGACGCTTTTCAAACCGTTTTCTTCGGCGACTTTCAACGAATTCCGGTAGCAGGCGGCGAGGGCGGCCTTGTGCTGCGGTCGCAGCAATCCGTTGCAAATGGGACCAGTCGTGTGGATGACGAATTTGGCGGGGAGGTTGTATCCGCGGGTAATCTGGGCGTCTCCGGTTTCTTCTTCGTGGCCGAGCTCCTGGATAACGCGGAAACATTCGTTGCGAAGTTCAATCCCCGCGAAAGTGTGGATGCAGTTGTCTATGCAGGCGTGGCAGGGTGAAAAACAGCCGAGCATTTGGGAATTTGCCGCGTTGACAATC
Source organism: uncultured Fibrobacter sp. (assembly GCA_964397425.1). GTDB lineage: Bacteria > Fibrobacterota > Fibrobacteria > Fibrobacterales > Fibrobacteraceae > Hallerella. Next base: position 16,059 of record CAYNID010000006.1, read on the forward strand.
GCATCGCATTGGATTTGTGTGATGTCTCCGCGCCACAGGAAAATCTGGCCGGGGAATCCGTCCATGTCTTCAAACGAAACGGTTCCCCGTTGCTTCAGATTTTCTTGAAGATAGGCGTCCTGGATTGTCAAAAATCCTTCGGGCGCTTTTTGGGGTGGTCGGATGTTTACGAGGGAGCGGTAAATTTGAAATAGCCCGGACTCTGTTTCTGGCGGATTCATCCCGGCGTTCCATTTGAATTCATCCGAAAGGAGGCTTATCAGCTTTTTCAAACGGTCTGTTTGGGTCATAAGCAGAAAATAGCAAATGGAATGGGAATAAAACGGTTCCTTTTGCGAAAAACCGCATTTTGTGGACTCGGAATTAGATATATTGCAATGCGGAATGAAGATTTATTCTTTTTTAATGGGCTTTGACTAAAAATCGCCGAAAAAAGCGAAATTTCGCCATTTTCCCCTCAGAAAATGGCAAAACAAAAATTTTCTACATTAAAAAGGAATTTTTCCAAAGGATTCATCATTTATGCAATTTCTCCCTGTGAAAGACCAAATGGACCTCTTGCTCCGCGGCGTTGCGGAAATCATCCCCGCCGATGAACTGGAACAAAAACTCCAGAAGTCTTATGAAACGGGAACACCTCTCCGCGTCAAACTCGGCGTAGATCCGACGGCTCCCGATGTCCACTTGGGACATACTGTCGTCATGCGCAAGCTCCGCCAGTTCCAAGACCTCGGACACACGGTCGTCTTGATTGTGGGCGATTACACGGCCCAAATCGGCGACCCTTCGGGCAGGAACAAAGCCCGGCCGCGCCTTTCGCACGAACAAGTTCTCGAAAATGCGAAAGAATACCAGCAGCAGTTTTTCCGCGTTGTCCGCGAAGACCGTGTCGAAATTCATTACAACGGCGAATGGTTCAGCAAATTGCCGTTTTCCAAAGTCACCGAACTCATGGGGCAGTTTACCGTAGCCCAGATGCTCGAACGCGAAGACTTTCACAACCGCTATGCGGCGGGAAGCCCCATCAGTTTGCATGAATTCATGTATCCGATGATGCAGGGCTATGATTCCGTAGCCATCCAGAGCGACGTGGAACTCGGCGGCACAGACCAAAAGTTCAACGTTTGCCGTGGCCGCGATCTTCAGATGTACGAAAAGATGCCGCTTCAAATCGGAATGTTCATGCCCATCCTGCTTGGAACAGACGGCAAAGCCAAGATGAGCAAGAGCCTGGGCAATTATGTCGGAGTCAGCGAACCGGCCGATGTCATGTACCATAAGATTTACAACCTGGCGGATTCCATCGTCGAAAACTGGTTTGAACTGTTGACCGACGTCCCCATGGAAGAAATCAAGAAGATGATGGCGGACATTGCGGCGGGAACCCTCAATCCGAATGCCGCCAAGGACCGTCTGGCCAAAGATATTGTTTCCCAGTATTACGGCGAAGAAGCCGCCGAAGCCGCAGCCGCCAAAGAAAAGGAAATCCACAGCGGAAACGCGATCCCGTCCGATGCGAAGGAATGCCGCGTGGCTGCGGGGTCTTATAAAGTTCTCGACTTCCTTGTCGAAATCGGGGCTTTCAAATCCAAGGGCGAAGCCCGGCGAATGGTCCAGAACGGCGGGGTGAAAGTCGGCGGAGAAAAACTTTCCGATCCGATGAGCGAAACGCAGCTTTCCGGTTCGGATAAACTGCTTGTCCAAGTGGGCAAACGCAACTTTTTCAAGGTCAATTTCTAATGTCCGGCGATACCCTGATTCTCGGATTGAATCCGACATGGCAACGATTGTTTCTTTTGGATGAATTCAAACCCGGAGAAGTAAACCGGTTGTCCAAAGTGGAAGAATTCGCTTCGGGAAAGGGGATAAACTGCGCCCGGGTCCTTCGCGTTTTGGACGGGGACTTTATCCTCGCCCATTTTCTCGGAGGCGACCGCAGCGTGTCCATCTGTGATGAAATCGCCGCCGCCGGAATCCGCCAAATTCCCATTTGGATTGGAGCTTCAACCCGCATCTGCACAACGATTGTGAGCGGTGGCGACACCACGGAACTGATAGAACCTTCGCCCAAGATTACGGATGCGGAAAACCGGGACTTTGTACAGACGGTAGGTGAAGTTTGGAACGATGTGACAAATGTCGTCCTTTGCGGATCCTTTCCCGCCGGCTTCCAAATGGATATTTTGAAAAAGCTGGATCTTTCGGGAAAACGCCTGTTCGTCGATGCCGTAGAAGGAATCGACAGCTGGTTGGAGCACGGGGTGGAACTTCTCAAAATCAATTTAGAAGAGTATTGCCGCCTTTTGCAACGATTTGAAATTCCGCAGATCACGTCCAGTCCGCAATTTTGGAAAATGACCGCTTCGACGTTGCTCGAACGTTTGCCCATCAACAATTTGGTCGTCACCGCCGAAGACGCTCCGATTCACGCCTTTTTCCGTCAGGAAGGCAAATTCGTCGGTCTTTCCCTTGTGCCGCCCGCAGTCAAGCTGGTGAACGATATCGGCGCGGGCGACGCCTTTTTGGCGGGCTGGCTTTCCGCGGACTTTTTGGGACTTCCCATTTCGGAACGGTTGGCGAAGGCCGCTGCAGTCGCCGCAGCCCGTTGTGAAGTGGATCGCCCGTGGAATATCGATATCGGGCGAATTTCTGCATTGACTTCCGAATTGACGCCTCTGGTCGAACGGATGGCGGACTGATGCCCCAAAACGTCAAGACTTTAATCGCGGTGCCATCGGTTCCCGAATGGAAAATCCTCTTTCCCCGGATTCCGTTTTCGAAAACGGTGAAGTCGCCGTATCCGTGGAACCGTTTTTTTGATGCCGCTTGTGTCGGTATCGGACTTGTCGGATTTGCCGGGAATTTGGCCAAATTGATTTCTGAAAATCGCTATGGGCGCATCCTGCTCGTGGGAATCGCCGGCGCGTTGCCCCAAAGCGGCCTTTCTACAGGGGACATTGTCCGGGTTGACGAAGAATGCGTCGGGGATGAAGGCTATTTGAATGGCGAAGATTTCGCACCGTATTTTCGCAAACCGAATCTTTTTTTCGCGTCTTCCGCAAAGTCCGCCCCCAAATCCATCGCGGAGCTTCCCGGAGTGCGGGGCGTTTCTGTCAACACGTTGACCGCGAACAGTCAAATCCTCGAATGCCGCGCCCGTTTTTTCGGGGCGAAAGTCGAATCCATGGAGGGCGCTTCGGCGTTTGCGCTCGCCAAGGCGTTTGGAATCGAGTCGTTTGAAATCCGCACTATCAGCAATTTTACCGGAGATACCGACGAATCCCGTTGGAACATCCGCGAATCGCTCCGCTCGTTAAAACAAAAAGTCTTGATTCCGCTAATTGAAAATCCCCGATGATTTCTTTGAAACTGGGCATTTCCACGTGTCCGAACGACACATTTATCTACGAAGCGTTAATCCGCGGCATTTCAGGTTCCCCGTTTCATTGGGAAGTTGTTTTCGCTGATGTGCAAACGCTGAATGAAATGGTCTTGCGCGGAGAACTCGACGTGGCGAAGGTCAGCTGCGGCGTGCTGCCGCTTTTGCAAAATTACCGGTTGCTTTCTTGCGGCGGCGCCATGGGTTACGGCTGCGGACCGTTGCTCCTTTCGGCTCAAAAAAATGGAAAATTTCGATTGGATGCGGCGACTGCCTTGCCCGGGGAAAACACGACGGCTTCACTCTTGTTCCGCTTTTGGGCCGCGCGGACGCAAAAGGCGTATCATCCCAGCGTGTCTTACGCTTTTTTCAACGATGTTTACGACGGGATTTTATCGGGGAAAAATCTTCAGGGGGTCGTCATTCACGAAAAAAGGTTCACGTGGGAACGGGATGGCCTGGGATTTTTGGCGGACTTGGGCGCTTTCTGGGAAGAAGAAACGCGTGCGCCGATTCCGTTGGGCTGTTCTGTCGTCAAAAAAACGCTAGAAGAATCCATCGTGAATGCCGTAGAAGACGAAATCCGGCAAAGTTTGGATTGGGCGTGGAACAGGCCCGCGCTCGTCTCGGATTTTATCCGAGAAAAAGCCCAGATTCCCGATGATGACGTCATTGAAAAACACATTCGGATGTTTGTCACCGATTTTACGCGGGACATTGGGGATTCGGGCCGCCGTGCCATTGAATTTTTGAAAACGCAGATTCGGCAAGAGGGCGTCAAGGTGGCGTGCCGCGCTCCCCAGATGTAAAAAAACGAAAACAATTCCGTTCTTCTCGGGATTAAAATTGTTTTGTAAAAATATTTTTGCGGAATGGCCGAATTTTGACCAAAACTTTATTTATTTTGCGATAGAATCTAATTCAAGGGAGTTTCTTATGGACTTGGTTCATCAGTTAGAACAAGAGCTCGAAGCATTCAAGCGCGAGTTCGAAAAGTTCGAAAAAGGCAATAAATCCGCAGGAACACGGGCGCGCAAGTTCTTGCAGGACATCAAGCGCACCTGTCAGGATCTTCGAGTTTCCATCCAGGGGGCGAAGAAGGAAACGGAAGTCAAGAACCCCAAAGAAGAAGGAGCTGCATCTTAAAATTGGACTGGAATAGGTGGAAATTTCCCGTGAAAATGCTTTTTTGCAAAGATTTATCATTAAAAGTGTTTGACTAAAGCCGTTTTTGTAGGTATATTCCACGTTGTGGTTTGCCGTACAGGGAGTGGTTCCTCTGTTGGCCAAGTCCATGGATGAGAAGAATTTATGCATCAAGATTGGAGAAATCTAGCAGTATGACCCTAAAGAAAGTATTCGTAGTTCTTGCCGGAACGATGCTCTTTTCGGGATTCGCATCGGCAAAAGCTATCAACGTGCCGGGCGATTACGACAAGATCGCGGACGCATTAGGCAATGCAGACGCTGGCGATACCATTTTCGTCAAACGCGGTATTTACAATGAAAACATCACGCTAGTCATGGGCGTGGTCCTCAAAGGGGAAGATCCTTTGACAACGATTATCGATGGCGGTCGTCGCGGTCCTACCGTGATGGGAACTTCGGGCGCAGAAATGTCCCACTTCACCATCCGGAACGGTATCGAAGGCGTTCTTTGTGAAAACGCCGCCCCGTATATTCACCACTGCTATGTGATGGACAACAAGGCAACGGGTATCGCCGCTTTCATCTCCTTGCCGAATCTCCGCAACAATGTCGTGTACGGCAACCGCTGGTCGGGAATTTTGGCGTGGGGCGCCAAGTCGCTCGATGCTTATGTCGAACAAAACGTCGTGATGCGCAACGGCTATTCGGGACTTGCCCTCAAGGGACCTTCGAACATTATCGCCCGCAACAACATCTTCATGGAAAACCATTACTATGGAGTGTTTGCTGATCCGGCCGCCGGTCAGACGAAAATCGAATACAACAACATTTACAAGAACTACTATCCGTTCAACCGTTTCATCAAGGTGAACCGTACGAACGTTTCTTTGGATCCCAAGTTCATCAATCCTTCTCTCTCCAAACCGAACTTCTTCTGCAGCTCCAAATCCCCGATGCTCAAACGCGGCAAGGGAAAACTCGACATTGGATTGCTCGCGCATGATGTCGTTCCCGAAAAAGAAGAAGAGGTCAACGAAACGCGCAACCCCGACACCGATGGCGATGGCCTTTGTGATCCGTGGGTCAGCGAAGAAAATCAGGCTGAAAAGTATGCCGCAGTTTGCTCCGGCATCGACAATTGCCCGGAAGACGCAGAAGATGTCGACGGTTTCCAAGACGACGATGGATGCCCGGATCCGGACAATGACCGCGACGGTGTTTGCGATCCGTGGGTGGAAGCCAGCGGAATGTTGGATAAATACGCTCATACCTGCAAGAGCGCAGACGCTTGCCCGGATAACGCTGAAACGATGAACGGTTACAAGGATGATGACGGATGCCCGGACGAAGTCCCGGTTCCGCCGAAGAAAGTCTTCATTCTTGAAGGTGTCAATTTTGAATCCGGCAAGGCGACTATTACCAAGGATTCCGATGTCTCCCTCCGCAAAGTGGTCGACATCATGGAAGCTTTCCCGGAAACAACGTTTGAAATTGTGGGACATACCGATAATGTCGGCAACGCCGACAAGAACAAACAGCTCTCTGCAGAACGCGCCGAAGCTGTGAAAGCGTTCCTTGTCGAAAACGGCATCGCAGACAATCGTATGGTAACACGCGGTGCTGGTGATACGCAGCCCAAGGCTTCGAATAAAACAGCCGAAGGTCGCGCCCAGAATCGTCGCATTGAATTTATCCGCACGGATATTAAGTAAGGAGAAGGTTAGGTGATGACACGCTTCAGCTTCATCAAAACAACAGCCGTAGGGCTTATCTGCACGAGTGCAGCGTTTGCTTCTCCCTCGTATTCTCCGCACAAATACCAGCAAAATGACTGGTTCGGAGAATTTGGCAGCAACAATACGTCCATGTACGTGAACCCGGCAGGAATTGCGGAAACGGACCAGATTGAACTTTCTATCGGCTATTTTAGCACGATTAGCGGCGAAGCCTCTCAGGAATACGGCTCCATTACGATTCCGTTTGGTTATAACCACACATTGGGAATTTCATTCTTTGAAAACGGTGCCGATGTAGATGGCGGATATTCCTATGTGGAAAACGCCTACATGATCGGTTACGCTTACCGTCTGATGCATTGCTTGGCTTTGGGTGTCGACATTTCGATTCTCCAAATCAATCAGTTCGACATGAACAAGCAATTGACTTTGGGCGCTGACGTGGGCATCGCTTGGAATCCGATTTCCAATTCCCGTTTCGGAAGCTTGACTGTGGGCGTTGCATTCCAGAATGCGCTCGCTCCGGCCATCAGCACAGAAGCGGATAATGATTCTTACCACTTCGTGTTCATGGGTGCAGACGAATCTTACAAGGTTCCCAGCAACTTGAACTTCACGTTGTTCTACCGCGGATTCAACCGTCTGCTCGAAGCGAAAGCGGAACTTTCCATCATTGACGTCATGCACGAAGATGATGAAGGTGGCGACGGCATGAATTTGGAAACCAGCTTTACATTGACGTATTACCTGAGCTCCCACTTGGGTGTCCGCCTGCGCTTTACCAAGGAAGGCTACCCGGTTCTCGGCGCGACTGTCAATGTCAAGGATGTGGCGATTTTCCGCTACCTGGCTTTGGATCTTGAAATGTCCCACGATGACATTGTCGAAAAGAAGAACCGCGGCTTTATCTGGGCTGTGAAGTTGACTTCCCGTTTTGGCAACACGCGTGAAGAAAACATCGGTGAAGATAGGTATCGCCGGTTGAAGATTGAACCGGAAAACGATTACCGTGCGGCCATGCGCCTTTATCTGAACCGTCAATTTCTCGAAGCGGCTTATGCGTTTGGAAAAGTCCAGACCAAGTATCCGGCTTTCCACTTGGTGGACCAGGCTGCGTTCTACAAAGGAAAATCCTTTGAAAATATGCGGATGCACAAAGCGGCAAAGGCCGTTTATGAAGATGCCGCGAAGCGTTATCCGCAAAGTGACCAACGCGCCAAATACCACTTCCAGTTGATGAACATCGACTACAAGGAAGGCAAGTATAACGATGCGATGGTGAAGTATCAATACATCGTCCAGCATTACAGCGAAAGCGATGTGAAAGCGGATGCCGATTACATTGCAGGCCAGATTAAGTTCGAACAGGGACTTTATCAGGAATCCATCGACCTTCTGTCGGCGATTCTTCCGGGGAACGCCAACTATTTCTACGCCCGTTACACCATGGGTATCGCCAACAGCCGCATGGGCAAGTGGGACGAAGCGGAAAATTGCTTCCGCGACATTATCGACCAGCCGGCTTCCAACCAGTCCGAATTGGATCTTCAAGATGCCGCGAAGGTGAAATTGGGCCACATTTACTTCTCTGGCGAATCGCCGAACATTGCAGAAGCCGCCGGTCTTTATGGACAGGTGAAGCCGGGTTCTCCGGTGTATGACGAAGCGATGCTCGCTCTCGGCTGGTCTTTCCTCAAGGTCAACAAGCCGGATGAAGCGGTCAAGTATGCGCAGTGGATTATCAAGAACATGCCGGACTCCTTCCTCCTCTCCGAAGCTTACCTGGTCGAAGGTTACTGCTATTACATGAAGAAGGATTACAACAACGCGGAAAAATCGTTGAGCAAAGCTGAAAAGTTGACGGAACAACCGGTTGTTTCGATGGCTGCCCGTGACAGTGCTCGGAAGGCTTACGAAGACAATGCGGCTCATTTCGACAGCGTCCAGGATAAGGCTTTGGATTTGTCCCGCCAGCTTCCGACACCCCGTGTCAACATGAAGCGTGACCAGCTCCGTCCGGACTTCGACAAAGCGAACGCTGCGATTGACGATTACGCAAAATTCATGGCGCGTTCTCAGCAGAGTGACCGCTTTGAATCGAACCGGAAGCGCGTTCTCGAAGACGCCGGTTTCACTTTGGCAACTGTGAAGACAAAGAAAGCCGAAAGTGGTGGTGGCGCAGGCTCTTCGAACGCTCAAGAACTTCAGGAACTCGAAGGCTTGGAAGATTTGGAATAACTTGAACCTTAAGGATAGGCCTGGTTGATGCAGGTCTGTCCTTATTTTAAAGCCGATAGGTGGAAAATTCAAATGAAAAAAATACTTTTTGCCGCTTTGACCCTCTTAGTCTTTACCGGTGCATCCTATGCGGATCCCTGTAAGGACAAGACGAATGAAGCGAAAACGATGCTTGCCAAGTGCAAGGCGATGAAAAAAGGTTCCAGCGATTACAAGCGCTGCGCCAGTTCTTACAACCTCCTGAAGACCCAGGCTCAACAGGCTTGCCGTTCTGGAGGCATGGACGAAAACGAAATGCAATCCGCCATTAAACAGTGGCGCACCCAGGTGGATCGCTGCAAGGGGAAACAAAGTTCCCGTTGTGCCAGTGCTCTGCAGCAGCTCGGCAACTACCAATATCGTTTGGAAGAAAAACTGCAAGTGGATGCAATGGCTCAATACGAGTCCGACGTCTCTTGGTGCGAAGACCGCGACAACGAACCGGCCAAGTGCAAGAATCTCGGATCGGGTCCGAAGGTTGACCACTCCAAGTCTTTGGGATATTTCTTGGAATACATCGACAAGTATCCGAAAGAGACCCGTACGCCGAACGTGATTTATCAGGCTTCCTTCATTTATGAAGCGAGTGGTGAAGACGAAAAGGCTTACAAGCTGCGGATGCGCCTGGTGAAGGATTTCCCGGACAACGGTCTTGTTCCCAAAACATGGCTGCGTATTGCGGAATACCACTTTATGAACCGCAAATTCCGCGATGCCATCGAATGTTACAAGCGTGTCACCGGCTTTGACAACCTGACGGGTAAAGAAGCGGCTCTCGCCATGTATCACTTGGCTGAATCCTATTACAATATCGCCGAATACGAAACGGCTGCCAAAACGTATTTCATTTACATTGACGGTTCCGACAAAGGCAAGTATCCGAGCGATTTGCGCCTCGAAGCGATGGACTTCATGGCGGCGGCGTTCTCGGATATCGATGACGGTGTCCGCGTGGCTGCCAAGTTCTTGAAAGACAAGAAGGTCCAGTTCAAGGACTCTCTGTATTACCGCATCGGTATGAAGAACAAGGATCACGACCGCAACGAAGAAGCTGTGCAATCCTTCAAATATTTGCTCGATATCAACCCGGATTACATCGACGCTCCGCTTGCCGATGTCGCCATGGTGGAAATTTTGATTATCCAGCAGAAGTTTGATGAAGCCCAGGAACAGCGCAAGTTGGTCGTCAAACGCTACAGCAAGAATTCTTCTTGGTTTAAAAAGAACAAGCAGTACCCGAAATCGGTCGAAAATGCTGAAAAGGCAATCCGTTCCGCGATGCTTGATATTCCGCAATACGATCACGCCCAGGCGGCGAAGCTCATGAAGGAAGGCGATACGGAAGGCGCGAAAAAACGTTATCAGGTCGCGATTCAGGGCTACAACGACTTCTTGAATCATTACAAGAACGAACCGTCGTGGGACGAATATAAAGTTTACGCCAATTTGGCTCTCGTCTATCAAGAAATGGAACAGTACGCCAAGGCTGCTGATATGTTCAACCGGATTGTCGATGCCGATACCAACCGTTACGGTCGTCGCGCTCTCGGTTCTGCCGCTCCGTATAAAAAAGAAGATGCCGGATACAACGCCGTCATCATGATGGACAAGTCGCGCGCCGCTGCCCAAAAGAACAAAGCGCAAGACGATCCGGTCAAAGCGTATAACCTTCCGGAAACGCAAGCCTATTTTGCCCAAGTCGACCGTTACATGAAAAAGTTCAGTTCGCAGAAAGAAGCGGTTGAACTCGCTTATAACGCGGCGATTGTCCGGTATCAGGCGAAGCAGTATAAAGAAGCGGTTGTGGACTTCCGCAATTTGAAAACGAATTATCCGAAGAACCAATACATCCTGCTCATCAGCCGGATGCTTGCGCAATCGTTGCTCGAATCCAGCCAGTTGGATGAATCCCAGAAGGAATTTGAATGGCTGTTGAAGCAATACACGGAAGTCAAGGAGACCCGCAACGACTCCATGGCTAAAATAATCCGCACGTCTATCGCCGCCGTTCTTTTCCAGAAAGCGGATCAGGCGGTCAAGGCGGGACAATTTGAACAGGGAGCTGTCGCTTATTTGGATTTGGCAAAGCATTATCCGCAAGAAGCCTTTGCCGACAAGGCTGTGTTCGAAGCGGGTGCCGCTTACGAAAAGGCGAACAAGTATGAACTTGCCGGTCAAACATTCATGATGTTGCCGAAAAACTACGCGTCCTCGCCGCTCACGATTCGCGGTATCATCCGTGCTGCCGGCAACTACAAGAAGGCTGGAAAGCGCGAATTGGCTGCCCAGACGTATTTGTTCATCACGAACAACTTCGAAAAGGATTCGATGGCGTTTACGGCAATTGATTTGGCCGCCAAGACCTACGATTCGATTCCGAACAAGAAGTTGGCCGCTCAAACTTATGAAATCGCTTACAAGAAATATCACGACAATGAAAAAACGCCGGGTATGCTTTACAACGCTTGCTTGACGTATGATGAAGCGCAAATGCCGGAAGAAGCTATCCGATGCAACAAAGACCTCGTCCGCGATTATCCGAAGAGCTCTTATGCGTTGGATGCCGCATTCAGCATTCCTATCGCTTACCAAAACGCCAAGCGTTGGGCGGAAGCGGCAGACGCTTACATCTTCTTTGCAAAGACCTATTCGGCAGACAAAGAAAAGTTGATTGCAGCTTATATCGGAACGGCCCGCGCTTATCGTGAATTGAAAGACGACAAGAATGCCGCTGAATACTATAAGAAGACTATCGATTCTTATGACAAGTATGGCTTGCAAATCAAGAATGCCGATCCGGGCGTTCCTGCTGAAGCCGCTTACTACTTGGGCGAATTGGAATATGCGAAGATGGAACCTGTCGTGGTTTCGGGCAAAGCGAAAGCCAAAGAAGCTGCCGTCAAGAAACTCACCGAAATCTTGAAAGTTGCCGTGGGCCACTATTCCAAATCTGCGACTTATGCGTCTGAACAGTGGACATTCCGCGCTACGAACAAGATCGGCTATCTCTTTGTGACGATGGCAACCAAGATCCGTGAACAGGAACTCAATGGAAGCACTGACGAAGAAAAGTTCGCCGAACGGATTGGCATTGTCCAGCAATTGCCCAGCTATTACGAACAGGCTCAACCGATTTTCCAGAAGAATATCGATTTGGCGCGTGACCAGGGCTTCTACAATGCAGATGTTATCGCAGCTGAAGAAGGTTACATTGAAATGTATTACCAAGGCTGTGCCGTGTTCGTCGAAGTCGGTGACGCTTTTGCCAAGTCCCCGCTTCCGGATAGCGTTGACATTGTCACCCAATACGTAGAATACGATGGCATGACCAAAGAAGACGCCGCCTTTGCAGCCGGAGAAGACCTGCAGGCTTACCGCGATGAATTGACCAGCCGTTCTGAAGCGGCCCGCGAAGCGGCAGTTCCCCGTTGCGCAACGGGTATCCGCGCCTCTGAACACTATGGCATCGACAACCAATGGACGCAAAAACTCTACGACATGCTGCGTGAACTGGACGACAAGAACGAAGCTCTTCAGATTAAGATTACGAAGTTCGACGCTTCGAAGTTGTTCCAGGATCCGAGCTACTTCAAAACGAAGTCCCGTTTGGAACAGGTCAGCAAGTCTTCGGTCATGACGCCGCAAGAAAAGCTTTCCACGTATCAAGACATCTTGAAGGACGCTCAGGCTGAAAATGAAAAGCTGAAAGCCGAGCTGAAGGAACTCTTGGCCCGCTTGGCGCCGCCTGCCGCGGCCCCGGCTCCTGCTGCAGCTCCTGCCCAATAAGCTATTCTCCTTAGTATCCAGGGATTCCGGTGAACGGAATCCCTTTTTTATTGGAGTAATGAAAATTTTACAGCTCAAAAGCTCCCCAATAGGACAAAAAAAAAATAAATATGCCATTACAGGAAACAATCACAAAAAACCTCTCATAAAAGGAGTATCCTAATGTCTAAAATGCTCGAATCCTTTAGCCCCAGCAGTGATGGTTGGCAGTTCATGTGGATCATTCTGGTCGTGGGCTTGATTGGTATCGGCTTTTCGATCGAACGCATCATCTATATCATTTTCAAGAGCGCCATGGGCCGTCGCGTGTTTCTCAACAAGTTTGGACAGTTGATCAGCGCCAAGCAATATTCGGAAGCGTTGAATTTGGCCAACAAGAGCAAGCTCCCGATCGCCAAAGTCGTTGCTGCCATTGTTGCGAACAAGGACGGTGGTCGTGATGCGATGCAAAACGCTTCTGATGCCGTTTTCCTCACTGAAGCTCCGCGTCTCACCCGTTACATTTCTATCGTCTCCGTGATGGCGTCCATCTCCACCTTGCTCGGACTGATGGGTACGATTTACGGTCTGATTTTCACGTTCGATGCTGTGGCGAACAAACCGGCTGCTGAACGTCCGAAGGCCCTTTCCGATGGTATCGCTATCGCTATGGGTACGACTCTTCTCGGACTTCTTTGCGCCGTTCCGCTCCTCGTTATCGTAGGTATTCTGAATATGAACAGCGAACGTTTGATTCAGGAAATGGAAGAAAAAGGCCTCAAGATTATCAACGCCCTGTCGTAATTATTGTCGCTTGAGAACAATAAATTAGATAGGAGATAAAATGGCAAGAAAAGAAATCAAGTCATCCCAAGGTGTTGATGGACCAGACTTGCTTCCGGCGATGGGTTTGTTCACCATCCTGATTCCGATGCTGCTCTCCATGACGTCGTTCTCGAAGCTGGCCATTGTCGAAGTCAATCTGCCTGAGCGCAGTATGATGCAACTCGATGACCAGACTCCGCCGCCTCCTGATGAGCAAGCGTTGAATCTTTCCTTGGCGATAACTGACGAATACCTGGTTATCGGTGCGCGTGGTGGTTTCCAGCCCAATGTTTACTTCAAAGAATTTTGGGTTTTCCGCTGCAAGTCCGATGGACAGTTGATCAAGTATGCTGCAGCCGATGTTAATGCCATGATTAAAAATGGTCAAGCGCCAAAGTGCAAAGATGGTTCGGAAATGGATAAAGAAAAGTATATCCATTTGATTGAAACCATTGAATTGGCAATGCTAGAAAAAACATCGGAAGAAGATCCGGGTCGTTTGATGTGGGGCGTTTATACGTCTCAATCAGAAAATCAACCGGATAGCGTACTTGTTGATGGCAACAACAACTTCTTGGCCTTGGTTGGCGAGGGTGACGGCGGAACATCTGCTCCGGCGATGCTCAAGAAACCGGGTGCTGGAGCTGCTGTCCAGACTCTTTCGCAAAATTCCGCTCGTAAGTTGAAACCTGAAGATGCGGCGAAAATTATCGTGTATCCGCTTTCTGCGTATGACGAAATTGCCCGTCAGCTGATTCAGATTCATACGGCCTTTATCGATTTGGAAGATGCGGATAATATCATCATCGTCGCCAATGACGATGTCCAGTTCGATAAAATCATCTCCCTGATGGACCGCGCTAAGTCGTCTGGTTTTGTCAAGGTCAACCTGGCTAAGTTGGGAGGTTAAGCATGGCACGTAAATTGCGCTCTTATGGCAAGGACGCCCCGTTTTCACTGACGTCGATGATGGACATGATGACCATCATTCTGGTGTTCCTTATCAAGAACCTGGATGCCGAAGGTCAGTTGATTACCCAAGCGGAAAACTTGATCCTTCCGATTTCCACCTCCAAGGTGCAGCCGAAGGAAGTCTCGCTTTCTGTGGTGGTCGATGCGAATTACGTCGTTGTCGACAATCAAAAGATCGTTCCGGTTAAAGATGTCATGGATCAATCGGATCTTTTGATCGCTTCGGTGGATACGGTGCTCAAGGAACGCCGCGAAACGGAAAAAGAACACGCTTTGCGTGCTGGACTTCCTGCGGACGAACCGGGTAACATCATTATCCAGATCGACAAAAACATCCCTTATGACGTCATGTACAAAGTGATGGCTACGTGTGGCTTCTCTGGTTATACGAACATCGCCTTTGCCGTGATGATGAAAAACGGCGGGGAGGAATAATCATGGCCACAAAGAATCAAAAATCCAAACAACCAATGGATCCTTTTGTAGCTTCCTTGCTGCCTGAATCCGACAAGCGATTTGCAGGAGTAGCGGGTATTTCCCTAGTCGTTGCTATCGCCTTCTCGTTCTGGGCGTCCATGTATGAAGCTGTCGTTGACGAAGTCATCTTCGAAGAAACGGCTGCCGAAGAACTGACGACGACCATGAAGATCGAAGAGAAGAAGGAAGAAAAGAAGGAAGAAAAGAAGAAGGAAGAGCCGAAAAAGCCTCGCAAAAAGGCGGGCGGTGGCGGAAAGCCCAGAGGAAAGGGACAGCCCAATGCTCCCCAAACTCGTGGCGTTCTCAAACTCTTGACGGCTCAAACGTCGAAAGCCAACTACGCAGCTTATGATTTGATGAAGGACCAAAAGTTCTCCAAAGACATCAATAAGGTGCTGAAGGATGTCGCCGGTCTCCAGACAACGGGTAAAACCGTTCTCGGCGGTCGTCGCGGCAAGGCGGACGGCGGCTTCAACGAAGGTTACGCTGAAGGTGGTTCCGGCGGTATCGGCGATGGTCTTTCGGGACTTCTCGGCGGTGGCGGCGGTGGTATTGCTACCAAGGCCCGCGGAACGATCAAGACGCCTTCGGCTCGTGATATTGACATGGGCGCTGGTGGCGGATCCCGCTCGGCAGCGGACATCATGAAAGTTGTTCGTCAACGTACGCCAGGCTTGCGTCATATTTACAACAAATACTTGAAGAAGCAGCCGGGATTTGCCGGTAAGGTGAGGCTCCGCTTCACCATTGCTCCGGGGGGCAACATCATCAGTATTTCAATCGCATCTTCGACCACTGGTTACGGTGAATTCGACAATGCGGTGAAGAATACGGTGAAGCGCTGGATGTTCAGCAAGATCAAGTCGGGCAACACCACGGTCACGATTCCGTTCACCTTCTCTGAATAAATTCGTGATTTGAAAAAAGGCTGGAAACTGCGGTTTCCGGCCTTTTTTTGTTTGTGCATCTTGCCGGGCAACATTTGGCTGCAGAAATGCAAATTGCCGGTTGCCGCATAAAATCATTGGGGCAAAAATAATGTGGCGTTTTTTGGAAAGGATTGGGAATTTTCATTGCGAAAAAGGAAAAGTCTAATTAGTTTTAGGGACTACAGGAGGTGACAGGTGAATTTGAAATCGGCCGCGACTTTAGGTTTGATCATTGGAATTTTGGGGATTGGATCGTCTTTTGCCTCATTCGCCCGAGAGGAATCTTTGGGTAAGAACATTGCGTATGTCAGGGATAATGTGAGTCTTTTTGACAATCCGGAAAATGTTAATCGCGTTGGTGATGGTGTGGCTGATGACGTAGATGTCGCTGCGCTTCAGATTACGGGTAGAATCCTTTCCAAAGGTCTTTGCAGCAAGAGGGATGATTTTAACGATGGTCACAAAAAAGGCGGATTTGACGATTCCGGCTATGGTCTTTCGGGACTTCTCGGCGGTAGTGGAGGAGGTGTTGTTACCAAAGCTCGTGGAACGATCAAGACGCCTTCGGCTCGTCGTTCGGCAGCGGACATCATGAAAGTTGTCCGTCAACGTACGCCGGGCTTGCGTCATATTTACAACAAATACTTGAAGAAGCAGCCGGGATTTGCCGGTAAGGTGAGGCTCCGCTTCACCATTGCTCCGGGGGGCAACATCATCAGTATTTCAATCGCATCTTCGACCACTGGTTACGGTGAATTCGACAATGCGGTGAAGAATACGGTGAAGCGCTGGATGTTCAGCAAGATCAAGTCGGGCAACACCACGGTCACGATTCCGTTCACCTTCTCTGAATAAATTCGAGATTTCACAAAAGGCTGGAAGCTGCAGTTTTCGTTTTTTTTGTTGGCTTGAGTAAGGAGTCGATTGTGCGAAATGTAAAGGGCTTGTTGCCGCATAAAATCAGTGGTTCAAAAATAATAAGGCGTTTTTGGGAAAGAATTGGGAATTTTCATTGCGAAAAAGGAAAAGTCTAATTAGTTTTAGGGAAAACAGGAGATGACTGATGAATTTGAAATCGGCCGCGACTTTAGGTTTGACCATTGGAATCTTTGGTGTTGGATCGTCTTTTGCCACATTCGCCCGTGTGGAATCCATGGGTAAGAACACCACGTACATCATGGATGACGTGAGTATTTTTGACAATCCGGCGAATATCAATCTTTATCCGAATTATCTTATTGGCGGATTTGGAACGTATTTGGAAGACGTGCCTACGGGAACGAATAAGGATCCCCAGCACCCGACTTTTGGGGGCATTTTTTCGCTGAGTCTGGGCAGTGAAGAATCGCCTGATCCGCGAATTTCGATTGGCGGCCTCTTTGGTCGTGAAGATACAAAGCTTTTCCGCTTTTTGCCGACGTATTATGTCGACGACAACAACCAGGTGCACGCCTTGCCGAAAACAGTTACCAATTTTGATGGTTTTCTCGGAGGAACCTTTTCTAACGGGAACGCTTTGGGCTTGCACGTTTACATCGCCCATCAGGACGGCGGTTACGAAACGGAGAGCGGAACGTATCAGGTGGACGCCAATTCATACGCTTCGGTTATCCGGGCGGATGCCGGTATCAATTTCCAGTTGACGAATACGATGGACTGGGAACTTTCCGGCGGTATCGCCCGAGTTCAATACGGTCCGGAACACAAGAATTTCTTTGATGATGGAGACTTCTCTTACCTGGTCAATTCCCGGGCATTTATCACGTTGGACGCGATAGACGGTGAAATTGTACCGGCGATGAACGCCCATTTCATCAAAGCGCCGGGTATCAAAGAAACCCATGCCCAAGTGGGCGTTGGCATCAACGTGGGCCTCGATAAAGGATTTTTCTGGCTGGGCGGCGATTTTGTATGGAACCGCCAAAAGGCTCACGATTGGACGTTTGACTATTCCACAGGGGAATCCACTTATGATTCTCAAGACGAAACGTCTTATTGGGACAAACGCAATGATATCGGCGGCATTATCAGCTTTGGTATCGAACGGAATATTTGGTGGGACTGGTTCGTCATTCGCGTGGGCGGTCAAAAGGCGATCCTTTATACGGAATGCGACAAGAACTCCAATAATGCGGGAAAAAACGGCATTTGTTCGGATGACGGAACTTTCTTTTCCACCAATCCCGTTGGAAACGGCACCATGGACGACCATATCGGCTGGGGCTTTGGCATCAACATCGAAGAAAAACTGAAAATCGATGTGACTATTGCCGAAGACTTCTTGTTCCGCAACCTGTTCCAGGGTGAAGGACGCTGGTTCTCGCGCGTTGACGCAACGTATTCTTTTTAAGCGTCGTTCCCGTTTTTAATTTGAACTGAACCCCGAAAGTTTTGCCCAACTTTCGGGGCTTTCTTCATTTTTGAATGGTGCTTTTTTATATTTAAAGTATGCGTAAATGGTTGCTGTTCCCCCTCTTTTTTTTGCTGTTTGGATGTGCTGAGCCACAAGAAAACATCGAGGCGAAGCTTACGAATCTTTTGCAGGAAGACCTTAAATTCATGGTTGCCCAAACGTTGAAGGCCAGCCACGACAAAGAGGCTCTTTTGGATTCGCCTTATTACCGGATTCGGGATTTGCGCTTTTTTGACAAGGAACACTCCAAGATGTATTCTGCGTATGCCAATGTGGAATTTTTCATCTATCGGGATGTTAAAATGTATGAAGAGCGCAAATATCGCTATGACAACACCTATTTGCAATGGGACCGTTATTTTAAGAAGTGGCATTTCGGATGGGATCCGGATGAAAACTGAATGACGGAGTTGTTTTTTAGCTATATTTTCAGAAAATTTTTTTAGAAGGAAATCGATTTTGTTTGGACTTTTTTCTTGTGATATTGGCGTCGATCTGGGCACGGCAAATACTCTAGTCCATGTGGCCGGGCAAGGCATCGTTATCAACGAGCCTACCGTCGTTGCGATGGATAGGAAAAATGACCGCGTGACAGCTATCGGCAGTGAAGCTAAAAAAATGCTTGGCCGTACGCCGGGGGCGACAGAAGCTATTCGCCCGATGAAAGATGGTGTGATTGCGGATTTCCAATTGGTGGAAATCTTGCTTTCGACGTTCATCAAGCGCGTACAGAAGTATCCGCTGTTCTTGGTGAAGCCGCGTATTGTGATTGGCGTGCCGTCGGGAATTACAGAAGTGGAAAAACGCGCTGTGACGGATGCTGCCCGGATGGCCGGGGCGAAAGAAGTGCATTTGGTGCATGAACCGATGGCGGCTGCAATTGGAATGGGGATTCCAGTCGACGGTCCTGCTGGCAATATGATTGTTGACATTGGCGGTGGAACATCGGACATTGCTGTCATTGCCTTGAACGGTATTTCGTGCAACGCCTCCGTTCGCGTCGGTGGCGATGAAATGGATGAAGCCATTGTCAGCTATTTGCGCAAGACTTACAATCTGGTTGTCGGAGAAACTTCTGCGGAACAAATCAAAATGCAAATCGGTTCTGCCTTTCCGCTCGAAGAAGAACTGACGATGGAAGTCAAAGGCCGGGATGTGATGGCGGGACTGCCGCGGACCATGACGATTCGGAGCGAAGAAATTCGGGAAGCGTTGAATGAACCGGTAATTGCCATTGTCGATGCCGTGAAGCAGGCTTTGGCGTTGACTCCGCCGGAACTTTCTGCTGATATTTTGGACCGCGGAATCATCATGTCGGGTGGCGGTTCTAAACTTCGCGGTTTGGATGTCCGAATCCGTAAGGAAACGGGATTGTCGGTGAATGTTATCGATGACCCGCTCCTTTGCGTTTGCAAGGGGGCTGCCCGGATTTTGGAAGATTTGGACAAATACCGTCCGGTTTTGATTTCTTCTACCGTGTAATTTGAAAAATGAAGTTCTTCCGCGTTCTGGGCAAGGTCCTGTCCAAAGGGCATGGTCTAGTCCTCTTTGTTCTTTTGCTGCTGGTTGGTGTTGGAATCCGCCACTTGGAAAACGAAGGCAAGGAAACTCTTGTCGCGGGAGCGCTTTCTTCGGTCTATTACCCGGCGCAAGTCGTTGTTTCGTCTGTCAACAGGCTTCATTCTCTGTCGCATGAAAATGACCGTTTGAAACGGGAAAACGCCCGTTTGAAAATGGAGCGGGATAATTTGCGAGAAGGAATTGAAGAAGCGAACCGTTTGCGCGAATTGGTGCATTTCGACAACGTTTGGGATTATTCCATTGTGACCGCTCGCGTCATTGGCAAGAATCCGGGGCGTTTCTTGACGACTTTCGTTCTCAACCGGGGAACGGAACACGGAATTAATTTGAACATGCCTGTTTTTACTGTCCATGGGCTTGTCGGGCGAATCTCCGCCGTTTCGAAGACGCATTCCAAAGCGCAGCTTTTGCCGGATCCGGCGTTGCACGTTTCTGTGATGGTTCAGCGGAGTCGGGTCGTCGGATTTTTGGATGGGGGATCGGTCAACTATTTGCGGGCGACGGTGCCTTCTTATGTGGGAGTCAGCGAAGGAGACACGCTGGTCACGTCGGGGCTTGGCGGCATTTATCCGAAAGGAATCGGAGTGGGCGTTGTGCGCTCTCTGCACAAGGGCGATATTGATGTGGTGACAGAGCTTGAACTGGAGCCGTTCCAAAAATTCACCCGGTTAGAAGAAGTCTTCATTATGCAGAAAGAACCGGATTGGACTGTTCAGGAGATGGTGGATAATGCTGAAATTCATTAAACATTTTCTGCTGTTTGTCGTGACCATCGTTTTGCAAACGACTCTTGCTTCGAAGATTGTCTTTTATGGACAGGAACCGGATTTTGTTTTGATTTTTGTCGTCGTCATGGCAATCTCCTGTGGTCCTGTTTCGGGAATGCTTTGGGGATTTTTTGCTGGATTCTCGGAAGACGTCTATTCTTCGGTGGATTGGCTGGGTGCGCAAACGATTGCGTTCACCTGTGTGGGATTTGGCGTGGGGCAGCTCGAAGAAAAATTTCTCCGGCTGAATTTGGCAACAAAAGTTGCTCTGCTTGGGCTTGCCTTTATGTTGAACGATCTCATTTATTACTGGCTTATCGGCATTCCCAAAGCGAGTGCGGGAGAATTCTTTGTGTCCAAGACACTCCCCGAATGCATTTACACGATGCTGTTTGGAGCCCTGTTCTTCTTTTTGTTGAACCGTTTTGACGACCGTTCACGTAAAAATGCCCGATAAATCTTCTCAAAACGAATTGTTTAGCCGGAATTTGAAGTCCCTGGTTTTCATGGCGATGGTGGGCATCGTTTTCTTTTGCCTGTCTGTTCGGTTATTTTATTTGCAATCGGTTCGTTATGAACAAAACTTGCAGAGCTCGGATGAAAACCGTTTGAGACAAATAGAACTCCGGGCTGAACGCGGATTGATCTTTGACAGGCATGGAACGCTTTTGGTGGGCAACAGGCCTTCGTATCAGATTGTGCTGCTGCCTGCCGAAATCCGCAAAATGAAATCGGAAGAAAAGGATTCTTTGTTTTATCGAATCATCCATTTGAAGGATTCGGCGGGTGACGCCATATTCGATTCCGCCGTTGTCGACACGATGTTTCAACGCTGCGCCTGGAAGTCGCACGGGACGCTCCGCATTTTGGAAGACGCTTCCGTGGAACAGGTGTCGGTTGTGCAAGAGCGGTCGTTTGAATTTCCCGGTGTAACGACTGTTGTCGAATCGAGAAGATCTTACCCTTATGGAACTCTCGCTGCCCATGTTTTCGGTTATACGGGAGAAATTACGGAAGAGCAACTGGCGAAGCCGGAATTCAAAGGTTATTCTTCGGGAGATCGCGTTGGGCAAAAGGGCCTTGAAAAAGAATACGACGTTGAATTTCGGGGCAAAGACGGCGTGAAATACGTGGAAGTCGATGCTTACGGAAGGGAAGTCGGCTTTATCGATGGAATGCAGAATACGCCCTCTGTCCCCGGACTCAGAATGGTGACGACGTTGGATTTGAACGTGCAAAAGGCGGCGGAAGCGGCTTTGCCGGATTCTGTCCGGGGCGCGGTCGTTGCAATTGATCCGCGGAATGGAGAAATCCTGGCGATGGTTTCGTCGCCGCGGATGGATCCGAATATTTTTTCTTTGAAGCGCCGGGAACGCAATAAAGGTTGGGCGAAAGTCGCTCTGGATTCTACGCGGCCTTTGATGAACCGCGCCATTTCCGGCGTTTATCCGCCGGCGTCGCCGTTTAAATTGGTGACTTCTGGAGCGGGCCTTGAAAACGGTCTGGTCCGCGCGACAACTTATATGCAAAAGTCTTGTACAGGAGGATTCACGTTTGGGGCGCGTTATCAGAAATGTTGGGGGACTCATGGCAACTTGGATTTGGTGAATTCGCTGCGCCTTTCGTGCGATGTGTATTTTTATCAGCTCGGTTTGATGCTCGGCATGGAGCGCATCAATGAATTTGGATACCGGTTCGGGCTGGGACATTTGCTGGGAATTGACATTCCCGGAGAAAAGGCGGGATGGTTGCCTGATTCCGCTTCGTTCAATGAACGCAACCGGCGGAATGGTTGGCGTTGGGCACGTGGTCTGATTTTGAATTTGGCGATTGGGCAGGGGCAATTGGTGACACCGCTTCAGGAAGCGGTTTTAGCAGGTTCCATTGCGACGGGAAAGGGCGTGTATCGACCGCATTTGATGAAAGAATTGCGGGATGTCAACAATCAGATTGTGAAACGCTATGTTCCTGAAAAAATTTTTGAAGGCAATATGAAAGAATCGACGCACCGCGCTCTTCTTGACGGATTGGATTCTGTTGTCAATCACCCCGGAGGAACGGGGCGGCGGGCGGCTGTTCCCGGAGTCCGCGTGGGTGGAAAGTCCGGTTCTGCGGAATGGAAAAAAGGGGAAAAAACACATGCGTGGTTTGTCTCCGTGGCTCCGCTCGATAATCCGGAAATCGCTGTTGCCGTCATTCAAGAAGCGGAAGGCGGTGGCGGCGCTAAATCCGCTCCGATTTGCCGCAAGGTGATGGAGGCTTATTTTGCGGGGCGGATGAAAGATTCCGTGGAGGTCAAAAAATGAGAGGTTCCGGGCGTTTTTTAAATAACGCGATGAAAATCGACTGGCTTTTTTTGATTTTGGTGTTGGCGTTGACTTTTTTGGGAATTACCCTCGTTTATTCGGCGACGGTGAATGCGGAGCGCGCTTGGTATGCGTCGCACTGGTTCCGGCAAATCATTTACTTTTTGTTCGGGTGCCTTTTGGCGACAGGATTTGCCCTTATCCGCATTGATTATTGGCAACGCTTCGCTTTTCCCCTTTATTTTATCACGATTTGCTTGTTGGCTTTTGTCGCTTTTGGCGGTGGAGACAGCGCAAAGGGCGCTGGCCGTTGGATTGACTTGGGAATTATCAAAATTCAACCTTCTGAATTTGCCAAGATTACATTCCTTTTGGCAATGTCGAAATGGCTTTCGACGCACCGTGTGAACATTTTGAAACCGAAAACTTTTGTTATTCCGGCGGTCATCTTTTTTGTCCCGTTCGTTTTGGTTTTGCGGCAGCCGGATTTGAGCACGGCTTTGGTTTTTACGGCGGTGACGATTGTTGGATTTTACTGGGCGGGACTTTCGCTTTTGGATTTGTTCCTGCTTTTGAGCCCGGTCGCTTCGGTGATTCTCTCGTATCCGCAAATCCCCTATTCACAAGTTCTCTGGGGGCTTCTTCTCTGCATTGTTTTTTTGGTGATGCTGTCCCGAAAACTGCCCAAAAAATTTGTCATTTTGATTCTTTCGCTGAATATTATTTGCGGCTATGCGAGTACGGTCGCCTGGAATTCTTTAGAAGATCATCAACGGGATCGGGTTATGACATTTGTCGATCCGATGCGGGATCCGAAAGGCGCCGGTTATCAGGTCATTCAATCTGAAGTGGCCATTGGAAGCGGTGGACTTTTTGGCAAGGGCTTCCGGGAAGGTTCGCAAACCAATCTGGCTTTTTTGCCGGAGGAACATACGGATTTTATCTTCAGCGTGTTGGGGGAACAATTCGGCTTTGTCGGCTGTGTCGCGGTTTTGGGTTTGTATTTTCTGTTTCTTTGGCGCGCGATTTCCATTTGCCGCCTGCATTTGGATCCGTTTGTGAATCTTGTTGTGGCGGGGTCTTGTACGATTTTCTTTTTTCACATGACGGTCAACATTTCAATGACTTTGGGGCTGATGCCTGTTACAGGGCTGCCTCTGCCGTTCCTTTCTTACGGTGGCTCGTTTATGTTGACGTGTATGATGCTTGTTGGTTTGTTGGTGAACATGCGTTATCAGGGCAGTCAGCTGGAAAGCAATTACAATTAATCGGATGGTAAAGTGGACAAAAATCCGCTTTTTGCAGACGGAAATAGAAGTGACTGCTTGAATTTTTGAAACGTCAAAAGAAAACGGCGAGTCGTCTCCGGGAATTTTGCCGGAGGCTCCACAAAAAGACCATGACGTAAAACGTAGCCATCCATTTCAGAAAGACGGTGCAGGGAGGCTTGTCTCTGATTTTGAAAGACTTTTGGCGTGTAGTTTTCTACATTATGCTTGCATGGAAAACATTTTCACAAATCTTTTGATGATATTTCTTGGGCTGCTGAGCTTGAGCTTTTTAGTCTTTATTCATGAATTGGGACATTTTTTGGTGGCCAAATGGAATAAAGTCAAAGTGAACACGTTTTCTATCGGGTTCGGCAAAAAACTTCTGAAATTCAAAAAGGGCGACACGGAATACTGCATTTCCTTAATTCCGTTTGGCGGATACGTTTCCATGGAAGGCGAAAATCCGGAAGATTCCGATTCAAAAGATCCGGGCTCCTTTGTCGGAAAAAGTGTGGGCGTCCGCGCGGCGATAGCCTTTGCCGGTCCTTTCGTCAATATCGCCTTTGCGTTTTTGCTGTTGGTGGGCCTTTACATGAAAGGCGTCGAAGAACCGGTTTCCTCGGAGTTGATAGTGGGACTTGTTCTTCCGGGAAGTGCGGCTGAAAAATCGGGAATTTTGCCCGGCGATACGATTTTTGAAATAGACGGAAAGCCCACCAGCGGTTGGGATGATTTCCGGGAACAAATCGGAGTGAGTCTCGGAGCGAAGGTCCCCGTGCGGCTTCTTCGCGGACAAGATACGCTTCTGCGTACCTTGATTCCAGAAGAAATGGTCGTTCCCGCGCAGGATTCATCAAAAAAAGATGTGAGCATGGGCGTCGGCGAATCGGGAATTTTCCCACGTCATCGTGTCGTGGTCAGCGGGAATCCGCTTTCGGGAAGCGCGGCGGAAAAAGCGGGGCTTCTCCCCGGCGATACGATTGTGGAAATAAATCAGCAGCGCGTATTCCGCTATCAAGATGTTGTTTCCCTTGTCAACGGATCAGAAGGAAAACCGTTGGATATTACAATTCACCGTTCCGACGACACGCTCCACAAAAAATTGTCCGCTGTTTTCAGCGAAGAGCACGGGCGTTACATGATTGGCATCCAAATGACTTATGTCATGTTCAACGAAACGCATGTCGTTAGCCGCAACTTTCCAGAGTCCGTTCTCAAAGCTTGCCAGACCAGCTGGAAAATGGCCGTCAGCGTTCCCCGTTACTTTAAACGGATGTTCCAGGGACAGGTGAAAGTCGATGCGATGTCCGGTCCTGTCACCATTGTCGCCGTGATGGGAAACGTGTGGCTTTCCGGTTTCCAAAATTTTCTGATGATTCTGGCTCTCATCAGCATCAATCTGGGGATTATGAACCTTTTGCCCCTCGCTATCACCGATGGAGGAATTCTGTTGTTCCTCTTGATAGAAGCGATTCGCGGAAAGGCGATTTCCCAAGAGAAGCAGGCGTTCATCCAGAAAATCGCATTGGCCTGTTTTTTAGCCCTCTTTGTTTTCATCACTTATCTCGATATTGGGAAAGTGGGACTTTTCTTGAAATAGGTAGCTTATGAATATTCTTATTATCGGCAGTGGCGGCCGTGAAAATGCAATTGCGCTTGCCGTCAAAAAATCGCCTCTGTGTACTCGTTTGATTTCTGCACCGGGGAATCCCGGCATGGCCCGACTCGGCGAATGTTTCCCAGTCGACGTGTCGTCTCCGAAGGCGATAGCGGATTTGGCTGAAAAAGAAAAAGTCGATTTTACGATTATTGGACCGGAAGTTCCTCTGGTGAATGGTGTTGTCGATGAATTCCGCGCCCGCGGACTCCGGGCGTTTGGCCCTGTGAAAGGGGCGGCGGCATTGGAAGGCAGCAAAGCGTTCTCCAAAAATTTCATGAAGAAATATGGGATTCCGACGGCTGCTTACGAAACATTTTCCAAATTGGAAGACGCATTGGAATTTCTGAAACAGCATCCGGCTCCGATTGTCGTCAAGGCGTCGGGACTCGCTGCGGGAAAGGGCGCCGTTGTTTGTTTGACGGATGCGGAAGCCGTTCAGGCGGTAGAAGAAATGCTCGGCGACAAGGCTGTTTTCGGAGAATCCGGAAAGACGGTTGTCATCGAAGAATTCATGGAAGGCGAAGAAGCTTCCCTGTTTGCCGTTTGCGATGGAAAGGATTACGTCTTGCTTTCTACGGCGCAGGATCACAAGCGGATTTTCGATGGGGACCAGGGTCCGAATACCGGCGGAATGGGCGCTTACGCGCCGGCTCCCGTTGTGACTCCGGAAATTCTTGCTCAGGTCAAATCCCAGGTGATTGAACCGACTCTCCGGGGAATGGAGGCTGAAGGCTCTCCTTATACAGGAGTGCTTTATGTCGGCATCATGGTGACAAAAGATGGACCGAAAGTCGTGGAATACAATTGCCGCTTGGGAGATCCGGAGTGCCAAGTCGTCCTTCCTGTTTATGGCGGGGATGTCCTTGCGCTGTTTGACGCGGCAGAAAAAGGCGAATTGAAAAATTTCAACGATCCTGAACAGACGAACGGCTCGGCTGCGGTCGTCGTCATGGCGAGCGCCGGTTATCCGGGAAGTTACAAGAAAGGCGAAGAAATTTCGGGCATCGAAGTGGCCGAAGCGGCGGGTGCGATGGTCGTCCATGCCGGGACGTGTTTGCAAAATGGAAAATTGCTTACCTCCGGCGGTCGGGTTCTCGGCGTTGTTGGAACGGGAACGGATCTCAAATCCGCATTGGAAAAGGCTTATGAAGGTTGCGGCAAAATTCATTTTGATGGCGCATTCTTCCGCAAGGATATTGGTCAAAAAGGACTCGCAAAATGCAAGAAGTGAACAAAACTTTAGTGGGCATTGTCACGGGAAGCAATTCGGACAAGCCGATTGTCGATAAAGTCACCGCGATTCTCGATGAATTCGGTATCGCTTGGGAATACAATGTGCTTTCTGCACACCGCACACCGAATAAAACGGCTAAATACGCCCGTGAAGCGGAAAGCCGTGGCGTTCAGGTTTTGATTGGTATCGCGGGGCTCGCCGCCGCGCTTCCGGGGACGCTCGCCGCTCACACGACTCTGCCGGTCATTGGTGTTCCGGGTGACGGAGGCCCGCTTTCTGGCGTTGACGCGTTGCATTCCATCGTGCAGATGCCGCCGGGCATTCCTGTGGCGACGGTCGGGATTGGAAACGGGAAAAACGCCGCTTACTTGGCCATTGCCATCTTGGCGCTTTCCCATCCGGAACTCCGTGCTAAATTGGCGGAATACCGCCGCTCGCTTGGAGACATTTAAACAGTGAAACGGTTGCTCCTGGGCATTCTATGCGCCTTCTCGTTGTCTTTTGCCAAAGAGACTTCTTTGCCTTTATGGGCAAAAGGGGAGCAACTGACATTCCGCTTGAGCTGGGGCTTTATCACGGCAGGTTCTGCCGATATGAACGTAAACCCGAGGACGGATGGTAAAATTGAATTTGTCAGCGTTGCCAGAAACAACGGCGCTTTCAAAGCGATTTATCCTGTCGCCGATACGATTCATACTGTGGTGGATGGTCAAAGCTTATTGCCGGATTCTTTTCGAAAAGTGTTGAATGAAGGCTCTTTCCACAGCACGTCACAAATCCTTTTTGACAGGGTCTTGCAAAAAGCCGTTCTTTCGGACACCGTATTTGTCAATTCGCGGCGTGATGACATCAAATCGCGGATAGATACGGTCGTTGCGCTCAAAGGGTTTGAACATTGCGTTATTTCCGCATTTTACCGGGTCCGCAGCATGGACCTTGTCGGCAAAAAAGACACGTATTTTTCGGCAGTCAGCGGGAAAAAACGCTATTCACTGCAAGTGATCGTCCATGGGAAGGAAACGGTGGAAACCGACCTGGGAAAGTTTGACTGTTTTAAAGTGGAACCGATTTTAGGGGATGATGGCGCATTCAAGGCTGCCGGGCAGTTGTTTATTTGGCTGACGGACGATGAACGGCGCTTGCCCGTTTTGATGCGCGTCAAGATTCCCATCGGATCTATCAAGGGTGAATTGGTGCAATTTCGGCAAGAATCATCCAAATAGCTCTTTTTTGTCGCTTTTCAATTTCTTTTTACACAAATATTTTGGTATTCGTTCTTGAGAATAAACTATATTGGAATGCGGAAGTATTCTATCTCTTAAATAGAGGCTCTTGAGTGATGTTTAAAAAGATTAGTGCTCTGTTCTTTGCCTTGGCTGTGGCCGGCTTTGCACAAGATGATGTCAACCATTCCGGTCTTCAGGGCGATTCTGCTTCTGAATCCGGAGAGGTTTCCGATTTGAACAACGCTTCGGCGTTCGAAGAATCCGATTCCCGGGCGGCGGACCGCGCCAAGAGGCGTGAATTTGAAAAGGATCAACGCCTTGATGAATTCGCCAACAACCTCCGTCGCCGCGATTGGCTCAAAGACCGTTTGGTGTTTGAAATCGGTGTGGGTTCCCGTCAGCCGGTGATGGGCGAAACGGGACTCGGCATGGGCTTCGGGTTTGGTGCTGAATACATCACCCGTTGGCATTTGGCCCTGTTCGGTTCGTTCGGATTTATTCCCAGTGGTGATGACCCGGACTTTTCCAACTTCAAATTGGAAGGCGGCACGGGTTGGAAAGTCGGCTTGAACTATTACCTCTTCCCGAAGAATCCGCTTCACTTGGGCTTCTCCGCCTCTTATGGTACGGTTTATTTTGATCACGCGGTTCTTGCCGATGAATCGAACGATTTTACACGTGAACTGATTACGACCATGGGCTTCCAGTTCGACCTTCTGGTCACTTATTTGACAGACGAATGGTATTATCTCCAATTTGCAATTGGCATGTATTACGCGCCGAATGCGTATGACGACTCCCATGAAAAGAATAAAAAAGGCGAAAGTGTTTCTCGCGTGATAGACGGAGACGGCATTTCAAAATTCGGACTTGTTTTCGGAATCACGATTGGCTTCGCGTTGCCGGAATTCTTCCCGGATGCAACAGAAATCCGCCGTCGTGAACGGGAAAAGAAATACGCCAACGAAGATTGATTCGGCAAAGAAAATTTTTAAGGCGGACGAAAGTCCGTCTTTTTTATTGGAATCGCTTGAAGCTTTGGAAAAATAATTCTATATTCGGAGTGCTCTAAAATTGTCCGCGTAGCTCAATTGGATAGAGTGTCAGTTTCCGAAACTGAAGGTCACGAGTTCGACTCTCGTCGTGGGCACTGCAAACGCACCGGGATTTCCCGGTGCGTTTCTGTTTCATTCATGAAATCAGGCGGGGCCGAGGATTTTTCCTGTCAGTTCGTGGGGCTCCGCATCGAGAATTTGTACGCGGTAAAATTCACCGGGAGTCGCATCGCCTTCAATGATTTTTACGATGTCATCGGAGTCTAGGGAATTGCCTTCGGTGCGTCCGATAAAGTGATAATCGCTTTCTTCGGCGACTTCATCGATAAGGACTTTGACTTCTTTCCCGATGAGCGCTTCGTTTGCTTCACAGGAAATTTCTTCTTGCAAATCGTTGATGGCGTCTAGCCGGGCGCGTGCCAATTCTTCGGGGACAGGAGGTTCTTTGAGCTTTAACGCCGGAGTGCCTTCTTCGGGACTGAACACGAAACCGCCCAAATGTTCAAATCGGACATCTTGAATCAGGCGCATCAACGCTTCGAAGTCTTCTTGAGTCTCTCCGGGAAAACCGACGAGGACCGTAGTCCGGAGGGTGACTCCCGGAATCTTTTGCCGGATGTCGTTCAGCATCTTGCGCAGAGAGCTTTCGTCGTAGTGGCGGCGCATCCGCTTGAGAATGCTGGAACTCGCGTGTTGAATCGGCATATCGACGTATTTGCAAAGGCGCGGCTCTTTTGCCATCAGCTCCAAGAGTTCGTCGTTGATAAATTCCGGATACCAATAAAGGGTTCGAATCCAAGGAATACGCGTTTCGTTTAAAATGGCTTTGAGCAGTTCCGCTAGGGATGGTCCGTCTTTTTTGCCCCGGTCATGCCCGTAGAACGTAGTATCTTGAGCGATGAGGGTTAATTCCTGAACGCCTTGCTCTTCTAACTGTTTGGCCTCTTTGACGATGCTTTCGATGGAAAAGGAGACTTGTTTTCCCCGGATGTTCGGGATGGCGCAAAAGGCGCACCGGCGGTCACAGCCTTCGGCGATTTTCAAGTAAGCGTGGTGGGGAACTCCGCCCAAGTTCAGCCGCCGTAAATTTTCGGTGCCGCTGGATTTTTCTCCTAATCCCAAAATTTTTAAAAGTTTTCCGGGTTCATAAGTGCCTAGCCAAAAATCGACTTCGGGAATTTCGCTGGGCAGTTCTTGGATGTAACGTCCGGAAAGACAGCCGGTCACGATCAGTTTTTGCGCATCGGTCTTTGCTTTGGCAAAAGAGAGAATCGTGTTGATGGATTCTTCTTTGGCGGCCTCGATGAAACCGCACGTGTTGATGAGGATGTAATCGGCTTTTTCGATGGACTCTTCGGAGACGAATCCGACGGACAGGAGCTCGGCCAACAGATGTTCGGCGTCAACCTGGTTCTTGGCGCAGCCTAATTGGACTGTAAAAACGCGTGGATGTTTCAAAATGATTCCCAATCGTCGTAAACGTCTTCTGCGGCGGGAGCTTCTGCTGCAGGTTGGGCACTTTCTGTTGCGGCGGGAACTTCTGCGTTGGCTGTATCCGTCGGGGAATTTTCTGCTGCAGGAAGCGGCTCTTCAACAGGCGTTGCCGATTCTTGGACGGGAGCGGGTTCCTCGCTGGGGGAGACGGGTTCCTGCTCTTGAACGGGAGCCTCTTCGACTTCTGGAGTGGAGCTTGTGTAAGAGCCGGAATTGTTGTAAGAATCAGAATTGCTGTAAGAGTCGGCGTTTTCTCCGGATTCCGGGCTGCCAATTTGATCGTTTGCCTTGTTGTCAATCCACCAGGCGAATCCGAGGGGTTCTAGCGAAGCCTTGCCGAATGCGCGGGCGTCATCGGTCTTTTTGAAGTAACCAACGCGGACGCGGTAGTAAGTGCCTTCCAATTCTCCGGGATTTTCGACTTGCGCCAGATATCCGCGGATGCCTTTTTCTTCCAATTTTTTCAGCACGGCCTGGGCGTTTCGCTTGGATGGCTGGATGCTGACTTGAATGGTGATGGAACCTTCTGACCCGGGCGGAACGATTTCTGTGCCGGCAATGGAAAATGTGCCGGAAGAGGTTTCAGAGTCCGAAGACAGGGATTGGATGGATTGAAGCTCCGGCATGGAGTCGCCTTGCCCATTTGATTCAGAGGTCTTGACGGGCGCTTCGGCTTTTTTGGCGGGCGCAATTTCTGGGACGACTTCGTCGTCGCTGTTGCAGCCGCAAAACGCCGAGATGAAAATCGCGGAACAGGCGGCGATGAAAATTTTGTTTGAGGACACCTTTCGTTCTCCTTGTCAATAGCTCCAAAGACTTTTCAAAATATAGATAAGTCTTTTTCCCCGTGCAAGTTGTGGCGCTTTCAAAACGGGATTCTTTGCGCTGAAAACGGCATCCCTTGACGGATTGAGTTCTTTTTGGTATATTTGTGCCGCATTTCAAAATTTTTCAACCCGAGGAATCGAATGATCGGTGTCGTAGTTAAAGCCAATGAGCCTTTTGAACGCGCTCTCAAGCGTTTCACCAAGTCTTGCGAAAAGAATGGAATCATTTCCGATGTGAAAAAACATCAGCGTTATGAAAAGCCGTCTGAAGAACGGAAACGCATTGAAACCGCTGCCCGTCGCAAGCGCCTGAAAGAACTCGCCGAAGCGAATCGCAAGCGTCTTTATTGATTTTGGCTTTTTGAAATGCCAAGGGAAAGTGTAAACTTTCCCTTTTGGTGTTTGTTGTTTTAAAATAATCCCCGCTGGGGAAAGGAAGTTATCATGGCAGATTCTTTGGTCAAGGCGGAAAGCCCTCTTCTCAATGCCATTCTGGCAGACATCAAAGCGGCGATGAAAGCGCGTGATGCGGCGACTCTTGAAGTGCTCCGCATGTTGCATTCCGACATTAAAAACGTCGCCATCAATGCGCAAAAGGATATTACGGACGAAACGGTTTTGGATGTTTTGGCCAAAAGCATCAAACAGCGTACGGAATCTGTGGAAATGCTCCGCCAGGGTGGGCGTGAAGAAAATGCCCAGGAAGAAGAAAAGGCGCTTTCCCTTTACAAAAAATATTTGCCGCAACCGTTGACGGAAGATGAAGTCGTCGCGCTGATTGCCGAAATCAAAGCTCAGGTCGGAGCCGCGGGCCCCAAGGACATGGGGAAAGTGATGAAGGAACTTTCGCCGAAAACGAAAGGCCGCTTTGATGGGCGCCGCTTAAGTGAACTGGTCAAAGCCGCTTTGAATTGATTCTCTGAAATGGGGCGCCAAACGGATTTGGGCAGATAGAAAAAGCGCCTCCATTCCGATGCTTTTGAAGGGAAGATTCAAACAAAAAATCTCGCCGAGTCGGCGAGATTTTTTTGAAATTAAAATTCTTCAAGGCCTTGGGGAGTCGCCAAAATGACGCTGTTCGCCATGCCGATGAACAGTCCGTGTCCCAAAAGTCCGGGAATTCTGTCCAATTCGAAGTTCAATTTTTCGGGATCGGCAATCGGGCCAAATTTGGCATCGGCGATTAAATTTCCAGAATCGCTGATGACGGGGCCGTCTTTTCCGGGGGCGCCCATCCGGACGGACAATGTCGCTCCGAGATTTGAAACTTTCCGCGTTACCGATGCGATGGCGCTTGGAAGAATTTCAAGAGGAACGGCGAATTTTTCACCGAGGGTGTTGACTTTTTTTCCAGAATCCGCGATGATGATGTAATTGTCCGCCATGGATGCGACGATTTT
The DNA here is from genome assembly GCA_964397425.1 of uncultured Fibrobacter sp. Taxonomy (GTDB): domain Bacteria; phylum Fibrobacterota; class Fibrobacteria; order Fibrobacterales; family Fibrobacteraceae; genus Hallerella. Next base: position 48,802 of record CAYNID010000006.1, read on the forward strand.
TTCTAAAAGATGGGCTGCGCCGCGGCCTTTGATGAGATTCTTGTCCGGATCGATTTCGTCGGCTCCGTCGATGGCGATGTCCAGGTGGTCCGCTTCGCTTAAATCAACCAGCGGAATGTGGAGATGGCGGCACTGGAGCGTTGTACTCCAGCTCGTGCTGACGGCGGTGATGCGGAGGTTCTCTTCCCGGATGCGTTCTCCCAGGCGTTCCACCATGTAAGCGGCGGTGCTGCCGGTTCCTAATCCAACGGTCATGCCGGATTCAATCCGGTTTGCGGCGCGGATGCCTGCTGCTTTTTTGAGCGCGTTCAAGTCTGTCATGGTTTCTCCTGGGGTTAAAACGGCAAATCGTCGTCGAAATCGTCTTCTTCGTATTCGTCAGGAACACCGGTTTCCAGTTCGGTTGCCGAAGCGTCGGAAATGTCGACGATGTTGATGTCAAAAGTCAAATCTTTGCCTGCGAAGGGATGATTCCCATCCAGGACAACGAAATCTTTCTGGATCTCGCGGATGATGTAAACCGGCGGATCGTCTTCTTCGTCGTCAGCGGCGTAAATGTCGTGCGGGTCTTCGGGAATGGAAATTTCGGTATCCGGCGTTTTTTGAACCCATTCCAGTTCCATGCCCAGCCACAGTTCGCCGATTTCGTACAATTCCTGTTTGGGAACTTTGACAATCAAATCGCTGCGGTAAGGGCCGTATCCTTTGTTGTAAGGGATGTTTGCCACAATGTGATCACCGATGTGATGGCCTTCCAAAGCTTCTTCTAAGCCTTCAATGACGCTGTCGCATCCCTGCATGTAGACAAAAGGGTGTACATGCGGAACTTCTTCGATGATTTTGCCGTTTTCGTCTTTTAAGGAATAGCTTATGCTAACTTTCTTGTTTTTCTCGACCGTTTCCATTAACCGTAAATATAGAAAAGCTATATTGAATGGTATGTTGTATGGAATTTATTCGGACATTCACGCAAATCTACCGGCTTTGGAAGTCGTATTGGAATCAATGACGGCTCAGGGGGTGGAACGCCGCGTCTGTCTTGGCGATATCGTGGGATATGGAGCCAGTCCGAATGAATGCGTCTCCATTGTGAAAGAAAATGCCGATGTTTGCATTTTGGGAAATCACGACAGTGTCGCCATCAAATGGGATTCGGACGTGGGATTCAACCCTTATGCGAAAAAGGCTATTGAATGGACGCAAAGCGCGTTGACGGAAGAATCGAAGCAATATTTGAAGTCGCTGCCTTACATGTTGGAAGAAAACGACATTTGCTTTGTCCACGCATCTCCGATGTCTCCGGCGGATTGGATTTATGTCACCGATTTAGAAGACGCCTTGGACGCTTATGATCATTTTTCGGAAAGGCATTGCTTTTTCGGCCACACGCACAGTCCGGTAATCGTCGCCATGCGCGATGGAGAAATTCCGAAGGTCATTGAAACGGGAAGTTATGCGTTAGAAAACGGAGAACGCTTGTTGATGAATGTCGGCAGCGTGGGACAGCCGCGGGACCGTGATCCGAGGGCTTGTTACTGTCTTTACGATACGGAAAATCGGACGGTAAAACTGGTGCGTCTGGAATACGATATCGCCCGGACGCAGAAAGCGATGCGCGACGTAGGACTTCCGGACTTTTTAGTGGAACGGTTGGAATTGGGACGATGAAGCTCGTCGTTGCCGTTTTTGGAAAACCGGGGTCGCCTTTTGTCAAAGAGGAAGTGGAAAAATACACGAAGCGTTTGCGTTCGTCCAGTGTGCAAATCGAAGTTGTGGAACTGCGGGAAAGCAAACGCGAAGACCGCGTGAAGGGGCTTGCCGAAGAAGCTGCGGAGTTTTCAAAACGTTTCCCGCGTGAAAAATTCAAATGGATTGCGCTTGCCGAAGAAGGCAAGCTTTTGAATACGGTGCAGCTTTCAAGTTGGATTCGTCCGCAACTGGCGTCGAATTGCGTATTTCTCATCGGATCGGCTTATGGAATTTCGGAAGAAATCAAAAGACAGTCTTCGCTGCTGCTTTCGCTTTCGCCCCTGACATTTACGCATGATCACGCGCGGGTGATTTTAGTGGAACAGCTTTACCGCTCTTTGATGGTTATCGCCGGGCATCCCTATCATCATGTTTGAATTTTTGAGGATTGCAAATGAATCGTGAAAATATCCAAAAAGATTTGAAGGTTCTCCGCGAAACGTTGAAAGAAAGAGAGACTTATTTGCACGCTTGTCGCGTCATTGAATTTGACAAACAAACGGTTTGCCCGCCGAAGGCTTTGCAACGTCAGGGCGAAGCTGCGGCGTTCCTTTCGAATCGGGCGTTCCGGATTTCGAAGTCGGCCAAATTCATTTCGGCGTTGGAACGCCTTTTTAGCAAGCGCAGCCGTTTGGATGAATGGGACAAAGTCCTGGTGGAAAATTTATACAGGGAACATCTCCGCACAAAAAACGTGACTCCTAAAATGGATAAAGAGTTCTCGTTGGTTTTCAACCGGGCCTTTGTGGATTGGCTTTCGGCAAAGGAACGTTCGGATTATTCTCTGTTTGCACCCTCCCTTTCGGAAGTTCGCCGGGTTTCTTTAAAGCAAATTGAATTGATGGAGAACAAGTCGAAAGTTCCCTACGACAATTTGTTGGATGTTTACGAACGCGGCATGACGACGAAGGATTTGAATCGCATTTTTGAATCCTGCAAGGAATGCCTTGTTCCAATGCTCCGGAAAATTTTAAAAAGCAAAAAGAAAATTCGGACGGATTTTTTGTCTAGGCCCGTGACAGATGAATCGCAGCGGAAAATGGCGGATTACCTTTTGAATTTGATAGGCTTTGATTTTAGCCGGGGAACATTTTCGACAAGCGAGCATCCGTTTACCGAAGGCCTTGCCGAAAACGATGTCCGCGTGACGACGCATTATGACAGAAATCAGTTCACGTCCAACCTGTATTCGATTATTCATGAAGGCGGACACGCTCTGTTTGAACAGAATCAGCCGGCGGAAAATTTTGAACATTTCGTTCAATATGGCAAAACGTTGGGGCAACATGAATCGGTTTCGCGATTTTATGAAAATCGCATAGGGCGTTCCCGGGCGTTCATCCATTTGATTTTCAAAAAGGCCAAGGAAATTTTTCCGACGGTCTTTGTCGATGTGACAGAAAAACAGCTTTACGAAGCGGTGAATTTGGTGACTCCGAGCTTTGTGCGTACGGAAGCGGATGAATTCACTTATACGTTCCACATCATCATCCGTTTTGAAATGGAGCAATTGATATTGAATGAAAAAGTGGACGTAGCGGACCTTCCCCAAATTTGGAATGACAAGTACGAAGAATATCTGGGCATTCGACCGTCGAAAGACAGCGAAGGAATTTTGCAAGACGTTCACTGGACCTCCGGATTCGGATATTTTCCGACTTACGCACTGGGAAATTTTTACAACGCCATGTATTATAACCGGATGCAAGAAGATTTGGATATCGACGAAGCCGTCTCCAGCGGAAAAATTTTCCGAATCAACGATTGGATGAAAGAGCATGTCTGGAAATTTGCGGACAGGCTCGATGCCAAAACTTGGATTCGCAAAATTACGGGCCGCGAATTTACCGAAAGGGATTTTTTGGATTATCTCGAACGGAAGTATGGCAATTTGTATGGAGTGTGAACAGAACCGCGCGCAAAAGGCGGAAAAAAGCATTTCAAAAAAATTCCGCAGCAAGCTGTGGAGTCCATTTGTATCTGCCATCAAAACATATCGGTTGATTCGTCCCGGGGATAAAATTGCCGTCTGCATTTCGGGCGGCAAGGATTCCATGCTTCTCGCGAAATTGATGCAAATGCTGCACCGTTACACAGAAGTTCCGTTTGACGTGGAATATCTGGTCATGGATCCGGGGTATAGCGCAAAGAACCGTGAAAAAATCGAAAGCAATGCGGCCTTGCTCGAAATTCCCATCCGGATTTTCAACACGGATATTTTTGATGTGGCCAATCGGGAAAAAAAATCGCCTTGTTACATTTGCGCCCGAATGCGCCGCGGGCATTTATACCGTTTTGCCCAAGATATGGGCTGCAATAAAATCGCCCTGGGACATCATTTTTCTGATGTTATCGAAACGACTGTTCTCAGCTTGTTTTACGGTTCTCAATTGCAGGCGATGCCGCCGATGCTCCACAGTCGGAATTTTGAAGGAATGGATTTAATCCGTCCACTTTATTCTGTCCACGAAGATGACATTGTCGCCTGGTGCCGTTATAACGATTTGCATTTTATCCAATGCGCATGCAAGTTCACGGAAAATGAAACGGGAGGCGATGGAGAAGAACGGAGCAAACGGAAAGAAGTCAAATTGCTGATCCGCCAATTGAAAAAGCTCAATCCCGGCATCGAAAAGAGCATTTTTCACGCAGTCCATTCCGTGTGCATCGAAACATTCCCCGGATTTAAAGCGGATGGGATACGGCATTCTTTTTTAGAACGCTTTGATGCGGAATCCGAATGGAAAACATTTGAAAAATGAAGCTTTGATTAAAGAACGATAATTACAGTTCCGGCGGCAATCAAAATTGTCCCGAGGGTGGCTTTGGCTGAAAATGGTTCGTGAAGAAAAATAAAGGCCAAAATCAAAGTGAGAACCAAGCTCAATTTGTCGATGGGAATGACTTTGGAAACATCGCCTGTTTGGAGTGCTTTGTAGTAGCAAAGCCACGAAGCGCCGGTGGCGATTCCCGAAAGGATGAGGAATAACCAACTTTTTTGCTGATGTTTACGATTTCACCTTGGACATTTGTAATGAAAACCATGCTCCACGCCATCATGAGCACGATGATAGTCCGGATTGCCGTCGCAAGAGTGGAATTGACGTTTTCAATTCCAACTTTTGCTAAAATGGCTGTCAGTGCGGCAAATAGGGCCGATCCGATGGCGAAAAACAGCCACATGGCTTTATTTGCAGTCTTTTTTCTTCAGGAGGGTTCCGCAGAGGAACATGGAGAAGAGGACGCTGGTCACCAAGAACACGGCGATGCCGATGCATGCGAGATGTCCGATTCCCTGGAGACCGCGGTGGGTGGTGAACAGGAAACCGACAAATCCGGCGATAGTCGTCAGGGAACTGGCGATGACATCGCGCCCAGTCGTATCCAACAGTTTGCGGAGGGAATGCTCTTTGTTTGACGCCCAATCCGTGATGAAATAAATGGTCGAATCAATCCCAATGCCCAAAGCCATCGGGATGACAATGACGTTGTAAATGCTGATTTTTCCAAAGTCAAAGAAGTGCGTGAGGAATCCGAGAAGTCCTAGTGTGATAAGGAATCCCATGCCAAAAGAAATCCCGCCGGTGAGGAAAAGTTTCGGTTTGCGGAACGAAATGACCATTGTCAGCAGAATGACGACGATGATGGCGATAGCCAATTTGTAGCTGTCTTCTTTTACGGATTCAATGACATCGGAAAGGATGAATTGCGAAGAGAAGGTCCGCAGGTTTTCTCCGTCAAAATTCCAGTGGCCGTAACGGTCTTGGAATTTGTGGAGCGCATTGGCGTCCCAACTGGGGAAGTCTCCGTAGATAAATCCGGTTTTTCCATAAGAGCCGTCTTTTTCGCGGAGAAGGTCCAAGGTCCATTCGGGAATGTCTTCGGGGGAGAACGTGTTTTCCACTTTCGCCAATTGGCGGAGCGTGGCGATGTTCGAAGAATCTTCTCCCGTGGCGCGGTCAAAAATCCGGGCGCTTGCCAAATCCCTGATCTCTTCGATGACTTCTAATCGGGCGTTTTGGGAATCTTGCGGCGGCACGAAGGTTTTGAGCGTGAGGAAACTGCCGAGCATCGGGTCTTTTTCTTCGAGAAGACGATACATGAGCGTATCGTAAAGCTTATCCAGCTGCTCTGGCTTAGAGCCCATCACGGCGGCGGGGGTGGAGGATTTCGCCTTGCCGGAAGCGGTTGTCACCTTGGTTGAAATTTTGTTCTTCTTTTGCGTGTTGTCTGTCGAAACGCGGCGCAAATTGCGCAAGTTGTGTTCAAAGTCCACATATTGACAATAATAAATGGAAACGCCGCCGATTAAAAAGCCCACGATGGCGGCACCCGTGAAGAATTTCCGGATTTTCGCTTCGCTCCAGGATTTGGGCAAAAGGCTGCTTGTCGGTGCAGGCGGAATTCCGCCAAGGCATTTGACAAAAACCGGAAGCACAAGGAAAGAGGTGATCATGCTGAACAGAACACCCATCGAGGCGACGATTCCAAATTCGTAGAATCCGCGGAATTGGGAGGTCAAAAGGGTGAGGAATGCGGCGATGGTCGTGAAGCTTGCCAAGATGAACGGCTTGCACATTTTCTTTTGGGCGTTTTCCAAAACCTCTTCGAGGGTGGCGAATTTGTGCAGCATCTTTTGCGCTGTTCCCAACATGTGAATGGAATAGTCTATGCCGATGCCCAAAATAATCGAGGCGACAAAAACGGTGAACGGGTTGAATTTCCCATAGAAAAGGGCTGTGAAAGCTAAAGTCGGAATGCAGGCGTAAAGTACGGTAGCCGTCAGCAAAATCGGACCCTTGGCGCTGCGCAAAAAGAAAACGGCGAGGAAAAAGATGAGGACCAGACTTATTCCAAAAGAGAATGTACTGTCGTTTGCAATGTCATCGACTTCTTTTAACCCTTCATAAGTTCCTTCGACGGTGAATCGCGTGGGAACAGGATAATTTTTACTGTTGAAGTATTGCAGAAGCGTGTCGGTGCGGGCCAAAATATGCGTGACGAATTCATAATCGGTCGACGGCTTTAACAACTTGGCGTTGACGACTCCGTTGAAGAGAATTTTCCCGGTGCTGTCCGGTTTGGGGCTGCCTATCAGGCGCGTTTTCAGCCGGGAGGGAACGGTCGACTTGGAATCCCATTCGGAGGATTTGCTCTCTGTTTTTGCGGAATCTTTTTGAAAGAAGGAATCAAAAGCGCTCAGGGCTTCATCGGGAAGTCCCAGCTCTTGTGGAATGCTGGCATCAAACCAGACGCGTTCTTTTTTTTCTTGTGGGATGTTGTCCGAAAGCAAATCGACGACAAGCGGCCCATTTTCACGCCCGATTTCTTGTTGGACATCTTCCAGATTATCGCGAATCTTTTCAAGATGTTTCATCGGAAGATAAAGGAGGGCGTTGTCTTTGAAAAATTGATTTTCGTTATCGATCTGTGTCGAAACAAAATCGCCTTGCCAATTTTTGTGGATGTAATCGGTGATGGAATCCTGCATGGCGGCGACAAGGTCGACATCTTCGCTTTGAATCGCTATCATGAACCTGTCGGTGCTGCCGAACCGTTCGTAGGATTCGTTCAGAGCGATGACGCTTGGCGTTTTTTCCGGGAGCAGGTGCGCCAAATCCGCGTCGAGTTTCAATCCCGGATAAACGAGAATGGGAAACGCAAACACGAGCGCGAGCAAAATGTAAAATGCCAGTGCTTTGTAAGGGTGCTTGCAAATGAGGGGAATGTACCAGCCCGAAAATCTTTCAATGAGCGTTTTTTTTGTAGCCATAAGTCAAATATATAAATATTCGATTTTTAGCTAGATAAAAGGCTTGCTGTATCCGACAAATCGCCTTGGAACGGTTGTAAGCGGCGTTATTCCGAAGGCAGCATTTTGTCGTTGCGGAGCAGGGATCTCAAAACGCGGCTTGCGCCGATTGCGCGAAGTTTCCAGTCGATGGAAAGGGAGTCTGTCGAACGGGAATATTCTCCGTTTTTGCCCACGTAAACTTCTTCGTTTTCTAGTCCGCCCGTCAAGACGGAATCCCGGAATCCGAGGAAGTAGGCGTTTTGCGTGTAGAAAAGCGACGGTTGTTTTGCGGGACGCTTTTCGGAAAGCAAATCGTAGCCCCAAAAATGATTCGGTCCGCGTACTTGTGCCAAATCCAAAATGGTCGGCCCCACATCTAGTTGAGAGGCGACGTCGTCGCGGATTTCTAAGCCGTGGAAGAGATTTGTGTCCGCAGAAAAAATTCCCAAAAAAATTTGCGAAGCGGCGACTCCCAAGGGTTGCGGAACGCGGTAATCAAGCGAATCGACGGGCGTATCGTGGTCGCCTAAAATGAGAATGACTGTCTTTTCGAAATCCGGACGGGCGGCGAGCGCGCTGAAAAAACGGCCCAATTGCAAATCGGTGTAACGGACCGCGTTGCGGTAACGGAGCATGGCGTCATCGGGCTTTGGTGCGAATGATTCCGGGTAATTGTAAAATGGAATGTGCGAGGCGATGGTGTTGAACGTCAACAGCCAGTTTTTGTCGGTCGGGAGCTTTTCTAGCGTGCTAATCGCCCTGTCAACGCCAAGGCTGTCCATGGTTCCCGGGATTTCGGGGTCTTCTAACGCGCTCCATTCGCCGTAAAATTTTTCGATGAAGGGAAGCGTGTGGTCAAAAATCGGATTTGAAATAGTGACGTATGCGCGGGTGTAATCGGTCAGGTATTCCGGGAATCCCTTGAAATGGTTCGAAGCGTAAAAACTCGGCAAATCGCGGTTCGGATGCGAAGGAAATCCCAGGTAAGTGGACATTGTCCCGCGAACGGTCGGGTAGCTGCCGCTGAAGGCGCGCTTGAACCAAAGCGCCCCGCCGCTGTTTGGAAAGTATCCTCCATTTGCCAGTTTCCAAATGTGCGGAGCGAACGCCGTGTCGCCTTCGAGCATCTGGTTGAAAACGCGCCCCTTGAAAGACTCGCCAAAAATCAAAACGATGTTGTAAGGATGCTCCGCCTTGAATGGAACAGCCGAAGCGTTCCGGAATCCGGGGTAATCCGCATGGATCCTCGCCGCGGAGAAATCCTTTGGGAGGAATGCGTCCAAGTCGGCGACAAGTTCTTCTGTCACCGTGTAATTGTCTTTCACGAATTCGAAAGTCTCTTCGGCGGCGATGTGCAAAATGGGCGCTGTCAGCGTGTGCTTTCCCAAGGTGAAGCGCATATCGACGGGAATGTTGAAAACGGGAATTGTCCTGACTCCGCGCGTTCCCGCCAAAAACAGCCAAAGGGGAAGGGATGAAAGGATGAGCCCCGAAACAAGCATCGCCACAGGGAGTTTTTTGCCGAAAACGGGAGCTGTTTTGATGTTTTCCTTTTTCTGCTTTTGGCGACGTTTTGTGTAAAAAATGCAAAAGGTGACTGCCGCGGCTATAATGATGAACAGCGTTCCCAAATACAACGCTGTTCCCGGTTCGTTTCCGAGGGTAGAGGTCGTTGTGGAATCAAAAATGTTCGAAGGGTGAAAATACGTGCGGATGTAAGAATAGGAAAGGCGCTGGTGGGTGAAGCGGAAAACTTCGTAATCGACAATGGCGAAGAAGAAGTAGAAAACGTAAAAAAGGGAAAGGGCGCGAGGAGCCTTGGCAAAGGCGAACAGGGAAGACATGACGAGAATGGCGCCGTAAGCCATGGACAATTGCCATGGAATTTTCCCGGAGAACATTTCGAGCATGGAAAGTCCCAGGGGATCGGGAAGCGCGTAAAAAAAGACGAGCAAAAGGGTCTGGATAAAGAACGCGAAAAGCGTGATGCCGAGGATGGGATTTTTGAAATAGCGCATATTCAAAACAATTTAGATAAGCCGTTGAATTTTTTACCCGGCGTTCAATATGAAATCAACTGCTTTTTCCAAATCGGCGGTTTGACGCGCGTGAACATGGGCATAACGGGCTTTGGCGCGTTCCGCATACAGTGCGTAAATGGAGGAATCGAGCAGTTGGAGGATTCGGTTCGCCATTTCGCTTTGAGAATACGGATCAAAGTAGATGGCGGCGTCTCCGCAAATTTCCGGAATGGATGTTGTGCCGCTTGCTGCGACGGGAACGCCGTAGCGCATTGACTGTAGCGGAGGATAGCCGAAGCCTTCGTTTAGTGATGGGAATAAAAACGCGTAGGCGTTTTTATGTAGAACTTCCAATTCGCCGGATTCAACGTAGTCCAGGAATACGAAGCGTTCCGGGTGACGTAAATGCCGCCTGTAAACTTGGGGATTTGTCACCCCGGTGACAACGACGTGGTGCGGAAAACGGTCATGATCCAAATCCATCAAATCGTCGAAAGCCCGGACGGCGCGCCAATTGTTCTTTTCCCAACGGGCGCCGCTGGTGAGCAGAAAATACTGTTTGGGGCGAATACCCGAAGGAAGCTGCCCTTTGGGCGCGATTTCGCGCATTGGACTGTAAAATACGGGAATGCGCGCATCCATCAGTTGCGGGAAAAACGCCCGGATGGAAGCGCGGCTGTGTTCGCTCACGGTCATGACTTGCACGGAACCATTCGCGATGCGGTCTGCCACGGCTTGGTATTTGGGCTTGTAGAAATGTTTTTTCCAACATTCCCGGTAACGCAGCAGGGCTTCTCCTTTTTGGGAAAGGGTCCGCGCAAAGAAAATTCCCATGGGATGGTACCGCATTTCCAAAGCCCGGACTCCGTGCCAGGTGAAAACGAAACGGCGAACAGAAATGTCCCATTTTTTTTCAAGGGAAAAAAGCGGCGTGTAAAACGTATCGACAGCGTTTTCGTCGACAATGGATTGCGGGGAATTCTTGCGGATGTCGCACATTGGAATTCGGTTTTCCCGACAGGCGTTCAGAATTTCCGGATCCAGATATTTTTGGGAATCGTAAGCGCAAAGAAAATGGATTTCCGCAGATTTCTGGGAACGCAGGCGTTCGACGATTTTCCAAAACAGGACTTCGCCGTAAGAGCCGCCACCATGAAATTTGGCGCTGTGGATGGGCTGAACCGCTGTGAGGTTGAAGAGAATGTTCACGCAAGGACCTCGGCAATGGAGTTTCTCTGGCAAAGATAGAACATTTCCAAAAAAGAGAGCGACAGGAAGCCTGCCGCTCTAAATGTTTTCACAACGGAATAATCCTTATTGTGAATTGCTTTCAGATTATGGATACAATATACATTCATTTTGGGAAAATTGCTCGGAGAAAATGAAAATTTTGAATTGAAAAGGGAATGATTCGAGATTGACTGAAAATGTCAATTTGAATAGTTAGTTTTTAAAATTTTCTTGTGATTGAAACTTGCATCCCATAGGATGCAAAATGCCAAAATGGGTGCATTTTTCAAGATGTTTGTTTATATTGAAGAGGGTTTTGTCAAAATCAATTCAGCACGGAGAGTATCGTGAAAAAAATTTTAGGACTGGATTTGGGAACGGGCAGCATTGGATGGGCTGTTGTAAACGAAGCGGAAACATCCGACGAAAAATCTTCCATTGTCAAATTGGGAGTGCGGACTATCAGCTATGACAACTTTGTTTCATCGGAGAAAAAGACAGAAAGTAAAACGCCCGAACTGGATTTTAACAGTGGAAAGGGGATTTCGCCCAACGCCGGTCGGACGTTGAAACGTTCGATGCGACGGAATTTGCAGCGCTATAAATTGCGCCGAGAACATCTGCGGAAAATCTTGAAAGAATCCGGTTTTATCGATGAAGCAACAATCCTTCAGGAAAAAGGAAATGCGACGACTTTTGAAACGTACCGTTTGCGCGCCAAGGCTGCTTCCGAAAAAATTTCGCTGTCGGAATTTGCCCGTGTGCTGCTGATGATAAACAAGAAACGCGGATACAAAAGCAGTCGAAAGGCGAAATCGAATGAAGAAGGCGCCTTAATCGACGGCATGGAAGTGGCGAAGGAACTGCATGAAAAGAATAAGACTCCGGGGCAATTTGTCCATGAACTGTATCAATCGGGGAAAAATTATGTCCCGGATTTTTACCGCTCGGATTTGCAAGATGAATGGAAAAGAATTTGGGATTTCCAAAAGCAGTTTTACCCTGAACAGATGACGGATTCCGTGGCCTTGGAATTGTCGGGAAAAAATGCCACGGAAACGATGAAAATTTGCCAAAAGAATTTTGGCGTTGTCGGAGAAAAACGCACAAAAAAAGGCGTGGAGCAGAAAAAAGAAAATTATGAATGGCGGGCGAATGCCGTTTCCGGTCGGCTGACTTTGGAACAGTTGACGGTCGTGTTTCAAAATATCAACAGCCAAATCAATGCTTCTAGCGGTTATCTGGGAACAATCGGAGACCGCAGCAAGGAATTGTATTTCAACCATTTGACCGTTGGCCAGTATCAGATGAAAAAGCTTGTGGAAAATCCCAACTACAGCTTGAAAAATCAGGTCTTTTACCGGCAAGATTATTTGGATGAATTTGAAAAAATCTGGGAAACGCAGGCTCAATTTCACCCGGAGTTGACGAATGATTTGAAAAGGGAAATTCGAGACGTGGTCATTTTTTATCAGCGGCCACTCCGCTCTCAGAAAAATCTGGTCGGCATTTGTGAACTGGAAGGAAGAGAAATTGAAATCGAAGGGGAAGACTCGAAAAAACGCTCGGTTCGAGTGGGTCCGAAAGTTTGTCCGAAATCAATGCCGCTGTTCCAAGAGTTCCGCATTTGGCAAACATTGAATAACGTTGAATTGATCAATAAAGAAACGGGAACTTGTGAATCTCTTTCTGATGAGCAGAGAAAGCGCCTGTTTGATGAATTGAACTGCAAAGAAAAACTTTCCGCTTCGAAATAGTTAAAAACACTGTTTGAAAAAAATGCGGAAAATTTTGAAATCAATTTTGATGAAATAAAAGGAAATACGACTCAGGCGAAATTGTTCTCCGCCTATCAAAAAATCATCGATGCGAATGGTTTGGGTGAATGGGACTTTTCCAAAAAGGATGCCAAAGAAGTTTTCAAAATCGTATCGGATGCGTTTGAAGAGCTGCATTTCAAAACGGATTTCTTGTCTTGGAATTCGGAGCTTCCGAGCCCGGAGTTTGAAAATCAAAAACTCTTTCAGCTTTGGCATCTTCTGTATTCTTTTGAAGGCGACGGCTCTTTGACGGGCGATGAAGGCCTTGTCAAAAAAATCATGGACATTTGCGGCTTTTCCAAAGAAAGTGCGAAAATTCTTGCATCGGTCACATTCGAAAATGACTATGGGAACCTTTCGGCGAAAGCGATGAAAAAAATCTTGCCTTGGATGAAGAACGGTAAAAAATACAGCGAAGCCTGTGAAGCGGCGGGATATCGCCATTCCAAGCGGTCGCTGACTCGCGAAGAATTGAACAAGAAGGATTACAAGAATCATTTGGAGCTCTTACCCAAAAACAGCTTGCGAAATCCCGTTGTCGAAAAGATTTTGAATCAAATGGTGAATGTGGTCAATGCAGTTGTCGATGCTTACGGCAAACCGGATGAAATTCGGATTGAACTTGCCCGCGAATTGAAAAAAAGCGCCAAAGAACGCCAAGAAATGGCAGAGCAAATGGGCAAAGCCAGCAAAGAATATGACAATTACCGGAAAGAATTGAAAGAGACGTTCGGCATTACGAATCCGAGCAAGAACGATTTGGTCCGTTATCGGCTTTATAAAGAACTTGAAAAAAATGGTTGCAGAACGCTTTATTCCAATGAAGAAATCAAGAAAGAACGCTTGTTCTCAAAAGATTATGATATTGAACATATCATTCCGCAGGCGAAGCGTTTTGACGATTCTTTTGCAAATAAAACCCTGGAATTGCGAGAAGTCAATTTGAAAAAAGGAAATTCCACGGCTTTTGATTTTGTTTCCCAAGAATATGGGGCGAATGCTTTGGAACAGTATCAAGAACGGATTGAACGCTTGTTCAAAGAGGGGGTCATTGGAAAAGCGAAACGGAAAAATCTCTTGATGACAAATGATGAAATTCCAGAAGGGTTCATCGAACGCGATTTGCGGGATTCCCAATACATTGCCAAAAAAGCGAGGGAAATGCTCGAAGAATTGGTGCCTTTTGTCGTTCCGACGGTAGGTTCCATTACGGATCGGCTGCGGGAAGACTGGCAACTTGTCGATGTCATGAAAGAATTGAATTGGGCAAAATATGACAAACAAGGTTTGACGGAAATTGTTGAAGACAAGGATGGTCGCAAAATTGGAAAAATCAAGGACTGGACAAAACGGAACGATCACCGGCACCATGCGATGGACGCATTGACGATAGCGTTCACCAAACGCAGCTTTATCCAGTATTTGAACAATTTGAATGCCCGACTTCCCAAATCGATGCGGGAATATATTGATTTGGCAGAATGCGATTTGTCCAAAATCAACAAGAGCGATGTGAAAAAAGTAGTGGCGAGCATCGAAGCGAAAGAGTTGGAGTATGACAGCAAAGGTCATTTGCGTTTTAAATCGCCAATGCCGTTAGGAGAATTCCGGGCAGAAGCCAAAAGGCATTTGGAAGAAACGCTGATTTCTATCAAATCCAGAAATAAAGTAGTGACAAAAAACGTCAACAAGACAAAAGGAAAAAATCAAGATAAGAAAAAGCGGAATCAGGAAACCCTTACACCGCGCGGGCAATTGCACAATGAAACGATTTATGGCAGTTGTCGCAAAGAAATTGAAAATGTGAAAGAATTAAAAGTCGGAATCAAATTGACGCTGGATAAAATTGATGCGATTTGCAATCCCCGGTATCGAGAAGCGTTGAAAAAACGGCTGTTAGAATTTAATGGGGATTCAAAACTGGCGTTTACGGGGAAAAATGCCTTGTCCAAAAATCCGATTTTTTTGGACGAATCCCATTTAGAACAGGTTCCCGATACGGTTAAAGTGAAGCTGTTTGAAACCGTTTACACCATTCGGAAATCGGTCGATGCCAATTTGAGCGTGGACAAGGTTCTCGATAAAAGAATTCGAGAAATCTTGCAAAAGCGCTTGGAGGAATTTGGTGGCGACGCGAAAAGTGCCTTTTCCAATTTGGATCAAAATCCCATTTGGCAAAACAAAGAAAAGGGAATTGCCATTAAACGGGTCGTTGTTAAAGCGGTCAATAACGCAATCGCATTGCATCAAGAACGTGATTTTGTGAATCCGGGTAATAATCATCACGTTGCCATTTACCGGGATGCAAATGGAGATTTGCAAGAAAAAGTGGTCTCTTTTTACGAAGCGACTCAGCGGGCGGTTCGTGGAATGCCCGCCGTTGACAGGGATTATAAAAAGGAAGAAGGCTGGGAATTTTTGTTCACGATGAAGATAAACGAAATGTTTGTCTTTCCCAATGAAAAAACGGGATTTGACCCGTCGAAAATAGACCTGTTGGATCTTCAAAATTACGCCCAAATCAGTCCGAACCTTTTCCGGGTGCAAAAACTTTCGACAAAAAATTATGTGTTCCGTCATCATCAAGAAACAACGGTAAATGAAGACAAAGAGTTGCGGGATATCACCTGGAAACGGATTCAGACGATTAACAACTTAAAAGGCTCAATCAAAGTCCGAGTCAATCATATTGGCCAAATTGTTTCTGTGGGAGAATATTGAATGCGAGAACTTGCTTGATGCGAGGAGGTGGTAAATGCTCAAACGTACGCTTTACTTTGGAAATCCGGCGTATTTGAGTTTTAAGGATAATCAGCTGGTGGTCAAAACGCCGGAAGGTTCTGCCAAAACGGCTGCGATAGAAGATGTCGGTTTTGTCATTTTGGACAATCCCCGAATCACGATGTCGAACGTGCTGTTGGGCGCTCTCCTTGAAAATAATTGCGCCGTGATTTCTTGCGGCAGCGCACATTTGCCGATGGGGCTTCTTCTTCCTTTATCGGGAAATACGCTCCAAAGCGAACGTTTTCAGGCGCAAATCGCCGCCTCCCTTCCGCTGAAAAAACAACTTTGGCAACAGACGGTTCAACAGAAAATCCTCAACCAGGCGAAAGTCTTGGAACAAAAACGGAATGTTTCGCCTGCTTATTTGGTGAACTTGGCGAATTCCGTACGCAGTGGCGATGTTGAAAACCGCGAGGCGGTGGCGGCTGCGTTTTATTGGAAATCCATGTTCCCGGAGAATGAAAATTTTTTGCGCGACCGGTTTGGAACGCCTCCTAACAACTTGCTGAATTATGGATACGCCATTTTGCGTGGCGTTGTGGCGCGTTCTTTGGTTGCCAGCGGATTGCTGCCGACGTTGGGAATTCATCATCACAACCGTTACAATGCGTATTGCTTGGCGGACGACATCATGGAACCTTATCGCCCGATTGTAGACAAATTAATTTTAGAAACTTGGGAAAATTCGGAGTCTTTTCCGGAGCAGTTGGAAAAGGAACACAAAATTCCCTTATTGAAAATCCCGGTGCTGGATGTGATAATAGATGGGAAGCGGAGCCCGCTGATGAATGCGGTGATGACGACAACGACTTCGCTTTTCAGGTGTTATTCCGGGAAGTTGCGTAAATTGGTTTATCCAGAGGTGTCGGATGGATCGGCTTAGCGAGTATCGCGTCATGTGGGTCATGTGCTTTTTTGATTTGCCGACGGAAACCAAAGTGGACCGGCAACGCCACAGCGAATTTCGCAAGAACTTGTTGAAAGACGGATTTTCACGGTTTCAGCTGTCGATATACATTCGCCATTGTGCGTCGGCTGAAAATGCGAATGTGCATGTTGCGCGGATCAAAAACTTTATGCCGCCCAAAGGAATGGTTAGTGTTTTGTGCATTACCGACAAACAATTCGGGAGGCTCGAAATTTTTTATGGACGAAAGGAACGACCGCTACCGCCGGAACCCCTTCAGTTGGAGCTTTTTTAGAATCGTTTTTTTGGAAATAAAAAAAGAAATCGGGCTTGAAAAGGTCCGATTTCTTTTTATCCTAAATCAGCGGCTAAGTCGTTGATTTAGTTCTAGTTATACATAGCCTGTTGTAATCGCTAAAGTAAAACTAGAAAATCTGAAAGCAATTCACAACACCTGGAACGGCTCAAAGAGCTATTCAACGGGTGTTGCCGGGATGCTGACGATTTACACCTATCTCGTGGTTTCAAACTTGTCGGATGACTTGAAGAATGAACCTCGGACTGTACAGCGGTTGGAAGAAGAACTCAAAACCCTCAAATCGGAAATCAAGAAACTCAAGTCGGAAGTCAAAGCCCTCAAATAGGGAACGGTTAATCCCAAAAAGGAAGGTAGCGAACAAAATCGATGCTGTAATAATCGTCCAGACGGGAGGCTGCCAGGTCGGACAGGGTTCCCGCCCCGGTCATGAGAGCCTTCGCCGGAGATTTACTCTTCAGCGATTCCAGTTCTTTATTGAGTTTTTGCTTTTCCTTGGCGTTCTTTGAAATCAGTTTTTCCTTATTCGCGAAAATTTTCCTTTGCTTCTCGATTTGCTGCCCTAGATCGGCGACATTCTTCCGGTGGTCAGGTTTCGATATTTCCGAAAGGCTGCTTCCCATGCGTCTCAGTTCCTCTTCGGCCTCCTGTCGTTTCAGTATTGAATTGAATGCTGCCGTATGAGCCCGCTTTGTACTGGTTTCAATTTTTTCAATGTTTTTCTCGACTTCTTTGGCCTTCTTGTTTCCGAGAATTTTTTCAAGTCCCTTTTCGACTTTGTTGCCAATCTTTCCAAAGATGCCTCCAGTAAGGTCTGAAAATCCTCGGGCCGTCCTGTGCATCGGAGCGACAATAAGACCAGCTCCGTTTGAAAGATCGTCAGCCACCTTTTTGCCGATACTGCCCCAGTTTACTTTTGCATCTTCTGTGTAATCCGGATTGCCGTTCTCGTCAGTCGTGTAGGTGTGAGTCGTAAAAAGCGAGTCCAAGAAGTCGTTTGCTGCGTTGGGGAAAGCGTCTAGCATGATTGCAGCCCCGGTGAGTCCCGAATGCGAGTCGAGAACGCTCTCTTTCCGAGTTGGGTTCCCTGCTCGTCTAATTGATTCTTTTGCTTTATACGGCGATGTCTCCGGAGTTCTCGCAGACCGAGTCGAAGACGATGGCCGAAAGCCGTCCGAGGGACTTCTCCGTCAGGAATCCCGCCAAGTCGCCGTCAAGCCAGGAAGTCCGCAGGGTGGAGCCCTGTGGAAGGCACGGCACGGCGGAGTGGCCGGACGACCGCCCGAACCTGCCCCCGCGGTTCTCGAAAAAGGAGTCGACCACGAAGTCGACGGACCGCGACATGGGGACGACCGCCGCCCCGCGTTCGAGGATGGCCGAGTAGAGCCTGATGGACTTGGATAGCGCGTAGGTGCCGGCGGGGAAGTAGACGCCCTCGTTAGGATGGCTGTCCGTGATGAACCCCATCCGCTCGGCGCAGTCCGTGGAGGAGGACGGGTCCACCCCGAACAGGCGGACGTCCACGGTCTTCGACACGCCTAGCTCCCACGTGCCGCCGCCCGAGTGGCCGGGAAGCGTGGAACGGACGTGCGTCCCGTAGTTCTCGTCCAACAGCTCCTCCTTCCACACGAAAACGCGCGGAGGGCAGAAGTCGCCCGCCACGTCATAGCCGAGCACCATCACGGACTTCGCCGCCGGGTCGGTCCTCCGGAGCTCGCCCAGGCCGCCGACGACAGCCACGCCCGAATACTCGACCGTCACCTTGGACGCCTTGCTGTCGATGATGTAGACGGTCCGCCACGCCGGGGACTCGCTTTCGAGGGTGGCGGGGACTCCCGTGGGGGCCTCCACTATCATCCGGTAGTCGGTCCCGTCGCCGACGAAAGGCTGGATGACGAAACGGCCAGCGTCGTTCAGTTGGAGCGGGTTCTCTATTTCCGTCCCGTCCGTATCGTAGACGGGTACGTAGTCCGGGTCCGTGCCTTCGGTGGGCGCGGCGGAACAGTCGGGCTTCACGAAGTGCACCCTGCCGCCGGAAACGGGGGTCCCGTCGTCGAGGAAAAACGGGCAAAGTAGGTTCGAAACGTTCTGCATGACTGCATTTAGTCCGTATCGGCGGCAAACGCCACGGACGGACGCGCTTTTTTTTGCTAGCATTCAGTCAAAAAAGGAGGTCGGGAATGAAGAAAAATCTAAATATAGCGTTCTATATTTTATTTAATTACGGTTGGTTGCATTACTGGTTTCAGCTCTTGAATGTGCCAAATATTTATTTCAGCAAAACCGGAATTTTCACTAAAATGAATGTATTCTCGTTTCTCATATTGACTATCGTTTCAGCGATATGGATTCAAGTCCTGTCGTATAAATTGAAGAAGGAACGTGAGAAAACGAGCCACGTAGAGAGGCGTTTGAGTCGGTTCGAACGGCGATTGGAGCATTTCGAGCGCTCCTTGAACGCCCGGGACAAAGAAGTCAGCGATCGTCAGAATTCATAAGACGCAACGTGTTTCTAATGTCTCCGTATGTGGTGGGGATAAGACCGGTCTGAATAGCCCGGATGATGGCGAGATCTTTGGTTTTTCCCAGCTTTGAAAGCAGATTCGGAACTATTCTTTCCTCATCCAATTTCTCAGCTTTCGCCAAGTGCTTGTTGGCAAGGGCTTGTTTTTTTTCGCCTTTTGCGATGATGTCGTTTAATTCTTTCCCAATAGCATTTAATCTGAGTTCGTCTTTTGGGTTTTTCACTCTGAAAGGGTTTTTCCGGATTTTCGCCTTTTCCGCAGCCAGAAGAGCGTCCAGTTCTGAACGCTTCCCGCTCAGAGTCTCCACTTGGGCTTCAGCCCTTGCTTGGAGCTTCTTCTCTTTTGCGATTTTCTTGTTTACGTCACCATCGAAGATCCTATCCAATGCGCTGACGGCTTTTTTCTTGATGGGTTCCATTCTTTTCCCGATTTTCTTGGGAATCTCATCAAGTTCAAAGCGATTTAGAATTCTCGATAGATAATTACGCCCCGCAAGTCCAAGCATCGGCAAACTGGAAAGAGCGTTCAACCCGGCAGACCCCAAGGCGGATCCCCAATTTGGTTTACCCCTTTCGGTGTAATCCGGGCCGCCGTTCTCGTCGGTAGTGTAAACGTGCTTGGTCAACAACGAATCGCCAATATCGTGAACTGCGCCGATTAGTGCATCAAGCCCGATGGCGGCACCGCTGGCACCTACAACCGTTCCCGCATTTTTCGATACAAACGGGAGATATTTCCCTGCAGCTCTGGCGGTTCCGCCGGAACCGAACGTTGACGCAATGCTGGCGACGTCGGCAAGATTGTCAATGAAATCTGCGTCACGCCCTTGCGAGTTCTTTGCGTAGGAATACGGACTGAGAAATGTGTTCGCAACGTCAACGACGAACGGATCGTTTTTTCTCACCCTAATCCTGTTCGCCCTGTCGGTGATTCCGGAGATGTAGCCGTAAAGGTTCTCCGGGTCGTTGTCGAAGGGGAGCCCGATGTTGCGGTAGAGCATGTCGGTGGCGACAGGGCTCTTCAGCAGTTCGGACAGCTTGCCGTAGCTTTCGACGAAGTCGCGGCTGGTCGGCTCCTCGCATCCCTTCATTCCGATGTTCCGCCCGTACAGGTCGGTGAGCATCTGCTCCACGCTCCCGTCGTCCTCCCCGTAGCCGAGTGCCGAAGCGATGTTTCCCGCCTGCGCCAGGATGTCCTCCACGCTCGTGTTCGTCGGGTCGAGGTCGGAGAACCGTTCCTGTTTCCAGATGAATTCGGGCATGGCGTCGCCCGGCTGCATGTAGTTCGTGGCGTATTCCCGAACCGGGGGAATTTGCGAAAGAAAATATACGTTACCTTAAAAACAGATAATTTTACACAACTTCATTCGCCTGTTCCTTATCTTGATTTATCGGACGGAATTGTATTCATCCACCCATTTGTTTAAAGAATCGGCCTCAAACATAGAGCGTTCTTTTCCCCAAGAAATAACATCATCAAACGGAGCTAAATCATTTAAATGTGTATAATATGCTAACGGGTCTTTTTCCAAGGTTGTTCCATCTTCAAAAGATATGCTTTGTATTTCGATGATTATGCTACTCAACTCAGCATATTTCCATGCACGATCTTCGTCAATGTATCGGTTGTATTCCCATCCCCTTTTCTTTCCTGATTTGATGGAGGATTTCGCCTTAATTCCATTTTCGGTGATGTACTTGGAATAGTGTCCCAGTTTAAGTTCAAATGAAACTTCTTTTATGTTTTTATCAGTCCTATTTTCTACGGTTCTTTCAATCATAGTTAAAGGTTGGAAACAAGTATCAAAAATCCAATTAGAACAGGCTTCACTTATCTTCGTGAGTTTTATATTGACAGAACTGGAAAGCTGTTGCTCAATCGGATAGAGGTAAAATTCTCGGTATAATTTTTTTACTGTGAAAGTACGATCATGTTTATTTCTGCTATTTATGTCGATAATGATGTATCCTAGTCCTTGAGATCTCAAAACAACCTCGGTATAAGCGGGAACCTTGAAAGAACCAAACTCTTCCCATAAACGAACTGCTACAATCTTCCCCATCGGAACAATTTGTACCTTTGTTGCGGATGAATCTGCATGCTGTATCTCTTTCAAAGGACCTTCGGAATCATCTGTGGCTTCCACTGTTGCTTTTAGGGAATTGGCGAAGTTTTCTTTCGAATAGTCCTCGAGCGTTTGATCAAGGACTTCTTGAAAAACGCTGTAATCCTTTCTTTTCTTGGCCGCATCATACATCGCATCTAGGTCGATGTACTTTTGACAAACAGCCCAGTCATGATTTGATACAGCTGTTGATACTTGCTTTATTGTGTACATCGGATCATGCAGTTGCTTATAAATACAGAAAAGACCTATTCCTGCAGCAAGAAGAATGAAAACAATGATGATTGCGATTTTCTTCATAATTCAAGTCCCTCCCGGCGAATTTACGTCGCCAAGTAAATTTGTTTGACCTGCCTAGAAATATACTCTAATGGAGTTAAATATCCTAGTCGTTTTCTGGGCCTGTTGTTCAATTTCTACTCGATCCATTTGACTTCAGCCCTCGTAGGGTTTTCAAACGAAGTTCCTTTGGACAGGAATTGGCGGATCAGGCCGTTCAACTTCTGCGAGCTCCATTTCATCGACTACATGACAATAACATGGGACAAGGAATGCCAAGCATCAACATCCGTCCCTCAGGGAAAATTTCAAGAGAGGAAAATTTGCGATGCTGTTTAGAAAAAATTCCGGAGGAAGAAATGGAAAATTTCAAAGTACAGGCTTTTTTATGTTCCTGTTTTGAATACTTTGTGAGCTTTGGGCGTTCCTGCTTATTTTGCTTTCTTTGATTGCCGTGCCTGTTTTGGGCGGGAAATCGCCAAGGCGAGTTGTTCTCTTCAAAACAAAACGGTGATTTAGATGGACGGATTTTACCAAAAAGAAATTGTTTGAAAATGCACGTCTGTTTGCGAGGGAGGGGCTAGATTCAGGGCAAAAGATAATTACATTTTCTTTTGAAACAAAAGGATGTTCAATGACTGTTCAAATCCGAAAAATGCAAGCCGCCGACAAGGATGCCGTCATTTCGATGATGCGGGTCTTTTACGCGTCGCCCGCTGTGCACAGCAACGGATCCGAGGCCATTTTCCAGGCGGATTTTGACGAATGTACAAAAGGTTCGCCGTATGCGGAAGGATACGCTTTTGACGTTGACGGAGAACTTGCCGGGTATGGTATGCTCGCATTTGGATATTCGACGGAATTTGGAAAACGCGCGGTTTGGATAGAAGACGTTTATGTGCTTGAAAAATTCCGCGGACAGGGAATCGGCTCCGCCTTTTTGAAATTTGTCGAAAAGGCGTTCCCGGAATGTTTGATTCGACTGGAAGTGGAACGCGAAAACGGGGCAGCCATGCACGTTTATCAAAAATCCGGATTCAAAGAACTCCCTTATTTGGAAATGTATCGGAACGCCAAAGCGTAAAAGGAAATTGCCGATGAACCGCTTGCGCCTGTTTTTCCTTTTGACCGCATTTTGTGCATTTTCCGCCGAGGCGGCGTCGGAAACGGCTTTTTTCATCGGGGCGAAACTTTCTGGAGGTGCTTACGGCGCGCCCAAAGCGGGGACTTTTGAATACGCCGTGGCGGACCGTTATGGGAAAAATTGGCTGGGCCTGCAAATTCCACTGGAAAACGGTCGTCAATATGAACAAACCGTGGAGCCATTTTTCGAGGCGTTGGTCGGAGGGTCCTTTAAGGATTTTTCCGTTTACATTTACATTCCGCTGCGGAAAGACATCGAGGCCTGGTATGAAGATGACGCTTCGACGAATACGACGATTTCTCCGGATAATGTGGACATCAACGTGCCGACGGAAGCTTATGCCAAATGGGAATACGGCGCGGGATTTGTGCAAGTGGGGCGTTTTAAACCCGACTTGGGACCTTCGCCGAATACGCTTGACTTGGGAGGCGCTCCTTATCACGACGCTTTTCTTTGGAGCTTCGCGCCGGGATTTTTCCGCTATGATTTCTTTTTGAGTTCGCTCAATCCGCATTTGCACGGGACTCCGGCGGAACCGGGCGGCGAAGTGGATTCAACGACAGAAGTTTGGAAACAGGCCCATTTGCAAATCGACAACCAGCGGAACAGGCAATATACGGACCCCTACAAAACGTTGGCGTATCACCGTTTTGGCGTGGATTTTGACTTCATCTGGTTTTATTTTGCAGAACAGTCCGTGATTGGCGGTAAACAGGCGGATTTGCGCTCGGTCAGCCCTTTTATGTTCTGGCACGATAATTATGCGACGGGATACACCAAGGCGAACGCCATGTTTGAATTTGGCTTCCGCCCCATTTTGGGATCGAGCTTTTATTACCAGATGAATATCGATGACGTAAAAAGTCCTGTCGGGGAATCGGGGAAAAATTCCACGCGGGGAATCCTCAGCCACATGGTGGGTTACTGTCAAAAGGTGGAATCCCGGAACTTCGGCTCGTTTGAATTTCGCCTTGATGCCGTTTTGACGGATCCGGCGGCGGGAAACGAACGCTTGCCGCTTCTCAAATACACGAGCCGTCGACTTTACAAGTCCAATTACCGCGATCAAGACGCTGCGAATTTTGCCGACATGTTTTTTGTCGATTATCCGCTGGGATACCGCCGCGGTCCGGATGCAAAAGACCTCTGGTTTACGGCGGACTGGAATTTTGGGCGGCATTCCGTGTCTTTGGAACTGGCCTGGCTGCGTCAGGGCGATAAGGAGATAACGGTCGATTACGATGAAGCTTTGGCTTGCAAACGGACGCTTTCGGGGATTGTGGAAAGGCAATACGTCGCCGATTTGACATATGGGATTTCTCTGGGGTGGGGTTTTGCGGCGAAATTCGGCGGCGGCGTTCGCCGG
This sequence comes from uncultured Fibrobacter sp., assembly GCA_964397425.1. Taxonomy (GTDB): domain Bacteria; phylum Fibrobacterota; class Fibrobacteria; order Fibrobacterales; family Fibrobacteraceae; genus Hallerella. Next base: position 72,862 of record CAYNID010000006.1, read on the forward strand.
TATAAGAATTTGGACCATGTTTCGGGTGAAAACGGGTATGATTTTTGGGCGGTTGCCCACCTGAGTTGGGATTTTTCGTTCAAAAAGGTCTTTTGAAAATCCCATTTTCGCCTGAGAACGGATTGGGGACATTTTGTTTCAAATGGGAACGCCTGTTCTGCTAGGTTTACAAAAAAAAGCTAGATTATAGGCATTATGGAATTTGAAACGAAAGTTTTGTGCATTGGTGCTGGTTATGTCGGCGGTCCGACAATGACTGTCATTGCGGACAAATGCCCGGATGTAAAAGTGACTGTTGTCGACATCAACCAGGCGAGAATTGACGCGTGGAACAGTGAAAACCTTCCGATTTTTGAACCGGGACTCGATGAAGTTGTCAAGCGTGCCCGTGGAAGGAACCTTTTTTTCAGCACGGACATTCCCAACGCCGTCCGTGAAGCGGACATTATTTTTGTCAGCGTGAACACGCCCACGAAAACATTCGGTCGTGGCGCAGGCAAGGCTAGCGATCTTCAATACTGGGAAAAAACGGCGCGTGAAATTCTCGAAGTGGCGCAAAACGATAAAATCATCGTTGAAAAATCGACGCTTCCCGTCCGCACGGCTGCCGCCATGGAACGCATTTTGAATTCCAACGACAAGGGCCTCCATTTCGAAGTCCTTTCGAATCCGGAATTTTTGGCGGAAGGAACGGCCATTCAAGATCTTTTTGAACCGGACCGCGTGCTCATCGGTAGCCACCAGTCGAAGTCCGGTCTCGAGGCTTTGCAGAAAATCGTTGACATTTATGCGCATTGGGTTCCCAGGGATCGTATTTTGACGACAAACCTCTGGAGCTCGGAACTCACGAAACTCACCGCCAACGCGTTTTTGGCGCAGCGCATCAGTTCCATCAATTCTATCAGCGCCCTTTGCGAAAAAACGGGAGCCGATGTCGACGAAGTCGCTTTTGTCATGGGCAAGGACCGCCGGATTGGTCCCAAGTTCCTCAAGGCTTCCATCGGCTTTGGGGGCAGCTGTTTCAAAAAAGACATTTTGAACCTGGTTTACCTGTGTGGTTATTACGGACTTCCGGAAGTCGCCGCTTATTGGGAAAGCGTCGTCAAGATTAACGAATGGCAAACGCACCGGGTCATCGGACGGATGCTCGAGCACATGTTCAATACGATCGCCGGCAAGAAAATCGCCGTTTTCGGTTTCGCGTTCAAGGCAAATACGGGTGACACCCGCGAAAGTCCCGCGAATCTTGTCGTCAGGGATTTGCTCGCAGAACACGCGTGCCCGGTTGTGACCGATCCGAAGGCGATTCCCGATGCGAAGCGCGATTTGAAAGACGTGCTGGAACAAGTGGAATTTGAAGAAGATCCTTACAAGGCCGCTGAAGGCGCTCATGCTGTCGTCGTTTGCACGGAATGGAAATGCTTTGCGGATCTGGACTGGAAGCGCATTTACAAAGGCATGGCCAAGCCGGCGTTCGTGTATGACGGGCGGAACATTTTGGACGCTGCGATGCTCCGCGACATTGGATTCGATGTGGCGAATGTAGGCAAAGGTGTTGGGGAATAACGTTCCATCAAAAATTGGATTTGTTTATGGAAGGCTCTCATAAAATGCACGCGAAAATACGCTTCATGAACATCGAGATTGATAATCTCTCGATGGGTGAAGCTGTTGATGCGATAGATGCATTGATAGAGCGGAATTCGCCATCATTCGTTGTGACTCCCAATGCAGACCATCTGGTGCTGCTTGAAAAAAATGTGGAATTGCAACAGGCGTATGCCCATGCGGATTTGTGCCTTGCCGATGGAATGCCTGTCATTTGGGCTGCCAAGCTGTATCGGACTCCCATCAAGGAAAAGGTATCGGGGGCGGATTTGTTTCCGCAGCTTTGCGCAAGGGCGGCTCAAAAAAAATACAAGATGTTTTTTCTCGGCGCCAAGGATGGGGTCGCGGAAATCGCCGCTCAGAAATTGCGGAGCCAATATCCGGATTTGCAAATTGTCGGCACGTATGCGCCGCCGATGCATTTTGAAGAAGATTCGGAAGAAATGCAAAAGGTGACGCGAATGATCCTGGACGCGAAACCGCATATTTTGGTCGTGGCGTTGGGGTGCCCCAAGCAGGAAATTCTGATGGACAAGTATCGGGACGTTTTCCGGGTGCCAGTTTCCATCGGTGTCGGCGGAACGTTGAATTTTGTCGCCGGAACGGTCAAAAGGGCTCCCAAGTGGATGTCGAATCATGGACTTGAATGGCTTTATCGAATGCGTCAAGAACCGAGGAGGTTGTTCAAACGTTATGTACTCCGCGATTGGCATTTTTTTAGGCTGTTCTTGAAATATTTGCACGCGCGCAAAGATTAACGGTGTTTCAAGAGTTAATCCTTAATTCGATAAGGCATTATTATTGGCTTTTGGTCCTCATCGCCATGAGCCTTGTTTTTGGAATTCGGGACACTTCGTCTTTGGTGATTCTGCTTACGATTGGCGCTGTGTTCATCTGCATTCCTTATATTGAAAAATTTTCCCTGTTGGATGCCGCCGTCATCGTCTTTGTCCTTTACAGCTGTTGTACGGGGATATTCAATTCGTATCCGTATCGCTTGTTTTATTTGGGAATCCGGGCGGAGATGGTTCCCGTCTGCTTTTACTTTATCGCCAGAAGTTCGCTGTTCAAAAGTGACCTTTTCTTTGAAAACATGAAAAAACCGCTGCTTTTTGCGATGGTGTGCGGCTTTTATCTGTATTTTGCGATGCCGTCTTTTTACGTGTCTTACAAAGCGAATGTTGTGTGGGGAGCCATTGGGGCGGATATGACGGAACTTTCGGGACATCTTTTGTATGAAATGACCCGTTTTTCTTCTTTTTGGCCGCATTCTTATTTTATGGGCTATTCTTCCCTGTTCCTGTTTATTTTTTGTTCCAAAAGAATCATTATCGACTCTTCGACTTCGAAATTGAATTATTGGTGTTTGGGAATCAGTTTTTTCTGCTTGTTCTTTGCCCAACAGCGCGTTTCCATCGCCTTCGCCATCCTCTATTTGATTTTTTTGACTTTTTACGCCTTTTATTATCGACTGGAACAACGGAGAATCCTTTACTTCTTCTGGTCGATTGCGATTGCTTTTGGCGTGTTGATCGCTCTCGTGGCATTGATGGTTTTGGGAACGGATTTTGTTGATTATGTTTTGAACCGGACGGTGAATTACGACGGCAAGATGGTCGGAGACCGTTTTTCGATGTTTGGCGCGTTTCTGGACGACATTACTTTTTTTGGAAAGGGCTTGGGAAGATATGGACACGGCGCCGTGGGGGAAGGCTTTTCTTCGGTTCCGGATTGCGATTATATCCGCATTCCCTGTGAAATCGGCATTTTGGGTTTGGGTTTGTTGCTCTCGATTTGTGTGAATGTCATCATGAAAGGTTTTAGCCTTTTCAAACGGTGTTTTTTCGAATTATTCTGCCTTCTTTTTTGCCTTATCGCCATGTTGGGGGCGGCGCCTTGGGAACTGGGGACGTTGCAGCCGTTTCTTTACTGGTTCTGCATAGGGCACATCCAGAATAAATTCAGCACTCCGGACGATTTGGAAGAAGAGCCGGTTGAAAGTTTAGAAGGGGAGGCGGAATGAATCCGGGGCAGATTTCAGTTTCCATCATTATCGTCAGTTACAATACCTGTGAATTGTTGCGGGATTGTCTGCGCTCCGTTTATGAAAAAACGCGGGACCTTTCTTTTGAAGTGATAGTCTCGGATAACGGTTCGCAGGATGGATCCGTTGAAATGTTGAAAGCCGAGTTTCCACAGGTTGTTTTGGTTGAAAACCGGGAAAATTTGGGATTTGGGACGGCGAACAACCGCGGACTGGATGTTGCGAAAGGCAAGTATGTCCTTTATTTGAATAGCGACACGCTGCTTTTGAACAATGCCGTGAAAGAATTTGTCGACTACTGGGAATCCCGCCCTGCAGAAAACCTGGGCGCTTTGGGCTGCAACTTGGTCGACGCGAATCGGGAACGGACGGAATCATGCGGAAACTTTCCGGAGAGCCTTTCTCAAATTCAAAAAGCGCTGCACCACTTTTTGGCGTTTTACTGCAAGAACGTGTTGAAATGCCTGGGGCGTGATATTTCTGGAATCCGGAAAAAGCCTGTTTATGAAAAAAAGGCGGGCGCCGTAGATTATGTGGTTGGAGCGGATTTGTTTGTCAAAAATGATGAAGCCGCCCGTTATGACGAAAAATTTTTCCTTTATTTCGAAGAAACGGATTTACAGTGGCGGATGCAAAAAAAAGGGCTTGAACGCCGGATTATCGATGGTCCGCAAATTCAGCACTTGATTCGTGGAGGCCGCGGCAAGGCGGATGACGTTATCCGATACGGCTCCTTTTCGATGGTGCAATCGGAAATTTCCCGAGTGCGTTATGCGAAAAAAAATCTGTCGTTCCCGGTCGCCTGGATTTTGAAATTCTTGATTTCTTTGCAATGGCTTTCGCCTTATATTTTTCAAGGGACGAAAAAATATTTTCGGACATTGTGGAGGGTTTAAATGGCTATCCCCAAAAAAATTCATTATCTGTGGTTGTCGGAGAATAAAACGCCCGCAGTGCAACGTTGCCTGCAATCCTGGGAAAAAAATTTGGAAGGATATGAAATCGTCGAATGGAACCGTTCCAACTTTCCTTATGACGATTTTCTTTTTACCCGGGAGGCTTTTTCAAAAAAGAAGTGGGCCTTTGTCACGGATTATTTTAGGCTCTGGGTGTTAGATCATTTTGGCGGCATCTACCTGGATGCCGATGTGACGGTGAATCAGAATTTCGATGCCTTTTTGAATCAGGAACTGTTTATTGGAACGGAATTCACGGATCAAATCGCGGCTCACGCCATCGGGGCAGAAAAGGGGCACCCTTTTATCCGGAAATGCTTGGAATATTATCGGGAACGCCACTTCATTCTTCCGGATGGTACATGTGATATGACCGCCATGCCGTGCATCATCACAAAAGTTTTCATGGAGCAATTCCATTACGATTCAGAATTGGTGAAGTTTGACGGAAAACCGTTGAAAATGCCGGGAATGTCTATCTATCCGGATTCTTATTTTACCATTGATACAGGCGATGGGAACAATGTTTGCGTGCATAATGGACTTGGCAGCTGGCGCGATGCGGAATCCCAGAATCCGGTCTTAGAAAATGTCGTCGAATCGTATTTTTGGAAAAAGTTCTGCCGTTATGGCGTGTTTCAAAAAAGCCTTTTGAAAAGACTCGCATATCTTTTTTTGCCGTTGGGCGTGATTGTCCTCGCTTCAAAGCGGAGCGCTAAAATCAAACACAACAAGCGCGTGCGTAAAGTCAAATGGGGAAACGGATGAAGTTCAAAAAGTTTTTGAAATGGCGGAAATTGACGCTTCCCTTTATGGGCATCCTCTTCGCCCTTGAAAAATGGATTCCGTTTCGGGACAAACGGCTTTGGCTGTTTGGCTGCTGGCAAGGGGAAAAGTACGACGACAATTCAAAATATCTGTTTGAATATGTGAATCGGCATGGGAAAAAAATCCGCTGCGTCTGGATTTCTAGAAGTGCAGCTGTCGTCGAACAGGTGCGCAAGTTGGGATATGAAGCGTATCGGGCGAATTCTTTCAGGGGAATCTGGACGGCCTTGCGTTGTGGAATCGCAGTCATGACCAATGGATTGGAGGACTTTGGAATGGTTCCTCTTGTCGGCGGCGCCAAAATAGTGGCTCTTTGGCATGGTGTAGGCGGATTCAAGAAAATCTACAACGAAAATTACAGCGGAACCAAATTGCGGATAAAGAAAACGGTTGACTTTTTTTTCAACTGGGTTTACCGCGATCTTTCGCTTGCGACTTCGGAATATACGGTGGAACGAATCATGGAACAGTTTGGCGTCAAACGGGATTCCATCGTCATTACGGGGCAACCGAGGAATGATTTGTTCCGACAGTCTTTTTCAAAACAGGACCTGCTCCCTTTTGATTTGAACGGCGTTTCCAAAGTAGTGCTTTACATGCCCACGTATCGGGTCAATCCGCAGACGGGCGAAGACGTGGTGGGGAACATTCTCAACGAGTTGAATGCTTCGGCGGACTTCAACCGTTTTCTGGAAGAGCAAAAAATACGATTCCTGGTCAAACTGCATCCGTTGACCCGTTTTAAAATGGAAGCGCCTTCTAAAAATTGGCTGCTTCTCGAAGACAAAGCGGCCAAATCCGTTCAACACTTGCTGATGGCTGCAGATGTTTTGGTATCGGATTATTCCAGCTGCTGTGTGGATTACGCTTTGTTGAATCGGCCCATCGTATTTTACGTTCCCGATGAATCAGAATACCTTTCGTATTCGTCGGTGAATGACGCTTATTTCCGGATTGTGAAGGAAAAGGCCCAAACGGTAAACGATTTGATTCGGCTGATTTCTTTGAACAGCTTGACACAAACTGAGCGGCTGAACGCGCTTTTCGAAGACAAATCCATCAAGGGATCTTGTTACAGCGAAAATATGTATCGGGCGATATGCCGTGAATTTTCCATAGATGGTTAGAGGTTGAAATGAAAAATATCGCATTGATCTTTGCCGGTGGAACGGGAACGCGAATGAATACCAAAGCGTTGCCAAAACAGTTTTTGGAACTGGATGGCAGGGCCATCATCATTCACACGCTGGAACATTTTGAAAAACATCCGGAAATCGAATCGATTTGTGTCGTGTGCTTGGAAACGTGGATTCCGCACCTGCAAAAATTGCTCCAGAAGTTTTCGATATCAAAAGTACGTTGGATTGTTCCTGGGGGAAAATCGGGCCAAGAATCCATTTACAATGGATTGAAGGCGATTTGCGAAGCGGAAGAAAAATGGGAAGATGTTGCCGTGTTGATCCATGATGGCGTGCGCCCGCTCATTCATGAAAAAGTCATTTCTGAAAATATTGCTTGCGTTCGAAAGTATGGTTCCGCGATAACGGTTGCGCCGGCGGTGGAAACTATCATCACGGTCGATGAAAAATCTGAAATTCAAAATATTTACAATCGGGATCGCTGCCACTTGGCACGTGCGCCGCAAAGCTTTGTGCTCAAAAACATCTGGGAGGCGCATCAATCGGCGAAAAAAGAAGGAATCAACAATATGATTGATTCGGCGTGCTTGATGAAACATTACGGTTATGCGCTTCGAATGGTAGATGGTCCGGTGGAAAATATCAAGATTACGACACCTATGGATTTTTACTTGTTCAAAGCGATTTATGAAACTTGGCAAAGTTCACAGGTCTTTGGAATTTGATGATGGAAAACGTAGAATCAGAAAATGTTTGGCAACAGGAAGATCTGGAATTTGTCGCCCATTCAAAAACGATTCCTTGGAATCTTTTAAAAGGAAAATCCATTTTCATTACGGGCGCGACAGGGCTCATCGGTTCTTTTTTGACGAAACTTTTAGTTTGTCGAAACCGCTTGTTTCATGACGATATTCAAATCTACGCGCTGGTGCGGAATCTGGAAAAAGCGAAAGCCTTGATTCCGCAAAGTGGAAATGTTCACCTTGTCCACGGAGACATTTGTGGAGATTATCCGCTGCCATCGGATTTGAATTTCATCGTTCATGCGGCGAGTGTCACCAGTTCTAAAATGTTTGTTTCGAAACCTGTTGAAACGATTCGAACGGCGTTATTTGGCACGGAACGGTTGCTTCAAAAAGCGAAATCGTTGACCTTGGACGGCTTTTTGTATTTGTCTTCTCTCGAAGTTTACGGCGTTCCTTTTGATGGGACAATTCAAATTCCAGAAACTTATTTTGGACGCATTGATCCCATGCAAGTCCGCAGCAGCTATTCCGAAGGGAAACGGATGGCGGAGTGCCTTTGCGCGTCATTTGCAGCAGAATATAGGGTGCCGGTAAAGGTCGCCCGGTTGACGCAAACATTTGGAGCGGGAGTCGCTTATGATGATGGCCGGGTCTTTGCCCAATTTGCCCGCAGTGCGATAGAAGGGAAAGACATTGTTCTTCGGACAAAAGGGGAAACCCTTCGCAATTATTGTTATGTGGCCGATGCTGTTTCAGCCATGCTGTTTATCCTTTTAAAGGGGAAGGTCGGCGAAGCTTATAATGTGGCGAATGAAGATACGGGCATCAGCGTTGTCGATATGGCAGAATTTGTCGTGAAGAATTTTTCGCAGGGAAAAAGTCGCGTGGTTTTTGATTTGGCGGAGGATGCGGCTCAATTGGGCTACAATCCTGTTGTGAAGGCCTGTTTGAATGTAGACAAATTAAAATCGTTGGGATGGAGTGCAAAATTTAATTTGTACCAGATGTACGAACGGATGATAGGGAGCATGCGAAAATGATATCGGTTGTCATGCCCACATATAATCGGGGCCGCTTAATGGAAAAGGCGGCGCTGAGCGTGCTTGGACAAAGTGTCAAAGAGATTGAACTGATTATTGTCGACGACGGGTCTTCCGACAATACGGCGGATGTTGTCAAATCGTTGAAAGATCCGCGCGTGAAATATGTGTTCCAAAAAAACAGTGGCGCTTGTGTTGCCCGGAACAATGGGGTCGATCATGCGGATGGAGAATACATCGCCTTTCATGACAGCGATGATATTTGGCATGCGGATAAGCTGGAAAAGCAAATGGCGGCCTTGCAAAAATTCGATGCCGATGTCGTTTTTTGCCGGATGGACAAAGTGGTGAATGGGCAAAAGGTGGATACGATAGGAAAACTTTTCCCAGAAGGTTTGTTGGATCCGCGAATGTTGCCGTTGGCGATAGGAACGCAAACTCTGCTGGGAAAACGCTCCGTGTTCAAAGAAGAACGGTTTGACCCGGAAATGCCCCGGTTTCAAGAATTTGAAATGCTCGTGCGGATTCAAAAAAAATTCAAAATCTGCGGAATGGCGGAATCTTTGGTGGATTACGTTTTGCAAGACGATTCCATTTCGATGAATCCGGATAAGTTTTTGCTGGCTTGGAAACTGATGCTCCAAAAGCATCCTGATTTTTTGACAGTCTATGCAACATCCCGTGACCGAATCGCTTATGATGTTTTAAAAAATGCATTTTCAGTTGAAAATAAAGGGAGCCGCGCCAAGATGATTGCGCTTGCCTTTTATTTCAAAAAGTCGCCGAGAATGTTGTGGCGGCTGTTCAAATTTTGGGCGAATCGAAACGCTTGAATTTGGAGAAAGAAATTTGCCAGTATTTGTAAGGGAATGCGATTAAAAGTGTGATTCCAAAGCAAATCAATACGTAGAGGATAGGATTTTGCTTGACAAAATTTCCTCCGTCAATGCTGAACAAGGCTATCATGGGCAGGCGTTGATAAATATACAGCGGAAAGAGATGGGCTCCCAGCCATTTTAACGGTCCGTTTTGAACTTGAATTTTCATGGACAACAGGAGAATGCAAAAAACGCAGGCTAAACTGTCTAAATTGTAAAGGATTCCGCGGAAAGAGTTGGGTAAAATCCGGAAACCTGCGAAAATGAAAATGGACAGCGGAAGAAAAATCCGGTAGTACTTTTTCAAAATGGGCAGCCATTTTTCTTTGTAGGCGGAAAAAATTACGCCGGCGGGAAATGTCAAAATCGTATTGTACCACCAGTCCTTTTTTTCTGTCGCCAAAAACAGAATCATGCCGGCAAATAGCAGCAACATGAAAAATAAAGTCCTCACAGAAAGCTGCGTTTTGGAATTGGATGAAATGGAAAAGGATATCCAGGTGATGCAATAGCACAGAAGAATGTCAAAAATATACCAGTTGCTGTTGCCAAAACTATCCCAACCGATAAAAGCCAAGGGGATGTTCGTATTCAAAGGCTTTTCTAACAGAATGGCTAAAATGAAAAAAGCGAAAACGGCAACGTCAAAATTGAGAAGTGTGGGCAAAATCCTTTTGACGGGAAATTGTCGAATGTATTCGCGCTTCTTCTTTTTGATGGACTCCATGATTCCATAACCGGAATAAAAAAGGAACGTGACGACAATGAACTGGCCGAGTTGCCTGTCTAACAGCAGATAAGCTTTGTCAAAAGGCGAAGAAAATGAATAGCCACTTTGAATGATGTATTGGACGATGTGGCGGCAAAAAACAAAAAGAATGAATATTCCGTTGATGGAGCAGGTTTGTTCTTTACTCAAGAAGCCGTCAAAAAATCCAGCTTTCGAAAAACGGATTTTCCAAAGGCATAGAAGAAAGATGGGTATATAGAGAATGCTCATTTTTTTAGAGAAGTTGTGCTTGGAAAAAAGAAATCTTTAATTCGTTTCGTCGCATTCCCGTCAGGATACTTGATGAATAAATCTTTTAAAAAGGCGCGCTTTTCTTTGGCGGAATCCTTTCTTTCGGCGATTTCGCGGATGGCGGATTGTAAATCGCTTATGTTGTATGCAATGTTCCCCGCACAAATTGATTCGATGGGTTCAATGAAAAATCCGCGCGTTTTCCGGTATTGCTCGATGTCGTAAAAATAATAGATGATGGGACGGTTTAAAAAAAGATAATCGTATACGGTTGTCGTGTAATCGGTGATGATGCTGTCGGAAATGGACAGCAGGGGATTTAAACTGGTTTTGATTTTATCAGCCAAATCTTTGTAAAATAAAATTCGGCTGCTGGATTGGGATTGTATGACAGAGGTTTGAGCCTGTTGAATGGGATGAACTTTGGCGATGATGAGTGTTTCTGTTTCTGCCAAAGTTTTTTCCAAAGAGGCGGAATCGTCTGCGGTGATATGTCCCCAAATCGATCGGCTCGTCGCTTTTTCTTTGTCGAAAAATTCTCTGGCGGGATTCTCGTAGTCCCGATGGGTGGGAACGTAAGTTATCAGATTTTTAAAATGAAAACCGACGATGTTTTCTATCTGTTTTCGCAAATCAGAATGGTCCTTGAAGAGAGTATCGTTCCGTGGAAATCCTAACGGGAGAAAATTTGCGTAGTAGTGGCAGTTGTCTAGGGCGATGAATTTGGAGCAGATGTCCGAAATGGAAAGGTTGTAATCGTATAATCGGTGCATTTCTTGCTGTTCTTCGAGCATCTTTTGATAGCCGCCATGGTTTTCCCATCGGAAAAATTCATTTTTGATTAATCCTCCGAAGTAGTTCAGGCAAATGCATTTTTGGTTTTTTGATTTGTAACGGATGCGGGTGTAGTCTGTGTCCGTGAAAATCGTTTTGCATTTTGTGATGGCTTTCCACGTTCCGCGCCCGTCTTGATACCGGACAAAGTGGATCCTTTCGGGATGAAACGGTTTGACGTAATTTTGATAAGAAGCCAAGCGATCGTCGTGATAATAGAGGATGTAAAAATGGTAGCGGTTGAACCGTTCGTCGCGAACGAGATCGTTGAACAGGCAAAGGACATTGTCTGAATCGCCGTTTAAAATATCGTAGCCGTCAAAGCGGCAATTTCCATGAGGATAAAAAAAGATGGATTCGGGATCTTTGCGGACAATCCGGTTGTAAATGGTCTTGATGGTCAATTTGACTTTTTGCAAAATGTGAAATTTCATAATTCCTTTTTGAATTTTTGCTTTACCAGGGCGATGAGTTCTTGCATATCAGACGTTTTTCTCAGCAGGAACCAGTAAAGAAAGAGCGAAAGAGCGGCTCCGCATAAGATGGTGACGATATCGGGCAAATCCCAAAATGTCAAAAGATAGCTGGGAAGGCAAGAGAGGAAGCAGCAAAGTAAATAGGGGGAAAAATCTTTCACCTGTTGAATGTATCCGAGATGGAAAAGTTTTCCCGTATAGTATGTGTTGATGAAAACGGCAATTTGATTATAAAGCAATTTGGAAAGGCAAATCGCCAATACGCCGAATGGAATGGCACAAAGCAAAATGATGACGGAAATGATTTTTTTGATGATTTCCAGTTTGAGGAAAAGGTCGGAACGGCCCTTCACTTTTAACAGGTTCAAATTGATTGTGCTCAAATGGTCAAACATGTAAGAAAAGGCGAAAGCGTGCAGATAAATGACCGCAGGAGCCCACTTGTCGGAAAGGCAAATGGAGATGATGGGCTCCGCCAAGGCGCAAAGGATTCCAGAAAGGATGAAAATGCAAAGGGACGTGATTCGAATGTATTTCCGGTAAACGGCGACCAGCCTTTCTTCATCGTCTTGAATTTTGGCTAGAATCGGATACGTGACAGTTTGCAAAACGTCGTTAATGGTTTTATTCGGCAAATCGGCAAAATGGGAACCGCGGGAATAAAATCCCAAATCGCTGGCGGTGTAAAATTTTCCAATGGCGATCGTTGTCATGTTCCTGTATAAAGTGTGCAAGATGCCGGCGGCCAACAATTTGCTGCCAAAGGAGCCCAGCTCTTTGAACGACGTTTTGCTGAAAGCTTTTGTGGGGAACCATTTGCATACGTAACAAATAAAGACGAGATTGATGAGAGAGGCGATAATCTGTTGAAAGACCAGAGCCCAAATTCCATAACCCAGATAAGCGAAAATGATTCCACAAATTCCAGAGGTAAACGAAGACAAAATATTTCTTTTCGCCAAGGATTTGAACTTCAAATTTTTTTGCAGCATGGCGACTTGTACAGCCATGATGGCGTTTATGACAAGGGTAATTGCTTGAACCCTCAAAACGGGGCACAGAATGTCAATGTGAAAAAATCCGGCTATCCAAGGCGCGGCAAAAAACAGGGCGGCGTAAAAAAGAATGGAAACGGCGAAGTTGAAATAAAAGACGGTGCAAAAATCCGATTCTGTTGCGTTGTTTTTTCGGATGAGTGCGGAATTGAATCCGCTGTCGATAAAGGTTTGCGAAATCGAAAAGAAGATGGCTAACATGCCGATGGCGCCGTAATCCGAAGGCGCAAGCAAGCGGGCCATGACGAGGCCTAAAAAAAACTGGATTCCTTGGACGAATAATTTTTCCAAAAAATTCCATTTGACACTTTTAATCGTCTGCTGCTTGATGGAAGCCATTGAAATTCAAATTCCCAAAAATATTTTAATGTCGCCAGTAAAAACGGATGTAAGACTGGTGCTGGACCCGCTCGTTTTCGGGAGGCAGCTGCATGTAATCGCCGTAAAGCGCTTTTAAATTTTCTTTGTAACCGTTCATGACGCAAAAATGGGAATCTTCAAAAGGCATTAAAACAGTATCGGAAAAAGTTTCTTTGGGCATGTGTTCAACTGGACCGTTGTCCATCACGGCCAACTGGGACCAAAAATCTGCGGATTCAAAAGGAATCGCTTGAATTTTTTCATTGTACTGTTCTTGCATTTTGTGGGCACCCAAATCGTTTTTCATCCGGATTTTCTTTTTGATAAGCCGGAATTTTTCTTTGATTCCGGATTGGTCCATCAAACGGGTGTAGGGGATAATCTGTTCCCATTCCGCATGGAGCTTTTTATACAAATGGGTAAAAGATTCTTTGTCGCTGGGAACGCCGTCAAGGGGAAAAATGTCTATCCACACGCCAGTCCTTTCCGCAATCCAGTGGCTGTTCTTGGCGATGGTCTTTTGGTCGTCGAATACGCGGGCGTAGGCGATTAGGCAATCGAATGGGCATCCTTTTCCTGTATAGGCCAATTTGTATTGACTGGAATGGTAGGTTTTTAAAAAACGCTCGTAATCGGGTATGGGCATGAATATGTCAATGTCGTCATCCCAGGGGATAAATCCTTGATGGCGGACCGCGCCAAGGAGCGTCCCGTAAGCCAGCGAATAACGGATGTCGTGAAGTTTGCAAAATTGATGGACATCTTTTAAAATATCCAAGGATACTTGTTGCAGTTCGCGCAAGGTCAGTTTAGAATTCGGCATAGTCGATGGGAGTGCCTATCGTTTTCAGGTAAGAATTCAAATGTTGCAGCGTATGCGGAATTCCCACATCTTTGGGAAATTTTCTCCAATTTTTTCCGAATTGCTTGTTTAACATGGCGTCCGGATTGTTGGGACCGGGCAGAGATGTGTTTTCGAAGGGAATTTCTTGCAGCGGATACAGCTCTTCATAATTTCTGAATCCGTGGAATGGATATTCTGTCAACACCCAGTTGCCGATTCCCGGTGTGATTCGAGACGTTTCCTCTAGCGAATAAATCGGATTGTTTTTCAGTTCCTCGTCGTAAAATTCAAAAATTTCTTTCCAGCTGTGGCCGCCGTGTACGAATCGGATGATTTTTTCCCTGTAAACCATGAATTCTTCTTCGGTAACGCCTTCTCGCACAAAGTCGTTGGAAAAAAATTCAATATTCAGAGCGTCTTTCAAGCAATTGCCGTGGTAAATGTGCAGGCAGTAGGGGGTTCGGATGAAAACGTATTTTCCGGGATAGGAACGGATGGCGTCATCGTAGAATTTGGCGTAGTTTCCCTGTTTTTGGGAAGAATCAATCCAGATGAAATCTTTTTTTCCGATATCCATTAAACGATTGAAGTCGCTTCGGGTGACCCCTAAGTCAATGTCGTCATCCCAGGGAATGAATCCGCGGTGACGGCGGGCCCCAAGCAAGGCTCCGCCTTCTAAAAACATTCGAATGTCATACTTGCCGAACATTTCAAGAATTTGTTTGGCAAATTGAAGTTCTTCCATTTGGTAATTTCGCAGGAATCCCGTCGCCGGTGTCATCTGGGAAATATCGAAATGATGTTTGAAATATTCGACTTGAAATTTCAACGAATCGATTTCTGCGTGAAGTTTTTGAATTTCATGGGCGTTGCCGGAAATGCGGTTTCGGGCTTTTTTCAAAAATTTTCGGATGGGTTGGGGAATTTTGTCGCGGACGCTTTTCATCGGTTTTCAAGATCCTTCTTGATTTGGGACGTGGAAATTTCCGGAGTACGTTCTAAGTAAACGACTTCGCAAAGGTCTTTCAGAAAATCAAATTTTCCTTTCCAATCATCACCCATGACAAAGGTGTCGATATCGTATTTTTTGATGTCGTCCTTTTTTTGATCCCAATTTTCTTCGGAAATGACCAGGTCCACATAGCGGATGGATTCCAACAGCAATTTTCTTTTTTCAAAACTGAAATAGCTTTTTTTCTGTTTGGAGTTCCAATTGAATTCATCCGTGGAAAGGGCGACGATGAGATAATCGCCCAAGGCTTTTGCCCGGCGGAGCAGGTTGATGTGTCCATAATGGAGCAAATCGAATGTGCCGTAAGTGATGACGCGTTTCATTCAGATGACACCTTTTTTTTGAAGATCCAGGAAGGCGTTTATCAATTTGTCGTAATCAGCCGTGGTGAGCGCTCCGATATGACCGACGCGGAAAATGGAATCTTTGAGTTCGCCTCCGTTGGGGCAAATCCACATGCCGTAATCCTCTTTGATTTTGAGAAAAATCTCGTAAGCGGATGCGGTGGTAGGGTGGAGCGGAGTGACTGCGTTGGAAAGAGATTCCGAAATGATTTCAAAGGGCAAATTCTTGATGCGATCCCGGAAGTAGCGGGCCAAGTGAGCTGTCCTTTGAATTTCTGCGTCCACGCCGCCTTCTCTTTCAATTTCCAAAAGGCGAACGTGAATTTGGCGAAGAATCCCGACGGCGGGAGTCCACGGCGTTTGCCCGCGCAAAGCGTTGTTCAACGCCAATTTCAAATCCAGATACTGGCATGGGCATTTTGTCGTTTCGATTCGGGACAAGGCTTTGGGTGATAAGACCAGAATGGATATTCCGGGAGCGCAGGCGAGAGCTTTTTGTGACCCGGCAATCATGATGTCCGCGTCTAGGGCCGCCATGTCAAAAGGATCCGCCAAAAAAGTACTGATGCAGTCCACAATCAGGAACAGATTGTTCCGTTCGCAAAATTCGTGAATCAGGTCCATATCATAATGGACACCTGTCGAAGTCTCGTGCTTGTTGACGATGAAAGTGGTATAACCTTTATCGTTGAACGGCTGCAAATGTTCTTTCTTTAAGGATTTTCCCGGCGACAGTTTGATTTCGGAAAAGGGAATCTGGTGCAATTGGCAAAGTTCCACAAAGCGTTCGCCGAAGCTTCCGCCGTTGACAATCAACGCTTTGTCGTTGGAAGTCAGGGTGTTCATGATGGCGGCTTCCATGCCTGCGGAACCGGATCCGGTGAGGAATACCGCTTTTGCACCTTCTTGCGCATGGGCAAACTTTTTCACCAAGGATTCGTTTTCCAACATGAGACGTGAAAATTCTTCGGTGCGGAAGTAGGGGACCTGTTCTGCTCCGATGGCGCACACCGCTTCGCTGGATTGTACAGGTCCTACAGTAAAGTTTATCATGGAACGCTCCTAAATTTCGGTAAAGTGTTTCCGTTCCCGGAATTGCTGCATGATTTCCGCCATGCAAATGCTTTCTTTGCGGCGAAGTCGTGCCGATGAAAACCGGTGATTGTAAATGCAGCTGATGAATTCTTGAATTTCATAGCGCAGTCCGAAACCATCCCATTTGTAAAAGAACTTTTTGTTCTCGGCGGGATTTTCGTAGCGGAGTTCGAAATAGTCCGTTTTCCACCAAGGCGCTGGGACATAGGCGTAGCCTTTCGTGCCAGAAATGACCAAATCACCTTCGGTTTTGACGCCCAGACCGACTTTAAAGGAACAAATGGCTTTGGGGTAACGCAAAACACCTTTGGTGTAAATGTCGACACCGTTTTCCATTCGGGAAAACAATTCCAGGTTCGCGTAGTTGATGCCCAGCAGTTTGAGGATGGGAAGCAGCGGATAAGAGCCTTGTTCAAACATGGCGCCGCCCGCTTGAGTGGAATCGAATTCTCTTCCGTTTGAATCCAATAATTGAGAAAGAGAAGCTTCGATGTCGACGATTTCGCCGATTAGTCCGGATTTGATAGTGACCATCAAATGGTTGAAAGCCGGCGAGTGGGCCGTTTTGTTCGCTTCCATCAGGATAAGGCCCTGTCTTTCTGCCAATTCGTATAATTCTTTTGCTTCGGCACCGCTTAAAACCATGGGCGTTTCGCACAAAACGTGTTTCTTCGCCAAGAGGGATTCTTTGATGTTGGAATAGTGGCAAAGGTGTGGCGTTGCGATGTAAACCGCATCCACGTGGTTGAAAAAGTCGGGCAGATTCCTGTATGGAATGGTTTCGGGAACATTTTGGGAAAAATGCTCGGCGGCGGAATAGTCCAAATCATAAGCCGCGTTGACAGAAACTCCGCTTACGATGGCGGCTTCGCTGGGGAATCTTTTGGCGACGCGTCCACAGCCTAAAATTCCCACTTTGACCGTGTCCCGGCTTTCTGTCCGGAGCATCGTTGAAGAAATCCCCTCTGTTCGCGGCAAATAAACCACTTGGCAAAATTCTTTCAGGTAGTCGAATTGACCTTCCCAATCAGAACCGATGGCGAAAACATCCACATTGTATTTCTGGATGTCGTCAATTTTTTGACCGACGTAATCTTCGATGATGATTTTGTCTGCAAGACCGGTCGCTTTTACGGCTTCAACCCGTTCCAAAACATTGTTTACGACATTCAGTTTTCCGCGTTCCCGATCAAAGCTGTCGTTGGTGACGCCTACAATCAGGTAATCTCCGAGCTGCTTCGCTCTTTTGAGCAAATTGATGTGACCTTGGTGCAGAAGGTCGTAAGTGCCGTAAGTAATTACCGTCTTCATGTTGATGCCTTGTAATCTTGCATATAATAGAAATTTTGCCCATGCCGGTTTGAATTCACCTTGCGAAAGGGCGCTCTTCCGGATTTTTCAGAGATTTTCATCAATCCACGCAAGGCGTTTGGAAATCCAACTTTTCAACGAATCGACTGCCGATGGATAATCCGGATAAGAATCCACGAAAGGCCAGGTTTCATCGTTTTCCAAAATGGGCCAGCGTTTTTCGTCATTCCGAACAGCTTTTGCGATGATTGGGGCGTCTTGTTCGATGAATTGTAAAATGGATTGGAATTTTTCACGATGATTTTTCCAATAGGATTTGACAAGAAGTCTGTAGGATTCATGCCCCATCAAAAGGCCTGTCCAACCGCTTTTGGCGATATGCCATTCCGAGGGCGGGGATTTTTCTTCGTTCCAAAGTCCATAAGCGAGGTCGAAATCCCAAATGGGTCCCATCCGGATGATGCCGCCTTTTTCCCACGTGGCAAAAACGCTGCGTTCGAATGCGCCGTCTTTATTTTTGGCCAGTTCATGAATCCAGTAATAACGGATGAAATTTTCCACATCGATCCATTTTTCCAGGGGATTGTTTTTAGAAAAAGAAGAATCGGCTAGGTATTGTTCAAATGCGTTCAAATGATTTTGGACAAGGTGAATGGATGCCGCCGACGGTTCTTTGGGATAGCGGATGCGGAATAGATATTTTCGATTGGTCGTGAAAAGAGGTCCTTTGGCATTTTGCCGTGTCGTCTTTTCAATTAAAAAACTGGAATCGGTTTGGGAAATGTTGACGCGCTCCTTGCCGACTTTGACGCTCTCCGTCAAAAGGTAAAGTCCCAGGTATTTGCGGTTGAAGAAAACTTCGACGAAGGTGGAACGCGGAACATAATCTCCGCCGAGGAGTTCTGCCAGCTGGAACGTGATGAAGTTTCGCAAATGGCTCTTGTCGCGAAAGTTGGAAATCAAATTCCAATCTTTGTTTTTTGGCATTCCGAAAAGGGAAATTTTGGAGTCAAAATCCAGCTTGATGCTGTATTTGGTCATGACAAACGAAGAGTTTCCGCGCCCTTTGACCGTTAAGTCCAGCACTTCGCTTTCGGGGGCGCTTTTCCCGTAAATTTGGAGCTTTGCCGGAATCTTGGTTTCTTTGTCGCGGATTTCCCTGAAGTTTTCTGTTTCGATAACAAGCCGTGGCAAGTTCGCGTAGGGATATTCCGAATCGTCAAGGGGCAGGTATTCCGGATTTCCATCGGGGGAAAACTGTACGCATTGAAGTGTGGCTAGGGCGCAAAAGAATAAAAGAATATACCGGATTTTAGCCATTGAAATGAATGTAGAAATTTTATGGGAATTCGGGCAGGGATGCCTGGAATTGCAGATTCCGGAGATGAACGTTGAAGCGGTTGCCTTTTGGCTTGTTCTAAACGGAAGCCGCTCGCGCGGAATTTTCAATTTTCTATAATATTTGTATGCTTTCTCAAAATCAGGCTTTCTTTTTTGTCGGAGTCGCCGGCTCCGGAATGAGCGCCATTGCGCAATATCTGGCGGGCAAAGGATTTTGCATTTCTGGTTCGGACCGCCAGTTTTCGGATTCGCGGGGAAATGAAATTCGTGAAAAGCTCGAAGCGGCGGGAATAAAAACGTTCCCACAAGATGGTTCCGGCGTTTTGCAGGGCCTTTCGGCTGTTGTCGTCAGCACGGCCATCGAGGAATCCAATCCGGATTTGAAACGCGCGTTGGAACTGGGCATTCCGCGCTTGCACCGCAGCGAAATGCTGTCTAAAATTTCGGAAAGCGTCAAAACGATTTGTGTCAGCGGCACGAGCGGAAAAAGTACAGTGACAGGCATGGTCTGGCATATTTTGAACGAAGCGGGATATTCGCCCTCGCTTCTTTCCGGCGCAGCCCTTGTCACGTTGGAACGCCAGGGAAAAATAGGGAACGCCTTTTCCGGAAACGGGGAGTGGCTGGTGGCGGAAGCCGATGAAAGTGACGGCTCCCTGGTCCGCTATTCTCCAGAAATCGGCGTGATTTTGAACATCGGCAAGGACCACAAGGAAATTGACGAACTGCAACGGATTTTTTCTGAATTTTCGCACAATGTCACGGCAAAAGGGAAGACTCTCATTGTGAACGAAGCCGATGCGCTCGCCGACGCTTTCAGTGTGAACCATTTGAATGATTTTGGCCTGGAGGCCCGGGCAGGAGTTCAAGGAATGGACTTTTCTTCTGCCGGGTATTCCATTTCGTTCCGCGTGCGGCACCGCGGAGAACTCTTGCAGTTCAAGATTCCGCTTCCGGGATTTCACAATATGATGAACGCCTTGGCGGCAATCGCCGTTGCGGTTCAAGTGGGAGTTCCTCTTCGTCAATGTGCAAAAACGCTGGAATCCTTCGAAGGCATTCACCGCCGCCATCAGATTTTGGGAACATTTAACGGAGTTACGGTTGTCGACGACTTCGCGCACAATCCGGCGAAGATTTTCGCCAGTATCCAGGCCGCGCAAAGTTTTACTTCTGGCCGTGTCATCGCCTATTTTCAACCGCACGGATTTGGACCGACCCGTTTTTTGCGAAACGATTTGGTCAAGGCGATTTCCGAAGCGCTCCGTCCGGACGATTGCATTTTTTTCAGCGAAATCTTTTATGCGGGCGGAACGGTTACAAAAGACATTTCATCCGGAGATTTGGCGGACGATTTAGTGCGCAAAAACGCAGATGCCCGTTTTTTTGCAGATAGAAAGGAATGCGGACGGGAAATGGTGAAAACGGCACATCCGGGTGATACCATTTTGGTGATGGGAGCCCGCGATCCGAGCCTTTCGAATTTTGCCGGGGAAATTGCAAAGGAACTTGAAAATGAGTGAGCAGAACAATCGTTACCAGTTGGCCATGGATAGGTTGGAAGCAATTCTGGCTAAAATCGACCGCAGCGATGTGGGCGTCGATGAACTTGCCGGTCAAGTAGAAGAGGCGACAAGTCTTCTCCGCGAATGCAAAAAGATTCTTTCCGAAACAGAGAAGAATGTCCAAAAGGCGCTTTCCGAATTGAACGAAGAAACTTCTGGAACTTCGACGGGACTTTGATGGAAGCGTTGCGCGTCAGTGGCGTTTCTGTTTATTACCCGCTTCGCGGAGGCGTTTTTTCGCGCGTGTCCGGATTTTTGAAAGCGGTTCAAAACATTTCCTTCTCGTTGAACGAAGGGGAAATTTTGGCGCTTATCGGAGAATCGGGATGTGGGAAAAGTTCGCTAGCCCAGGCGCTTGTGGGGCTCTTGCCGTGGCATTCCGGAAAATACAGCGTTTTTGGCAAAGAAGTGGATGTTCGTTCTGCGAAAGCTTTTGCGTCTGTGCGAAAATCCGTGCAGATGGTCTTTCAAGATCCGTATTCGAGTTTGAATCCGCGAGAAACGGTTGCCCAGATTCTGACTTATCCGGTGCGCGCCCGCGGTGTTTCAAAAAGCGAAGCGATGGACAAAGCCAAATTGGAATTGGAACGGGTGGGACTTCCGGCGGATTCCCTGTCGCGCTATCCTCACGAATTTTCGGGAGGGCAGCGTCAGCGCATTGGAATTGCGCGCGCCCTGATGCTTGAACCCAAGGTCATTGTGGCGGATGAAGTCACCAGTGCGTTGGATGTTTCTGTCCAGGCGCAGGTGTTGCAACTGCTAGAAAAACTCCGCAGGGAATTGGGAATTTCGCTGATTTTCATTTCGCACGACATCCTCACGGTCCGTTCGTTCGCAGACAACGTCTTGGTGATGTATAAAGGCCGTGAAGTGGAGCGTGGGCGCGCTTCCGAAGTGTTGAAGTCGCCACGGCACCCATACACAAAAGTGTTGATGGAAAGCGTCCCCACATTGGATTTTGAAAATCCGCCGAAAGTTTTTTCTGGAGATCCGAAAATATTTTTGGATGGTTTGGAGTGAATAAATGAAATCTCGGCACGGCGACTTTGCTCCGGTAATTCTCCGGATGGAAAAAATGGCCCAGGGCGGGGAATCCATCGCTCATTTGGAAGATGGTCGCGTCTGTTTTGTCGCCGGAGCTTTGACAGGCGAAACTGCGGAAGTCGTCGTTGACCAGGAAAAAAAGGATTATGCGAAGGGATTCGCCACGGAAATTTTGGAAAGTTCCCCCTTTCGGGTAAAGCCCCGATGCCCGTTTTACGGAAAATGCGGAGGTTGTTCCCTGCAACATGCGGACTTCGATTTTCAGCTTTCGATGCACCGCGCTTCTGTGGAGGAACTGTTCCGCCGATTCGCGAAAACGGAACTTCCCGAAAATTGGAAAATCCATTCGGGGCGGGCGTTCGGGTATAGGAACCGCGTCCGTTTGGTTCGCGCGGAGGGAGGCTTTGGATTTCGGATGTCGCGCAGCCACCGTCCGATTCCCGTCTCCCGCTGTGAGATTCTTTCGGCGGCTTTGAACGAAGCCCTGACCGAAAAATTTTTCCCGGATGTCCCGGAAATTTCCGCTTTCGACAACGGCTCGGGGAAAATTTCCTTCCATTACCGCGGCATGGACGCTTCGATGTTCCAAAAATACGCGACGAATTCCGTTTCCATCGGAAACAACGTTCTGTCGATGGATGCGGCCTGTTTTTTCCAGTCGAATTTGGAACTGTTGCCGGAACTTGTCGAAACCGTTCGGAATGCGGCGGGCTCTGGAAAATATCTGATCGATCTTTACAGCGGCGTCGGATTTTTCGCGTCCCTTTTGCGGGAAAATTTCGAAAGAATCGTAACCGTCGAGAGGGAACCCGGCGCGCTTCGCCATGCAAAACGCAACGTTCCCGGCGCGAAAAACGTATCCGCGCCCGCCGAGGAATGGCTTCTTCGAAACGACGCTTCGGGT
Source organism: uncultured Fibrobacter sp. (assembly GCA_964397425.1). Lineage (GTDB taxonomy): Bacteria > Fibrobacterota > Fibrobacteria > Fibrobacterales > Fibrobacteraceae > Hallerella. Next base: position 95,307 of record CAYNID010000006.1, read on the forward strand.
GCGGACGTTCTCATCGTCGATCCGCCGCGGACCGGGCTTTTGCCGTCGGCACTCGAGGCCATCGCCAAGGCGAATCCGAAAAAGCTTTTGTATGTTTCCTGCGACCCGGCGACGCTTGCCCGGGATTTTCGGAAATTTTCCGACCGCGGTTACGAAATTCGGAATGCGGAAGGATTCGCCTTTTATCCGCAAACTCCGCATTTTGAAATGTTCCTGGAACTTTGCCGGGGATGAGCGGGTGCCGGTTGTCGGTTGCCAGCGGTCAGTGATTGGTTGTTGGTGATTGGAATTGCGAACCGAACTTCAAATGTTCGCAACTCCAACTCCACTTTCCAAACTCCTAACCACTAATCTATAACATCGGCAAATACATTTCAATAGAGTACAACGGTTCCGAATTTCAGTTTCCAAACCCCGTCGTTTTGGAACAGCTTTCCAGGAGCGATTTCCAAATAAAATCCTAGTGGATTTTTGAACTTGGCGTAAGCCTGCACCCCAATCGTCGTTACCATTTTGCGGTAGGCGTAGGCGGACATGTTCTCTTCGGGAACATCATCCAAAATGTTTAGGGAAAAACCGTAATTTTTAAAAACATCGCCGCCGGAATTGAAGGCAACGCGTTCCCACGTCATGTAGGCGCCCAAGGCGAATTTTTCCGCAACGTCCAACAGAAAGCCGCCGCCAAAGGAATAGAGGATGAAACCGTCGAAGCGCCCCCAGGAATCGTCCGCTTTCGGTTCGTAATCGTCATCCTGCAAGTTGGGGTAAAATCCGCCCACAAAGGAGACTCCCGCTCCGGCGTAGAATGGCCCCGCCCACTGCACAAGGCTCGGGCGGATTCCCGCATCCAGCGGGATGGAGGCGGGAACGGACAAAAAGAATCCTCCGCGATTTCCCCAAAGCGAATAGTCCAAGGAAAACAGTTCCGCTTGGAAATGGATGGCACCGCCCAAGAGTCCCGCTTCATGCTGCGGAGCGCAAAGCCGGTAATTGTCGTTGGCCCCCAAAGCAAATCCCGCTTCCGCAAAACGGTACTTTTTCCCGTCCGTCGAGTATTTCAATGCACCCGCTTCGCCCACGAAATTTCCGGAACTAGTCATGGCGCAACCGACGAGGGCAAAAGCGATTGCGATATGGAAAAATTTACCGGCGAACATCGGCAAGTTCCCAATATTTTACGATTCCCCTGCCTTGGGACCGGGGGAAAGGATGGAGGCTACATAAGACGACTCCGGACTTCCGGAAAAACTGGGTAAAACTTCCGTTACGGCAGAATTCCAAGCATTAAGCGCGAAAGCGTTTGCTGCGAAAACCAGCATGTAAAAAAAACGAAATGATTTTCATTGTTTTCCTTTTTTTTGCAAAGAATAAAAAATGAGAATGTGAATTTCAATCCGTAAAATCAAAAGCATTTAAAAAAATAACGTTTTGGTTTTCGTAAAAAAACGGAAAAGTTTCACGACCGAATTTTGATTCTACAACACTAGGCGGCGACGGGTTGCCTGTTGTCGGCAGCCAGTTATTGGTCGTCAGAGCCGCGAACCGAACTTCAAACGTTCACTCGCCGCTTGAGTCAACTTCGGGCAAACTTCCATTCAGCGAAAACGGTTCCTCTTTTACAGTAAAATCGTGCAAACATAGCCCCCTCCGCAGAAAAGGCTTTCGTGTGAAATCCATCCAAAAGAGATTTCCCGTCCACAACCCAATTTCTCATTCCTAATTACTAATTAAGAAAAAGGCTTCCCGTGCAAAACCCCATTAAAAAGAGTTTCCCGTTCACAGCCCAATTCCTCATTTCTCATTCCTAATTCCTAATTACTATCCCCAACTTCCAATCCCAAATTTTATAACTTATACTCCACAGCGTCCCGAAATTTCGGACACGAGGATTCGATGAAAAAAAAGATTTTTCTAACCGCTCTATGTTTGCCGCTATTCTTTGCCGCCTGTTCTTCTGAACCGATGGAGATTGTCACCGGCAAGGATTTTATGCAAAACCGTTCCGTGGTCGTCGACACGGCGAGTGTCTTCCGCAGTTCGGATTCTTTTGTCATGCAATTCCGTTATGGGAAAAAATTCGATTTCGGAAATATCAAATGGGAGGTCATCTCCGACAACGGGAAGCGGATCGCTTCGAAAAAGAGCGGAGTCAGTCCCAAAGAAGGCTCTTACACCATTTTGGTTTCATCTGCCCGCCACGGCGGAATCGCTTCTGCCACGGAATTTTTCAAAGCGAAGGAAGGCTCGTTCAACATCCGTTTTTATAACGCCGATGCTGACACCCTTCTCCTTGAAAAGAAAATTCAAATCGTCCGCAACAGTGAAAAATTACAATGAAAAAAATGAAACTCCCCATCGCAGCCTGTTCTCTCGCTCTGATAGGTGCTTGCTCTTCAGAAGTCGAAGTAAAATACAATTTGCCAAAACCGGTCGGTGTCGAACTTTATACGGAAAGCACTTATTCGACGATTGACCTCGCCGGAACGGAACGTGTTGGAACAATCATCGCGGACTATGTCCATTTGGACTATTCGCAGTCGGGAGACACGCTTGTCATTCGCCGGAATTTTGAAATTGACAAGTCCCGCGGTTATCTGAAAAATTCGCATCCGGCAGAGCTCCAGTGGCGGCTTCCGGAGGTCATTACCAAAGGCGTTCGTGAACGCGTCGTGGGAACATCCGGCTTTGCCGGAGGGTACGATTCTCTCCTTCACCGGATGCCGATGCCAAAGCGCTGGCGCGATCAGCTTTTGAACCCGGATTACATCAAGCATTTGGAACGGCAAGAAAAGCACCGTTACGAAATGGACCATTTGCTTGTCGGACCGGTTCCCGAAAAAGGGAACATCACGCAATTGCTGAAAGACCGCGGACGTCTTCAGTTCGCTTTGATCCAGGTGGATTCCGTTGTGACGGATGGATTTCACAATTTGGACAAACGCAAATGCCTCGGTTATACGGTTTACTTGAAAGAAAAGGAAAGCTTTCCCTATTACATTTGGGAGCAACACGTGAACAGCAAAATTGGAACGGAAAAGTTCCAGGCTTATCATACGGGACTCCGCGCCGAATATGAAACGGCTTACTGGGTGACTCTCGATCCGGAAACGGGCATTCCCTGTCAGGAACGCGAAGTCAAGGAGGGCTTGCATACGATGGTCAATGCGAAGACCGGCGATACGGCGACGTTTAAAAGTCACACGACCTTGGAACGGCTTTATACGGTTGTCAGGGATTCGACGGCTTCTCCATGAAACGTTTTTGCGGCGCGGCTTTAAGCCTTTCCATTCTTATCTTTGCCGCTTGCAGTGGCACCAAATCAGCCCAGCAGACGATGGCGGAAGACAGGCATTATATGTATCGGGAAGCGTATAAAGCTTATGTCCAGGCCGAAGACAAGTATTTGAATTTGCTCTTCAACATAGAACGTTTGCCCGAAGAAGAAGAACTTTGGATAATGAAACGCGACCAGATGCGTGAATTGGAACAGTTGCGCACCCTGATGCTCCAGGCCCGGGGTGAACTCGACGAATCGCTTCAGGAATGGGAAAAATATCTGGGCGAAGTCCAAAAAGAAACGGTCCGGCAAAAAACGGCCAAAAGGGCGAATTTCCGCAATGCGGATGAAATGCGTACGTCTCCCGGTCAACTTCTCCCCGGGGAATTTGCACAGGATTCCATTCGGAAGGCGCAACAGCGGAAACAGTAAAATGATAGGCGTCTTTGATTCCGGCTTTGGCGGGCTTACGATTTTGCGAGAATTGCGCAAGGCGCTCCCGGATTATGACTTCATGTATTTGGGAGACAACGCCCGCGCGCCTTACGGGTCCCGTCCGTTTGAAACCATTTACCGGTATACTCTCGAAGCCGTAAAGGCCCTTTTTGACAGGGGCTGCCCCTTGGTGATTTTGGCTTGCAACACGGCCTCGGCGCGCGCGTTGCGGACCATCCAGCAGAATGATCTGCCGAAAATCGCTCCGGAAAACCGGGTGTTGGGCATCATCCGTCCAACGGCAGAAGAGGCGGGCTCGTTTTCGAAAACAGGGCATTTGGGAATTTTGGGAACGCCGGGGACGGTCGCTTCGGGCAGCTACCCGCTTGAAATCGCGCATTTTTTTCCCCATTTGAAGGTGACGGAGCAAGCCTGTCCCCTGTGGGCGACTCTTGTGGAAAACGGCGAAACCGATAGCGAAGGAACCCGCTTTTTTGTCGGCAGGGATATCCAAAGCCTGCTGGCGAAAGACCCTGAAATAGATGCGCTCCTTTTGGCGTGCACCCATTACCCGCTTCTGTTGCCCGTCATTCAAAAAATCGTTCCCCATTTGCGGATTGTTTCCCAGGGGGCGATCGTGGCGCAGAAAACGGTAAATTATTTGAAACGGCATCCGGAAATGGAAGCCCGTCTTTCGCGGAATGGGAAAACGGAGTTTTTGACCTCGGATACGCCGGAGTTTTTTAGCAAAGGCGCCTCTTTTTTTGGAGAAAAGAGCGTTTTTGCAAAAAATTTGTCTTTTTGACCTGTAATTTTATATCTTGCAGGTGAAAACGAACCATCTTTGGTCCGCTTTTTAATCTTTTATTCTGAGGAAAGGACGAATTATGCCGCAAATACAAATCAATTTAACCGGTTGGCAAGGCTTCCGTGGCAAAAACACTGGCAGCTTGTTGTATGTGGAAACCAGCCGGATGTCCGTAGTTCCGGTCCGAGACCAACTGAACGAAAATGGAAAGGGCTCTTTTTTGGAGCCGAATTATGAAACGTCTACTTATGGCTTTGCCTCTTGCTGCAATGTCAAGGCGATAAACAAGATAGTTCTTTCCAACAAGAGCCGCTACATCCTTTTTGGAACGCGTTATGAAGGCGGAGACGCCGATTACAAGAATAAATTCTTGATTATGGGGTACATGAAAATCGCCAATACGAAAGACGTCCGTTCCCGGCACATTCAATCTTACATGGCGGCCTCCGGAGCCGAAGAACCGGAATGCATGCGTCTTGAAAAGGATATTGCCGTTCAGGGGCCGATGCACTTCGTTTCGCTGCAGGACTGCTACGTTTTGACAGACGAGCGCCTAAAGGAATGGGGTTACAAAGGCCATGCGAACCGCCAGCTCAAGACCGTTTTCAGCGAGGAACATACGAAGGAAATTCTCGACCATCTGGATTCCCGCGATGATAAAATTGACGAATACATTGCGACTGTCGAAGAGTTCAAAAAAGCGTTAGCGGCGCAAAGTGCCGCTGAAGCGGAAATGGAACAGCCCGAAGCCGAAGTGTAATCCGCTTGCTTTGAAAAGGAATGTAAACCCGCCTTCGGCGGGTTTTTTGCTGTTTGGGAGCTTTTTTGGGGGGGCGAAGAGGCGATTTTAGAGGAATCTCGCGGGAATTTCCCCCAAATTTTGAATTCTTTTCTATCTTTGTGAACCCACAGCAAAACCTAAAAAAAGGAATCTTATGTATTCTATTGTTGAAACAGGTGGTTTCCAGTATAAAGTCGAAGTCGGCAAGACTTACAAAGTCCCGAGCATCGACGCTGCTGTCGGTTCTAGCCTGGAGCTCAAGTCCGTTCTTCTTTTCTCTAACGGGAAAGAAGTCCAAGTCGGCACCCCTGTCCTGAACGATGCTTCCGTCAAGGTCGAAATTTTGGACCACGGCAAGGAAGACACGGTTATCGTGTTCAAGAAAAAGCGTCGTACCCGTTACGTCCGTCGTAACGGTCATCGTCAGGGCTATACGGAAGTGATCGTCACGGAACTCCACTCCGGCGCAGAATCCGAAGTCGTCGATTCGAAGATTGTCGAACGCAATCGTGCCCGTATCAAGGCGCTTGCCGCTCAGAAGGTGCAGAATACGCCGCTGACCCGCAAGGAAAAGATTGCTCAGGGTATTCCGAAGCCCGCCAAGGTCAAGAAGAATTCCATCCGCAAGTCGAAGGAGGCTTAAACAATGGCTCACAAGAAAGGTCAAGGCTCCGTTCGTAACGGTCGCGATTCCAACGCCAAATATCTCGGCGTCAAGAAGTACGGCGGCGAAACGATTAAAGCCGGCGGCATCATTGTCCGCCAGCGCGGTTCTCACTTTCATCCGGGTGTGAACGTCGGCATGGGCAAGGATTTCACCTTGTTCGCCCTCGTTGACGGTCGCGTGAAGTTTGAACAGAACGCCGGTGCTCAAAAGGTTTCGGTTTATCCGGAATCCTAAGCCTGCGCAACGCGTTTAAAACGGTCGGATGATTCCGACCGTTTTTGTTTTTTCTACCGCAAGTTTCAAATGACTATCTATATTTGGAAAAATGAATTCTCCCCGTTATGTATTGATGCGTCTTTTGCCAAAGAATTTGGAATCCCGGCTTTTTGGCAATCTGGTCCAGTTAAAAATTCCATTTGTTTCTAAATGGGCCCGGAATCTTTTTGCCCGGGCGTATTCCTTGAATATGGAAGAATCCGAGAAACCCCTGTCCGCTTATGCGAATATCGGGGAACTTTTCATTCGCAGATTGAAGCCCGGTGCGCGGCCCATTGCCGATGCGGAAGTGGTCAGCCCCGTTGATGGACGGGAATCGCAGACGGGCAGGCTCGAAGGTCCCGATGCGGAAATGCTCCAGGCGAAGGGAAAGGTCTATTCGCTGTCTTCCCTGTTGCGCGACCGGGAACTTGCCGCCCACTTCGCCGGTGGAAGTTTTGCGACGATATACCTCGCTCCGTTCAATTATCACCGGATTCATTCGCCGGTCACCGGGAAACTTCTTTCGGCGAGTTATTGTCCGGGAACGCTTTGGCCGGTAAATCCGTGGAGCGTTGAACGTGTCGAGGGGCTTTTTTGCATCAATGAACGCGTCATGACGCGGATTGCCGTCGATGGTGGCGGTGAATTGCTGCTCATCAAAGTGGGGGCGACAAATGTGGGCCGTATCGCCGTCGAATATGCGCCGGACTGGGTGACGAATGTCGGACGCCTTCCGCGCAGGAATCCGCGGTACGATTTTGTTCCCAAATCGGAAATCCGTTTTGAACGCGGCGGGGAACTCGGACGCTTTGAAATGGGCAGCACGGTCATCTTGGTGGCCGACAAAATTTTGACAAACAGAAATCCCGGATTGTTCGCTTCGACGTTGGGCAAGGCGGTCCGGATGGGTGAAAGCCTGTTATAAGGATTTTCAAATGCGTTGGGCCAAAGAACATCCGGAAGTGATGCGGATGACTGCTGAATATGTCCGCAGTTTTCGGAATGAGCCCGACCCTGTTGTCGCAGTTGCGCAAAATGCCGAAACTTTAGAAGGAAAAATCGCCTGGGTCCTTTTGGGCTCATGCCTTTATCAGGAAATTCCGCTGTCCGTATTCCGCCCACTTTTGGAATCGCTGTTTCAAAAATATCCCGGAGAAAGATTGTGGACGTTTCCGCTGCCGACAGAAGCTGAAATCCGCGGTGTTGTCCGCAGGCAGGTGCGTTCGTATTCTTGGCAGTTGGAAGAAAGCGTTCCCGGCATTTTTTGGAGTGTCGGCAGTTTTGTGCGCCGCAGGCGCTCTTTGAAAGAGTGGTTGGAAAATTCTCAAATTCCTGATGTGTGGCGCAGTCTAGGGGAAATTTTCTTTATGGGGAAGCGCGCCTTTCGACCGAAGGCTCTGTGGGCGCTGTCTAGACTTTATTCCCCCTTTCCACGCGGATTGGGAGCCCTCCGGGAGGGTGCCGCAGTGCAGACGCCGGTGCCGTTTCCCTATGGGCTTCGCAGCTGGATTGGGATTGTCGGATTGGGAAGGGATGTTGGGTATGCGGAAATGGACGAAGTGGGAAAACGCCGGTTGGCGGCATCCGTGTGCAAGGAACTTTCACCCGGCGATCCGCGCGAAGCTGCTCACGCGTTCCTGTTTTTTCGGGAATCGCCGTCCGCAGAACCGTTCTTCTTGCAACTGAAAAATTTTTGCCTTTCGCGGGGAGGCATGCCTAGATGAAATTTGTCAAAGTGTCCGTGTGGCTGCTTTTGCTTGGCATCCTGTGCGGATGTGAAGAATCGATGTTGTCGAAAATGGATTTGAACGAATTCCTTTATCGCGGACGTTCTCCCGTTCACGTGGCGGTATACGATTCCAGTTCCGTTTTGAAGCACGTTCCCGATTCTTGGAATCTTCAGCGATACGCGATATCCAGCATGGCGGATTTGGATTATGCGGCAGCGCCGGGCGATACGTTGCACGTGCAAATTCTTGAATTCGCTTCGGACATGGCGGCGCTCGCGTTTTACTTGAATACGGGGCTTGTTCAAGAAAATCTTCCCGTCATCGAAGGGGACTTTCGCGAAGCGGTCCTGCGGTCGGGCAAGCGCCTTTTCATTTTCCGCTACGGTCTTTTGCGCAACCACGAACGGGGAGAATTGGAACGTCTCGTGCGCTGTTTCCCGGATTCGCGGGCCGGACTTCCCCAGGAATTTTTGAGCCTTCCGCTGGCGAATCGCATTTCCGGGGAGACATCCATCCAAATGCGGAATTTCTTTGGCGTTCCATCGGAATTTCCAATGCTTGTGCAGGGATTCCGGGCGGGTGATGTTGAATGGGATGCGGCGCGGAGTTGGGAATCGGTTCCCGAAGAGGATTGGAACGCCTGGATTCGCGGATTGCGGTCTTCCGGGCGGCGTCTTTCCCAAAGCCGGGATACGCTCCGGTTTGAATTGGGGGCGTTTGAACGCGGAATGGCCATGCGCCTGCAAGGCGGAAGGATTGTTTGCGTTTGGGGCGCTTTGGATGCGACTGCCCTCAAAAAACGATTTGAAATGGTGGCGAAAAGGGTCTTTGATTCTCCGAAATAATCTATAATTACAGCATGGCTCAAATAGATTCTTTGGCAGATACAATTTTGGAAAAACTCCGCATGGTTTCCCAGGCGGAAACGGTAATCGGAAAGCCCATCCAGGCGGGCAATGCGACAGTGATTCCGGTCAGTCGCGTGTCGATGGGATTTGGATTGGGGGATAACAAGAATGCAGTTTCCGCTTCGGGCGGCGGCGTCTCGGTCAGTCCCGTCGCGTTTGTGGTGATTGCCGGAGACGATGTCCGGGTTTTGCCGATTTCGCACGACAATTCGCTGGCGTCGAAAATCGCGGACCTGGTGCCCGATGTCGTGAACGCTTTCCGGGGAAAGTCCTCTTCTGAATCGTAAGGCTTTTTCCTGCAAAGGAATTTCTATATTGTCACCGGAGAAATTTTAACCGAGGGTGCTTATGCGCTTTTTAAATGTTTTGAAGAAATCTTTGGTTCCCACGATGCTTTGTGCGGCGATGGCTTCTGCGCAATTGATGAACGGGAAAAATTTGGATGTCATCCGCGTCGGCAAGACGGGAATTTCGCAAGGACACGTTGACAGTTTGGCGGAAGCTTTGGGCAAGGCTCAGGCCCGCGGACAAAAAATTCCCGCCGAAGCGATGGTGCAACTTCGCTGGGCAGTCATTGACAATTTGGTCGGACAAGAACTGATCAAGCTCGAAGCCAAGGCTTTGAATATCAAGGTGCCCAAATCGCGCATTGACAGTGTTGCAAAACTTTTCAAAGCCCAATACGGTGGAGAAGAAGCTTTCAAAAAACAGCTTCGCGAAAATAAAATCACCGAAGCGCAATTCAACGAACGCATCGAACAGCAGCTGCAAAGCGATGTGATTCTCGAAAAGAACGTTCCCTATCCGGAGAATCCGACAGAAAAGCAAATCGCCGCGTATTGGGAACTCAACAAGGGCAAGGTCTCCATCAATGACACCATCAGCGGCGCTCGCATTCTCCTCAAGCCGAAAAAAGGTGAATCCAAGCAGGCGATTGCCGACAAGAAAGAACTTTTGAAAGGCCTTGCCGCCCAAGTGCGTTTGGGAAAGGCCAGCTTTGCCGTCCTCGCCGCCCAATACAGTGACGATGCCGATGCAAAAAAGACAGGTGGCGTCATGAACAAGTTCCTCGCCAAGTCCAAAGGGGCTGATTTTGTCAAGGGAATTTCCAAACTTTCTGTAGGTGAAATTTCCGATGTCTTCCAGACAAATGAAGGCTTGCAGATTTTCATGCTCACTGAAAAGAATGACGGCAAGTTTGAAAATTACAAAGTTCAAATCGAATACATCCTCCGTGTTCAGGCCGAGCAGGAACGTCAATTGAAAATCAAGCAATACCTCGACAACTTGGCTAAAAAGTACAAAGTGCAATATCTGAACAAGGATTATACGCCGGAAAATGCAATTGGAGGTGCCAAGTAATGGCGACGACGTCTCATACAGGGCTTACCGAACTCCGCGCGAGAATCGATAAGCTCCGGGGGTATCTTTGACCTAGAGTCTAAAGAAGTAGAACTCTCCGTATTAGAAAAACAATCCGGCGATCCGGAATTGTGGAACGACCGCGACAAGGCGCAGGCCTTGCTCAAAAAAATCACCTCATTGAAAAAAATCATTTCGGACTGGAAAGAAGTTTCCGCGTCTTGTGATGATCTTTCCGAACTTTATGAAATGGCGAAGTCCGAACCGGATTCCCAGGAACTGTTTGATAGCGTGGAAGAAGAGTTCCTGGCTCTTGTCAAACGGGTCGATGAAATGGAATTCCGCAGGATGCTTTCGGGACCGGATGACGCCTGTGCTGCCGTTTTGACTTTGCATCCCGGAGCCGGGGGCACCGAAGCGCACGATTGGGCGGAAATGCTTTTGCGGATGTACAAACGTTTTTTGGAACGCGAAGGCATGGATTTCAAAGTCATTGATGTGCAAGAAGGGGAAGAAGCCGGAATCAACAGTGCGACGATAGAAGTCAAAGACGAATACGCTTACGGACTTCTCCGGTCGGAAATTGGCGTGCACCGCCTGGTCCGAATCAGCCCCTTTGATTCAAATGCCCGGCGGCATACGAGTTTTTGCGCTGTTTACTTGTATCCGGAACACGAAGATGTCGAATTTGAAATCAATCCGGCGGACATTCGTGTGGATGTTTACCGTTCCTCGGGCGCAGGCGGTCAATACATCAACAAGACGGATTCCGCTGTCCGAATGACTCACCTTCCGACGGGAATTGTCGCGAGCTGTCAAACGGAGCGTTCGCAGATTCAGAACCGGGCGACGGCTTTGAAAATGCTCACGACGATGGTCGCCGAACATTACCGCCAAGAAGAAGAAGCGAAGCGCGATGCGCGCCTTGCAGAAAAGAAGAAAGTGGAATGGGGTTCACAGATTCGCAGCTATGTGTTGCAGCCGTATCAGCTGGTTAAAGACTTGCGTACGAATGTGGAAACCTCTGACACGACAGGTGTTCTCGATGGGAAAATCAAACCGTTCGTCAACGCTTATTTGCTCAGCGAATCGCAGGCGGATGCCGAAAAATAAATGAAAAAGGACTGTAAAAATGCAGTCCTTTTTGCACAAGAAAGCTGGTTGAATTCATTCGACCGGCGTTTTTGTCGAATGGGTTCAAACGCCTGTTTGCAGCTCTTTCAAATAGCGGGCGAGGGCGTCTTGCCATGTTGGCAGCGGCTTGAAGCCGTTTTGCGCTAATTTGGATTTGTCCAGTCGGCTGTTGAATGGCCGCGCGGCTTTGGACAAACCGTATTCGGCGGTTGTCACCGGGAGGACTTGTGTTTTGAGCCCCGCCTGCTTGTAAATTTCGCGGGTGAAATCAAACCAGCTGATGTAGCCGCCTTCGTTTGTCGCATGGTAATAACCGTATTTCTCCGTTTCTATCATATCGACTAAAAGCCTTGCCAAGTCAAGCGTGTAAGTCGGCGTTCCCACTTGATCGTTGACGACGCGGACGGTATCGTGCGATTTTCCGACGTTCAGCATCGTCTTGATGAAGTTCTTGCCGTTCAGGCCAAAGACCCAGGCGATGCGTACGATAAAATACTTTTCGAGGTTTCGGCTGACCGCCAATTCGCCTTCGAGCTTTGTTTGACCGTAAACATTTAACGGTTTGTAATCTTTGCAATCGGGTTCCCACGGAGTCGAACCTTGTCCGTCGAAGACATAGTCCGTGCTGATGTAGACCATTTTGCAGTTCAACTCTTTGCAGGCGAGTGCGATGTTCTCCGTTCCTCCGGCGTTAATCGCCCGGACTTTTTCCTGCTTGTCGGCATCTTCGGCCAAGTCAACGGCGGTCCAGGCGGCGCAATGGACAACGGCATCAGGGCGAATTTCTTCGAGAGTGTTCTGGACTGCGACTTTGTCCGTAATGTCCAAGGAGCGGTAAGGAGCCCTGGTGACTGCGCTTGAATCTTGAATTCCGCTGTATTCGGGCGCCAGGTCGCTCCCGATACATTCGTGTCCTCTTTTGGCCAGTTCATTCATCACGTCGTGTCCTAGCTGCCCCGCGACGCCGGTTACAAATACTTTCATGCTTGAAATTTAAAAAGGCAATCGATCGTGGCGATTCGGCAAAGCAAAAAGCCCCGCAAAAATGCGGGACTTTTTTGGGGAAGTTGCTGTAAATTACCGATTAAGTAATTTCTTCACCGCGTAACATGATGACTTTGCCGGTGCGGATGTATTCCACGACTTCGAATTTGTCCAGCAAATGCTTCATCGCGTCGATTTTATCCGTGTTGCCGGTGATTTGGATAATCATCGAAGTGTCCGTCATGTCGACTGTCGTCGCTTTGAAATGATCGCACAGTTGGAGGATTTCTGTGCGCTGTTCCGGTTTGCACTTGATTTTTATCAGAGCCAGTTCCTTTTCCACCGTATTGGAGCCGGTATGATCTTTTGCTTGAATGACATCGACCAGCTTTTCGAGCTGTTTGATGATTTGGACCAAAATTTCCGGATTGCCGTGGGCGACAATGTTCATTCGGCTAAAATCCGGATTCAGCGTTGGCGAAACGACTAGGGAATCCAGATTGTATCCGCGGCGGGAAAATACGAGCGCGATGCGGACCAGCACACCGGGGCGGTTGGCGACGAGAAGGCTCAAACAATGAGCTGTAGTGTTTTTATCCAAAGCCATATTAGGTACTCCCTGTCGGTTTTTCAAGTTGTCCTTTGGGCTGTTCCGTCATCATGGCGGTGAGCGGCGCTCCAGCCGGAATCATCGGGAACACGTTGTCTTCTTCTTCGCATTCGCAATGGATGAGAACGGGACCTTCGTTGTAATCAAGGGCTTTTTGAATCATGCGTTCCGCATCGGCGGAGCGTTTGATGCGCAGGCCTTTGATGCCGTAGGATTCGGTCAATTTGACAAAGTCCGGGTTTCCGACCATGCTCACGGAAGAATAACGCTTGTCGTAGAACATGTCTTGCCATTGACGGACCATGCCCAGATACTTGTTGTCCATCACGAAAATTTTGATGGGAAGGTTGTGGATTTTTGCCGTTGAAAGTTCCGCTTCCGTCATTTGGAAGCCGCCGTCTCCGGCAAAGCAGCACACAGGCCATCCCAAATCCGAACCGATGCCGATGGAGGCTCCGATGGCGGCGGGGAATCCAAATCCCATCGTTCCGGCGCCGCCGCTGGTGATGAACTGGCGCGGATAATCCGCTTTGAAGAACTGGGCGACCCACATCTGGTGCTGACCCACGTCAGTTGTCACAATGGCTTTGCCTTTGGTCAGTTCGTAAACGGTTGAAATGATGTGTTGCATCCGCAACCCGCCTTGCTTCGGATAGGTCAACGGATAACGTTTCTTGTATGTCTGGACTGTTTTCACCCAATTGTCCGTGTCCAACCGGGAAACGAGCGGCAAGAGCTGTTCCAAGACGAGCTTCGCGTCTCCGCAAAGGAACACGTCTGGCTGCAGGACTTTTCCCTCTTCGGCGGGGTCAATGTCGACATGGATGATTTTTGCGTTTTTACAAAATTCTTCGAGTTTTCCGGTGATGCGGTCATCAAAACGGGAACCGATGCTCATGACCAGGTCGCATTCGAGCAGGGCCTTGTTGGCGTAGGCGGTACCGTGCATGCCGAGCATCCCCAGGGAAAGCGGATGCGTTTCCGGGAACGCGCCTAAACCGAGCAGGGTTTCTGTGACAGGAGCGTTCAACTTTTCGGCGAGTTCCTTCACTTGCCGCGAGGCGCCCGAAATGATGGCTCCGTGACCGATGAGAAGGACCGGTTTGGTGGACTTTTTGAGCAGGGCTGCAGCCGCTTCAACAGAGGCTTGGTCCGCATTTGTCGGAATCTTGTAGCCGGGAAGTTCCACTTCGTCCGAGAAGGGGGCTGTGCAAAGGCCTGCGGTGACATCTTTCGGAAGGTCAATGAGGACGGGGCCGGGGCGGCCTGTCCGCGCGATGTGGAACGCTTCTTTGACAACGCGGGGAAGGTCGTTTGGGGTTTTGACGAGGAACGAGTGTTTGACGGCGGCGAAAGTCATGCCGCTTGTGTCGCATTCCTGGAAAGCGTCCTTGCCCAAATTGGGAGTTGTCGTCTGGGCGGCTAACACGACAATGGGGGAAGAATCCATTTGCGCCGTGTAAATGCCGGTGAAGGTGTTGGTTGCGCCGGGACCGCTTGTGACCAGTACGACTCCGACTTTTCCCGTTGCGCGGGCGTAACCGTCTGCCATGTGGGTCGCGCCCTGTTCATGGCGGGAAAGAATCATTTGAATGTTGGAATCCAAAAGGGCATCGAAAAGGGGGATGGCGGATCCTCCCGGATACCCGAAGATGGTGTCGACGCCTTCGCGTTTGAGGCAATCGAGAATCACCTGTGCGCCGCTTAATGTATGATTTGCCATAAGTATCTCAATTCGTTTAACGGTTTTGGTGAATCAAATATAGTACATAGTGGAAGAAAATTGCAGGTGGATTTGATAAAAATTAATTGTTTTTCATTTTTGAAAATGAAAATGACGGGATTTTTGTTGAAAATAATTTGAATTTTGAAGAAAATTTGCTCGGGAAATCAATTTTATGAGGGAATATTTGCTGCCTTTTTGAATAAATTTTGGTTTTTATTGAAAAATCCATTTTAAAATGGGCTTGTTTTGAATAAAACTTTTTGATTTTCTTGAAAAGAATGGTGGAAAGTAGAGAAAAATCGGTGAATTTTGACAAAAGAAGGTGAAAATGTGCTTGACGTTGAAAACGCGTTCCCCGTGGCGAACAATTTCCAGGTGAAAAATGAGGAACGGGACTTTTCCAAGGATAAATGTTCAAATAAAAGCGTTGTACCGAATGGATCTGTAACAAGGAGGCTATCATGTTTGTCGGAGATAAAAGCGGACTCCCGCGGGAACGCTTGAAAAAAGAGGGGCCGGAGTCCCTTTCCAATGCCGATTTGCTGGCGCTCGTATTGGGAAGGGGAACGGCGGAAAAAGACGTTTTTTCGTTGTCCGAAGAATTGGCGAAACTCCTCGCTTCAATGTCCCACCGTCCGACATTGGACGAACTCTGTTGTGTCGGTGGATTGGGGATGGCGAAAGCGGCGCAAATTCTAGCCTGTCTGGAACTTTCCAGCCGCTTTTTTTTGGGAGCGCACATGACGTGCATCACGTCTCCGGGCGCTTTATTGCCGCATTTGGCGTTTCTCAAATTCAAAAATCAAGAATGTTTTGTGACCGTTTCTCTCAGCAGTTGCAACAGTATTTTGGGGATTCACGTCGTCACGGAGGGGCTTGTGGACAAAACTCAGGTCCACGTCCGGGAAGTTTTCATTGAATCCATCCGCGACAGGGCCTGTGGGATAATCGTCGCCCACAACCATCCTTCGGGAATGCTTCTTCCCAGTGAAGAAGACAAGGCGGTAACGCGGATTCTGTTTCAGGCGGGAAAACTGTTGGATATTCCCGTTTTGGACCATTTGATTGTTTCATTCCGCGGTTACACAAGCATCAAACGGGAAAGTCCCGAACTGTTTGAATAGGGAACAAAAAAAGCTCCCCGGCTGTGCCGGGGAGCTTTGCTGTCAAAATCGACCGTTACTGAATGCGCTTCATCATGATGCGGCGGTTCATTTCGCGGCCTTCCGCCGTGCTGTTGTCAGCAATCGGATCGGCTTCGCCCTTACCAATGGCTTCGAGGCGGCTGGAATCCACGCCGTTCTTGATGAGTTCGGAGCGGACTGCATCGGCGCGTTTCTGGGAAAGCTTCAAGTTGGCGCTTTCCTTGCCGCGGTCGTCCGTGTAACCAAGAATCTGATAACGTTCGTTCTTGCGTTCTTTCTTGTTCAGGTCTTTGGCCATTTCACGGAGAGTTCTCTTCGAGTTGGCGGTGAGTTTCGCCTTGCCGCTGGCAAAGAACACTTCGAGCTTGATTTCTTCAACGGGGCATCCTTCGGCAGCCGGATCGCCGGCTTCGAACGGACACTTGTCGAGACCGGAGCATTGTCCGGCGAAGACGTCGAGCATACCCTTCTGGGTCACCCACGGATCGCAAACGCCGTCAGCGTCGGAGTCCGGATTGTCGAGCGGGCAGCCGTTGTTCTGGACAGCGCCGGAATCAAGCGGGCACTTGTCGAGGCCGGAGCATTGTCCGACGAACATGTCGAGCATACCCTTCTGAGTCACCCACGGATCGCAAACGCCATCGCGGTCGGAGTCCGGATTGTCGAGCGGGCAGCCGTTGTTCTGGACGGAACCGGAGTCATACGGGCACTTGTCGAGGCCCGTGCAGACATCCTTGAAGACGTCGAGCATGCCCTTCTGGGTCACCCACGGATCGCACACGCTGTCGTGGTCCACATCCGGATCTTCTGTCGGGCAGCCGCTTGTCGCGAGAGGTCCCTTTTCGTTCGGGCATTTGTCAATGCCGGTGCAAACGCTCTTGTAGTCGTCGAGCATTCCCTTTTCAGAGACCCAAGCATCGCACACGCTGTCTTGGTCTGTATCCGGATTGCCGAGCGGGCAGCCATCGTTTTCAATGGGTCCGTATTCAGCGGGGCACTTGTCGACGCTCTTGCATTGCTTGACGTTCGGATCGGTCGGATTTTCGAAGAAGTAGCCGAGACCCTTTTCGGTGACCCAAGCATCGCAAAGGCCATCGCCGTCCACGTCCGGATCGGGCCAGGGGCAGCCCTTGTTCGCCACAGGACCGTTTTCGCCCGGGCACATATCGTAGCCGCTGCAGATTCCGGCGAAGTCGCCCAAACGTCCTTCGTCTGTCACCCACGGAGAGCACAGGGAGTCGTGGTCAGGATCCGGATCTTTGCTCGGGCAGCCGTTGAAGGCCAATTGACCCTGCTGGTTCGGGCATTCGTCAATGCCTTGGCAAACGCCGGCGAACTTGTCGAGCATGTTCTTCTGGGCGACCCACGGGTCGCAAACACCATCGCCGTCCACGTCCGGATTGTCAAGCGGGCATCCGTCTGCGCCGGCACCCTGTTCGTTCGGGCATTGGTCGATGCCTTCGCAAATATCAGCAAATTCAGAGCTCAAGCCTTTTTCGGCAACCCACGGGTCGCAAATGCCGTCTTCATCCAAGTCCGGATTTGGCCACGGGCAGCCGTTGTTGCGGGAATCTCCCGGTTCGTCCGGGCAGTTGTCGCGGTCGTCGGGAACGCCGTCGCCGTCGCGGTCCGGATCGATGAGGAAGCCGGACCAGGTGATGCCGCCGAATCCGTATGCGGACGGAGTCGTGCGGGCTTTGTAAGTCCAGCTGCTTTTGCCGTTTCCACCGTAGACAGTGTGGGAGTATTCCTTCGAAATGGCGAAGTGTCCGCCCACCTGCAAGTCGATGTGGTTTCCGATGTGGAACACGAGACCGACAGAAGCTTCGTTCATCGAAAGGTCTTCGATCGCTTTGTAGTCGCCATCGGCAATGTCCATGTAGTATTCGCCGAAGATGGAGACAACGGACAGCGGGTAAATTTCAAGTCCCGCCGCAAAAGAATAGAATCCCGGGAACTCGTCGTTTCCCACGGTGAACCGGTATCCGCCGTTCAAGTGGAACAGGATGGGCGCCGCGTCGATTTTGCGGAGATCCATCGTGGCCGCAGCGACAATGCGGAAAATGGAATTGGTCGAGCCGTAAGCGAAGCTCTTACCCTTTTTTACGTTGATGTAGTCCGGTTCGCGAATCCAAGTGCCGCGCTTTTCCGCATCGGTCGTCGGGAAGTCGCCGCCGAGGATAAGTGCGATGTCGAACAATTGATCTTCGGGAAGGGGTGCGCGGAACTTCAAATTGGCGCGCAAGTTGCCCAGATATCCCTGCTTCGCGGCATCCGAATGCTTGAATTCAATCTGGTCGTAGTAAACCGGCAGCATCACGGACACGTCGACGATTTCGAACATGCCGAACGACATACCGAAGTAGCCGCTCAAACCGACGAATTGA
The DNA here is from genome assembly GCA_964397425.1 of uncultured Fibrobacter sp. Lineage (GTDB taxonomy): Bacteria > Fibrobacterota > Fibrobacteria > Fibrobacterales > Fibrobacteraceae > Hallerella. The sequence goes on from CAYNID010000006.1 coordinate 113,519, forward strand.
TCAATGCCGTCCGGGCGACTTGTGCTGTTGACTAGATAATGGCTGAAATTGTAGCCTTCTACGACTCCAGCATCGTTGGAGACATCACCCAAAATGGAGATGCCTAATTGGCCATGTTTCATGGATTTGGCCGAATATGTTTTGTCGAAACCGAGTTGACCGCTCTTGTTAAAAGTTTCGTGGGCGAAGGCCAGCGAAACCGATAACCCGAGAAGGGTCAAACACTTGAAGCATTTTTTCATTGGTTCTCCTTCTTTAACCAATCCGTACTCGCCACTGTGACGAGCTTAATCCTAAGCTAAAAATAATTAGAAATCAATATTTTGTCTTTGGCCGTTTGTTGTACGGCAACTTCGTATCGGCATTTTTACATTTGAAAGGGATAAAAGGCGGATGAATGGCTTTGCCGGGCGGAATTTTGGCAAAGAAAAGAGGAACGCTTAGGTCTTAAGGTTCCTCTTCCGGATTGAATTTTGTGTCGCTTTTCGGATGATCCCGTTGAAAGTTCATCCATACCGCAAAGATGCCTCCATCCCACGGCTCAATCCGTTTTCAATTTAGAAACAGGACGTATCAAAACGAAAGCAAAGCCCGAATCTTTAAAAGAAAACGCATTCTGTTGGAATACGGTTCCCGCTAGTGCCGTGGGCAGTAAACTTTGCCAACCTTGAACGAAGACGATGCCGTGTTCTGGGTGCAAAAAATCACCGGCATCGATATTTTAAAGTGAAAACCGGTGATTCGAATTGGATGAAGGGCTTAATTTATTTGGAACGCCAAAGTCCGATAAGGCTCTTGTTTGGGCGAAGGGTCAGGTAGAATGTCGGCCCGATGAGTATCAGGTCGCGGATTAGCGCCGTCCAGGTTTCGGTTTTGCTCTGGGCGCCTTCGAGTTCAAAGCATCCGCAGGTGATGCCCAAGTCCAATGCCAATGCCCAACTCAGGGCGATGATGAAAGAAATGAACATTCCGAAAATTGCCAGGGCGCATTCTTTGGTAAAAGGAGTCACAATCAAAGCGAGTCCAAACCAAAATTCAAATTGCGGATACAGCAGGCTGAAAAGATTGTTGATGAAATCCGGCAGGAACTGGTATTGGGCGACGAGAATGGCGAATTGTTTGGGATCCTGGATTTTAAAAATGCTGGCGAAAATGAACATGCCGCCGATGCCGATGCGGAAGAACGTCTCCAAGCCTTTGATGGTGAAGTCCCGGTTGATCCGGTAAGCGGGGAAAATGGGCAAAATGGCCAACGCCAACGAGGCTATCCCCACGTGGATGTTGTACTTCCAAATTTTCGGAAATTTTTCAATCAGGGATTCGTAATCGGTGAATGTGAGGATGGATTCCGGAAAAGAAATTTCAGCGACACAGACGGCGGTGAAAAAAGCGGAGAGGAGCAGCAGGACTGCGGGCGTGAGGACTTTTGACATCAGTAGCTCTCCGGTTTTTCCAAGACTTTTTGTGAGCCGAACCACTCTACGGATTTGTCGTCGTCAACGCGGACATTGTTGACGATGGCAAGCAAAATACAAAAGGCGGCGAAAAGGAATAAAAATTTCCAATGGAAACTTTTGATGTAGGCGATGAGCTTTTCTTTCATAAGGGCAATTTATAAAAGGGATGCCGGATTAGCCAACGGGGAAAATCCGGCGTTCCCAAATTAAATGTTGTCGATAATCCGGTTGAACGCTTCTACCGGGCGCATCCATTTTTTGAGAAGTTCCGGCTGAGAGACGTAATAACCGCCGATATCCACAGGAACTCCTTGCGCTTTGGCGAGCGCTCCGACGATTTCCGTTTCGCGTTCTTTCAATTCTTTTGCAATGGGAGAGAACTTCTTCGCCAAAGAATCGTCTTCGGTTTGAGAAGACAATTCCTCTGCCCAGTAGAGAGCGAGGTAAAAGTGCGAGCCGCGGTTGTCTAAGCCGCCGAGCTTGCGTTCTGGAGTCCGGTTGAATTCCAAAATTTTTTCGTTTGCCTTGTCCAATGTCTTGGCGAGGACTTCCGCTTTGGAAGTTCCAATCTGTTCAAGGGAGGCGGCAATGGCGAAGTATTCTCCGAGGGAATCCCACCGGAGGTAATTTTCGGCGAGGAACTGCTGGACTTGTTTGGGCGCGCTGCCGCCAGCTCCCGTTTCGAACATGTAACCGCCGGCCATTTGCGGAACGATGGAAAGCATCTTGGCGGAAGTTCCCACTTCGAGAATCGGGAAAAGGTCCGTGAGGTAGTCGCGCATCACGTTGCCGGTGACGGAAATGGTGTCTTCGCCATTTTTCGCCCGAGTCATTGTCTTGTAAATGGCATCTGTCGGGGGAAGAATGGAAATGTCCAGCCCGGTCAAATCGTATTCCGAAAGATAGGCGCTGACTTTTTTCTGGATTTCGCGGTCGTGCGCCCGGTTCGGGTCGAGCCAGAAAATGGCGGGCATGCCGGAAACTTTTGCGCGGTTTACGGCGAGCTTCACCCAATCGCGGATGGGCGCGTCTTTCGCTTGGCACATCCGGTAAATGTCGCCCGGTTCCACATCTTGGGAAAGAAGCGTTTCGCCTTGGGAATTGGTCGCCCGGATGATTCCCTTGGCTGTCGCGATGAATGTTTTGTCGTGGCTGCCGTATTCTTCGGCGCCTTGAGCCATCAGGCCGACGTTTTGAACGGTTCCCATGGTGCGGGGATCAAAGGCTCTGTTCTTTTTGCAAAATTCAATCGTGGTCTTGTAAATTCCCGCGTAAGAACGGTCCGGAATGACTGCCTTGACCTCTTGAAGTTCGCCTTTTTTGTTCCACATGCGCCCGGAATTGCGGATCATGGCGGGCATGGAAGCGTCGATGATGATGTCGCTTGGCACATGCAAGTTGGTGATGCCTTTTGAAGAATCGACCATCGCCAAATCCGGGGCTTTGTTCAAGGCGTTTTCAATGGCGGATTGGATTTCGGATTCTTGAGGATTTCCCTGGATGCGCTTGTATAAATCGCCGAGTCCGTTGTTCGGATCGATTCCCAGCTCTTTGAATAAATTCGCGTATTTGTTGAACACGTCTTTGAGGAAAACGCGGACAAAAGCGCCGAACATCACCGGGTCCGAGACCTTCATCATGGTCGCTTTCAAATGAACGGAGAAAAGGACTCCTTGCCTTTTGGCGTCTTCCATTTGTTCGGCGATGAAATTTTCCAGGTCTTTGATGTGCATGACCGTGGAATCGAGAATTTCGCCTTCGAGGAGCGGAGCGGGTTTCCGCAAAATGGAAGTGTGCCCGGATTCGTCGACGAATTCAATCTGGAATGAATCGGCTTTCGGAAGCGTGATGGATTTTTCGTTGCCGTAAAAATCGCCTTTTTGCATACTGGAAACGTGCGTTTTAATGGAATCGTTCCAGTTCCCGTCGGAATGGGGATGCTTGCGGGCGTAATTCTTGACAGCTTGCGGGGCGCGGCGGTCTGAATTTCCTTGGCGCAAGACCGGGTTCACGGCGGAACCTTTTACTTTATCGTAACGGGCTTTGATTTGCTTTTCTTCTTCGGAAGCCGGAGAGTCCGGGTAGTCGGGAAGAGCGTAGCCGTTCTTTTGGAGCTCTGCGATGGCCGCTTTGAGCTGGGGAAGGGAGGCGGAAATATTGGGAAGTTTGATGATGTTTGCCGAAGGATCCTGTGTGAGATTTCCAAGAAACGCGAGGTCGTCGGAAATCGGAGCGCCGAAAAAGCGGGCGTTTTCCGGAAGGCTGTCTTTGAAAGCGGCGAGAATCCGGGCGGCTAAAGAAATGTTTTTCGTTTCCACGTCCACGTTGGCAGTTTTGGCGAACGCCTGGACGATGGGCAAAAGGGATTGGGTCGCCAAGAACGGCGATTCATCGGTCAGAGTGTAATAAATTTTCTGTGTCATACGGTTGAAAAATAGAAAAGGATTTTCATTCGGGTGCAAATGAACGTCAATAAGGGATGGATTCTATTGTTTTCGCGGGGGGTAGGAGTTTGGAGTGTATAATTCGGAATTCGTAATTCGGAATGCGGAATTGTGAGCTGTGGGGTGAGTACTTTTCTTGGGTGGGGGGGCGCGGAGAGCCTTTTTATAATTAGGAATGAGAAGTGTGGAGTTTGTAGTGTGGAGAGAGGAATGTATAATTCGGAATTGGTGCTGTTGAAAATTTTTTTGTGTGGGGTTTTTACGGGGAGCCTTTTCTGCGAGGTGTTGATGTTTGCACGGTTTGGACTGTGCAGGCGGAGCCGTTTTTGTAAATGAAAAATGAGGGATTGGATGTCAGAAGTTAGTAAGAAGGAATGTTCAAAGCCCCACCGGACATCCGGCGAGCAAAAATTCAAATGTAAAAAGCTCCAGCGCGCATCCGGCGGGCAAAAATCATCACTCGGAATGCGGAATTGGGGAGTAGGGAGTAGTAATTAGGAATTTGGAATGCGGAATTCGGAATTGTAAGCTGCGAACAGAAAATTTTCCTTGTGTGGGATTTTGCACGGAGAGCCTTTTCTGCGGTGGTGGGGATTTTGCACGTGGTAGAACGCAGTCGGCGAGCC
>CAYNID010000007.1:0-46511 GCA_964397425.1 uncultured Fibrobacter sp.
TAGGAATTAGGAATCTATAATGCGGAATTCGGAATTGTAAGCTGCGAACTGAAAACTCTCCGGGGTGGGGGGGCACGGAGAGCCTTTCTGCTTCACACTCCGAAATGCGAAATTCGCACGTCCACATTGGAATGTGAATTTCGCAAAGATTTTTAAGGCTTTACTTTAAACGGGGTATTCGCAAAACGGCGGAATGCCGAATTCTTCTTTCAAGTCATCCCAACGAATGAGACGGTTTTTCCAGATGTATTTGCGGTAAAGTCTCCGGGCGACTCGGCTCGAAATTTCGTAAGGAATCGTGTGGTGCGCCTCGGCGACGGATTCCATGGAAATGCGCGGATCTGCGGAACCGTTGACGACATCGACGGTTTCTCCTATCTGAACGTCTGGAATGCGGCTGACATCGACCATAATGGCATCCATGCAAACGCGTCCTAAAATCGGGCAAAGTTCATCGCGGATGAGTACGTGCCCGTTGTTGTATTCTCCGCGAAGATAACCGTCTCCGTATCCGATGGCGATAGTCGCCACTTTGGTCGGCTGTTGCGCAACCCAGTATTGCCCATAAGAAACCCCTTCTCCGGTAGGGACTTCGTGAATGGTCCGAATGGTTGATTTGATGGTCATTACGGGTTTTAATTCGGGGTATTCAAAGCCTTCGGGCGGTGTCGCACCCATGGGATTGTAACCGTAAAGGACAAGTCCGGGGCGAACCATGTCAAAGTGGCTTTCCGGGTGCCTGAGCGTGCCGGCGGAACTGGAACAGTGGCAAATTTCGGGCCGGATGCCTTCATTGGAGAGCATCTCGACAAGGTTTGAAAACCGGTCTATCTGCCGTTGCGTCGCCGCGTTCGAAGCTTTGTCCAACATATCGGCTGTCGCCAAATGCGTAAACATCCCTTCGACGATCAAATGCTTCAAGTTGAGGATTTGACGGATGGAATCGAAATCATCGAAACGAATCCCGTAGCGGTGCATTCCCGTGTTGATGGCCAGATGCGCTTTTCCCGAATGTCCGGATTCTTCTAAATATTTGTCAAAGGCGACCGCCGTTTTGACATCGGAAAGCGCGGAGGTGAGCCTGAATGCGGAAAGATAGGGGAAGTCTGCCGGAATGCACGGTCCCAAAACGAGAATGGGCAAGTCCATGCCGTATTGGCGGAGAAGGATTCCTTCGGAAAGGTGTGCGACTCCTAAAAAGTCCGCGCCGCTGCATTTTGCCGCATAAGCGCAGGCGAGAGAACCGTGCCCGTAACTGTCCGCTTTCACCGGGAGAAGAATCTTTGTCTTTTTGGGGATGGATTTGCGGACAAATTGAATGTTGCTTGCAAGCGCGTCTAAATTGATTTCTATCCAGTTCGGACGCGTGATGTTGTGAATATCGGGAGGAAATTTCGACAGACTCATGGTGATTCAAATATAGATTATCTCAACCGATAAAACACAGAATCGTTTCGCTTGCCGTTTTGACGCTAAAAAAATTTGATGCGCGAGTTTTCAAAAAGAAGACGCTTGTTGGACAAGCGTCTCGAAGAGGGAAAGGGGAATCCCGAATTCAGGTGTTGCTGAAGATTTGGAATCCGCCGTAAGATTCTTGACCGTGCTCGCTCAAATCCAATCCGCGGAGTTCTTCTTTTTCGCTCACCCGCAAACCGACGCTCTTTTTGATGGCTAAAAAGAGAAGGCTTGCTGCGCAGAAACAGGGGATTGCATACACGATGATTCCGATGAATTGCGTGATGACGGAAAAGCGGCCCGTGTAATCGAAAATGCCCACGGCGAGGGTTCCCCAGATTCCGTTGACAAGATGAACGGAAAGTGCCCCGACGGGATCGTCCAAGTGCATTCTCTCAAAGAAGAATACCGCGAAGACGACGAGGATTCCGGCGACAGCCCCGATGCACCAGGCGCTGAATGGCGTTACAGTATCGGCGCCTGCCGTAATGGCGACAAGGCCTGCAAGGCATCCGTTTAACGCCATGGTCGCATCCGGTTTTTTGGAAAGAATCCAAGAGGTTGCCGTTGCCGTGATGATGCCCGCTACGGCGGCCAGATTTGTCGTCACCAGGATAAACGAAGTGTCAAATGGATTGCCGGACAGGGCGGAACCGCCGTTGAAACCCCACCAGCCAAACCAAAGGATGAAAACGCCGATGGTCGCCAGTGGAATGCTGTGCGCGGGAATCGCTTGCGCTTTTCCGTTTCTGTATTTGCCAAGGCGCGGACCTAGGATGATGACTCCGGCGAGAGCAGCCCAACCGCCCACGGAATGCACGAGTTCTGAGCCCGCCAGGTCATGGAAAACGTGGCCGAATTTTTCGTAGAGAAGTCCGTTTTCGCTGCCGAGAAAGCCGCCGCCCCATGTCCACGAACCCACGATGGGATAGACAATGGCGACGTAGAAAAAGGTGAAGACCAGGAAAGAACTCAATTTGATGCGCTCGGCGACGGCTCCCGAAACGATTGTCGCTGCGGTTGCGGCGAACATCGCCTGGAAAAGCCAATCGGCAAGGAGCGTATAGTGCCCATTGTAGGCGCTGGTGAAGTTCAACGGATTTTCAAAATCTCCGATGCCGAATCCTTTGAATCCGAGAAATCCGTTGAAATCTCCCGGATACATGAGGCCGAAACCGAAAAGGGCGTAAACGGTCACGCCTATTGCCGGAACAGCGATGTTCTTGAAGCAAATGTTCGCGCTGCTTTTGGCGCGGCAAAGTCCGGATTCAACACAGGCGAAGCCCAGCCCCATGATGAAGACGAGCATCGCGCTGATGAGAATCCAAAGGTTTTCGCTGACGAAAAGGCTGTAATCCGGCGCATTCGTGATGATTGGATTTTCGCCGATGAGATTTGCAGGGGCGATTAAGTTTGTCAAAGAATCTTCCATAGAGAATTCCTTATCCGATGGCGGCTTCGCCGGTTTCTCCGGTTCGGATGCGAATGCATTGTTCTAAGTTTTCGACGAAAATTTTCCCATCGCCGATGTTGCCTGTTCGGGCGCCTTGAATGATGGCGTCGATACAGGGCTTGACAAATTCATCGTTGAGGGCGATTTGCAGTCGGACTTTTTTGAGAAGGTGCACTTCGGTTTCTGTTCCGCGATAGGTTGAAGTGTAGCCTTTTTGCTGACCGCAGCCGAGTACGTTCGTAACGCTCATCTTGTAAATTTCGGCCTTGAACAGGGCTTCTTTCACATCGCCGAGCTTTTCGGGTTGAATGTAGGCCGTAACGACTTTCATAAGCAATCTCCAGTGTTAGAAAAAACGAAACGTCTTTTCGATGCCGGAAATGCAAAAGTCGTGCCAAAGAAAAATTCCCGATTTTGAAGAAAAATCGCGATTTTCAATGCAAAAAAGGAAGAGAACAAAACATTTTTGTGAATGGTCAAAAACAAAAATGTCGAATTGTTGTCGGTGACATCGGAAAATCGCTTGAGCCCTCCGCGTTCTTTCGCCGAGATTCGCCAACGGTTTGTTGCCGCAGAAATTTCTTTGCGCTCTGGGGCTTTGACAAAAATGTTTTAAAACGAAAAACGGTCAAAATTTCTCTGACCGTTTTTGTAAATGGGAATTTGAAATTACACTTTTCTGCCGAATCTACCCGCCGCGAGTGCTGCCGCAGGGTATTTCACGCGCGTATGGTAAGTTCCGTCAAGGCTTTGAAGGAACGCCTGCGAAAGCTTGGACAAATCGCGCAAATTCAAACCGCTTTCGGAAAGCTGTCCTTCGTTCAGGCGGGCGTTGATGGTCGTTTTGATCAATTCTTCCAGCTTTTCTTGGGTGGGGTTTGCCATGGAACGGCTCGAAGCTTCGACAACGTCTGCAATCATGAGAATGGCGGCTTCTTTGGATTGCGGCTTGGGTCCGGGATAAGAGAAATCTTCGATGCGCGTGTTTTCCGGGTCAGCCTTTTTCGCTTCTTGATAAAAATACTGGACAACGCTTGTACCGTGATGCTGTAAAATGCCGTTCAAAATGAGGGCGGGGAGCTTGAATTCCTTGGCGAGTTCCACTCCTTGGGTTACATGGCTGATGATGATCTGGGCGGAGTCCAAAGGCGGCATGTCTTTGTGCGGATTGATTCCCTGTTTTTGATTTTCGGTAAAATATTCGGGGCGCATCGTTTTGCCGATGTCGTGGTAAAGCGCCATGGAACGGACCAGGATGGGGTTTGCTCCGATGAAATCCGCCACTTTCTCGGCCAGGTTCGCCACTTGGATGGAATGGTGGAAGGTGCCCGGGGCAAGATCCGAAATCCGTTTGAGCGCGGGACGGTTGAAGTCGGAAAGTTCCATCAGGGTGAGGTCTGTCGTGATGCCGAAAAGGCGTTCTGCCAAATGCACAAGCAAAACGGAAGAAATGGCGCACCAGAAGACGATGTTGAGGGTGCCGGCGATGAATGTGGGGTAGAAGTTTCCCCAATGGAACCGGTTGCGCAACAGGAGCTGCACGCCCAAAGCGAACGTGAAGCATACGACGGCGGCGAGGATGCTCCAGATGAATTGGGAACGGTAACGGATGCTGTTTAATCCGTGCAAACCTGCCCACGAAATCCCGAACGCGAGAATCGACGTCGAAAGGTCATAACCGGAAAGAATCCCGACAAAGGCGGCGGAAAACGCGGCGAAGAGCGTTCCCAATCGGCTGTCGTAAAGAACGGTCGAAAGGACGGGCGAAAGGATAAAGGGATAAAACCAGATGGCGTCGATATCTTGGGGCAAGTTGGGAATCGCCTTTTGAAGATAGCCGACAAAATGGTGAATCGATGCGAAAACAATCAGCTGCAAGGCGGCGATAACGATGACGGACCAAATCTGACGGCGGGTTTTGAACCGCTTGGCGTTGAAATGGAAAAAATAAAGGAAGAATAGGGTGACAATCAGCGCGATAAAGAGCATTTGCCCGTAAACCGCGGTGAAATGCCGTGAACCTTCTTCTTTTTGCAGGGCGTTTTGCATCGCCTCGATGCGCTCTAAAACGTCTTTTGTGACAATGGACCCTTGAGAAATCAGTTCCATTCCGCGGGGAACCATGCCTTTGGAAACGTTGACTTGGGCTTCAGCCTGGGCTTTCCGGCGATCGGTTTCTTTTTCCAAGTAGAAGACATTCGGCAACGTGAAAACGTAAAGGGCTTCGTAAAAGGCGCTTTGCAAACCCTGGCTTTTGAAAGAATGCTTGAGGTCCGTGAAAGCTTCGTCGATGGATCGTTCGCGCGGCTGGAGACGGCTTGCGTCTAATTTGTGTTCTTCATTGTCGCGGACAAAAGAGACTTCCGTTTTGGAATAAGGAATGAATTTGACATCTTGAATATTGTAAGTGTCCCGGAAAAGTTGAACGGTGGTGTTGGTCGCGGCAAGGAGCGTGTTGGATACGCCGTTTTCGAGCATCCGGTTGAAAACTTTTTCTAAAGAATCGCAGGCGGCCTTGTTCGAGGAGAGCTGCTGCACTGCCGTGTTGGAAAGTTTTCTGGTCAGCTGGTGAAATAGTTGGGAGGCTTGTTGCACTTTGGCGTGGACAGAGGAGTCTTCTGGAGACGCTGCGTTGATTTCCGCTTGCAGAACCCTGTAGCGGGTCATTTTTTCCAGATAGCTTTTCAAGTCGTTGGAAATGCGGACCGTTTCGTCGTGGTTGAATTCGAATACGGCGTAAACTTTGTCTGCGGCGCGGGCTTTTTCGGCGGCGATTTCCTGTGCAGATTTGGGAACGTCGAAAGAAATCGGCGACACGATGGTCCGCGGACAAATTTCGCCCAAGTGGGGGACTTCGGATTTTTGGGCCAAATCCCTGTCGGGGAATAAGACAATGGCCAAGACGACAATCGCTGCCCAACCGATGAGCGTGTGGATTTTCAAAGATTTGGGAATCATTTTCTGCCTCCGGATTCGTAGGCTTTGACAATTTCTCGGACTAGGGGATGGCGCAGCACGTCGGTCGGCGGAAAGGCGATGTGGGCGATACCTTTGACTTTGGACAGAAGCCGGATGGCGTGGGCAAAGCCGGACACCTGTTTCGGTCCCAAGTCAATTTGCGAAGAATCCCCGGTGATGATGGCCTTCGAATGTTGCCCGAGGCGCGTAAGGAACATTTGCATTTGCGGAATGGTCGTGTTTTGCGCTTCGTCCAGGATGATGAAGGCGTGTTTTAAGGTCCGTCCGCGCATATAGGCGAGCGGAGCGACTTCGATTAGACCGTCTTCTTGGTATTTTCGGAGCTTTTCTTGGGGGAGCAGTTCCGCAAGGCTGTCTTGGATGGGCCGCAGATAGGGAGCAATCTTTTCTTTCAAGTCGCCCGGTAAAAATCCCAGGGATTCTCCGGCTTCGACTGCCGGACGGACGAGGCAAATCCTTTCCGCTTCGTGGTTTTCCAGGCTGGCGACGGCGATGGCGACTGCCAAAAAGGTCTTTCCGGTGCCGGCGGGACCGTCTGCGAAGAGAATGTCGTTTTCGCTGCACGCCCGGACAAGTTCTTCTTGGGATTTTGTCTTGGCGACAACGGGGATTCCCAAACGGTTTCTGAGAATGGGGACGCCGGGAAGCGATACGCTGCGCTTGGAATCCTTTTCGCGTTGTTGCGCGTCGCCGAGGAATCGGTGGAGTGTTTCGGCGGAAACGTCTGCTCCGTTTTTGGCCGCCATTTTTACCTGGTCAAGGAAGGCGAGCGCCCCCTGGATATCCGCCCGTTTCCCTTTGGCTTCGATTCGAAGTCCGGGAAGCCTTGAATGCACAATAACACAAAAACGGTCTTCCACCATGCGGAAAACCGTTTCACTGTCTCCAGCGATGATTCGTTTCAAATCATCGGAAAGGGGATAGCGGACTTCGGAAGCCATCGATTATTGGGCTTCTGCGGGCGTTTCTTCTGCAGAGGATTCTTCAGCGGGAGCTGCTTCTTCTTGAGTTTGCGTCGAAATGCCCAATTTGGTTTTAGCTTCGAAAATCTGGCGGCGGAGTTCGTGGTTTTCTTCGGTCGCCTTGAAAGCTTCTTCCTGCGTTTTCTTCAGTTCGTCTTCATCGACTTGCTGAGCTTTGCCGGGGGCTGCCGCCGCACCGTCTTCTGAGTATTCAGAATCTTCGTAATTGCTGTCTCCGCCTTGGCGGGAACCGGCGCAAGCTGCGAGGGAAATGGCGCAAAAAGAAGCGAGGGCGAGTTTCCAAAGTTGAGAAAAAGACATGTATAGCTCCATGCAAAAATGATGTTGGTTGAAATATACATAAAAAATTTTCACGAAGATTCCCGAAATTTGGAATTTCCGGGACTCGTTGGGCTTTTGTGGGGCTGGAAAAACTGAAAAATGGCAAAAATGGCTGAAAATGGCGAATTTCCTGTTACCTCCGAATGCCGGATTTTAACTACATTTGGATGGGGACGACGGATGACCGCTTCCGCGCAAGCGGGGGAGGAAAGTCCGGGCACCACAAGGCAGGATGCTGGATAACGTCCAGGCGCAGCAATGCGACGGATAGCGCAGCAGAAAGCAAACCGCCCCGCAAGGGGTAAGGGTGAAATGGCGAGGTAAGAGCTCACCGCGTGATTGGTGACAATTGCGGCATGGCAAGCCCCATCCGGTGCAAGACCAAGCAGAATCCCGCTCCCTTCGGGGAGCCTAGGTAGCCTTTCTAGTCGGGATTCGGGTAGGTTGCTCGAGACCGTCAGCAATGGCGGATCCAGATAGATGGTCATCGCCGACTTCGGCCGGCACAGAACCCGGCTTACAGTCGTCCCCTTTTTTGGGAAGTCTTTCCGTATACGGGAAGACTCCCGCTTTTTTTACTACTATTATTTCATGGATTACTTGTATCTTATCATCGGATTGGGAATTCTCCTTTTGGGAGCGGAATTTCTCGTGGATTCTTCTGTCGCCATCGCCAAGCGCGCCAAGGTTTCCAGTTTTGTCATCGGTCTCACTATCGTTGGAATGGGAACGTCTTCTCCTGAGCTTTGCGTTTCGCTGTCGGCTGCTCTTCAGGGGAGCGGTGACGTCGCCATGGGGAACATCGTCGGTTCCAATATCTGCAACGTGTTTTTGATTTTGGGACTTTCTGTTGTCATCGCGCCTTTCGCCATTCAAAAAAATGTTGTCCGCCGCGACATCCCCTTCAGTATTTTGGCCGCCATTTTGCTGCCGTTGCTTCTTTACATTCCCTTTTCGGATTCTGCCGAACGGATCCTTTCCCGCTTTGACGGCATTCTGTTGTTGATTTTATTCTTCGCCTATATCGCCTTTACTGTTGTCATGAGCCGCAAGCAACCTTCGTCGGACGAAGCGACTTCGCGGCTGAGCGGAAAGCCCGTGATGCTTCTCGTTTTCATCGCCCTGATTTCGCTGGGTGGACTTGTCGGTGGCGGAAAGCTCTTCCTTTATGCCGCGGAAAATTTGGCGAAGGCGTGGGGAATGAGCGATGCCGTCATTGCGATTACGGTTGTCGCCGTGGGAACGTCCCTTCCGGAACTGATTACGTCTGTGGTCGCCGCGCTCAAGAAAAATTCGGATTTGGCTCTGGGGAATGTCATCGGATCGAATGTGTTCAACATCCTGTTCATCCTCGGTCTTTCTTCGACGGTCAAACCGCTTGTCACCACGGGCATCCGGTTCGAAGATTTTGCCGTGATGATTTTTGCCGCCCTTTGTACATTCTTAGTGGCGTTCACCTTCCGCAAACGGTATTTTGACCGCGTCGAAGGCATTCTGTTTCTTTTGTGCTATGTCGGTTATACGGCGTATCTCCTGCTTCGCGCCTGAAAGGGAAAAGTGCAATGATTTTGTCTGCTGATGCGCCGCTGACGAATCGGGTCAAAGCCAAAGGCGTTCTTTCGTGGGAAGAGTTGAAAACCTATGTCGCCGCGCTTCCTTACCGACGGACGGCCTATCCCGGAGATATTTCCCTTGTGATTTCCGAAGGTTGCGGAACGTGCAGCGGAAAACATGCCGTTTTGGCGGAAATCGCCCGGGAGAATGCGATTCCGAATGTGCGCCTGATGGTGTCCATTTTTCAAATGAATGGGGAAAGCCATCCGATTCTCCGGGAAATTTTGGAAGATTCCCGCCTGAACTACATTCCCGAGGCGCACTGTTATTTGCTAGAAAACGGTCGGATGGTCGATTGTACGCGGAAGGGAAGCTTCACTTCGGATTTTGAACGGCGCATCTTGGATTCCCGGGAATTGTTCCATCCGGAAAACGTCGCCGCCGAAAAGACCGCTTATCATCGGCATTTCTTGGAAAAGTGGCGCAAAGCGCAAGCTTTGCCCTATGCGTTTGAAGATCTGTGGCGCATCCGAGAGCGTTGCATCGGGCTGCTTTCGAAATGAAACATCCTGCCGGGCGCGGGGTTCAAAGAAATTCAAACAGGATGATTCCGGGGACTTTTCCAGAACCTTTCCACGATTCCAGGTATTCGTCGAGGGAATGGTCTAGGACTTTTTCGAATTTGTAAGAGGCGTCCCGCAGCACGGGAATTTGTCCGTTGTCCAAAATCAAGAAGCCCACGTGGAAGGTGTCCAACGTTTTTATCCGGCTGACAAAGCCGATTCCCAAGATGGTCTTTTTCCCTTGCCAGGGCGTTTTGGCGAAGGCTAGCGCTTTTTCGAATGGCTGGTAACGCAGGTGGAGGGTCGGATCCGCTTTTTGTAAAGGGATTTTTTTGTCCGCGAAAAATTTTTTCTTGGGAAGGATGCGCGTTTCAAATGTGTCGCCGGGCATGGGCAGCTGACGGGCGAAGATTCCTTCGCCTATCCAATCTTCGACAAAATAATGCTTGCGGAATTTATACGCAATTTCTCCATTTAAATAGCGGAGCTTTTGGAGAGTTGAAAATAGGCTGTCTTCGTTTGGACTTTTTGCCAACGCCAACACGTGTTCCAAGTAGGTGACGCAATCCAGAGAATCCAAATTTGCGAACGGCTTTGGTTCTGTCGTGTCCAAATATCCTTCACCGGTTGGTCCTAAAAGATAGGGGTTTCCCAGCAGTTCACGGGAAAAGAACCGGAGCCTGTTTTCTAAGCCGGAAACGGATTCTCCCCGGATGTAAAGTTCCCGCATCTTCAACAGGGACGCGTAACCGCTGTTTGCGTTGCGGTAAATGACGGACCAGATGGAATCCAACGCGTTTCGGCTTGTGTTGTCCGGAATTTTTCCGGTTTGATTCAGATAAGTGGCGACGACAAGAGTGTCACCGTCGATGGTGGGAATGTATCCGACGAGTCCGTGCGCTTCGTTGATGAATCCCGTTTTGAATCGGATTCTGTTCCCGTTTTCAAGTCCTTGAAAGCGTTTTGCTCCGCTGCCGACTCCGGGAGACGCGAAACTCCGGATATAAAAGGCTCCTTTGGGATGCCTTGCCATTTTGGCCAGCATTTCGGTGATGGCGCTGGGTTTCAATTTGTTTTTCGGAGAAAGTCCGCAGCCGTCATAAAGAAGAAAATCATCGGGAGAAATTTTGAGTGAAGTCAAGAAATCCCGGACGCCGCGGATGCCGTTTTCGACGTTTCCCGTTCCGAATTTGGTGGCGGCGAAATTCCGGAAAAGCGTTTCGGCGTGCAGGTTCTGACTCCGTTGGTTGATTTCATCGAGAAAGCTCAACAGCGGAGTTCCTTTGATGGTGAATGCGTGGATTTCCATGCCGGCCTGTTGCAGGGAATCTTCCCTGACAAAAAGTCCCTTTTCGCGGAGCGCCTTTAAAAAGGCGACTTGAAAATAGCGGTTGGGATTCCGGACGGGAATTGCAAACGAAGTTTCGGGAACTTTTTCGCCAATCGTTCCGGTGATTTCTAAAACGGGTTCTTCGGCGGGCAGCGCATAGCGCCATTTGCGCTTTTTGCCTTTGACCGTGAGGAGGGAGTTTTTCACCCGGACGTAGCCCAAGTCCGGTTCTATGGATACCGTGGCGGTATCGCCAATCTTTTCCCCCGGAGACAATCGGACTAAAGCGCAGTTGTCGTTGAATTCAAGCGGGGTGATTTCTGCGCCATACCAGGAATTGAAGTAATTGGGCCGCCAATGTTCGGGCTTTCGCGGGCCGGAAAAGTAGTTTGTGTCCAATTCCATGCGGATGAGGAGAGAATCGATTCCCTTGGAGCGGATGGAATCTGCGAAATGGCGCAAAACATAAAGCGGTTCTGAAAAGTAACGGGCGGAAATGTTCGGATCGCCTTCGCCGCGCAACCGGAGAACGCCCTGGAACGTTTTGCCGGAGACGATTCCGTGCAGATGGACCGAAGTCTTCGCGCGGAAATCGAGTGGGAAAAAATCCAAGGCGGCTGCCGTCGTGACCGTTTTCAGGGTGCTCGCCGGAGTGAATAAAGAATCCGCGTTGAATGAAAGCAACTGCTTGCCCGAATGCAACGAACGGATGGATATTCCGAACATGGAACCGGGAACCATAGAATCGGCGATGGTGCGGTAATCTTCGGCAGACAGATACGGCTTTGGGGAAAATGTGGCGGAGTCCGCCGGCGCGGCGTTTACGGTCGCGGCGAAAAGCGATAAAATGCCGAGGAGGAGCGCTTTCATTCTTCTGCGGGTGAGTTGAAGGAATTTCCAGTCAAAGCGGAAAGGTCGCTCCAGTATTCCGGGTACGTCTTTTTCACGCAAAGAGGCTCCCGGATGACGATGGAATTTTCGTTTTGAATGCCGAATGCGACGAGGCTCATGCACATGGCCATGCGGTGGTCATCATAAGTATCGAATTCCGCGGGCGAGAGTGTTTCTGGAGGAACAATCGTGATGGAATCGTCCGTGGTGAAGACCTGTGCGCCTGTTTTTCGGAGTTCCGTTGCCATGGCCGCTATCCGGTCTGTTTCTTTGACTTTCCAACTGTGGATTCCGCGGATTCTGCTTTTCCCGTTGGCGAAAAGGCAAAGGGCGGCGACGGTCATTGCGGCATCGGGAATGGCGGAAAGATCCTTGTCGATGGCGCGGAGGGGGAAGGTTTTCTCCCGGCATTCCACAAAGCCTTTGCCATAAGCGACATCGGCTCCCATCTCTTGCAAGACTTCCGCGAAGTGGATGTCGCCCTGCAAACTGTTCTTGTCGATACCTTCAACGCGGACAGGCCCTTTGGCGATGGCTGCCGCCGCCAAGGCGTAGCTGGCCGAAGACGCGTCGCCTTCAATGTCGTAATCTTCGGGCGAATGATATCCTGTATTGGGAACGAAAAATCGTTGAAAATGGTCGTTCTCCACCCGGACGCCGAACTGTTCCATCATGCGGATGGTCATGGTGACATAGGGCTTTGAAATCAGTTCCCCATCCACTTCGATGGAAAGGGGCTTTTGCATACAGGGAGCGGCGAGCAAAATAGCGGTCAAATATTGGCTGGAAACATTCCCTTTGATTCGCAATGGTCCGCCAGAAAGGCCCGAGGCGTGGACGTTTATCGGAGGAAAACCCTCTTTTTCCGCATAATCAATTTTCGCTCCGATTTGTTGCAAGGCGTTGACCAAATCGCGGATGGGGCGTTCTTTCATGCGTTCCACGCCCGTCAACGAGAAATCTCCAGATCCAAGCGAGATGGCCGCCGTTAAAAATCGGATGGATGTGCCGGAATTCCCCACAAAAATGTTCGCCCCGGTTGACGGAAATGTTCCGCTTTGCCCCGAGACGGTGACGGTATTGTCTCCGATGTCACCGAGAACGTTTACGCCGAGATGTTCCCGAAGGGCGCGGACCATGTAGATGGTGTCGTCGCTCCACAAAAGATGGTGCAGCCGTGTTTTTCCGCGGGAAAGGGCCGCGAGAATCAAAGCCCGGTTGGTGATGCTCTTTGAACCGGGCAATCGGAGAATGCCTTGAATTTGCTTCAAAGCGGGAATTTTTAAAAAAGTCGAATTTGGGTGTGGCGCATTCATCAATTCAAATTTAGATTAAAAGCGAAAAATGACGAGGTCCCCCATGGAACAAATCCGTAAAGATTCACCGACAGAAGCCTTGTTGACATCGGAAATATTCAAGGATGTTAAACAGGAATGCATTGAAAAACTCGATGAAATCTTATCGCGCAAGGAATTGAAAAAAGGAGAAATCCTGATTGAAGAAGGTACGGTAAGTTCAAAATTTTACGTGGTGGAACGCGGGGATATCGAAGTGTATTTCTCGGTTCCCGGCCAGAGGAGCTTTTTGGAGGCTTGCCGGTTGAAAGTGGGTTCCGTTGTCGGAGAAATGGCCCTTTTGGAAGACGATGTGCATTCGGCACGGGTCGTCGCCAAAACGCAAGCGAGTGTCATTCAAATCGACAGCAAGGCGTTTTTGCTTTTTTTGGAAAATCATCCCGAAGTCGGTTTTGGCGTCATGCGGAATCTGGCGAAAATCATCAGCAACCGTTTGCGTTACACGGACCAGTTTGTCCGGCATTTTGCGGCGAATTGAAATTTCGGTGAACTTGAACAGATGCGTGTCTGGAGGCGCTGGGGAGATTCTGTCTGCGCCGCCTTTTTCCGTCCCAACCGTGCAAACTTCACCCACGGCAGAAAAGGCTTTCGTGCAAACCCCATCACCGGGAGCTTCCCGTCCACAGCACCAATTCCGAATTGTACATTTCTCATTCCTCATTATAAATGATGAATGAGAAAAAATTTCGGAGCAAAAGAAAAACCGCCCCAAAGGACGGCTTTCCGTGTACGGAAAAGGATGTTTTACTTTTTCGCACCTTGATTTTTTACGGCGTTGATTTTGGCGTTGATGGCGTCTTGATCGCCCAGATAGTGGTGTTCGACAGGTTTGAAATTGTCGTCGAGAGTGTAAACCAGAGGAACTCCCGTCGGGATGTTCAAGCCGATAATTTCTTCGTCGGAAATGTTGTCCAGGTACTTCACCAGGGCGCGGAGAGAGTTTCCGTGCGCAGCGATGAGGACTTTCTTTCCGGCGGCGACGTCTTTCTTTATCACGTTTTCCCAATAGGGGACGACGCGGTCAATTGTAATCTTGAGGGATTCGGTGAGCGGAAGAATCGCCGGATCTTCTGCGGCGTATTTCGCTTCTTTGCGGGGATTGCGCGGATCGTCTTCTTCAAGAGCCGGCGGGGTGATGTCAAAGGATCGACGCCAAATTTTCACCTGGTCTTCGCCGTACTTTTCGGCTGTTTCGGACTTGTTCAGTCCCTGCAATGCGCCGTAATGACGTTCGTTGAGGCGCCAGTTTTTGATGACCGGAATCCATTCGAGGTCCATTTCTTCCAGAACGTGATTGCAGGTGTGGATGGCACGTTTGAGATAGGAAGTGTAGGCAATGTCAAAAGAGAAACCTTCTTTCTTCAGCTGTTGGCCGCCGAGTTTTGCTTCTTTGTGGCCCGTTTCGGAAAGATCGGGATCGCTCCAGCCGGTGAACAGGTTCTTGAGGTTCCATTCGGATTCGCCGTGGCGAATGAGGACAAGTTTGTAGCTCATGGTATTTTCCTTATGAAAAAAAGGTTTTGCAGGGAAAATATAGAAATTATCCATTTGAAATCCACTTGCCTTGAATAAAAGAAAGGTCTTCGGGGAGTGGAAACGTGCGCTTGCCGCAAAGGGTTGATGCTTGGAAAGAGGCGGACGGAATATATTAAATTTGAACGCATGAATCGCTATTCAAGGGTTTTTATCAAGCCGGCTGTCGAAAAACCGGCGGCAGAAATTTATCGCCATCGCCGGGCCGCCTTGTTGCAGAAGCTCGATACGGTGGGCGTCTTTTGCGGCGTGAACCGTGAACCGGGAACAGAAGAAGTCTTTGTCCAAACGTGGAACAAGATGATTCAGGAACCGGCGTTTTTGTATTTGACGGGAATCAACCAGGCCGGATGCAAGATGATTTTGGATCCGCTGGCAGAAAATCCGGATGACAGGGAAGTTCTCTTTCTGCCAAAAAAAGATTCCGCCAAGGAATTCTGGACTGGGGAAAAATTGGGCTTTTCGGACGAAGGCGTTGACGCGTTGCGGACGCTCACCGGATTTCGGAACATTTTGCCCGAAGCGTCTTTTTGGGATTTTTTGACGGAACTTGTCGAACGGCGAAAATGCAAGACCGTCAAGGCGTTTTATTGGGAGTTTTCCACGGAAGCGGGAATCAGGTGCGTTGCCGAAGACCACAATGCGCAATTCGCTTCGGAACTCAAACGGCGTTTGCCGGAAAACATTGCAGTGGAAAGCCTTGCCCAAGAGCATCTGGACAAACGGGTCGTTCTCGACGCTTCACAACTTTCGGATGCGCGCCGGGCCGTTGCCTGGACAAAAAAAGCCTTTTGCGAGTTTTTGAAAAATCTGAAAAGCTTCAAGACGGAACGCGATGCGCAACTCTTCTTGGATTACAGAATGCAAGTGCAAAGTGACGGCGATTTGGCGTTCCCGACCATCATGGCTTGTGGAAAAAACGCCTGCTGCCTCCATTATGTGAAGAATGATGAAAAGCTGGAAGCGGGCAAGCTCCTGCTGATGGATTTTGGAATTCGGGCGGGGACTCTGCACAGCGACATTTCGAGAACGATTCCGGTGAATGGAAAATTTGATCCGCTGCAACGGATATTGTATTCGATCGTCCTCGATGCGCAGAAATTCCATGCGAAAAACGTCCGTCCCGGAGAAAAACTCGTCGATTTGGACCGCGCCGTATGGGATTACATTTTGAAGGAGCTGGAAAGTCGCCTGGTCTCCGCCGGGGGCCGTTATCGGCTGCTTTACGATGTTCGTCCTCATGGCGTGAGCCATTTGATTGGGGAACAGATTCACGAGGGCGATCCGTTTCGGCTTTACATGCAAAAGCCCCTGGAACCGGGAATGCTGTTGTCCAATGAACCGGGCCTTTATGGGCATTTCGAACTGGAAGTCTCCGGAATCCGCTACAAGGAAGATGTGGGCATCCGCATCGAAAACGACCTGCTCGTGACCGATTCCGGCTGCGAAGACATTTCGGCGGATATTCCCAAGGAAATCGAAGAACTGGAAGGCCTTCTTGCGTGATTCCGTAAAATAGCTATCTTTTCTGCAACCATTTCAAGAGTTTACGATGAAGAAAATTTTTGCCGTTGTCGCTGTCGCCCTGTTCGCCTCGTCGGCATTTGCCATGATGAACGAATACGGCGTTATCCGCTCCACGTTTCAGTTGGAGCTTTCCGCTTATGGAGCCTTTTACCGGACGGGATTTCACGACGGGGATGATTATTCCCTCTCCGAAAAGGAATCCCAGCTGAATCTGATGCCGACGATTCGCGTCCGTCCGGTCCGCGGATTGGAATTCAACTTCACCTATCCTATCCGGGATGACGGTCTTAAAAATGCGACGGGAGCTTGGGGGCCGATTCTCGGACTCAAATACGGCAGCCCCTCTTCGGCGGGATTTTTGGAATTCGTCTTTCCGTCCGGCAGTAAAAAATTGCTGGGTAACGGAGAGTCTCCCTCGCCCGCGCTGGTGTTCGGCGGCACGAGCCTTTACGGCAACCCGGAGTCGTTCGGGGTACGCCTGCATTCCTGGTATTTTTGGGACTTCAACGATTATTCGGCAGACGAACTTTACTTTTTAGTGCGTCCGGAGTTTGATTTTGGAATGCTCCGGGTGGGACTGGGCTTCCCGTTCGAATTCCTTTTCGGAAATGATACTTACTGGATGTCGAATACGCCGGGGAATGTCCGCGCGACAGGCTACGGCGGTGAAGATGAATTCGGCTATACGATGTCGATTTCCATAGAACCGAAGGTGACCGTCCGGTTGGGAAAATTCGACGTGGAACCTTATTTTTCAATCCCTCTTTGGGAATACACGAACTCTTCGGCTCTGCTCATCGACGGTTTTACCATGGGATGCGCGGCGCGATTCCGGATTTAATTTTGTTAAAACATAAAGGTTGGCTATCAAATGTGGAAAATTAAAGGTGTTTGGCCCCTGCTTCTCTCCGTATTCTTTACGAATTTTGCGGTCATGGGGCATTTTGTCTTTACCCAAAAGGTGATTGCGACTCATTATTCGGGATCGGAATTGCTTTTCTGGAACGTCCTCTTCCAGTCGTTTTTCCTGTTGCCGTTTGTTTTTATGGTGGTCCCGGCGAGTTTTCTTTCGAACCGTTTTTCGAAAAGTCGCGTCATTGCCTGGAGCTCTGTCGTGATGACCGCCTCGCTGATTGCGACTGGCGTGTTTTACACCTTGAAGTTTTACAATTTGGCGATATTCTTCACGCTTTTGACCGCGGCCGCTTTTGCCGTTCACAGCCCTGCGAAATACGGCATTTTGAAAGAAATGTTCGGCACAAAGCTTTTGGGTTATGCGAATGGCTTCTTGCAGGTTTTCACCGTGTTGGCGCTGGTGCTTGCCGCGTTGATGGTGCCAGGACTTGCCGCCGTGGAATCGACATTTGATTCGGCTCCGACGGTGAAAGAATTTTTGCGCAAGACGGTGGCGTGGCCCTGGGTGATTATGACGGTGAGCCTTTTGGCTTCGGTGTTCGCCTTTTTGATTCCCAAAGTCGGCAGGGAATACGCTTCCGCCAGGCGGTCTTCGGTGATGCGCAACGTGGTGCACACGTGGAAATTGCCGACCGTCCGCGCGTGTATTGTGGGAATTTCCATCTTTTGGGCGGGAGTGCAGATTTTTGTCTTCGTATTCCAGCAGGATTCGACGTGGAATGAAACGATTGCGCTTTTCAAAAACGGCATTTTCTTTGCCGTGTTGGGACTGATGCTCGGCTCCCTGATCGTCGCCCGCGCCTCGAAGGATTTTATTGAAACGGGGCTTGTGCCCATGGGCGCTTTGGGATCTTCCATTTGCCTTTTGTGCATTCCTTTCCTTTCGTCGCCCATCCTCATCGGCATCGTATTCTTCTTGGTGGGATTCTTTGGCGCGATGTTTTTGGTGACATTGAATGCGCTTTTGCAATACAATACGGAACCGACGAATTCCGGGCGGATTTTGGCGGTTTCGAATTTGATCCAGATTGTCATTTTGGGACTATTCTTGGGATTTGAAACGCTCGTCATCCACTACACGCAGAAACTGTTCCCCGATGAACAGCATCTGGTGTTCCCGATTGTCTTCTTCTTGCTTGCGCTGATTTCTTTCGTCGGATTCACCTACTCCCTGAAGCATTTGCCGCAAGCGATGTTGCGGTCTTTGCTCCGGACGTTCTTTAGTACTTATCGGTTGAAGGTCCTCGGTTTGCAAAACATTCCGGATGCGGGACCCGTGCTCCTTTTGGGAAACCACTTCAGCTTTATCGATTGGGCCGTTTTGCAAATGGCGACTCCGCGTCCTCTCCGCATTGCAAGCAACAAGGACCACTTTGAAAAATGGACTTTGCGCTGGGTGTTGAAACGGATGGGAATCATCCGCATCCACAGGAAAAATGAAAAATCCGCCATGGCGCAAATTCGGGCCGCATTGCAAAATGGAGAAGCTGTGGTCCTCTTCCCGGAAGGCGAAGTGGCGAAGACTCCGTTTGTCGGTCCGTTCCGGTTGGATTATTCCGAAGCCATCAAGGATACGGATGCGGTCATTGTGCCGTTTTACATTCAGGGTCTTTGGGGTAGCCGTTTCGCTTATTCTGCATCGTCGGATTCCCAGTCTCTTGGCGCAAAGCTCTCGCGCGTGATCACGGTGTCATTCGGCGCTCCGCAGCCCAAAGATACGGACCCGAACAAGATTCGGAATATCGTCCGCGAAATTTCCATCGACGCCTGGAGCAATTCCCTGCAAAATTACAAGCCCATCGCGGAATCCTGGCTTATCGCCTGCAAAAAAGTCGTCGGGTCTGGGCCTTCCATTTACAGTCCGGATGGCGCTCATCTTTCCGGTTACAAGTTGCTTTGCGCGACGCTTGCGTTCAGCCGCGTTTTCAAGAAAATGTTCCCCAACGAAAAAAATGTGGGCATTATGCTGCCGCCTTCCGGTGGGGGTATCATCGCCAATTTGGCGGGCTGGGTCTGCGGAAAGGTCAACGTGAACTTGAACTACACCTCTTCGCCGGATATTGTGCAAAAATGCATGGACCGCGCCGAAATCAAAACGGTGATTACGAGCCGCGTCTTTCTGGACCGCTTAAAGCAAAAGGGGACTGATTATTCGGTTCTCGGGGAAAAGTGCCGTTTTGTGTATGCGGAAGATGTGCTGAAAAGCATTCCGCATTGGGCAATGGCTTTCCACATGATTATGGGCGTCATTTTGCCGGTTCCGCTCATCAAATTCTTCTATTTCAAAAAGGTGAAGCTGACCGATACGGCGGTCATCCTGTTCAGTTCGGGAACGGAAGGCGTTCCCAAAGGCGTGGAACTGACCCATTACAATATGATTGGCAACGCGTCCCAGCTTTCGTGCATTTTCAATGCGACGAAAAACGACGTGATGCTCGCCGAATTGCCGCTTTTCCATTCTTTCGGTTTGACGGTCAACGTGATCCTTTGCCTTGTGGAAGGAACCCCCATTGTGGTTGTCGCCGATCCGACGGATGTGAAGACGATGGCGCGCGTTTGCGCGGAATTCCGGGTGACCGCATTTGTGGGAACGCCGACATTCTTGCGCGCCTTTACCGTGAACCGTTGGGTGCATCCGATGTGCTTCAAGTATTTGCGGCTGATTATCGCTGGGGCAGAGAAGCTTCGCCCGGAAATCAGCACGGCGTTCCGGCTCAAATTCGGCAAGGAAATTTACGAAGGCTATGGTTGCACGGAAACAGCTCCGGTCGCCTCGGTGAATTTCGACAATATTCTCTTGAACGATTATTTGACGATGCAGGTGAACAACAAACCGGGAACAGTGGGTATGCCGTTGCCGGGGACACTTTATAAAATCGTCGATCCGGAAACGAACGAAGAACTTCCCGTTGGCGAAGACGGCATGATTCTCATCGGCGGCTGCCAGGTGATGAAGGGTTATTTGAAAGATTCTTCGCACACCAAAGACGCCATTGTGGAATTGGACGGCAGACGCTGGTATCGCACGGGCGATAAGGGCCACATCGATGAAGACGGGTTCCTCACGATTGTTGACCGCTACAGCCGATTCGCGAAGCTCGGCGGCGAAATGATTTCTCTTGGTGCGGTGGAACTCCGCATCAACGATACGAAAATCTTGGAGGGCGGCGATTACATGGTCACGTCCATCCCGGACAGCGCAAAGGGCGAATGTGTCGTTCTTTTGTATTCGGGCATCGACAGGGAACCTGCTGACATCTTGCGGGATTTGCGCAAGTCGGGGATTCCTCCATTGATGGTTCCCGGAATGGCGTTCAAAGTTCCGGCAATTCCAAAGCTCGGAACAGGAAAGGCGGATTTCAAGGCGTCTAAGAAAATCGCCCTGGAGCTCGCTCAAAAATGAATTCTAAATTAAGGAAAATACTCCAAGGAATTTCATGAAAATCAAAGGTCTCGTTCCTTACCTGGTCTCTGTTTTAGCCTCATCTTTCATCCAGATGGGGCTTTTTCTTTTTTTTGAACAATGGCTCAAATATTCGGTGGAGGCATCCAAGCTCCCGGTGTACAGCGCGCTTCTCCAGTCCATGTTCTACATCCCGTATCTCGCGCTGTTTTCGATTTCCGGATTTCTCGCGGATAGATTTGGAAAGGGAAAGGTGGTCGCCTGGAGTTCGCTGGGCTTTGTCGCCGGGACGATTGTCATCGGAGTCCTTTGGACTATTGGGCTTCCGCATATTGCCGTTTGGTTCGTGCTGTTGGTCGCTTCTTCGTTCGCTTTGGGAAGCCCTGCCAAATACGGCATTGTCAAGGAAATGTTTGGCGCAGACAGGCTTTCGACGGGAGTTGCCCATGTTTTCAGCGTGATGGTCGTCGGGGCGTTGATAGCTTCGGTGGGCGTGCTCAGCCTTTATTCGGAATCGGAAACGTTCTTGGGTGTGGATTATTTGCTTTGGATTTTCGTCGGGATGGCCGTTCTTTCGGCTCTCGCCGCGTTTTTTATTCCGAAAACGGGACAGGAACGGGAGTCTTTGCAAATCCGATCGCCCGGGCGCATTTTCCATGCAACATGGTATATCGGGCTTTCGCGGACGGTGATTATCGGGCTTGCCGTTTTTTGGGGACTAGCGCAAGTGTTCGTTCTGTTGTCGCAGAGCCTTTCTGGGGAAGGATTCATTCAGGTGGCGTGGAATGGGCTTGTCTTTTCTGCGGGCGGTATGATTTTGGGCGGCTACTTGGCTTCGCATTCTTCGCACCGTTTTATTGAAGTGGGATTGATTCCGGTTTCTGTCCTTGGGTGCGGCGTTTGCGCTTTTTTCATTCCGTTTGCGGACAATCCGGTGATTTTGCGAATGCTTTACGCTTTTCTGGGACTTTTCTTCGGTTCTCTGGGAACCGTGTTGAATTCCTTGTTGCTGCTGTATTCCCGTCCGGCATCTTCGGGGCGCATTGTCGCGGTTTCGAATATGGTGACGATGGTCTTTTTGCTTTTTGTCGTCGGGTTGGAAGTGTTGCTTTTGACGCACACATCGATCGACCGCCAAACTTTTTTGTTTGTATTTTCCTTGTTTCTCTTTTTGGCGTTTATCTGGGCGTTTATCCGGTTTCCGCAATCGTTGCTCCGCACGATGTTCCGCGCGTATTACGTGTTCCGCTACAATTTAAAAGTGAGCGGCAACGAGAACATTCCGATGGAAGGTCCCGTTTTGCTGTTGGGAAATCATACCAGTTACATGGATTGGATTTTATTGCAGATGGCAAGTCCGCGCCCATTGCGCATGGCGATGAACGAAGATAAATCCGAACATGGATTTTCCCGCTGGCTTTTGAAACTCCTCGGAGCGATTCGCATCAACCGCCGCAATCCGGAACCGGCGATGGCAGCAATCCGCAAGGCCCTTTTGCACGGCGAAGCGGTCATCATTTTCCCGGAAGGCGAACTGGCGAAGTCTTGCAACATCGGGCGTTTTTCCATCGACTATTCGGAAGCCATCCGCGACACGAACGCGAAACTTTTCCCCTTTTACATTCAGGGCGTTTGGGGTGGCAAAACCAGTTATGCCCACGACAGCGTGAATTTCGGTGAGAAGACCACACGGGTCGTTTCCATTGCGTTTGGCAAGGAAATTCCAGCGGAAACGGATACGGCGAAACTCCGGAATATTTTGCGGGAACTTTCCATGGTCGCCTGGTCCGAAGCATTGTCCCACTATCCGACAATCGTTCCGTTTTGCATCAAGGCGGCCAAACGGCGCGTCCGTCACCGTGTTTCCATATTCAGTCCCAAGGGCGATCATCTTTCGGGTTTTGGCCTTGTCCGGCAAATTTTGACGTATTCCCGCGCGGTTTCAAAAATCACTTCCAAGGAAAGCCGCGTCGGATTCATGTTCCCACCGGCACCCGAAAGCATTTCGCTGCTTTTGGGCATTTTGGCTTGTGGCAAGACCAGTGTCAATTTGAATTATACGTCTGGAGTGGAAACGGTCCTCAAGTGCATCGAACGTTCCGAGGTCAAAACGGTGTTCACCAGTTGGGAACTGTTGAACAAAATGCAACTCCGCGGACAGGACTTTTTTAAGCTGGGCTCGGTCTGCAAACTCATTTGCGTCGAAGATTTGGAAAAGCTTTCCAGTCCGCTGTTCCGGATGTTCGCCTTTGCGGCTGCGGTCTTTTTGCCTTCGAGACTCCTTGAATTTTTCTTTGTGGCGAAGGTGCGTCCGGACGATACCGCCGTTGTTCTTTTCAGTTCCGGATCGGAAGGCGTTCCCAAAGGCGTGATGCTTTCGCACCGGAATCTGGTGGCGAATACGCAGCAAACGGATGCCGTCTTGACGATTCGCCCGGGCGATGTGATGTTGGCGGAGCTTCCGATATTCCATTCGTTCGGATTGACGGTGACAGTGCTTTTGCCGCTTTTTGAAGGAATCCCTTTAGTCACTTGCTCGGAACCGACGGATGTGAAGACGATGGCGCGGGTTTGTGCGGAATTCCGGGTGACTATTTTGGTGGGAACGCCGACATTCTTACGGGCTGTGGGAATCAACCGCTGGGTGCATCCGATGTGTTTCAAACACTTGAGATTCGTTCTTTCGGGTGCAGAAAAGCTCCGTCCGGAAATCCGGGATTTGTTCGCCCGCAAGTTCAAAAAAGAAATTTACGAAGGTTATGGTTGCACGGAAACGGCTCCGGTCGCCACGTTCAACACCGAAGATGTTCTGCTAGACGATTTCTTGACAACGGATCCGCGTTCCAATGTGAAATCTGTCGGCATGGCGATTCCGGGAGTCGGCGTCAAGATTATTGATCCGGTAACGGACGGGGAACTTCCGCAAGGCGAAGAGGGAATGATTCTCATCGGCGGCTGCCAGGTGATGAAAGGTTACTTGAAAGATCCGGACCGCACGAAAAGCGTTATCTTGGAAATCGGCGGCCATCGTTGGTATAAAACGGGCGACAAGGGATATCTCGACAGGGATGGTTTTGTCGTCATCGTTGACCGCTACAGCCGATTTGCAAAGCTCGGCGGAGAAATGATTTCTCTTGGTGCCGTCGAAGGTAAGCTGAATGAAACCGGCATTTTGAAAGGCTTTGATTACAGCGTTGTCGCCATTCCGGACGCGGTCAAGGGCGAAAAAATTGTTTTGCTGTTTTCGGGAGAAAAGGATGCGGACGAAATCTTGCGGGAAATTCGCAGGTCTGGAATTCCTCAAATGATGATTCCTGGCGCGGCGTTCCGCGTGGAACAGGTTCCCAAATTGGGAACGGGAAAAGCGGACTTTTCGACGGCGAAAAAAATGGCGTTAGAACTTTCTTCACAGGGAGAAACGGCGAAATGACAAAAGAATGCGAAGGGTTTTCAAAAAAACGCACAGTCCGAGTTTTGGGAATAGGCGTTCTCGTTTTTGGAATCGTGTTGATTGCGATGGGCTTTGCCCTGAACTTTGCCGACGGCTTCGCCTCGAAAATTGTGGAGCAGGCGTTGGCGCGTTATGGAAATTTTACGGGGAAAATTGCGCTGAATACGTTTGCGGAAGACAGGGAGTTGATGCAAATCATTTTGACAGTTCGCGATGAACTTTTGCCCATCGTTTGCGGACTGATTCCTTGCGCATTCATTTTTGGATTTGTGCTGTTTTCTGTTGGAATCTTTTCTGTGCTTTTTCCGGAATTGGCGGCGCGGGGACTTCTTTTTGCGCATATTTTGAAGCTCTCTTCGGTGGAAGAATCTCCAGAGGATTTTTCGAACATCCGTTCATTTTTCCGCTTGCATTCCAAAGGCGTTTTAATCGCTGTCGGAGTGTTGGCCTCAGTTCTTCTGGGGGCGTTTTTGATTTTCCGTTTGACGGATTCAACGCGGGAAACGCCTTTGAAAGTGGCAGAACTCGAACAGGAAGCTTTCCGCTTTTGCCAATTGCAACGGGATTATTTCGCAAAGAATAAACGCTTGGGCTCTTGGGAACGATTGGGTTACGCCCCTTCGGAATCGGAATATTTTCATTTTGAAAAAGCGGGCAAGTTCGCCTGGCGCGCGAAAAATCGGGATGCTTGGGAAAATTGCCCCGATTCGAATTCGTGGAAGGTGAGCTTTGAAGTGACAGGCCTGTTTACGAAAGAACTCAAAGTTTATGCGTCACGGCCGAATGATAAACGCTGTGAAATTTTAACGCCCGAATTTCGCAAGCACGTTGTGCGTAATTAGAAATTCGGAATTCGGAATGCGGAATGCGGAATGAGAAATCGGTTGTTGGAACTTAGATATGAAAACTCTCTTGGGTGGGATTTCGAATCGAAGCCTTTTCTGCGGAGGTTGGAGTTTTGCACGTGGTAGAACGCAGACGGCGAGCCTTTTTGGTGAAATTTGGGCTGTTCCTTTTGATGCGGAAACTTTTCCCAGCCCAAAGAGAACCTGAAAAAGAAAGATGAACTTTTGAATAAAATATTTTTGCACATGGACGAATCGCATTATTGTATATTTCCTAGGAACGAGAGGTTTTTATGTCATTTTTAGATTTAGCGCGCAGCCGTTACAGCTGCCGTTCCTTTTCTGACAAAGCCGTGGAACAGGAAAAGTTGAATCTGGTCTTGGAAGCGGGCCGCATTGCCCCTACGGCGACGAACGCGCAACCGGTTCACGTTTATGTTTTGCGCTCTTCCGAATCACTTGAAAAAATTCGAGCGGCGACACGAATGGCTTACAACGCTCCGGTCGTTTTGATGGTCTGTTTCGACACATCGCGGAGTTACAAGGCTCTTGCTCATGGAGATGATCACGATTGCGGATTTGAAGATGCGAGCATTGTCACGACGCACATGATGCTTGCCGCTAAAGATTGCGGTCTAGAAAGCCTTTGGGCCAGAGGGTTCAAGGCGGAAGACGTCAAAAAGGCGATGGGAATTCCGGACAAAATGGAGCTGGTCTGCTTGCTGGATATCGGCTACGCCTCTTCGGAAAACGGCGGACCGGGTCCGCGTCATGCTTTGCGGAATCCTCTTTCGGATTTTGCCGAGGAATTTTAGTTTGTCTGCGGAAACGCATCCGCTGAAACCGTTTCTTCCGCCGAGTTCAAAAATTTTGATGCTGGGCAGTTTTCCGCCACCGCAAAACCGGTGGTGCATGGATTTTTACTACCCGAATTTCAACAACGACATGTGGCGGATTTTGGGAAAGGTCTTTTTTGATGACCGCGAATATTTTATTTGCCCCAAAGCCCGGATGTTTGACAAAACAAAAATCGTCAAATTTTTGAACGAAACGGGAATCGCGATTTACGATGTCGCCGAAAAAGTCAACCGCCTCCGGGGAAACGCTTCGGACGCATTTTTGGAAATCGTTCAGCCGGCCGATGTGACGGGCTTCTTGAAAAAATTGCCGAAGTGCGTCGCGGTCAACACAACGGGAACGTTGGCGACAGAAACTCTCAGCCGGATTCTTGGAACGGAAGCGCCCCCTGTCGGAGGAAAAAGTCCGTTTCAGATTGGCGAACGCCAGCTGCACTTGTATCGAACACCGAGTTCCAGCCGCGCGTATCCGCTCCCGTTTGAAAAAAAAGTGGCAGCGTATCAAAAATTGTTTTCGGAAATCGGATTGCGGTAAAACAAAAATCCGCCGGATGACTCCGGCGGATTTTCACTTTAAAAAGTCTGATTAGAAATTGAAATAGAAATTGGCGGCGATGCCTGCTGCGTCACCATCGAGATAGGTGCTGCTGTCGCCAGAACGGACAACGAGCTTTCCATCAACAGCCATTTGTTCGTTGATTTTGTAAAGGGCTCCGAGCCAAAGTTTGAAACTGTTGTCGCCGGCGTTGTCTTCCCAATCGACGCCTTCGTCATCGGTGAGCTTGAATTTGATTTCCAAGCCAACGAACGGAGTCAGTCCGATGTTTGTAATGGCGTAACCGAGTTCTGCGGCGATGTTCGTCACCAGGCCGGGTTCAAAATCGTGCCGTTCAAATCCCCAGATAATGCCAGCTTCTGTACCGAGCATCAAGTTCGGGGCGAGTTCCTGAGAGAACTGTCCGCCGATTGCGAAATTCAACCGGTCGCTGACATCATTGCTTCCGATAGGAAGGTTCAAGTCGAGGAAAAGATTCACAATGGGCATTATCGCATAACGGGCTCCGAGAGTCAAATCAGTGAATCCCGCTCCATCCGAACCGGTTGTTTCCCAAGATTTATAACCGAAAGACTGGATAGAAAGTTCCAAATTCGGAATGAGAACGTAACGGGCGCTGGCGTTGATGCTCCACTGAGACCAGGGATCGTCGGAGTCGTAGTAGAATGTACCTTTCACGGTACCTTTTCCCGCTTCGGGCAATTGATAATAATCGTAAGAGGCGAAAGCTGTCGTGGCGACAAGCAATGCGGCAAGGCTGAGTTTTTTGAACATAAGAGTCTCCTAAGGCGTTTGATGCTGGATAAAGATAGCTTTTTGATTTTTTCTTGTTGGATTCCGGGAATTTCCCCTGCAAATTTTGATAGCCGCTCCGATATTTTTTGCCAAAAGGAAAATCTGGACTGCCGGCTTTTGGCAAAAATTTTGACGGCGACTGTATCGATTTACTTTGTGCGCTTCGCCGGAAGTTTTTGCGTTGAACTTTTTGATTCGTCAAAAGGGAAGTGGAATCTCCCGGCCAGGACACAACCGGAATCTCCCGGATGGCATTCCTTGCGGCGTCTTTCACAAAATGTTTCGCGTAAAAATCGACATTCCCAACTCATGGTGGAAAAGTAAAATTTTTGACGGCTGACGTGGATGAACATTTTGAAGGAAACTGGCGAAGAGTCGCTTTGGAGTCGTGCCGGGCGCAGTTCGGCATGAGAACGGTGAAAAGGAATGCTCTCGCTGGTTGGGATTTCAAACGAAAATCCTTTTCTGCTGGCGGTTTGAAATTTGCACGGTTTCGGCGGCAAAGGGAGAACCGTTTTTGCAGAAAGGAACTTTGCCTGCAACGGTAAGCGGCGAGACAGCAGGAAGAAGAAATTGCCCTTTTGCAGAAAAACGAAGGCGATTATTTGCCAAGTCGCAAGTAATAAGTGGGTCTTGTTTTTAAAAACGCTTCATCGGATTTGAGTTCCGCGGCAGGTTGATTCCTTCCGATAAGGAGTGCCGCGTCGATTCCGGCATTCAACGCGCCGCCGATATCTGTCGCCAGCGTATCGCCAACCATCACGGTCTTCAATTTTCCGGGAAGACTCTGCAAGGCTTTTTCAAAAATGGGATAGAACGGCTTTCCCAAATAAAAAGTCTCCGGATGCCGTTCCAAAAAAAGTTTGTGCGCTTCGCATCCGGAAACCCCTTCGCGAGCCCCTTGCATCCGCGGGGCCCAGGCATCTGGATTGAGCACGATTAACTTTGCGCCCGGACAAGAAAGAATCTCTTTAGCCCTGTCGAGAAGCTTTTGGTTTTCGGCGACCGAAGAAATGATGACCGTATTTTCCGAAGGGGAATCGGAAACGGAGACATCGCCTTCTTTTAAAAAAGCGACTCCGCCGGGACGGCCAATGTAAAACGCTTCGTGAATTCCTTTTTCTTTGGCGAAATGGGAAAACAGTCCGCCGGAAGAAATGATTTCAGATTCCTCGAAAGGAATGTTCATGCGCTTTAAGCTTTCGACAAATTGCGGAATCGCCGAGGATGCCGCATTGGTCACGAGCCGCATCGGTTTTCCCGAGGCCCGGACCTTCTGGTACATTTCAAGTGCGCCGGGATACAGGACTTCTCCTCGACAATAAAATGTTCCAAAAGCATCAAAAAAGAAGGCTTCGTATTTTTCAATCAAAGCGTCCAACGAAATATCCGTGGGCGCATTGGGCATGGGACGGAAATGGCCGATTTTAAAATAGTGCGCATAAATATCCCGTTCAAAGGCTTCCATTGTCTATCCTTTTGATTCCCCAAGTTTGGACTGCGCTTTTTCCACTTCCGCTTTGCCACAAAAGCGTTTTTTGATAGCGGACTTCTGCCAAAATTTTGACCAGGTAAACTCCGGTTCCCACGATTTGCCGGTTGTTTGCCATCAGGTTCCACCGGAGAAAAATGGTTTGCGGATTGGCGAGGCAGTTCCCGCCGGGAAATTTTTCGTCCGAGCATTTTGTCGTAGAATGGACGCTTGTCACGTATTCGCCCGTACGAGTGTAAATTTGCAAGGCGAACGACAGGGACAAATGTTCCGGAAATACTGTTTCTTTTGTGCTGCGGAATTTTTGGAGGTATTCCCGCAATTCTTCACCGCCAAAAGTCATCGCGATTCCCAGTGAATTTTTTTCGGGTGTTTTGAACTCTGGACTGGTGAAAATACGTTCAAAAATGGGAATTTCCGTTTTGGGGGAAAGCGTCACTGTGGCAAGTGAATTTGTTTGCAATCGGAAAGGATAAACGCTGAAAATCTTCCGAAACGGCGAATCGGTTCCGGTTTTGTTTCCAAGCGTATCGGCGATGGATGCCGGTAAAATGCGGATGGAATCGCCGGGCTGGGGAAAGGCCTCTCCGGGAATCCGGCTTATTTTTACCGTGGAGTGAGAAAAATCCCAAGAGGCGTTTTGCGTAGACAGAGAACAGGTTTCTTCTGAATGCCGGAATTCTAAAAAATGTTCTCCGGGGAACATTTCTTTCACGGGTTCGGAGAAGGATACAATTAAAGAATCCGATTCGTTTTTTTGTGCCGAAAAAAGAATTGCGGAATTGATTTGCGGCGCGATTCGTTCCTGCATGCGGATTTCCATGGAAGAAGAATCGTCGAAGAGAATCAGAGCCGTTTCGGCTTGTCGCGGAAGGGAGGTCTCTGTCGCCGATGAGTTTTCGGTGGGAATCTGAATGTGGATGGAATTCGCTTGTGTGGAATCGAAAGGAAGTTCTGAACCTGAAAAAGAAAATCTTCTGATGGTTCCGCTTGCGTCAAACCAGTTGAACGATAAACTCTTTACCGTCGAATCGAGATAGTTCCGCGAAAGTTTTCCCAAAAAAGTAAAATGCACGAGGTCCATTTTACCGTCGCCGTTAGAATCTTCGAAATAGTTCCCGGATTCCGATGGGGGAATCGGCGCTTGGATGAATGCGGAAAATCCGGACGCAGCAAAAATTCCGCAGGCGATGGACAATGTCTTGAACAGGGACATCAGCTGTGCAGAACTCCGTAATCGCGCCCTTCGGCGGGAACAATCAAACGCATTTCCGAGAGGACTCCGATTCTGTCTTTCAAAATGCATTTGAAGTCTTCGCCGAGTTCTTCTTCATCATCGTTGTTCAAGTTGTAAGCGTAAAAGCTTCCGTCACCAAAGAGGGTGAAACAGCAGTCCCAGTCAATTTTTGAATTTTCATCGTCCATGCTTTCGAGCATCAAAATGGGCCGTGGAGCCGGAATGGGAGCGGCGTGACCGTTTTCGTATAAAAAATAGTTCCGCGAAATGAGAGCGTGTTCCAAAGCCATCGAAGGCTTTGTTTCGGAAAATTCATTGCGCAAGCGGCGGATGTTTCCCAAATCGTCTTCAAAGGGGTCCTGGAAATCTTGGGGGAGGACGACTTGCCAATAGTCGAATTTTTTCCCCGAAGCGTCGTAGCGGTCTTGCCATTCGCGGGGAGGTTCCGGGCGCGTCATCAAGAAATCTTCAAATCCGTCGAGGATTTCGTCAAAGCGGGAATCGTAAGGTGCGCTTCGCTGCTCTTGAATGAGAGAGAGCAGCGCGTTGATTTTTTCATCTGTAGAAAGGTTCTGCAGTTCGTTGTCATTTTCGGTCATTACCATTCCTCGACAGTTTTCAGGGTAAGGCTCATGGCGAGCTTTTTTTCGTAATAGGCGCTTTCGTTGATAAAGATGGGCCAAACGCTTTGAATTTCCGTATTGGGAACATCTAGACCATCGAATGAAATAAAAAGAGGTTCTCCAGGCTTGACTTCTTTGTAATCGCCGCGAAGAAGATTTGGATGGACCATGGCGGTGATTTCTCCGGTCGGTTTCCGCGGGTAATCAATGTCCTTGAATTGCGTGAACACATCGACTTTCTTTTTGGGCTTTTTCTGCAAAACGCCGCGGTTCCATTCGTCCGCGAGTTCAAGATAACGTCCGACAATTTTTTCCGTTTCGAAAAAGAGGTCCGCGTCAAGAGTTCCATGTGGCTGCGGACCAACTTCCAAGCAAATGTCCGCTTTGGCGACGGTTCCAAAGTAAGGGGATTCTCCGCGTTCTTCGGGCTGATAATAGATGAAGGCGTTTGGAAATTCAGTCGCGATTTCTGCGCTAGCGCGCATGGTGAACGGATCGCGGGCCGAAAGAATCAGACACACGCCCATGTTGGATGTTGTATTGTGCACATCGATGATGAGATCCGTTTTTGTCGCTGCGCCTTTGGGACCGAAGCGGCTGTTCAGTTCTTTTGCCCGGCGGATTTCGTAGGCTTGAGAATTTTTGAGGGAAATTAGCCGGTTTGCGAAACTGCGATTTAAATCCCTGTCGACATAACGTTTGCAAACGCTTGCCGCTTCGATATTGGTGAGAACCAGTTTGATGTCTGCCGATGGGCATTTGTCCGCGTAAAGCTGGCGGTTTGCCGCCCATTTTCGAAAGAGCATCACTCCCGAAAGTTCGTTTCCGTGAGTTCCACCGGCGATGACGATGTTCTTGATTTGACTCATATCCTTATTATACTAAACTTTTCCGCCGAAAAAGGCGAGAATCCAGCAGGCGATGGCAGAAAGGCTCCACAGCGAAGCGTGCAAAATCCGCCGGTGGTGAGAAAATAAAACGGTGGACGCGTAGAACGTTAAATACAGGCTGAAAAAGTAGATGAAAAGGGTGACGATTTCATCGGGGAGAAATCCGGGAAGGACTCTGCCGCGGATGAGAACCGTACAAACGGCGAAAAGTTGGATGCATCCGGGAACGAGGAGCGTTTTGCGCCGGTCTTTATCCATGTGGAAAATGGAATCCGCCAAAAGGAAAATCAAGGCGGCTGCAGAAAATAAAGCGGGAACGGTTAGAATTGTCATAACTTCGGTATTATATTTAAAAAGTTTTTTGAGGATTTTCAAAATGATTCCGCATTTGATCAAAGCTTTGAACTCTGTTATCTTAGGCAAGGAAGATTCCATTTCACTTCTTGTCGGAGCGCTTCTCGCCGATGGGCACGTGTTGATTGAAGATGTTCCAGGAACAGGGAAGACGACTTTGGCCAAGGCGTTGGCGAAGGCGCTTTCTGCCGAATATTCCCGCATCCAGTTCACTTCGGATTTGCTGCCTGCCGATGTGACTGGCGGGGCTGTATTTCGTCCGGGAAAATCCGATTTTGAAATCAGGAAAGGTCCCGTTTTTACGCAAATCCTGCTTGCCGATGAAATCAACAGGGCAAGCCCGCGCACGCAAAGCGCCCTGCTCGAAGCGATGGAAGAGCGCGCCGTTTCGCTAGAGGGAAATTCCATTCCGCTGCCCGAATTTTTTCTGGTCTTGGCAACGGAAAATCCGGTTGAATTCCGCGGCGTTTACCCTCTTCCCGAAGCGCAAATGGACCGTTTTCTGTTGCGGATATCCATCGGATACCCATCGGAAAATTCAGAGCTCGACATTGTTCGCGGACACCGGTTTGGACAGCCAATTGAAAAGCTTGAACCGGTGATGACCCCGGCGGATGTTTTGAAGATTCGTTCCGAGGTGAAGAATGTCCACATGGACGAAGAACTTGAACTTTATGCCGTAAAGCTTGTTCGTGCGACTCGAAACCGTCCGGGTTTGAGGCTTGGAGCGAGTCCGCGGGCGGGGATGGCTTTGTGCGCGCTTTCGCGCGCGTTCGCTTATATGGAAAATCGCGACTACGTTCTTCCCGATGATGTTCAACGCGCTCTTTTCCCCGTCCTTTCCCACCGGATTTTTGCAGAGGATTCCGCGCCCGGAACGACTGCCGCCATTTTAGAAGAAATCCGCCGCGAAATTTCCGTTCCCAGGTGATGGAATGCGCTTTTTCAAAGAAGTGGCGTGGTTGTGGAAAGCGTATCCGCGGATGCCGGAAAAATCCGGATGGTTGATGCGGGTTTATTTTTTCTGGAGCGAGGTTTTCAGCCCGGCGGGCCATGTCGTTTGTGCACTCCTTTTATTTGGCGCTTTTTTCCTGTTCGCTCCCGGATTTTTCCCGTTGAAATGCTTGGAACTTTTTTTCACCGTTTCATTAATTCTGGCGCTTCTTTCCAGGCGAAAACCGAAAAACCGCATTTTGCGAATCGAAATTCCGCTGGGGACAGAAGGCGAGCCGCTTCGTCTGTCTGCGATTTTTGAAAGACCGTTGAAAGAGGGCGTTTGCTGGGAATCTTTCCGGATGGATTCTTCGTTAGAGTCGCTTGGGAACGGAACGATTTTGCCGCATCGGCGTGGCGTTTTTCATTTGCCGGGAATATCGCTTGTCGAACGGCATCCGTCAGGACTTGTTCAACGCTTGAATCCTTATGGGAAAACGGTTGAATTGGTGGTGGCTCCGAAAATATCCCGACTGAAGTCGTTTTCTTTTTTGACCGCCGGGAAGAGTGGCGCCCGTTTTGAACGTTGTCTTCGCCCGGAAAATTGCCGGGGACGGGAATTTTTCGGTGTTCGAGAATACCGGGATGGAGACAGCTTGCGGGATTTGCATTACCGGGCCTTCGCCCGTTATGGGAGGCCATTTACCAAAGAATACGAGAAGGAATCGGGCGGCGGAATCGTATTGCTTCTGGATGTTTCCGCAACGCATTTGTACGAAAAAATGTGCGTGGAGACGGCAATCCGCTTGTGCGGAAGTATTGCGTATTGGCTTTTGGAACGGGGCGCCCTTTCGCGTTTTTTTATCGGTGACAAGGAAATTCCCTTCAAAGCGCCCTTTGCCCAAAGGGACATTTTGAAAGTCTTGGCGCAAATTCCCCGCGCGGAAATCTGGAATCATTATGAACTGGATGCGTGGAACGCCGTTCCGGCAGAGGATTCTCCAATTCTCTCCGTTTCTTTGCGCCGGGTTCCTTGGAAAGTGGATAAGCAAATTGTTGTCGTCGACAAAACGCACTCCGCTGTGGATGAAGACGATGTCAAATTTGTCTGTATCGGCAGGGAGGATTCCCTGTGAACGGTAGACTCTCTCCGGAAGGCGCTCTGCTCATTCTCGTTTCCGCCATTGTTTCGCTGGGATTTGCGTCGTCAGCCTGGATTTTGGCAGCAGTCGCGTTATTCTTCTGCCTGTTGATTTATCGCCGTCTCCGAATGGGAAAAATTCCCGTTTTGCGCCGGGTTTGGCTGTACGCGGGAATCGTTCCGTTTGCCATTTGGTTTGCGGCGTATCCGAATCCGCCTGGTGGATTCTCTCCGCTTTTCTTTTGCATTCCGGCGTGGTATCTTTTGTATTTGGCCCTTGTGGAGTGGCGAAGTGTTGGCCGCGGAGGGAAAGAAGTCTTTGTCCTTTTCGATGCGTTGGCCGCCGTTTTGCTGGGAACCTTTGAATGGAGCGTTTCCGGCCTTTTGGCGGGAGTTGTCGCCTTTGCTGCGTTTCTGTTTGAAATCCGTCCCCGGAAGAAGATAAAAAGCGGCTTGCTTTTTTGGCTTGCGTCTCTTTTGCTCACGTTGCTCGCTTTGGGTGGAATCTGGCAGATGCTGCAATCGGCCCGCGCGTCGTGGGGAAAATCGGCCCGCAGCATGGCGTGGCGGCAAATGGGATTTTCGACTGTGGGGGAACTCGGCTCTTTTGCTGAAAATTATTCAGGCAGCCAAGAAGGGGCTGTCGTTTTCCGGATATATTCTCCCCGGCGGCCTGTTTATTTTAAAGGAATTTCTTATGGACGGTATTTGCCGGGGAAAGGCCTTTGGAAAAAATGGGACGTATCCAAACAGTTGCAAACGGGTCCGTTTGTCGGCAATTACGGTGGCTTTGAATCGGGGATTCCGGTGGCGGATTCAAATCCGGTCTGGGTGCGCTCGAGCTTGGTCTTGCGAAATGTCCTTTTTGCGCCGCCGGGGGCTGCTGGGGTCGCCGTCAAGGAATTCGACTCGATTCCTTATTTTGCCGGGGACTTTTTTTCCGTTGAAGGGAATATGCCCGGGGACTGGTATTATTGGGACGGTGTCCGCGCCCGGGATTTGGCTGTTCAAGACACCCTTTGGACGGCTTACCCCAAAAATTTAGAAGCCTTTTTGGATTCCGCCGTTGTGGCGATGGCCCTTGATGATTCTCCCGATTCCCTCTTCGGAAATTTGCAGAAAATGAAGGCTTATTTTCAAAAGAATTATTCCTATTCGCTTCGGGTTCCTTTATCGGGAAGTGAAGATCCGTTGCGGACTTTTGTCCGTATACGCTCGGGGTTTTGTGAATATTTCGCCTCTTTCGGCACGTTATTGCTTCGCCGCTTAGGAGTCCAGGCCCGTTATACGACCGGATTTGCTTACCCGGAAAAAATGGATGACTACTGGATTTTCCGCCGGCGAAACGCGCACGCCTGGATAGAATTTCGGGATGCGGACGGCTACTGGAATGTTTTTGATCCAACGCCGGTATCGGTCCGCGCCCTGGGGAAAGAGCTCTCTTTTTTCGGGATGTGGTGGGAACGCATCCGTGGAAATGGCGCCCTGTTTTGGCACCGATTGACCGAGGGGTCGTGGCGCGAGTCGGTAGACGCTTTTGGAACTTGGACGGGAAATTTTGTCCGCACCCGACTCTTTTGGGTGATTTTGGGACTGTCGATTTCAGGAGGAATTCTGGGGTGGGCTGTCCGCAACATTTTACGCCGCCGAAAAAATTTCTCCGCTTCGGAACAGGTTCTCCGGTGGCAGCTTCTGCTCTTCCGGGCAGAAAAGAGTCTGGCATCCCAAGGATTTGTTCGGAAGCCGGGGGAAACGGTGAACGCCTTCTTTGCCCGGATACCGAAAAATGCGAAAACGGAAAAAGCCTTGAATTGGCTTTTGTCTTACAATTCCGGGAGATGGAAAAAACTTTGATTTTTATATTTGGAAAAATTTTAGTAGAAGAGGTTTTCCTTTATGAAATTTTGGCTTTCGGGCTGTTTCGTCATGTCGGCTTTGATTCTTTCGGGCTGTTTCGCCGCTCCGGGAATGGTTTTTGACGAATCGGCGGACGAAAACGGCACAATTGATACGCTTGCCGATTTTCAGGGGGCGAAAGTGCATTTGCAGAGCATCAACGCCTATACGCTTTCTCAATTTGTTGAAAATAACGATTCAACGGCGCAGGTCGCCTCTTTGCCGCAAGAGCTCATTTCTTACAAGCAAGAAGCCTATCGCCTTGGACCGTTTGATATCGTCCAAGTTGTCATTTGGGAACATCCGGAATTGACGAGCCCGTTGGGCTCTTACCGCAGCGACAATGCGACAGGCCAGCTTATCAGCGAATCGGGCCTCATGTTCTATCCTTATGTCGGAGAAATCAACGTCCTCGGCAAAACCATTTCGGAACTCCGCCAGGAAATTGTTCAGAATCTTTCCAAGATCCTGAACAATCCGCAAATCGATGTGCGCCTTTTGCAAAGCCAGCGCCTCAAAGTTTATGTCCAGGGAGCCGTGGAAAAGCCCGGTGTCGTTTCGCTTAGCGATGTTCCCATCACGTTCCTCGAAGCGGTCAACCGCTGCGGAGGGGCGACTTCGGCGGCGA
This sequence comes from uncultured Fibrobacter sp., assembly GCA_964397425.1. Lineage (GTDB taxonomy): Bacteria > Fibrobacterota > Fibrobacteria > Fibrobacterales > Fibrobacteraceae > Hallerella. Next base: position 35,961 of record CAYNID010000007.1, read on the forward strand.
ACTTGTCCAGCGTGGAATTTACGCGTGATGGCAAAATGCACAAAATCGACATGCTGGCGCCTTATGCCGCGGGGGTTGGACCGGGCGACATCATTCTCAAAGATGGAGACGTCATCCGCATTCCGGAAGCTTCCGAGGCGAAGGCCTATCTGATGGGCGAAGTCAGGAATCAGCAGGCGCTCTCGTTCAAGAACGGCAAGCTTTCCCTTTCCGAAGCCTTGGCGAATGGCGGCGGAATTCTCGCGGAGTCTGCCGAGGCGGAAAATATTTACGTCTTCCGTTCGGAATCGGCCAATTCAATCAACGTTTATCATTTGAACGCCGGCAATCCGATGGCGTTAGTCTTCGGCGATCAATTCGCGCTGCGTCCGGGTGACATTGTCTTTGTGGATGCGACAGGCCTTGCCCGCTGGAACCGCGTCATCAAGATGGTCCTCCCCACGGCGCAATTCATCTACTACGGCTCGCAATCGGTCCATATGATCCATACGGCAAAGGATGATATCGTAAATTGGTAATGGCGGCATGAAATTCTCCATCGGAGCGCTTTGAACGTTAATCCGGTGAATGTGAAATATTTTGTTGCCCTACTTGTTTTTTTCAAGTCGATGTGTATATTTTCGCTATGAGTGCAAAACACGCAAACAATCCGGAACGCCCTTTTTGGAGTCGTAAGAATCAAAGGGCTTACCGGTTTAACCGCGTATTGATTTACGCGACGATGTTTCTTTCCCTTTTGGCGGCGGGAATCATTTGGTTTGGCGTGAACGGCGCACTCGGCAAATAAAAACGAGGTGCATTTCCATGAATATTAAAAACTTGGACAATTCCGAAGCGATGGAAACCCTGTATTGCGGACGTCGCCCCAAGAACGACAGCATAGAACCGTCGGTTCCGCTTTCTAATGATGAGGAAGACGAGGAAGAAGAAGAGGAAGAAGAAGATTTGGACGAAGAAGTCAACTTTGACAAGCCGACTTTCAAACGGGACCAAATTTGGAACGATTACGCGGAAGATTTGGACTACGACCAGTGATGGCATCCCTGAAGAGGGTTGCCCTCTTCCTTTTTTCGGGGTCGCTTCTCTGCCTTCTTTTTTCCTGTGCCGCTTCAAATAGCGCGGTCTATACGCCGGAAGCCGAAGAATCCTTTTTATCCCGCGCCTTGAGCGATTGGGTTTCTCCCGAAGAAGAGCAGCGGGAATCGTGGCAGCAATACCAGTTCGCTCTCCAGGCCATGGAAGAGGGCGATTATCTTGTGGCCAGACATCATTTGGATTTGTCTCTGAAAAAATTGGTGGAGGAACGTTACGACCCGGTGTATTCCGAATTGGCGCGTCCGCAGGATTCCCTTTACCGCAAGGACATGCCGATAAGGATTATCGCCGCTTTGGATGAAGTTTATTCGGGGATTTTGGAAATGGGCGAGGACGCGTCGGCGTACATTCGCTACGATTTTGATGATGAGGGCCTTGAAAATTTGGATGAGCCGCCGCTTGACAGCGCGGAACGTGAAGAAATCGGCAATTTTTTGGACACGCTGAATTTAGCGGAATTTACGTTGCCCGTGGAGTTCAACGAACGCGTTTTACAAGAAATTCAATACATGTCAACGCGGGCGCGTGCGTTTACCGAGGCCTCCCTGTCGCGGAAAACGGCGTTTGAAGACATGATCTTCGCCAAAATCGATTCCATGGAGATGCCCCGGGACCTGATATTCCTCGCTCTGGTGGAATCCGGTTACAAAATCAAGGCTTACAGCCGGGCGAAAGCGGCGGGCATTTGGCAGTTCATCCCCTCGACAGGAAAACGTTACGGGCTTTACCAGGATTACTGGCTGGATTTACGGCGCAATCCGGAGCTGTCGACGACGGCCGCGCTGCGCTATTTGAAACGCCTGCACGGTGAATTCGGAGATTGGCTTTTGGCCATGGCCGCATACAATTGCGGTGAAGGCTGCGTCCGCAAGCGCATCCGCGAAGTGCGGGAAGATTCCCTCCGGGATTCGAGCCTCGCCGTGACCTATTGGGATTTGAAACTCCCCAAAGAGACGATGCATTATGTTCCGCGTATTTTGGCCGCGATGACTATTGGGCATTATCCGGAGCATTACGGCATGGCCGTCGAAAAAAAGGAACGCACTCCGTTTGACACGGTGACAGTCGTCGAGTTCATGCCCTTGGATAAAGTGGCGGAAGCTTCTGGCGTGGATACGAAAACGATTCAGGAATTGAATCTTGAACTCAACCGTTGGTGCACGCCGCCCAAGGAATCCGGCTATGTGCTGCGCATTCCCGAAGGTTCCCGCGATTCGTTCCTCGTCGCTTACGCCAAAATGGACAAAAGTAAATTTTCCCGTTGGCAGTACCACAAAGTGAAAGCGGGGGAAAATCTGGGAAAAATCGCGCGTCGTTATGGCGTTTCGGTAAAAGATATCCAGTCGGCGAATCATTTGAAAGGAACGCGTATCCGGCAGGGGCAAACGCTGATGATTCCGCTCCCGGCTGCCGCTTCTATCGACAAGGCGACAGCTTCGGGTAAAGCGAAAAAGGCGGGCGCGCGAAAATACAAGGTCAAGTCCGGAGACAATTTGAGTTCCATTTCTCGCAAATTCGGCGTGTCGACAGAAAATCTCAAAACGTGGAATGGAATTTCCGATGTGGGGAAAATCAAAGCGGGCGACATCCTCTTCGTTTCAAAACCATCCGATTTGCCCACTCCGAAGGAATCGGCGGCGAAAACGGCGAAGAAATCCGTCAAAAAATCGGCGGTGCCCTCTTCCGCGTCGGAAAAAACGGAAGGATTTTCCTATACAGTTCAATCGGGCGAAGCCCTTTGGGATATTTCGCGAAAGTTTGGCGTGACCATCGAAGAGATTGTCGAATGGAACCATAAAAATTCGACAAAAGTCAAAGCGGGCGAAGTCTTGAAAATCAAAAAGCCGCGCGATTGACGGGAATGTTTAATTTGATAAAAGGAGTCGTTCATGGCGAATCATATTTTGTTTTTGATGGCTGATGGTTTTGAAGAATCCGAAGTCGTCGTGCCTTTTGATATTTTGCTCCGCGGACAGGTCCAGGTGTCCTTGGCCAGCATCTCGGGAAAGCTTCTGGTTTCGGGGGCGCATGGCTTGAACGTCGTTGCGGACATGCTGCTTTCCGAAGTGGACGTTTCCCTGTTTTCGGGCGTTTTTGTCCCGGGGGGCTCCCGCGGGGTGGAAAATCTCCGGGAATCTGCGGCGGTTTTGAAACTGGTGCAGACCTTCCGCGATTCCGGAAAATGGGTGGCTGCCATTTGTGCCGGTCCGACTGTTTTGGCGGCTGCCGACATCTTGCAAGACAAAGAAGTGACCGGGTATCCTTCGACAGAAGGCGAACTGCAGGAAAAGTGCAAAGTTTATTCGAAGGACCGCGTCGTCGTCGACGGAAAAGTGGTGACGAGCCAGGGACCGGGAACGGCGGAGGAATTCGGTTTCCGGCTGCTTTCCTTGTTGGAAGGGAACCCGCGGATGGAAGAAGTCCGTCGGGGCATGATTTCGCGAGAATAAAAAAATACAAATCATTTTAAAGAATAGATTTTATTAGATTTTGACCATGAACTCCGATGTTTTTCTTTACGACACCACATTGCGTGATGGCAATCAAGATCGTAAAATCTCGTTGTCGCTGGGGGATAAGCTCCAAGCGGCGAAATTGTTGGACGCCTTCGGTTTTGATTACATCGAAGGCGGATGGCCCAATCCCAGTAACCCGGTGGATGTCGAATTTTTCAAGCAAATCGGAGACATGCATTTGTCCCATGCGAAAGTGGCCGCTTTTGGCAGCACCCGGCGGCCCAAGGTCTTGGCGGAAGACGATCCCCTGATGAAATCGCTTGTGGCGAGCAAGGCGCCCGTAATGACCATTTTTGGGAAAAGCTGGGATTTGCACGTGACAGAAGTCATCCGCACGACTCTCGAAGAAAATCTCGACATGATAGAATCTTCTGTCCGTTTTCTGAAGGAAAATGCCGAAGAAGTCGTTTACGATGCGGAACATTTTTTCGACGGTTACAAGGCGAATCCGCAATATGCGCTGGATACTTTGAAAGCGGCGGAACTCGGCGGCGCGGACTTTATCGTTCTTTGCGACACGAACGGAGGGACGATGCCGTGGGAACTCGAACAGATCATTCGGGTTGTCCAGGAAAAGGTTGCTGTGCCCTTGGGACTTCACGCGCACAATGACAGCGGTTTGGCTGTGGCGAATTCTTTGGTCGCCGCGCAATGCGGCATGTCGATGATTCAAGGCGTTTTGAACGGTTATGGCGAACGTTGTGGCAACGCCAATCTGACGACGATTGCCGCCAACTTGATTTTGAAGTTGGGCAAACATCCGTTTTGCGAAAAGAATCTGTCGGATTTGCGGAAGGTGAGCCTGGCTTACGACCAGATTGTCAACATTCCCAGCGACGTGAACGCTCCGTATGTCGGCGATGCGGCTTTCGCTCATAAAGGAGGCGCGCATATCGATGGGGTCATGAAAGTCTCCCGGAGCTTTGAACACATCAGTCCCCAGCTGGTGGGGAACAGTCGCGTATTTGTCGCCAGTGACCAGGCAGGCGGTTCCTTGGTTGTCGAAAAAGTCCGCGAACTGCTCCATGTGGACATTGACAAGAAGGATCCGAAAGTTCAAAAATTGTTGCTGTTGATCAAGGAACGGGAAAATGCCGGTTGGCATTTTGACAGCGCCGAAGCGAGCTTTGAAATGCTTGTTTATCAGACTCTCGGTCATTTCACATTGCCGTTTGCTGTCGAAAATTACCGATTGATCGAAGATCGCTCGCGCCAAGGGGTGAGCGTTTCGCAGGCTTCGGTCAAATTGCGGGTGAACGATGAAGTGAGTCTTCAAGTGGCAGAGGGCGACGGCCCCGTCAACGCGTTGGATGCCGCTCTCCGCAAAGCCCTTACACCTTATTTCCCCTATATGGCGAACGTCCGCATGGACGATTTCAAGGTGCGCGTTTTGGGCTCGAATGTCGGTTCCGACGCCCATGTGCGAGTCTGGTCCATGTTTGGCGATGAAAAGGACACGTGGCATGTGGCCGGTGTCTCTTCGAATATCATCGAAGCGTCTTGGTTCGCCATCATCGATGGATTGGCGTATAAGATTTACAAAGAAACTCAAAACGGATGAATCCCATGAAAATCACCAAAGTCAAGCAAAACATGAAAGAAGTGGAGCGCCTTTGTTCCCGCGGAGTCGCACCTTCGGAAGAAATCCTCCAGACAGTCAAAAAAATTCTCGGAGACATTCGTACGGGAGGCCTTCCCAAAGCGATTGAATATGCGAAAATGTATGATGGTTTGAAAGGGAAGGATTTAGCCATCGATGAATACGAGCTTTCTCGTCAGGCGCGTCAGGTGCCGCAATCGCTCGCGAAAGCCATGCGCTGCGCCGTCCGGAATGTGGAAATTTTCCACAAGCGCGAAAAGAAGGATTTGCGCCGGTTCGCTTATCGAGGACGTTATGGTGAAATTTTGGGACAGCGGATGCGCCCGTTGCACCGGGTCGGACTTTATGTTCCCGGAGGAGCAGGCGTTTATCCGAGCACGGTCATGATGAACGTTGTTCCGGCCCTTGTCGCCGGAGTCGATGAAATCGTGGTGGTGACTCCTGCCAAAGGGGGAATTCATCCGACCGTCGCTTACATGCTTTTGGTTTTGGGCATTCGGGAAGTTTATCATATTGGAGGCGCCCAGGCGATTGGACTCTTGGCTTATGGGGCGAAGGGAATCGCTCCCGTTGATAAAATCGTGGGACCGGGAAATGTCTTTGCCGCAGTCGCCAAAAAGGAAGTCTTTGGAACAGTCGATATCGATATGATCGCAGGTCCGTCAGAAATTCTCGTTTTGGCGGATAAATCGTCCAATCCGGAATTTGTCGCCGCGGATTTGTTGAGTCAGGCAGAACACGGTTCGGGATTTGAAGCGGCGATTTGCATCACGGACAGCGTGGACGTCGCAAAGAAAATTTCAAATTGTGTCGAAGCGCAAGTGAAGGATTCCCCGAAGCGTGAAATCCTGGAAAAAGCCCTCTCCAATTATGGAAGCATCCTGGTCGTTGACAATTGGGAAGAAGGTATCGCCCTGGCGAACCGCATCGCTCCGGAACACATTGAAATCATGACGGAAAATGCCGAAGAAATGTCTTCCAAGATTGTCAATGCGGGAGCCGTCTTTGTCGGACCGTGGTCTAGCGAACCGATTGGGGATTATTTTGCAGGCCCGGATCATGTGCTGCCCACCAATGGAACCGCGCGTTTTTCAAGCCCTCTGGGCGTTTACGACTTTATGAAGCGCTCCAGCTATATTGAATATACGGAAAAGGCGCTCAAGAAAAATGGGGAAGCCATCGCCGAAATTGCCATGGCAGAAGGCTTCTACCATCACGCTCAAGCGGTTTTGAAACGGCTGAAAAGCGAATAGTTTCGAATCGCGTAAGCCATGACGGCGAACGCATTGGCCACGTTCAAGCTGGCCTTGCGGCCCGCCATGGGAATTTCAACCTGGAGCGCGCATTCGCGCAAAAGCTCCGGGGCGATGCCCAGCTCCTCGTTTCCCAAAAGAATCAACGCTTTGCGCGGCCATTCCACCTGCGGAAGGGGAACCGTTTTTTCTCCGGTTTCAAGCGCGATGATTTCGTAGCCGTTTTGACGGTAGCTTTGAATGCAATCTAATGGGGATTCCCAGCGGGTCGACGGAATCCAGCGTTCCGTGCCGCGCGCCGCGCTTTTGAGCATGGCGTGTTGAAGGTCTGGAGTGTATCCGGAAAGATGGATTGCCTCTAATCCAAAACAGTCCACCGTCCGGATGATGGAGCCGACGTTGAATGCGCTGCGGAGGTTGTGCAGCAAAACGGCGTAGGGGATGGGTTGCTGCCGCGCTTCTTGTCTGTCGCCGGGTTCGTTTTCAAGGTAAACGTCCCTTTCGAATCCCAGTCCGGCTTCGGTACGAAAATCCTTGTAAAGTTCCACCAGTTCCGCTTGATTTTTTCCCTCCAGCCGTTTCGCCTGGGGCAGGGCCATCCATGCCGCGTAATGGCTGTATTCATCTTTCGCCTTGGCCACGTCATGGCCTAATTGCAAAATGAGGATGCGGAGCAATTCCGACAGCTTTTTGGCCTTCGACTGGGGAGGGAGCTTTTGAAACTTTTGTTCGGAAAACATGGATTAATGAACTTTCGAACCATCGGGGACGTCACACGAGACGGTTTTCCCGTTCACTTCGAGCGCGCTGTCTCCGCAGAAGACTGCCTTGTTTTTGACATCCAAAACGATCTTTTCAAAATCCTTCAGTTTGAGAATCCGGCATTCTGCGGCGGGGGCGATTCCGTGGAAGACGGCTCTGTCGCCGGGCTTTGCGCCTTCCGGCGGGGAAAGCAACACGCAGACGTGTTCTTTGTCGGTGTCGCCGGCGAAAAGCATTCCGTTGCTCAAAATGCCGCGGAGCGGTGCCGGTTTGAGGTTTGCGAACAGGAGGATTTGGCGGTTTTCAAGTTCTTCGGGGCGGTAGCTGCTGCGAAGGCCCGAACAGATGGTCCGGGGTTCCGCTTCTCCGGCGTCGACTTTCAAAACATAGAGGGAATCGGCGTCCGGATGATTCTGGACTTCGATAATCGTGGCGACGCGAATGTCCATTTCGGCGGGAACGTCGGCGGCGGAAAGAGGCTTGTTCTGCTTTTGCTTGTTCGTCGCTTGAGGGACTGCCGTTTTTTCTTCGACGATACGGGGGAAGAGCGCAGAGCCTTCTCCGAATTTTTCTCCGCCGCGTAATTTTCCCCACTTCAAGTCATCAACGTTGTCTAGGCTTGTGCCCAGCATGGAAAGTCCTTCGCGGCTTTTTGCCGGGATAATCGGAGAAAGGAAACTGAGGGCGATGCGGACTGTTTCTGCGGCGACAAAGAGCACCGTGGCGAGTTCGCCTTTTTGCGATTCGTCCTTGGCGAGTTTCCAGGGCGCTTTTACTTCGAAGTAACGGTTGACAGCGCGGACGAGGGAAAGAATTTCTTCGACGGATTGGGAAAGCTTTATGTTTTCCAACAGTTCCGGAACGGATTTGGACAAATTGTCCGCCATGGATTTGAGCGCGTTTTCTTCGTCGCCGAAAGTTTCCGGAGCGGGGAGGATGCCGTCAAAGTTGTTGAGCACAAGGCGGTGAACCCGGTTCACGACGTTGCCCAAATCGTTTGCCAAATCGCTGTTGATGCGGCGGACAAAACCTTCATGGGTGAAACTGGCGTCTTGTCCGACGACCATGTCGCGGGCGAGGAAATACCGGAATGCGTCGACACCGTATTTTTCCATGTATTCCATCGGATTGATGACGTTTCCGGTCGTCTTGCTCATTTTGTCGTTGCCGACTAGCCACCAACCGTGGGCGAGAATGTGCTTGGGAAGAGGGAATCCCAGCGCAAAAAGCATTGTCGGCCAATAAACGCTGTGCGTCGTGATGATGTCTTTGCCGACAAGATGATAGGATGCGGGCCAAATCGGTTCACCATTGGGATATGTCTTCCGCGGAACGAGTTTTCCGTTTTCCATTTTCATCACGGCGCTGACGTAATTCAGAAGTGCGTCAAACCAGACATAGGTAACGTAATCGGTGTCGAAGGGCAGGGGAATTCCCCATGAAAGGCGCGACTTGGGACGGCTGATGCAAAGGTCGTTGAGAGGCTGTTTTAAAAATCCGCGGATTTCGTTCCAGCGGTAATCGGGGACAATCCAATCCCGATGGCTTTCAAGGTAATCGATCAGCTGTTCTTGGTAAGATCCCATTTTGAAGAAATAGTTCTTTTCTTTGATCCAGTCGACGGGGCGGTGGCTTATCGGATCGTTGCCGTTTTCGTCCAGTTCATCCTGCGAAAAGAAGCGCTCTTCACCGACAGAATACCAGCCTTCGTATTCTTTGGAATAAATTTGTCCGTTGTCCCAAAGCATTTGCAGGCATTGTTGAACAAATTCCATGTGGGAGGCGTCGGTCGTGCGGATAAAATGGTCGTATTCGATACCCATCTTTTCCCAGAGGTTCTTGAAGCGCAGGCAATATTCATCGACGTGTTGCTTGGGAGACACATTGCGCTTTGCCGCCGCCCGCTGAACTTTTTGCCCATGCTCGTCCGTTCCTGTCAAAAAGAAGGTCTGGTGTCCCAGCAATTTGTGGAAACGGGTGAGAATGTCCGCGAGGACTGTTGTGTAGGAGTGTCCAATATGCGGAGCGTCGTTGACGTAATAAATCGGGGTGGTGACGTAAAAATTCTTCATGCGGGCAAAAATAGAAAAAGCGTCCCGCGGTGTGGGACGCTTTGAAAATTTCCAGAAAGGGAATCAGTTGATTTTTCCAATCAGGTTGCCGTTGAATTCGAAGTCACGAGAGGCTCCGTAGCTGTGGGCACCGAAAGAAAGGGTGAACCGTTTTGTCAGCGGCTTTTCGATGTAGAACGCTGCGAGAACATCCTTGACGTGTTTCTTGTCTTTTTCCGTGTATTCCGTTTTGTGACGGTCGTGGATGTATTCCGCTTCGAGGATGATGCGGTAGTCACGCGGCGTGAAAAGGAGACCGCCTGTAATCGGAGTGACCATGTCGACGGTGCGGGTGTGTTCCTTGCCAAAACGGTCCGTGTAGGTTTCTTCGGCATCGATACCCATCAAAGCGCCTTCGAGGAAGAAGTAGGCTATGTCGTTTACGATAGGTGTCTTGCCCTGCAGCGCAATCGTGTGGCGAACGTCCACATCATCGTCATGGACCAAGTCGAAAACGTTTGTGCGGTAGCCCAGATCCAAATTCAAGAATTCAATGCCGGAGAGATCGTGGAAGTGGAACATCAAGCGGAGGTCGCCCGTGTTGAGGTTCGGGGTCGTGCTGATGAGCGCGACATCCATGGTCATCGTTTCTGTCGGCGTGAGCGTGAATTGGAGGGCGTTTTCACTTTCGGTTCCGGATTTGAATCCGTTGTAGTAACCGTCAACGTAGTTTCCGAAGTAGTCGCCGTTCTTTTGTGTGAATTCCCAACGACCGACTTTCAATGCGGCGTATTTGGTATGCTGTTCGGCCCACGCTTCGTGGACTTCGAACATATCGCGGTATTCATAAGAATCGGAAGTGTCACCGTCTGCGGTGTGGCGGGCGTGATACTGGTTGTCCATCAAGTCGCCCGGATACATGTGAAGCAAGATGCGACCGTTGAAGTCGTTGGAGTGGGTTTCAAGGCCCAGGTTGGCGCGTCCCCACCATTCTTCAAAGTTGTCGCCGTTCTTGTCGTCTTCGCTTGTCCACAGGACTTTGCCCGCTTGAATTTCGAAGCTCGCGTCAATGTCGAATACAAATTCACCGGCGCGGAAGAGGGGCTTTTTGGGTTCTTTTTTCTTCTGTTCAGAACCGGCTGCCGCCATGGACATGTCCACTACCGGTTCGACCGGCTTAACTTCTTTTTGTGGGGCTTGGGCTGGTTCCGCATTGGCAGCCTGAACGCTTGCCGAGTCAACTGCGGGCGCGGTGGCCTGAACGCTTGCCGAAT
>CAYNID010000007.1:46611-98093 GCA_964397425.1 uncultured Fibrobacter sp.
GCCTGAACGCTTGCCGAGTCAACTGCGGGCGCGGTGGCCTGAACGCTTGCCGAATCGACTGCCGGTGCGGCAGCCTGAACGCTTGCCGAATCGACCGCGGGCGTGGTGGCCTGAACGCTTGCCGAATCGACCGCGGGCGCGGCAGCCTGAACGCTTGCAGAATCGACCGCGGGCGCGGCAGCCTTGACGTTTGCAGAATCGACCGCAGGTGCAGCGGCCTGAACGCTTGCCGAATCGACCGCAGGTGCAGCGGCCTTGACGTTTGCAGAATCAACCGCAGGTGCAGCGGCCTTGTCTTGAGCGAACAATGCCGACGCAAATGCGAGAGAGGCGAATAGGACTTTGTTCATGATTTCTCCTTATCCTAAGAATGTCGTCTTCAATTATAACAAAAAATGGGAAAGTTGCTAAATTTTATCCATGCAAAGGATTGAAAAGTCGCGAATCCTTTTTTTGGATGAAAAGCCCATTCGGAGATTGCTTGAATTTCGCTCGGAACTGTATCCGGTGATGCTCCGCGTTTTGGACATTGTCTATGAAAGGAACATTCAAATGGTGACTTCTCCGGTTTCCCTCGCGAATCTTTCTTTGCGGGCCCATGAAAAGGGACGTTCTGTCCTTGCCCGGGAAATCAAAGAATTTCTGACTCATAGTGCACAAATGATTCTACGGCCCATCGATGCGGAAATCGCCGCTGTTTCCGCCGAGTTCCGGGCGAAGTCCCCGCTTTCGTTTGAAGATTCCCTGCAACTGGCGACAGCTTATGTGTGCGGAGCCGATTTGATTTTAACGGAAAACGGCGATTGGAAAGGAGTTGCCGACTTCGAAGTGGTGACTCTCGCTGAATTGCTTTAAAACGGCGATTCTGGTTTGAATTTTTACACGGCAATCTTCGATTTAATTAAATTTTCCGCGAAATCAAGTTTTGGAGTTTTGCCATGTCCAAGTATTATCCTGTAATCGGTCTTGAAATTCATTGCCAGCTTGCGACCAAGACGAAAATGTTTTGCGGTTGCGAAGTCGAGGTGAACACCAGTCCGAACAAGCACGTTTGCCCCGTCTGTCTGGGCTTTCCGGGGGCGATGCCCGTGCCGAACAAGCAAGCGGTGGAATACGCGATTCGCCTGGGATTGGCTTTGCATTGCGAAATCGACTTGAACGCCATGTGGACGCGCAAAAATTATTTCTACCCGGATTTGCCGAAGGGCTACCAGATTACGCAAACGGGCGGCCTCCCCATTTACGACCATCCGATTTGCCGTAACGGTTGGCTTGAAATCAAACGTTCTGATGGCGTTGTCCGCCGAATCGGCATCACCCGTATCCACATGGAAGAAGATGCCGGGAAACTGGTGCACGACATGAGCCCGACAGGAAGCCATTTTGACGCGAACCGTTGCGGAACGCCGCTTTGTGAAATTGTGACGGAACCGGATATTCGCAGCCCGGAAGAAGCTGTGCTCACGTTTAAAAAAATCAAGCAGATTCTCGAATATACGGGAGTTTCCCATGCGAACATGGAAAACGGCAACATCCGCTGTGACGGCAATATTTCCATCCGCCCGAGCGAAGACGCTCCTTATGGAACCCGGTCCGAAATCAAGAACCTGAACAGCTTCACGAATTTGGAAAAGGCCCTGACGGCGGAGTTCCTTCTCCAGACGGTAACCTTGGATGCCGGCAAAGAAGTCGAACAGTGCACCAAGCGTTATGACCCGAACGCCGACAAGACGACAGTTATCCGTTCCAAAGAAGACGCTCCGGATTACAAGTATTTCCCGGAACCGGACATGGTCCGGTTGGTGACGGATCCCGCCCAAGTGGAAGAAATTCGCCGGACGCTCCCCGAACTTCCCGATGCCCGATACGAACGCTTCATTCAAGAATACCGCTTGACGGAATACGATGCCCAAGTCCTGACTGATGAAATCAAGGTGAGCAACTGGTTCGACTCTGCAGCGAAGACTTGTAAAAATCCAAAGATTCTCGCCAACTGGGTAATTACGGAACTTCTCCGCGAAGTCAAAGAACTGGAAGGCGGATTCGACTCCATCAAAGTTTTGCCGGAACACTTGGCGCGCTTGGTGAATCTGATTGAAGATGGGACCATCAATGGAAAAATTGCGAAGCAGGTCTTTGCAGATATGTTTGAAACGGGCAAGGATCCCGACTCCATCGTAAAGGAAAAAGGCCTTGTCCAAATCACGGATACGGCCGCCATTGAAAAAACGGTCCGTGAAGTTGTCGAAAAGAATCCCTCGCAATTCGCTGAGTTCAAGGCGGGTAAAGTGGCGTTGAAAGGTTTCTTTGTCGGACAGGTGATGAAAAGTTCTGGCGGCAAGGCCAATCCGAAACTGGTCAATCAAATTTTGGATGCCATTGCGAAAGAATGAACTTTTCGCCTGATCGTGGAAGTTTCTGGGCGAAAGCCTTGACCGCTTTTCTTTGCCGGACAATTCTCCTGGGAATGTTCCTTTGGGGAAGTTTGTCCGTGGCTTATGCGGCAGATGCGTATGACTCGATGTATGTGAATACGCTGAATATGTCACAAGAAGAAGCGAACGCTGTGTATGGGACGGATTCTTCCCAGATAGAAGTCCGCCCGACGCGGCAGGAGCTCCACGAAGAAATGGAACCGGAATACGTGATGCGGGAATACGACCATCGCCAGCAGGTCATCGTAGGTTCCGTTGTCATGATTTGCGTCGCCATCGCGATGGTGATGATGAACAATTACAATCCAACGCGCTGATTATCCAAAAGGTGAATTTATACGAAATCTGTTGGTCTGAAAGCGTTTTGAAATTAGAAAGGTTGTGCCCAGTTTTTTATAGTTTTGTCCCGGCATCAGGTTTACGCTCTACATTCTTTCTCTTCATTTCAAGTTTGCTTTTCTGCTCGTAAGGGTGTTTCTTGTTCGGGAGTTTCTTAGCTCCCCAGTCTTTTGAGGTCATGTGCCGGAGCAGGGTGCAGTTTTGGAACGGAAAGCAGTCTTGCTGAAGACTCCATCCAAGTCGTTTTTGAGGTCTTCTTCGTGTATTGCTGTCTGAAATGTTTGAAGTAATAAGCGGTATCTTGCTGCATCCAGGATTCACTTTCGGGGCAGGGATCGCCTTTGTGCGATTATAGCGAAAGGTTCACGGTATTCGACGAACTGGAAAAGATTGAGGGAGCTGTTCGCGATTACTTGGAAGGCTGAGCGAAGAATTACAAGGACGAATCTGGAATGGGTGACGGGTGTGTTGAATGACATGCTTGCGGACATTCAAAAACAGGCGTAAAAAGCTAAATTCAATGGAGAAAAAAGTAGAGCGTCTATTACAAGGGCAAAAATGAATGCCCGTTTAGTCCCGACGAAGGCGATGCGGGAAAGTTTTGGGGTGCGAAGGAGTTCGTGTGCAGGGAATATGGAAAGAACGCTACTTCAACGCAAGCCTTGCAAGCGATGACGTGAAAAAGCAGGTTGTGGGGATTTACCTGTAGAAAAGTTTTAGCGGGATTGAATATAAGCTCCAGTCGGGAATCGGCTGGGGCATGTTGCGAGTTGGATTATTTATTCTCGGTTTTATGGAAGCTAAAATCAATTTTTTTTCTTCGAGAACATTGTTGGCGTTTTCGACCTCGACGGCTTCCATGAGAACTGGTTGCAAAATTTGAAAATAACGCAAAAAATCCAAAATGAGTTTGTTTTTCTTTTTGTATAAAGAAAACCACCAGCTAGGCTGGTGGTTCCAAAGAAGCCTTCTGGCGGTACTGAAAAAATCCCCTGGCTAAATTTGTGGAGCGGTCTGGACACTGCGCCACAACAAACCAAAGGATTCCAGATGGAAAATATAAAAACAATGGCTCACACGAGCTGGAACTGCAAATATCACATAGTCTTCGCTCCGAAATTCAGGCGGAAGGCGTTTTACGGGGAGAAGCGCGTCGAGGTCGGATAGATACTCCGTTCGCTTTGCGAATGGAAGAAGATTACGATATTGGAGGCGGAGGTGTGCCCCGACCATGTGCACATGTTGCTTGAAATTCCCCCGAAGTTCGCAGTTTCCAGCGAGGAGGGTTTCTTGAAGGGGAAAAGCAGCCTGCAGTTGTACGAGCGGTTTCCCGAGTTGAAATTCAAGTACCGGAATAGGGAGCTTTGGTGCCGTGGCTACTATGTCGACACGGCGGGGAAGAATGCGGTCAAGATAGCCAACTATATCAGGCATCAGCTGGACGAGGAGAAGTTCGGGGAACAGCTCACGATGCTGGGGAAGATGTAGCCCGCTTGCGGGCGTGCCGGCAAGGACCGTACGCCAGTGTCAGAACCGTCAACGCGTGTGACGCGTTGCTAGTATCCTAGGGCTACGCCCGCCTATGAAGAACCGCCGGCTATGCCGGCGGGTTGCTTTTTGCGTACTCGGAGAAACTCTGTGTATGTATCCCCAATAATTTTTTAAGGAGGTTTCTATGAAGAATAGAAATCCAGTTTTGATGGAAAAGCGCCTGCTGCTCCATTACCTCAAATACCTCAGAAAAGCACCCGTATATGGCGACTTTGATTTGCCAGAAATGTGTTGCAATACGTCAGTTCTACCGGACTACCTTGCGCTTTCTGCACAAAAGAAGGGATATCATCGTACGCCGTTTACAGCGATTACATTTTTCGAATACGATGATGTTTTTGATGGTCAACGAGGGTTGTACAATGTCGTCTATTATGACAATAAACGGGATTTGGAAAAGTTCAAAAAACGTTTTCAAGGTGTTCGTTTTGCTATTTCTCCAGATTGCTCTCAATGTGGGGATGTCGACCATATAGAGAATCTTTATCGGCTGAAAAAAAATCAAGAATCATCTCGCTTTGGCTTAATCATGAAATGAACATGATTGTCATTCCTTTGATTACGTTCCCAAATTTGAAACATTTGGAACAAGTCTTGATGGGACTGAAAAATTGCAGCGTGGTGGCATTCAGCACAAAGGGTTATGTCGACGATGTAGAAGAAAGAAAGATTCTCATAGAAGCTGTAAAAAGGACTGTTGATTATCTGGATTTAAAAGCCATTGTCGTTTACGATGTTTGCAAAGATAACCACGCTGTTGATGAAATCTTTGCATACGCTATTGAACGTGGAATCAAAGTTGTAGCACCTCCCAACATGCTAAAATCAAGGAATATGGTTTTAGCCGAAGAACGTCGGAGGCGAAAATGCGCGTAACGACAACAAACAGAATTAGCGGTACTCGCGAAAGCTATTGGATTAGCTGGGAACAGTACGAAAATAAATTAAAAGTTGATGAAATTGAAGATGAGGTAGAACGTTTCTTTCGACAAATGCAGGAAGAAAAGCTTCAATGACCTCATTCGGCAATTGGAGAATTAAACAACATTGACAATTTTACGCCCAACGCAATAAAACATATATTTGATGGTGAAGTTAATAAAAAAGGTTTGGCTGTAGGCTATCATTATGAAAACATAAGGAATACTGATGGTCAGACAATTCCATGGACAAAATCGTCCCCCGATTCAAATGGAGTGTATTCGGCGACGGTTTCTGTTCGAGGAATACAAAAAAAGACGAACACAACATTTTATCCTAAGAATTGGAGTCCGCAGCAAGTTGTTGATATAATAAACGATGCTTATCGTAATAGAGAATATATGGAAGGTTCTGACAATCTTTATCGTGGTTCGGTCAAAGGAATGACTATTATGATGAGATTAGATTCTGAAGGAAAAATAAAAACGGCATATCCCAAAAAAGGAAAATAAGAATCTTGAATACAAGATTAGTTTGGAAAACGACAAAGAACGGATGACTTTCATCTTTTCGAAAGAATTGAGGATTCTTACAACATTTCTCTATTGTGATGTTTCGGATTTTCCCGAGCATTATGTGGAATCTATTGAAAGGGTTCTAAAATCGAAGACAACAGAGGAAATAAGTAGCAATATGTGCTATGCAAAAATAGGTCCAGAGGAAACATATATAGAAGACTTGTTTCCTGATGATGAAAAAGCTGAATGTTGTACTGTTAAAACATTAGATTTAAAGTCCTTGATTGAAGATTGGCTGGAAAAGAAAAAGTAGAAGAGTCCCTATGGCCTCTTCAGGTTTTCCGCCCTTGATGTAATAGACTTCTGCGCCGATGCCTTGCCATTTCTTTGCGGTTGCGAGGTGTTGAACGTGACTTTTTTCCATGAGGTCGTAGGGGTAAGCGAGAAACTCTACGCAATCGATGGTGACGTCGCCATGGAATTGCTGCTCCAGGTAGCAGATGTTATCGTTGCGGAAGTTTTCCTTGTTTGCTGTCTGAGTGCTTTTTGGGGGAAGGTGGAGTTCTCCTATGTCGTCGTAGGAAACTGCCTTTGGGTCGGTGACGAGGCTTGGCTGGTAATGTTCGCCGAGGGAGTCTCCTGCGGTCCATGTGTAGGTGATGCGGTCTTTCTTGAAAAGTACGGTGATATTTCCGCATTGTCGCTCTGGATTGAGGGGATTGTATTCCCGCAGTTTGTCGCGGTTAAGTAGGTTTCCGTACTTTTCGTATAGCCAAATTTCAAGCTGGTTGCTCTTTTCCCTGGAGTCCTGGGCTGGGCCGATGTAACTGCCGGCGCTGTTGGTTTCAAATGTGTTCTTGAAATGGCTGTTGAATACCTTCTCCAATATGTCGTCGTTGATGAGCATGCCAAAGTCATGCTTTTCGAAAAGGTCGCGCATGGTGGCTTCAATTTCTGTGGCGTATTTCTTGGTGGCGCTTCCGTAATTGTGCGACATTTCGTACTTCTTTATGGCCTTGTCGAGATTTTCGAGAGTCTCGGGGAGTTCGCTTCCCTTGATAGTCTTGAGTGTTTTCTTTTTTTAGGTGATCTAAACTAATTCGTTGAGTCCTCAAAATGAGCTAGGCTGTTTCCTTCATCGTTTCAAAATATAACTTGCGTTTTCAACTAACAGTTTGTGCTTTAGTTGGAAATGGAAGAAACGTGCTTTTCAAAATTGGATTCCTTGCTTATTCAAAACGGTGGATTCATTACACTTTTTTACGCTATTAAAAGATAATCCGACTTATACCAAAAAAAATTTCAAATAAAGAAGACGGATGGTCGTAATTGAGTGTATATTTGGATAGTCTATTAAAACTATCTTTAGGAGGTTGCAATGTTTTGCCCTAAATGCGGTAAAGAATATAGTGAAGAATCTGCGAAATTCTGTTCTTCATGCGGTCACAATTTTGGTGGTCCCGTTTCAAATACTTCAACACAGACGCCTTCAATGCAAAATACAAACCTTGAAATAGAAGTTCAAAAAAAATCGCTAGCGATTGCAGGTCTATTAAACTTGTTGATTCCTGGTGCGGGATACTTTTATGTAGCTAAACCTGTTTGGGGAATAATTCTTGTGGTTGCAACGACGGTTGCGTTGTTCTACTCTCCTGCTTCTGTTACTGCTCTTTATCTTCTTTCGATTGTGGGCTCTATTTACTATGCCGATAAGTACAATAAAAAATTACTGGAAGAGGCTTTGTAGGACTATTCCTGTAAATGAGACCCGCCGTCACAACTGGCGGGTCAAACAACAGCCAAAGCGACGTCGTTTTTTTAGATTAAAACTTCCCAAGAATTGTCTGAACAACTGACAGGTGCACGAAGTCCCCATGGACCTTTCCCGTATTTGCGGAAGAGTTTATACTCTAATTCCTTACATTTACATACAGGGCAACATTGCCATGAAACAAGGATTGAATCTCGATTTTCAGGAGAGATAGACCAATAGTCATGCTGGCGGGCTCTATCGTCGTAATTCAGTGAGTAATACTGCTGCAGTCGCCAATGCACCCCTTGACCATAGGCTGCACGGCCGCACTTCATGACATTTCCATTAAGGT
Organism: uncultured Fibrobacter sp.; assembly: GCA_964397425.1. Classification (GTDB taxonomy): domain Bacteria; phylum Fibrobacterota; class Fibrobacteria; order Fibrobacterales; family Fibrobacteraceae; genus Hallerella. The sequence goes on from CAYNID010000007.1 coordinate 54,481, forward strand.
AAAGAACATACACGCCTGTGATGGAATCGGCTTGTGAAACTGCTTGGGCGAGGGGGACTTTTTTTGCATACTGAAAGTCCCTGGGCTTTAAATTGGTTCCGGACTTATCGCGTTCCAGTTCTGAATCTGTGCGGCGGTTCTTGATGGTCCCTTTTGCCTTTGCTACCTGGGCTTTGGCGTTCTGCAGTTTTTCCGTATTAACTCCTGGGTGTTTCTTTTCGAATTCCTTAATGCATTTCTCCCGTTTTTCAATTAACTCATAGCGTCTTTGTGCCGCTTTTTCCATAGAAGCGCGCATGGTTCCTCCGTCGGCATGTGAGTATTCCTTTGCTTCTTTCCCCCAAATTTTTCGTGTTGCATTATATCCTGCAGATTTTGCAGAATGGCCTAACTTGGCAAGAGGTTTGCAACTTGATGCCGATCCGAATTCTTCTACAACTTCAGCAGCAACACCTGCTGCTCCTGTAACAGCTGAAGCTGCAACTTTTCCGAGAAATTTTAAAAGACCCATAAAATACTCCTTCTAAATAGGTCTAAGAAGGAATATATCAAAAAAATCTGCAACTCTATAAAGATACTTTTATGGTCTTTTATTTGAACAGATTCATCCTTCTTGCTTTCCCGTCAGTCCAGCCTGTAATCCTCCCTTAAAAAAAGGAGGATTACATGGAATATGAGCGAAAAGTTCTTTTTTGGAAATGGTGAACTTCTTCAAAGGTTGCAAAAAGCCTGTTCCCATCGTCATATTCTTCTGAGGTTTTACGGAAAACGCCGTTGTCGCAAATTCTGCAAAGGCGGTGCCGCTTTGCTCGAAAAATTCTCTTTAACGTGTGGGAAATCTTTTCATTTTCCCCTGATGGAAAACTTTTTTCTGAAGGCTGAGTCGCCTTGTACCGGAATCCGTTAATTCGTTTGAATTTTGCGTTCCTTTTCCCAAGAAAGCATCTTTTGAATCAGCAGCTGTTTGAGCGCTTCCATGCCGATGTTTTCCTTGGCGCTGATTTGGAGGGCGCCCGGGTAATGTTCTAGCAGTTCTTTTCGCCGTTCCGGGCTTGCGCTTTCCGCTTTGTTGAAGGCGATGATGCGGGGCGTTTCCGGGAGGACAAGACCTTCTAAAATTTTATGGGTGATTTCAAGATGTTCTTCGTAGTCGTTCGCGGTGGCGTCGACGACGTTTAATAGGCAATGTGCATTGCTCGCTGCGCCGAGGGTGCTTTTGAACGTGTCAATCAAGTGGTGGGGAAGTTTGCGGATGAATCCGACGGTATCCGAGAGCAAAATGAATTTTCCGTCACCGACGTAAAGCTTGCGCATGGTGCTGTCCAGGGTGGCGAACGGCTGGTCTTTCACATAAACATCGCTGGACGTTAAGCGGTTGGTCAGCGTACTTTTCCCGGCGTTCGTGTATCCGACGATGCCTACTTGAAAAATGTCTTCCCGGCGTGCCGCTTGCCGTTCTCGGGCGGATTCTATTTTGACCAGTTTCTTTTTCAGTTCCTGAATTTTTTTGTGGATTATCCGCCGGTCTGTTTCAAGCTGGGTCTCTCCGGGGCCGTTCATGCCGATGCCGCGTCCGCCCGCTTGTCTTGAAAGGTGAGTCCAGGCGTGGGTGAGCCGCGGAACCAAGTATTGCAGCTGGGCTACTTCGACCATGAGACGGCTTTCCGCGGTCACGGCGTGTTTTGCGAAAATGTCGAGAATGATGCCTGTGCGGTCTAAGACTTTGATGCCGGGAAGGCGTTTTTCCAAATTGCGCACTTGAGAACCGGAAAGGTCTTCGTCGAAAATGAGGAGGCCTGCTCCATCGTCTTCTAAAGCCTGTTGGATTTCGGAAACTTTTCCCTCTCCGATAAGAGTCGCGGGGTTGAAAGCCTGGACACGTTGTAAAAAAGTCCGCGTTATAATGGCGCCGGCTGTTTCCGCAAGGCGTTTCAATTCGGCGAGATGTTCTTCGGCGGTGGACTTTTTTTGCCGTGGTGTGACAATTCCAACGAGGATGGCTTTTTCTATTGGTCGGTTCATAATAAAAAAGACACGCAATTGAAATGCGTGTCCCTTTGAAAGAAGTTTGGAAATCAGTCCTTGCCGGTGAAGATGATGACAAGAACGCTCGCGATGAAGGCGGCGCTGACGATGATGAATTCGAGCGGATTTTCCATGATGGTCTGGCCGGCGGTGCGCGGTTCGGAAGAAGTTTCCGATTTGGGTTCCGCCTTGGCAGTGTCGGCAGCGACAGAAGCTGTGTCCACCGCGGCGACTTTGGCAGTATCCGCTTTGGCGGTGTCAGCCGGAACGGCTTTGGCTTCGAGAACTTCGGCGGTGTCCGCTGTGGCGACTTCGGCGGTTTTCACCGTGTCCGTCTTGGCGGAATCTGAGGCAACTGCGACTGTGGAGTCCGCATTGACAGTTTCTGCGACTTTTGCCGTGTCCGCTTTGGCGGAATCGGTGGCGACTGCGGCGGCGGAGTCCGCTTTGACGACTTCAGCTGCTTTCGCTGTATCCGCCGTGGCGGCAGTCGCTGCGGAATCGGTCTTTACGGCTTCAGCTGGTTTTGCAGAATCCGCTTTGGCGACTTCGGCTGCTTTCGCGGTGTCCACTTTGGCTGTTTCGGTTTGCGCGGAGTCCGTTTTTACGACTTCGGCGGTTTTTGCCGTGTCCGCTTTGGCGGGGGCGGCTGCGGCAGCCGGAGCGGTTTCTGCGGCAAAGGCGAATGCGGAAACCATCATTGCAGCCAGGAGAGTTGTCTTCAGTTTCATTGTGTCGTTCCTTTTTTTTGATAAAATCGGGGGCAGCGTTGCTGCCAAATCCGTTTCAAAAATAACTCTTCTGCTTGGATTGTGACGAAAAAATTTTCCGAAATGCGGGAAAATTCTATCTTCTAAGGGCATAATCCCCAAAAAAGAGGTTTCTATGGCATTTCAGTATGAAGCGACAGTTCAACACGGTGCAGATTCTACCGAATACGTCCTTTTGGGCAAAGAAGGTGTTTCCGTTTCCGAATTCGAAGGCAAAAAAGTCCTCAAAGTATCCAAGGAAGCGTTGACCAAAGTGGCGCAGGCCGCGTTTGAAGAAGTGGAATTTTGTCTCCGTCCATCGCACACCGCCAAAGTGGCGAAAATTCTCCAGGATCCGGAAGCGAGCGACAACGATAAATTTGTCGCGTTGACAATGCTCAAGAACGCATCTGTCGCCGCCAAGGGAATCCTTCCGTTTTGCCAGGATACGGGAACGGCTATCGCCATCGTCCACAAGGGACAGCAGGTCTGGACGGGATGCGATGACATGGAAGCTCTTTCCGAAGGCATTTACAATGCGTTCACGGGGAAAAATTTGCGCTACAGCCAGATAGCCCCGCTTTCCATGTACCAGGAAAAAAATACGGGTTGCAACTTGCCCGCCCAGATTGATGTTTACGCCGAAGAAGGCGCGGACATGAAGTTCCTTTTTGTGGCGAAAGGAGGCGGATCTGCCAACAAGACTTATTACTGGCCGATGACAAAAGCGCTCCTCAACCCGAAGTCCCTTGAAAAGTTCTTGAGCGAAAAAATTAAGACTTTGGGAACTGCGGCGTGTCCTCCGTATCATTTGGCGATTGTCATTGGCGGCACCTCTGCCGAAATGAACACGCACACGGTCAAGCTTGCCAGCTGCGGATATTTGGATGATATTCCCACATCCGGCAGCGAAGGCGGTCGGATGTTCCGCGATTTGGAAATGGAAGAAAAGGTGTTGCACATGTGCCAGAAAACGGGTATTGGCGCGCAATTCGGTGGCAAATACTTTGTGCACGATGTCCGGGTCATCCGTTGTCCGCGCCATGCGGCCAGCTGCCCCGTATCGATTGGAGTTTCCTGTTCTGCGGACCGCAACATCAAAGCCAAAATTGACGAAAACGGCATCTGGCTTGAAAAAATGGAACATCATCCCGAAAAGTATATTCCGGAAGGAGACGTTGTCCATTTGGCGCCGGCAGTGGAAATCGATTTGGACCGCCCGATGAAAGACGTGTTGGCGGATCTTTCCAAATACCCGGTGAAGACGCGCCTGAACCTCCGGGGGACGATGATTGTCGCTCGGGATATGGCCCATGCGAAGATTGCGGAAATATTCGACAAGCAAGAACGCGACGAGGCTCTTTCTGACGAAGAAAAAACGGTCCTCAAGGCGGTTTCCGATCATCCGATTTATTATGCGGGGCCGGCGAAAACGCCGGAAGGCATGCCCACGGGAAGCTTTGGCCCGACGACGGCGAACCGGATGGACCCTTACGTGATGCGCTTCCAGGAAAAGGGCGCCTCGATGATCATGGTCGCCAAGGGAAACCGCTCCCAGGATGTGACCGACGCTTGCAAGAAATACGGCGGATTCTTCCTCGGTTCCATCGGCGGTCCGGCGGCCATCCTTGCGGAGCAGAACATCCTGTCGAACGATATCGTCGCCTTCCCGGAATTGGGCATGGAAGCGATTCGGAAAATCACCATCAAGGATTTCCCGGCTTTCATCTTGGTCGACGACAAGGGAAACAATTTCTTCGACGGACTCATTTAAGAAAAGGCGTTCCATGCATCGTTTTATCGTTGTAGATTACAATGCCGGAAATTTGACTTCCGTATTGAATGCGTTTGCGCATCTCGGTGTGGACGTGAAAGCCTCCCGGGATCCTTCTGAAATCGCAGAAGCGGAAAGGCTTGTTTTTCCGGGTGTCGGGGCTGCCCGTTCCGCCATGCAGACGCTAGAAACTTCTGGCATCGGCAAGGCGATTGCACGCGTTGTCGAAAGGAAGCGTCCCGTGCTCGGCATCTGTATCGGCTGCCAGATTATTTTGGAATCCAGCGAAGAAAACGGTGGCGTGGACACGTTGGGATTTATCAAAGGAAACGCTGTCCGCTTTCGGGATGAAGAGGGCATCAAGATTCCCCACATGGGATGGAATCAGGTGCGTCTTGTGAAAAAACATCCTTTGTTCGAAGGCATTCCGGACGGCAGCGATTTTTACTTTGTACATTCTTATCATCCGGCAGGGATTTTGCCGGAAAACGTTTTGACAGAAACGACTTATGGTTCCCAGAAATTTGTTTCTGCAGTTTGCAAAGAGAACCTTGTCGCTGCGCAATTCCATTTGGAAAAAAGTGGCGACGTGGGGCTCCGCGTTTTGAAAAACTTCAGTACTTGGAGTGGTTCATGCTGACAAAGCGCTTGATCATCTGCTTGGATGTTCGGAACCGCAAGGTGACGAAAGGGGTCAAATTCAAAGGCAACGTCGATATCGGAGATCCCGTGGAAATGGGGGCAAAATACAGTGCGGACGGTGTTGATGAGCTGGTCTTTTACGATATTACCGCCAGTGCGGAAAATCGCCCGTGCGATTTGGAAATGGTGAAGGACATTGCCAAAAACGTCTTCATTCCGTTTGCTGTTGGCGGCGGAATCCGTTCTTTGGACGATATGCACCAGGTCCTTTTGGCTGGCGCGGAAAAAGTGAGCGTGAACAGCTTGGCTGTCGTCCACCCGGAAATCATTGAACAGGGGGCGAAAGCTTTTGGCAACCAGTGCATTGTTCTTGGAATGGATGCAAAACGTGTCGGAGTTTCTGAAAAATTTCCATCCGGCTACGAAATTTATGTCAAGGGCGGTCGCGCGGCGACGGGCCTCGATGCCGTTGAATGGGCGAAAAAGGCGGAATCTCTGGGGGCTGGAGAAATTTGCCTGAACGCCATGGACACGGATGGTGTCCGGGATGGTTACGAACTCGAAATTACAGACAAAGTAGCGAAAGCGGTGAAAATTCCGGTGATAGCTTCGGGTGGAGCCGGCAAGCCGTCGCATATCGCGGAGCTTTTCGAAAAAACGGCAGCGGATGCCGCCCTTGTCGCAAGCATGGTACATTTTGGCGATTATACCGTTGCGCAAATTAAAGAAGAAATGGCCAAGTCGAATATTCCGGTGAGGAAAATCTGAACATGAACCAGGACGTTGCGGAATCCATTCTCGAAGCGGGAAAAAGTTATGGCGCGGATTACGTGGAAATTTTTGAAGAAGAATCCCGTTCTTCGGCACTATCCCTCAAAGACAGGAAAGTGGAATCGGCTTCTGCCGGGACTGATTTCGGCATCGGTGTCCGGCTTTTGTATGGAACCGAAGTCCTGTATGCTTACACCAGCGAAGAAAGCAAAGACGCTTTGCTGAACATGGTGAAAACGCTGGCGTTTGGGCGGAGTGGAAAGTCTAAAAGCGGCGAGTTCAAATACAACCCGGCGCAAAACAAATTTGGCCTCGATAATCCGGCTTTCAAAGATCCGCGGATTTTGGGAAATGGGTACAAGCTGGATTTCTTGCACGCCGCAGATGACGAAGCGCGCCGCGTTTCGGATAGAATTTGTCAAGTGGCGGTGAGCGTTGCCGATACAGTTTCCCTCGTGAACATCATTGCATCGAATGGAGTGAACGTCAGCGACTTCCGCTGCCATACGCGCTTCGCGGTCAATGTCACGGCGGGGGACGGCGCAGAAAAAATCGTATCCCGTGAAGCTCCCGGCGCTTTGGCTGGTTACGAAGCGCTTGAAAATTTCCACGTGCGGGATTTGGCCCGGTCGGCGGCGGAACGTTCTTTGCGGATGCTCGATGCCGGTTATATTGGCGGCGGAATCATGCCGGTGGTGATGGGGCCGGGTTTTGGCGGAGTCATTTTCCACGAAGCGGTCGGGCATCCCCTGGAAACCGAAGCGATTCGGCATGGAGCGAGTCCGTTTTGCGGAAAACTGGGACAGGTCGTGGCGAATCCCTGCTTGACCGCAGTCGATGACGGAACGATTCCGGGAGCGTGGGGCAGTGTGGCTGTTGATGATGAAGGCATGCCGTCGGAACGGACTGTCCTCATTGAAAATGGCGTGCTCAAAAATTATATGTCCGATATGGTCGGCGCAATGGAAGTCGGCTGTGCGAGGACGGGAAGCGCCCGCAGAGAATCTTACAAGTATGCCCCGGTCAGCCGGATGCGCAACACGTTCATCGCGCCGGGAAAAGATTCTTTTGATGACATGATTGCTAGCGTAGATCAGGGGCTGTATGCAGCCAAGATGGCCGGCGGCTCTGTGAATCCGGCAACGGGAGAATTCAATTTTGCCGTCGAAGAAGGTTATGAAATTCAGCACGGGCGAATTGGAAGGCCTGTCCGCGGAGCGACTCTCATCGGCAAAGGGGATGAAGTTTTACGGGGAATATCAATGGTCGGAAACGATCTTTCGATTGCGGCGGGAATTTGCGGTGCCGCTTCGGGGAGCGTCCCGGTGACGGTGGGGCAGCCGACGATTAAAGTGGATTCGATTCTTGTCGGGGGAAGATAACCGGTGCGCTTTTTCGCCATAGTCATTGCATTCTTCACGTCGGCGCTGTGGGCTTTCGAAACGCTGGAAGACTCCAAGGCGCGATTTGTTTTCAAGGATGGAATCGCGGACACCGCTCCGGTGGACTGTGACGGTGGCTCTTATCACTTGCTCCCGGAAAACGCCTTTTACAAAAAAGGCTCCGGCACGCCTTACCGCGTGTATCGAATCGCTTTGCCATCGAAGTCGAAACCGACTGTCGTTGTCAAGGATTCCGTGCGGACGATTTTTTCAAAGCCCTGGTGCAAATCCGATTCTCTGAAAAGCGGTTCTGTCGAAGTGTTCGCGCCAAAGCTCCGCGATGGAGTCTGGGTGACAGACGTTTGGGTTCCGCTGCTCCAGGTTTCCGGCTCTTCAGTCAGCGTCCGCGAAAAATTTCAGGTGGACGTTTCGTTTTCCGGAAATCCGCAGAACAAACGTCCGGGGAAACGCCTTTTGGAACAGGTTCTGAATCCGAAAGGGGCTTCTTCTTTTGGAACTTCGGCGAATACGGCTAGGGCCCTGCGCAAAGCGGCGGCTTCGAATCTTTCGGGCATGAATTGGATGGTGCGGATTTCTGTGGGTGACAGGGACAACGGCAGCCTTGCGGAAGACGGCTTGTACGCGCTGACTTACAAGCAGGTTTACAATGCATGCCGGGAAGCGTTCCGCGCTTCGGATTGCGAAGGGATTCCGATAGACAAGATTCGCCTTTACGGTGCGCCGCAAGACACCATGCCCGACGTTATCTCCGGGGCTGCGGAAATCATTCCAAACCGTTTGTTCGAAATTCCTCTTGATGTCCGCGACCATGGGCCGAATTCCCTTTCGGCGGATGGAACTTTTGATGACGGCGACACGCTGTTCTTTGTCGGTTATGGAACGTCGATGTGGAAACGCGTCGATTTGGAAGATTCGAAAATTTCGGGAAACGGCATGGATTATTACTACTCCTCTTCACCGTATAGTTTTTTCCAGTACTTTCAGCTGGGTTGGAACTCTAGCGGCAAAGGCGCGCGCCTTTCGACTGTCGCGTCGCCGTCTTCGGGCGAAGAAGTGCCCGTGTTGCGTTATGTCCGGACCGAAAAGGATGCCCTTTTGCGCGATATGTATTTTGGCGGAGCGAATGGTTTAGAAGAATCCAGTGGAAAAGAATGGTTCTGGTTTTGGAATCCGCCCAACGATTCCCTCGAAATTTCTTCCGCATCCCTGTTTTCATCCCGTACAAACTCCCTTCCGGGATTTGTTTCGGGCGGGAAAACGTATCTGTCCGTTTCTTATGTTCCCCATAGTCAAACCGCCGAGGTGACTGCCCGCTTTGCGTTTACGGTCAATGGGGAAACGTATTCTGAATTCGCCCGCCGTTTGCCCGGTGGAAATTATGAAATCGCCTCGCCGAAGTTGAAAGCGGCGGACAACGTGTTTTCGGCGAAACTTCTCCCGAACGGCGTTTCGTATGATCGCTTTGACGGCTTTTCCATCGCTTATGAATGGAAGCCTTTTCTGGTGAATGATTCTGCGGAATGGATATTTCCTGGGCGGCGGGGTGGCAAAGTCCGCATTCCCATTTCGGTGGGAAAGGATGCCCGGGTGATGAAATTCAGTCAATTCGAACCGGTCGGTTTGATTGCTCCTCAGGACGGTTTTTTGTTCGATAGCCTTGCGGCTTCTTCCGATACGCGTTACCTTGTGTACAACAGCAAAAAGTTCCGCCACCCAAAAGTGGAACCGATTCCCCTCCGCGTTTCGGGAACGTTAGCGGATATTTCCCGGATTTCGTCTAAAACGGAATATGTCATTATCGCCCCCGAAGCCTTTCAAGTGCCCGCGGTGGAACTTGCCAAATTCCGTTCCGAAGGCAAGGCGTTCGCATCTTACAACACGGCCGTCGTTTTGGCGGAAGATATTTACCGGCATTATACCGGCGGTGCGCCAGATCCTGTCGCCATCCGGAATTACCTGGCGTATGCCCGGAGCGTTTCACCCCAGTTGACTTATGCGCTGTTAGCGGGGAACGGGCATTTTGATTATCGCGGACTCCATGCGGAATTCAAGGAAAACTGGCTTCCTCCGTTTGAAAAGGAAGATGCCGTTTCGGAAGACTTTTTCGCCGTTTTGGATTCGGGAGAAAGGGTCTTGCGGGGCGATTACGATCTGGATCTTTTTTTGGGACGGCTCCCGGTTGGAAGCGTCTCCGATTTTAACGCTTACAATGAAAAGATTCAAGAGCACGAACGCATTTCGACTGCGGACAATTCGGTTTGGCGAAACAGTTTGGTGGTTACGGCGGACGATGCGTGGACGGGTTACGAAGCGGACGGTATTGACCACACGACGCCTGCCGAAGAAGTTTCCCGCGCACTGCAGAATGCCGCTACGGCGGATGGGTTCCATTTGGATATTCGAAAAATATACTTGCTCGATTATACGGCGGACGCGTCCGGTCAAAAGCCCGAAGCGGCGAACGATTTGATGAACCGCATCAATCAAGGCGCGCTCTTTACGGTTTACTTTGGCCACGGTTCCATTTCGGATTGGGCGTTCGAAGGCTTGATGAAACCGTCTTATGTCAATTCGCTTTCAAACCAATCCCGCTACACGATTCTCGGATCCTTTTCTTGCACGGTGGGACGTTTTGACAAAGGCCGGGAAACATCGTTGTCCGAATCGTTCATTCAGGCTCCGAAGCGCGGGGCGATAGCCTCTATCGGGGCTACTCGCGAAACATTCGGCAGTTATAACAGCATTTTCGCCAAATCGCTGCTTTCGAACGCCCTCTTTCCGACGGGTGGGACTTTGGGCAAGGCGTTCGCCCTCGCCAAGGGGATGACCTCCTCCGTGTCAAGCGGGCAACGTTATAATAACGAACGTTATGTCCTTCTGGGAGAGCCTGTGGTGCCAATGCCGAACGGTTCCCTCTCCGTTAAAATCGACCAGAAAATCGATACGCTCCGGGCTTTGGACAGCATGACTCTTTCGGGCGCGGTTCCGGGGATAACTTCCGGGAAACTGCACGTTGCGATTCTCGAACAAGGTTACGAAAAGAAGCTTTCCCAAGAACCTGCCAATTCCGATTCCATCGCCGTATTTTATGACGGCTCCCTGATTTACAGCGAAGATGTCGAAATCAAGGATGGGCGTTTTTCCATCGATTTCATCACGCCGCGGAAAATGGCGTTCGGAGACTCTGCCGCAGAAATCCGCTTGTGGGCAAATGGGCAATCCTCTTCGGCTATAGGGCGAACGCTCCTGTCGGGCATTGCCATTTCGGGAACGTCCGCTTATGCGGATTCCATCATCAAAAACGACACTCTCGCTCCGGCGATAACGATTCAAAGTTGTCTTTCGCCAGCATCGGGAACCTCTTTTTCGGAAGGGGAAACGGTGACTCTCGCTTCGCCGGCTTGTCTGCAGGTGACAATCGAAGATTCGACTGCGATTGATTTCCGCGAAGAGGCGGATGAAGGCGTTTCGTTTGAAGTCGTCGGGGAGGATTTTTCGGTTTCCCCGTTCCACCCGTGGCCGTATTTGGAACAATCGAGTAAAAAGGCTATTGCCCGGATGACGTTTGCAGAAAGCAAATACCCGACGGGCCTTTATCAGTTCAAGGTCAAAGCGCTGGACATTGTCGGCAATGAATCGGCGAGGATGGTCAAAGTGCAAATCACGGATGGACTTTCCGAAGGCCTTTCTGGCGTGTTCACCGCTCCGAATCCGATGAAGCGCAAGGGAACGACTTTTTACTTCAAGGATTTGGCGATGGGCCGGTCAACGGACGTGACCATTTTCATCTACAATCAGAACGGACGTCTTGTCGAACGGATTCCGCATGCGGTTTCCGGAGTCACGACTTGGGATGGCACGGATTTTTACGGGCGAAAGCTCGCCAACGGACTTTATCATTACATCGTCGTTTCCAAAGTTTCCGCTGCGGACGGGGAAAAGGCGAAAACTTTCCGCAAAAAACAAAAACTGGTGATTTCGAGGTGAACGGATGGATTTGAGAAAAAAGGCTTCGCCGATTCAAATTTTGGGCGGCGCGCTCTTGCGTTTTCGGCTGATTTTTATTTTGGTGTTTTTCATCTTGGTCGGCATTTGGGGGCGCGCCCCCGGAGACGTTTTCGAATATGCCGCCAAAGCGGGACGCGCGTTGGCAGAGATGGTTCAAAATTTTGACCCGGATGATTTTTCTGCGCACAGGAACGCCGTTCTTTTGTCGGTTGGCTTTTTTGCCGCTATCATAGCTTTCCGTTTTGGACTCGGAAAACGGTTGAACGGAATTTCTTTCTTGGCTTCCGCCATTTTGGTTCCTTCAATATTCTCCCTTTCAGGAATGGGGTACATTTGTCCGGAAATTTTTTGGGGTGGATTTTTCGCGTTGGCGCTCCTTTTCTTTTTTGTTGTCCGGCTCGCCTGCTTCAAGGCTTTGTTGCCGGCCTTTGTTGCCGTATACTTCTGGACTGCGCTCTGTGCGCGGTGGAATCTTCCGTGGGAAATTTGCGTCGGATTTGCCGTTTTGCTGTGGGCGGATGTCTTGTCTGTTTCTGCAATTGCCGGAAGGGCGCTTTCAAAGGGAAGTCCTGTTTCGGGGGCGTTAGTCAGCGGATTTTCCGGGGGATTTTTCCCCATGCTGATTTCAAACGTACTTTTGGGAGCTTTGTTCGGCTTGTTGGGAACGTCTCTTTGGCTATGGCTGTTGCTCAGTCCGATGATTTCGTGCGCTCTTTATTTGGCAGTTGAATATCCCCTGTTGAGCGTAGCTCCCATGTCCAAGATGCGGGCGTCGCAGCGTACGATGGACCTCGGCGAGGTGGGAAAGGGCAAAAAGTAACTCCGAATCGGAAAAAAATGTCCTTTTCATTTAGAAATGTTCTAAATTGGAATATGGAGAATTTGAAATGAATCGCTATGACCTCGTCTTGCTCGGCCTTATCAAAGAAAAGGAACGGAGCGGTTATGATATCATGACGGAAATCAAGAACCGCGAGCTGGATCGCTGGGCAAAAATCAGTACGTCGACGATTTACAATCGCCTGATTCGCTTAGAAAAAAACGGTTCTATCGAAGGCCATGCGGAACGGGACGGCAATCGTCCGGAAAGAACGGTTTACCGTTTGTTGGACAAGGGCAACGAACTCCTGAAAAAAGAAGTCCTCAGGCATTTGACGGGATTCAACGATGATCCCAGAACGTTGGGGTACGCCTTTTTGTATGCGGTCGATCCCATTGACACTATCCGCGTACTCGAAGTCCACGAAAAGAAATTGTTGGAAGAGCTCGCCCGTTTGCAAAAGATGATCGATGCGGAACCGCGTCCGACTCTTTATCCGGAAGGTCCGTTTCTCAATTGCATGAGCCGCGACCATATTTTGGTGGAGCTCAAATATACCCGCGCTGCGGTGGCGATTTTACGCGACCCGCAAAAAAGCAAAAAGCTGAACGGGTATTTTTACATTAATTTTGGTTCTCGTCCGTTCGAAAAGAACGTTTGAATTTTTTTTCAATTCACCATCCACGGAGATAAAATGAAAGCTACAACGAAAAAGAAGCCCGCTCCCAAGGCGAAAGCCTCCAAGAAGTACGGCTATTTCGATGATGCGAACAAAGAATATGTGCTCACGAATCCGGCGACGCCGATTAAGTGGTGCAATTATGTCGGAACACTGGAATTCGGCGGTATCGTCGATACGACCGGTGGCACTCTTGTTTGCAAAGGCGACCCGGCCCTGAACCGGATTACGAAGTATATCGCGCAAATGCCTTGCTCGGATTTCAAGGCAAGCACGGTTTACATCCGCGTCAAGGACGGAAAGGGATACAAGATTTTCTCTCCGTTCTACATTCCGACTCTCCAGAAACTCGACAAGTGGGAATGCCATGTGGGCCTTTCTTACAGCCGTTGGATTGCCGAAGCGTTCGGCCTCCGCGTCCAGGTGACGATTTTTGTCCCGACCAAGTCCAATACGCTTCTCCAAGATATTCAGGTGACAAACATCGCCGGCGGATCCAAAGAAGTTGACATTATCCCGGTTTATGAATTCAGCCATTTTGAAGCCGAAAAGCAGCTGACGAATGCGGACTGGGTGCCTCAAACGATGACGCTCAAGGCGCATCCGTCGAAAGATGGTCACCTTGTACTCGAACAATACGCTTACATGAAGCGCGATTTCGCGGTGAACTATGTGACCGCCGACGCGAAGATTTCGAGCTTTGACGGCGACCGCCGCGTGTTCCTCGGCAACAACGAAATGGGCTCTTGGCAGCATCCGCTTTCGCTCGACAACAAGGAACTTTCGAACAGCGAATGCGATCGCGGAGACAATATCGCTGCGTTGATGATTCACGCCGGAAAGATTGGTGCGAAGAAAACATTCCGCACCTGTACACAGCTCGGTCAGGAAGAATCCCTGAAGGTCGCTTCCAAGGCCATCAAGAAATACCGCGACTTGAAGAATGTCGACAAGGCTTTTGCAGAACTCGCCGCGTTCTGGGACAAGTATTTGCAGACTATCCAGGTCAAGACTCCGGACGCTTCGTTCAACACAATGGTGAACGTTCACAATCCGCGTCAGTGCCATACGACCAAGAACTGGAGCCGTTATCTTTCGCTTTATCAGCTGGGATACGGAACCAGCCGCGGAATCGGTTACCGCGATTCCACGCAGGATTTGATGGGCGTGATGAGCCACATGCCGGAAGAAGCTCTGGTCCTCACCAAGAACTTGATTTCTGTGCAGCGCCCGGAAGGGAACGCCATGCACCAATACGCGCCGTTGGCCCTCGCAGAAGATACGGGCAGCGAAGCGAACGAAGGCGATTCCCGCGAAAAGGCGAACGCTGTTGACGCAGAAGGCAACCACCTTTATGCGGACTGGTACGGCGATGACCATCTTTGGATTGTCTTGACAGTCGCCAGCTATCTCAAGGAAACGGGAAAGATGGACCTTCTCGACGAAGAAATTCCATTCTACGAGAAGGGCAAGAAGCGCGCTGAACGCGAAAAGGGAACTGTTCTCGAACATTTGAAGCGCGCGTTGAACTTCACCCGTACGCACCTCGGAAAGCACGGCCTCCCGCTGCTCGGCTTTGCGGACTGGAACGACTGCATGAACCTGCCGCTCGGTGCAGAATCTACGTTCAACACGGCCCTTTATGCGAAGGCGTTGCTTGAAATGATGGACATCGAAGAACATTTGGGCGACATGGATGCCGTTGCCATGTACAAGGGCTGGTATGAAGACGTGAAGAACGCCTTTAATGAAAGCGCTTGGGATGGCAAATGGTGGGTCCGCTGGTTTGGCAAGGACGGCGAAGCGTATGGCACAAATAAAGCCAAATACGGAAAAATCTATTGCAACGGTCAATCTTGGCCGGTAATCAGCGGCATCGCGACTGGCGACCGTGCGGAACAGGGCATGGACAGCTTGAACAAGTTGCTCAACACCCAATACGGTGTCAAGAGTTCCACGCCGGGATATCGCGGCTTTGATCCGAGCGTCGGTGGAATTTCCACGTATCCTCCCGGAGCGAAGGAAAACGGCGGCATCTTCCTCCACACGAATCCGTGGGTGATGATTGCCGAAACGATTCTTGGCCGAGGCGACAACGCTTACAAGTATTATTGCCAGATCAACCCGGCTGCGAAAAACGACATTTTGGATACGTTCGAATCGGAACCGTATTGCTATCCGCAGAACATCCTCGGTAACGAACACAAACAGTTCGGCATGGGACGTAACGCGTGGCTTTCCGGAACGTCCACATGGACATACCAGGCGGCGACTCAATACATTTTGGGCATCCGCGCCAGTTACAATGGCCTTGTCGTGGATCCGTGCATTCCGCAGGATTGGAAAGGTTTTGACGCTGTCCGCAAATTCCGCGGAGCGACTTACGAAATTTCCGTGAAAAATCCGAAGCACGTGTGCAAGGGTGTCGCGAAGATGGTCGTCGATGGCGAAGAAATCGATTCCAATGTGGCGCCGCTCTTTACAAGTGGCGTGCACAAGGTCGAAGTGACCCTCGGCTAAGTCCGTTTGAATATCAAAAAGACCGCGGCGCAAGTCGCGGTCTTTTGTATAGCCAAGATAGGATTTAATTGACGATGAAAATTCTGTTTTGAAAAAAGCGTGACCCTATCTGAGGCTCTCGACTGCCTGCAACGAATAAACACAAACAATTCACGCCCCAAAAGGTCGTTTGCAATTCGGAAAATTTAGATAATTTCATAGAAAAATTGAAAAAGGCGGATTCATGAAAACTGTCGCGAAGAATTTTTCCGCTTCGTTCAATGTAAAGTTTAGGGACGGACATATTACGGAATTCTGTGTAATTTGGACCTTTTGATAATCGCCAAATAAGCTATATTTGCGGCCATGCAATTAAATACGACGAATCAGAATACAGGCACCTCTGCGGGTGAAGACGAAATCGACTTGTTGGAACTTTTGGATGTGTTGCTTTCAAAGTGGCCCATTCTTTTGGCTTTTGTATTTGTAGCGACTGTCGCCGGGGTTTTCGTAGTAAATTACATGCGCCCCCTTTACAGCAGTGATGCTCTGTTGCAGGTGAATCAAGGGGGAAATTCGGCGGGACTCGCTTTGGGTGACATGGGAGCGATTCTCGATGTGGCGTCTCCGGCGGATGCCGAAATCCAGCTTATCCAAAGCCGCCGGGTTTTAGACGAAGTCGTGCAAAAAGAGCACCTGGCTTATTCGGCGACTCCGGTCGCGTTGGGGGCTCGCCTTTTGCACGAAGAAGGGCGCGTTGACGTGGGCCTTTTGCACTTGCCGCAAATTTATGAACCCGATGCGAAATGGTTCCTGGTGGCGACGGGGGAATCCTCCTTCCGCATTGTTGACCCGCGGGAAAAGACCGTTTTGGAAGGGAAGGTGGGAGACACTTACCGGGTTCCGATTTCGGACGATACGCTTTCCATTTGTATTTTGCAGATGGTCGCCACTCCCGAAGAAAAATTTTTGTTGAGAGAACTGGATCCTCGCTTGGCGTTGGACGGCTTGAGGAGTACGTTGACGGTCGTGGAGCAAGGGAAGAAAACGGGCGTCATCCAAATTCAGATGGTTCACCGTTATGCGGACAGGGCTGCAGAAATTTTAAACACCATCGCGGATATTTATGTGCGTCAAAATGTCGAAGCGCGCAGCGAAGAGGCGACGAAAACGCTTGCATTCTTGGAAAAGCAGCTTCCGGGGGTCAAGGCGAAGCTCGATTCTTCGGAACAGGTTCTTTCGGCTTATCGCAAAGATGAAGGTTCCATTGATTTGACCGGGGAAGCGCGCAACGCGCTCGAAAAACGTCTTGAATTGGAAAAGCAGCTTTTGGAATTGCAGCAGCAATACGAAGAGAGGACCAGGCTTTTCAAAGAAGACCATCCGACGGTTCTCGCGCTGAAAAAGCAGCAGCTTCAAGTGAAACGCGAAATTGTCAAGCTCGGTGAAGAAACCAAGGATTTGCCCTACAAACAGCAGGAAATTCTCCGTTTGCAGGGAGATGTCCAGGTGAACAATTCCATTTACACCAATATGCTGAACAACATCCAGCAGCTTCGCGTTGTGCAGGCGGGTGAAGTTGGCAATGCCCGGATTGTGGACCGCGCTCGGATTGAAATGAAGCCTGTGAAACCGCGCCGCAAGGTTATCCTTTTGGGATTTGTCGCGGGAGGATTCGTGTTGGGAGCCGCCTTTGTGCTTGTTTCCCGGATGATCATGTCGCGCGGAATCCGATCTTCGCGGGATGTGGAGAGGGAAACGGGTGTGAGCGTTTTCGCCAAAGTTCCCGAAACACGTTTGTCTTTCAAGGGACAGAAATTTTCATTGGTGGAAGAGGACAGTGGCGATTTGGCGTGTGAAGCGCTCCGTACGCTGCGGACTTCGTTAGACTTTTCCATGGAAAATGCGAAAGTCTTGTTGGTGACAGGGCTTTCCGCCCATGCTGGAAAATCGTTCGTCGCCAAAAATCTGGCTTCGCTTTACGCGCTCAATGGAAAAAAAGTTTTGCTCGTGGATACTGATTTCAGGGCGAGCCATTTGTCGCACCGGGGACGTAAAAATGGCCTTTCGGACTTTTTGCTTGGAAAAATTTCTCTGGAAGACGCGTTGGAACATGTTGGCGAAAATCTCGATTTGCTCGGGGCGGGAGACCGAGTCTCTTCTCCGTCCGAAATGATATCGTCTTCGCTTTTTGAACAATTGATTTCTGACATGCGTCAAAAGTATGATTTGATCATCTTGGATTCCGCTCCGATGCTGGTCGTCGCCGATGCCCAAATAGCTTGCCGTTATGCGGATTTCTCGCTTTTGGTCTTGCGTTATGCGAAAGATTCCTTGGAACAGCTCCAAGAAGCGCTTTCCGTTCTTGACAAAACGAAAATCGAAAAGAAGGCGCTGGTCTTTAACCGCTGCGTTCGGGAAGGACATCTTTCGTATGGTTACGGTTACGGCTACGGTTATGGAAAATCCCGGTATGGGAAATCCTAACCGGATTCTTTTTGTACATGCGCCGTTTATTGTATATTTTCGGAATTTTCCTGCTCGCTTGTCCGCCGCTTTTTTCGCGGTCTCCCGACAAGAATATTCCGCAACATTATGATTTTTCCCATGCGAAAAAACAGATGGACCGTATTTATTACGGGGATTTGATGGTGACCGTTTATTGCGGCTGCCGATATGAAAGTAATCGCAAACCGAACGGGATTGACTTTGATGGTTGCGGATTTCGTCCGCGGAAAAACGCGAAACGGGCGTCTCGAATTGAGTGGGAGCATGTTGTGACTGCGCACAATATGGGACTTTCCCGGAAATGCTGGCACAAGGAAGGTTCTCGCAGCGCCCGTAAAAATTGTGAAGAGACGGATCCGGAATTCGCCCTGATGGAAGGCGATTTGCATAATTTGCTGCCGAGCATCGGCGAGGTCAACGGGGACAGGAGCAATTTCATGTTTTCGCAATGGACAAATGCGCCGGAGCCGGTTTATGGAAAGTGCCTTTCTGTCGTCGATTTTAAAAATCGCAAGTTCCAGCCGCGGCCAGAAGTGCGGGGCATGCTCGCCCGGATTTCATTTTACATGGAAAAAACTTATGGCATTTCGCTTTCCCGCGAACGCCGCCGTTTATTAGAAATTTGGGATAAGCAATATCCGGTGGACCGTCTTGAATGTGAACGCGACAACCGGATATTCAAAGTGCAGGGAGACCGGAATCCTTTTGTCTATGAGCGTTGCCGCGCAGTGGGATTGATATGAATACGTTGAGCTTTCCCGAATTTCTGTCTTCGAAAAATCTGGGTGACTTTTCTGCCTTCGCCGAGCGCCGTTCTGGCATTTTGCATGTCGAAGGGCTTTCGCCCGCGGCATCCGCGCTGATGGTGGCGGACCGGTTTTGCGCCTATCCGCAAAGCATTTTGGTGGTTGTCGAAGATTACCGCGCCGGGGA
This sequence comes from uncultured Fibrobacter sp., assembly GCA_964397425.1. Taxonomy (GTDB): domain Bacteria; phylum Fibrobacterota; class Fibrobacteria; order Fibrobacterales; family Fibrobacteraceae; genus Hallerella. The sequence goes on from CAYNID010000007.1 coordinate 73,292, forward strand.
GACGTGGCTGCAAAATTTGCAAAGTCTTTGCGGCGAAAAGAATGTCTTTTTTTTCCCATCGCTTGGGCTGAAACCTTATGAAGCGAAACGCCCATTCGACGGCATTCTCGAAGAACGGCTCAAATTTTTCAAGGCGTCATGCTCCAAGCGCCCGTTTATCACGGTGTGCCCGGTGGATTCTTTGCTGTTGCGCTTGCCGTCACCGGATTTTTTGGAAAAGAAAAAACTGGTATTTCGGAAAGGCGATGTGGTTGATCCGCGTTCACTGCGGAAAAAACTTTCCGATTTGGGATTTGTGGAACAGCCCGTCGTCAGTGCCGTCGGCGAGTTTTCTATCCGCGGCTGCATTGTCGATGTCAATCTTTTCATGAACGATCATCCGGTGCGCCTGGAATTTTTTGGCGATGAAATTGAAAGTATCCGCTCTTTCGACATTTTTTCTCAGCGTTCGATAGAATCCTTGGATTCCATTGAAATTTATCCCCACGGCGAATTGACGCTTTCCCTTGAAGAAGACGCTCGAATTCCGGAAGATGGAGAAGATTACATTTGGTGGCGGCGCCCGGAATTTCAAGATTTGACTTCGACCGTGTTGGACTTTCTGCCCGGTGCGGCGATTGCGTTCGACAAGCTTTCGTTTGTTGAAGAACTTTCTGGAAAGTGGCTTGCGTCTGCGGTCAAGGCTTACGAAAAAGTTCTGCCGCTTCAAAGGGAAGTGGCAGCGCCGTCTTCGCTCTGGTGCCGATTTGACGATTTCCGCGAAGAGTTTTCAAAGCGCGTCCGCGTGGATTTTACCCAAGTCCGGATGGATTCTCCGGAATGGATTTCCATTCCAATCCAAAAGCAGACAAAAGGGGCGTTGGGAACAAGCGCGCTGGTGCATGAAATGGAAGAATTTCAGGCGCGCGGCGGTGAAATTTATCTGGTCGCCCATTCGGAAGGCAGCGCCGGGCGTTTGCGCCATCTGTTTGATGGCGCACCTGTAGCGGGGATTCTCATCGGCGATTTATCGGACGGATTTTGGTCCGAAGCAGAAGGGTTGGCGCTCCTCACGGAATCGGAAATTTTCAACCGTTCGGGAAAGCCGCGCCGCAAACATTCTGTGGCGGGGTCTATTTCGGACGCGCTCCTTGTGGAGTCTTTAAACCGCGGCGATTACGTTGTACATGAAGATCATGGCGTTGGCCGTTACATGGGGCTTGTCCGCGAAAAAATCGGCGGAGGACTCGTCGACTGCATTTTGCTTGAATACGCGGGCGGAGACCGTCTCAAATTTCCCGTTTCGGATTTGCGGAAAATCGAAAGATTGCCGCGAACGGAAGAGGAGGCGAAACCGGAACTCGCCCGATTGGGCAGCAAAACGTGGGAACATCTCAAGGAACGCGTCAAAAAACGTGTCGTGAAAATTGCCCGCGAACTGGTGCAGCTTTACGCCAAACGTGAGCTGGTCGAAGGATTCGCCTTTCCTCCAGATTCCCGTATGCAAAAAGAATTTGAATCCGCTTTCGAATATGAGCCGACTCCGGATCAGGTTCGGGCGACTGCCGAAATCAAAGGGGACATGGAAAATACCCGTCCCATGGACCGCCTCGTTTGCGGAGACGTTGGATTTGGAAAAACGGAAGTCGCCATGCGGGCGGCGTTCAAGTGCGTTTATTCGAAAAAGCAGGTTGCCGTTTTGGTTCCGACGACGATTTTGGCTGCCCAGCATTACGAAACGTTCCGCGAGCGGTTCGCCGCGTTTCCGGTGAACATCGCCCTGGTGAACCGCTACAAGACGGCTTCCGAAAAGAAGAAAATTTTCTCGGACGTTTCGGAGGGAAAATTCGACATTGTCGTCGGTACCCATGCGATTCTTTCGAATCAAAATTCTTTCAAGGATCTGGGACTTCTCATCATTGACGAAGAGCAGAAGTTTGGGGTAAAGCAAAAGGAACGCCTGCGCGAATTGCGCTTGACTGTGGATACGCTCAGCATGAGCGCGACGCCGATTCCGCGGTCGCTGCACCTGTCGCTCACCGGAGTCCGCGACATTTCCCTCATCAATACGCCGCCGATGAACCGCTTGCCCGTAGAAACGAAAATTCTCAAGCGCGACGATGCGGTTCTCCGCAACGCCATCCAAAATGAACTTTTGCGAGGCGGTCAGGTTTTTGTCGTGAACGATAGGGTCCAGTCCATAGAACACTTGGCGGAAGATATTGAAGCGATGGTTCCCGATGCTCGGATTGCCGTGGCGCACGGACAAATGGAAGATCGCGATTTGGAACGCGTGATGGAAGCTTTCCTCAAACGCGACTTCGACATTCTCGTGAGTACGAGCATCATTGAAAGCGGAATCGACGTGCCCAATGCGAATACGATAATCATTATGAACGCGCACCATTTTGGCATCAGCCAGCTTTATCAGATGCGCGGTCGCGTGGGACGTTCGGACGTGTTGGCTTACGCTTACCTTGTCATTCCGAAGAGTGAAAACATTTCTTCGGAGTCGACGAAGCGGTTACAGGCGTTGGAACAGTTTACGGATTTGGGCAGCGGATACCAGCTTGCGATGCGGGATTTGGAAATCCGCGGCGCGGGAAACCTGCTGGGATCGGAACAGCACGGATTTATCGCTGAAGTGGGCTTTGAAACGTATGTGCGCCTTGTCCGTGAAGCGGTTGAAGAATTGCGAGGCGGTGGAAGCGCAAAGAAGATTCAACCCCGCGTGGAACTTCCTGTCGACGCGTTCATCCCGGAAACTTATATCACGGACGGGCTTTCCCGCATTTCGATTTACCAACGTTTGGCGCGCGCTTCGCGCGTTGAAGATTTGTCAGCCATGCGCGGGGAACTTCTCGACAGGTTCGGTCCTGTTCCGTTGCCGGTTGACCGCCTGCTTTTGATGACGGAAATTTCCCTCGTGGCCAGCCAACTCCGGATTCAGGGATTGGAAGTGCGCCGGGGAACGCTTGTCTTCACCTTTGTGGAATTTCCGCCGCCCGATCCGAAAATGCTTGCGGAAATGGCAGCCGTGTCCCCTTATGGAATGCGTTATGTCGGCAATTCACCGCTCCAAGGCGTTGTTGAAATGGGACGGAATTTGACGGATTCCCTTGCCGCCGACGCTGCGCTGAACCTTTTCCGCGCCTTCGCGAAAGTTCTTCGATAGAAGATTTTCTACGGATAGTTGAAAAGGGAAAGTCCGCCCCGCGGAAAACAAGCCCCGATTTCGCTTTCGCTTTTAAGTTAAAACAGGATTTTTTTAAATTGTCCAAAAAAAATAAAGGATTTTGAAAATGAAAGTTTCGTTGAATTGGCTCTGCCGTCACGTATCCCTTCCGGAATCTGCCGAAGAAGTGGCGAAGGCTTTGACTTCGATTGGCTTGGAAGTGGAGGGAATGGAAGAACCGGCGAAACAGTACGAAAAGCTTGTCGTGGCGAAGGTCTTGTCCTGTGAACCTCACCCGGACAGCGATCATTTGCATGTCACGACTGTTGACGACGGGACGCAAACGTTGCAAGTCGTTTGCGGTGCGCCGAATGTCGCGGCTGGGCAAACCGTTGTCCTTGCTCCGATTGGCGCGGAACTTCCGCTTCCCGATGGCAAAACGCTCAAAATGAAAAAATCCAAAATCCGCGGAGTGGAAAGTTTCGGCATGATCTGTGCCGAAGATGAAATCGGACTTTCCGATGACCACGGCGGAATCATGGTGCTAGACGACTCCATCGCCGCAGGAACGCCTTTTGTCTCGCTCGGCCTTTATGATGCGACTTTTGAATTGAATGTGACTCCGAATCGTCCTGATGCCCTTTCTCATCGGGGGGTGGCCCGCGAACTCGCCGCCAAGTTCAACCGTCCGTTGAATCCGGTGACTTTTGAATTGCGGGAAGAGGCCTCGAAGACGTCTGCGTCGGTCATCAAACTTTCTGTGGAACCGGGTGCCGGCTGTTCCCGTTATGTGGGCCGCGTCATCGAAGACGTTAAAGTCGGTCCTTCTCCGAAGTGGCTCTCCCGCCTGCTCAAATCGGTCGGCATGAACAGTGTGAACAACGTTGTCGATGTGACCAATTTCATTTTGATGGATATCGGACAACCGCTTCACAGTTTTGACATGGCGAAGCTTTCGGGCGCGGAAGTTGTCGTTCGCAAGGCGCGTCCGGGTGAAAAAATTGAAACCCTCGATCATAAAGAACACGAACTTTCTTCCAACGACTTGGTCATTTGCGATGGCGACAAGCCCTCTTGTGTTGCTGGCGTGATGGGTGGCGTGGAAAGTGAAATTTCCGAGACGACTTCAAACGTGTTTTTGGAAAGCGCCTGGTTCAATCCGACAGTTGTCCGCAAGCAGGCGCACCGCCTTTGTACGTCGACGGATTCCAGTTTCCGTTTTGAACGGGGAATCGATTATTCGATGCAATCTCTGGCGGATGATTACGCCTGCGCCCTCATCCAGGAAGTGGCGGGCGGTCGCATTTTGAAAGGAAGTGTCGAATACACGGGCGAAGATCACCAGACAGAACCGTTCGTGGTGAACCTCCGGGCTTCGCGGGTCGAAAAAGTTTTGGGCATCCGCATTTCCGAAGAAGAAATCATCCGTTATCTCACGGGCATTGGCCTTGAACATTTGGGAGGAATGTCTTTTCAAATTCCGCCCTTCCGTCCGGACTTAGAACGCGAAGTGGATTTGATCGAAGAAGTGGCGCGTCTTGTCGGCTTTGACAACATTCCCTACGATGTTCCCGCGTTTAAAATTTGCCCGAACGATCTCCCGGCAGACGAAGTCCTCGGACGGAAAATCCGCTATGCGCTTTCTGCGCTGGGACTTCACGAATGCGTCTCTTTGCGCTTTACGAGTGCCGCCGCTACGAAAGCGGTTTTTGGCGAACCGTCTGAAGATCCGCGTTCGCGCCCGGCGAAACTTTTGAATCCGCTTTCCGAAGAATTGGGATGTGTTCCCACATCGTTAATTCCCATTTTGCTCAAGTCTGTCGCGGACAATGAAAAGAACCGTCCTGGTTTTGTCCGCCTTTTTGAAAATGGCAAAGCGCAATTCCAGAATGCGGAACGAGCCGATATCCGGGATTCGGGATTCACGGAAAAATCCATCCTCTGTGCGGTCATTGCCGGGCATTGGAAAATGGAAGCCCTCGACAGCAAACCCCGCGAAGTGGAATTTGCGGACATCCGCGGTCTTGCCGTTTCGCTTTTCAAACGCTTGGGCATTTCTGTGGAAGTTCGCCCGGCGGAAACTCCCGAAAAGTTTTTGCATCCCGGCAAGCAAGCCGTTTTGGCCTGCGGCGACACCGTTTTCGGTTCAATTGGAATGGTCCATCCCTCGGTGTTGAAGGCGTTCGACATCGGTTATGAAACAGCCCTATTCGAAGTGGATTTGGAAAAAGTCCTGAAGGCCGGCGAAAACCGCGTCCTCTTCAAGCCGTTCAGCCGCCAAGTCTTTATGACTCGAGACGTGTCCATCATGGTGCCGGAGCGCATGACGAATGAAACGGTTCTTGAAAAATTCAATGCGTTCAAAGTCAAGAATCTGGTCCGCGTGGAACTCAAAAGCGTTTACCAGGGCATGGGAGTCGCTCCCGGTCAAAAGAACATGGTTTACACATTCGTTTATCAGTCCATGACGGAAACGCTCACAGACGAAACGGTGAACAAGGCGCACGACAAGCTCCGTGAAAAGCTCTCCGCCGATACGGAAATCTCTCTTCGCTAGGAAGTTCTTATGGCTTATGTGGCAATGGCTCGAAAATGGCGCCCGGAATCTTTCCAGGATCTGGTGGGGCAGGAGCATATCGCGAAGACCATTGAAAACGCGATTGTCGGTGGCCGTTTGCACCATGCGTTTTTGTTCACGGGAACACGTGGAGTCGGAAAAACGACTTCGGCGCGGATTCTGGCGAAAACGCTGAATTGTACGGGCGGCGATCCGCTGGTTCCCTGTGGCTCTTGCAAAAGTTGTTTGGACATAGCGAGCGGGCATCCGATGGATGTCATTGAAATTGACGCCGCATCGAATACCGGCGTTGACAATATCCGCGATCTTTTGGAACAAACGCAATACACGCCGATGATAGGCAAATACAAAGTCTTTGTCATTGACGAAGTTCACATGCTTTCCAAAGGCGCTTTCAACGCGCTTCTCAAAACACTTGAAGAGCCGCCTCCCCATGTGATATTCATTTTTGCGACAACCGAAGTGAACAAAGTTCCGCAAACTATCCTTTCCCGGGTCCAGCGTTTCGACTTCAAACGCCTGACGACCAAACAGATTACGGGCAGGCTCAAATACATCTGTGATCAGGAAACGATTTCGACCGATGCCGAGGCGCTGGGGATGATTGCCGAAAAGGCGGACGGTTCCATGCGCGACGCCCTCACTTTTTTTGATCAGGCATACGCGTTCACCGGGAACGACATGAATGCGGATTCAGTGCGCTCCGTGCTGGGAATCCCGCCAAACGACCTTTATTTTTCTCTGCTGGAATCGATTGAAAAACACGATGTCAAGGGAACGTTTGCCGTTATAGACAAGGCTTCGGAAACGGGCGTTGAATTTGCTCCGCTTTTGGAAGGCTTCGCCAAGTTTGTACGCAATCGGATTTACGTCAAAATCGGAGGCATCACAGCCGAAGAATTGAATATTTCCGAAGGATTGTTCGGCAAATTGGAAATGTGCGCGCCATCGCTTGGCAGCGGGGATCTTCTCCGCATAGCTAAAATCCTCACGGATTTGCAAGGGAGCATTCGGCGCAGCGCAAATCCCCGGTTGCTTGTGGAAACCGCTTTTGCCCGAATGGCTTATTTGGACAGGGTGGTTGATTTGAAACGCGCGTTGGCGGCGATTAACGACCCCGAATCTCGGGAGTTAAAAAAAAAAGTAGCGCAGCCGGTTGCTGAAAACCGGGTTGCAACGCCGATTGCGCCCGTTGTCCCGCCTCCTGTTGCCGTCGAGCCGGAACTCCCGCCGATTGATCCGGGATTGATTGTCAATTTTGACGATGATTTTTCGGAGAATTCGGGGAGCGGTTTTCAAGAAGAACCGTTGATGGATGATGCCGGCGCCGAAACGGATTTCGTTGGGCAGTATACGCGGTATAACGTTTGCGAATCCTGGCAAGCTTTAATTCGCGAAAGTTTCTCTCAGGAACTGGGCTTTTTTGCAACAAGTTTGAACGGCTCTTTTTTGGAGCACGGGGATTTCAAAGAAAATCCTTTCCGGTTGAAAGTCGTTTATCCCGCGGCGTTCAAGTGGGGATACGACCAGATGATGGAACGGGAGGATTACCGCGAGCGGCTGCAGAATATTTTGGAAGACCGCCTGCAAACCGCCGTTTCTGTAACGTATGGATTGTTGGAGCCGAAACCGGGTGAAAATGTTTCTGCAATTCCGCTTTCGCCCTGGGAATCGGATATTCAAAAAGAACCGGCCTTGGCCGAATTCGCCAAACGGTTTATGGCGGAACTCATTGTGACAAAAACAGTTTCCAAAAATCCCGACGAGGGAAATCCGAATGCGGATCTTTGCTCGGCGACTCCGGATTCCGAATAAATTGTAACTTAACATCAAAAGGAAAATTCTTATGAATATGCAAAAAATGTTGAAGGACTTGCAAAAAATGCAATCCAAAATGGTCAAAGCGCAAAACGATCTTCAGGCCCAAAGCTTTGAAGCCGAAGCGGGCGGCGGCATGGTGAAGGTGGTGCTCAATGGACACGGCGTGATGACTTCCATTAAAATTCACCCGGATGCCGTTGACAAGGATGATGTCGAAGCGCTCGAAGATTTGGTGATGGCGGCAGTCAATGCGGCGACCAAAAAGAAAGAAGACACGTCGAAAGCCAGCATGGAAGAATTGACCGCGGGCATGCGGATTCCCGGTTTAATGTAACTCTCGATTGTGGATTCTGGTTCCATTCCAAAGGTCATTCTGGTCTTTGCTATGCGGTAGAATCCACAAAACGTTTTGCTAGCGAGCGGACAGGGCTGCCCGCTTGCGGCATCCGATAGCAAAAGACTTTCTAAGCCGTAGAAAGGGCAAAATTTTCTATAATTTGAAAAAAGCAAAAGGAATTTTATGGCAGATATGCTCAACGACGAAAGAGATTTGGGATTCATTTCCGATGAACCGGCCAATCAGGACAACATTGAAAGTGCGCTGAAACCGCGCGATTACAGTTCTCGCCGCGTCCTTATTTGGGAAGCGGATGAAAATCGTCGCAAGTATGCTGTTGAAGTCGTCTCGGGGCTGTTGACCGGCGCTTATGTCGAAGGTGTCGCATCAGAGGCGGATGCTCTCCAGAAATTGGACGAAGAACTTTGGGATACTTTTGTCGTCGATTTTTACAACGAAAGCTGTTCGGAATCGGAATTTGTCAAAAAGGTGAACAATTATCCGAATTCGATCCTTGTCGCGTTGAACCTCGCCCCGTTCACCCTTCCAGAAGAGCGCAACCGTTACAAAGTCGAACCGCTCCGCAAATTATTTGAAATTGAAAAGGCGAAATCGGATGATGACGCGTCTCTTAACGAAGATTCCTTCGAAGAGGACGATTTGAAAGGCTGATTCATGGCCGAAGAAAAAGTGGCGATAGAATTATTGCATGTCTCCAAGGATTACCCTGGGGACGTTTCTGCTGTACGCGACGTCTCCCTTTCCATTCGGGAAGGGGAATTCATCGTTCTCGTCGGCCCGTCCGGGTGTGGAAAATCATCCCTATTGCGCATGATTGCCGGGCTAGAAGCCCCGTCAAAAGGGGAAATCCTGTTACATGGGAAAGATGCGTTCCAATTAGAACCCAAAGACCGCGACATTGCGATGGTCTTTCAATCCCATGCGCTGTATCCGCACATGACAGTGCTCGAAAATTTGGAATTCGGACTGCGCATCAAGGGCATCTATTCTACGGCAGAAATTCGGGAGCGTATCCGCGAAGCGGTGGAAATTCTGGATTTGGAACCCATCCTTTCCCGCAAACCGAAACATCTTTCCGGTGGGCAACGACAGCGGGTGGCCCTGGGGCGCGCCCTTGTCCGCAAGCCGAAAATCTTCCTGTTCGACGAGCCTCTTTCCGGGTTAGACGCCAAAATGAAGAATCAGATGTGCGTGGAACTGGGACGGCTGCACGCCCGATTGCAGGCGACAATGGTTTTTGTCACCCATGACCAGAATGAAGCGATGACCATGGGCGACAGGGTCGTTTGTTTCGACGGGGGAAAAATTCAGCAGATTGGCACTCCGATGGAACTTTACGCGCATCCGGCAAACGAATTTGTCGCGAGTTTCATCGGCACGCCTCCGATGAATCTTTTTGCTGCGCAATGGACGCACGACGGACTTTATTTTGAAAAAGCGGGATTTCCGTTTCCGGTTTCCGCCGGATTCAGGGAAAAATTTGGCGGCATCCCGCGCCTGCTCGTGGGCGTTCGCCCCGAATTCCTTGTGCCCAGCGCCGCATTCCCCGGCGCCATTCCGGCGACAGTCGAAGTGATTGAACATTTGGGCTATGAAACTCTGGTTTACGCGCAATCCGAGGCGCAAAGCCTTGTCGTGCGAGTTTCTCCCAGGGAGACGTTCTCTGTCGGAGAAAAAATTTATTTGGAATTGGACGAAAAGAACCTCCACTTGTTTGATATAGCAACGGGGGAATGCCTCCTTTGAAATTCCGCAGGGCAATCCGGCTGTTGGGTATGGCGGTCTGTCTGTCGGGGCTTTTAGGATGCCCTTCGGGGGACAGTTACCGGAAAGAAGTCCTGGAACTGTGGATAATGCCAAACAGCCCGGATCCCATGGCCGACATGCGGCATCTTTTGCGCAATTTCGAACTGGAAAATCCGGGCATCGAAGTGCGGCTGACCGTTTTGGACTGGAGTGTCGCCTGGACGAAAATTACGACGGCGGCTTCGACGGGGAACGGTCCCGATGTCTTGCAAATGCCGACGACATGGGCTGCCGCCGTTTCGGCGACAGGGGCGCTTTTACCGTTGGATTCTTTGCTGGAAGTTTCTGGCGGCGATTCCCTTTTTGCATCGGTTTCTATGAAGTTTGCGCGTCCGGTCGGCTCTTCGCGGGTGACTTCGCTGCCGTGGTTTTTGGATGTCCGTCCCCTTTACTTTCGCCGGGACGCGCTCGCCGCAGCTGGTGTCAATCCGGAAAAAATCCGGAGCCGGGAAGATTTCAGGAACGCGTTGAAAAAAATTCAGGAAGCCTCTCCGGAAATTGAAGGAATGCGGGTCTCTCCGATTGGATATCCCGGAAAACACGATTGGAATGTCATTCACAATTTTGCCCCGTGGATTTGGGGCGCGGGCGGGGACTTTTTGGACTCCGCCGGTGTGGAAAGCCGTTTGGCTTCTTCGGAAAGTGTCGCGGGAATCCTTTTTTATTTGAGCCTGGTGCGGGACGGCTTCAATGACCGGAAAAATTTGACGCGGAATACGAACCAGGTCAGTCTGGATTTTGATGAAGGACGACAGGCGTTTTGGTTCGATGTGACGAACAAGACTCTTTATCTGGACAGTCCCCGTTTTTTAGGAGGGGCTTCCAAAAGTGTGACTGCGAGAAATTACTCTGTGATGGCGCCGCCGTCGGCACCTGCCGGGAAAACGCCTTATTATTTCGCGGGCGGTTCCAATCTTTCGGTGTTTAAATTTTCAAAGCATCGCCGGGCGGCAGTGGCGTTGGTGCATTATCTTTCGACTAGGGCCGATGTCCAATTGGAACTTTTCCGCGTGACGGGATTTTTGCCAGCTCTCCTTTCGACTTATGAATATCCCTTTTTCAAAGAAGATCCCAAACGCGATGTCTTTTTGCAGATGATTCACCATCTGCGTTCTTATCCGGCGGTTCCTTATTGGGGCGAAATCGAAACGGAAATTCTGCTGCGGCGTTTCGGGAATATTTTCGATTTGGTGACGGCAAGCCCCGAAAATAAATGGCCGGAAAAAGAAATCCGCGCAGAAATCCGGGCGGCGGATCAGGAAATCAACAATTACATCCGCAGACAAAGGGAGTGATACTGTGAAAAAGCGCTTCTTTTTTGTCTTGCCGTTTTCGCTTTTCCTGTTGGCGTTTTTCTTCGTCCCCGTTTTATTCGGGGTGACCTTGCCGTTCTTTTCGGGGGATTTTGTGAATGTGCAAAATATCCGGAGCGGCGCTTTTGGCGTGGAAAATTTTGCGGATGCGGTTTCCTCTGTCGCCGGAATGGGCCTTTGGGATGCCATCCGGAATACGATTATTTATACGATTTGCGTCTCGGCGGGATGCATTGCGCTCGGCCTTGTGGGAGCCTTGCTCGTTTCCCAGAATTTCCGTACCGTCGGCTTGGTGCGGATCCTGTTGACGTTGTCTTGGGTGGTTCCCACTTATGTCGTTGGATTGCTGTGGGGGTTCATGTGGCAACAGGATTCGGGAGTCATCAACACGATTCTTTTTGATTATTTGCATTGGGATAAAATTTCGGGATTGTTTGGCGCATCATGGACGTATTCGGCGGATGGGAATCTTGTCAAACCGAATTGGCTGACGGGACCGAATACCATTTGGGCGATAGTCATTCCGACGATTTGGCGGAATTGGCCGTTTTGCATGATGATGTTCCTCTCGGGAATCAGGGCGATTCCCCGGGATATTTACGAAGCGGCTGAGTTGGACGGCATCCCGCCGCGGGAACGTTTTTTGCATTTGACGCTCCCGCTATTGCGTCCCGTTTTCGCGGTCGTCATTTTAGAGGCGTTCGTCGTCAACATGTACAGCTTCAATTTGGTCGCCATGATGTTCGGAAACGGTTCGGGATTCCCGGGAAAGTTCGGGGATTTGATCATGACGTTCCTGTACAGGACTTCTTTCCAAACGTGGAATTTTGGCGCAGGCGCAGCCCTTGGAACGTTGACCATGCTTTTCATGATGATTTGCGTGAGCGTTTGGTATCGTACATTGGGCGGAGGATCTCGCGATGGTTAAAGTTCTCGCCTGGGGATTCGCCCTTTTGAATTTGGCTCCGCTCCTGTGGATGGTGTGGAGTTCGCTGCTTGGCACAAGCGATATTTTTCAGGGAAAATTTTTACCCACGAGTTATCCGAACGATGTCGTCTTTTTTGAAAAGACGGGCAGCGGACATTACGTTGTGGGAACATTGCACGGACAAGTTTACCAGTTCGAAGAAGAAAATCTCCACGGAAACCGGCGCACGCTGGATCTTCGGGCGGTTACAGTCAATTACGTCCTTTCGGATTCGACGCTTTACGCCTTTTCACCGGACGAAGGCTTGTTACAAATTGGAATTTCTTCGATGCGGATAGAAAACCGCTGGGGATTCGATGCGTTCAAAAAATCTTTTTTGAACGCGGATTTCACCCCGTTCCGCTACGTTTCAAATCAGACTCCCGAAAGGGAATATTCCCGTTTGGGCGCCTTGTTGGATTCCGTATCCCTGATCGAAAATTCGGAATGGACACTTTCCAAAATGACCGGGCGCACCTTTCCCCGAGATACGTCTGTCATGGATTCGCTCAATGTGATTTTGGATTCTCCCCAAACGCTTTCCCGCATCATTGCCGTTTGGCAGAAAAAGACGGACTGGGTGAATCCGGAAATTGAAAGGCTTTTCAAAAAGCGGAACCGGACTCCCAAAGAGAATCGGGAACTTTTCCGCTGGTGTCTTGCAGAACGGATTCCGACAACCCTGACAATGTACCGGCAAATTCCCTGGACGCCTATCTGGGTGGACCGCGTTCCCGCGAGCGATCACGGAGCGTCCATTGCAAGCGTTGGAAAATTCCTGTGCGTGGGATTCTGGTGGGAATCCTTTCCGGGCGTAGCGATTGTCGACAGGGAAAATCCCGACGCTCCCATCCGTTGGATTACGCCGCAAAACGGACTTCCTTCGAGTTCCGTGCAACGGATTTTGCGCATTTCCGAAAACGAAGTTCTTGTCGCGCATGACCAAGGGCTTTCTTTAGTGAATATTTCGATGGGGAAAGTGACCGCGAATTATCTTTTTGGCGAATCCGGGCTGCCTTTTTACAACGGGCGTGATTTGCGCTTTTCGGTGGTGAGCCGCAGTTCCATGCTTTTTGCCTGCGGACGGGAAATCGTCTTTTTTGATTTTCGCGCGGGGCGCGCCGTCAAACGCCTTTATGGGGATTTCCGCTTGTTCCAATCCGACATATCCCTTATCCGCAGCGAAGGAAACGCGATATTTTTTGGATTGACAAACGGCATAGTCAAAATGGATCTGTGGGATTTGCTGAGCGAAAGTCCGCGGCAGGAATTCTTTTCTGTGGAGGGGACGGCAACCAGTTTGGCGTTAGACGGCGACGTCGCTTTAGTCGGGATGCCGGGTGGAAAAATTTCACGCTTGGATTTGGACAGTGATCGGCTGTTGGATTCCGAGACTCTGCCTTCGGGCGGCGTTTATCTGCACTGGCGCAATTATGAAGATCTCTGGCGGACAATTCCCTTTGGAACATTTTTGTTCAATTCGCTGATCATTTGCCTTGCGACGGTATGCATTTGCCTTGTGCTCGGTTCTTTGGCGGGGTATGGGTTTTCGAGAATTTCCGTTCGGCGGCATTTTGTGGCGAACGCGGGTCTCGTGTGGAGCCAGGTTGTCCCCAACATCTTGCTTTTGATTCCCGTGTTTATCGCGGCTTCGGCATTGCAAGTGTATACGCCTGTTCAAATGTTGAACACAAAGTGGGGAATCATTTTGATGTATTCGGCGTTGTTCCTTCCCATGGCTACGTGGATTCTGCAGAATTTTTTCCGTGCGGTTCCCCGGCAAATTGAAGAAGCGGCGCTGATAGACGGCTGCACGCCCCTGTCCGCTTTTTTCCGCGTCGTGGTCCCGTCGGCGTTTCCGGGAATTGTGACAACGGGCATTTACGTTTTCATTTTGGCGTGGGACGAATTGATGGTGGCGTGGGTCTTTTCCATGGATTTGTCGACGGCGACGATTCCTGTTGGAATGCGGCTGTTCTTTGGACAATTCGGTTCGCGCTTTGATTTGATGATGGCGGCGGCGACCCTTTCGACTCTCCCCGTGGTTTTGCTCTTCCTCCTTGTCCAGGGGCGTTTGCTTTCGGGAATTTCCGGTGGGCGAATGCCCGCCCGGTCCGCATCCAAAAAATCCCATTGACCAGAGCTTTTGCTATCTTTTCTGCCATCAATTGCATGGAGTCTTGACGATGAAACTCAACCGGAAAAAATCAAACAAATCCAGAACGGCCCGGATTTCTTACATTTACTTCAATCGGATGTTTCCCAAGCGGATGGATGCGCTGCAAGTCGCTTTGTCTGTTTTTCTCGGCGTTTTCATCGGCATCTGGCCGACAATCGGTGTCGCCATCATTTTGACTGTGGCGGTCTGCGCCCTTTTCCGCTTGCCCAAAGTTCCCGGAGTCGTTGCTTCGTTTGTGGCGAATCCGCTGACCCAATTCGGGTTCTTTTATCCCGCGGGTTATTACATCGGACGGAAAATTCTCCAGCCGGAAAAAATTTCGTTTGACTTTTTGGAAGAAATCAAAGGGCTTTCGTTCAGCAATGTCATCGAGGTCGTTTCCCGCTTGTGGAATGAAGCCGCTGGGCATCTTTTGGCGTTTTTGCTGGGAATTACCATCGTCGCATTTGTCTTTGGCGTGTTCTTTGGAATCGCCGCCTATTTCATCGTCTCTTACCGCAAACGCAAGCATCTTGAACTCAAAAACCGTTACATCCACGAACTCATCTCCGAAGATGAAGTCATTTTGAAAGAAGCCAAGCAAAAAGGAAAACATATGCATATCTTTCCGTTCAAAGCACTCCGCCCTGTCGATCCTGCCAAGGCGAAGGACATATCCGCACTTCCTTACGACGTGATGAACCGTGAAGAAGCGAAAGCGCTCGCGAAAGGCCTGCCGTATTCGTATTTGCGCATCACGCGCGCCGAATTGGAATTGCCGGATTCCGTTGACGCGTATGATCCTCAGGTCTATGCGCACGCCAAGGAAAATCTGGACAAGTTCATCGCCGAAGGTGTCATCGCGTTCGACAAAAAAGAATGCCTTTACATTTATCGGCAAACCATGAACGGTCGGGAACAATACGGCCTCGTTTGTACGGTGCCCGCCAAGGATTATTTTGACGGAGTCATCAAAAAGCACGAATTGACCCGCAAAGATAAAGAAGACGACCGCCTGCGCCATGTTTTGGCGACAAATTCCAATACGGGACCGGTCTTTTTGACATACCGCGATAACGGTCAGTTTAATTTGCTGAAGGATATCATCCGGCGTCCCCCGGTTTATGATTTTGTCACCGAAGCGGATGGCTTTGGACATACCGTCTGGATTATCGACGACGATGCGGAAATCGAAAAAATCCGGGAAGCTTATGACAAGATTCCGGTCAGTTATATCGCAGACGGGCATCACCGAAGCGCTGCCGGCGCACGGGCTGCGGGCTACAGGGCATCTGAAAATCCTCAGAACAAGGGCGACGAAGAATACAACCGTTATCTCGCCATCCTTTTCCCCAGTACGCAACTCCAGATTTTGGATTACAACCGCGTACTGAAAGACTTGAACGGCCGCACGCCGGAACAGTTGATGGCTGAACTCGAACGCATTTTTGAAATTTCGGAACTTCCGGGGCAAGCGCATCCCGCCCGTCAAAATGTGGTGAATATGTACTTGGGCGGCAAATGGTATGCCTGTGAATTCAAACCGGCGTTCTTGAAGGATTTGGGACCGGTTGACTCTTTGGACGTCGCCCTTCTCCAGAAGTGGGTGCTGAATCCGCTGTTCGGCGTAGAAGATCCCCGCACGGCAAAAAACATTGATTTTGTCGGAGGAATCCGCGGCCTTTCCGAACTCGAAAAACGGGTGAACTCGGGAGAATGCGCGGTCGCCTTCGCCATGTATCCGACAACGTTGGATCAGTTGATGGCGATTGCCGATGCCGGTGAAATCATGCCGCCGAAAAGCACGTGGTTTGAACCGAAACTCCGCGATGGCCTGTTGGTTCATTCGCTGGATTAAGGCGTTGGTTTGATGGCTTTCAAACGTTTCCAAATGGGCATCCGGCCTGCTTTTGTCGCAGGTTGGGTGTTTTTCCTTTGCCTGTTTGCGCATGCGGGGAACTTGACGCCCGGGGGCGTTTCGGCAGGCGGGAACGTTGTTCGCGATCTGCAACTGCGGGAATTTGGAACCGTCTTTCGTCCGGGAGCCAAAGGCTATTTGGGTGCGAACCTGTATTACTTCCCATTACCGGGGCAATCCAAGTTGAAAACGGAATACGGTAAGCACGAAGGCTATGTGCTCCGCCAGAATTTTGCCGGCTACTTTGCCGAAGAATTGGGAAAAAGCGGGCTTGATTTGGGCATCCTTTGGTGGATTGAACGCCATGGTTGGGACAGCGAAGACTTTTTGCTCTTGCCGCATTATGGGGATTTCTCCCTTGTCCGCAGCGTGCAAACGGCGGGATTTTCTCTTGCCAGTCCGAAACGGCGAATTGGATTTGCCGGGGGTATTCAATACACGAATCCGGAATACGTGGCGAAAATTTACGCCCCGGAATCGGACAGCCTTTTTGAATGGGCTGCATTGACGTGGGGAAAACTCTCCTTGCAAACCAGTTTTCATCATGACGACTTTCGCCACGCCCGTCTCAGCCTGAATTTGGAATCCAAACAGGTGTTGGGCGGGAACGCTTCGGGGTGGACGACGCATTTGCCGAATATCGATGTCGCGTTGTATGACCGCGGCGGAGAATCTGATGATTCTTTGCGGGTTTTTGTGGAACAGAATTTGATAGGGCAACGTCTGTATGCCGAAGTCGCCGTTTATTTTCCAGATCCCGAAGTCCGATTCGTGGCGCTAAAATATTATCCGGATCCGTCAAAAGTGGTCTCGTTTGATGTGACCTGTTACCGCAAACCGGGCGGCACACTTTTGTGGGGCGGGGGAATTTCCATGCCATTTTTCCGCATCGGTTACAATCACGCGGATGACATTGAAAACGTGTTCGGACTCCGTGGAACGCTCACGATGCAATTCCATCTGGGCATCGAAAAAATCATGGACAAGTTTGTCGGTTTGAACGGTTCTCGGGCGACTCCGATGCAGACGCGAGAAATCGATACCGATGAAAACCTGAAAAAACAACGCCGCGAAGAACGCGAAAAGGCGTTTGACGCGTCGCGGAAAAAAGGGGCGCAGGAACCGTCAAAGACAAGCGGTGCCGAATTGACTGCGACAGGGATTGTCCGGGAGAACGCGAAATGAAATTCTTGGCATGGATCTTCGCCCTTCTTTGCTTTTCCGGATGCACTCATTTGATTCTGGATTCCACAGAAAGGCTCCAACTGAAAAACGGTGCCGATGTCGCTGTCGCCGAATTTTCTGTCGTCGGAGAAAAGGATACGATTCCCTGGGTCCGGGACACCGTGCGTCCGGGAGAACTTTCCCTTGTGCGTGAAAAGGATTTTGTCGGCTCGTTCCATATCGTATTTTCTGCGGCGGATTCAGCCGGGAACTGGAAACTTGTCGATTTGGGAAAGGTCCATTTTGACGGAGGCAGCGAGATACTGATCCTTTTGAAAAAGGACGGTGTTTGGCATAGTGAATTTGAATAAATTTTACATTGAAAAAGGCTTTACCGCATCCATGAATCTGTCCATAGAACATTTCAAAAGTTTGAATTTGGCAAACGCCCTCGAAGTGGGAAGTGTCCGCGTCGTTTTGGAGGACGGTTCGAAATGAAAATCACCAAGCTCAAAATTTTTGGATTCAAGTCTTTTGCGCAGCGAACGGAAATCACTTTTCCCGGAAACGGCCTCACGGCTGTTGTCGGTCCGAATGGCGCGGGCAAGTCCAATATTGTCGACGCGATTCGTTGGGTGTTGGGAGAACAGCGCGCGTCGGTGCTTCGCATGGACAAAATGCAAAGCGTCATCTTTTCCGGTACAGAAGAACGCGCGGCGATGAGCATTGCCGAAGTTTCCCTGGTCATTGACAATTCAGACGGCAACTTGGCTTCGGAGTATTCCGAAGTGATGGTCACTCGCCGTGCCCATCGCGACGGTCTCACCGAATATCTCATCAACAATCAGGAATGCCGCTTAAAGGATATTCAAAACCTCTTTTTCGATTCCGGCTTAGGCTCAGGGAATTACTCCCAGATGAACGAAACGATGATTCGCAACGTCCTTGCCGACAGCCCGGAATACCGCCGGACTCTTTTTGAAGAAGCTGCCGGGGTGAGCAAATATAAAAAGCAGCGCAAGGAAACTTTGGGGCAGCTCGAACGGGTCCGTTCCGACATGGAACGCGTCGAAGACAATTTGCGCCATGAACGCACCGCCGTCCGCCAATACGAAAAGCGGGCGGCCAAAGCGGAAGAATGGAAGCGCCTTCGTTCCCGGCTTCGCGAACTGGATCTTTCTGTAAGCCTCGACACCCATGCGGATGCCCGCAAAAACCTTTCCATTTTGACCGATTCGCGGACAAGGCTTGAACACGAACAGGAATCCGACAAGACTCGCCTCACGGAGCTTGAAGCGAAAATTGCAGAACGTTCGCTTTTGATTTCGGATGACGAAGAAAATCTCAGGCAGTTGGAATCCGAGGTGAAGCGGCGCGAATTGGAATACAGGGATTTAAACAATGAACTGACCAACAACCGCAACCAGCAGGGTGTTGCGGAAATGAACATCCAGAAATACAACGGGGAAATCGCGGATGCGGAAAACCGGATAGCGGAACTGTCCCGGGAAAGGGAAACTCTGGAACAGGAAACGCGGGAAATGGGCTCCGAGGATTTTCTTTCCGAAAAGGAACGCGAACTTTCTCGTGAAGAAGAAGCTCTCCAGGTTTTGCGGGACGATGTCGATGCGTTGCGCGAAGAATCCCGGTCTCTTTCCGACAAGCGAATCGCCTGTTTGAACAAGGCGAATGACCTCCGTTCCCGTTGGCAGCGCCAAGATGCGGAAGCGGATTTGCTCAGGTCCAGTTTGGACAAATGGAATGCGGAGTCTTCCGAATTGGAACGGAAAAAAGCCGAATCCGAAGAAACTCTCGCCTCCATTTCGCGGGGAATCGAAGAAGCGCAATCGGAAATAGAAATTCTCGAAGAGCGCAAGAATGTCCAACAAGAAGAAATTGAAAATCTTTCTGCCGCGCTTTCTGCAGAAGATTCCCGGATAGCCTCGTTCAGGACACGTGCCGCGGGACTGGAATCCCGGATAGAAGTTTTACAGAATATGGATGCGGATGCCGGAGCGGGCGCGGACTTTTTGATGAACGCCAAAACAGCCGAAGTGAAAGGTCTTTTGGGTTCGTTGCTCACGGTGGATTCCGCGTATGCGGATGCGGTTGAATTTGCGCTTGGCCGGGCGTTGAACGCCGTTGTCGCCAATTCTCCGGCGACGGTCGATGGCCTGTTGGACGCATTGGATGGTGCGCAGGCGGGAACTTCCTTTGTCGCTTTTGAAAACGGACCCGTTGCCGTTAGCGAAGAATTTCCCAATCGGCCCGGAGTCATCGGCGCGGCCTCCCGCTTTGTCCATGCGGACGCTTCGCTTCAGCGGTTGGTGGACCGCCTCCTTTCCCGGACGATTCTTGTGGAAAATTTCGCGACGGCAAAATCTCTCGCCGCTGAATTTTCGGCAAAAGATTTCTGGTTCCTCTCTGTCGACGGGCGT
Source organism: uncultured Fibrobacter sp. (assembly GCA_964397425.1). Taxonomy (GTDB): domain Bacteria; phylum Fibrobacterota; class Fibrobacteria; order Fibrobacterales; family Fibrobacteraceae; genus Hallerella. The sequence goes on from CAYNID010000007.1 coordinate 92,967, forward strand.
TATGTTTCTTCGTCGGGTTTGGCCTTTGGCGGTCATGGGAAAAGCGAATCGCCGGGCATTCTTTCCCGCAAGGCGGAAGTCGAAAAAGACCGTGCGGAACTTCAAAACATCCGGTCGGAACTGGAAAAGAGTTCCGATGAACGGGAGCGGATTTCGGAGCGTTTGGAAGAATCGCGCACCATGCTTTCCGAAACCGAAGAATCCATCCGGGAAGCGAATGAGCGGATCCGTTCCGGAACTGCCGCGGAAAAAATCCATCGCAACATGCTGTCGGATACGGAGAGACGGCTTTCAAACCTCGAAGACAATTTGAAAAACGCAGAATCCCGGATTCGAGAATCCGAAGCGCGCCGCCTCGATGATGCGGATCTTGCGAATGCAGAAAGCGAATCCGAAGCGATTGAAAAAGAATACACGGCGGTCATGGATTCCCTTTCCGAGAAGGACCGGATTTGCAAAGACAAGGAAGAAGACGTCCGCCTGTTGAGAGCCGAGCTCGGACAGACTCAATCGAAACTTCAGGAAAAACGGTCCCGGATCAGTTCCATCAGTGACCAAATCGGCGTTTTCAAAGACATCGTTTCCGGTCGGCGGGAAGAAATTTCGCAAGTCGGATTGAAACGGGAAGAGCTCCTTGCCCATGAAAAGGAACTGGCGGACAGAATCCAGGAACAGGACGGTGAACTCCGCAAAAAAGAAGCGGAACGCGACGAAGCGCGGGAACGCTATAACATTGTCGCCGGCGACATCAACGATTGGCGCTCCGAAGTGCGCAACATCAATTCCGGCCTTTTGAAACGTTCGGACAACATCAACGATGTGATGCTCCGGATTAACGCGCTGGGGGCGAACATTGACCGTTTGCGGGAACGCGTGTTCAGCGAATGGGAAGTCGACGTGGATCATGCGGAAGACGTTCCCCGTGTGGAATACGAAGAAAAGGCTGCCAAAAAGGAAATTTCCGAATTGCGGACTCAAATCCGGAATTTAGGACCGGTCGATGTCGATATCATGGAAGATTTCGAAGCGCAAAAAGCCCGCCTGGCCGAAGTCGAAAAAGAGTTTGACGATTTGGACAAGGCGCGCGCCTCTTTGGAGCGGACCATCGCCAAATTGGACGGCATCGCCCAAGACAGGTTCCTCGCCACGTTCCATAAAATTCAGAAGAATTTCCAAGAAGTTTTCAGCCGCATCATGATTAACGGCGAAGCGCGTCTTTCCCTGCAGGAGGGCGCAGACCCACTCGAAGCCGCCATTGAAGTGAATGCCCGGCCTACGGGAAAGAAAATGCGCGGCGTGACAGCCCTCTCTGGAGGAGAACGCGCCTTGACCGCGGTTTCGCTCCTGTTTGCCATTTACATGGAAAAACCGTCGCCGTATTGCGTCTTGGACGAAGTCGATGGACCGCTTGATGACGCGAACATTGGGCGTTTCATGGAATTGCTGCGCCATTTTTCGAATCAGACCCAGTTCATTTTGGTGACGCACAACAAGCGGACAATGGCCGCTGCCGATATGCTTTACGGTGTGACTCAGGAAATCAAGGGAATCTCCCGGATTGCGTCTGTCAAGCTCGATGACGCGGTGGCGTTAGAACTTCACGAAAAAGGATAGCTCGGATTGCCCGGAATTTTTTATATTGAAAACATCAATTCCAGTAGGAAAGGAGTTTTTTATGAAGAAAATGATGGCTGCATGTTTCGCCGCAGTGGGAATCTCTGTCTTTGCCGGCTGTGCGGGTTCCGCCCAGAAAGCGTCCGAAGGGGGATTCAAAACGGTGGAAACGCCCGCATCTCAATTGGAAGAATACCGCTCGGAACTTTCGGAAAAGGATATTCCCTCGGCGATTGGAATGGCTGTTTCTAATGATGAAATGATTGCCCGGACGCAGGCTGCCGATGAAGCGCGCGCCGCTTTGGCGACAGCGACGAAAACCCAGGTGAACCGTTACAAAGAACAATACGGCAAGAATGTCGATGGAAACGCCCTTAAAATTTGGGAAGAAAAGGCGAATGAATACACGGAACAGGAACTTGTCGGCGCGAGTGTTGTCCGCACGATAACGCAATTCAACGAAGAAAGCGGGCAATACAAAATTTACGTCCTGGTCGCCATGGATCCTGCCAAATTGGCTACCGCCCTGCAAAAGGCCGCCGAAGAAAATCAGGAATTCATGCTCCGCGCGCAAAGTGCCGATATGCAAAAACGGATGAATGAAGCCGCTGAAAATTACAAAAAGGAAGTTCAGGGAAAATAAACCCTTGAACCAAAACGAAAAGTCCCGCGAAGCGGGACTTTTTAATGCCTTGAAAACGAAAACGGTCAGCCGAAGATGCCTTTGAGATATTCCAGAGCGCCATTCGCGACGGGCATCAGATAGCCGCGTTGCCGCGTCTCGTTGATGGTCACCAGAAGCTGTCTTGCTAGTCGGATGTTGTAGTCCACGTCAAAACGGAAGTTCGGAGGGAGGACGACTTTGTTCACGCGTTCCCAGTAGCGCCGGGATTTTTCAGTGAAAATGGGGGCGATGCCGAACCAGATTTCCGCGTCAGGCAATTGTTCTAGCCACAATTCGAGCATGCCAACGGAAAAGAACGGTTGTGTGTAAAATCCATCGCTGCCGGCTTCTTGCTTGCGGAATGCGTAATCGAGTTCTTCGCGGAAGGAGTTCCGGTAAGGGTCCAGTCCCGTATAAATTTTGATTTTGGGAAATTCCCTTTTCACGGCTTTGACGGCTTCGATAGTCGAAAGTCCCGACGGGATGAATCCCGGAACATCTGTCGGTGGGTCTCCGCCAATCAGCAGGACTTGAGTCATTCCGGACGCTTCGAGAATGGCGACTTTTTCCAGCAGCTCTTTTTCGGAACGGTCGATGAGGCGAAAATGCGGCGTCGTCGGAATCTTTGATTCGAGTAAAAGCTTGGAGGGCTCGAAGGATTTGATGGGGAGCTTGCGAATTTCCGGAACGTTGATGCTCGTGACAAACGGATACGTGAACAGGGATTCCTTGGCTTCGGCCAGGATGCCTTCGAGGGAACGCGGAACCAGTTCCAGGGCGATTTCTTTTGGTTTTTTGAAACTCATGGAGGGAATATAACAAGAAATTTTCAAAAAGTCAATGCGTAAATGTGAATTTTCGCATAAATGTTGGTGGGAAGAAATTGAAGTTTCTTTTTCGGCGCAGGCGTTTCCGATTTGTATATTTGCCCAGACGTTATCAAGGAGTTTCGTTGTCCCGTCTAATTATTCCGCTAGTCTTCTTTTGTGCAATATCCCTTTTTGCCGAAAGCCCGGAAAAAAAGTTGACTGTTGCCGTGACGCTTTCTCCGTATGCGAAAATCGTGCGGGAAATCGCCGGAAATCAGGCTGACGTGGTGACTCTTGTGCCTCCCAACGCCAATCCGCACACGTTTGAACCCCGCCCGGCGACGCTCCGGAGTTTTTCTGCCGCTTCGATTTACTTGAGCGACGGCTCGGGCCTTGATGCCGCCTGGCTGCCGCGCTTCAAGGGCGTGAATCCCGGAGTAGAAATCCGGGATATTTCCCAGGGCGTCTCGTGGATGCAAGAAGAGCATTCCCACGAAAACGGTGAACGGGCGGAACTCGATCCGCATCTTTGGAATTCTCCCCGGACAGCGCTTCTTGTCGCTGCGAACGTGTGCTCTGTGCTGGTGGAAACCGATGCCCCGAATGCGGGCGTTTACCGCACCAATCTCGAAGTATTTTCCAAGCGGCTTTCCGACTTGGACGTGAAATTCTCTGCGGCGGTCAAGGGCCTTTCCGAGGAAAAGCGCACGTTCATCGTGTTTCATCCCTCGTATGGATATCTGGCGAGGGATTATGGGCTGCACCAAGTCGCTGTGGAAATGGACGGCAAAGAACCCAAACCGCGGGATTTGCAACGCTTAATCGGTTCGGCGAAAAAATTTCAGGTCAAGACGATTTTTGTCCAGCCGCAATTCAGCCGTCGGGCTGTGGAATCTCTGTCCAGGGAAATCCAGGCGAAAATCGTTTCTGTGGATCCGCTCGCGTATGACTTTGAATCGGAGCTGCTGAAATTTTTGGATGCGCTGACGGCGGAGGCGAAGTGAATTCGGTTCCAGCCATCGAAGTGCGAAAGTTGAGCTTTGCCTACGACAAGGCACAAGTGCTTTCCCATGTGAATTTGACCGTGGAAGCGGGCGACTTTTTGGCGATTGTCGGTCCGAATGGCGGCGGCAAGACGACTCTTTTGAAATTGCTTGTTGGGCTTCTCAAACCCCAAGAGGGAGAAATCCGGCTGTTTGGCGAAAAGGTGCCTTCGCGGCGCATCTCTGCGGGCTATGTGCCGCAAAATACAAATTGCAATCTGGAGTTTCCGATAACGGTCGAAGAGACCGTGGCGACAGGACTTCCGCATTACAAATCGGATCCGGAAAAAATTCGCGAGGTTCTCGATGCGGTGAAAATCGGGGCGTTTGCGTCTCGCCGTTTGGGGGAACTTTCGGGCGGAGAACGGCAACGGGTGCTGATTGCGCGGGCCTTGGCGTCTGATCCGCAAATACTTTTTTTGGATGAACCCTCGAGCCACATCGATGCCCGTGGACAGGATTATCTGTATGAACTTTTGGCGACCCTCAACGAAAGAATGACGATAGTCATCGTGAGCCATGACCGCGCGATTTTTTCGAAGCATGTCAAGAATGTCGCCGTGGTGAACGGTTCTGTCCGGTGCTTGGACAAGGAAAAAATTTCACTGGGAGTTTTGCAGGACTGGACCGGTATCGGCGGAAGATGGGGCTGACCGCGTAATTTCTGCCAATTTTGAAATAGGCGGAAATTTGAAATCTTTGTTCATTTTTATTCTTCGGAATAGAGTATATTGTTTGTATCATAAAACAGAAAAATCAACGGATTCGAGGTCTGCATGAACTCTGTCGTCATTTTGCTTTTAATCGTGGCCGTCATCATCGCCATCATTCTGCTCGCTTTCATCGCCAAGTTTTTCAGTCTCTGGTTGCAGGCGTTGTTCTCCCGCGCCGGCGTGAGCATGTTCTCGCTAATCGGAATGCGCCTTCGCAAAGTTCCGCCCAAGGTGATCGTGGATTCCCGGATTTTGAGCTGCAAAGCGGGAATGCCTGTCGACAC
>CAYNID010000008.1:0-95908 GCA_964397425.1 uncultured Fibrobacter sp.
TGAAACCCATCAACGAGAGCTTCCTCTCCACAGCCCCAATTTCTCATTCCTAATTTCTCATTTCTAATTATAAAAAGGCTTTCCACATTCCACACTCCTATTCCTCATTCCGCATTATACAAAAGTCAATTTTTCTTGTTGAATGCCACACATTCGTCATAACGCGTCCCGGTACCGCCGAAAATGTCCAGAGAGCTTCCGATGGTCAAATCCACTTTCCCACCAGAAATTTCCCGGCAACGCATCAAATCGCCGATGTTTTTCGCTCCGCCCGCATAAGTCACCGGTATAGGACTTTCAGCGGCAAGAAAGCGCACAAGAGGCTCGTCCATTCCTTTTTCAAGCCCTTCGACATCGGCCGCATGGACAAGAAATTCATCGCAATACAAAGCCAGTTCCTGCAACAAAGAAACGTTGACTTCGGAATTCGTCACCGTTTGCCAGCGGTTCGTCGCCACGTTCCAAGAGTTCGCCGTTTTCCGACAGCTTAAATCCAAGACCAGGCGTTCTTTGCCCACCGCTTGAGAAAGCGCTTTGACTCTTTCCATATCGAGACGCGCCCCATCAAAAATCCAACTGGTGACAATGACATGGCTCGCTCCGGCATCCAAAAATTCTCGGGCGTTGTCCGGTCTGATTCCTCCACCTATCTGGAGTCCACCGGGATAAGCGGCCAACGCCTCCTTGGCAGCTTCGGCACAGCCCTTTCCGAGCATGATGACATGACCGCCAACCAAACCGTCGCGCTTGTAAAGATTCGCAAAATACGCAGGAGATTTATCACTTGTGAAATGAGTCAGCGGCGTTTCACTGTCGGAAAGGGTTCCTCCGACAATTTGTTTTACTTTTCCTTGATGAATGTCGATACACGGGCGAAATTTTGTCATGTTAAAATCCTGTAATGCTCCAGTCAAAAATTTGATCGCCCGATTTGGATCGTCCGCGCCAAAAGAAAATTTCACCGCCGAGCATCAGCTTCGTCGCTTTTTTCGCGAACCAGCCGTCGGTATTCGACAGCATGGAAAATTTCTGTTTGGGTTTCGACATATCGATTTCAAGCGTGTCCGGGGAATTATTCCAGGTGATTTTCACCGCGGACTTGGGAAATTTTTCCCCGTCATACGTTTTTCCGTTTTCAAGAATTTCCTTGGGCAAGAGCGTTTCTGAGCCCGTTTCTGTTTGATGGAGCAAGTAGCCGAACGGGGTGCCGTTTTTGGCAATGGCAATCCGGCCAGCGTAGGAGCCTCGAGTCGCCTCGCTGACGTTGAACGCCCGAACAGCAAGGTCTGTCGCATTTCCCGATTGCCACGTATGTTCCAAATAACCGTAGCCCTTGACTTCAACCGTGTCGCCGTCGTGGGCGATTTTCCCTTTGACGCGGCCATGGGGAATGAGAACCGCCACGCCATAATTTTTTTCATCGATTTTCCATTTTCCGTTTCCGGGGATTTTTCCCCGTTTCGCACTGGTAAACGTCACATCCAAAAGAAATTTTCCGAATCCGTCTTTGTTTGCCGAAAAGAAAACGCGGTGCCCTTTGCCGGGAAGTCCTTCCATGATGTATTCTTCTTTGATGGAAATTTTATTCTGCTCCCTGTATTCTTTGTAACGCTCCAGTGGATATTGCCGTCCGATATTTGAATTTTTCCCTTTGAGTCCAATAAATGAAATGTCGCAGCCCATCTTTTTGCCAGAAGTCGGGATGAGGAGCGAGGCGTAATTGACGTATGCCCGGGTTCCGTTATCAAAGACGAACTGATACGTCCAGGCTTCTGTGGACTCCTCGGATTTCATCACCTTGGCAAAAAAATCCGACGCCCCCGTCAACCGGGACTCTGGTTGAGGAAATTCATCTTTCCCGGCAAAGGCCGCAGAAATTGCCAAGATACAAAAGCCGACGATAACATGAAAATGATTCATAAAACCAACATAGAAAATTCAAACTTCACAAAAAATCAGGATTCTTCCGGGTTGATTTTCCGCTTTCCCGTGATGAACTGCTGGACAAAGGGGTTTGACGTATTCTTGATTTCTTCGACGGTTCCCACTTCGATTATCCGCCCCTTGTAAAGCATCGCGATTCGGTCCGCCACCTTGAATGCGCTGACCATGTCGTGAGTCACGACAACCGAAGTCACGCCCAGTTTACTTTGCATGTCCAAAATCAAATCGTTGATAACATCGCTTGTAATGGGGTCAAGTCCAGTCGTCGGTTCATCATACAAAAGGATTTCCGGATTGAGCGCTATCGCCCGGGCCAAAGCAACGCGTTTCCGCATTCCACCCGAAAGTTCACTGGGCATTTTGGTCCGAAATTCCGGAACCAGATTGATGAGCTTCAATTTTTCCGTGACGACTTCTTGGATTTGCCGTTCAGAAAGTTCCGGGTGGTGTTCCCGCAAAGCGAAAGCGATATTTTCGCCCGTGTCCATGCTGTCAAAAAGAGCGCCGCTTTGAAACAGCATTCCCATTTTTTTGCGGATGGTCCGCGTATCGAAAAACTTGGGCGTACTGATAGTCACGCCGTCGACGACAACTTCTCCACCATCCGGCTGCAAAAGGCCAATCATGTGCTTGAGAATCACCGATTTTCCACCGCCCGATTGTCCGATGATGACCATCGTCTCTCCGCGGCGAATATCCAGGTTCACATCGGCCAAAACAGTTTGCACGCCAAAACTTTTCTTCAATCCGCGCAACTGGATCATAATGTCGTTCGAGTCTATTTTTACATTGGGCATAAACGGAACCTATTGGAAAAGGATGGCGTCAACGGCCAGGTCCAAAATCAAAATCATGAGACAACAAGAAACTACGCAATCTTTGGTTGCCATTCCCACACCGCGTGCGCCCGGAGCCGCGTTCACCCCATGGAACCAGCCCAGCAAAAAGATGATGACTCCAAAGACAAACGATTTGAACACGCCTCCGAAAAGATCCATCGGATTGAACAGGTATTGCATTCCCGTGTAAAACGTGTAAGACGAAATATCCAAAGCCAAAACGGCGACGACCCAGCCTCCGATTAACGCAAGACAATTTGAAATCACGGTTAAACATGGAACCATGGTGAAAAAGGCGACAAACCGGGGCATCGCCAAATAACGGTAAGGATTCAGCCCCAACACTTCGTGCGCGTCCAATTCTTCTTTTTCCCGCATCGAAGCGATTTCTGCGGCAAGAGCGCTCCCGACGCGGCCCGCAAGCACCAACGCGGTCAAAAGCGGTCCCAATTCGATTAAAACCATTTTGCACGCGGCAGTCCCCACCCACTTATCGGCAACGAGACCGCGGAACTGGAAAGACGCTTGCACAGTCGCCACCATGCCCGTAAAAATAGACGTAACAAAAAGAAGCGGAACCGATGTTACGCCAATGGAAACCATCTGCTTTAAAACCAGACCCCAATTCTGAAAGACATGCGGAATTTGTTTGATGGTCAGCCCAAGTACGCAGCACAATTCCCCAACGCCCGAAATTCCTGTCACAACGATCCGACCGATGAAATTCAATGGGGCAAGAAGGATTTTCAACATCTTACCCTCCGAAATCATCGATGGAAAAATCACCCGCACCCGAAGACATCGAATCGACTTCTTCGGGAATGTAATTTTCGAATTTCGTATATTGCGGAATCCACGTCAGATCGATATCGGCTGTGGCTCCGTTACGGTGCTTGGCGACAAGAAGTTGCGCCTTGTTCTTGTCTTCATCCGCATGAGTCCGGTAAAAAGGCCTTTCGATGAACCAGACCATATCCGCGTCCTGTTCGATAGAACCCGATTCGCGCAAGTCGGAAAGTTGCGGACGCGCTTTCCCATTTTTATTGCCATCGGCGCGGTCTTCTGTTTTACGGGAAAGCTGCGCCAAAGCAATGACAGGAATTTTCAAATCCTTCGCCAAAATTTTGAGCCCGCGGGAAATGGCGCCGACAGCGACGGCACGGTTTTCTTCTTTTCCCGTTTTCATCAACTGCAAATAGTCCACAATGACCAAATCCAAGCCATTTTTGCGTTTCAAACTGCGGCATTTGGAAAGCAGCTCCATGATGCCCAAATCCAAATTGTCATCCACATAAAGTGAATTTGTCTGCATAATGCGGCTGGCCACACCGGGCAATTTGGAAAATTCATCTTGGTTCAAATGCCCGGACCGGAATTTGGAAAGTTCGATACCCGCCAACGAACACAATATACGCTGCATCAGCTGTTCGGCACCCATTTCCAAACTGAAAAACGCAACGTGTTTCCCGTAGTTGATGCTCGAATTTGACGCCAACGTCAATGCGAACGCCGACTTTCCCATGCCGGGGCGCCCGGCCAGAATAATCAAATCCGAAGGCTGAAGTCCATTTGTCAAACGGTCCAAATCCGAAAATCCCGTTGGGCATCCAGACAGCCCGTCTTTGCGGTTTTCCAAGGATTTCAAGACTTCTTGAACGACAACGCTTGCCGGGCGCAGGGAATTTTTCACCTGCTTTTCGGCCAGAGACATTACCGCCCCTTCTACTTTCGAAATGATTTCATCCGGCTCCGAAGAAGGATCTTCCGCATCGCGGATGGCTCCGTTTGAAACGGCGATAAGACGGCGCATCACCGATTTCTTCTGGATGATTTCCGCATGATACCGCGCATTGGCGCCGCTAGCCACCGATTCGATCAGCTTCAAAAGATATTCCCGTCCGCCGACAGCTTCAAGACGGTTTTCCTGTTCAAGGGCATTGCTGAGCGTCACCACGTCGATGGGCGTATTGAACTGGGAAAGTTTCTGGAGAACTTCCCAAATCATCTTGTGGCGTTCCTGATAAAAATCGTCCGGTTCCAAAAGGGAAACGACGTCCGAAAGGACGTTCGCATCCTGAATGACTCCGCCGAGCAAGAAGACTTCGGCTTCAGCAGCTTGCGGAACGCTTCTTCCGCTGTATTCAAAATTCTCTTGTGCCTGATCCATTTAAAACCTTAATTGGAATTTAGCCAAAAAATCCACACTTGGGAATGTGCACTTTCCAAGTAATCCATTTCAGTTGCTTGTTGGAGAACATTTCTTCGGGATCGATGAGGGCCGTGGCGGGAACTTTGGCAAATTCCATCGGAGTTCCTCCAAAATCGACCACTTTCGCATTTTGGGAAAGGGCCTGTTTCAGCAAGCGGTCACCAAAGAACACGACCGTCTGCGGGCGAATCAAGGAAACTTCCTTTTCGAGCATTTTTTTGCAGGCGATGGCGACTTGGGGCAAAACGGCGCGGGCCACCGGTTTTTTGCAAAAATAAGTCACGCCGATTTCCTGTTGTGAAATATTCAAACTTTCGAACATCCGCGCGATCATCTGCCCAACATCGGAATGCGCGTAGCCATTTTCCACATATTTTTCCACAGGCGCATAAACAACCAACAGCAACTTGGGATTTTCCAGATTCCCTTCGCCTTCGGAAAGTTTCGTCTGGGCGTAAAATTTTTCTGCGGAAATTTGTTTGTAAAAATCCGCCAATGTCGAAGCCGATTCTCCCATTGAAAGGCGCGAAGCCTTCGCCGATTCCGGGATTACAATTTTCGCCACATCCATTTGGGGCGTTTGACGTTTCGAAGATTCCACCGGACGACTAAAGGCATTCCCCGAAGGCGTTTGCAAATTCGGTTGAACGGGAGCCGAAGAAATGGGCTTCTTGACGACCTTCACCGGAGAAATCGTCCACGGCTCATCTAAACAAACGAGATCTTCGCCCAGCTCCATTTGACAAGCTAAATATTCCGCCAATTCTTTAAAATCAGGCACTCAAATCCTCCCATTTCCGCTGGACCGCAAGAACGACTTCGCGGGCGAGTTCCGCTTTGGTGCGCAATTCAAGCGTGGGCAGCGGTTTTCCTTTTTCAAGGAGGGCGAACGGCACCTGATCGAAACCGAAGCCCGCATTTTTCATCACCGGCGTATTCAACACCAAAAAATCCGCTCCGCTCGCCGAAAGCTTTTCTGCACCATTTTTTTGCACGTCATCCGTTTCGAGTCCAAATCCGACGACGACTTGCTGCGGCAACTTTCGTTTGACCGAATCCCGCAAAATATTCGGATTCGGTTCCAGTTCCAAAACAAGTTGATTCCGGCTGCCTTTAATTTTTGACGCCGAAACATTCTTTGGGCGGTAGTCCGCCACCGCGGCGCAATGCACCAAGGCGTCGGCGGCGGGTTCTAAAGACATCACGGCTTCGTACATTTCCGCCGAAGTCCTAACGGGTACATCGATGGCCCCGAAAGGAACTTCTACGTCCATAGGCCCATGTACAAAACGGACTTCGCAACCGGCATCCATAAATGCCTCCGCCAATTTCGCCGCCGTTTTTCCACTGGAACGGTTCGAAATATAACGCACCGGATCAATGGGTTCTTCTGTCCGGCCTGCCGTAATCAACACAGACCGGGACTTTCCATTTTTCAATTCCGGGCGGTAGCGTTTCAGGGACTCCACAATTTTAATCGGTTCCAAAAAACGGCCCGGGCCGCATTCCCCACAAGCGAGTTCTCCACTGGGCGATTCCAAAATTTTCGTATCTGCAAAAGAGCGGAGTTTTTCCAAATTCAATTGAACGGCATAAGAAAGATACATCGCCGAGTTCATCGCCGGGGCTATCCACTTTTCACCGACCGTCGACATGTAACAAAGGGAAACCGGATCGTCCGCAAGGCCATTTGCAAATTTGCCAATGGCATCCGCCGAAGCGGGGGCCACCAGATACAAATCCGCCCAACGGGGAAAATCAATGTGTTGAAAAGGACGCCCTTCCGGATTTCCGTCTTGCGTGTAAACCGGGCACCGGGAAAGCGACGCAAAAGAAAGCGGAGCGACAAATTTCGTCGCCGCTTCGGACATGGCGACCCGAACTTCCGCACCTTCTTTTTGCAGCAGCCGCAGCAATTCGCAAGCTTTGTATGCCGAGATACTCCCTGTCACGCCCAACAGGATTTTTTTGCCGGAAAGATTCATTTTTCACATCCTTCTTTTCGCCGTTTGCGGATGTAATCAACCGCACCCAGGCCCGCTTTGGCACCTTCTCCCACAGCGACAGCCACTTGCAGAATGCCTCCGAGGCAATCCCCCGCGGCAAAGAGCCCCGGTACAGTCGTCATCAAATTTTCATCGACAAAAAGTTTATTCGATTGGAAAGCCGCACCCGTTTTCCGCGCCAAATCCGCGGCATTGGCCGTTCCCAATGCGACAAAGATTCCATCGACGGAAATTTTTCTGCCACTTTCAAATAAAATTTCCCGAACTTTTTCATCGCCGTCGACTTTGGAAATTTTTTCTTTTTCCACAACAAATTCCGCCGGAATTTCAAGAGTCGGCTCCTCGCCCAACGTGCAAATGGATACTTTGGATGCTAGCGGCAACAGCTCCCGCGCTTCGGAAAGGGCATACGCCCCATTTCCAAGAACGGCGACTTCTTTTTTGCGGTAGAAGAATCCATCGCAAACGGCGCAATAGCTAACACCCCTGCCTTCGAAATTTTCAATTCCCGGAACGGCTGCCTTGGAACGGACTGATCCGGCAGCGAGCACAACCGCTCCGGCAAAAAAAGTTTCCTCGGCGCCGTTCCGATTACGGACCCGCAGTTGAAATTTTTCGGCAGACATCAAGTCCAATACTTCGCCGTCAAAAAAAGACGCCCCGAGATTTTTCGCTTGGGATTCTCCGCGGCGGGCGAGTTCTCCACCGGCGAGAGGAGTTTCCAAGCCATAATAATTGGCAATCGCATGGGCGCGTTCCAACGCACCGTAATCTTTGGCGACGATTAAAACCGAAAGATTCGCACGGAGCGCGTAAAGCGCAGCAGAAATCCCTGCCGGGCCTTTTCCGATGACGACTAAGTCAAAATCAGTTTGCATGGTGAACCTCTTCCGGTTCTTTATTCAAAGACGTTCCCGCGGCAATCGCCTTGTCGAGAGTCTTGGATTTTTCTTTTGAAAGCCACCAATAAACCGGAATGCTTTCGTCTTCCCGTCCGAATTTTGCATAAACACCTTTCGGTGTGCCAAAACGGTTCCAGTAAAGGATGCGGTGAAAATCACATTGCCACATCAGAACGTAGGGAACGATTTGAGAAAGCCTCGTATCCAACGCGCGCAAAATTTCTTGGCGCTTCACCAAATCAAATTCCGTTTTCTGCAATCCGACAAGACTGTCAACGACAGGATCCTGCAAACCCGTGATGTTGTTTGTCCCCGGATGATTAGCCGTTTCGCTAGACCAAGACGCTTCGGGATCATTTAACCGGGAACTGCCCCAAGCAATCCAATACATGTCAAAATCCGCTTCGTCCAAACGTTTGCGGAGAGTGCTTTGCGACATCTGTTCAATGGAAACCCGGATGCCCGCCTTTTGCAACGCTTCTTGATAAAGCGTCAAATGCCGCATATCCTCGCTAGCCGTGATAAATGTGATTTCAAACGGTTTTCCCTCTTTCTGGAGCATACCCCTTTCTCCGGGGACATAGCCCGCTTCTGTCAAAAGGGCGCGCGCCTTGTCCATGTCAAACGGATAATTTTCCGCCGAAGGATTATCGTGCGACGGCCAAAGATCGGGATAGTAACTCGACAACAAGAAATACTGTCCATACATATACTTTTCATTCATCAGTTTGCGGTCCATTAAATAGGACAGCGCTTTCCGGACGCGGACATCCTGGAATTTTTCGCGGCGCAAGTTCATCGCCATTCCCTGGAATCCAATCGGCTCCCGGTTGAAAATGCGCTGTTTGACCGCCCAGCCTTTTTTCACGGCGTCAAAATCCGTCTGTTTCATCCAGATGGAAGACGTGTAAACCGCATACGCGTCCAAATCTCCTTTTTTGAACGCTTCGAGCGCCTTGGTCCTGTCTTCCATAAAACGGTATCGGATTTTTTCAAAATTATACTTGCCCCGGTTCCAGTTTTTGTGAAATCCCCACCAATCCGGGTTTCGGGAAAGTTCCACGTAACGGTCTTCGCGGAATTCCGAAATCCGATAAGGTCCTTCGACAACCGGAAACTGGTAACGAATCCGGTTGAAATCTTCATTTTTCCAAATATGCTTGGGGAACGCGACAAGGCCCGCGGCCTCCCAAAAATTCGCCCAGTGCACATTTTTCGCCGTAATGGAAATGGTCAGCGAATCCAGAATTTTTGGCCGTTCAAACCGAGAAAGCCCCACTTTGAAAATCGGCGTTAAATTCTTCGGATCCATGATGACATCGTAATAATATTGGACATCTTCGGCTGTAATTTTTTTCCCATCGCTCCACATCGCCCGCGGATCAATGTGAAAAATGAACGTCATGCTGTCTGCAGAAATTTCCCAACGGTCCGCGAGCATACCGACAGGACGATCTTCCGTCGAATGCAAAGAGACCAGCGGTTCAAACATCAGGCTCATCAGGCCCGCGCTGAAACTGTTGTAGTCTTCCCACATGTTGAAGGACTTGGGCATGGCCGAGCCCCACAAGCGAATGGAGCCGCATGGGACAGCCAACGAATCTGCGATCGGGTCGAATTCCCCATCTGCATCGGATGGATACACAGCCACTTCCGGGCACTTTTCCCCATCACCTCGAGCCGCTTTTTGGGATGCCGGGGAATTTTCTTGACACGCAAGCATTCCCAACGCCATAGAAAGGGTGCTCAAAAAACAAAAACAAATCCTTGAAAACTTCATTTTTTTGCAGCCTCCTTGGCAGCCCGGGCAATGGATTTCTTTGTCACTTTTTTGGGGATTTCTGGCGGAATTTTACCCGAATCCGCCTCTTCTTTTTTAAAATTCGCCAAGGCGATTTGCGCCGCTTCCTGTTCCGCCTTCTTTTTCGAAACGCCCTTGCCGCGACCGTATTCCTTGCCGTTGAAAACAACCGTCATTTCAAACGTCTTGTTGTGTTCCGGTCCCGATTCTGAAATCAGGCAGTATTCCGGGGGTGGCATTTTCCGCGCTTGCATGTATTCGAGGAGCGCGCTTTTGTAATTAAAAAAATCCGATTCAGAAACCACGGTTTGAACATTGGGGAATATATGGCGCTCCAAAAATTTCCGGCAATGTTTGATGCCGCCATCCAAATAAATCGCACCGAGAATCGCTTCGAACGCATCTTCGAGTAAGCTGTCCCGGTTGCGCCCGCCATTTTTCGCTTCGCCTTTGCCCACGCGCAAATATGCGCCCAAATTCCAAGTGCGGGCAATTTTCGTCAGGACCTGACCAGAAACGACAACGCTCTTCATTTTAGAAAGATCACCTTCTGGCAAATGCGGATATGTTTTATACAGAAATTCCGTCACTAGCATGTTCAACACGGAATCGCCCAAAAATTCCAGACGCTCGTTGTTTTCCCAGTATTGCATTTCTTTTCCGGAAAGCCAGGAACGGTGCACCAGCGCATGTGCCAAAAGCTCCGGTTTTTTAAATTCATACCCCAGGCTTTTTTCCAAATCATTCCCAGACTTTTTGCGGAACCACAAAAAGAACCGATGGAGTCCATTTTTCAGATTTTTTCCCATATCGGAAAAGATAAAAATTAAAGAATTTCACAAAACAGCCGAGGTTCCAAAAGCCTCGGTTTACAGCCAAAAGTTTACCTGTTCCCAAAAGCAAAAGCTTCCCCAAAAGGGAAGCTTTTACAAATTATCCAAGCATTTTATTCTTTGATGCAACGGACCGAATAAGCCCCGGTGTCTTGGTATCTAAAAAGGCTAACACCCTTATTACCCACAGCGACTAAATGGACAGTATTCGATGAATAATTCCAGTCTACAGCCATAAAATACGCCCTTGACGTGGGAGAATATATCGTACCGCTCTGATAACGATAACCGGCAGGAACCACCGAGAAGCCAAAGTCGTCCGTTCCTGTCTTCATATAACTTTCCCAAGACGTTTCCGGAGAAGCCGTCAACAATACATTTTTCAGGTCCGCATTGACTGATGTATTTTCGTCAGCACTCGTCCAATCAATCGACGCTACATCCGTCCAGCCTACGTTCTTCAAAAGGGTTTTCCACTCACTCATTGATGGCAATTTCCAACCGTCTGGGCAAATTGCAGGAGAGTCATCTCTTAAATACAACCGACCGGATGTTTCGCATGTTGTCGTGTTAGCATTATTCTCGCCGCTGCACCAAGTTCTATCTTCGTTGTTTTTCACATAGTTGTAGTTCAAGTTTTGCGCCATCCAGGTCTGCGTGCCGATTTGAATCGTGCGGTAAACCTTTCCATCGCGTTCATCGAGCAGAACTCCGTAGCCTCCGTCGGCGAGAAGTTCTTGATTCAAGTATTCTGTCGTGACAAACGTCATAGTCTCAACGGTATTCGGCGAGCCTTTTTTACAATATTGTGTAGCCAGGTTATAAGAATTTCCATTGCACAACTCAACGATAGAATCCTTTTCTTCGATGCTGCCGCAGAATTGCGTTGCAAAATCATAAGTTTTTCCACCGCACAACTTGATGATAAAATTCTGGTCTTCGATGCTGCCGCAGAATTGCGCCGCCAAATTATAAGGTTTTCCATCGCAAAGCGCGACGATAGAATCCCGTTCTTCGATGCTGCCGCAGAATTGCGTCGCAAAATCATAGGTTTCTCCATTGCAAAGCGCAATCAGAGAATCCTTTTTTCCGGTATTGACGCAAAAATTCTTCGCCGGGTCATAGGCATCTTTTCCGCACATCGCCTTGTATAACGTTGCCGTGTCCTGAGCGCATATCACTTGCACAGAGCCATTTCCATCATCCGAAAGAGTGCAACTTTCTCCGTCATCACCCTTTACGCCATCATCTCCTTTTGCGCCGTTCAAAACGACTCCGATGGAATCACCGTCGCAAACCACTTTATAGCCGGAGCCATCCGCGAGGGGAGAAACATCGCAGCTTTCGCCATTTTCACCGGACTTTCCATTTTCACCATTTAAAACGACCCCTACGGAGTCACCGGCGCAAAGAATTTTATAACCCGTGCCGTCGTCCAAAGCAGCCATTTCGCAGGATTCGCCGTTTTCTCCCACCACACCATCTTTTCCGTTGAGTGTTTGCCATTTACCATTTGCTCAATAATAAACGCCTCCCGAATCCGCGGCAAAGAGCATTTCACCCGCATTGCTTTCGGAACATTCGGGGAACGCTTCGCCTTTCGCCAGCTCGGCAATTCCCGTTGTTTCATTTACTGTCGTCTTGGTCACGTCATCGCCGCAGCCAACAACCAGCGCCGCCACACTCAAAGGCAACGCAAAACTTAAGTGTCTTTTATTCATAGTGTCTCCTGTTGGAGAAAAAAACCGGCAACGTACCGTCAAAATCTGATGTCAATACGTTGTTGATTCCTTTCTCCCGTTATTTGTTTTTTGAGATTCCCATGACTCGACCCAAAAGCAAGCCCAAAGACTTCGGACGCTACTTCCAGCCCTTTTGCAAGAAAATCCCACCCATACTTTTAATATACACATTCTATAGAAACAAGTAAACAGTTTTGCGTATAATTTATTTTATCAGATACATTACGTTTTTACGTGCATAAATTTAAATATCCACAATTATCAACGCTCATGCGCGGAGAGCTTCTAAAACACCGTTTTCGGAGGGCGTTTTGCCCGTCGGAATTCAATGAATATGTTTCCCCTAAGGCGTTCGCTCAGTGCCATGGCGCAACGCCAAAAGGCTTTTATCGCCTTCGCGCGTTTCCTTATACAAAAAATCCCGGACGCGAATCCGGGATTTTCCTTTACAACAAAATCGTCTGGAAAGATTTCAATTACTTCGCGCGTTCCACATAAGAACCGTCGCGGGTATCCACCTTGATCTTCATGCCTTCTTGGATAAAGAGCGGAATCATCACAACGGCTCCCGTTTCGAGGACAGCTTCGCGCATCACGTTACCGCTCGTATTTCCTTGAACAGCGGGCGGCGCAGACGTAATCGTCAATTCAACGAAGGTTGGCGGAATCACTTCAATCGCCTTGCCATCCCACCACGTCACCTGCACGGTCGCATTGTCCAAAAGCCAGACTTCCGCGCCATTCAAAGCGTCTTTCGGAATTTCCATCGTTTCCATGGACGTGTTGTCCATAAAGAACCACGTGGCTCCGTCGTTGTAGAGATAGGTCATTTCGGTATAAGTAACTTCCGCTTCTTCAACGGTGTCGCCACTTTTCCAAGTGCGTTCGAGAGTCCGGCCCGTAATCAAGTTCTTGATGCGGACGCGGTTGAACGCCTGTCCCTTTCCCGGCTTCACAAACTGGTTGTCGACAATCATCCACGGTTGTCCATCGACGATAATTTTTAACTTTTTGCGAAACTCGTTGGTGCTGACTGTACCCATAGATAGTGCCTCTTCAAAAAAGATTTTTGCATAAGATAAAAAATTATGACCAAAGCTTCTCCCTTTTTTACCAGTTTGAAGGAACTTTTCGCCTTTTTAGAACTTCCCGAGCCCAAAATCGCCGCCGCCAATTCCCGATTTTCATTCCTGGTCTCCCGCCACTTCGCGTCGAAGATGGAAAAAGGCAATCCGAAAGACCCTCTTCTTTGCGAGGTTCTCCCGACAGATCTGGAAAACCGCCTTGTCGAAGGTTTTTCCGATGATCCCGTTGGCGACGCCCAAAGCGAAATCGCTCCGGGAATCCTTCAAAAATATCAAGGACGCGTTCTGGTGGAGCCGACCTTCGCTTGCAGCCTGCACTGCCGGTTCTGTTTTCGGCGGGCAGAACCCAAACAAGTCCGAACCGATTTTTTCTCCCTTTTCGACAGTTGGATTTCTAACGCCCACGACATCCACGAGGTCATCCTTTCCGGCGGCGACCCCATGATGCTTTCCAAAGAAAAGTTCGAACTTCTTCTGCAAATCATCCTTTCCAAGCCCCATGTCCAAACGCTCCGAATCCATTCCCGGGTGCCGGTCACTTATCCGCAAGCGATGGACCCCGACAAGGCGAACTCCTTGTTCGAACCGCTGGTCCGGGTCTTGGCGCAAAAAAAACTAGTCTTCGTTTCACACGTTGATCATCCCCGCGAACTCGATTCCCATTCCCAGCGCCTTTTCGCCGAGCTCAAAAAACAGGGGGCGACACTCCTCAACCAGACAACCCTGCTCAAAGGCGTAAACGATTCCGCAGAGACCCTTTCCGAACTGTCTTTTGGACTTTTCGCACAAGGCGTCCTCCCCTACTACCTGCATCAGCTGGACCGCGCTACGGGAATCGCCCACTTCGAAGTTCCCGATAAAAAGGCGCTCCAAATCGTTGAACAAATCCGCGAAAGCCTTCCCGGCTACCTGGTGCCCCGATTCGTCAGGGAAATCGCGGGTGAAAAATCCAAAACGCCCCTGTTTTAAAACAGTGCTTTGATGCCGAAATGCAAAAGTCCGTTGAGCGGATCCGTCCCTTGGTGCAAAGCATAATAAAGCGAAAAGCTCCAGGCGTTTCGGATTTGCGAAATGCCGATTCCATAACTGTAAGTATCTGACCAACCGTGTTCCGGAGATTGGGCGCGGTGCAGTGCCGGTTCAAAGAACAAATGGAAAGCCGTTTTCTCCAAAGCGCGCCACTGCAAATCCGCTTCCGTGATTCCATAAGCGCGTGTCCGGAAAAATCCCGGTCGGTATCCTTTCAACGATTCCATTCCCCCCAAAGAAAACAAATCCCTGCGGTCAAAAGGATGGTTTGTCGGCAAGAGAGTTCCCGCCCAAAATGAAGTTTGCAAAACAAAATTTTTTGAAACCGGCGTGACGAACCGCCCGTTCGCCTGCAAGACCGTCGTGAACGCCCGCGAAGAATCCGTGTCCTTGATGACCCGGAAAAAACCTTCCAGCAAAATGCCATGCCGGGGAAGAATCACGCGGTCGTTATCTCGAAAACGGGTTTCAAGCGTATAGGTCCAACGTTCATCTCCGATGCCGCCCAAAACGGCAAATTCAAAAAAGAAGCCCACACTCCGCGAAATTCCCACTTCCAAAAGATAATCCCGATATGTCGAATCTTCTTCGAGATTTCCCCGGAGGATGGCGTCAAACCCCGAGCCCAGAATCCACGGTTCTTTGTAAGCCGCGGAAAGGGAGCGCGAAAAATCCCCGGACTCTCCGGACACGGTCAAATCTCTCCCCGTCCCCCGTATATTGTATAACGCCAAATCCACATTCCCCGCAAAGCCGCCTTCGTCTCCACTCGCATAAGAAAGAAATCCTTCGATGCTGTTGATGGAAAGGTCCCGCATGTAAAACACGGGAACAAGGCGGTTGCGCACCGAATCCCGGTAAAGCTTGGGCTGAGCCGTTGATTCAAAATACCCCGAATTCACCAGTTTCCGTTTTGCGCGTTCCAAATCCGAAAGCTTTACGGCGGCGCCCCGTTCAAGTCCGGAAAGCCGCGAAAACGTTTCTTTGCCGCTTCGGGATTTTTCCGCATTTTCCGCATCGGCCCAGACCCAGACGCTTCCCCGGGAAAGCCGCAAATGCACGCCGCCAGACGAATCGCGCTCTGCAGAAACCGTTGCGAACGGAAAACCTTTTTCCGAAAGTTCCAAAACAAGCTCCCTCGCGCGGGATTCCACATCCAGGCAGGAGCTTTTTTCCATTCCGGCAAAAAAAGCGACGGATTCTTCGTCAAAATCACCGCCGAAGAAAATTCGTTCGACACGGCATTCCGAAGCGTTCAGGAATGCAGCCAAAATCAAAAATGCCAATCCAAAACTCCGCATCGTCCGCTTAAAAATAAGCTCTCGCCTCCATGGACATTTTTTGGAATACGCCATCTTCCGCACTTCCAAAACGGACAACATACGAAACTCCCAAAGAAAGGAATTCATTTGCGTCTACCGTCGCCGTCAGCGCATTCCGGTAAGTGACCCCTTTGCCAAAGCCAGAAACCATTTGATAAGGGAGCACCTCGTTCCCGGTAGAAACGACTGTCGCACTAAATTCATCACTTGCGCGAATGGATTGTTCATCGTCAAATCCAAAAGTCAACGATGCCTGGCGCAAAAAAGCGTCCATCGTTCCACTCTCCTCTTTTCCATCGCCCTTCCGAAGCCAGGCCTTGGGAACGACATACAGGTGAAGGGGCAAATGGCGTTTCCACGATGCGGTCACTTCCAATATTTTCCAATCCATTTTGGCAAAAGTTTCAAGCTCCACGAATTCGATGCCGGGGACAAGTTCCCAAATTTCTTTTTTACGGCCCGTGTAAACGCCGTCGAGTTTATGCCACAGACGATTTTCAAAGTAACCCTGCGAAGTGTTGCGTTTTTCATTTTCCGTTCCCACTTCATATTCCAAAGTGCCCCGATTTTTAGGCTCTGCCCAAAGGACAGAAACATTTCCGCTGAAAATGCCGCTTGTCATATTCCGCAAAGAGCTTCTTGAAAATGCGGGCAGGTAAACCGTTTTCCCCGTCGTATCGCGGCTTTCACTCGACAGATCAAACGAAAATTCCAAATCGCGCAAGACACCATTCGATATTCCCAAATTCCGCGGGATGAATTTTCCACCCAAGGATATTTCCGCCGAACTGGCCCGTACGGATTCCGCCGAATCGCTGCGGCCCATGCCTTCGTAGACAAAATTTCCATTGTCGACATTTTCGACGAAAACGCCCGAAAGGCTGTCAAACAAAACATCGCCTGTACCCGGAGCCACCGCTTTGTAAATGGGCACATAGGGGACTTCTTTCGTCAGCCCCAACCGGTAACGCGCTGTCCCCGAAAAGGGCGAATGAGACGTTCCCCAATTCACCGATTCTTCCGATATCCAAGAATTCGAAGCGCCCGCCGTATCCAAATCCGTCCGCTTATATTGCAGAACATGCGAAAAAGAAAATTCTTTCCCGGCGTAATTTGCCGAATGTTCAAATCCCGCCGTGCGCAGGGAATCTTCTAACGATTCCAAAGAAGTTCCGTTCCTCGCCCGGATGCCGAACAGGGACGCATTTGAATTCCAACGGTTTCCCACCAATTTGATTCCGCTTTTCGCTTCGGCTTTATCCGATCGCTTATTTACAATCGACTCAGAATCTTTGATCCAAATTCCATAAGAAGCGTTTCCGAATGGACGGAACCACCCGGAGAATGTTTCCGCCGAGACAGACGCTTGGTAACGTTCCATGGGAATTTCCCCAAAAGAGGCGACGCGGACAAGGGAAAGTTCTCCGCGGGCATTTTCCGTCCGGTGCAAAAGGAACGCCCGCGCCCTGGAAGAATTCCACGATTCCTCCGCCGAAAGGCTCCGCCTGTAACCCCATTCCGCCCCGATGAAAAACGAGGCGGGCAATTTGATCCGCAACGCCATTTCATCCGAACGCAGCGAACCGGAAATGGTCGAACTGTCCAAATCCCAATTTTCCCGCAGCGCATAAGAGTTCCAATTCCGCACGGTTCCCTGAAAATCTTTTTCAAAGAATCCCTCTTCGATATAATCTCCGGCAACTGAAAATTGAACAGCCGCATGCCGCTGATTCAACGTGCTGTCGTTAGAAAGGAACCACCGGAACGCCCTCCCCGAAGGACCGTCGACCAATGGCGAAAGCGTATTCGTGTCAGAGACTCCATAATGCAATTCCCCGTCTGCGTAATAACGGTTTGCCCATTGCATCCGGGCGCGGGCTCCAATTCTCCGCAAAAGCCAAGGCCGTTCCAATTCACCAAGAGAATCCGCCCGGTCAAAACGCCCTCCGGAATCCTGCTTCAAAATGCGCAAATCTTCCGCGCTCCACGTGTTCCTGCGGAGCCTTGCCGTATCGCTCGAAATTTCAAATCCGGCAACGTCCAGCCACAAATTTTTTCCCCGGTAACTCCCATCCGCCGATTTCAGAATCTGTTGTCCGCCCGAATTATACGCGTCGAATTCCACCAGGATTTCATCTTGCGAACCGGGAATCCGCGTTCCCAAAAAATCCAGCACGCCTCCGGCGTAATTCACCGTGTAATCTTCACCCCGTACAAGTTTTTTCCCATTCAAATAAACCGTTTCCGAATGGGGGACGACAGAAACATAAACGTCAGAAGTTCCCGATGAAATCAAATAGCCTTTTTGCTGCCCGTCAACGCCGGCAAAAGTCGAAGCCACACGTTGCAATTCATCGAATCCGTAAACGCCCCGAACGCGGGAATGTGCAATTTTAACGCCCGCCGCCGCGCCGAGAGTCGCCCGTTCCAAACCCGAAAGGCCAAAATCCGAAATGCGCCACGTCATGTCGCCCAAATGCAAAAACAGATGTTCCGATTCCACACGAAAGCGGACTTCATCCACTTCACGGAGAGTCGCCGTCCGTTCTTCGCCCGCTTCCCGGCCCACGTCCGAAAGGAGCGCGTCGACAAAAACGCCGTGCGTCGCTTCCCCTTGAATCGAAAGGTGCAGCTCTTGGTTGACTTCTGTCCCGCCATCCCCGACAATGACTTGAATTGTTTTGGAGCCCGCCATTTGCAATTTGGCAGAATCCCGTTCGGCGGCCTCTTCTTCGGACGATTCCCTGGCTTCATCGTTTTTTAAAAAAGGCACACCCCGCCAAATGGGAAGCGAATCCTTGTCGAGCACCGAATACACCGATTCCGCAAGGGCCACGCCCGAAAAAAACAGCACCCAGATGAAGGCGTTCGGCAAGGACTATTCCCTTGACGGTTCAACCCTGAATTGACGGGAAGACAACAATTTGCGACCATCGACAGCGTCTACGCTCCAATCCCCTGCCGAAAGCAGCTGGGGAGCGAGAGAACTTTCGCAAGAATTTCCATCCACTTTGCACCAGACCTTGCCAACCGTATCCGCCCCATTATACCAGATGTGCAAAATTTTACGGTCCGGAACATCCCAAGAAAGTTTCGGCAATTCGGAATAAAAATGCAAACGCGTGTGCATCGGAAATACGGAATCCACGCCGAAAGGCGCTCCGTCGACAATGTTTCGGCAAACAACCCCATTCAATTGCTTGACAGGCGAATTGTCAAAGGCGTTCCCGTCTGTCCCATCTCCAGAAAAAGAAACAATGACGCGGTGGACAAAAAAACTGATGAAAACCGTCAACAAGACTAACGTTGTCTTTCTCACGTAACGGAATGGCGGCACGTTGTGCACCGAAAGCTCCTAACGGCGAATTTTGCTCGTATTCTGCGTAAACGCAGGCACGGCCTCCACCAGTTTTTCAACCAGCAACTTGTTGTAATCTTCGATGCGGTTCGGAAGCTTGCTTCCCGGAAAAATCTGGACGAGAAGCAGCGTATCTTCGACGGGAGCGATGTAAATGGAACGCCTTTCGCCCACATAAGATACGGATTTGAATTCTCCTTCGCCCAACATGACTCCGATTTGTTTGGCGCTGCCAAAAGAAGCCGTGCTGAGAACGGCAAGGGGAGTCGTGTCCATGCCGATGGATCCGACTTCCGCTATCACGGAACCGTCACGATGCACCAGCATGATGTAATCCGCCTTGACATTCGAAAGGTAAGCTTGCATCAGGCGGCGGACTTTTTCCGCATCGTCTGTATAAACAGTGAAATTACTCATTCAAAAGCCCCCTGGATTACGGTTTTTTCTTGGGAACATACGGGCGAAGTTCAATATCATCGTCATTGGAAGCGCCCTCGTCCTTGTCGAAAGGAGCCCTTCCAAATGGGCGCGGACGTTGCCCCGGCGAAGAAGCGGGCCGTCCAAACGGCGAAGAACTTTTTTGGAACAGCCCACCGCGATTTGCGGAATCGCCCGCAGCCGAACGCGAAACAAAATTCGGCATCCGGAACGGCGATGCGGAAGCGGTCCCCAGCGAAGCGCCCAAGTCGGGAAGATTTCCCGGCGAAGAGGACGCGGGTGCCGTTTGCGGCTGAGCCGATGGCGAAACGGAAACACCGTCCTTTCCACCGAGGGTCACATCGTGCACTCCCGTGTTGTGCACGCTGTCCGCCGCTTTGCGCAAAAATCCTTGTTTGACGTTGAACCGCTGAATGACCAACATCGCAATCGCTTTTAACGTTGTCACCACGCCTTTTCCATTATGCGCCGTCGCCGGAAAGAACGGAAGGCTTTTGGGATTCAACAGCTTGTTCATTTCGTCAAGTGTAAAGACATTTTCCATGTCGCGCTTGTTATACTGCAAAACGAGCGGAATTTCGTCGAGATTCACGCCATAATCTTCCAGGTTTTGCCGCAAATTTTGCAAACTTTCCAAATTTTCCGCTTCACGGGAACGTTGGGAATCCGCGACAAAGACAATGCCATCGACTCCACGGAGAACGATTTTCCTTGTCGAATTGTAATAAACCTGGCCAGGAACCGTATAAAGTTGGAACTTGGTCTTGAAACCCTTGATGTCGCCCAGATTCAGCGGAAGGAAGTCAAAGAACAGAGTTCTATCGCCTTCAGTTTCCAAAGAAACCATATCCGTCCGCTTGTCCTGGGGCATTTTCTGATGGATTACTTGAAGATTTGTCGTCTTGCCGCTCAACCCAGGCCCGTAATAAACGACCTTGCAACTGATTTCACGAGTAGCGAAGTTGATTGATGACATTCTTCTTCCTTGAAGTTTTCAAATAATCTAACAAAAATAAGGACAATTGGAACAAATCAACACAAAAATTACAAAGACCGCGGAAACGACAACCGCGGCCTCGTAAAAAAGCGGTTATTCGAATTAGGCCTTGGCGGCAAGACCGTTCACGACCTTTGCAACTTTCGCTTTGTAGTTCGCAGCGCGATTCGCATTGAAACCGGCACGACCCTTGGCAGCAGCCTTGTCAAGCATGCTGAAGAGGTTCGGCATTTCCTTGAGAGCGGCGTCCTTGTCAGCAGCAGAGCGGATGGTTTTGAGGCTCGTGCGAATGGCAGAACGAACGGAACGGTTGAGAGCGGTCAGTTTCTTGGTCTGACGAATGCGCTTTTTGCAAGACTTATGATTAGGCACCTTATATCTCCGGGTGAAAAACCTTGTTATGTTGCGATAAAGTTAGTTAAAAATGGGCGATTAGTCAAGGCAGCGTTCCAAAATAGCCCGGATTCGGCAGGAATACCGTTTCAAGTTACGGCGGAATGCGGGATTTTGTAGTTTTGAAACATGATTCCGTTTGTGAACCTGAGTGCCCAGTATAAGGCTTACAAGAGTGAAATTGACGCAGCCATCGCCACCGTTTTAGAAAGCGGAGTTCTCATCGGCGGTCCAGAAGTCCAGCGGCTGGAACAAACTTTATCGCAAAAGACGGGAGCCCCTTTTGCCATTTCCTGCTCAAGCGGAACATCGGCGCTCGCGCTTGTTTTGTCCGCGCTCCACCTTGAACCCGGGGACGAGGTCGTGCTTCCCGACTACACCTTCGTCGCGACAGCCGAAGCCGTCGTCATCGCCGGGGGAATTCCCCGCTTTGCCGATGTCGGCGAAGACTTTTTGATTTCTCCGCGTTCCGTCGAAGAGCGGATTTCAGAAAAAACAGTCGGCATCATCGCCGTGGACCTGTTCGGGCAATGCGCCGATTACACCGCCCTGCGGAAAATCGCCCAAAAGCATGGACTGTGGCTTTTAGAAGATGCTGCGCAAAGCTTCGGAGCCACCCAGAACGGAATCGCCGCGGGTTCTTTGGCAACAGCCGCCGCCACCAGTTTTTATCCAACGAAACCATTCGGCGCCTTCGGCGACGGCGGAGCCGTTTTCACAAACGACCCGGACATAGCGAGCCGCGTCCGGGAATTTTCGCGCCACGGCCAATCCGAAAGCGGAAGACACACGTCCATCGGCACGAACAGCCGCCTCGACGCGCTCCAGGCAGCCGTATTAAACGTCAAATTCAAACACCTCGAAACAGAACTCCGCATCAGGCAACGCAACGCCGACCTTTACAGAGAAGCGTTCCCCTCGGAGGCGTTCCGGCTTCCGATGATAGCCGAAAACAACACGAGCGTTTTCGCCCAATACGCCGTTTGCACCCAAGACCGGGAAGCCTTCATTCAAAAGCTTTCCCAACACGGAATTCCCACTCGAATTTATTACCCGCGGCCACTTTCCGCAGAACCGTGCTTTGAACAATTCAAAACAACGGTCAACGACGCCAGGAACAATCCGAACGCCTACAGGCTTTCCCGCGAATCCTTTTGCCTGCCAATCGACGCCTTCAGCGACGTCTCGACCTTCGCCCAAAAAATTGCAAGCCTTTGCCGATAAAGAAAGCGTATCAATCACGGCCAACGTTTGACGGAGTGTGGAATTAGTAATTAGGAATGAGAAATTAGGAATTAGGAATTGTGGGCTGTGAACGGGAAGCTTTCTTTGATGGGGTTTTGCACGGAGATCCTTTTCTGCAGCGGCGTTGAAGTTTGCACGGTTGGACGGCGAGGGCGGAGCCGTTTTCGCGGAATGGAAATTTGTTCGAAGTTGGCTGCAAGCGACGAGCCTTTTTCATAATGAGGAATTAGGAATGAGGAATTGGTGATGTGGACGGGAAACTTTTTGATGGGATTTTAACGGAGGCGGATTTGGGATTCCCGGCAAAAGCCATTCTGTGCGCAGAATGCAAAGCGCAAAATCCCGCGTAAAAACGGTGTCGCCGACTTTAAAAAATCCTTGGAATTTTTCAACTTCGCACAAAAATTTTCTTTATACAAAAGGAAGCCCGCATTTTTGCGGGCTTCCCATTCATTTCCTTCAACCGGATTAAGCCTGAACTTCACCGGATTCAGAAGCCTCGTCTTCGACGGGGATTTTCTTAATCGCATTGCGGCGGCCATAACGGACCTTCGACGGTTCGAATTCCGCACCGACAGGTTCCGTTTCAGCAACAGGAGCCGGGGCAGCAGCCGGGACTTCGGGAAGAGAAGCCTGGACACGCGGGGGCAACGGACGGCGGCCTTCTGTTTTCGGCGCTTCCACAGCGGGAGCGGCCTGGACAGGAGCCGGAGCAGGTTGAACCGGGGCTGCCGGAGCCACTTCCACCGGAGCCTGAGGAGCGACCGGAGCGGCAGACTGGGCTGCAGCCGGAGCTTCGGCGTTGAATTCACGGCGACGGTCATTGCGGCGTTCTCCGCGGCCATTATTCCGACGTTCTCCGCGATCACGGTTGAATCCGCGTTCTCCGCGGTTGTTTCCATTAGCACCGTTGCGCTGACGGTCGTTTCCACGATCCCCTTCATGCCGGTTCGCGTTTCCACGGGAAGCCATTTCCTGAGCGCTGAGCGCATGACGGTTGGGCTTCAGTCCCGTTTCCGAGACGCGCTTGACAATCGGAGTGTGTTGATCGTTACTGATTTTATTGACCTTGAGCAAAATCAAGATGCCGAGAATGACCGCAACAGCGGAGAGTACGAGATTTATGTATTCCATTTAGGGTACCTCAATCAAAGGGTGGCGCGGAACACGGATGGAAGGGCCGTATCACGCGGAAGTCGCAAAATGATGGCCATTTCCTAACGCTCCAAGGAGCTCAACAGCCTTAAGTAAAGGTCCAACAGGACAAAATCGCCAACCGGCGAAAAAGGGAACGACTTCGAAGCCAAATTTAGATAAATCTGCCCTATACGCCAACGCAAAGTTCAAAAAAAGCGCATCAAAATTCTTTTGCGAAAAAATGTGCACTGAATATATTGACAATTAAACAAATGTGCAGTATTTTTAAATAAAAGCACGAGGTCTTTTATGGAAAACACTCAAAAACCGCTGACAGCCCGCCAGCAAGAAATCTACGACTTTATCCGTTCCCGCACCGAAACGGAAAAAATGCCGCCCACCGTCCGCGAAATCGGCGACAAATTCGGCATTTCTTCCACAAACGGCGTCCGCTCCATCCTCGCCGCCCTGATAAAAAAAGGCTACATCCGGCGTGCGCCGCGTCTTAGCCGCGGCATTGAAATTGTCGACAATCAAAACGGGCACGATTCCGGAGATTCTTCCGCCGAAAACACGGTCGAAGTTCCCATCATTGGCCGAGTCGCCGCCGGAACGCCGATTCTCGCCGTCCAGAATATCGAAGGGACGGTCACTGTCGACAGGGATTTTCTCGCAAGCCAGCCCAATGTGTTCGCCCTCCACGTCAAGGGCGATTCCATGATCAACGCCGGCATTTTCGACGGAGACCTGGTCTTCGCCCGTTCCCAGGGAGTCGCCGAAAGCGGAGAAATCATCATCGCCCAAGTCGATGACGAAGCGACCGTCAAATATTACCAGCCCAAGCCCGACCACATTGAACTGTGCCCAGCCAACCCCAAATACCAGCCGATTATCGTCAACCCGGACAGGAACTTTTCCATTGCGGGCCGGGTCATCGGCGTTTTGCGCAAAATCAACTGATTTCATTTTACAGGCGTAAATCCCGTTCTATGGAACGGGATTTTTTAATGTTGTTCGAAAAGTTTAATTCCGGCATTTGACGATTTCTTCTTTGTCGCCTATCTGCATTTTTTTTCATTCCGATTTGAAGGCCTTTCCAAAAACCGAAACCGCTCTTCCCGGAATTTCGGCGAACGATTTTCACGCCAAATTTCCATACGGCCCCGCCGACATTCCTCGCGGAAACCATCCCGGTCACCCAGTTTCTGTTCAAGCTCCCGCCGAGATTCTTGGGATAAAGACCGCATCCGCTTTTCCAACTGGATTTTCCAATCCGTCCGCAGGGAGAGCTTTTCGTTTAACGAAAGCGATTCTCCATTTGCCCAGGCAATCCCGGCAAACACGACAAGCCATTTCCAAAAGTCACTTCGACACACGCCCTGCTTTAAGCAAATCCCATGCCAAACCGATTTTTTTGCGGTTAAAATTCAAAATTCGCCCCCAAACGCACTTCTCCCAACAAATAAGCGAAGGCGAAAATTTCCGGGTGGTCTTTGGGCAAATTCAAATATCGGCGAAAATGCGCGCCAATGGAAAGATATGTTCCGAAATGTTCGCCGCGGAAGTGCATTTTCAAACGGGCAGACCCCTGCAACAATCGGCGATTCCACGTGCGATTGTCCCATGCGAACATTCCTTCCGTTTCATCGGCGAAGACCTTCCAACGGTCTTTGAATGGACTATTCGAATAAAAAAGCTCGCTCCAGAAGTCCACGGAAAACGCCCGATTGAATCTGTATCCCAGCTGAATTTGAAGTTCCGGGCCGAGCTTCGCATTTTTCCCCACGTAATAACGCTCCCTGACAGAATCCGGTTCCATGCTGTTTCCAAATTCTTCGGGCTGGTATCGCCAAAAAGAGGCGGACACCGATGTGTCCCCGTCAAAACGTCCCGATAGCGAAGCGTTCATCCAAAAACCTACCCGGGGTCTGATTTCCACAAAACCGCCCCATTTCAAGCGCGTTCGCCAGTTTCCGTTCCAATAGCCGAACGCGTCCATGCCCAAACGCGCGTCTCCCGCCGAAAAAAAAGTGCGGTTCCCCGAAGCGGACAAAGCAAAAACAGCCCCGTCCGCTTCCGAAATTTCCACTTCCGTCAAAAGGAACGCGGCAAACGTTTCTCCCTGCAGGGAATACTCCAAATGCGGAAAAAACGCCCAACGGCTGGTATCCAAAACCGATCCGTCTTCGCGGAAAAAGCCACTCGCCGAAACGCCCACCGTGAAAAAATGCGTCAGCGGACCACCGCGCTTTTCCATTTCCGCATCCAGGCGCACAAAGTTTTCTCCCGCATTTTCATGCGCCCCCAAAGAATCGCCGAATTCATCGTAACGGACAACTTTCGCTTCTGCCTGAGCCCAAAATTTTATCGGGAAGGATCTTTCAGCGGTTGATTCCGGCATTTGAAGCGCATCGTAATACGCCTCCAGGATTTCTTGAATTTCTTCCGTATAACGGCCACCATAAGATTTCGCTTCTTCGAGATAACGGAGCGTCGCCACGACATCCCCCGATGCTTCCGCATCCAGAGCCTTTTCAAAAAGGGAATCTTGGGGTGCATGGGCGAATATTCCGCAATACGACAGCAGAACGCAAATCAAAAGACGAGACCAGACCTCCGCAACGTTCATGGATCAACGATTCGGATCACCGTATTCCGGTGGCGGCGGCATCGGCCTGTCCTGACCGGGAAAACGCATCCGCGGATCCTCCCGCCACGACTGCCCGCCCCCTTCGCGGAAAGGCCTTTCCCTTTTCGGGGAAATCGGTTTCATTCGGAACGTTTCATCCCGCTTTCCAGAAAGTTCGTTTCGCACCTCTTCTTTTTCCCGGGCAGAACTTTCCCGCAGGCGGATCAGTATCCGTTCCCGCGCTTCGCGCCTTTCCGCCCGTTTCTGTTCCCAAGAAGCGTTTTCCGCCGAGGGCCGTCCGCGTTTTGAAATGGACTCTTCGGCAGGTCCGGATACCTGCGCTTCGGGCGACATATCCGCCTCTGCAGAAGCGGCCACGACAAGGAAGAAAATGCCCAAAATTCCGTATTTCATACAGACCACTTTGCCAAAAGCGTGCCACCAATCCGCGTCATTTGTCCGCGCTCCTCGATGACGAATTCTTGTAATCTTCCTTTTTGATGCCGAGCCTTTCCATGACTTCGCGAAGGACCTTCCTGTCTATTCCCAAAATGGTCGATGCAAGGGTCAAGTTTCCGCCCGTGTCGCGCAATGCGGAATCGATGACCGCCCGGTCCGCCATTTCGCGCGCTTCCTTAAGCGTCCGGGGCGATTCCTTGACGCTGTTCCGCAAAGTGTCCAGATTCAAATCCTTGGGAGTGATGACCGAACGCTCCGCTTGGACTAGCGCCTTTTGCACTTTATTTTCCAATTCCCGGATATTTCCCGGCCACGAATAGGCAAGCAAAGCTTTTTCTGCCGCACGGGAAAAATGGAATTTTCCAAGGCCGTATTCCGCCGCATAACGTTTGGCGAAATCTTCCGCCAACAGCAAAACATCTTGTCCGCGATCCCGGAGAGGAGGGATTTCTAACGGCATCACCTGGACGCGGTAATACAAATCTTCCCGGAAACGGTGTTCTTTCACCGCCTGTTCCAAATTCACATGCGTCGCCGAAATAATCCGGACGTTGACCGGAATTTCCCGATTGTCGCCGACCCGCGTAATGTGATGTTCCTGCAACACCCGGAGCAATTTCACCTGCATATTCAGCGGAAGCTCTCCGATTTCATCTAAAAAGAGCGTGCCGCCCTCCGCTTCTTCAAAAACGCCTTTCCGCGTATCGATGGCTCCCGTGAACGAGCCCTTCACGTGGCCAAAGAGAATCGATTCTATCAAGTTTTCCGGAATGGCTCCGCAATTGATGGCGACAAACGGTTTTTCTGACCGGGGACTCCGGGAATGCATCCAGCGCGCCAGGACTTCTTTCCCCGTTCCCGTTTCCCCCCGGATGATGACCGGAGCCGGCAAGGCGATGAATTTTTCTGCCGCAGCGATGAGTTTCGCCATCGCCGCCGACGCATAGACTAGCGGACCCTTCCGCTCGACACCGCGCAATTCATTTAACGAATCCCGATCGTTCTTTCGACGGTAAGCCGAGGCGGCGATTTTTTCAAGGACAACGACAAATTTATCGAACAGTTTCTTGTCATTTTCATCAAAGGATTCCGTCCGCGCTTCCCGCTGCAAATACAAAAAGCCCGACGTGTTCTCTGCCGCGGGCGTTTTGAACGGCGCCACCAAAATACTTGTCAAATTGTTTTTTACAATGGATTTCGAAATATCCCCGTTTTCTGCCAAATTCCACAAAATGGCGCATTTTTCTTCGCGGGCCCGTTCCACTGCGCTAAGAGAAATGGCGACAGACGAAGGATAAGCGTAACGGAAAGGCGATTCCGCAAGCTCTGCCGGAATTTCAAGGACAGCGGCATCCGCATGCAGAACCTGGCACGCCGCTTTTGCAATCGCCGGGAGCAATTCCTCGGGCATGGATTCATCGAGAAGCCTAGACAACATGTCTAAAAGTCCAGATGCGGCAAACAATGATTCTGCGGTCACACAAACTCCTTTTCACTCGTAGAGGGAAGAATCCGAATCCACTAAAATTCCCCGGATTCCAGTCATCGGATTTTTTTCCAGGGCGTCATCGCCCTTCTGCGTTCGGGAACGTTTTAACATCACATTGCCGACGTCCTCGATATCCGAAGTCCGGGAATTTTCCCTTCCAATATAAATGAACAAAAGGAGTGAACCCAAAAGAATCAGCCCCGCAGACAAAATTTTCAGGGCGAGGCGACGCCGTTTGAAACTTTTTGTTCCGAAAGCCTTGGAAAAATTTCGAAGGCACGCAACAGGAGATGTTTCAATCCGCCTTTCTCGTTCCCGAATCCGTTCTGCCAATTTCTTTTTCCAAATCGCCGCCGACTGGAAACTTTCCGTTTGGATTTTCCGCAAATTATTTTCTGCAATTTCAAGATTCTCGTCGAATTCATCAAAGCTTTCGAATCTTTCCGATGGATTCCTGCAAAGCGTTCCCTTCCACAAATCCCGAACCGACAAAATTTCATCCAAAGGCAGAACACCCCGGCCAAGCAGCAGCGAATTCACGTCCAAGGAATCGACCCGGAATACCGCCGATTCTATCGCTTCAAAGGTTTCCCCGCCCAAAAGAGGCTCGCCCGAAATCCAAAAATAAAGCATTGCGCCCAAACTGAAAAGTTCGCTTTCCACACTGGCAAGAGCCCCTTCAAAACGCTCCGGTGCGGCAAACCGCGGAGCTCCCAACCCCCGAATGCCAAAATCCACCAGAACAGGAGTTCCGTCTTCTGAAACCAACACATTTTCCGGATTCAAATCCCCGTGAAAAACGCCTTTTTCAACAGTCCGGGAAAGCGTTTCGCAAATTCGGCGCATCATCCCGACAGCCTCTCGAATCGGCATCGGCGAAACTTGAGAACTGGGGATTCCTCGGATATATTCCGAAACAGAAAAAGCGTTTCCGTCAAGCTTTCCCCATTCCAGTATCCGGGAAACGCCGGAAACCGGTTCCTGCAAAAAAGCCGCCGTTTTATCATCTGGGCAATTTCCATTTGAATAAACTTTGACGGCGACAGGCGTTTTCCCATCGAGGCGCGCCTTGTAAACAAGCGCTTCCCCGCCGCGTTGCAGCATCTGGATTTCCGACAAGCGGCCAAAATCCATCACGGCGAAATTCCCCTCTTAGCGAACTTTGCGTTCAAAGAATCTTCCGCTATTTTCGTCCAAAAATCCAAGTGGTGATTTTCCGGGAACCGCAAAGAGCCCGCGGACCAGACTTCCCAAGCCTTTTCCACATTCCCCTGTTCCCAATAAAGTTTTCCCAAATTGGAGTAGGCCGGCGAAAAATCCGGATTTTCCGAGAGAATCCACTGAAATATTTTTTGCGCAAAATCCACATCGCCGTATCCGGAAAGGGCTAACGCCTTGAGGTTCCAGCTGTAATAATTCGTACTGTCGAGAAGAATGGATTCATCCAAAATGCCGAGGATTTTCGCCTGCGGATTTTCAAAAGTCCTAGCCCGCGCCAGGTAAAAAAGCGCGGAAGAATGCATTTTTGGGGC
This sequence comes from uncultured Fibrobacter sp., assembly GCA_964397425.1. GTDB lineage: Bacteria > Fibrobacterota > Fibrobacteria > Fibrobacterales > Fibrobacteraceae > Hallerella. The sequence continues at coordinate 29,390 of CAYNID010000008.1, forward strand.
GGCAGAGCTGTCTATATTCGACAGAATCCGAAATTCCGTCAGGGCATTCATCCAAAGTTTCACCGAATGCTCGCCGGACATTTCCGCGGCTTCCGCTTTTCCAAAAAGCGAAAGCGCCATCCCATAACGGGCTTCCCTATTCGCCGGATTTTCGTCTAAAATTTTCGCGAACCGTTCAATGGCCCGTTCAAAATCCCCAATGCGGAGCGCCTCGTTTGCAAGCTCCATCGATGGCTGACAACTTGCGACAAAGAAGGCGCAAAAAGGCAACAGCATCCGCAACAATTTTCCTGTCCAACACATGAAGATTTTTTCCGGGTATTTCAAATTTAATATAATCGATTCTCTTACGGGCAAAAACCTTTTTTGAAAAAAGGAAGTTCCCGTTCGAAGAGAAAATCTGTTTTCGAAAAGGAATGGTCGAGTCGATATGGGTTTTAAACAAAACGCTTTTCTGCAGATGTAGTCAATCTCGCCCGATTGAAACGGCCAAGGCGAGCCGTTTTCGCCGAAAGCTTCGCCCGACATGGAATTGAGCGCGGGACTTTTTCGAAGAGGAAACATTTTCCATCTCACATCCAACGCAAAATGAATTTTAATTGTCCACGTTGGAATTTTCCCCATCAGTCCAAGGCTCCTAGAACTTTCGCAAATCACGCACCCATTCCCCCTCCTCCAAATAAGTATATTTGAAACGAAAAATCTCTTCAAGGAGTTAAAGATGTCCAAAGTCTTGATTATCGGAGCCGGTGGCGTTTCTGGTGTCGTTGTCCGCAAATGCGCCCAAAATGCAGACGTTTATTCAGAAATTCTTTTGGCCAGCCGGACAAAGTCCAAATGCGACTCTATCGCCGCCGACGTCAAGAACATTCCCGTCCACACGGCAAAAGTCGATGCGGACAAGGCAAGCGAAGTCGCGGCTCTCATCCGGGATTTTAAACCGGAACTGGTTCTCAACGTCGCGCTCCCCTACCAAGATTTGGCCATCATGGACGCCTGCCTTGCCGAAGGCGTCAATTATCTTGACGCGGCAAATTACGAGCCCAAAGACAAAGCGCACTTTGAATATTCTTGGCAATGGGCTTACCACGACCGTTTCAAACAGGCGGGGATCACGGCGCTTCTCGGATCGGGATTCGACCCCGGCGTCACAAACGTCTACACCGCCTATGCGAAAAAACATTATTTCGACACCATCGACACGTTAGACATTGTCGATTGCAACGCCGGAAACCACGGACAGGCATTCGCCACAAACTTCAACCCGGAAATCAACATCCGCGAAGTCACCCAAAACGGAAAATTCTATCGCGAGGGAAACTTTTACGAAATCCCGCCCATGTCCGAACACAAGAGCGTCGATTATCCGCAAGTCGGTCCGCGCGAAAGTTATCTGCTTTGGCACGAAGAACTCGAATCCCTTGTCAAACACATTCCCGAAATCAAACAGGCCCGTTTTTGGATGACTTTCGGAGAAGAATACCTGACCCATCTCCGCGTTCTCGAAGATGTCGGCATGACGCGGATAGACCCGGTGGATTTCCACGGCCAAAAAATCGTTCCGTTAGAGTTTCTCAAAGCGCTGCTCCCCGAACCGGGGAACCTTGGCAAAAACTACACGGGAAAAACGTGCATCGGCTGCCAGCTCACCGGTCAAAAAGACGGCAAGCCGCAAACGTATTTCATTTACAACGTATGCGACCACGCGGAATGCTTTAAAGAAGTCAAAGCCCAAGCCGTCAGCTACACAACAGGCGTTCCCGTCATGCTCGGCGGCGCCATGCTCTTAACGGGAAAATGGAAGGGCGCGGGCGTTTTCAACATGGAACAATTCGACCCGGATCCGTTCATGGCGGAAATTGGCAAATGGGGACTCCCGTGGCACGAAATCTTTGGGCAGAAACTGGTGTAACGCCCAGCCAATTCTAATGATGTTCCCCCGAAAGTTGGACAATCTTTCGGGGGTTTTACGTATAAAAAAACGCCAAGCCTTTTGTTTCTTAATTTCCACCTATGATTATTCAGACTGGATTTCGCACGGACATTCCGGCATTCTATTCAAAATGGTTTTCCAATCGACTGCAAGAAGGCTTCGTTTTGGTCCGCAATCCATACAATCAAAAACTGGTCACGAAATACATCCTTTCGCCGTCAGTCGTCGACATGATCGGCTTTTGCAGCAAAAATCCTGCGCCGATGCTCCCCTACATGAACCTTTTAGAACCATACGGGCAATTTTGGTTTGTCACGATAACGCCTTATGGAAAAGAAATCGAGCCCCATGTTCCGGACAAGAACTTCGTCTTGCAAACGTTCCAGGAACTTTCCCGGCGCGTGGGCACCGAAAGAATCGCTTGGCGTTATGACCCCATCTTCATTTCAAAGGATTATCCAGTTGAACGGCATTTGAACGCTTTTGAAAAAATGGCTTCGGAATTGTCCGGATTCACGCGCACCTGTGTCATCAGTTTCATAGACCTTTACGCCAAAGTCTTGGAGCACTTTCCCGAAGCGGAATCTGTCCCCCGGGAAGTTCAAATTCTCCTGGCAAAAGAATTTGTCCGCATCGGGAAACGCTTTGGCATTCACATCCAAAGTTGCGCAGAGGGCGATTTTTTAAAGCCTTACGGTGTGGACATCAGCGGCTGCATTTCAGGGCAAGTCATCGCAAAAGCCATCCGCGCGCCGTTGCGATTTCCCACCGGAAAACGCCTACGCGAAGCCTGTAACTGTTACGCCGGAAACGACATCGGAACATACGACAGCTGCGGGCACCTGTGCAAATATTGCTATGCGACAAGCAGTCAAGAAGCCTTCGAAAAAAACATTCGCAACCACGACCCAAAATCGCCCCTGCTGATAGGCCATTTAGAAAAAGGCGACCGCATCCGTTCCGCCGAGCAGGAATCCTGGAAAACGCAACAAACCGAAATCATTTTTCCCGGATAAACTCCCGACAGGAAACATTGGGGAGAACTCCAAAACGCCACGGCGGAAAATCTGTAATGCGGAATCAAATCCGTAAAAAGGAACTATTTGAAGTTAGTTGGGGTTTCAAACAGAAATGCTTTTCAGCAACTGGGGAGAATTTCGCACGGTTTAGGCCGCGTAAACGGGCCGTTTTCGCAGAAAGGAAAATTATCCAACAGGACACCGCAACGGGAGAAATTGCACTTGCAAAACATGGGCGGCAAAAATCGCCCAGAACAAACCGACTCCGGCATGGATAGTGAAAACCGAGAAGTTTTACATTCCATCCAAAGCCAAACATCCTCTGCGATAAAACAGTAGTTTTCGTTTATACAGAAAAAGCCCCGGAAAATCCGGAGCTTTTCGTTTTGATATTTTCATCAAGCCAGTCGGGAAATCATATAACCCGCGGCAATGGCCGTTCCAATGACACCCGAAACGTTCGGTCCCATGGCGTGCATCAGAAGGAAGTTTTGCGGATCATACTTAGCGCCTTCCAACTGCGAAACGCGAGCAGCCATCGGAACCGCCGAGACTCCCGCCGAACCAATCAGCGGATTGACCGGGTTCTTGGGGCTGCACCAGTTCATGATTTTGGCAAGGAGAAGTCCACCAAATGTGGAGAACCCGAAAGCGACGACACCCATCGCAATGATGAGCAATGTTTTCGGCTGCAAGAAAATATCCGCCGCCATGGTCAAACCGACAGACGTTCCCAAGAAAATCGTGACGATATTCATCAGTTCATTCTGAGAAGTTTTGACAAGACGGTCCACGACGCCGGACTCCTTGAAAATGTTGCCCAGCATCAACATGATAATCAAAGCGGAAGCGTCAGGCACGACAAGCACGCACACCACCATCACCATCACGGCAAAGACGATGCGTTCCAACTTGGAGACCTTGCGCAGGCTCTTCATCCGAATGACGCGTTCCTTGGAATTGGTCATCAGCCGCATGATGGGCGGTTGAATCAACGGAACCAGCGCCATATAAGTGTAAGCGGCAACGGCAATCGGACCTATCAAATGCGGAGCGAGTTTGTTCGCCGTGAAAATCGACGTGGGACCGTCCGCCCCACCGATAATTCCGATGGAAGCCGCTTCGCCCAGCGAAAATCCGCCAAAAGCGACAGCGCAAAACATCGTGACAAACACGCCAAACTGAGCACCGCCGCCGAGAATCAGCGTACGGGGGTTCGCAATCAGCGGTCCAAAATCAGTCATTGCACCGACACCCAAGAAGATGATGGGCGGGAAGAGTTCCAGGTGAACGCCCTGGCTGATGTAATAATACAGCCCGGCAGTCGGCGTGAACATGCCTTCAATTCCCCAGCCGCCTTCGTAAAAGCCGCGAGAAGGAATATTGACAGCCAACGCGCCAATCGCAATGGGCAAAAGCAGCAACGGCTCGTACTTTTTGACAATCGCCAAGTACATCAGCACGAAACTGACAAGCCACATCACGAGCATCGGGCCTGTAATCATCGAGAATCCCGTTCCCGACGAGAACATTTCCGAAACAGAGTTTAAAATCTCGCTCATAGGATTTCCTTTAGGCGATGGTCATCAAGACTTGGCCTTCAGTGACAGAGTCCTGTTCCTTGACTTCGATAGAAGCGACAGTGCCGTCGCAGGGGCAAACGATGGAGTTTTCCATTTTCATCGCTTCGAGAACGGCAACTTCCTGGTTCATCTTCACCTTGTCGCCGACCTTGACTTTGAGCTTGAAAACGATGCCCATCATCGGGCTGGGAACGGGCGTTCCACTAGCGGGGGCGGCAGCCGGAGCAGGGGCAGCTTGAACAGCGGGTACGGCGGCTACGGGAGCAGCGACCGGCGTCACGGCGACAGGAGCTGTCGCAGCGGGAGCAGCGTTGCCGAGAACTTCGACTTCAACGTCGTAGGTTTTGCCTTCAAAAGTAATGCGGATGACTTTTTTCATGGTATTTTCCTTTTGAGCTTATAGCCCGTTGGTTTGTAATTCTGCGCGACCCTGGACTGTCCAAGTCCATTCGGCCGAACTTTGAGGTTTGAATTTGACAACTTTAACCGGTCCACCGAGAACTTCTGCGGCGGCAACGGCAAAGATGACCGCCAACTGTTCATTGGTGAGCCCCGGATGGACATCCAGTGCGGAAACAGCAGCGATGCTCAGAAACGTCTGAAGCTGCTTGTTGGTAAAACCGGGATGCACGCTGGGCGCGTTGGGATCGAGCGTACAGTGTGCCGGCGCTATCGCCGGAGCAGCAGGGGCGGCAGGCTTGGGTGCCGCAGCAGGCCCCGGATTGGGAGCCGCCGGTTTCACGAATTTGGTAACGATGAATCCCATGAGATAGGTGAGGAACATCAGGCCCAAAATGACTATCATGACAATGATAAGAGCGGTCGCCTGGAACTCCACCAATTTACCCACGGTGAATTTTTGCACAACACCCTGTTCCGTTCTGTATTCGGAATTGATTTTTGCCTTGGCGATGGGAAGCGCTTTATTTTCACCATTGGCAGTCCGCACGCTGTCTTGGCGGGCATTCGCCTCGCGGGATTGCGCGTTCGTCTTGTACAGGATGGTAATCTTGTGTCCGCTTTCGTAGATCTTAAAAACAGCGGAATCGGGCATCAAAGTCAGTTGCTCTTTGAGAGGAGCGCTGATAGAGTCCGGCATGATTGCCAACTGTTCTTTAAACCGTTCGGGAACGGGATATGGGCCTTGCGCCCGGATGGGTTGTTCTGTTGTTGTCATAGAGGGCTTAATCCGTGTTTTTTATTGGGACGTTTAACGCGCTTCGAGAGCAAAGTCCGCAAAGCGAGCGAAACTTTTGAGCGGGTTTCCGCAGGGTTGATGACATCGGTAATGATGCCGGATTCCGCAGCCTGATAAGGCTTCGAAAATTTTTCGCGATAATCGGCGACCAGTTCCTTGTAAAGGGCGTCCTTGTTTTCGGCGGCGGCAAGTTCTTTCTTGTAAATAATCTTGGCGGCACCTTCGGCTCCCATCACGGCAATTTCCGCAGTGGGCCAGGCGAAAACGACGTCGCCACCCAAATCCTTGGATGCCATGGCGATATAAGCGCCGCCATAAGCCTTGCGCATGATAACCGTGACCAGGGGAACCGTACAGGAAGCGTATGCGTAAAGGAGCTTTGCGCCGTGGCGGATAATGCCGCCGCGTTCCTGGGCAAGTCCGGGCATGAATCCCGGAACATCGGTCAACGTGACAATGGGAATGTTGAACGCATCGCAGAAGTTGACAAATTCAGCCGCCTTGTCCGATGAATCGATATCCAAACAGCCCGCTTTGTACTTGGGCTGGTTTGCAACGATGCCGACGACCATTCCATGAATGCGGCCAAAACCCGTAATGACATTTTTTGCAAAGTCGCGCTTCACTTCGAGCCATTCATTTGCATCGACCAGGCGTTCAATGACTTTGTACGCATCCAACGGGCGACCGGAATCCTCTGGAATGATTTCGTTCATTTCAGGGTCGTCTTCAAGGGAAATGTCTTTCAGCTGATGGGGAGGTTGCTCCGCATTGTTTGCCGGGAGAAAGCTCAGCAGTTTTTTGATAATCTGGGAAGCGTGTTTATCGTCTTCGGCGACAAAGTGCACGTTGCCAGAAACAGTCGCATGGGCATTAGCCGAGGCGAACTTTTCAAGAGGCGCCTCTTCTCCGGTAGAAGCCTTGATCACCTGCGGGCCGCAAATGAACATATTCGAATTGTCTTTCAGCTGAATGCAAAAATCCATCAATGCCGGGCTGTAAGAAGCCCCGCCCGCACAAGGGCCAGCAATGACCGCAATCTGCGGAACGACTCCCGAAGCAAGCACATTGGCGCGGAAAACTTTGCCATAACCGGCAAGGCTTTTCACCCCTTCTTGGATTCGGGCTCCACCGGAATCGTTGACAGAAATAATCGGCGTGCCGAGTTCAATGGCGCGTTGCATGGCCTCGGACATTTTCTGGGCATGACGGCTGCCAAGCGAACCGCCACTCACCATGAAATCCTGAGAAATGACTGTAACCGGGCGGCCGTCTATGTTGCCGATGCCTGTGACTACGCCATCTCCAGCCAATTGTTTCTTTTCAAAACCGAAACCGCGGACGTCGTGATTGACGAACATGCCCGCTTCTTGAAATGAACCGTCATCGACCAAATCTTCAATCCGCTCCCGAGCGGACAAGAGCCCTTTCGCATGACGGGCTTCGAGCTTATCCGGACCACACCCTGAGGAAAGGGCGAACCGCCGGCGTTCTTCGAGTTGATCAAGCAATTCTTGTTTTATTGCCATTGTTTATTCCTTTAGATTCTATTGTTTGCCTTTGCAAAAATAGAATTTCAAGGCTTGAGGTTCATTCTTTCATGGTTTCATTCGAAAGAAAACGCAGATGCATTTCGAAAGCCTTGTCCAACGCGACGGGAACGTGCTTTCCTTTCGATGTCTTCAAACTATAAAATAAATAATCTTTCAACAACTGTCGATAGTCCGGATGGGCGCAATTTTCAATAATTTTACATGCCCGGGTCACGGGATCCAGCCCGCGCAAATCCGCAAGGCCTTGTTCCGTAACGAAAACATTCGTTTCGTGGTCAGAATGGTCCACATGGGAAACATAGGGCACAATCGCGCTGACCATCCCATTTTTCGCCGTTGACGGAGTCATGAAAAATCCCAGCAGACAATTTCTCGAAAAATCCGCAGAGCCGCCGATGCCGTTCATCACGGATGATCCGCAAACATGCGAAGAATTTACATTGCCGTAAATATCGCATTCCAGCGCCGTATTCATGGAAATGACTCCCAGGCGGCGAATCACTTCCGGGTGATTGGAAAGTTCTTGCGGACGGAGGACAAACTTCTTTTTCAATTCCGCGGCATTCCGCATAAAAAATTCACACGCAGCAGCCGAACAGGTGAGCGCCGTACCACTCGCCCCGACCAGTTTATCGCTCCGAATCAGTTCAAAAACGGCTTCCTGGATGACTTCGGTAAAAAGACAAACAGGTTCCTGCATCGGATCGCGGGCCATGGCCGCCAAAACAGCGTTCGCGACATTCCCCACTCCGCTTTGATAAGGCAGTCCATGCGGCAAGCGGCCTTTTTTCCGCTCATGCGCGATAAATTCCAAAATATGCCCGGCGATGGTTTTTGAAACCGCATCCGGTTCCGTAAACGGTCGAATGGAATCTTTGGCATTCGAAAGGACCACCGCCACTATTTTTTCCGGGGGAACTTGAACAAAATCTTTCCCGATGCGGTCAAGGACGTGGAGTATCGGAATCGGAGCGGCATTGGGGGGAAGCTCCGGCAAAAAACAGTCGTGGATGCCCGAAAGTGAATCGCCATAAGCGGAATTCCATTCCACAATGATGCGGTCCGCCATTTGAAGGTATTCCACAGAATTTCCGCAAGAGGTGGTGAAACGGATTTTTCCATCGGCAGAAACATCGGAAGCCTCCACTATCGCCGTTGTCGGGCGCGGCAAAGCTCCCGTACGCACAAGGCGCCCCATCATTCCCAAATGGACATCGGCATAAAAAACATCCCCGCTATTGATGGCGCTTCGCAAATCCCGATTTGACTGGTAAGGCGCCCGAAAACGAATCGCCTTGGCGCGCGCCAAAGCCCCATCACATTCATCCCCCGTAGAGGCGCCCGAAAACAGCGTAACTTGAAAAGGCTTCCCTTCGGCATGGAGGCGCTCAGCCCGTTTGGCGAGGGCCGTCGGAACCAATTTGGGGTATCCGGCAAGCGTAAATCCGGAAACGCCGAGAACTTCTCCATCGCAAATCAATTCCGCGGCTTCTTCAGCGGACATGACTTTGGAAGACAAATCAGAATTCATGTGCTAAAACTAAGATTTTCCGTGCGAAACTGGACACCAGATTTCGGGAAAGTTCCTGTTTGGAAACCCACAAGCCCGGAATTTCCGGAGGAGACTTCACTTCGACGCACAAAACGCGGCAGCGGATTTTATAACGCGTGATGGAATGTTCAACGGCTCCAACAAATTCAAAACGGACCCTTTTTTCTGGGGAAATCAGCTCTTCTGCCTGAGCGGGGAAAACCGCGCGGAACGCGCTTGCGCATTCAAACAACGGAAACATCGGCTGATTTTTGAAAAAGGGAGAATCTGGCGAATTCCGCAACAAAAAGTTCCCCCTTCCATCGCGGACGACAAGGGCGAATCCCGTCCAAGATTCGTACTGGATTTTTTTCCGGGGAGGAAATTCACCGGTCCGTTTGTCGATAAAGGCGCCGCAAATTTCCCGGAGGGGACACGATCCACAAGCGGGATTCATCTTTTTGCAAACAGTCCTTCCCAATTCCATCAACGCTTCGTTGGTCAAGAACGCCTGGCCGAGTTTCGCCCATTTAGCCGCCTCTTCCCAATAAACATCCTTTTCCGCTTTTCCGTTCGAGGGCAAAAAATTCCATTTGCGAATCCGCGAAAAGATGCGGACCAGGTTTCCGTCCAAAATGGGTTCTCCCTGGTGAAACGCGAAGCTTAAAATGGCTCCCGCCGTATAATCCCCAATTCCGGGAAGCGCCAAGAGTCCTTTCCGCGTCGTCGGAAATTTTCCGCCATTCCGCGCCATTTTCTGCGCCGCTTTGTGCAGGTTTCGCGCCCGGCTGTAATACCCCAACCCCTGCCAGTGCAGCAGGACGTCTTCTTCGCGGGCAGAGGCCAAAACCTGTACCGTTGGAAAATCTTCCATCCATTTTTGGAACGCATCCCGTATTGCGGAGACTTGCGTCTGCTGCAACATCGTTTCACTGATCCAAACCGCATAAGGATCGCGCTTTTCGAACAAATCGGCGGGTCGCCAGGGAAATTCCGCCCGGTTCTTCAAAAACCAGCGGCAAAGAGATTCATTTGCTGCAATAAGCGTCGTGATAAACCTTCCGATAGAATTCCCATTGAGCGGCGGCGGCCTTTTCCAATGTGTAATCCTTGCTGCGCTCATAAGCGTTTTCGCGGAGCTTCGCATAAGCGCTTTCGTCTTTCCGGATTTTCACACATTCTTCGATTTGCCGGAGCCAGGCTTTTGAATTGTCGCTTTGGAGAATGTAGCCGCATCCTTTTTCAAAAACAATGTCCTGGGGGCCGCCCTTGTCGCTGACAATGGCGGGCGTTCCCGAGGCAAGGGATTCCACGACGACGTTTCCAAATGTGTCCGTCGTACTGGGGAACAGGAGAAAATCCGCGTCCGCATAAAGTCCCGCCAGCGTTTCGCCACCCTGGACTCCAGCAAAATGAACTTCCGGCGCATCGGAAAATTCCCTTTTCAATTCATCGAGATACCAGCCCTCTCCCACAAACATCAATTCCGCGTCATCGTGGAATTTGCGAAATTCCATCCACAGCGTTTTGAGGAGCGGCAAATTTTTCTCTTTGGATATCCGCCCCACATAGACGAACCGGACTTTTCCCTTTTGGTCCGAGAAGCGTTCCCACGTGCCTTTTCCGCGGAATTCCGGCCCGTAACTGTCGAGCGGGATTCCCCGCCGGATAATTTCAATTTTGTCTAGAGGCACTTTGATGTCGCGGTGTAAAATGTTGCGGTAATCCTTGCACGGACTGATGACCGGACGCGAAAATCCGTAAAAAATCCGCATCAGCCAAAGGACATAGCGGTGCATCCACTTCGCTTTGACAAGAGTTTGCGCATAAGTGGGAACGTCGGTGCGGTAATGGCTGATGACTTTGATGCCCGCAATTTTGGCGCAGAAGGCGACAGTCCAAGCTCCGGGGCTAGGCGTTTCCAGTTCGACGATATCGACCGGATAACGTTTGAGAAGCCGCAAAATGGGACGGATATGGGGAATGGCCAATTCGCTGTTGGAATATCCCAACTGTTCCATGCTGAATATGCGGGGCAAAAGAATCACATAGCCGTTTTCCACGACACCGCAGGGGCGCGTATTGAACGCGCTGCCGACGAGAGCCGCCTTGTAACCGTGACCGCGCATGTAAGAAATCACATGGCGCAAATTGTTCGCGATTCCGTTGACTTCGTCTAAATTGTCGGAATAAAACGCCACGGCAATATCTTGGGGAGAATGTTCCGAACGTTTCTTTTTGAGATAGGCGCGAAGCTTCAACAAACGGGGAACATTTTTAAGAACTTGCCAAAAGACAATGGGAGGAATCATGCATGTGCGAATGTTTCCCGGAGGCTGGTGCCGAAAAGAAAATGTCGGGGGGAAAACACTGGTAACGACACGCCCAAAGATAGAGGGACGGGAATCGTACGGATTTGAATTTTCGTTTGGCATTGTGAAAAATATATCTAAAATTTAGCCGCCGCGCAGGGCGCTTCCGCCAATAGATTCCAAAAGAAAGCTCGAATTCCGGGAAAGCGCATGCCACCCACATGCGCCAAATTTCCAAAAACATCAATATGCGATTTTTACTTTCTGAAAAGAGCCGTCCATTTTGACAAGGAAGACTCCCGGGCGGGCAAACTTTTGCTTCATCGCCTGCCGCAAGTTCCCATTTTCAACGCGGACCATTCCCAAAAAGCGCCCCTGCAGATCAAAGACCTGGGCATTTCCCCGAAAGCGTTGAAGATTCAACGCGCCGACAATCGGCGTTTCGCCTTCCTTGGCAAACGAGATGTAATCCACATTCGTGTAAGAATCGTCAAACGTAATCCGCAGAACATGTTCTCCGGCAGGAATTTTTCCCGTTTGTCCGTTGATTTCACTGTAAGTGTTCCAATCATCTTCTGTATTGGGAACAGTCACTTTGGCAATTTCCGCTCCATCCAGCGTCAACGTCACACTTGTCGGCTGGGCGTTTCCTGTCGAAGCGGCAAGCGTGTAAGCGTAAATTCCTTCGGAAAGGACGTTCACCGTATATTCGAGCCATTCGCCGGCAACCGTGTAACCGACGCCGTAACCATTTCCGACGCCCACAATGTCAACGCCATCGTCCCGGTATTCTCCGCCCTCGTTTTCCGCATCTGAATCCGAATAAGCGACTCCCTGACCACCGTAATCGTAATTTTCCAGTTCAATCTTTCCCGGAATGGAATGGCTGCTATAAGCGCTCCGCGGAACCGATGCGCTGGAATTCAAATTCGCCGCCGAGCTCGAACTGGATGCCGCCGCGCTGGAGGCTCCCGAATTGGAAGACACTCCCGAAGGGGAACCGTCCGAAGTCACCGCCACATAGCTGTAATCGACACTCCCCGTCGCGTTTCCGCCCGCTTCCGCAAGCAATTTGACTTCATACATTTTCCCCATTTTCAAAGTGACTCCGCCATCCCCTTTTTGCCCGTGGAAAATTTCGTCCCATTTTTTGAAATGCGCCGAGATGTCGATATGACCGCATTGCCTGGCATTCCGCCGCACACTGAAAAATTGCGGGAATGTCGACGTTCCTGAAATCGACGGCTGGTTGACGCGCGTATAGGTATAAATGTCATACGTGTCGCCGTCAACTGTCAATTCTCCCATTTTTGTTCCCAGATAAGCGGGGCTGGGTTTGCTGAACCAGTCGTCGACAATGTAATACTCCACTTCGGGATCTTTTGTCCAACCGTAAACTCCGATATAACCGTAGCCCGCCGTCCCCGATTTGGTGTAACTGTAATCCGCCGAGAAATAGCCGATTTGGTCGTGCGTTTTCGTGCTGTTGTATTTAAGACCGACGCGTGCCAAAAAATCATCCGTCCCGCTCCATTTCGCAGAAAAAGTTCCATTCGAATAATACGTCATGGAATTGTTTCCACCCTGATACCAAATTTCATAATTATACGGCGTTCCCGAAATATCCGCACTGGCATAACTCGAAGTCAAAGTCGTTCCATTCCCCGGATGTCCCATGGAATCTTTGCACGGATCCGCGGCAAACGCGTTGACAGCAAACGCTCCGGCAACCGGAAGCCAGAGCATTTTAGAAACTTTCCAATTCATAAATCCTCCTATCGATTTTGACAAGGAGAATTTAGATTCCGGATTTGGAGCGCAGCGCCTTTGTAAACTTTTATATGTTGTAGTGAATTACAACACTCGCGGGATTGTCAACGGACGCGGAATGCGCGTACAACCGTTTCTGAACCTTTTTGCGCCTGGAGAACATAACGCCCGGGAATGAAAGACTCTAACGACAGCGTCGAAACATTGGCCTTCCGGAGCAATTGACGGCCCTGCATATCGTAAACACCCACATTCGCCAGACCGCCAGTCACATTCAACATTTTCCCATGAACCTCCACATTCCAATTTTGCGGCTGCATCCCGGAAAAAATGGCAGAAGAAGTATCAATCGGGTTAACAGGGACAATCGGTTTTACATCAGAACAAGCGGTATACGCCGTGGGGTTCGTTGCCAAAAATCCTTTGACCATATTTCCAGAAGTCGAATATTGCAAATTCGAAGGCGTTGCCCCACTTGAAAACGCAGCCGTTCCCTCGTTAATTTTAGACGCGCTCCAGTTCGCCCACGAAAGCTTGTGCTGGTTCAAATAATTTTGCCAGCTCTGGTTACGGCCCTGATCGGGAGTTCCTCTTCCATCCGAATTAGCAGTGCCCCATTCGGAAACAAACAGGGAAAGCCCGGCTTTCATCGCCGACAGTCCTTTTTCGCCTTCACAAGCTTCCCCGTAATCGTTAGATCCCGACCAACAATGGGAATTGGCGTAATAATGCAGCGTGTAAGCGGTATTTTTATTGGGATCGGTCACTTCATTGTTGATGGCCTGTTGGGGATTTTGGTCCCATTTGGGAGTCCCCACGAGAATCAAATTGTCGGAATACTTGCGGATTTCGCCGATGATTTCATTGGCATAATTTTTGACCGTATTCCATTCGACATTCGTCGGTTCATTGTATACTTCGAAAATGACGTTGTCGTATTGGCCGTAAGTCTGCGCCATTTCCGAGAAAAACCCCTTTGCACTCGCCGTTTGTGAATGCGCTTCATAGGAATGCCAGTCGATAATGACGTAAATGTCATTTTTGATGGCAGCTTCGACAACGGTCCGGACAAGCCTTTTCTGATTTTCAGCATCAACCTGGTAACCTCTATATGGTCCCGACCAGTCTTCTGTCCCCGCTGCCATGGCCGCCCGGATAATTTGGATTTTCATGCCGCTAATCATGGAAGAAATCGCCTGTTCCGTCCAAAAATCCGTAGCATCGCTCAAAAGGCTCCAATAAAAGCTCATGCCGCGGACCTGAACTTCCGCTCCGTCTTTGACCCCTTTACAAGAACCGTAAATACGCCCGTAGCCACTCGAATTTTTTCCCGTAATCAGCTCGCCATAAGCGCTGACAGGCCCAACCCGAGTCGGTTGAATCGCCCCGGCAAAGGAAAGGGCAGAGCAAAGGGCAATGGATGACAGAATCAATTTTTTCATAACTACCTCACCTTAAAAATAATACTCCTTTTTCACAAAGGACAACTTTTACTGGAAATCTGTGCACAGCAGAAACCAAAACGAAAAAGAGCCGTGAAAAATTTCCACGGCTCTTTATGTTGAAAGCTTGAAATTACCGGAACGTTTCCGAATTGAGAATCCAATGCGAACGGTTCAGGCGGAGAACCGTTTTGCCCGCAGCCCGCATCGATTCGCGGCGCACATCCGCTTCGGAAACAGGAAGGTTTCCCTGCCACAGCAAATGCCCTTTCAAATCGTAAAGCTTGGCCGTTCCGCGAGTTTCCAGAATCGCCTGTTGCCACCGGAGCTGTTTTGCCGCCATTTTCGGGACAAATCCGACAGTTCCTCCCACATCGAGGTAGATGAACGCCGTCGCACTGGTTTCGTCGGAATCCGTAGCTGTGACGCGGATCACATACAGTTCCGGCTTTATCGAGACCGAATCCTCTGCCGGAGTGATGGTCAACAGGGAACCTTCAATCTTTGCGGCAAAGAGTTTGTTCACATTTACAAGCGCGTACGCCAACGAATCGCCGTCCGGATCCATAAAGACCGAATCCAAATCGACTTCCACTTTGAATCCCATCGTATCGACAACGAGCGTATCTTGGCGCTTCAACGCCACCGGCTTATCATTGACCGGTTCCAGGAACACATGAATCCGGAAACTGGCGGAACCGGAAATGCTGTCTGTCGCCGTCACCGTCACATAAGCATCTCCCGTAGAATCCTTGACCGCTTTGATTGAGAGGATTCCCGCTGACGAAAGCGAAGGATTCAGTTTGCCGTCATCGCTTTTGACGTTCAAATAAATTTTATCCTTGTCCGGGTCGGTGAACCATCCACTTGTGACTTTGGCCGTGAACAAAATCGTCGACGTGAAATCTTCTTTCCGGACAAAAGTATCTACAGAAACCGTATCGAACGCGATAACAGGCGGATCGTTCATGTCCAAGACATCCAAATAGACCGTCGCCACATTGGAAGTGTCTTCGCCAGAATTGACCACATAATAGGTGAACGAATCCTTTCCAACGAAATCCGCATTGGGCGTATAAGTGAAAGAGCCGTCCGTTTTCAAAACAACTTTTCCATTTTTCGCATCGGACTTCAGATATGCTTTCAAAGCCACCGTCGGATCATCCGGATTTTTGTCATTTTTCAACACGCCGGATGCGGCGGCAATCGTGACAACGCTATCTTCGAACATGTCGTAAGTGTCGTCAAACGCCTTGGGGACATCTTTTTTCGGCGTGATCGTCACCGGGAACACCACTTTGGCCGTATCCGACTTATCTGTGGCGAAAAGCGTCACATAAGCCGTTCCATTCGCATCTTCCACGGATTCAAAGAGAATGTAATACACGCTTCCAATGGGGTGCACCGAAGCGTTGATGCGGGAATCGCCATAAGCGCCGATAACAAGTTTGTCTCCGTCCACATCGCTGAATAAAATTTCCGATTCTGTGAAAGAAACGTTCTTTTCCCCAAAATCCTCTTCGTATACCAAATTTTTGATTACCGAAGAATCTTTCACGTCTACCGTGGGCGCATCGTTTACGCATTGGACAGAAAGAGTCACTGTCGCGGGAGTGCCGACTTTACCCGTGGCATCCGTCAAAAAATACTTCCACGTATCGGTTCCACAGAAGTTCGCAACGGGCTCATATCGGAAAGAACCGTTCAACGCGTTCAGCGAAAGCGTGCCATGCGACGTGGAGGCGCTCATTTCCATGGAGAACAAATCCCCGTCAACATCGAAATCGTTGACAAGAACGCCTTTCAAAAGTTCCACATCCAACACGCTGTCTTCTTTCACAGAATAAAAATCATCCACGGCTGTTGGGGGATTTTCCGCATCCGTCACCGTCACCGAAAGGGCATAAGAAGCCGTGTCTTTACCGTCATTCGCTTTGATTTGGACAGAAGCCAGGCCGTTTTTGTTTGCCACCGGAACAAAACGGAGAGTGTCTTTCAAAGAGAACTTGGTTCCGGAATTCACCAGGGTAAGATATTGCGTTTCAAAGATTTTCACGGAAACTTCCAAATCGTCGCCGTCGTCGTCATAAAAGACTTTGGAAAGTTCCAATTTGAGCGTATCCATTTCATTCAAATTGGTATCCAACGGATTTTTCCCCGCATAAGGTTCTTGCACAACGGGTGCGAACGTGGCACAGGCGTCTCCCAGGATAATCGAGGATAGCGTGAGCGTGTTCGTCGCCCCGTATCGGCTGACCATCGTATTTTTATAACCGAACTGGATGCCCATTTGCTTGTTGGCATTCCAAGCTACCGTAGAAGCCGACTTCCAGTCCTGCGTCAAGCCATCGAAAGACACAAAGACTTTTTTGAATGTTGACGAAGGATCCAGCAGGGTACCGTAATAGTTATCATCGCCAATCGTCGATTGTTTAAAATCCATGCGGACAGGCGCATCCGCTTTGTAAACCAAACAGACTCCCTTATAAGAAGAGAGCGAAATCGGCACATCTTTATAAGCAGCATCCTGTTCCCAGCCAAAACCATACCCGGCTCCGTTAGACCCCGTTTTCGATACAGAAAAATCGATTACTTTATAGGAATTGATCACGTTCGTATCGATGGTCGCCCCTGTTCCATACACATAAGAATACCAGTAGGCCGGAGCCTTTCCCCCATTGCCTTTGGCAGCCGTCCAAACGGTATCGGTGGCGGCAAAGGCTGTTCCCATTCCAAGCCCCATCAACAGGGCTAGTTTCAGAAACGCTTTTTTCATCATAGTCTCCTTGTTACAATTCCCCATAATTGTAGCAAAAAATATGCTTTTTTACAAGACGCTTACCCCCAAATATCTCCAGGCAATCTGGAGATGTCCCGAAAGTCGAGTTTTTGGGGAGCGGGTTCAGAAACCGGGCAAATTTTGGCAAGCGGCTTCCCCGCCCTTTCTACGACAAAGACTTCTCCTTTCAATGCGACCTGGTTCAGCAAATCGCCAAAGCCTTTGCGCGCTTCCATCGCCGAGATAATTTTCGCCATTATTCGAGAACCTTGTCTTTGATGACCAAATCCACCCGGCGATTTTTTTGCCGGCCCTCTTTGGTCGAATTATCCGCGACGGGATGAGCCATGCCGTAACCTTTCGAAGATAGCCGCGACGCGGCGATTCCCTGCGCAACCAAAAAGTCCAACACGTTTTTCGCGCGCTGTTCCGAAAGTTTCAAATTGTGTTCTTCGGAACCCGTATTGTCCGTATGCCCTTCCACAGAAACATTCAGTTCTTGATAAACTGTCAAAATGCCCGCCACCCGGGCAAGGCTCGTTTTCAAATCCGGCTTGAGCGTCGCCATGTCGACGTCGAACAAAATATCCGACATCGAAAGAATGATGCCGCGGGCGTCTTCCGTCACCTGGATGAGTTTGGATTGCAATTCATTCAACTTGTTCTTCGCTTCGTTTTGGCGCGCTTCCGCTTTGGCGCGTTCTTCCGCCAGCAATTTGTTCAAAGAATCTTCTCGCGCTTTCGCTTGTTCCGCCTGCAATGCTTCGCGGGCAGCGGCGGCGACCATGGCAGAATCCATCGCCGAATTGGTCCTAGCCAGTTTTTCGCGCTCCGCCTGTAAATTCTCTTCGAGGTTCAGCGCCCGACCGCTCCGGATTTCTCCGATTTTTTCCTGAATGCGGCGGATGGAATCGCGGACGGCGAGCTGTTCCCTGTAATTTTCAAAACGGGAATTTCTGGAGTTTTGCGCCGATATCTGGGCGGAAATAATTTGAGTGTAAAGCGCACAGGCTTTTTCTTTGGAGGCGATTCGGGAATCTTTCGGATTTTTTTGCATCGCGGCCTGATACGCTTCTGCCGCGGCGCGGGCTTCGGCAATCGTCAGGCGGATTTGCGCGGATCCCGGAGGAAGGACGCTTTCCAACGAATCAATTACCTGGGAGCAGGACGCAGCCGGAACCGATTGTTGCGCCTGGGGTTCCGCAAATGCAGTCGAAGAGAGAATCCACGCCGCTGTCAAACAGAGAAACTTTTTCATTTTCCCGCCTCCCGCTGTTCCAATTCATTTTCCAAGATAGTCTTGTAAAGCTTTTGAGATTCTTTGTCGCCGAGCAACTCCCTAGAAACAGTCGAATCCGCCAGAGCCGCATTCCGCGCATCTTTTTCTGCAAAAGCCAAGCGGTATTCCAGCCGGCTGAGCATCGCCGCATCATAAGCTTCCCACGTTTTTCCCTCTTCAGAAAGCTGTTTGGAAAGAGCCAAGTCCTTGTCGCCCTGGACTGTCGCCGGAGACGTGATTCCTTCGGCCCGGGCTGCACGCCCCATTCCCTCCGCTTCGCTGACCGCAGTCGAAAGCATTTCCCGGTTACCGGCACATCCCATGATAAAAATGGAAATGGCGGCACCGACCCAAAAATTCCTTTTCACAGTCATACTCCTTTGGTTTGCATTGGACAAATCCGATTAAATAATACATATTGAAAAAGCCATGGAAAAAACTTTCGCTGTCAGCAAATACCTTTACGCCGTCAAGAAACTGATTACGACGCAAATCCCAGCCGTCTGGGTAAACGGTGTCATCACACAGATTACCGAACGCGGAAAAATCGTTTATCTGAGTATTGCCGAATTTTCCGAAGGCGACGTCCGCCCCGTCGCAAAGCTCGACCTTTACCTGTTCTCTGGAGAATTTGCCCAAATGCGGGCGCGATTGGCAGAACTGCCCTCCCCCTTTACGCTCCAAGAACAAATTAAAGTCAATTTTCTCGTCGAAGCGGACTTTTACATCGGCAGCGGAAAGTTTCAGTGCCACATCAAAAACATCGACCCGAACTTCACGATTGGAGAACTGGAAAAAACACGCAAAGCCATTTTGACGCGGTTAGAAAAAGAAGGCCTGTTGAACAGGAACAAGGCGCTCCCCTTCGCACGGGCTCCTTTGAAAGTGGGCCTCATCACCGGAGAAACGACAGCGGCATTCAAAGACTTCACAACGACTCTCGAAAAATCGGGATACGCTTTCGAAGTCGTTCCCCAATACGCCAAAATGCAAGGCAACGAAACCGAAGCGACCGTACTCGCCGCCTTGGAAAGCTTGAAAAACTTTTCAGACATCGACGCCGTCTGCATTGTCCGCGGAGGCGGTTCTAAAACGGATTTGAATTATTTTGACAGCGAATCCCTTTGCCGCGCCATTGCGCTTTTTCCCGTTCCCGTTATCACGGGCATCGGACACCAGATAGACGAAAGCCTTGTCGACAAAGTTTCTTTCCGGAGCTGCATCACGCCGACGGATTCCGCCAAGTTCCTCATTGCCCGATGCGACGAAGCCATGCGCGACTTAAAAGAAGTCCTGTTGAAAATCGCCACTGCCACCCAGCAAAAGCTTTCCCGTTCCAAAAACAAATTGCATTACGCAGAATCCAAACTTTTGTCCGGATTCAGCAACCGCCTTGCCGCCGAACGTCAAAAGATAAAATCCATTGGGCAAAACATTTCCCTAGCACCCGCCCGGTTGTTTTTTAGCGAACGTGAAAAATGGCGACGCAATAAAGAAGGTTTGGAATTCGGCGTTCAAAAAATTCTCGCCCTGCACAAGACCCGTTTTGAAGTCATTGAAGAAAAAGTCAAGGCGAACGATCCCAAGCGGATTCTTTCCAAAGGATATTCTTACACGACAAAAAAAGGGTCCGGGTTGATTCGGAGCGCCCAAGATGTGAACTCCGGAGACGAATTGCTGATGCATTTTGCCGATGGCAACGTTTCTGTTTTTGCCAAATAATGTCAAAAACTTCAAATTGGATTTTATATTTTTTGAACGAAAAACTTGATTTCCAACACCAATATTCTGTTCAAAAAGCGAGGTAGTCAAATGATAGGTGCAATTATTGGCGACATTGTCGGTTCCAGGTTTGAATGGAACAACCACCGATCGAAAAACTTCAACTTTTTTACCCCAAAATGTTTTTTCACCGATGATTCCGTCATGTCGTTGGCGGTTTGCGACGGCTTATTGCACTGCCAGCCGGATTACAGCGATTTGGGCCCCATGACAGTCCAATCCATGCAGCGCATTGGACGCCCGTATCGAAATTGCGGCTACGGCGGATCCTTCTTTCGCTGGATGTATTCCGACAATCCGCAGCCCTATAACAGTTACGGCAACGGCTCCGCCATGCGGGTCAGCGGATGTGGATACGCGGCAAACTCCGTTGATGAGGCGGCGGCTTTATCCAAAGCCGTTACTGAAATCACCCACAATCACCCCGAAGGATTGAAAGGCGCAGAAGCCACCGCAGTCGCCGTATACTTAGCGCGCTCCGGGAAGAGCTTGACTGAAATTCGCGATTACATCACCACACACTATTACCCGATTGACTTCACCTTAGACGCCATCCGCGACACTTACCAGTTCAATGAAACGTGCCAGAATACCGTTCCCCAAGCGTTAGAAGCTTTTTTTGAATCGACTGGATTCGAAGACGCCATTCGAAACGCCATTTCCATCGGCGGCGACAGCGATACGTTGGCGGCAATTACCGGTTCCATCGCCGAGGCTTATTACGGAGTCCCGCTCAACATCAGAGAGCAAACCTATCCTTTTTTGGATGCGTCCCTTTTCAAAATTTTGCAGGACTTTGAAAAAAAATATCCGGGGAAAATCGAGCCTTAAAATTTTGGGATCTCTTTTGCAGAGCTGCAATCAAATTGATTCAGCTTAAAACAAGCCGATTACAAAACTTTACCCACATACGCAACAGAACGATTTGAAATGGATATCCAACCATTCTTTTCGTATTTATCGAACAGGGCATTCATTTCCGACAGATAGCGTTCAAAATTTTCATCATTGGCGGTCAACGAATAAGAACTGGACTTGCACCGTTCAAGAAACATTTGTCTGTTGAATCGCAAGGGATGTTCGAAGGATTCCTTTTCGTAACCTTTTTCGAAAAAACGCTTGATTTTTTCATCATCCCGCATCATTCCATTGCTAAATCCTCGAAAATCGGGGCAGAACGTTGAAAATAAGCGTTCCCATTCTCGATTCAAAAGATCTTCTCTATTTCTAAAATTCCAGATCAAAAACACCTTGCCGCCATTTTTGAGAATCCGAGAGCATTCCCGTTTGAATTTAGGAACATTAAACCAGTGAAACGCTTGCGCCACGGTAACGCAGTCCACAAAGTTACTTTCCAAAGTTGTCTTTTCCGCGCATCCCGAAACCGAATGAAAATTTTTGTATTCCCGCAAATTCTTTTCTGCTTCCCGACGCATGTTTTCATTGGGCTCTACGCAATACACTTCACTTTGCCGGTCAAGGAGCTGCCTTGAAAATTTCCCCGTTCCAGAGCCTATATCCGCAATGACAAAATCCTTTGAAAACCCATATTTACCATACAGGCAATCAATCAAGTTTTCTGAATAATCCGGGCGACCTGCAGTATAAGCGGCAGCCTTTCCGTTGAATTTTTGAATGGAATCCATATCCGGTAAATTTAAATTGAAAGTGTTTGTGCTTGGCAAGTTCTTTTCTGTCAATTCATGTCCAAACGTTCTCCAATGGACCTTGGCCTCGCTTAATCGGGGCATTCCAAATTGTCAGGTCGAAACGATATCGGTTTTCGGAGTTCTCCATAATTGATTCCTTTTCACTTTGTCGCAAAATCAAAAACGGGATGCGAATGCTCCATTTTTTATTCATAGGCCCTTGAATGGACCTTTTACCACGAATCCTTGATTTCACAGAATGAAAAAATTACATATCATTGAATCTTCATTTATACAGATCCGTGAGAAAACAGCTTGAGAATTTTTGGCTGTGCGGGCATCGGTGTTAAAATTTATCCATTTCGCCATCCGATTTCGTTTTTGAGGGGATTTTATTTTAGAAATATTCAGGTCGGATTTTGCGAATTTTGACGAAAGCAAAAGCATTTTTCTGTGTACAGACCTAGGCACGGATTGGTGGAGAAGCGATAGATTGCGACCGGAGACGGATTCTACAGAAAAGTTTTTCGCATTGAATGAAATATGCTATATTATTTTCACAGTTTTTGAGTTTTCGACTCTTATTCTCTCTGCAGAAACTACCACTTTCATCACGTTGTATGAGAATAAGGCGAACGCTCACGTCCCCATTGGGGCGTGGGTCGTTTGTGCTTATTGTACAACAAGGGTGTGGTAGCCCTCTGCAGAGATAAGCGCTTTCGACACCACGCCTTTTTTACGTCTAAAATGCTGATAGGATGGAGATTCAAAAGCAAAAATCAACTTCAAAAATCGGAGAACAAAATGCTGTCCAATGAAATTCCAGCTCTTTGTGATGAAATACAACAACTTCATTTTGAAGATGCCGCTTACCAAAATTCTTTGAAAGGTTGGCAAAGCAAAATAGAAAAGATTAAGCAATTCAACGATGTGGACAAATATAAAGTCGTATTTATAGGAAGACCGGGCTGTGGAAAAACAACCGCAATCTGCAATTGGTTGAATCTACTTCATATCGAAAACAACAAAGACCCTAAAAAGTCCCATGATTTGCTGACAACTGGTTCAGGCAACACAACTGTTGCCGAAGTTCACATCCGTCAAATTCAAGAAGCTCCGAGTTGCATTCGTCTAGACTATCTCTCATTGGAAGCGCAACGTCTTTACATCGAAGATTACACCGATCACTATTACAACGCATGCATGGAAATTTCAGATACTCAGGGCGAAAATGTGACTTCGCCAGTGCAACGGCATGCAGAAATAGATAGACTCATTCGAAATATGGCCGATCTTGAAATCATCCCATCCAAAACGGATGAAAGCTGGAATTCAGTGACATCAAAAGTAAGAGAATTCGCTTCGAAGGACGCCTTTCAGAAATCCGTATTGGAAAAAATTGGTCTTGAACTCAGAAAATGTGAAAAGATTCCATTCCCTGAAAACAGAAATTTTTCTGACTGGTTGCATAAAACGTTTGATGAAATCAATTTTGGAAAAAATCCAAACTGTTCTATTCCCGAACGCATCTATTTGGATATTAACGTCAGCAATTTGAACATGTACCTTCCTTCCTTTGTCGAGGAAATCGTGGACACTTTGGGGCTTGATTCCGAGCCTTCTGCACGTTTGGATTTGCAAGAATTCATGAAAAGTAAAGACTCGTTGTGTATTTTAGTTGATGAAATAAATAACCCACCTTCGCCAAACTTGAGAAATGTAATAACGAATTCTTTTAAAGCCGGCTTTGAATACCTAAGAGAAAAAGTTGCATTTTACATCCGCGTGAAAGAAGGTGAACTCGAAAACGTAGCAGGCTCGAATGGTGACGCCGATTACGGAAAGAAAATAAAATTGAACAGTTTAAATGAAACTGTTAAAGCACATAATCTTCCGTATAAGAGCGAAAATACGCTGTTCATGGATTCAAAGGAAGCCTACGGCATTAATTCATTGCCAAAAGTGGTAAATGGGAAAAAAGTACGGGAGCAAATTCTCGACTATTATCCAGAAATAGCTGATAAAAATAGAGCGGCAATCAATGATTGGTTAAAAAAGATAATTAGCGAACTGAAAAACAGACTTTTAACCGATTCTAAAACCGTAAAAAAGGAAATTGAATATTTATTGGAAATTCAAGAACAGAACGATAACGAGCAAGTGGAAAATTTTCTGCGGGATGTTAAACAAAAAATCTTAAATCAAAAGAACGCTTGGCAGCGAGAGTTTTGCGAAGCTGCTCCGGCGATTACAAACATGCTCGCTTTCCTTGAAAATATTCATTGGGCAACTATCCGCGCGATGAATCGGCGTTGTGGTGGATATGAAACATATCGCATCGATATTTATACGGAATTCATGCAAGCAGGGAAAAACGCCTTTGCGCAAAAAATGATTAAATTGAAAGCGAAGTTAGAAAATTTATTTTCCAGTGATACGAGCAGTATTCAAACAATCTTGAAGGGATATCGTCAGCGACTTGAAGCTGAATCGGGGTGCGCCATTGAAGACTTTGGAGAAAAGTTGCTTTATTGGTTATTGAATGAATCAGAAATGTACCCCAGAGAGATGGCTAATGAATTTTGGATGCAAATAAACCAAATTTATGGGAAGGGGTATAAAAACAATGTCATTCAGTACTATAGGGGAAACTTAAACGAACAGGGAATTATTGATTTATTCAATCAGGAGTTCGAGGAAATCACAAACCATGTTGATTCTTGGCTGATTTCTTAAATAAAACATTTGGCAGAAAATTCCGTTAAAAACACAAAACTCCCGGTCTTTCGACCGGGAGTTTTGCAATGTCCATCAAAGGAGAAAATTACTTTTCTTCTTCGGCCTTTTCCACTTTTTTGGCTTTCTTGGCCGGAGCGACTGCGTCACCGATTGTCGTGCCGCTTTCGCCGGGCTTGTGAGAATCCATCCAAGCCTGGAGTTCTGCCGATTCACGGTTTTTGAAGTAATCGACAACCGAGAGCGTAATCTTGCGGTTGTTCATGTCGATTTCCGTGACAACAGCGGGGACTTCGTCGCCAACCTTGAACGCATCGGCCGGAACCTTGATGTATTCAGCGGTGAGCTTCGAAACCGGAATGAATCCTTCGACACCATTCGGGAGTTCGACGACAACGCCGCGGTCGAGCAGGCGAACGATTTTACCCTTGACTTCCGCGTCAATCGGGTAAGTCGATTCAATGGTATCCCACGGGTCTTCGGTCAAATGCTTCATGGAGAGGGAAATGCGGCGTTTTTCCTTATCAACGGCGAGAACGACACATTCCACTTTGTCACCCTTCTTGACCATTTCGGACGGGTGGTTGATTTTCTTCGTCCAGGACATGTCGGAAACGTGGATGAGGCCATCGACACCATCCTTGATTTCGACAAACGCGCCGAAAGAAGCGAGGTTGCGGATTTCGCCCACAACACGTGCGCCCGGAGGCAATTCTTCGTCGATGCGTTCCCACGGATCTTCTTCGAGCTGCTTCATGCCGAGAGAGATACGTTCCTGTTCTTCTTCGACCTTGAGGACAACCGCTTCCACTTCTTGGCCAACGACCAAAATTTTGGACGGGTGCTTGACATGCTGCGTCCAGGACATTTCGGAAACGTGAATGAGGCCTTCGATGCCGTCTTCGAGTTCGACAAACGCGCCGTAATCCGTAATGGAAACGACTTTGCCCTTCACCACCATGCCTTCCGGATAGCGGGCGGCGACATCCTTCCACGGATGCGGTTTGAGCTGCTTCATGCCAAGGGAAATGCGTTCCTTCTTGTCGTTGAAGTCGAGCACCATCACTTCCACTTCATCGCCGAGCTTGACGACTTCGGACGGGTGGTTGATGCGCTTGTAGCTCATATCCGTAATGTGGAGAAGGCCGTCTACGCCGCCAAGGTCAATGAACGCACCGAAGTCGGTGATGTTCTTGACGATGCCCTTGCGAACCTGACCCTTTTCGAGGTTTTCGAGCACCTTGTCGCGCTGGCTGTTGCGCTGTTCTTCGAGAACGACGCGGCGAGAAACGACGATGTTCCGGCGAGCCTTGTTGACCTTGATAACCTTGAGGTCGAATTCTTGGCCGATGAGGGCATTGATGTCCGGAATCTGACGCAAATCGATCTGCGAACCCGGAAGGAAAGCGTCGATGCCAAAGAGGTCGACGACAACGCCGCCCTTGATGCGCTTCGTGAGTGTGCCGCGGACGATTTCGTTGTTTTCGTAAGCTTGGTGAATGCGTTCCCAAACGCGGACGAAATCCGCTTTCTGCTTGGAGAGGACGAGACGTCCATCATCGTCTTCGAGCTTTTCAATATAAACTTCGATTTCGGAACCGACTTCAGGAATTTCGCCTTCCTTGAATTCGTTGCGGGAAATGACGCCTTCGGATTTGAAGTTTACGTCAACGAGAACTTCTTGATCGTTCACCTGGCTGATTTTGCCGGTGACAACTTTTCCCGCTTCAAGGCCTTCCATGCCGGCATAGGCTTCTGCGCCCTTATCCGACTTGATGGCGCCGAGTTCTTTTTCGGCGTCGAGAATTTCTTGAAGGTCTGCGTCTGTTCCAAATTTGAGTGTTTGAGACATGTATGTTAAATGGGTTGTGGAAAAGAAACCGAAGCTACGCCACTACACCTACGCGGTCTTCGATTATCTTTACCTGTTGTTGGATTGAGAGTTGTGTAGTGTCAATTTCAAAAGCGTCTGCCGCCTTTTTCAGCGGAGCCGTCGCGCGGGAAGAGTCCATTTTGTCGCGTTCGGCCAGATTTTTTTCAATTTCTTCGAGAGTCATGGGAATGCCTTTTTGCTTGCATTCTTCATAACGCCGCATGGCGCGGACTTTTAAATCGGTGACCAGGAAAAATTTGAAATCCGCATGGGGAAACACGACTGTTCCAATGTCGCGGCCATCGAGAATGCAATGGCATTCTTCGGCAATTTTCCGTTGCCAAGCGGTCAAGACCGCACGCACTTCGGGGATTGCGCTATATGGGCTGACCATTTCCGCGACCCGCTTGCTGCGAATTTCCTTTTCGCGGTTTTCTCCGTTGATGAGAATTTCATTGTTTTCATCAAACTGGATTTGCAAGGACCGGAGCAACTGGTCGATGCCCGCCGCATCGGTCGGAGAGATGCCCTTTTCCAAAGCGGCAAATGTGACGGCACGGTACATGGCACCCGTATCCAAATACGTGATGCCTAAATCCTTGGCGACAATTTTCGCAGTCGTACTTTTACCCGTCCCGCTGGGACCGTCGATTGCGATGACTATATGAGATTTTTCTGAATTCAATGTGTGGCAAATATAGTTATTCGACAATTTCTTGCGGAGTCGTCCCGTTAAAAATCGGACGTGGCGCCGCTGTCCTCGGGACCGTAATAACCGTTTTCTTCGACATTTGAATTTTCCGGTTCAAAAACTTGCGCCGGTTCTCCGTAATCATCGTCGGCAGACGATTCGCTGTCAGAAGATTCCGGTTCGAAGACATCCGACGTGGATTCCGAAGACTCGGAGCCGGACGAAGATTCTTCATACTCCGAAACGGCGGCGTTTTCGGCTTCCGGCTCACGCAATTCGCCCGTGCTGCCGTACTTGCGTTTTTCTTCTTCGGTCAATTTATTGGTGAAGACTTCGACTTCCGGTTCCTGGTTCGCCCGTTCTTCTTCGCCAGCCATAATGCGCTGACCGCGTTCGAGAGTCCGCTTTATGCGCTCCTGGCGCATCTGTTCCAGGTTCGTGCCGACGTTCTTTTCTTCTTCGGAGACGATATACTTTTTATTGAAGTCGTCCAAAACCGGTTTGATGCCGATAAGACGCCCCTTGCCGTCGACCTTCCAGGGCATCCGCTTCAATGCGGAAATGCGGAGCCGGCTGGCCGCGACACGGTATTCCTCTTTCATCAGGCCATTTTCATCCGTGATTTGATCCGCTTCTTCGGGAGTCACAAAATGCAACGCCTCCGGCCAATGTTCCGCCTGGGAATTGACCGTAAATCCGACGAGCGCATCGTTGATTGCCGTAGGATCATTCGGCTCGACACTGGCGCAGCCGAAGAAACACGCTAAGATACAACCCAAGACCACCTTTTTCATCTCATGTCCTCCGAGATATTTTCGGTAGAAATATAACAAAAGGAATTTACAAAGAGAACCTGTAAAAAACGAAAAGTTCCCGAAGGAACATTTCTGACAGTCAACTGTGTGAAGCTTCGTATTCGGCAAGCGCCTTTTCGATGGGCGGAATCACCTGACTTGCGATTTTTTCAAAGAAAATGCACTGCGTTTTGACGGTGACATCGCGGTGGCGGGCTGCGTGCTGCTTAATCCAGTCGGCGACGGCAGTTTGACGTTCTTTGGTGGAGCCGGCAATCGCCTTTTCAATGGATTGGCTTTGCCCTTCCATGTAACGACGCATATCAATGGGCATTTGCTTGTAGTAAAGATAAAGCTTGAGCAACTGGTGAATGTCGATGGCCTCGGCGAATTGCTTCATCTTCTCTTTTTTAAACTGGTACAAATCGGCAATGTTGTTCAAAATGTAGGGGAGGAACAATTGCTTCAAATAATCGAGCTTTCCTTCGGCGTACGCTTTGTCGAAGTCACGAAAAATTGTGCTTTGTTTGAATTCGTAATCGCAGGAATCTTCCATAATCTTAATTTACTTAATGAACGGGGATTCAATCTTTTTTCAGAACCAAAAATGCAAAATTTCCGAATTTTGTGCGCTCTATCACTTTGGAATCGAACTTGAGGAAGCCTTCTGTTCCCGGATGGAGCGTTTCCACGGGAACGCCTTTGCCATTTTTCATTTCGAGAACGGTCACTTCTTCGCGGATTTCCGGATCAAGCCAAAGCAAGCGGGAATTTTCTCCGATCCGGTTCTTGACGCGGACAAAGACGGAGCCGTCCTCTTCGACGCGAATGACCTGCGCGGCAACCGCACCTGTTTTCGAAGGTTCCTGAGTCATCTCGTAATTTTGCGGCAAAGGGCCTTTGATAAATCCAGGCATCCGACCGCGGCTGTCCGTATCGGAGATCAACTCCCGGGAAACAGACGGAACGCCTTCCCCTTTAAGTGCGGAATCAATGGCCTTTCGGTAAGCCAAGACGACCGAAGCCAGGTAGTAGACGCTGCGCGTGCGCCCCTCGATTTTAAAACTCGCAAGACGCGCCCGAACCAATTCCGGAATGGATTCCAACGCGCATAGATCCCGGCTGCTCATGAAGTAAGTTCCCCACCGGTCTTCGTCTAGCGCTATCCGCTCCGGGGACTTTTCGTCTTCTGGCAGGGAACGCTCCAAAAAGAACTCCCCTTCGTGAGGACGGTAATTGTCGGATTGGACTTCGGCATTGGCGAATAAACGGTAAGGCATCCGGCAGGAATTATTGCACATTCCCTGATTCGCATCGCGGTGCGCCGTCCAATTGCTGAGCATGCAACGTCCGGACATCGCCATGCACACGTTCCCATGGACAAAGACCTCGAATTCGAGTTCCGGGCATTTTTCCTGAATTTCCAAAACTTCGACAAGGCGCAGTTCCCGTGAAAGGATAATTCGAGAAACTCCCAACGACTGCCAGAATTTGGCCGTGAGATAATTTGTCGTATTCGCCTGCACGGACAAGTGGACGGGCAATGAGGGAAATTCCCTGCGCAAAAAGTCAACTATCCCCGGATCGGCGACGATAACCGCATCCGGATTCAGCCGGCACGCCTCGGACAACGCCTTTTGAAATGGGGCGACTTTTGAATTGTGGGCAATGACATTGCTTGTCAGGTAAAATTTTTTCCCTTTGGCGTGGCAAAGTGAAATTCCCTTTTCGAGATCTTCCAACGAGCGGAAACCATTTTCCCGGGCGCGGAGAGAAAACGCCGGTTGCCCGGCATAAACCGCATCTGCGCCATAAGCCAAAGCGTATTCCAAGCGCGTCAAATCTCCTGCCGGAGCCAACAATTCCGGCTGATAATCATTCACCATTTGAATCCGATCCTCGTGTAAATTTTTTCATCGTGGAAAAGCGTCAATTCCAAACTGTAAAAAAGATAATCGCCGTCATAGCTTATCGCCGGAGAAAGGGAATACTCCATTTTAGCACCATCGATAAACTTTTTGGGGAGCTTGTAATGCCCGGAAGTGGGCGTCGTATCGTTGATGGCGCTGCCGTAATCGGAACCTTTCCAAAGCCACGTGTTTCGGATGTTCACGTTGACGCGTTTGGCGAACCTGCCATACACAGCAAAATCGATCGTTTGACTGTTGGGCCCATTCGGATTGCCGAGAGGCTCTCCCAAATTTGCCGCTTGAGCCGTATTTTGGTGAAAGTGGCTGTAAACATAAGGCTCCACTCGAGCATATTCCGCAATCATTCCCGCTTCGAGCGTTTTACCCGCCAAGGAAAAATCCTTGCCGATTTGCACACCTGCCATCCACGCCCATTTCGCTTCGATATTGTCGTTGTTGATCAAACTGATGGGACTTTCAAAATCATCGATATAAAATTCCGTATAAATTCGCGCCAAATTGAAAAGCCGGTAGTTCGCGTCAAAGGACAACGCTCCATTATTGTTGTTTTCTGAAAAATTTCCCTTTTCCATGAACAGCGGCACGATGGGAACAAAAAGCCACGGTTTGTTTTCATTGTAAAGGATTTGCGTTTCGCTCATGCCCAAGACAAGATTTCCCAAATTCAGTTCATAACGGTGCGCGTAAAGGTTTCGGTCATTCGTATTTTTTGAACTCATGCTGTTGGGAAATATCCTCAGGTCGCCGTATAGGCTGATTACAGATAACGGTCCGACATGAAATTCAAACGACAACGTATTGTAGGGAAGCGCAAACTGATTGAGGGTGAGATTGTTGTAATAGCCGGGACCGAAATGGAAGACATCCCGGGCAAGCATCAAACGTCCGAATCCCATGTTCACGGCGAACATTCCCCGGTAACGCGCGTAACTGGTGTACTCCACCCCATCGTTGTTCTCTTCTTTTTGAAACTCCACGAATTCACCGTCGAACGATTTCGGGTAATCGGCAAAATGATTTTCGACATAAATTCGGGCATCGATCATGAATTCTACGGAATCGCGGTATCCGCGCAAATAAAGTCCGCCGTCAAGTCCCGGCCAAATCGTATCGCCCAACGTTTCACCCCCGCGATAGTCAACGCCGCCGACAAGGCTTGCTGCAATGGCCTGTTTGTCATCTTGATAGTTCAACAGGGCCCGCTTTTCATTTTCCGCAAAATTCTTGCGCCAATTCGAATCCCGCCGCGGATAATAAAACATTTGCCCAGCCCCCAGCGTTTGCCGATGATATTCAAACAAAAGCGGAGTCGTCTCCAATTGTTTTAAATTCCTCGACCGCTCACTTGAAAAAACAGGCGATTCCGCAAAAACAGCAGCGGAAAAAAGTATGGCCGTTCCAACAAAGGCTTTGAAAATTCGATTCAAAAAATCCATTGCGGAAAATTACAAAAATAATCGGAGCATCCTATTCGGCAAAAAGAAGACGGGAACGTTTCCGTCTCTTCTTGCGTTTTTCGCCCGATTATTCCTCGCCGGCAAAGATTCCCGTATCCCGATGAATCAAACGTTCTTGCGCTTCTTTCAAGCGTTCCATCGAAGAAACCAGAGTCAAGCTTCCCGATTTTTCCCCGCCCATTTTCACCCGGGTCACTCCCGTATAAAGGATTTGCCGATTCAAAAGGGGATGACCGCTCCGGAGCGGCAAAAACATCAAAATGTTCGCATAGCCGGAACCTTGGGATTTGTGCACGGTTATGGCAAATGCCGTATCAAAGACGTCACTTGAAAACAGCGAAAGCGGATAACAGGGATAACTTTCGCCGCATCGAAGCATCAGGTAATCCACACCAGCCTCATCTTTGACGACAACGCCCGAATCCCCGTTATACAGTCCAAATGAATTCTGGTTGCGCGTGAACATCAAAATCTGTCCCGGAAAATACAGAGAATCATCGGAAGCCTGTTTTCGACAGTTCCAAAGTTCACTACAAATTTCCCGGTTGATGTTTTCAACTCCCAAAACGCCTCGCCTTTCTGAAGAAAGGATGCGCGCCTTTTCTGCGGCACTCCAAAGTTCTCGCCGTGATTTCAGCTCTTCTTCTGAACTGTTTTCTTCGGCGGGGTGGACGCATTCCGCAAGCCCAAGCAGCTCTTTGCAAAAAGCTTCGGTCCATTTTTGAAGAATCGTCCGCAGCCGATTTTCCATTTCCTGTCGAGGAATACCTGTTCCCTCTTCCGTCAAAGAAACGAAGCGGACGAAGTTTTCGTCGGATTGCCAAGAAATGTTTGCATTTTCCCACAGGGAAATGCCTCCGCAATCCCGGATGGAATTTTCAATCGCCTCCCCTTCTCCTTGAATCGCCCTGGCAAAACGTCCGATTTCAGATTGGTCCGAAAAACGGTTGGATTCCGTCAATTGCACCACCGCATCACGGCGAAGTTCCAA
Organism: uncultured Fibrobacter sp.; assembly: GCA_964397425.1. Lineage (GTDB taxonomy): Bacteria > Fibrobacterota > Fibrobacteria > Fibrobacterales > Fibrobacteraceae > Hallerella. Next base: position 61,693 of record CAYNID010000008.1, read on the forward strand.
AAGTTCGCCAAGAACAGCCCCTGCATCCACAGAGGGAAGCTGGTCTTTATCGCCCAAGACAAACAGCCTGTATTGTGAAGTATCTGCCGGCAGTGCGCTGACGAATGCGGCAAAGAGTCCCAAATCAATCATGCTGGCTTCATCAACGACAAAAATGGACTTGTCGGGGAAACGGTTCTTTTCGTTGTAAGAAAATTTATTTTGAGCAGGATTGAATTTCAACAAACGGTGCATCGTTTGCCCGTCAACCTGGCTGAATTTCTTTACGATTTCCGGATAATTTGCCCGGGCTTCGTCAGAAATTTCTTCTAAGTTCATGGATTCTTTTAACCGATTGGCGGCTTTGCCGCTCGGAGCGACAAAATAGAGATTCCAGGTTCGCATTTCCGGATTTTCTTGCAACAATTTCCACAGCAAGAATTGCACGACAGTCGTCTTTCCGGTTCCCGGCCCTCCCGTGATAATCAAATTGGATGAGAGACCGCAAAGAATCGCCTTGATTTGCGCGGATTTCAAACGAATCGGGGAACGCGAAGATACAATTTTTTGAATTTCCGCTTCTCCACGCTGCAAATCCGCATCTGAAATTTCCGGCAATTGTTGGAACACCGCATTTTCTGCCGTTTTGGAAAATACACGGCAAATGATTTCTTTGTCCATCCAGTATTTTTCAGCAAATAGCCACGGTTCTCCCTGGACCTTTTGAATCCGCATTGGAAGCGCGGAAAATTTTCCATTTTCCAAAGTCATCGACATCAGGTCGGCGCAGCCTTTCTGAAAAACAGGAAGAAAATCCTCTGCAGACGGAAAACGTTCCTGAACGGCGATTTCCCGTTCCTTCGCCTGGATAATGAGACCATTCCATTTTTCTTTCCATTTTTCAAGCAATATGTTTGGATTCATCGAAATGCACGTGTTGCCGTCATTCAACAAGGAAAAGTAAACCAGAAGAACCTTTTGCGCATCCAGCGAAAGTTCCGAATCGTTTCCATTCGGAGATTCCTTTTGCATGTCGGCGAGCATTTTTACCAGCTTCAAATTCAGCGGAGCCGTTCCGCGAATGGAATGCAATACGCCAAAGAAAGATTCCAGTGTTCCGTCAATCGTTTCCATTTTTCACCTCAAAAATTTTCTTGTCCACCCATCAAAAGTTCAACTTGTTCAAACGCCTTTTTCAATGCCGCAAAACTGTTCCACGTTTGCGCATACAGCCCGGAAGATTTCCCCGAACGGCAGCCGCGGACAAAGACGTAATAGACGCCACCAAAATGCTGATTGAAAATTTCTTCTTCGCTTTTTTCCGGGTAAAAAGTCTTTAACCAGCGCATTAAACAATACGCATAAAGTACCCGCTGAACGGCATATTCCGAATCCACTTTTTCCTGGGTTCCTTCGGCATTGTAATTTTCCAGCACGTCCGATTTCCAGTCCAAAATGGAATAATACTCTCCGCGTTTAAAGAGCAGATCCATAAATCCTTTGCAGTAATTTTTTAACGTTTCCGATTCTCCGGCATTCAAATGGAAGCTCATTTCTGCCACCCGGTCCGACGTTTTCAACGTTTTCAGGGAGAACATTTTTTTCGTCCAATCGCTCCCGTGAATTTCAGGAAATTCCGCATTCATCGTATTCCACGCAAAACATGCCGATTGGCGGATCCAGTCCGGGTGATTTTTCACATTGAACGCCTGAGATTCAAATTGTCTTTTCACCAAATTCAAAAGAGAATCGTCTTTCATGGCGATTTGGGAATTTTCCAAGTTTCCAATTCTTTCAAAATCCATTTCTTCGAACATTTGGTGCAGCGCATTGCCGAGACGGTTTCCTTTCGGATAATTTTCTCTTTCCGGCAAGGCGTTTTCTTCTACGACAGGATCTTTTTCCAACAAGAATCGAACCGGAGAAGCGTCTATTTCTTTCACCCATTTTTTCGTTTCAATTCCAAGACTTTCTCCATCTTCCGCAGTCCACATTTTCCCCTCGACAGAATAATTGTTTCTGTCCATTTTCCCGGAAAGCGATGAATACGAATGCTGAGAAATGATTTTTTCCGCAATGGAACCATTTATTTTTCGAATGTGTTCTGCAGAAGACTCCTCGTCATTTTCCTGCATTTTTTTCAACTCTTTAACAGTTTTCTTGAGCTCCCGCGATTTCGTTTTCCAGCCCGACAACAAAGGCATTCCCGACAGATCTTCGAATTGCGTTAAACTTTTCACTTTTTCCAACGCGTTTTTCAAAAACGAAAAGTTCTTTTCTTTAGAGTTCTTCTTATCCGACCAAATATTCGTATAATACGGCAAAATCAACACCGATTCTGCCCGGGTAAAATCCACATAGAAGAGGCGGCGCCATTCTTCGAGCTCTTCCACCTTCCGTTCTTCTTTAGCGTTCTTTGTCAAACCGAAAACTTTATCGTCCTCATTTTCCCGATAAACAAATGGAGGGAGTTGGTCGTTCCGCAAGTTCTTGAATCCGGCGACAGAAATCACAATCGGGAACTGCAGCCCTTTAGAAGCGTGAATGGTCATCACCTGAACTGCATCCAACGTGTCTGAACCTTTAGAAACTAAATTGCCGTCTTCGTCATCGGCATTTTCAGAATCAATTGAAAGACCTTTCAAATGATTGATGACTTCTTCCAATCCAATGCGGTTCTGATACAGATAATCAAAAACATAAGCGCCGATCTGTTTGATTTTCGCCAACGATTGCAACTTGGAATAATCGCACAGATATTTGTCGATTTCCGTTTCGGCGTAGATACTTTCCTGAAGTTCCGCAAACCGGCGACGTTTCACCAAATTACGCCAACGTTTGAACTTGCGGATTTCCGGATTATTGGGATTGTCGAAAATTTCATTTTTCACCGTTCCAAAATCAAAGCGGAAAAAGTCCGAAACCAAAGCGGCATTCAAAAATTTGCGGTTTGCCCCTGAAAAATCGGGAGCGTCGATGGCGCACAAAAGCGCAATCCACTGTTGCACTTCGCGCCCTTTGAACAAATTGGAATCTTTATAGCGGACAAAGGGAATTCCGGCATCCTTCATCGCTTTTTCCATATTTTCCATTTCGGTACGGGTACGCGCCAAAACGGCAATATCCGAAAATTTGATATTGACAAATGCTTGGGCATCTTTGTTGTAATATTGCAAAGCGGTTTTGCCCGATTTGTCTTCCTTCATCAAGTCAACGATCTTCGTGACCGCATACCGGGCAAATTCATCGCCGGCCCGCTTTGAATCTTTGGTTTCCGAAGTCTGCGCCACAAAGACAGCAGGACATTCTTTCCCATTCCACGTTGGCTCTTTTATTTTTCCCGAACAGTTTGATTTTTGAAACGCAAAGGAATCTGACGATGGAGAGGAAGATGCTTCACTTGAATTTTTAAAAAAGTCTCCGGAAAACAGTTCATTGCAAAAGTTCACCATCGATTCTGTTGAACGGTAATTCGTCTTCAGGACCAATTTTTCGCCCTTTTCCGCAATCGCCTGAATGGCGCTCAAGTACACATTCAAATCGGCGCCCTGAAAGGAATAAATGGACTGCTTCGGATCCCCGACAACGATGATGTTGTTTTTGTCGCTGTCCAAAAAAACCGTTTTGAAAATATCCCATTGCGCCTGATTCGTATCCTGAAATTCATCGACAATGGCATAACGATACTGTTCTCGGAGTTTTTGGCAAAGAGGCGTTGCGGCGTTTTCCGTTGAAACGACAGCCTTTCGAACCTGTGAAATCATGTCGTTAAACGATTGCACCCTGTTCAATTCTTTTTGCTTTTGAAATTCTTCTTTGACCGATTCAAAATGCGCCCGGATAAAAACATTTCGCAGGGCGTCTTTTTCTTGAAAACCTTTTTGATCCAAAAAGAATTCCAACAATTCTTGCAATTCCGGAGAATCCGCTTGGAGCAATTTCGATCCAACCGTTGTCGCTGTCGCAGAAGCATTCAAAATGGACTCAATCAAACCGTCTACCGGGAACGTTTTCGCTTTAGCAGGATCTTTAATGTTTTGGCGAGTGAAAGCCTTGTATTCTTTTTTGCGATACAGTTGCAAGCGATTCCATTTTTCGAACCACGGATCCCATTTCCATTCGCCGTCCATTTTCTGAAGCGCTCCACCCATAATGGAACGGACATCTTTCACTTCCAAATGATTTTGGACAATTTCCTGAGACCATTTGTCCCGGATATTTTTATCAATCAAATGAAAAGAAAGATCTTCAGTCACCATATCCAAGACAAAAGGAGCTCCCGCTTCATAAGCAAAATCGCGAAGTGTTTTTTGGCAAAAAGAATGAATTGTACCGATTGTCGCGGAATCAATTCCGCCAAGCGCCTTCGCCACCCGCTTTTTTTCTTCGTCAGAGAGTTCCTGAGCTCTCTCCTCGCTCAGTGCTTTACGGATGCGGTTGCGAAGTTCTCCGGCGGCCTTTTCCGTGTAAGTCACCAGCAATATTTTTTCTAACGGAATCCCTGCCTTGACCAACTTCGCCACGATATTTTTTATCGTAAACGTCTTTCCCGTTCCCGCCGACGCTTCAATGCAGTAATTCTTGTTCAATTGAAATTCGTCAATTTGAAATTCTTTCATTTCTGGCATGAGCAGTCTCCATTTGAAAACAGTTCCGGCATAAGTTCCCGCATTTTTTCCCGCGCAACTTTCCATTCTTCTCCAAAATCTCCTTCCGCAGCGTATCCGCACACTTCCGGATTTTGGATATCCAACAAATCTTTCGCGGTGAAATACTTCAACGCAGAATTCAGTTCCGGGAACAATTTTTCAAAAGAGTCCAGTTCCTTTTTTTCGTCTGCAACTACCGTAATGGGAACTGCTTTTCTGAAATTTTCATCATACATTAAACCGTAAATTTGATTCAGTCGATTTTGAGCATCTTCCTTCTTCAACTGAAGACAGATGCGGTACGGTTTTTTATCCCGTTTCGCCTCTTCTACTTCATTTTTCCCACCAAACAGAAACAGTTGCACTGTTTGAGCTTCTCCAGCAGCCAGCAAACCGAGAGCGTTCACATAACTGGGAAGGGAATTTTTTTCCAGATCCTTCTTTTCAATTATTGATCGTTTGACTTCAACCAAATTCACTTCATTTTCCAATTTCTGCAAAATGGAAATATTCCCCATAAGCGTCCAACTTGCCTTTTCATGCGAAAGGGAAACTTCCAGTTTTTGGGAAGCAAACTGCCCCTTCGGAAGCGTTTCCCGAATTTTTTCAGCAAAAGAAGTCGCCTTTTCGTCCAACGATTTCCAAATTTCCTCGCCAAAATCCCCACGTGGAATGGCTCCCTTTTGCAAAAGAAAATTCTGATTCATTTCAGATTCATCCTGCTCGATTCCCAGTTTTTCTGCAACCATTCTGCGCAATAGCATCGCTTCTTCCAAGGGAGTAAGTTCTATCGGCTCCAAAGAAATTTTTTCAGGATCTTTTTCGATTTCTTCGACATTCAAGGAACGATTCGCCTGAAATTCAAACGGGTCTTCCAAAAATTTTCGAATGGAAGAAGCGGAAACCCGAATGGGCAAATTTTCCTTTTTCTGCCGAGATTTTTCAGAAAAATGTTTCGCTTTCCAGGCTTCTATTTTCAAGTTCTTTTCATCTGCACTAAAACATTTCAACGCCATTTTGTTGCGGCGTTCGCGAGCCGTAAAAAGTTCTTTCCAAGAACGGTTTTCATCGATTTTTATTTCCTGAACGTTCAGCGGAATCTTGCCGCCAGAAGCCTTCTCCACCAGATTTTTCAAATCATTCACCACCGAAGAGGGATAAAGCTCTTCGTCTTTGGGCAAATACCATCCTTGATAACTGATGTGAAAACTTGCACTGGTACTCATCAGCTGGCAAAGAAACGCGTAGCGATTTTTGTCTATCGACGTATCATCTCCCGGCCAAGACTTGACGGATTTTCTCAAATCCAACGAATCCTCTTTTGAAGCCCCCGGAAAATCTTTGGCATTCGCCCCCATAAAGAAAAGATGTTTCACCGGAATTGTACGGTTCGGGGCGAATTTCATAAACGTGATGCCGTTTATCAAAAGGCTGCCAAAACTGTAAGACGAGTTTTGCGTTGATTCCCGCAAAGTCATATACACCATGTTCCACGAAATTTCCGAAGCTCCCGCCGCAAATTGATACGCCAATCCGTCGATGGATTCAAGGACATTTTGGAAAACAAGGCCTTCCCCGTCCAATCCTTTTGGAGGGATTTGCATCAAAAGCCATTCGCACAAAAAGTTTTTCCATTCCGAAAAGTCCCGCGAATTTTCAAGCGAAATCGGTTTCATCTGAATCCAATTTTCCAGGGATTCCACGGCATCTGCAAAATGGGTCAGCAATTTATCGTTTCCGCTTTCCATATCCGAATAAGGCAAGCAATCTCCGACAGGCGAATCCGAAAGCCGCGAAAGCAATAAGCGGCGAACGCCCCAAAGCCAACCTCCTTTTTTATCTTCATTGTCCGGGCAATCGCGGTAAACATTCATTTCGCTCACCCACGATTCCCACTTGGCGACTTCTTCCGGTTCAATTTTCCAGGCACTTTGAACCACAGGATTGCGCATCAGAGAAAAGAAATCCGGACGGCTCAATGCGCCATTCCTTTTGATGGAAAAAAGTTTTTCAAGAGCGTTCCCGACAAGGGATTCTTTTTCTGCGGAATCCACAATGGAAAACGGCAAATGGACTCCGTCCTCGTCCCCTTTTTCTTTTTGATCGAAAACTTGAAGTATCGCGGAATAATAATCGGGCAAATTGGGCGAGACGACAAGAATGTCCCGCATGGAAGCCCCATTCAAAAGCAATTTGCAAATTCGAGAATGAATCGCTTCGACTTCGCGGACTTTAGTCGGCGCAGAAGTAATCGAAATGGAATCATCGGAATCTTGAATGGAAAAATTCGGCGAAAACGCATTATTCCGGTTTGCCACCATTCTTTGAATTTCGCTCAACAGCGTTTTGCCGGGCACTTCTTCGTTCCACTGGATTTTTTCCATTTCCTCTTTGGGAAAATCAAAATTATAATCATTCGCCAGGCACCAGAGTTTGATGCTGTCCCGCCCGGCGCGGCCCCACGCCCGGAGCAAATCGTTTTCATCCTCTTTTAAATTTTCGTCCCCATCGTTTTTCAAATGTTCCCAATAACTTTGGGAACGTAAATCTTCCCAAAACTGCATACAAGGATTTTGAATATATGCGTAAACTTCGTGAGTCTTGGCGAATTCCCGTAAAACAACCCGATAAAATTGTCCCATTCCGGAAAGTCCCAAAATAAAGACCGGTTCTGATGAATCAAAATGAAATTTCGGCGTTCCATTTTCTTTGCAAGCTTCGAACATGAACGGCAACGTCAAATAACGGGAATCGGGATTCACCTTTTCAAAAGCCGCCGTCAACAGGGATTTTCCGTTTTCCGCGGACTTGTGGAAAATGGCGGAATAAAGTTTGCGTTCCCAATCTTCGTTTTCGACTTCGACGCCATTCCGGTCTTTAAAGAACGACTGCAAATGTCCCTCTTTCCAACAATCGAGAATCCCTTGCCCCTGATTTTCCACATTTCCGGAGTTTTCGTTCCAAAATCCGCTCGGTCGGCTGGTTTCGTATTCTAAAAAAAGAGCCGCCATTTTATTCGCCAAATCGAATGCGCGGGATTCATCCCAACGGAAAGAATCCGATTTGTCTTTCACAAACAGGTAATTGGCAACATAAGGACTGAACTTTTGGGATAAATTCTCCTTGCCTTCCGCGGCGATGTTTTGCAAATAAGCGACAATCGTATTGCGGAGCAATTCCGACGAAAGCTTTTTCGTTTTGTCATTCCCGCCTAAAATTTCAAACAGGAAAGAGTCCATGGAGCTCTTGTTCAAGTTGGCCAAGACGCCTTTCTTTTCCATCCAACGCAAGCAGAACCATTGTTCTAATTTATAATCGGAAAAAATTATTTTAGGAGGATTAAATGGAGAATTCCACACCCGGGAAACTTCATCTATCATCCTGTCCGCAATCGAGTCCAAATTCAAGGCAAAATTCAAATGCAAAGCCATAAATGCTCCAACATCTACAGTTAAAAATCAAAATTCAGCGTTCCAAAAGATCTTTGAGGATTTTCCCATGGATACTGCCCTCTTTTTATACAATATAGATTTTTATTCAGGCATTATTTAGACATTTTCTGTCAATTTTCGTTTTTCAAGAAACTAGGGAGCTGTAGAATTAGGAATTAGAAATGAGGAATTGAGCTGTGTCGGGAAAACTCTTTTTGATGGGGTTTTAACGGAAAGCCTTTTCGGCTAGTGGAGTGAAGTTTGCACGGTTTAGGCGGCAAAGGCGGGCCGTTTTCGTAAAACGGAAATGTTCTTTTGCAAAAAACGGAATCCGGCATCTAAAATCTATTTTTGTGCCGTGCCCCATTTCGTCTACATGCTCCTTTGCAAAGGCAACCGGATTTACACCGGCTACGCAACCGATGTGAACGCCCGTTTTAAAACCCATCAAGAGGGGAAAGGCGCCAAATTCACCAAGGCGTTTCCACCCATTCAAATCCTCAAAGTTTTTGAATTGGAAACAAAGCACGCCGCGCTGCGCCTAGAATCTCTCATCAAAAAGCAAAGCGTCAACGTCAAATGGGAATGCGTCAAACTTCCAGATAAAAGTTTGCCCGCATTCTTTTCCGATCCCGTCAGTGCGCCTCGAGCCAGTTCCCGCCAAAGCCGACGGAAGCGACCAGAGGCACCTTGAGAACCATCGCGTTCTGCATTTCATCCTGGATGATTTTTCCCATTTCGACAGCACTTTCCCGTGGGCATTCAAAGACCAATTCGTCGTGCACCTGCAAAATCATCTTCAACGGCAACGAATCCTTTTCGATGCGCTGGGCCACGCGAATCATGGCGACCTTGATCAAATCCGCGGCGCTGCCCTGTACCGGAGTATTCACCGCCATGCGTTCCGCCATCTGGCATTCTGTCCGGTCCGAAGAATCGATTCCCGGAATATTCCGGCGGCGGCCCGTGAGCGTTTCCACATATCCGTGTTCATGCGCGAAACACTTCGTTTCTTCTACATAAGATTCCACGCCGCGGTACAGCTGAAAATAGCCATCGATAAACGCTTTCGCTTCGGCCATCGAAATGTGCAAATCCCGCGAAAGCCGGAAAGGCGTCATGCCGTAAAGGACTCCGAAATTCACCACCTTGGCACGGCGGCGTTCGTCCGCGGTGACTTCGGACGGCGACTTTTGAAACACGGCAGACGCGGTCAGCGCATGGATGTCAACGCCTTGATTGTAAGCTTCGATCAGTTTTTCGTCGCCGCTCAAATGCGCGAGCATTCGAAGTTCTATTTGCGAATAATCCGCCGAAAGAATCACATGGTGAACTGGGTCCGCAGGAACAAACGCGGCGCGAATCTTTTTTCCCTCTTCGGAGCGAATGGGGATGTTCTGCAAGTTCGGGTCACGGGAAGAAAGGCGGCCAGTCGCCGTTCCCCACTGGACAAAGTTTGTATGAATCCGGCGCGTTTCCCGGTTGATCAGTTTCGGCAAAACTTCCACATACGTGTTTTGCAGTTTTTTCAACTCCCGATAATTCAAAATGGCCTGGATGAAAACAGTTTCCTGTTCCGTCAATTCGAATTCGTTCAAAAGCCGGTCCAAAACGGCACTGTCCGTGCTGCGCCCTGTCGCCGTTTTTTTCAACACTTTCAATTTAAAATCATCGTAAAGGACTTCCGCCAATTGTTTGGGGGAACCGATGTTGAACGGGTTTCCGCCAGAAAGCCTGTAAATCAACTCTTCGACTTTCTCGATGCGGGCGGAAAAATCCTGAGAAAGCTCGGACAGCGCTTTTTCGTTGACCGACGCCCCGGTTTCTTCCATTTGAAAAAGAACTTTGAGAATCGGCATCTCCGTTTCTTCAAAATGTTTTTTCAAATTTCCCTTTTCCAAACGTTCCTGGATTTTATCCCAAAGTTCAAAAATCGCCGCCGCGGTCTGAGTCGCATAAAGACCCGCTTCTTCAACAGGAACACGGCAAAATTCGATTTCATATTTTCCATGTCCGACAAGCGTTTCGACAGAGGGCAAATCCCGCCCCGCATAACGCATCGAAAGTTCTTCTAATCCGTATTTCGATTCTCCCGGAGAAATCATCCAGGCGCCTATCAGAGCGTCGCAAATTTTCGGCGGTTCCACGCATTCGTCCATGGCGCGGGAAAGTACGTGCAATGCGGTTTTTGCGCCAAACATTCTCCACGATTTCTGGGCGACCGTAAAAACGGGAACGAACCAATCCGAAAAAAATTCCGAATCGATGTTGTTCAACGGAATTCCCATTTCATCCGTATGTCCCAGGGGAACGTAAAAACCTTTATTTGGGGAAACAGCAAAGGCGACTCCGGAAATTCGGGTTGTCATTTGATCCGATCCGTCGAACATAACGGAAATCGCCGGCGATTCGCAGCCCTCCACCGCAGCCATCATTTCGTTGAAAGCCTTTGTCGTGCGGACGACAGTTGATTCGAACGGCACGGATTCTTTCTGCTGAGGCCTTTCCAAATGCGATGACTTCGAAGGGACCTTTTCCAAAAGCCGCAACAGGCTGAAAATTTCATTTTCCCGGAAAATTTTTTCTAACGCGTCTGCATCCACGCCGTGAAATTCCAGTTCTCCGACAGTCCCCTGAAAACCTCTCGCCGATTGAATCGTCACCAGTTCCCGCGAAAGGAAGGCGTTTTCTTTCCCCTTTTCCAAATTGTCGTGCAAACCTTTTTTCGTCACTTTGTCCAAGTTTGCATACAAATTGTCGATGGTTCCAAATTCCGTCAACAGTTGCACGGCTGTTTTCGGACCCACTTTCGCCACGCCGGGAACATTGTCCGAAGAATCTCCCATCAGCGCCAGATAATCGCGGATTTGCGAGGGCTGCACTCCGTATTTTTCAAGCACTTCTTTGGGTCCAAAATCAACGCCATCCGCGCCCGATTCCAAATGGAACAAGTGGATTCGATCGTTCACCACCTGAGAAAGGTCCTTGTCTTTCGTGACCAGGAAAATCTGTTCAAAGCCTTCGCGGTAAGCGACTTCCGCAACGGCAGCCATCACGTCATCGGCTTCATAGCCTTTTTCAGAAAGCATCGGAATGCCGCTCGCCCGAATGACTTCTTCCAAAAGCGGCATCTGTTTCGCCATGTCTTCCGGCATCGGACCGCGATTCGCTTTGTATTCCGGATAAAGTTCATGCCGGAACGTCGGAGCTCCCACGTCGCAGACGATGGCAAAATGAGTCGGCTGGTGTTTGGCCAAAAGCCTCAAGACCGCGCCCCAATAACCATGCACCAGCGATACATCCAAACCCTCTTTGTTCACCAGAGGATTCTTGGAATAAGCGTAAAACATGCGGAACGCTAGCGCATAGGAATCCAAAAGGAACAATTTGCGTGGCTGCGACACGGCCCCTCCTATTGTTCAACGCGAAGTTTTTGACGCATCGCCTTTACAGTTTCAACCGCTTTTTCAACGGACTCCGCCCGGGAAAGCAAAACGCCCATCCGCCGATGTCCGCCAATTTCCGGTTTTCCGAACAGGCGAATGTCCGTATTCGGCTCCGACAGAACCTGTTCCAGATTTTCAAAGCGCACCTGATCCGATTCTCCTTCGAGAACAATCGCCTTGGAAGCCGACGGACCGCGGAACGCAATTTCCGGAATCGGCAGTCCGAGGATGGCGCGGGCGTGCAGGGCAAATTCCGAAAGATCCTGGGAAATGAGAGTCACCATGCCCGTATCATGAGGCCGCGGACTGACTTCGCTGAACAGGACTTCATCGCCACAGACAAACATTTCTACGCCAAAAATGCCGCGTCCGCCAAGTGCATCCGTGATTTTTTTCGCAATGTCATGCGCTTTTTTCAAAACATCCGCATTCATCGGCTGGGGCTGCCAGGATTCTTGATAATCGCCCTTCTCCTGATGATGCCCAACGGGTTCCAAGAAGCTGGTTCCGCCCACATGACGGACGGTGAGCATCGTAATTTCATAATCGAACGGAACAAAACCTTCGACAATCACGCGCGAAGCTTTTCCCGTGCGCCCTTCGCTTTGGGAAATGTTCCAGGCTTTTTCCACATCCGCTTCGGACTTCACCGTGCTCTGTCCATGCCCCGAAGAGCTCATCACCGGTTTCACGACACAGGGAATCCCCACCGCCTTGACTGCCGCTTTGAAATCTTCTTCGGTATCGGCAAAACGGTATGGGGACGTTTTGATTCCCAATGTTTCCGCGGCCAAACGGCGAATGCCTTCACGATTCATGGTCAAACGGGTCGCCATCGCAGTCGGAATGACGTTATAGCCTTCTTTTTCCAATTCAACGAGAGTCGGAGTCGCTATCGCTTCCACTTCGGGAACAATGTAATCGGGCTTTTCCTGTTCGATAATCCGGCGAAGCGCCTCGCCGTCGAGCATGTTGACCACATGGCTGCGGTGCGCCACTTGCATTCCGGGAGCATTGGCATACCTATCGACAGCAATTGTTTCAACGCCAAGGCGCATCATTTCAATGATCACTTCTTTGCCCAATTCCCCTGCGCCGCAAAAGAGAACGCGCGTCGCGCTTTTACTCAACGGAGTTCCAATCGTTCCAAGTTGTGCTGTCATTTTATCCTCACTTTTTTCCAGAAGTTCCCAGTTCATAACCGTTCAGGCAAGAGACCGCGTTTTCGTTGCAGGGAGTCCCCGCGCGCGAAGTCGTCTCGCCATCGGATTCGAATACGGCGAGAACCATCCGGCTGAAATCATACGACGCGCCCTTTCCCACCGAAACCTTGTAATACAAATCCTCGTCTCGCGTGTAGACCAAAACGGTCACCGATTCGCGGGAGTTGCGTTTGCTTTTGAGGCTGTAACCATAAGGAACTTCCTTGATGGTGAACATCCTGAGTTCGGGCATGACAACGCCAAAATCATTCCACGTTTTATAACGGCCCGCCGCCCGCGCATTGAAAAATGCCGAAGAATCCTTTTCGTTCAATGTCTCCATCGTTTCGTTTATGCGCGTATCGTAAGTTTCCTGAACCAGGCGAAGTTCTTCTTCTTGAGCTGTCAAACGGTCTTCGGAATCCATCGGTTCGTATTCCGCAAAAGCGTGCGGCGAAAGCAGACAAAAAGCCAAAACGGCAAACGGGAAAATCTTCATATCCCAACATTAAAAATTTTTTCAACCTCCTCTTGCGCCCGTTTCCGCGAATGGTGATTTTCAAAGGGTCCCACGCCAGATTTTCAATGCAAACGAAATGACGACCGGAGAAAAGAAAGCCCAGAATTCCTTGACCGGGCTCCCATCTTTTTATATACTTAACCAAAGCTAACAATCAGGATTTTCCCAATGTCCCATTCGTCCAAACTTTCACAAAGCCTTGAAGATTACCTGGAAATGGTCCACATCCTTTGTTTAGAAAATAAAGGATGCGCACACGTCAAGGACATCGCCGAACGGCTTTCCGTCAAAATGCCCTCCGTAAACAAGGCGATGAACGAACTCAAAAAATACGACCTTGTCATCCAAGAGCCCTACACGGGAATTTCCCTCACGGCGAACGGGAAAAAAGCCGCCGCCAGAATTTTGGCCAGGCATTTTTTGTTAAAATCCCTGCTTGTCAAGCTCGGCGTCAACGAAAAGAACGCGAACGAAGACGCCTGCAAAATGGAGCACATCCTTTCACAAGAATCCCTCGATTGCATCGATCAATTTGTCCACGGCAAAGAACGCTGACTTTGCCGTCCAAAGCGAATTCTCTGATTTTATTCTTTATACCAGCATTTTGGAAACGAAGAACAGCCCCAGAATTGGTTCCCAACATTCTTTCCGCTTTTGGCAACCCGCAAAACCAACGGAGCGCCACATCGGGGCATTTCTTCGGAGAGTCCGGCAACTTTTCAGAGTCGCCTTTTTCAACTTTTTCCGGTGAACTTTGATGGAGCATTTTTTCGAACTTTTGGACGTAATCCTCTTGATTCGGCAAACCGCACTTCAAAAAAGAATCCATCAAATCCCGCATTTCCGACTCAGGTGAACGATACAAATCGTCCGCTTCTTCAAGGCGTTTTATGTAAGAAACAAGCTGATCGCTCCGGATGACGATGTCGCGGACTTCCTTGGGAGCCTTTTTGTCATTTAAAATTGTCTTTGGATTGGCGAGGACAACGATGGAACGGTAAACCTGGGGAAACACCTTCTCGGCAAAAATCGTTTTTGATGGAATTTTCCAAATTTTCTTCTAACTTGGAGCAAAAGCGGAAAATACGGGCATCCATTCCAAACGGAGCGATTCCCCGCATGGAAAAATCCCCTCCCAAGAACAGACCTTCGCCTACTTTTTTATCCACGGGAAAAACTTTCGCATGACCCTGTGGAAAGTGTCTTTCCGTTCGTTTTCAATTTTCGGAATTTCTTTCGGCGGAATTTCAGAAACGACTTCAGCGATGACTTCTGTCGTTTCTTCCGCGACTTTCGCGTTTGCGTTCTTCGGAATCCAAGGTTCTTGAACGTTGCGTTCCCAATCCACGCTGGGCACCGTCGGCGCGGCGGTCACAATGGGCTGTCCAAAAATTTCCCGTGCGCGGTTCAAAGCGGCGTCGATATTCGCAAGAACATTCTGCTCTCCGATTTCTTTCAAGATGCCCGCCCGAGAAAGGGCGACGATCGGCTGAGAATGCACACCCGACAGCAGCAACTGCGTTCCCTGTTCCCGGCATTTGGAAAGCAGGCCTTCAATCATCTGGATGCCGGCGGCATCGATGGAAGGAACTTGACGCATCCGGAGAATGAGAATTTTCGGGTGCGAATTGGTCATGTCGAGCGCCGACTTGAATTTTTCCACCGCCCCAAAGAAAATGGAACCCATGATTTCAAAAACAGCGACTCCCTGGGGAACATGACGGCTGGCGATATTGTTCGGATCGGCCAGTTCATCATCATCTTCTTTCAACTCATCTGTCACATATTCCACCTCCGCCACATCGGACATGCGGCGGATGAAGAGAATCGCGGCGAGAAGAACGCCGACTTCGATGGCAATCGTCAAATCCATCACCACGGTCAATACAAAGGTCACCAAAAGAACGGTCACATCGCTCTTGGGCGCCCCCTTCACCAGCTTCGCAAAGTTCTTGTAACCGCACATATTGAACGCCACCTGGAACAGAACCGCCGCCAAAGCCGCCATCGGAATCATTTCCGCATACTTGCCGAACAAGAGCATCATCAAAAGCAGAATTACCGCATGGACAATTCCCGAAATCGGACTCACCGCCCCATTTTTGATATTCGTCGCCGTCCGTGCAATCGCTCCTGTCGCCGGGATTCCGCCAAAAATCGGAGACAACACGTTCGCAATCCCCTGCCCGACCAGTTCCGTATTTGAACGGTGACGCATGCCGGTCATCCCATCGGCGACGACTGCCGACAAAAGCGATTCAATTGCGCCGAGAATCGCAATCGTCAACGCCGGTTGAAACACCTGCCGCATCATTTCCAAACTGATATTTGGCAAATGAGGAACGGGAAATCCGGTCGGAATGGAATTTTTGGATCCAATCGTCATCACCCCGCACGATTCATCCCAGCCGAGAACTTTCACAAGAGCAGTCGTCATGACAATCGCCACCAGAGATCCGGGCACCTTTGTCGTCACTTTGGGCCAGAAAAAGCAAATCGCCAGGGCGAGGAATCCCACGAGGACCGCATACAAATTCACCGAGCTCAAGGATTTCGCATACAGGGCGATTTTTCCCAGAGCGTCCGCCGGTTCTACAACACCTTCGGCGAAGCGGAGCCCCAAAAAGTTCGGAACCTGTCCCAAGGCGATAATGATGGCGATACCCGCAGTGAATCCGACAGTCACCGGGAACGGAATGAATTTGATGACGCCTCCGAATTTCGCCAACCCGAAAATGACAAGCATGACGCCCGCCATGAGAGTCGCCGTTGCAAGGCCATCATAACCGTATTTCGCCACGATTCCGTAAACGATGACGATGAACGCGCCCGTGGGGCCGCCGATTTGGAAACGGCTCCCGCCAAAAAAAGAAATGGCGAAACCGGCGATAATCGCCGTATAAAGTCCGCGTTCCGGGCCAACGCCGCTGGCAATCGCAAAGGCAATCGCGAGAGGCAACGCCAAAATCCCGACAATCAAACCGGACATGAGGTCCTTGGAAAAGTCCTGTTTTGTATAACCTTTGCGGATTTGTCTAAAAAGTTCCGGTACGTAATGAGGTATTTTTGGCATGATGCCGCCAAAGTTAGGAAAACTCCCGAATGTTTTAAAGAGTTTACAAATATTTTCTGAAGAATTTTACCCAGCGTTTTCTGTCTGGAAGAGTTTCACAAATCAACCGGGAAACCTTCCCGCGCGAGATTCCGCACAATCAGCTGAGAAAGCGAACGTCTGGCATCGGGATTTGCCGCGCGATTCCGCAACAAGGACTTGACATCGAGAAGTATCCCGGCGATATGGTAGTAGGGGCGATAAGCGTCATCTTTTGGGAGGGCTTTGATATTTTTCCAATCCCCGTGGCAATCCCCCGCGAAGTGCATTTTAAAAATCCGGTTGCCAGCATCTTCATCCTTAAGCAATCGCGCATCTGCGCAATAAGGCATCAAAAACGCATTGTAAATCTTTTTTCCGCGGATTTGCAGCCCGGATTCCACATATTCCGCATAGGCAATCTGCTTGCAAATGGAGCCTGAAGTCGGCAAGTCAAACGCACTGCCGCTCATGCCGAATCGATAATATTTCGCATCCAAGACAAAAAGTTTTTCCGATTCCCACATAATCGTATCGGGGCGCATCGCGTAATTCGGATTTTCGAATTTCCGTTCCACGCCCAGTCGCCATTGACAATGGGGATTGAAATCCTCCCGGCAAAGGGCTGGTGGAAAATTTCCAAATGCGCGGTCAACGAGCATTTCCCAAACCGGAGCAAATGAACTCACTCCAAACAGGTTCTCCGTATCATCGTCAACGGCAAGCTCTTTTTTCGAAAGAAACTTCGTTACAAGCAAAAGATTCCGAAAAAGATCCAGACACCGATCGTTGAACGTGGAATTAAGCTTTTCAGTAAGGACGTTTTCAAAAAGTTCGCCGTCAAAATCGATTTCGGGAAATTCCACATCTTCTTCGGACAAATCGAACAGCGGTCCAATCCATTTCACCGCTTCGTGGACACAGAGCTTGTGAACAAGAGCAATCAGGTTGTCTTCCCGGCTACGGAATCTTCTAATCACCGGTTTTAAATAGGCTATACGAAACTCTTCTTCGCACTTGACCACTTGCGGATGGCAATTTCGAATCGTTCTGGGCCAGCTGATTTTCCCAGAAAAATTCTTTTGATAAACAATTTCATTTTCTGCAAAGTAACCGAAATCGCGGTAATATTCAAGAATCTCCCAAAAAGCGCGAAAAGGAAAATCTAATCGGCATTTTTCAAAATCCGCATTTGAAAGATACTGAGGCAAAGCCTTATCCGAAAGGATTTCCATCAGTCTAAAAAAATCCCCTTTCAATTCCACTTCGTCAAAGCCCTCATTTTCCGGATTCCCATATCCCATCGGAAAATGAATTTTGGGAAGTCCATTTTCCATCCGGATTCCGACAAATCCGCCGTTTTCATCGTCATGATTTTTCCAAGAATCAAATGCACAAAAATCGCGAAAAGACTTGTGTTCAGCGGTTTTTAAAGAAGATTCAGACATCGGCGTTCGAATCCGATTTCTCTGCGAAAAGAACTTTTTTGTCGTCGTCACTCAGGTTGAAAACCGTTTCGAACGCCTCAAAGCCTTTTGCATTTTCGAATTTGTCAATCAGCATTGAAAGCGACTTGATTTTTTCTTTTTGAAATACGGCATCGCCCGCGCGGCGTTTAAAGACATCATCCCAAAGATACTTGAGAACCTTTTCGGCAAACTCGTCTTTGGGGATACCATCTCCGGGCTTTCCAATAATAAACCATCCGCCAAGACATTTGTCTTCGGCCCTAGAAATTCCATTTTCACGCACAAGGATTTTCCCGTTTATCCACTTCCAAAAATTTCCCCAGCAAATTCCGGTATCTCCGATAGGCAAATTGTATTGTGCAGAATTCTCCGCCAAATCGTTTCGAATCATCTTCATTTTGAATCTGCGTTGAAATGCGTTGTCAAGCGCAAATACGTTCTGATCACTTGTGTTCATCGTGGCGAAGACGCAAAGGTTCGGCGGAAGCCGAATGGCTGTATTGACAGAAAAACGAACCCTTTCTCCACAAGAAATTTCCTCGTCATAACTTCGAAAATCCGCATTTTGACTTGAATTCAATCGAATGTAGGCGTTCACATCGGCGTTGTCGACACCGTAAGAGCTCCAGCCCTCTGCATAAAAATTCCCGGAAATTTCCTCGGTAGAATTCCCCGGACGAATCCTGTCGAGCAATTGGAACATTTCACCGAAAATGGCGGCAGCATTTCCTCGGTTGATTTCCTCAATTATTAAAAAGAACGGTTCTGATGGATGGCGATATGCCCTGCGGATAATTTCTGCAAAAGGTCCCGGTTTAAACCGGTAATCGACACCACCTTCTGGCAATACACACGGATAAATCTGTCCAACAAAATCAGCATTGCTGTATTCCGGATGAAATACGCATCGCACCTTGTGAAATTCCTTGTCAGAGATTCCCTCCAGTTCTCTGTTGATTTCATCGTTAATTTGTTTACTTTTTCCGCAGCCGGGAACACCGTAGTAAATGACTTGGGTGGGGAAATTTTTGAGTATTTCTCCTTTATTTAGATTCGGAGTTTCTCCGATAAAATCAAAAAAGGCTTTCTTATCGTTTCTAGGAACATCTACTTCCATAAAATCCTCGTAATTCGAGTCTAAAGTTATTTGATTTTCATTAAAGCAAAACGGAGCTTTAGCATTTATCAACGTACTTTTCAAAGTCTCTATGTTGTCAATATCTTCTTTGAAAACATCGCTGCACATTTTCCCAAAATCACACGTTTGCTGCGCACAATTTTTCAGATATTCAACAAACGATGAAACAATGAGAATTGGTTTTTTCAACTTATCAAAACCCTGTTTTGTGTATGGGTTGGGAACATAATATCGTTTTATCCACAAAGAGAAATAATGCTCAGCCTCTTCATCCGTTAAGTCGTGATTAAATCGCGGATGATATTTTCCATCGTCCGAAATATAGTAAAGAGCTAATTGGCAATAAAGTTGATACGCCGTTCGAAGAAATGCGCCATTATGCAATTTTTTTACTTTCGCCCGAAAATCATCTTCACTCATTTCTTCCTTGGGCAGATTGTGAACAAATTCTTTTATGTAAAACGTTTTAGTAATCCTCCATTTTACCAGAGGATTTCCATTTTTTGGTCTGTTGGGATCCAAATATCTTTCCACATGAACTCACTTTCTTCGATTACTAAGAAATTCGCTCCATTGTTCTGCCATCGCCTTGGCAAATCCTGGAAAAGTTTTACTTCTAAGCGTTCTTCTTTCTTCTGGAGTCTTAGCTTTGATAAGGGCGTCCGAATACCATTTGGGGAGCGATTTACCGCTAGAAAGAACTATCCTTTCCCCTGGATCCACAACATTTGTTTTTTTTAGAGTCGGTAAATTCTTTAGCCACAAACAAGTAGATTTCGAAGCTGAATCGCCAAAGAAATAAGGCTGTATAATTTGGTCGGGCTTCCTAAATCGATTGCTCATAATGCCGACTGGATTTTCAATTGCTATGTGTTTAATAGTTGCCTTTGCAAGCGACAGAAAAAAACGAACACCATCTTCCCTATCCTTCGCTCGATTTGGAAATTTTGGATGCGGACGTCTTTGTTCCACCGGCAAATCCTTATCTTCTGGATGATAATACCACCTAGCTCCACTAACAGCCAAAAAGGTACATGGTGGATGCGCAATCATCAAATCCCATTCTTCTCCCTTGGGCAATTTATACATATTCCCTGTTTGAAGCTTTCCTCTCCTATTTTTTATCAGAGTTAACACATCTTGATTAAAGTGCCATTCCGGATGTCCACCACTACATTCAAGAAGATCGCAGCTAAAAGCATTATGTCCAAGTCTGCGAAATTCTTTGCAAACGGTTTGACTTTCTTCACAAGCGATCAAAACATTTAAAATCTTTTTGCTCACGGACGCTTCCCTCCGTGATTTAGCGCATCAATCATCGCCTCTGCTATTTTTTGTGCAAAAATGACAGGAACAGCATTTCCTATCATCTTAAAACAGTAAGGTTTAGAGCCCCAAAAGCGGTAATCTTTCGGAAATGATTGTAACAGAGCTGCTTCGCGAATGGTAATTGTTCGAAGCTGTTTGATATCGGGATGGATGAACATGTATCCATCTTTTTGGAGATGCGCGACAACTGTCGGGGAAGGTTTTTCCCACTCAAGATTTCGGTATTTTACATGATTAGATGAATGACCGGTTATTTTTGTATAAAACTCTTTTTTCTCTTTTTGAGAAAAGAAATTCATTTTTCTAGAAAGCCATTCATAAAAAAGAGCCTGATCTCTTTTCCCATGATATCGAGGGATATGGAGATCTATTTTCTTTCCATTTTTTTGTACATGAGAAACATTTGTTCTGCCAATTTTTACAACACATTCCAACGGATAAAGTTTCGGCATATCGCCAATAGCGTCTCTAACCGTTTTTATGTCACTCACACGCAATGAGTTTAAAGATTCGTAAAATGAGTCCAGTTTTATTGTTGATTTCTTTGGGATTCCAATAATGATGACACGATTTCTTTTCTGTGGAACACCAAACTCTGCTGCGCAATAAACAGCATTTTGTAATTCTTCCGGTTTTCTTATTTCATAACCAATTTTGTCAAAAGCTTCATAAATTCTCTCTTTGACAAGTTTTCCTCCCGGACAAGCGCTCAACAACCCTGGGACATTTTCAAAAACAAAAAATTTCGGTTTGAAATAGTCTACAATTTTTACAAAACTTTCAAACAGGTAATTCCGATAATCAAATTTCATTCCTGTCGGAGACTGCGCCCGTCCCGCAATGGAGTACGCTTGACAAGGAGGCCCTCCAATAATGCAGTCTACCTTTCTCTTTCCAACCAATCCGGAAAGCCCCTTTTCAATAATAAAAGGATCATTCTCTTCCCCGTAAATCTTTTTTAATTCATTTGACCATCCTCCATGAATCAGTTCTTCCGTTTTTTGAATGTCAAATTTTATAACGCGTTTCTTCGCTTCATTTTCTGAGTGTCCCCACTTTTCAATGAGCCGATTTCGCAAAGTGTTGACCATGGGACTTTCCCATTCAACGTGCGCAAGAGCTTCGTAATTTCCCGTAGCAAGAAACCCTTCACTAAACCCACCGCATCCAGCGAACAGATCTATAAAGGTTAAAGCATTCTTCGCCACACCAACTCCATGCGTAAAGTGAACAGGTTCACTCTCGCCGGAGCAAAGCTACGCGTCTATTTTGTACGCAATCAAAAAAGACAAGAAGCTAGTCACTTCCTGCCTTCAACCTAACATCAGGGCATACGAATAATTACAACACCAAAACCAACCAAAAGTGTAACTTTGGCCACAATGTGCAGATTCGTTTGTCCTGTTCTTCCGTTTTAGGAATTGTCTAGATTCAAGGCGGGGAACAAGAGCAAAAACCGGACGAGCTCCCTTATTCAACGATTACACTCTTTCTGCAAAAAAAGGGCGATGGATCGCTGCTTTTACCTGCCTTAGGCTCTAGACTGCCCGAACGGAATAAATGCAAACGACCCACGCCCCAAAATGGGCAACAGAACTGCAAGCAGTCTGTCGAAATGCATCTATCACGAATGCCTAATGGCGATATAAAAACGCATTTACGTGAGCGTTCACTTGTTCATCCGTTATAGAATTGTCTAGATTCAGGCAAGAGAACAAGGAAACTCTATGTGTGGCAAAATATATAAAATTCAAGTGCATTCCACACGGTTTAAAACAAAAAGGGCGTGGAATTGAACGCTCTTACCGCCAAAAGGCTTCTTTGGAACCACCAGCCTAGCTGGTGGTTTTCTTTATACAAAAAGACCGGTCTTAAGACCGGTCTTGCATTTTGAAAAGAGAATTAGGCTTTTTGACTGCGTTTTTGCTTCAGGTCTGTTGCTTTTGCCTTCACCTTGTGGAAAATCGCGTTCGGCAGCCAGAAGAAGGTCGGAACCAAATACATGGTCAAAATGCCCGACATCAAAAGTCCACCGACACTAGCGATACCCATCGGCTGAGTGGAAGTTGCGATATCGCCGCCAATGCCCAACGCCAGCGGCATCTGAGCGATAATGGAAGCGACAATCGCAAGCATAATGGCCTGGAATTTATCCTTACCGGCGGTCAGAATGGCAGAACGGCGTCCCATGCCACCTTTACGCATGTGCAAGTTTGCGGAATCCAAAAGAAGGATAGCGTTGTTCACCACGACACCGATAAGCATCACGATAGCCATGAAAGCAATCAATGAAAGAGGCTTTCCGGTGACAACCAGTGCGAAGATAACGCCGAGAGCGCCCATGGGGATGGTCATCATGATGACAAACGGTTGGGCAAAGGATTCGAGGAGGGCGACAAGCAGGATGTAGGTTAGGAGAATTGCCATGACGATGGCCACGGAGAATTCTCTCACCATGTCTTCCTGCATATCCGCGTTTCCACCGAACGAGAATTCAACGTCTTCGGGGATGCCTTCCCACGTTTTCGAGGCCTTTGTGATTTCGCCCATGATGAGACCCGAAGTATAACCGGGGAGAAGGTTCATGGAAACTTCGGTGATACGCTTTTTCTGTTTGCGCATGATAGTCGTCGGCGACTGCGTATTTTCGACGTCGAAAATGGCGTTCATGGGAACATATCCCTTGGGCGTCAAAATCGGCAAATCGTAAACCTTCTGACGGGTATCGCGGTCGGATTCCCGCAAGCGGACGTAAACGTCGTATTCTTCGCCATCTTCGGTATACTGGCTTGTTTCGTAACCGCTGATGTAAATATACGCCGCTGTCGCCGCAGACTGGAGCGTCATTCCGTAATCAGCCAACGCTTTGCGGTTGGGAATAAAGGCGATTTCCGGTTTTCCCGCTTCGTAAGAAGATTTGACTTCGGTAACTCCAGGAAGGTTCATGATGAATTCTTTGGCGATTTCCGAGGCTTTGTTGACGGAATCTCCATCGAATCCGCTGACTTCAAGCACAACGTCTCCGGATTGGTTACCGCCCATTTCTGTCGTACTCGAACTCTTGATGCTTATCCAGGCATCCGGAATGTCGGCAAGGATAGTGCGGAGAGAATCGATGATCTGTTCCGTTGAGCGGACACGGCCTTCGGTCTTGATATCTTTCAGCGTGATGCGCATGGAAGATTCATTGGTTCCCGTCATACCGGATTCACCGCCAACCGTGGAATAATAGCGTTTGAGTTCGGGAATGCCCTTGATGCGGCTTTCCACGACTTTTGTCAAACTGTCCATGGTTTCGACGTTTGTGCCGGAGGGCATTTCCATCGAAATTTTGATGACGCCTTCATCGCTTTTGGGCATCAGTTCCACAGACATGTACTTGGTGACAAGAAGATAGGTAGCGGCAATCAAAGCGCAAAGAACGAGGAACTGGAAAATGACACCTGGAATCGAAAGGGCTGCAGACAGGGTCTTCAGATAAATTTTCCGAACCCAATTCATGAAGATGGGGAAAAGTCCAAGGAATTTGCCCACAATGCCCGGTTTTTCTTCAACAAAAGTTCCGTCAGCATTCTTCTTTTTGCCTTTGAAGAGGTAAGCGGCCATCAGAGGTGTCAACGTGAATGTGATTAGCAGCGAAACTAAAGTAGCGAAGACCATCGTCAAACCGTAGTTGCGGAAGAACGAGCCGGCGATGGATTTCATAAAGGCAATCGGAACGAACACGCACACGTTGGTGAGGGTAGACGCCATAATGGCGACCGTGATTTCTGTCGTTCCGTGGAAAGCGGCTTCTTTCGGTTCTAATCCGGAATCCAATTTGTCGGAAATGTTTTCTAGAACGACAATGGAGTTGGTGACCAAAAGCCCCACTGCGCTAGAAAGAGCCATCAAAGTCATGATATTGATGGAGAATCCGGCAAAATACATGAACGTGAACGCGCCAATGACCGAAATCGGCATGGTCAAAGCCGCAATGAACATCGTACTGAACTTTCCGAGGAAGAGGAGCAGGATGATGGCGGTCAGGACGATGGCGATTTCAATGTTCGAAATCACGTTGTCGAGAGATTCTTGAACCTTTTCCGCTTGGTTGTAAACCAGGTGAAGTTCAAATCCTTTGGGCAAAGTCTGGTTGATTTTTTCAACACGCTTCAAAACGTTGTTCGCCACTTCGACGATACTGGCATCGGAACGTTTTTTGATGTCAAAACCAACAGAAGATTCACCGTTATAGCGGGAATAAGACGTGATGTCCGCAATGGTATCCTTGATTGTGGCGATGTCGGAAAGACGGATGACCCCTTTGCTTGTGGGAATTTCCATCTGGCGGATTTCTTCGAGAGATTCGAATTTTCCGCGGGTACGGGTTCCCGTATTTTTACGGATGCCGCGGATATCACCAGCCGGGAAGTTGACGTTCGCCGCTTGCAAAAGTCCCATGACTGTCGCCGGATCGGCTCCGCGGGAAAGCAAATCTTCTTTGCGGAGTTCCACGACGATTTGACGCGTCGTTCCACCGAACAGGTCCACGCTGGCGACACCAGAAGTTGCCGTAAGCTGCGGCTTGATTTCGTCATCCGCTTTTTGGCGGAGTTCCGTGGAGCTCGTCGGGCCGGTGAACGCAAAGCTCATGATGGCGCTGGCGTTGATGTCCACTTTCGAAATGATCGGGCTTTCGACAGCGTCCGGGAAGTTGGCCGCCGCTTGCGAAATCTTGTCGCGAACGTCGGCTGCCGCCACATCGATATCCGTCCCCATTTCGAACATGATGATGAAAATGGCATAGTGTTCCATGCCATAGGCTTTGGTGTAGTCGATACCGTCAATCAACTCGACTTGGTCTTCGACCGGTTTGATGACAGTTGTTTCCAGTTCTTCTGGAGTGGCACCCGTATACTGGACGACAGCGGTCACAACGGGAACTTCGAAGTCTGGCATCATGTTGACGGGCATCATCGAGTAGGTATAAATACCGAAGACGACGACGGTCAAAAGAACCATCAACATGGTAATCGGTTTGTAAATACTTGCCTTAATCATGCAAAATTCTCCAGTCCAAGATTATTCGAGGATGAGCACTTTGTCGCCATCATTCACCTTGGATACGCCTTCGGTGATGACTTTGTCGCCCACTTCGATTCCGGAAAGAATTTGTGTCGTTTCGTTTCCAACAATACCCAACGAGACGATTTTGCGCTTGGCTTTGCCTTCTTCGTCGACAATCCACGCAAAGTTCACACCGTCTTTGTAAGTGATGGCATCATTCGGAACGCTTACCCCTTTGACATCGCCAGCGTGAATGCGGGCAGTGAGGAACATACCGGGGAGCAATTTATGCTTCTTGTTCGGGAAGGTGATTTCCACGGGGAAGAAACGGGTCGTGGTGTTTGCCGCCAAAGGAACCAGGGAAACTTTTCCTTTGAACGTTTCGCCGTTCAAGGTGATTTCCGCCGAGGCGCCTTTTTTGAAGAGTCCGATATCTTGCGTAATGACGTCGAGTTTGAGAATCACCTGGTCGAGATTCGCAATCGTGAAGAGCTTGTCTCCAGGGTTCGGAACTTCGCCCACTTTGATGTTCACTTCGGTCACCGTTCCCGCAGTCGGAGCGAGTACGAGAGTCGCACGGCGCGCCTGTTCGAGCTGCATCTTGGCAACATCGAGCTGCGTTTGCAGCTGATCGATTTCCTGTTGCGAAACACCGCCCTTCGCCTGGACTTCTTTCATGCGTTCCAGGGTCTTTTCGGTCATCTTGATCTGGGCTTCGGCTTGTTGATAATTCGAATTGTCGCCCGTGAAAAGGTATTCGGCAAGGACCTGGTCTTTTGAAACTTTGGATCCAACCTGGACATTCGTTTTGGAAATCGGATCGGACATTTTGGCGACAGCGTACGTTTGCTGGCTGCCTTCGATCGTGCCGTTAAATTCGCGGAAATCCGCTTTCTTTTCCGTCTGTGCCGAAACAATCCGGACGGGCTTGCCCTTTGCCGCCTGGACTTCTTCCATGGTCGGGGCTTGGGCTTTTTGATCCTTCTCGGCGTTGCAAGCCGCAAGGAGCAGGGAAAGAGCTGCAAGGGAAATGAATTTTGTAGAAATCATGTTTTTCATAGCTTCCTCTTAATATTCTCCGGTGGCTTTCAGGAGTGCGTTGTACGCTTTGTTCCAATCGATGATGGCCGAAAGGTAGTTGAGCTTGGCGTTTTTCAGGCTCATGTTCGCATCGAGATAGTTGAGTTGGGTTTCACGACCGGCTTTGTAAGCGGTTTCGGTCATGTCCAAATTCTTTTGCGCCAAATCCACGTGGCGGGATTGAATTTCTATCTGGCGTTCTGCGTCGTCCATTGTATTTTGCGCAGAGCCAATTTCAAGACGGATTCCGCGTTCTGCATTTTCTTTTTGAATTTGCGTCTTGCGGAGGTCGGTTTTCGCTTGTACAACGGCTTCTTTTGTCTTCATGCCGTTAAAAAGGTTCATGGAAAAGTTCAGGTAAACCTGCTTGGAAATGTTGTCGTCCCAATCCGGAGCGTCCCATTTAAAGAAACGGTTCTGACCATTTTGATAGGTGATGGAGCCGCCCAACACGAGCGTGGGCTTGTAACCGCCTTCTTCAATGTCGATGTTGTCTTGATACATCTTGGCACTTTCATCAAGCTGGGCGAGTTCCTTGCGGCGCTGCCGGACATTTTCCATGTTCGTGTCCGGGAGGGCGAAATTGCCCTGCTTGGGATCGCGGAGTTCGCCCTTGAATTCCGCATTGCCGTCCCACGGGAGTCCCATCGTGTTGAGCAGGGCGTTCCGTGCGACAATCCGGTCCTTTTTGGTCTTTTCAAAAGAGGTTTGCAATTCGTCCATGGAAATCTGGGCGCGGATTTGATCGAGTTCCGTCGCAAGCCCGCTTTTGACCGCCTGGTCCACGTAGTCCAAGTGTTCCTGGAGCTGGGCGATGCTTTCTTGGAGAATCACCAAGGCGGAATCCAGGTAGAGAAGCTGGTCAAAGGCGTTTTCCACGTCGTACCGGACTTTTTCTTTGGCCGATTCCAGGGAAATTTCGCTCAACCGTTCATAAGACTTGGCGATTTTGATTCCCGTGCCCACTTTTCCCTGGGCATAAAGAACTTGAGTCGCGGAAATTCCCACCTGGGTTCCCCAGCGGTAGCCGCCCATGGCGCCAAGCCCGTAATTCACGCCATCGAGAACACCAGCGAGAATCCTTTCATTTTTGGTCGCGGTGCTGTCAAGCATATTCTGGATGGCATTGGATTTCTTGACGTCGGAGACTCCGAAGTTCCTCGCGTAGGTGGCGCTCAAGTCCACCGTGGGCATGGCGCTGCCATAGCCCGAAGAAACTTGGGATTTTGCCGATGCGACAGTCTGTTCTGCTGTTTTGATATCGGCGGAATTTTCCAACGCGATTTTTACGGCATCGTCTCGCGTGTAAGATGTCGCCCAAACCGGGATTGCCGTAAGGACTCCCAGCAGGGTGAGGTTGGAAAGGAATCGGTTCATTCAGCAATATTCCTTTGTTAGAGAAGTTTAATAAACTGCACCCAAATTTAGCAAAAAGGGTCCGTTGAAACGATAAATTTAGCCCGTATTGTTTGACAACGTGCATTTTTGACGGACAAATTGCAAATTTGCACCGGGAAAATTCAAAGTCCCTAAAATTCAAAAAGGGGCCCTGTGACAGAAATCACTTTTGACGAAATTCCCGGGAAGCGTCCCAAGAATCGGGGTCAAACTCATTTTGCCGTTTGAAAAGCGAAGTTCCCCGGCGATAAAGCAAAATGGCGAGGATGATGGACGAAGCTGCGGCAAGAGTCAGGGCCAGTCCGTAAGGAAGTCCAAATCCGACAGGAGCGCCCTTCAGATTTTCCGGGCTTACCCAATAGATGTAACTGCACACGATGAACGTCATGAACATGCACGGGAGAAGCGTCACCCAGAAGTTTTTCCCTTTGGCGCGGAGATAAACGGTAGAAACGCAGAGGCTGCAAACGGCCATCACCTGATTTGACCAGCTGAAATAGTTCCAAAGGATATTGAACCCATCCGCGTTGAAATTGCTCCAAAGGATGAGCACGGCGCAGATGCCGAAAATGGGAATGGTGAGGATCAAACGGTTCCTCGCGCTTTTCTGGTCAAAATCCAGAAGTTCGGCAATCGTCAGTCGAAGGCTCCGGAGGGAAGTGTCGCCGCTCGTTATCGCCAAGATGATAACACCGACAACGACCAAAATGGAGACCGGAGCGAAAGGCAAAACGGTTGTCACCAGTTTGCTGAGAACTTGCACGCCCGAAGCGCCGTTCAACAGCTCAGGCATCTTGTGGTAAATGAACATGCCGCCTGCAGCCCAAATCATGCCGATAAGGCCCTCGACAATCATCATGCCGTAAAATGTTTGCCTGCCGACTTTTTCAGACTTTTCCGTCCGGGCGACAATCGGGCTCTGTGTGCTGTGGAATCCGCTGATGATGCCGCAAGCGATGGTGACGAACAACATGGGAATGATGGGCTGACCGTTCGGATGCCTGTGGAAATTGGCTGCGAAATTTTTGACGTCAAATTCATCGAGAATTCCGATTTCCGGGAGGATTCCAATGAGAATGGCGGCAGAGGCTAAAATCAGCAGCGCGCCGAAAATGGGATAAATGCGCCCAATGATTTTGTCAATGGGGAAAAAGGTGCTGGCGAAATAATAAGCGAAAATGATGGCGACGGAAATCCAGAAAATTGTGGATGACGGATTGCCTTCGCCGACAATCACAGGCGTATTGATGAGCCCTGCCGGCGTGTTGGTGAAAACGGCTCCGACAAAAATCAGCGCAACAGAGATGAGGAGCATCACCAATTTAGACGGTGTCCGCCCCAAGAATTTGTGAGAAAGCGCGGGAACGTTCATGCCGTTGTTCCGCATACTGACCATTCCGGAAAAATAATCGTGAACGGCTCCACCCAGGACGTTGCCGAGCGGCATCAGGATGAAAACAATCGCGCCAAATTTGATGCCGAGGATAACTCCGATGACGGGGCCTATTCCGGCGATGTTCAGCAGTTGGACCAGAACGTTTTTCCAGTGAGGCAGCACCATGCGGTCGACCCCGTCCGGATTTTCAAGCGCAGGCGTTTTTCTATCATCCGGATTAAAAATACGCTCCACGAATTTTCCGTAAGTAAAATAGCCACCGATGAGAATGGCGATTCCAATGAGGAATGTTATCATTTTTGAGCCTCTGACAAATGCTTAGGGGGCTTATCCCCGGAAAGCGTTTCAAATTTAGCAAAGATGTCTATTTCTTACGGCCACACAAATTGGGCGTTCAAATCTTTTTCCCCGTTGTCAATCAAAATGTCTTGCCCTGTGCAATTCCGGTTGACGATGGTCAAGAAATAAATCCATTCGGCGATATCTTCGGGAGAAGCCCAACGTTTGAGCGGAGTCAGCGCCATAATTTTTTCCCATAGGCATTCGTCTTCCATGACGGGACGGTTGAATTCCGTGGAGACGCCACCGGGAGAAATGCTGTTGCAGGTCGCGCCGAATTTGGCAAGCCGGATGGCGGCGTTTTTCATATAAGCCAACAAGCCGCCTTTGGATGCGGAATATTCGGGAAATTCCGCCCCGGAGTGCGCCGAAGCGGAAGCGACAAACAAAACGGACCGGATGGATTTTTGAAAAGCGTATTTTTCGACAAAATGCATGGAACCTTTCAAATTGACGTCGATATCCTTGCCGGAATTTTGAACGCCCGCATTGCTGACAACGACGTTTGCAAAAGCATCCAATTGCGGCAGCGACTCTTCACGGGAAACGTCGACAATTTGATGATGATATTTTTCGTGCCGGATGCTTGGCGGCAAAAGGTCGAATCCAAAAACAGTCGCGCCTTTTTGCAAAAACAGTTTGGCGGTGGAAAGTCCTATTCCGCGGCTCGTACCACTGATAAAAACGTTCATGACAAATTTTCCCTGTGATTAAGGTATTCGCACCCGACACCTTCCCGTTCCCAAAGCCTGCAAA
Organism: uncultured Fibrobacter sp.; assembly: GCA_964397425.1. GTDB lineage: Bacteria > Fibrobacterota > Fibrobacteria > Fibrobacterales > Fibrobacteraceae > Hallerella. The sequence continues at coordinate 91,965 of CAYNID010000008.1, forward strand.
TTTTGTAACCGATTGGGCTGAAGAGCATTTCGCAAAGGAGCTCCATGACAGCTCCCGTCAAAGAACAAAAGGCGACTTGGGCAAAAGTCCAGCCGAAAAAGACGTGGCTGACGACTGCGGCAAAAATGAAGTTGTCGACAAACTGGGCGGCGAAAGTCGAAACGTAAGAACGGATAGCGAACTTTTTGAATCCCCTTGATTTTGTCCGAGAAGCTATCCAGTGGTTGACGACCGCGTTGACAATCGAAGAACAGAACATGGCAAGGGCGGATCCGAAGACGACATACCAGGTGCCGCCGAATGTGGCGTTCAAAGCTTCGTTGGCGAAAGAAGCCGCCTCGGGCTGAGACTTTGAATAATGGTAAAATTCACCCCACATTCCCGGCGTGAACGACAAAACATGGAACAGCAGGAACACACATAAATTCACCAACAGCGCCATGAGCGAGACTTGAACGGCGGCTTTCGAACCAAACCGTTTGCAAATCATGTCCATGCACAAAAAAGAAACCCAACTGAGCAAAAATCCGCAATCCAAAGCCAGGTATTGAAAAGAAATCAGTTCCTTGTTCGCCAGCAAATTCATGCAAACGACAGAAACAAAAAAAAGACTGACTGTCAGCGATGGAATATTCCGAAATAAAAGAAAAAGTTCTTTCCCTTCACGGAATGCGAACTGTTTAACGGAAGAAACGGTTTGGAATGCGGAGAAATGTTTCATCGTTGTTTTTTTAGGAAGGTTAGACAAAGACTTCCGGAAAGCGCACGCGACATTGCAGCGATTTCCACGCGCCAAATATAATCAAGACGCCCGAAACTGGCAAGAATGCCTAGAACGGAATTATTCGAAAGAAAGAGCGGGATAGCCGTCGTTTTTGTCACTGGAATAGATGAAATCTTCGCCGATGCGTTCCGCAAACTTTGCCGATTTCATTTCACTTTCGGAGATGGCCGTCGCAACACCGCCGCCATTGTTCAACCCAAAAGGTTCTTTGTTTTCTATTTCCAAGTAATAGTAATCCGCCATGGTCGTGTTGTAATTGACTCCGATGACAAGGCCTGTCAGGGAATCGCCCACGATTTCGCCCGCGTTATAAGCGGAGCTGGTGACTCCCTCTTGATTGTAACCGATGATGCCGCCCACATAAGAAGTTCCTGAAATTTCTCCCAAATTGTAAAGGGAAGATGTGGTGGAATTTTTGGAATGACCGGAAATTCCGCCAACATAAATTTCACCTTCAACAACTCCAGAATTGGAAACTTGTTGAATATTGATGTATGCATTTTCGCCAACAACGCCCGCCGTGTATTTTGTCCCAGAAATTTTCCCGAAATTTTTAGCCAACGCCAAAGTGCCCACTCGATTGGAGGAATACGAAATGCCTTGAAAACTGACTATCCCCGCCGTATATTCTTTCCCTTGAACATCTCCATAATTCCAAAGATTTTCGGCAACGGTATTGTAGCCTAAATGCCCGGCAATTCCACCAACACCGTAATCACCTTCAATGTAACCTTCATTTTTTGCAGTTTTGAGTTTCATGTGATCTGCATACCCCACAATTCCGGCGACATATTCTGAGCCAGTAATAACGCCGGCATTGGAAACGCTGTCAATGGAAGTTATTTTGTTATACGCATAATCGGTTTCACCGACAATTCCCGCAACGGAATGCGCTCCTATAATCGAAGAGGAGTTTGTTGCATTTCGAACAATCCCGTCACCTTTTAACATCCCCACAATTCCAGCAGTATATTTTCCGCCGTGAATCCAGGAATTTTCAACGGAGACATTGGCAATGGTTCCGCTGCTGCTGCCAAAAAGCCCATTGTGCGAGCTGGTCGTGTGAATGAAAATTCCGCGGATGGAATGATGATTGCCGTCAAAAAATCCAGAGAATGAAATATTTGAATTCCCGATGGGCGTCCACTTGTGAAGTGCCGCAGAATCGCCGACAAGAGCGCCCTTGGAATCGATGACTTCGCCTTCATTCAACAAAATGTCCGCTTCAAGGCGAAAATATTTTCCGTTGAAATCCTTGTCTCCCGCTCCAATGGCAAAAGAAAGCTTCGCCAGTTGTTCTGCCGTCAAAACGATGTAAGGGCTGCGCTTTGTCCCTGCGCCGCAGGCGAAAGATTTGGCGGTCGTCCCATCCCAGGGAATTCCCGGAGTTCCTTGGCAAGAATCTTTTGGCTGGTCATTTTCTGCACTCGAAGACGAGTTCCCCGCAGAAGAAATCCCCGATGGCGAATTTTCGGAACTCGAAGAAACCGAAACATCGTCTTTGGCGGAAACCGTATCGGTGGAGCAAGCACTCCAAAAAACGAAAAACAAGCAGAAGGGAAAAAAGCGTTTCAGTAGAATCCTAGCAATCATGTTTTCAAACATAATTAAAAAACAGGATGTTTGCAAATTCCTTTTGAAAACCGTAGCTCCCCGTGCAAACCCACACAAGGAAAGTTTTCCGTTTGCGGACATAATTCCGCATTCCGAATTACGAATTCCGAATTATTTTATTCCAAATACGAAGGGTCTATCGTCGGCTCGTAACCCGTTACCACGGCACTTCCCTTTTCATAAACTTCCCCGCGTTTTTCCGCATCGCGTTTTGCTTTCCGTTCCCGCTTTTCCGCTTCAATCGCTTTGCGTTTGCGGATGCGTTCCTTTTTCATGGCCAGCCGTTCGGCACGCGTCAAACGTTTTTTCAGCGGTTCTTCTTCAATTTCCTCTTCTTCTTCGGGTTCTTCTTCCAAATACGGATGGTTAATTTCCGTTTCGGCAAAATCCCGGAAGCTGGAATCTTCGTCGAATGTCGGCGCAAGCTGCAAGCATTCCTTTTCCAAAAAATGGACCGCCTTTTCAAACGACTCCTCTAATGGGACAGAAAATGTCATTTGCCGATGCGTTTCCGGATGGACAAACGAAATTTCCACCGCCTGCAAAAGCTGCGCAGGCGCCATTTCCAACAATTTTTCAGCGGTTTCCCGATAAAGTGGCGGAATGCGGAACAAAGACGCTTCACGGCCTTCATAAATGGGATCCCCTACAATCGGATGCCCCGTATAACGGGAATGCACGCGGATTTGATGGGTCCGACCGGTATCCAATTCGTATTCCATCAGAGTCGCGATGGCGAAAAACTCTTTGGCACGGTAACGCGTCTTGGCGTATTTGCCGTCTTTGACAACAGCCATGCGAATCCGGGATTTGGGATCCCGGCCCATGGGCAATTCAATTTCTCCGGAAAGATCCCGCGGATGTCCCCAAATCAACGCTTCATAACGCCGGTGAAGAGTCCGCGTTTCCAATTGATGCGAAAGGCTGCGATGCGCCTTATCATTTTTGGCGACAACCATCAAACCGGGAGTGTCTTTGTCCAAACGGTGCACAATTCCCGGACGGAGAGGTCCGTTGATCGTCGAAAGATTTCCCTTGAAATGATACAGCAATCCGGCGGCAAGAGTTCCCGTCGCCGCGCCGTTTCCCGGATGCACGACAATGCCGCGCGGTTTAAAGATCACGGCGACATCATCGTCTTCATAAACGATGTTCAAATCCATTTTTTCGGGTTGCAGTTCGGAACTTTCCTTTTCGGGATACGCCGAAAGCAAAACGGTCATTCCTTCGGTCAATCGCAGATTTTTCTTTGCCGGAGACCCCGCCGCAAAAACGGATCCATCTGCAATCAGCTTTTGAATATCTGTCCGGGAATATTCTTTCAACTTGCCCTGTAAAAATTTATCGAGGCGTTCTCCCGCTTCCGCTTCGGATACGACAAATCGGGAAAGTTCAGGCATTGGGCTGTTCTCTGTTTTCTTTGGCATTCGAACCTGCTGGAGAATACTGGATAAACTTGTAAATGAGCGGAGCGATTAAAACCAGCGCGACGCCAACGGTCACGCAGCAATCGGCAAAATTGAAAGTCGGCCAACGCTCCATGATA
>CAYNID010000009.1:0-61021 GCA_964397425.1 uncultured Fibrobacter sp.
CCGCAGAAAAGACTTTGATTCGAAATACCCCCAAAAAAGTTCTCACCCCTCAGCTAACAATTTCTCATTCCTCATTTCTAATTCCTAATTATAACAGCCCAATTCCTCATTTCTAATTCCTAATTCATCACTCCTTCCACATAAAAAAATCCCAGACAAAAGTCCGGGATTTTTTGAATCTTCAAAAAAAGATTAGACGGCGCCTTGCCATTTCATCGCATCGGCGACTTTCTTGAATCCGGCGATGTTCGCGCCCATGACAAGATTGCCTTTGTGACCGTATTCGACGGCGGCAGTCGAAGCTTCTTTGTAAATGCTCTTCATGATGCCTTCGAGCTTGGCGTCGACTTCTTCGAACGACCAGGAAAGGCGTTCGGAGTTCTGGCTCATTTCGAGACCGGAAGTGGCGACACCGCCCGCGTTGGCAGCCTTGGCAGGTCCAAAGAGAACGCCGGCTTTCAGGAACGCTTCAATCGCTTCTGGCGTAGAAGGCATGTTCGCCCCTTCGGCAACGGCCATGACACCGTTCTTGATGAGGGCTTCCGCGCCAGCCAAATCCAGTTCGTTTTGAGTTGCGCAGGGGAGCGCGATGTCGCACTTGACCGTCCAAACGCCACTAGAACCTTCGTGGTATTCTGCGCCTTTGACGCGTTCGGCGTATTCCTTGATACGGCCGCGGTGGCCTTCCTTGATGTCGCGGACAATGTCGAGCTGGATGCCGTTCGGATCGTAAATGTAGCCGTTGGAATCGGAGACCGTCACCACTTTGGCGCCAAAGGATTGAGCCTTTTGGCAAGCGTAAATGGCGACGTTGCCGGAACCGGAAATCACGACAGTCTTGCCTTCGAAAGTTTCGTTCTTCAAATCCTTGAGCATTTCACGGGTGAAGTAGCAAAGGCCGTATCCAGTCGCTTCTGTACGGGCGAGCGATCCGCCGTAAGAAAGTCCCTTGCCGGTGAGGACGCCGACAAATTCGTTGCGGAGGCGCTTGTATTGGCCGAACATGTAACCGATTTCGCGTGCGCCGGTTCCCTGGTCGCCTGCCGGAACGTCGGTGTCTGCACCGATGTGCTTAGAAAGTTCCGTCATGAACGATTGACAGAAACGCATCACTTCGTTGTCGGATTTTCCTTTCGGATCAAAGTCGGAACCGCCTTTGCCGCCGCCCATGGGGAGCGTTGTCAGGCTGTTTTTGAAGACCTGTTCAAAGCCCAGGAATTTGAGCATGGAAAGGGTGACGTTTTCGCGGAGACGGATGCCGCCCTTGTAAGGTCCGATGGCGGAGTTGAACTGGACGCGGTAGCCGCGGTTCACTTGCACGTTGCCCTGGTCGTCAAGCCATGGGACGCGGAACATGATGACGCGTTCCGGTTCAACCAGACGGTCGATGATGCCGTTTGTTTCAAACGATTTGTCTTTCGCCAAAACCGGATCCAGCGATTCGAGGAATTCGCGGACAGCCTGGTGGAAAAGAGCCTGGTCCGGGTCGCGGGCGACAACTCTGTCGTAAACTTTTTTCAGATAAGCATTTGTAATGGCCATTTTTATCTCCAATGGTACGGTTGTTTGGTTGATCGAAATATAACAAAGGGGAATGGGTGAATTTGGGCTGTTCCCAAAATAAAAAGTGACAAAAATGTAGAATTTTGGAATTCAATCTCTTGAAATTTCGTTTTTTGGGCAAAACGTTGAATCGAAAGAAATAAAATACGACAAAAATGTAATCTTTTTGCTAAAAAATTTCGCTGCAAAAGGGGGAATTTTTAGGTATTTTGAAAAGCGATCCCGTATGCCAAAACTGCGACACAATTCACTTCCCGCCCTCTTCTTGGACCTTTGCCAGTCGAAAGATTTTCCCGGATGGTTTTATCGGGTCGACGGGCGTTTTCGCGAATATACGCCGCAGCGTCTGCGCGAAATGCTTTTTTTCGCTTCGCTGGCCTTGGCGAGGCATGGTGTCGGAGAAAAAAACAGCCTGGGCATCATTGCCAAAACTTCTCCGGATTGGATTGTCGCCGATTTGGCGTGCGAAGTCTGCCATGCGCCGACAGTTCCGCTTTTTCCCAATATCAGCGAGGAACATTTTCTGTTCCAATGCGAAGATTCCGAAATCGCCTTTTTGGCGGTTGACAACGTAGAGTCTTTGGATTCGAGCATTCAAAAGCACCTGCCGCGATTCCGATGCGTGATATGCTTTGACGAAACGGCGAAACTCCCGCAGAACGGCATTCACTGGAAAACGCTTTTGGAAGAGGGCGGAAATCTTTCCCGCGACGAGGGTGCCGAGGACTGGTTGATGTACCGCGTGAATTCCATCCGGCCCGAAGATCTTTTTTCTGTGATATACACCAGCGGTTCAACGGGACTTCCCAAAGGCGTCGAGCTTTCGCATGACAACATGCTGTCGATGGTGGAGGCCCTTTCGCCGTTGATTTCGCCGCTTCCCACAGAAGATTCCGCCATCAGCGTTTTGCCCGTGGCCCATGTGTTCGAACGGATGGTCATTTTCTTTTACATGGCCAAGCATTTGAAAATTTATTTTGCCGATTCACCAAAGAATGTCGGAGTCATTTCGCACGAAGTGCATCCGACGATTGGAACTTTTGTCCCCCGGATTTTGGAAAAATTTGCCGAGGCGATTTCCCTGCGGGAATATAAAATGCGGGGATTCAAGCGTTTTCTCATGCGCCGCGCAATCCTTTTTGCCAAAAAGAATCTCCCCGGCAAAGGCAAACTCCGCCGTTCGATATACGACAGGCTGGTTTACCGCAAAATCCGCGAGGCGCTTGGCGGGCGTTTCAAATGGATTATTTCGGGCAGCAGCGCGCTCAACAAGACGGTTTACCGCTTTTTGGTGAACATGGGATTTCCGATATACGAAGGGTACGGATTGACGGAATGCTCTCCCGTGGTGAGCGTGAATACGCCGGGAAAAATAAAAATGGGATCCGTGGGAAAACCTTTGGAGTCGTTGGAAGTGCGGATAGGCGCCCGGAACGAAATCCAGGTGCGAGGCGCGAGCGTTTTCCAGGGGTACCGCAACATGCCTGCGATGAATCGGGAGGCTTGGACTCCGGACGGATTTTTCCGGACGGGCGATCAGGGCATCATCGACAGCGAGGGCTATCTCTTTCTCATCGGTCGCATCAAGGAAATTTTTAAAACCAGTACGGGAAAATACGTTTCCCCGGTGCCCATCGAACTGGAACTGGTGCGCCATCCGCTGATAGAATCCGCGATGGTCGAAGCGAACAACCGCAAATTTGTTTCCGCGCTTCTTTTTTTGGGCTATGACGAGGCGATGCGGATAATGGGAAAAAGCAAAAGGGACTTTGACCCCAAAGAAGCGGTGCAGGATTCCCGCGTGTTGGCCGCAGTCAAGGCGCATGTCGATACGGTCAACCGCAAACTGAACCGCTGGGAGCAAATCAAAAAGTGGGTTTTGGTAAGCGAAGCCGTTTCTGTCGAATCGGGGCTGATGACTCCCACCTTCAAGTTGCGCAGAAAGGCCGTCCGCGAAAAATTTGCCCGGGAAATTGAAAATCTCTACTTATAACCGGTGGACCGCCATTGTTCAAAACGCCAAAGTGAAAAAGCCTTTTGGAGCGTTTCCGCACAACTATATTACAGTGCAGACATTTTTAAAGTATTTGCCCTCGTTCTCGTCGTTGAAATCTCGACAATTTCAGGACAAAAGAATGGGGCGAACGCCATCGTACTCGACGGTTTCGGCTCTTCGGTAGAGGGATTCGTTTACCAAAACGTTGGAAACGGATTGGGGATGCTGACACCTGTTTTGGCACAAACGGCTTCCGGCAAGGCGATTTACGTGCCGGATTTGCGGTAAAAAGCCTATACGGGAACGTCAAAGGCTTGGAAACTCCACCTTCTCTGGGATATTTTGCCTTGTCGCTTGACGCTTTTTCCGCTTTTTTCTAAATTGTAGTTCCCATGAAAATGGAACCCTCCTGCGCCCATGGTGGGTGCGGGCTGAAGTCCAAAGGGATACTATGAAACAATACGAAACCATGGTGGTTCTCGATGCCATGCTCTCCGATGACGTCATTGCGTCCGAAGTGCAAAGCTTCGCAGATAAAATCACCGCTGCCGGCGAAATTGTGCGCCGCGACGATTGGGGCAAGCGCAAGCTCGCTTACGAAATCAATCACAAGACTCACGGTTACTACGTGATTTTCTACTACAAGGCGGAATCTTCTGTCGTGACGAACTTGGAAAACATGTTCAAGCTCGACGAAAATGTCCTCCGTTGGATTACTCTTGCGGATTATCCGATGACGGACGTCATCTATGACAAGAACCTGAGCCAGACCGAAGACGTGACTCCGATCGACGCTGAAGAAGGAGATGCTGAATAATGGCTTTCGAAGATAAGAAGAACAATTCCCGCGTTCGCCGCAAAAAGACTTGCTGGTTCACCGAGAACAAGGTCCAGTTCATCGATTATAAAGACGAAAAGGTTCTCCGCCGTTTCATTTCGGAACGCGGAAAAATCATTCCTCGTCGCATTTCCGGCACAAGCGCCAAGTATCAGCGCATGCTCGTCGAAGCTATCAAGCGCGCCCGTCACATGGCTATTTTGCCGTTCGTCGCAGATTCTCTGCGCTAAGGAGCCAAAATGGAAGTTATTCTGAAAGCCAATGTGCCGAATTTGGGCAACATCATGGATGTGGTGAAGGTGAAGACCGGCTACGCCATGAATTACCTCATCCCGAACAAGCTCGCGATTCGCGCTACGGAAGAAGCGAAGAAGAAAATCGTTGAAAACCGTGAAGCGATGGAAGCTTTGTTCAACAAGGAACTGGGCAAGGCTCGCGAAATTGCCGCGAAGCTCGCCGAAGTGACTGTGAACCTTTCCCGTCGCGTCGTGGAAGGCGAACGCCTTTACGGTTCCGTGACCGCTTCTGATATCGCAGAAGAAATCACAAAGCAGGGCGTGAAGGTGACTCGCGCGCAAATCGCGCTCGATGAACCGCTCAAGCAGCTCGGCGCTTATCCGGTGACCGTCAAGGTCTTCGGTGATATTACCGCCGAAGTGAAGGTCTGGGTCGTTAAAGCCGATTGATTTTCCCTTTAAGGAAAAAAAGCCGTCCCTTTGGGAACGGCTTTTTTTGTAGATTTTGCTCATGCGTTTGTTTGCGATATTCTTTTGTGTCTTGTTCTTTTCTGCATCTGCATTTGCCCAGGTGCGCGACCTGTTCGCCGAATTTGATGAAGAAGTCAAAATGGCGGATTCGGTGACCGCGTCTGTGAGTTCTGCCCAAGAAGCTTCATCCGCTTCGAATCCGGATCCATCCAAACTTTCCAGTTCGTCTGTTCCCGAAATTGCTTCGTCCTCCAGCCAGGTTCTTTCCAGTTCATCGGTCTTGAATGTCGAGTCTTCGTCAAGCCAAATTGCCGTCAGTTCATCGAGCCTTTTGGAACTTTCCAGTTCGTCTTCTGTCGAGGCGTCCCAGTCTCTTGCAACAGGGGAAAGTTCCTCTTCCCTTCAAGAAGCCGCATTGTCGTCCAGTGAAATTTCCGCAGCGTCCCAAGATTCCCTTTTTCAGGATTCGTTGACTTCAGGGGCGCAGGCTGTGGACAGCGCGCTTCAAGTGAGTTCTTCGTCAGAAATTTCCAGTTCCTCTGCAACGCCAATTTCGGCAGATACGGCGCAGTCGTCTTCGAGTGCAGATATTTCGTCTTCTTCGTCAAGCCCCGTGGTGGCCGTTTCGTCTTCTTCCATGTCCCGTCGGGATATTTTGGGACCCGTCAAAGTTTCCAAAGTTTACGGCATGGACGAAATGAAGGGCAGATACAAAAGCCCGCGGAAGGCCCTGTTCTTTTCCCTTGTCGTTCCCGGATCGGGACAACTTTATGTCGGCGGCTCCAAATTCAATATCGTGCGCGGCGCTGCTTATTTGGCGATTGAAGCCGCGCTCTGGGGCAACTGGTATTATTATTCCGTTCGCAAATACGACAAGCAAGTCAAGCGGTACAAGAAATTTGCGAAAGAACATTTTTCTGCCAAGGATTATGAAACGGGACTTCTCGACCTTTATAATGGACTCGATAATGGCGAAGAGGAAGAATTCATCGCCCGTTACCTCTCTAGCCGTGAATCGTACTGCAAATCCATTTACGGGGATGCTGCGAAGAACAAGTGTTATACAGGCGACGCTTCAACAGAATTGGCTGCCGCCGAAAACCACCGAAACTATGTGCAAAATGATTTCCCCCTTTACAATTCGGGAAGTTACTATTCAAATATAGCCGGCGCCTCTTATGTGTTGGGCTGGGATGATGTCGACAATAAAACGCCGGTTTCCGCGTTGAATTTGGACGGAGATGAAATTGTCGCGTTGGGAACGTCGGCGAATTTGAAAACTTACCGCAGCATGCGTAGCAAGGCGAACGATTATGCCGACATGCAGGCGTGGTTCTTTGGCGGCTTGATTTTGAACCATGTGGTTTCCGCTTTGGATGCCGCCTGGTCCGCTCATGCGCACAACAAAGTCCTTTATGAAGAAGAGCTGTCGTGGTTTGACCGCCTGCGCTTTGAAGGGGGATTTGTCCCGATGAATTCGCAATCCGTGTTGAACGTGTACTTCAACTTCTAGTCCCATGAAAAAGCTGCTGATTTTTTGGGTGCTTTTCTTTGCCGCGGAGCCTTTTGCGCAAACGGTAATTTCGGTCGACGAATCCATTGGGAAAAATTCGAGCAGAAGTTTGCCGTTGGCGATAGGAGCCTCCGCCTTGTTACCCGGCCTTGGGCAGTATTATTTGGGAGAAACGTCTTACGCCAAGGCTTACGTCTGGGCGGATGCGGCTCTTTGGGTGGCGACTTTCGGAAGTTATTTCTTTGGAGAAAAGCAAATCGCTTCAGCGCGTTCTTACGCCTCCCGTTATGCGGGAATTTCAAACCCTCCATCGAGCGAAAGTTTTTTGAACTTGATGGCGGATTACCGTAGCCGTGGCGGTGTCGAATTTGAAAATTCCAATCCGGATTCCGACGAAGATTACAACCAGGCGATGCTCCGGGCGGGAAAGGCGATAGATGCCGATTATCCGTTCGATGAAGCGCACACGTGGGACTGGGGCTCCAGTGACAATCCGGAAACTTCAAAACGCATGTCGCATTACAGGGACATTCTCCGCAATTACCGGATTTCCCGAATCGCATTTCAAGTTTCAATCGGCGCTTTGGTTTTGAACCGCGTCATTGCCATTTTGGATGTCATGAGGATTTACCGTTCCACATCGAGCGATTTGGCCGAAGCTTCTCCGCGCCGCTTACACGTGTTCCCAGAATTTCGTCCGGAAGGTCCCGGTGCATCCGTATTGCTGACTTTTTAAGTTGAAATTTGGACCACTTTTTGACCCCTGCCGTTTTCGACAGGGGTTTTGTCGTGCGCCGCTTTGAAAGGGAGGGGATTTTTGGACTGGATCTGAAAATGAAAATCGCCGTCGACAATAAAAAAAAGAACCACTTTTTCAAGTGGTTCTTTAGAGCGGGAAAAGGGACTCGGACCCTCGACCCCGACCTTGGCAAGGTCGTGCTCTACCAACTGAGCTATTCCCGCGAGGACAGACCAAGTATAGTTAATTCGAAACGGGTCGTCAAGGGTAATTGGCGAAAAAAGTGATTTTTTTTGAAAAAGATGAAAATTTTTTCATTTTAACGCTTTTTTCGTCTTTAGGCAGGAGCTTTTGCAAAATAATGAGAAATTAGGAGTTAGGAATGAGAAATGTATAATGCGGAATTGGTGCTGAAAACAGAGCATTCTTTTTGATGGGTTTCGCACGGAGAGCCTTTTCTGCGGAAGGAGTGAATTTTGCACGGTATTGATCGCAAGGGGATTCCGTTTTCGCAGAAGGATGCCGGTTTGACGTTGACCGTGGACCGCGCGCTTTTGGAGAAAAGTGATAAAACCCAAATGCGCCATTCTACGGAAAATTTCCCATTCCGATGAGTGGAGACTCGAATGAATTTTCAAGGCGATGATTGCGCTGTAAATTCTATATCAGGCATTCTTTTGGGCGGAAAAGCGAAGCGCATAAATGGAAGTTTTTCCGGACTTTCCTTTGAGGTAAAAAGCTCCCCTTGGATGGGGATTGTATTTTTCCACTCCCGGCAGCCTTTTCAACAATTTTTCAGAAAGGAGAAAATCTTCGTCGAGGTCGCGGCACAAATCCTGCATCCGGGCTGTCGTGTTGACCGCATCGCCGTGATAGGCCATCTCGCTGCGGAAGTTGCCGACTTCCGTCTTGGTGACTTTTCCAACGTGGGCAGCCGCCTTGAATTCCGGATAGGTTCCGAAGCGTTTCGTGAAGCGTTTCCGGGTCATCAAAAAGCAGTGTTCCAAATCGTCGAAACAGAGAAGCGGCTTGGGCTTTTTTCGGCAGGCGGACATTTTCCATGTAAGATACACGCCATCCCCTGCTATTTGGTAAATGTCTCCGCCGTTTTCTTCGCAGCAATTGGAAAGCAGGCGGTAATATTCCTTCAAAAACTGGCTGTATTGGATATGGCCCATTTTTTCGGCAAGGCGGGTGGAATTTTTCAAATCGACAAACATGAATATCAGTTCGATTTCTTTGGGATTTTGAGTCTTTCCAAGAAAGGCGTTGACGAAAACGCTGGAACCGAATTTTTTATTGACGGAACGGATGAACGTGATGAAAAATCCGCAAAAGACGCCGTAAATGGCGAACGCCTGGATTCGCGGCGAATTGACCGCTTGCCAAAGATGGTGGAATCCGGTTTCTCCAAAAAAAGAGCCTTCCACGTACCAGTTTTGTACAAGAATGCAAATGGAAATGTTGGTGCATACGACAGCCGTGAAATAGCACAGGCGGATAAGGAGTGCGGCGGGGACTGGCTTTGAAACGCTGTCGTCATGCAAAATGATGACATCATAAATCCCGTGGGAAAGGCCGGCGAGCAGGGCGAACTGGATTGTGGACAGATAAACGACCATGTCGTCTGCGGCAGAGGTGCCGAAGCAGCGGAAAAAAGTGTAGAGCAGGCAAAAGAAAATCCAACTGCCGATGTAAAAGGCGATGGATTTCATTTTGCGCTGGTTCAGTCGAGAGGCGAACATCATGGGAAATCAGTGCAAAAAGAGGGGAAGACTCCAAAGCATCAGAGTCAGGAAAATTTCTTTGCAAGATGTGCCAAATAAGATGGCTGCCGCCAAGACGAGAATCACGGCAGACAAGAAAAAGAAGAGGAGGGTGGGCGTCTTCTTTTTTAAAATCAAAAGGAATCGGGGCTTATTTTCCACAAAGCAAATATATATATTCGCAAACGATGAAAGGAATTTACATTCATATTCCGTTTTGTACGAAAATTTGCGGTTATTGCGACTTTCCCACGGCGATAGGAACAGCCAGACTTTTTTCAGAATACGTGGATTTGTTGTTGCGCGAAGCGGAAATCCGTTTTCGTGGAAAGGAACGTTTCCTTTCCGAATTGTCGACTGCTTATTTTGGCGGAGGAACTCCCACGACCCTGCCCCTTTCCGAAGGAATCCGCCTTGTCCGGGGATTAGAAAGTCTCGGCGTTGAATTTCAGCATTTGCAAGAGGTGAATTTGGAAGGGAATCCGGATTCGGCGACAGATTCCGTTCTCGATACGGCGCGGAGTTTGGGCTTTAACCGCTTCAGTCTGGGGCTTCAAACATTTGACGATTCCCTTCTCCAAAAAATAGGACGGCGGGGCAGCGCCCGTGAAAACCGGATAGCCCTTTCCCGTTTAATAGCCTTTGCCGAAAATACCGGTGCGGCCGCCTCGGCGGACCTCATGTTCTGGCTTCCCGGACAAACTCTTGAACGTTTTGAATCCGATGTCGAGGAACTGGCCCGTTCGGGAATTGGGCATGTGAGCTTTTACGGATTGACACTTGCCGCGAATACGGTTCTTGCCCGCCGATTTGAAAAGGAACGATTCCAATTGGACGAGTCGCTGTATCCGGCGATGTATGAATCGGGTGTCCGCATTTTGCAGGCGCACGGATTTGACCGTTATGAAGTTTCAAATTTTGCAAAACCCGGCATGGAGAGCTTGCATAACCGCAATTACTGGTTGCGGGGGGAATATCTGGGACTTGGCCCCGGAGCGCATGGCTTTGAAGGGAATTTGAGAACGGCGGCCCCCTCCAGCTTTAAAGAGTGGAAAAATTGGGTCTTGGCGGGGTGTCCGGAAGCCGGAATGGCGCTTGACAAACTTTCTTCTAAAGAACGCGTCGAAGAGCGCATTTGGCTTTCGCTCCGGATGCGGGAAGGCTTGAACTTGCAAATCCTTGAGCGCGAAGAAGATGTGACGATTTCTTTGGAAAAAATCAACCGCTGGGTGGACCGGGGATTGTTGAATCGGAATGGATGCTCGATCGCGCTGACGGGAAAAGGCTGGCTTTTAATGGATTCCATCGTAGAAGATTTGATGCCCGATTAGCGGGGTTTATTCCAATTTGGGCTATTGTAAAAACCTTACATCGAACGATTTCTCTCATTTTTGAGCGTTTTAATTTATTTTCTTTACAAATGTCGTGCTTGTCACACATTCCCTCGGAACAAAGAGAACTTTATGTTTAACGATGCGTTGAAATTCTTGCCCGTCCGGATTTTCTGTGCCTCCGTTCTTCTATCGGCGGCGGTTCTTTTCGGCATGGACGTGGATTCCCTCTGCGAACGCAATGCGAACCTTTGTGGTTATTATCCGATTGGCGTGGCGAAGTATCCGCGTCTTTGGACTGTTCCCGAAGGGGAAAACGTCTGGAATACGGCCAAGGCGATTCCGAACGCGTCTTTTTTCGTTTACGCACCCAATGATACGTTGATTTTGAAGCGTTGCGAACAAGATTATTCGACGGGTAAGCTCAACTGTACTTCCGAAACCTTGGCGCATCCGACGGCGAGTGTCACGGCGGACGATTCGGGTTTTGTTTATTTGAAAGCGTATTCGGATTATCCGGTGGTTCATGCGCCCGTTGGGACCTTGACAAAGCTTGATGCCAATCCTTCGGTTCAACGTTATTACACTTTTTATCTGCCGGATTTGGAATTTTCCATTGTAAACGCTTCGGGCGATACCGTGGTTGTCGACGAGGAAACCCTGCTCTCTCTTCCGGTGGATTCCGCATTGACCGTTTTTGTTCGGGCCGTGGTCCCCGTAGGGCCGGATTCCGGTAAAACCGATACCCTGATTACAAAAACTTTTTATCTGAAACCAGGCAAGGGGTCCGACAATTTGCGTTTTACGACAATCAGCGGAGACGAAACTTCCCGGGTTGATTTGAACAAAGGCGTTGGCAGCTTCCAGATTCGAGCGACCGCCGCCGTTTCGGGGGCGAATTTTTCGGCGAATGGATTCGTTTCGCCAAAAGATTCTTCGGATTTCCTTTTGAGCGAAGTGTTTCCCGGATCCTTGACTTTTGAAAATCCGGATTTGCCGATTCTCGACAGCGCTTTTATTTACGATGCGGACGGCGACGGCAAAGGCGACAGCATCATCGCTTATTTTTCAGGGAAAACGGATTCTGTCTCCTGGGACAGCGTGTTTTACAGTTGGCCGAATGAAACATTTCGGGAATTTTCCGGTGATTACAAGCGCGCCCCGAATGGCAGCGTGATGGAATTGCTGGAGGTCAAAACGTCAATCCCGGAAAATGCCGCGGCGGGAGAGTTGAAAGTTCATGCGACGTCTAAAGTCAGCGGTTCTAGCGGAGTGCTTTTGGGGACTATTGAAGACCGGATTGGACCTGTCATCCAAATGGCGACGTTGATTTCCGGGACATCTGGCGCAAAGGATACGCTTATTTTGGATTTCAACAAGGCGCTCGACTCGGCGTTTGTCGAAGGTTCCGTGCTGCAACTCGCGAATGGCGACAAGGTAGAAGTTCAAGCGGTGTCGAAAAAAGGAAAACGCTGGACTTTCGTAGTCAAACCTGGAAAAGTGGTTGTCGGCGACTCGCTTTCTGTGGTTGTCGGTTTGGGTGATTTGGGACTTGTCGCCGCCGATGGGAATGCGGCTCATTTCAATTTGCCCGCTGAAGTCAAGAATGCTGGACGCGTTTATCTTTCCAACGAAAACAACGGATTTTTTGATTCGGACGCGGACGGGCGGATGGATTCCGTGACCGTGGGATTTGAAAATCCGATATCAAAAGACGATTTGAAAAATTTGCGTCTTCAGTTCTTTTGGAAGGATACGAATGGTGGGGAATTGCTGCTTGAACCGGATCCCGAAAATTTGACGCTTTCGGCAGACGGCAAGACGGTTTCTTATGTATTGACTGAAAAAGAGATTGCCCGTGTGCAAAAAGATTTGACCTCCATCGACGATTCCGAAGAATACGGTTATGCGGCTCTTGAAAACATTTCGGTCGTGAACGGGGATACGGTTTCCACGTATCAGTATCTCGACATGAATGACCGCATGGCGCCCGTCATTTCTTCGACATTTCTTTCTCCGGAATCGGACAGCCGCCGGAGCCCGGACCGTCTGACGGTGACTTTCTCTGAACCGATTGATACCGCTTCCATCGCGAACGCCAATTTTTTGGGCTTTATTGTCGATGGGGATTCCGTGTATTTGGACTTCACTTACGCTTCATGGAATGACGATTTGACTCAAGTGACGCTGTTGGTGGGTGCGGATGTCGAATTGCTTTCGCGGGCGAATCCGAATGATTCACTGTTTGTCAATTCGAAAGCGAAACTTTCGGATTTCGGCGGCAACGCGGTGACGGAAACGGCGAAAATCAAGTCGATTGAAGGAGATCCGCGGGTTGTAATGGAAACGGCTTCGCTAGTCGGATTAGACCGAGTCGCGTTGGCGGCAGATGGACCTGCGTTCACGGAACGCTTTTTCCCCGAAGGCACTTCGACTAAAGAAGAAATGGGAAAATCCCTGGGGGTAATGCTCGATGTCGCTTTTGCAACGATATTCGATGATTCCACGGGGGAATCGCTGGATTTGGAAAAGGTCGGTTTGCACTGGACTCTCGACGTTTATACGAATATGGGAAATTTCGTAGCGGGCGGTCATGGGACGATTCATTGTGACGATCCGGATTTTGGCGAAAATTGTTTCGAAAATGCGAAACGCCTTTATTTGCGTTGGAATTTGCGCTCGGCTTCGGGCCGCAAAGCGGGTGTGGGTGTTTATTTGGCTCAGTTCCACTTGAAAGTATACGGGGCGAAAAATTCGTATACTTATGACAAAATTTTCAAATGGGGCGTCCACGGCGGCAAGGGTGGCCTTGCGCTAGACGACTAACCGGAGGTTACCGATATGAAAACACGACAGATAAAAATTTGGACGATTCTCTTCGTCTGTGCCGTGGCCGCCGCATGGGCGGACAGTTCTGATTCAGTGACCGTCAATACGCCGTATAATCCGGCGACGGGCATTTGGATTCAGCAAGTGGGCGATTTGTATCCTTCGGCCAGTACAAAAGAGACGATTTATTACACGCGTTACAGTGAACAGCTGAGCGCCAAGTCCGTTGATTATTACTACGATGGAAACGGCTATTTGAAGCTTTCCAACAAAAAGCTCCTGTGCCGCACGAAAGGCGCTGACGGCATCGTGCACCATCCGGACGGCGATTTGCTTGTTGCCGGTCAGGACAACAACCAGATTTACAAAGTCAACAAGACGGCTGCCGATACGTCCATGGGTAAGTGCGTTACAAAAACGGAAAATGCCGGAGTCGGTTCATCTACGTATCATTTGATGGTGGATCCGGGCAATGACGTGTTGTGGTCCGCCGGAATTCCGGGAAATCTGGTGACTTTTGCCATTGATTCGTTGACGCAGGGGCGGTTAAAAAAAATCCGCCAAGTGAAAGTCAAAGGTGATGTGACAAATATTACGACGATTGTTTGGGATAAAAACGGGCAGGCTTATTATACCCGTTCAAGCAATTTGGGAACGATTTCCAAGTATAAGCAGAACAACGCGCAATTCGGAAAGATTGTCAAAATGACATGCGCGACGAAGGCGAATCCTTGCCCGGCTAAGGACATAACCGAAATCGAAACAAAAACGCTGATTGATTCGTTGAAAGGAGCCCACGGAGCCAGCTTTGACGAATATTCCAACACGATTCTTTTGTTTGGGGATTCCCATATTGTACAAATAGATCCGACGACAAATAAAGTGGTTGCGGATATCGATTTGCGCAAATACATGTTTCCCGACAGTTTGATGACGGGAAGTTATTCGGGGAACTGGGCGGAATCCCAAAATTACGCCATGAAAGGGACTTCGGAAATCCGCTGGCTTTTGGACCAGGGAACGGCAGACCACAAGGGACACATTTTTGTGGCTTCGAATTCCGGGCATATTGTCTTTATCGATTACACCTCCAATGTGAACAAGCGCATTGACAACAACATTTTGATTCACGTTCAATGGATTGACAACTATCTCGATGACCTGGCGCCGATTGCGGGGGCGGGTTCTAACCGTACCCAGGCGAATACGACTCCGGATATTTTGGTTTCTTCGAGCTCCCGCAGCTCTTCAAGCGCCGCCATTTTCCATGAATCCTCCAGTTCGGGCAAGCTTTCGAGCTCTTCGGCGACGGGGCAGGGTTCCAAATCCAGTTCGAGCAAGGGCGGCTCTTCGGATAGCGGCAAATCCTCGGCTTCCGAAGGGGATTCTTCGGGCAGTGGCAATTCTTCAGGTTCTGAAGGAGATTCTTCTGACAGCGGTAAATCTTCAGGTTCTGAAGGGGATTCTTCGGGCAGTGGTAAATCCTCGGATTCTGAAGGAGATTCTTCTGGCAGCGGCAAATCTTCGGGTTCCGAAGGGAACTCTTCGGGATCAACCGGAGGCTCGTCCGGTTCAACAGGCTCTGGTGATGATGGGGGACAAAACTCTTCGTCTTCGGGCTCTACGGGTTCCGGCGATGAGTGGATTCCCCCCTGGGTGACGGATTCCACCGTTTACGAAGGTTTTGACGATGAAGGTCAAGAAAATCAGAACGGGACAGATGTTTATCCGACCAATGACAAGCGCGACAAGGGCGACACCCTGGTGACCGGAGGTTCCAAGCTGATACCTGTGTCGTCGGACTCGGCGGGAAAAAATACAATCATCATCAACGGAAACACCTATGTGACCGGCGACGGTTCTGCATCGACGACATTGCCCAGTTACGGTTCGGATTCCGTTTCTTCGACAGGACGTGAAGACGTTTATGTGGGAGACGTCATTGAAATCAACTTGGATGCGAACAAATTGAAAGACTACTTCGGAGACGCGGATTCGATATACGTCTCCGGTTCGGAAGGTCTCCTCTTTACGGATCCGACAAATCCGAGTGAGCCCAATGCGAATTTAGCCGTTGGCGTAAATGGCAAGGATCTTTCGATTTGGGTGACTGCAGATACAAGCGTGTCGGTGGGCAGCATCTACTTTACGGATAAAGAAGGCCATCTGATCATCTTCGACGGCATCAACTTCTATGATCCGATTCCCCGGACGGAAACGTCTTATATTCAAGACGCGGATGAAGACGGTCTTTTGGATTCATTGGAAGTGATTCTTGCCGATACGATTCCCGATGGGCTTTCGGCGACTGGACTTGCGCTTGTCGTCAATGGAGATACGTTGGCGGTGAACAGCGCGTTGACTGTTGTCGGCTCCCGAATTTATGCCTGCGCGTCGGATTTGGGACTTTCTGCGGACAGTTTCCCCGATAATGCCCGGATTATTGTCACTTACACAAGTGATGAAACGGGGGCGAATTACCGTCGCGATGGGGAATTGCTGCAGCTCGGTTCCCATGTGATCAAGCAAGCTTACGCGATTCGCAGCGTGGGCGGTCGGGACTCGCTCTTTGTCGAATTCAACATCGACATTATTCCCGCGGATTTGAGCAGCCCGGAAATGGTCGTTTGGTTGAACGGCTTGGGATTCGATTTGGACAAGGTGAAGATTTATCTGCCCACGCGGAATACGATTATTCTCGTCGGCGATTCCCTGGGATTGAACGGCCAAACGGATTATGTGACACTCGCTCCGGGTGCGACCTTTGAAAACCTTTCGTTCATTGCGACCGCGGAATACGACAGGCGGGTTCCTGTGAATGTCTTGGACCGTTACCCGGCGGCGAAATTGGTTGAATATTACGATACGGACGGCGACGGTACGCTGGATTCCATTGCAGTCCGCTTCTCCTCCAAGGTGACAAAAGCCGAAATGGAAAACTTCTACTTCTCTTTCCCCTGGTACAGCTCTCGCGGTTTGCTTATCGAATTGCAGGCGCAGCCTCGCGATTTGGTGCTGAGTTCCGATGGAATGAGCGTTGGATGGTTTGTGACAAGCAATGTCAATGTGGCTTCGGGGCTGACAAGCATCGGTTTGGATATCCCGCCGGCGACACTGTATTCTTACTACAATATTTTCGGCAACTCCTTTGTCTCTACCCAGACTGTCGCGATTGCGGACAAGATGGCTCCGGTCGTCGTTGCGGCCTCGCTCCGCTATGGAGAGGAGGACAAGCGCGATACGCTCAAGGTAACATTCTCCGAAGCGGTGGAATATTCGGCTCTTTCTGGCAAGGATTTCTTCGCGTATATTCACGGCAAGGATACGATAGACTTGGATCCGGTGCGGATGCTTTGGGATGCGGATGGCAAGAGCGTGCGCCTTATTTTGCGGGAATCGACGGATGGAATCGTCCCCGGGGACTCCCTCTTGATTGTCCATGGCAAAAAATCCGCCATCGCAGACGTCTATGGCAACGAATCGGTGGAGAACGCTTCGCCCGTTGTCATCGGCGGTTTGTTGGGAAAAATGGTCGAATCGGTTAAAATGGGCTTCTTTGATCCGGAAAAGTATGTGACGAACACGTTGAATTCGGTTTCGATTTCTTATGTGCCCAATCGCACCCGGACTTCGGATTTGAGGGACGAGGGAACCTTGGGACATCTGATTTCGCTGGGCGAGCGTTTTGTCCCGCAGCTGATTGACGGTGCGAAGCTCAATGCGGACGGCAATTATGATCCCGCGATTTTGGACAGTATCGATCCGGGAGACGTCTTTGTGAACTTCAGCGTGAGCTATTTTGACAATATGGGTCATTACGTGACCGATACGACGTTCAATATTCCGTGCAACAGTCCGGCATTTGGAGCTTCCCAGAATTGCCTGACGACGGACAAGAAAGTGTTCGTCAACTGGAATTACAAGGATCACACCGGTCGCCTGGTGGGCTCTGGCGTGTATATTGTCGAATTCAAGCTGGTCGTTCGTTACAAGCAGAAGAAAGTGCAAGAGGAAATGCGCGATAAGTGGGGCGTTCGCCGGAAAAAAGCGAAATAATTGTCGGGGCTTTCCTATATTTTTCCCATGCTTCAAATAGGAAAAACGGAAACTGCCCTGAATTTGGCGATAGAAAAGCGCGGCGCTTTGTTTGCCGTGCTTCTCGATCCCGACACTTCTGATGATACAGCCCTTCTGAAGGCGGGCCTCTTGGCTGCGGAAAATGGGGCCGACTTGCTGCTGGTTGGCGGCTCGTTCATGGGAAATTTCAAATTGCCGGCTCAGGTGGCCGCTTTGAAAAAGGAAGTGCCGCTGCCGGTCATCCTTTTTCCCGGAGGCGCATCGCAGGTCGTTCCCGGATTCGACGCAATTCTCTTCACGACTCTCGTGACGGGGAGAAATCCGAATTATTTAATCGACGAACAGGTTCGTGGCGGCGTTTTGGTGCGCTCGCTGGGCATGGAAGCGATTCCGACTGCGTATGAACTTATCAACAGCGGAAAACGTACCGCGGTCGAATACATCAGCAATACGACACCGGTCCCTGCCAATAAGCCCAAGCTTTCGATGGTGCATTCCATCGCGGCGGAATTGATGGGAATGCGTTATGTGTATTTGGAAGCGGGCTCTGGCGCAGAAACGCCGGTGCCTGTGGAGCACATCGCCTATACGCGGAAAGCGACCAGTTTGACGATTATTACGGGCGGCGGAATCCGCGAACCCGAGTCGGCTGCGGCACGTGTCGCTGCCGGTGCGCAAATCATCGTGACGGGGACGCTTTGGGAAAAAGTGAAAGACCCTGTTCTCTTAAAGGAATTTGCGGATTCCATCCACGTAAAAAATTGACCTTTTCTTTTGGATTTGAGTATTTTTTTCCCGAACGATTTTTGATTCCGGAGTTCTTATGGATAAAAAAATAGCCCTGACTTATCTTTTGCGCTTTCTCGGCGTTATTCTCGTGTGCGTTTACTTTTTTGGACTTCCGATGCTCAACCGCTTTTTTCCCGGATTTCCGATTTCGTCTTTGAATTACTTCTTTTACGCAGGGCTTTTGGCTTATTTGGCGGGAGCCCTCCTTTACTATCTCTTCCGGAAAAAAATCGCGGACAAAAAGTTGCGTGATGAAGAGGATGAAAACGGATGATCGTCGTCGAAAATCTTCAAAAAACGTATCGCACGGGATTCCTGATGCGGGAAAAAAAGGCTCTTTCCGATGTTTCGTTCCATGTGCCCAAGGGATCGATTTACGGATTCATCGGGCCGAATGGCGCTGGAAAATCGACAACGATCAAATTGATTTCGGGACTTTTGCGCAAAGATTCCGGCAAAATTCTTGTTGCGGGATTGGAACCGTCGCAGGTTGAATGCCGAAAGCATTTGGGGTATTCTCCGGAACAGCCCTATTTTTACGACTATCTCACCGGCCGGGAATTGATGCGTTTTTACGGAAGGCTCTGCGGTCTTTCGGGAAATTTGCTGGAAGAGCGGATTTCGTGGGCGCTTTCGCTTTTGAATGCAGACAAGGATTGGACGTGTCGCCGCTTGCGCACGTATTCCAAGGGGATGATGCAGCGGATAGGAATTGCCCAAGCGATTCTTTCGAAACCGGAACTTCTGGTTTTGGACGAACCGATGAGCGGATTGGATCCTGTGGGCCGCAAAGATGTCCGCGAGGCCATTCTTTCGTTGAACCGGGAAGGTGTCACCATTTTTTATTCGAGCCATTTGCTCTCAGATGTGGAATCGGTCAGCCACCGAGTGGCGATGATTGTCGATGGGAAGATTGTCCGCGAAGGAACTCTCGATGAAATTACGTCGAGCGCTTCGGCGGAATACCACGTGCACGTGTCCGCGGATATTCCCGAGTCGGATCTGCCGCCGAATGTCAAAGCGCAGGGAACGACTCCGCGGGAATGGGTTTGCAAGGACTCGTCGGCGCGGGATGCCTTTTTGGCTTTTTGCCTCAAATCGGGATTGCCCGTGGAACGCATTGAACACCAACGTCCCAGTCTAGAAGATGTCTTGACGGAGGAAATTGCCCGTGCAGAACATTGAAAACATTGGAATCATCGCTTTGAACACGTTCCGTGAATCGGTGCGCAACAAAGTCCTTTACAATATCGTCTTTTTGGCGGTCGCTTTGGCGTTTTTCAGCATTTTGCTGGGGGAATGGTCTGTCTTTGACCACGCTTATGTCATCAAGTCGACGACACTCAGCATCATGTCGCTGTCGGGACTTTTGATTTCCGTTTTTGTGGGAATCAGTTTAGTGCAAAAAGAAATTCAGGGGCGGACTGTCTTGACCTTGCTTTCTAAGCCGGTGGGCCGTTCTGTATTTCTCGTGGGAAAGTATCTGGGACTGTTGGCGGTCATCGCCGTGCATTTGTTCTTGCTGACCGTCGTCTATTATTTGATTCTGGCGTTGACGGAATCGGATCCGACTCTTTCCCTTTTGTGGGCAGTTTACATGGTTTTTTGCGAAATGGCTGTGGTCATTGCAGTTGCACTTTTGTTTTCAACTTTTTCGAGTCCTGTCCTTTCTGCACTTTTCACGATTGGTGTCTATGCGGCAGGAAGGCTTTCCGGCGAGTTGATGGAACAGGTGCGGTTTGTGCGCCGGATGGGTGAAGTGAATGGATTCAGCGGCGTGGTTCTAGAAAAGGTGGCGGAATTCGTCCATGCGGTTTTCCCCGGGCTTTACCGGTTTGACATATCCTCTTATGTCGTGCATGGAGTGGCCCTTCCGGCGCATTATGTCCTTTGGAACACTTGTTACGCTTTGGGTTATATCGGCGTCTTTTTGGCGATTGCCAGTTGGTGGTTCAGCCGCAGGGATTTTGTATGATGACCCGGGATCAAATTATGGCGAAAGTCCTGTTTTCGAACAGGATTGTGACTGAAGCGCAAATTCAGGAATTTTGGCCGCGGATAGATGCGTCGCATCATTTGGGCGAGCTTTTTTTGCAAGCTGGAATTTTGGACAAAGCGACGTACGACACGGTAACGCAATATGTGCAAAACCTGGAAGCGAAACTGGCCGCCGCCGAAGAGGAAAAAGAGAAGGAACGCTCGGCGTTTGAACGGCCCGCGCCCAAGGTGAATCCGGTCAAAGTGGACGAGCCCCCTTCTGCGCCAAAGGAGATGCGCCCCGCGGAAACTCCTTTCGCTATTGAAGGAAACAATCCGTATGGCGATACGCCGACAGAACGCGTCCGGGTTGAGCAAGTCGAAGGCCTGGAACAGACGGCGATTGCGCCCGGAGTCTTTTCGGAAGAAGATTCGACGGAAAGCGGATTCGATGATGAATCCTTGCCGGACCGTTTTGAAGTGGATAGCGGGGAAGGTGCTGTCGCCGCGCCGGAATCCCTGACAGAAGAAAATTCCCTTGCGCAAGTGCTGGCTTTTGCGCGGAAGGCCCGTGCGACGGACGTTTATCTTTCGGCATCGAATCCGGTCGCCCTGCGCATCTTTGGTAAACTCCATTATGCAACGGAAAAACCGTTTGCAGAAAAGACGGTTTCTCGTTGGTTGTCCGAGGCGCAAAAAGGGTTCGCCGACGGTTACGAACCTTCTGTCGGAAAAGATTTCAGCAAATCTTTTGCGTTGGAAGGAGCTGGCCGCAATCGTTTGACGGTAATGTGGAACGGAACCTTGCCTGCGCTTTCCATCCGTTTGATTTCGGGGGAATCGTTTCCGCTGGAAAGGCTTTGTCTGCCTGCGTTCTGCGAAGATTTTGTGAACCTTCCACATGGACTTTTATTGTTCGCCGGTCCTTCGGGCAGCGGACGTTCGACGACACTTCACGCGTTTGCAGAGACTCTTGCCCAAAAACGGGACATCTTGATGGAATCCATCGAAAAACCGATTGAACGTTTGCTGAAAAATGCGAACGGCATGACGGTGCAAAAAGAAGTCGGGCTTCACGTGCTTTCTGGCGTCTCTGCTGTGAACGAAGCCGTGCGGGATGGCGCGAATGTCATCTTGTTTGACCACTTGGAAACCGTTCAGGAATTGTGGGCTTTGTTGCGGGCCTCTTCGGCGGGCGCTTTGGTGTTGGCCGTGGCCACGGGCAGCGATGTGTATGGACTGCTTTCCCGGCTTTTGAGTGCGGCGGGAGAGGCTTCGTCTGAACTCGCGTTCGCCCTTTCCGAAGAACTGAAGGGGGTCGTCGTTCAGCATTTGATTCCCGTCATTGACAACGGCGGTTGGACTTTGGCCGTGGAAGCGTTCCGCATGACAACATCCATTTCGGGGCTTATCCGGCAGGGGAATTTGATTCAGATTCCATCGGCTTTGGCCGCGGCGAAGAATCAAGCGCAGACATTGGATGACGCTTTGCAGAATTTAGTGGATTCCGGTTACATCCGGGGTGAAGACGCTTGGCAGCGCTCTTTGAACCGTCGCCGTTTCGCGGCTTATCGTCCGACGGACAGGAGGAACTGAAATGGCGGAATCGCTAGAAAAATTGTTGGAATATTCCCTTCAAATCGGGGCTACCGATTTGATCTTGGCCGAGGGGCTGCAGCCGGCGGTGCGCATGGCCGGGCTAGTGCGCGCCATTCCCGATGCGCCGGGACTTTCTTTCGGGGATTTGGAAAAATTCCTTGGGAATCTGGACGGCGAAAATGGCATGTTCCGCGGCGGGCCGTGGTGCGGAGTGGAGTGGCGTGTCCGCTATTCCCGCGAGGCCTTTGGAATGATGGCCTTGTTGCATCCGATTGGATCTTTGGCTCCGGCATTAAATTCTCTTTCGGTTCCGGATTCTGTCAGGAGTTTGCTTGGGGCAGGTTCCGGTCTTCTCCTTTTTTCGGGCCCGACTTCGTGCGGCAAAACGACGACAGCTTCCGCGTATGTTTCGGAACTTTGTTCACAACGGGTTTTGCGGGCGGGATTTTTGGATGCTTTTCCAGAATACGGCATTAACGAAGGAATGTGCCTTGTTCATCATCGGCGAAAAGACGTTCTTCTTTCGGATGAAATCGATCAGGGAATCCGGTTTGGAACGGACTTGTTCTGGCTTGGCGATTTGGATACGGAATTTTTGATTCCGGCTTTACGCGCTGCGGAATCCGGCGCCCTGGTTGTCGCCACGGTCAATGCGGGCAGCGCCAAGGATGTTTTGAGTTATCTTTCCGCTGCAGAAAAGATGGAAAACAAAAAGCTTTCGCGGACGTTGCTCGCCGCCAATTTAAAAGCGATCGTTTCGGAACATTTGCTGCTTGCGCAGGACGGCTCGTGCCTGATTCCCGCCTGGGAAGTCCTTTATAACGATACGAATGTTTCCCAGCTGATAGAATCCGGAGAATACCATCGGATTCTGCAGGCGATGCGTTCCGCCGTATCTGAAGGGATGCTCCCGTTGGACGATTCGTTGGCTGAACTTGTCCGGGAAAAACGCATTTCCAGGGAATCTGCCCGTGTTTACGCATTAGATGAATCTCGATTCGTGTAATTGGGAAATTCCATGACGTTCCGGAGTGGCTGCGCGGCGATTTTATTTTTGGCTTCGCTTTTGTGGGCTGAATTTCCCGGTGCGGAATCGGATTCTTCGGGTGTTTTTGAAAAAAAATCCGTACTGGTTCTGGAGGGCGGCGCTTTTTCTCCGTGGTATTCCTTGGGGGCTCTTTACGCCATCAGGGACTACCGGATTCCCATTGATTCCGTGGTGGGTGTTTCGTGGGGAGCCTTTGTCGGCGCGCTTTGGAGCTCCGGCTTTGAACTGGATGAAATTCAAAGGATTCTGACGGACTCTTTGGCGGTTTCCCTGATTTTGGAAAAGGAATCTGCTCCGGAGTTTTCGTTGGATCTTCCGATTTCTTTTGAAGGGGCTCCCTCGCTTGCGTTCCGGTTTACGCTGTTTGGAGATTCATTGGGCTATGCGCATGTCCGCAAAAAATCGTTGGAGACGGACTTTCGCGGATGGAAAACGGCTTTGTTGAAATTCCGTTTCGAAGAAGCTTTGAGCCGGGCGGATTCCACACTGGTCCCTTTTTCCGCCCTTGCTTGTGAAAGGGGAAGTCTCCGCGTTTCTACGGTACGGGAATCGTGGCCATTTTCCAAAACTTCCGGAGACAAATGCCCGGGCTTTGTCCCCGAGGATTCCGCGTTCAACATTGTCGTCATCGCTCATCCCGTTCGGGAGAGCGTCTCGCGAGATGCCGACTTTGCCGTTGCCGGACTAGAAAGTGCCGCGGCGCATATTCGAAAGAGAAAAGCCCAGTTCCCGGAACAAAATCTGGTCTTGGTCAGACCTCACGCCCTGTCGGAGGTCTCTCCGCTGGCCCTGATGCGGGCGGGGTATGCGGATATGGAAAAAAAATTGGGAGAGCTTTCTGTGTTGGCTGCCAGGGAAAAAGAGAGTCCGTTGGCGAAGGATTCGCTTGTTCCCCGGTTCAAATGGGAGCCTTCGTTTGAACGGATTCCGTCCGCGTATTTTTCCCATGCATCTTCTTTTTGGAATGCGGCGGATACGGGCGCGCTCGCTCCCGAAAATTTTTTGTCGAGGATTGCGCTTTCGCCTTTTTACGATTCGGTGCAAGTTAACGTGGATACCGCCGGGATTGCCAACGTTTCGGCGGTGGCGTCTCCGCTGATGGAATTCCGTTTGGGAGGCTTGGGGTCAAATTTGACAGGGCCTTTGGCTTATGCGGGAATGGATTTCCGTTATGTGGATCAATTTGAATACGCTTTTTCAGTGGACGGTTTTGCCGGCGAACATTCGTATGCGATTCGTCCGAAATTGGAAGTGCGCGGCATGTTTGGAAATCGCGGGGGATTTTGTGTTGCGGGCAACATTTCCAAATGGGAATTGTTGAAAGGATATTTTTCGGAATTGCCCGAAAATTTGAAAATGCGTTTTGTCCGCACAAACGATTTGAATGTCTCTTTTGATTTCCGGGATTCCCTGGCGGATTTTCGCATTCAAGTTTTGATGGAAGAATCGGAATTTGGAACCTATCGTACCGAAGACGGGGAAAATTTGCGCGTCAATACCCTGATTCCGGAAATCTCGATTGTCCGCCGTCGTGGCGGCTTTGAAGACTGGTTTGGCGAAAAAGGATATTCGTTGAATGGAAAAGCCGGATTTCGATCGGTCAATTTGACTCAGGATGGTACGGGGTCTGCGCCGCTTTATTTTTCTTCGACGGTGGATGTCCAGACGGCGTTTTCGCCGGCGCGTTTTTTATCGTTGGGAATCGGCGCGGTGGGTGGAGTGAATATCCGGCGGGAATCCGGACACGGTTACGAATACCCGGAGGCCTTGGAAGCCGCCCCCGGAGAAGTGGATTGGGCTGTCGACAACTGGTACCGTTTGCATCCGGCGCTTTCGCCGTGGAGTGTTGAATGGAATTTCGCAGAATCCAGTTCTCACCATTACGCTGCATTTCGCGCGAATGCCGGATTGCACGGTACGTATTTTGGATTTTGGATTTTTGGCGCATATATGCGAGATTTTGAAGAAAACCCTTCGATTGGATTGGAAGCGAATCGCTTGTTGTTGGAACCCCTTGTCCGTTTCGCTTATCGTTCGATAGATGTCCGTCTGGGGATGAACCGTTTCGTTTCTGCTTCCGATTTTTCAAAATTTCGCCACATTGATGACTATCGTTATTTTTTCCAAGTGGGCGCAAACTGGTGAAATTTTAAAACCGTCGATTTTTTATATTTGAAAAGCTTTTGTTTGGTTTGAAATCCATTGAAAATGGAGTGCGGTATGCGCTTTTTATCGACCGATGTTTGCTTCTTCGTTTGTGCGTTTGTCCTTCTCGCCTGTTGTACCGTTTTTTACTATGCGCATAAACGCCCACAAAAAGATCAAAGTAAAATATTCCAGCTAATCCTTTTCAATCTTTTGTTGACAGCGATTTCTGCCCTGATTGCAAATGGGCTCACACCGCTGGTCTCGCCAGATGTAAATGGATTCAACATTCTCCAGCAATTTTTCCAAACTTTATATTTTGCCCTGCACACCTTGCTCGCTCCGCTGTTTGCCGTATACGTGGTATTGGTCAACAACTGGGGCGACGTCCGGACGGAGAAAACGATATTCTTCTTTCTTTCGCCGGCATTCCTGTTGGAAGCTTTTGTGTTGACGAATCCGTTTACGGGGCTCATCTTTTACTACGAAAACAACGTTGTCTTCCGCCGGGGAATTTTGGAACTGTTAATTTATGCGGAAGCGGCGGGATACATTTTCTTCGCCATGCAACAGCTGTTCACGTACCGGAAAATGCTTTCGTGGTCGGCTTCTGTAGCGTTTTGGTTCTTTATCGGTTGCAGCTTTGTCGGTGTCGCCGTGCAATTCGTTTTCCCATGGTGTAAGTTGGAATTGTTCTTGGAGGCCATTTCGCTTTGGGGCGTATTGCTTTTGATAGAAATGGAAAATTTGCAGACCGATCCGCTAACAGGCGTTTACAACCGGCAAATGTTCTTGGCGGAAACGGAGCGTTATCTCCGGGCAAAGCGCAAATACATGGTTGTCGTCATTTCGCTGTTGAATTTTAAAAACTATTTGAGAATGTTCCGGAATGATGATTTGGAAAAAGATATCAAGACTATCATCTTGTGGATGTCCAAAAATATCAAGGGGACTGTTTTCCGGATTGCTCAAAACAAGGTGGCTGTAGTCACGTTCAAGGACCGCCGGGCCTGTGACGAATTTGCGGCGCGGTTCCGCCTGATGGTGCTCAATCAGGAAAATTTTTCAAACCGTTCCAAGTTGCCGATAACGGCCTGCGTCGATGTTGTCCGAGTACCGGATGAAATACAGCACCCCGAATTGCTTGTCGAATTGGGCGAAGTGGACGATTCCGATGGATTGAAATCCGGAGTCATCATTCATCGCGAAGAAGACATTGAACAGGTTTGTCATCGGGTGGAGCTCGTACATCTTTTGGACGAGGCGATTCAGAAAAAGAGCTTCGAAGTTTATTACCAGCCGATTTGGAATGCGGAAATTTCTCAATTTGACAGTGCCGAGGCTTTGGTCCGCCTGTTCGATCCGAGGTTTGGCCTCTTGTCCCCGGAAAAGTTTATCCCCATTGCGGAACAAAATGGAATGATAGCCGATATCGGGCGCATCGTTTTTGAAAAAGTTTGCCAGTTCCTGCAACGGGAACGGCCTGAGCAATTCGGCTTGAAATGCGTGGAAATCAATTTGAGCGTTTATCAGCTTTATGCGGAAAATACGGACATTCTGTTCCGCGGCATCATGGAAAAGTACGGCATCTCGCCGGACCGCATCAATTTGGAAATCACGGAATCCGCGCCTTTCCGCGAAAGTGATGTCGTCAAGGAGCGGATTGACAATTTGGCAAAAATGGGAGTCTCCTTTTCACTGGATGATTTTGGGACTGGTTATTCGAATTTGCTCCAGTTGTTGCAAAACGACTTCAAGAACATTAAACTGGACAAGGGACTTTTGTGGAATGCGGGCGCGAAAAATTCGGACAACCTTTTGATTGAAATGATAAACATCATCCGCAAACTCCGATTTGACGTGGTGCAAGAAGGAGTAGAAACAAAAGACCAGCTGGAGCTGGTCTTGAAAGCGGGCGCAAACCGGATTCAGGGTTTTTACTTTTCGAAGCCGATTTGCGAAAGTGAATTGCTGGAATACTTGAAAGTGCGGAATTCCGCCACCTGAAAATTCTCAACCTTTGGCCAATTTTTTCAGCAGGGCGGCTTTGTCCGTTTTTTCCCACGTAAAGCGTTTTCCGGAACGGCCAAAATGTCCCAAGGCCGCAGTTTCTGCGTAACCGGGCGTTTTAAGGTTCAACATGTTGACAATTCCAGCGGGAGTCAGGTCAAAATTCTCTTTGACGAGGGCTTCGATTTTGGTGTCGGCGATTTTTCCGGTTCCAAACGTACGGACCAAGATGGATACGGGCTGCGAAAATCCGATGGCGTAAGAAAGTTGCACTTCGCAACGGTCGGCGAGGCCCGCAGCGACAATGTTCTTTGCCACGTAGCGGGCTGCGTATGCTCCGGAACGGTCCACTTTTGACGGATCCTTGCCGCTGAATGCTCCGCCGCCGTGACGGCCCATGCCACCGTAAGTGTCGACGATGATTTTTCTTCCGGTGAGTCCGCAGTCTCCGTGAGGTCCGCCGACGACAAATTTTCCTGTCGGGTTTACGAGGAACCGGGTCTTCTTGTCGAGAAGGTTTGCCGGAATGACTTTTTTAATCAAGTCGTTGACAATGGATTTTTCGATTTGGGCGTGGGTGAGAATCTTGCCTTTGACATCCGGGTCGTGCTGGGTGCTGATGACGACTGTGTCGACGCGGATGGGCTTGTCGTTTTCATCGTATTCAACGGTTACCTGGCTTTTGGCATCCGGGCGCAACCATTTGATTTTCCCACTTTCGCGAAGCTCCTGAAGTTTCGCCATGAGCTTGTGCGAAAGGGAGATGGGAAGCGGCATGAGTTCCGGAGTTTCGTTCACGGCGTAACCGAACATCATTCCCTGGTCTCCCGCGCCTTGCTGGTCGTCGTTTTTGCCTTCTGCGGCCCGGGCATCGACACCTTGAGCGATGTCGGGGGATTGCTTGTCGACGGCGACAATGACCGCGCAGCTGTCCGCATCGAATCCGAGGCCGGGATGGTCGTAGCCGATGTCCTTGATGACTTTGCGGGCGATTGTCGGGTAATCGAGTTCCGCTTTGGTCGTGATTTCTCCGGAAATGACGACAAGTCCCGTGTTGACAAGAGTTTCACAGGCGACGCGGCTGTCCTTGTCTTGAGAAAGGGCGGCATCGAGGATGGCGTCGGAAATTTGATCGGCGACTTTGTCCGGGTGGCCTTTCGAAACGGATTCCGAGGTGAAAAGGTAGTGAGCCATGAGATATCCTGGGTTTGTTCCTGTTCGGCGCGGGCGAAATGCGGCGGCCATTGACAGGAACGTTTTCTATGCATAAATCTAGAAAAACGCATAAATTCTGGCAACGGTGAATTTCCTGCGGAATTTGTGTAAATTGTGAACATGGAATTGCAGAAATTTTCAAAGTGGCTGGATGATTTGCTCGAACCGAAATCGTTCCGGGATTATTGCGTAGATGGCCTTTGCGTAGAAGCGGGAGACAAGGTGACGAAAGTGGTGACCGGTGTCAGTTTTCGAGACCGCTTAATCGATGCCGCCATTAACGAGGGGGCGGATTGCATTCTGGTTCATCATCCCAATGGATTTTGGAATGGAGAATCCCGGGTGCCTGTGGGACGTTTCGGCGCGCGTTTGCGCCGTCTCTTTCAACATGGAATCTCGCTTTACGGTTACCACTTGCCCTTGGACGGTCATCCGGAAATTGGAAACAATGTGCTGATAGCGGAAGCGATGGGGGCGAAAGTTCTTCAGGGATTCATGGTTGAAGGCGAAAAGCCTGTCGGCGTGATAGCCGAATTTGAACAGGCGATTTCTGCGGAGAATTTTTTGAAACGGGCGGACGCCGCTTTTGTCCACGGAGTCCAACACGCGTTCATGGAAGGTTCTAAAACGGTTCGGCGGTTGGGAATTTGCAGCGGCAGCGGGGCGAGTGGATTAGAAGAAGCTCTTGCGCTGGGCTGCGATTCTTTCGTGACCGGAGAAATCAAAGAATCGGTGCCTATCGCCTGCGAAGAATTGGGATTGAACCTGATTAGTTGCGGGCATCATCGTACGGAAATTTTTGGCGTTAGGGCTCTGGCAAAAAAAATCCGGAATGATTTGGGCATTCCGGCGAAGTTTGTCGATTTGGACAATCCGATTTGAAGATTGTTTGAAATGACTATTTGATGGTCGTGGTGAAGCGGAGGGCGACTGCCACATCGTCGAGTTCGTTTTCGCTGAAGACGTTCAATTGCGCTTTGGTGCGCCCGTAAGATTTGACCAATCCGACGGTCCAGGCGAAGTCGTCCGCGCCGGCGTTCAATTCGTCCCGGTTTCCGATGTGTTCCAGTTCAAACATCAAGTGGTCTAAAATGCCTGCCGTGGGAATTTCCACGCCAATGTAGAAGGGCAAGTGTTCGGAGCCTTGGGCGTATTCCGGCTTGACGGCCCAGCCGGCTTCGATGGAAGAGGCGTTGACTTCGCTGTCGGTCGTTGTGCGGAGATATGCGATTTCGCCATAAAGCCTCAAATTTTTGACGAAGGAATAAGAAAGGTATCCGGCGACGCGATGCGTTTGTGTCGCAGAACGGTTCACCGCATCGAGGGCGTTTACGCGGTAAGCGGCGGCGAGTTCCAGGGGGAAGGAAAATTTGAGGCGTTCTTCGATGCGGACGTAACCCGTGTTGAACTCGTTGTCGTTCGTGGCGAGCATCGCTTTGAATGCGGAAGGACCTAAGTTCCAACCGAATTCAAATGCGTCGTGTGAATAATCGCGCATCATGAATCCGCGGCTAGAAAGGCTTTTGTCAACGTAAGTTCCGAAGTTTGTCGCCTGGGACCAGTCTGTTTTCCAGTGTCCGAGTTTCAAGTTGAACCGGTTTGCGCCCAGGGAATACTTGTAATTAGCCCAATAAAGGTCGGCGAGGATTTTGTCATAAGTCTTGCCGTCGATTTTGTTTCCGAAATGCGGTCCAAAAATGCGGAGCATCACTTGGGCGTCGAAGTCTTCGGACTTGTAAAGGCCGCCGATATTGGCGCGGAACCAGAAAGATTCAAGTCCATCGTCTTCGGTGTTTGCGACAGCCTGAGTCTGGATGTTTCCCTTGAGGACGAATTCGTCACCCGCCATGGCTTGGGCGGAAAAGACAAAAGAAAGGGCGGCGAACGTTTTGAACAGTTTGGATTTCATGACATCTCCATGCGGAAAATTTTACCGATGCGTGTTCTTTCACAGGGGCGGACAAAATGTATTAAAAAGAGAGCGTCTTTGAAAGTGCTTTTGCCGATTTGCGATGGGAATATTTTGTTAAATTGAAGAACATGAAAATTGGAAATTTTAAAATGAACCGCTATGTTTTTTTGTCTGCGCTTCTTGCAGCAGGTCTTGCCCAGGCGAAAGATTTGACTCCGAACAAAACGCACGCCGTGCTCCGCATCGCTTATACGAATTTTGACGACGTGCCGCAGCGGAATAAAAAGCTCACCTTTGTCGGACAAAAAAATCCAAAGAACAAAATTGCCGTCAAAACGGATGGTTACGGCGAAGTCTCATTCCACATTCCCCGCGAAGACTCTTATAAAATTCTCTGTGAAAGTTTGACGGGTCCTTTTGAATGCGGAGAAACGCCCTATGTTTCTTTGCACGCAAGTTACGGTTCGGTCAATGTTTCTTTCGATGATACCCGTGCCGAGCTTCAGGGTGTTTCGTTCAAAGCGGGAAGTGCGGAATTGGTCCCGTCGACTCTTTCGACCTTGGACAAAACCATTGCCGGCTTAAAGAAAAACGTCAAGGCGAAGGTGGAAATCGAAGGGCATACGAGTTCGGAAGGCGGCGAAGAGTTCAACATGAAGCTTTCTGAAGAACGCGCAAACAGCGTCCGGAACTATATGATCCGCAAAGGCGTTTCGGCGGACCGCATCACGGCAGTCGGTTACGGATATTCGCGCCCGAAGGCGTCTAACGAAACGGAAGACGGACGTAAGCAAAACCGGCGGATAGAAGTGCGCGTGACAAATCCGGATGAAGTGGAAACTTCGGCTGAGTAACCGTTAAAAATTCCGCATTGCGCGGATTTGCGTTTTCCAGACGGCATCCGGATCGTCGGATGCCAGCCAAGACAGGTAGGCGTTCCCGCGGTAAGACCAGGCGAAAATGTTTCGAATGCCCGCCTTGACGGCTTCTTCGGTCGCAATGGCGACATCCTCTTCACGGCCTTTTTCAATCTGGTAATTCTTGATCCACATTTGCGGTTCTTTGCCGCATTGGTGCGCGATTTGGAAAATCCGATTGGAAGTTTTCTCGTAAGATTCCCGGATGGATTTTTCGGAAGCGCCGCGCTCCCAATAAGGATCGCACGCGATTTCATCGACGGAGTCGAGCTTTGCCAGGCGTTCCCAGTTGTCCAGCCCCGCGGGGAACCATGGCGGGAGCATGCAAACGCAGTTGCGCTTGTTTCGGGCGTGGACGTCGCCTGTCATTTCGCATAAAAAGTCCACCAGGGAATCTTCCCTGAATTTTCTGACTTCGAGGGTAAGCTCGTTTGGCATTTCAAAGCCGAATTTGTCTTTGAACTTTTCGCGGCAGCACGGGCATTTGCACGCCCAATTTTCCAGATGGCCCTTTTCAAAATAAAAATGGGGCTCGTCCCAGAAAACGGTTTCCACTTTGGACTGGCAAACGTCGGAAATCCAACGGTGCATGTAGGCGCGGAATTGGGGATGGTTGGGGCACGCGGCGACAGACGTGTTCCCGTTTTGAGAAACTTGGCACAGGGAATGGTTTCGCGCGGTCAGCTCGGAGTACGCCTCTCCGCCAAAGACGCGTCCAACGCCCCAGGGGTTCACGTAGGATTTCAGTCCGAGAGATTCGGAGATGGCGATGAGTTCTTTCATCGTTGCCGGGTAATATTCCTCGTCTTCTTCGGACCACGTGTGCAGAACATGGGTGAAGCCCGCATCGCGGATGGATTTAAGATCATCGACGGCCCTGTCGGGGTTGCGGACGCCGAAGTAGGCGATACCTTTTTTCATCATCGGATCAGCTGTTGAACGGGGTGACATTCGACCACTGCGGGGAGCAGGCTTCGACGAAGACGTGCTGCAGGACTTCTTCCCAATCCGCCTTGCAGATGGGTTTTGGCATAAAAAAGGCGTCTTCGGATTTTTCGACGACGGGGTAATCCTTTTCCACCAGTTCCACAACCCAAGATTCCGGGATGGCGTCGCGGAGGCGTTTTCCAAAGCGGATGGAGTCTTCTGTGGGGCAAGGTCCGTGGTCCAAGACTATCAAGGCGGGGGATTCTCCTTGGGAAAGGGGCGTGTCCAAAGCCTTTTCGCCTTGCGAAAGCCCTTGGCAGGCGTAGATGGCTGTGTCTGCCGGAATATCGTGCGAAAGCATCCAGTCGAGAGTCCAGGCGGACAATTCCGACAAATCGGTCGCGCGGTCATCAGAAATGAAAAAAATGTGTCCCACGTTCTAAAAATAGCTAAAAAACAAAAGTTTCGCAAACAAATGGCGCGGATGGGCGGGAATCCGCAAAATCGTTCCGGTTGGATGGGGAATTCTCCGGTGAAAAAACGTTGCCCTTGGTTTTGAAAATCAAAAAAGTTAAATTTGGGCAAATGTCCTCCTTATTGCTTCCTCCCTTGGGAGAATTTGATTTTATCCGGAAAATCCTTTCGAAAACGTCGCCGATGGATTCGGTATCGCCTTCGAGGCGTTTTTGGTTCGGGGCGGGTGATGACTGTGCCGCATTTGACGGTTGGCTTGTCACCAAAGACATGTCGGCGGAAAATTCGCATTTCCGCTTGGATTGGTCGTCTCCGGAGCAGGCGGTGGAAAAATGCATCGTGTCGAATGTCTCGGACATCTCGGCGATGGGAGGCGCGGCGAAAATCGCCCTGCTGGGCATTTGCGTGAACAAAAACTGGGAACCTTCTGTCAGGGACCGCATCGCCAGGGCTTTTTCCCACGGTTTTGAAAAACGCGGCATTACGCTTGTGGGCGGAGACGTCATCGCCTCGGAAATGGGGCTGTTTTCCATTACGATGCTCGGACGGGTTGCCGGAAATCCGCTGAGGCGTTCTGGAGCGCGTCCCGGTGACACCGTTTATGTTTCGGGACCTTTGGGGGCTAGCGCCGCTGGCCTTTGGGCGTTTTTGCATGGAAAGCAGAATGAACCGGATTTGGCCGAAGTCGTTTCCGGGCACTTGTGTCCGGTCATTGACGAACGCTTCGGGGAAAAGCTTGTTTCTGCGGGCGTCTCGGGCGCCGGCATCGACATTTCGGACGGTCTCGGATCGGAATTGAATCATCTGGCCCTGGCTTCTCAAGTCAAGATTCGAATTGACGAAGGTATGGTCCCCGTTCACCCGGGGGCGGTGCACCTTTCTCGACGGTTTGGCGTAAACCTCCGGTCGTTTTGGCTTTCGGGCGGCGAGGATTACCGGATGCTCTTCACCACCCCGTTTTCTCCGGAGTATTTTCGGGAAAAAGGCATTCTCGTGCACCCTATTGGGGAAGTCCAAGAGGGCTCTGGTGTGGAAATGCGGAATCTTTCCGGGGAACTGGAACCGATTCCGGTTTGCGGATGGTCACATTTGTAGGCGGAAATGGTTTGCAGGGTGGCGGGCCTCCTTGCAAAAAAAGTATATTCTAGGCCAAAGCCTACGGACTCTTTGTGGCGGTTGCCGGGAAGTTTCGGATGGCGGATTGTGGATGTTTTAATTTATGAGTCATGGAAAGTCCAAAATAGGCGAACTCCTGCTGCGTCAGGGAATTATCGATGAAGACCAGCTGAAGCACGCGATGAGCGAGCATGAGCGCACGGGTCTTGCCCTGTCAAAAATTTTGGTGCGCTTGGGCATGGTCAGCGAAGAAGTCCTGACGAACATTCTGGGCGTTCAGATGCGCAATTCGACAAGAATGCGTATCGGAGAACTTCTTTTGAAGCACGGCTATATTACCGAAGCGCAGCTGAACAAAGCTTTGGAAGAGCAGAAAAAGACGGGGCAGCGCCTGGGACGCATTCTGGTGATGCTCGGATTCATGCCGGAAGAACGCCTGGTCGAAATTCTCTCCGCCCAGTTCGAAGTTCCCTACGTAAAGCTCTCAAACTTCAACATCGACCCGGACGTTCACAACCTCATCTCCGAAGACGTTTGCCGCACGTATAAAATTGTTCCCCTGTTTGTCACCGACAAGATGCTGACCATTGCAATGACCGATCCGACGAATGTCCGCGTCATCGACATTGTCAAGTTCAAGGCGCAAATGGATGTCGACATTGTCATGGCGAGCGAAAAGGATGTCGCCTCCGCCATTGACCGCGTTTACGCCTCTTCGACACCGGGCGATTCCCTCGAAGCCCTTTTGAACAAGGCGAAAGGGGACGACGACGATGAATTGCAGACGGTTGACCGGGAAGCGGAGCAGGTACAGGAATCCGAACTGACCGACGAAGAAGGCCAGCAGGTGGTCAAGATTGTGACCTCCCTGATTCAAGAAGCGATTTCCCGCAAAGCATCCGACATTCACTTGGAACCGCAAGAAACATACTTGAAGCTCCGTTACCGCATTGACGGCGATTTGCAGGTCCAGGCTCCGATTCCCGCGCGGCTCATGTCGCAAATCCTTTCGAGAATCAAGCTGTTGGCCAAAATGGACATTGCCGAAAAACGCAAACCGCTTGACGGGCGTTTTACTGTCCGATTCCGCGGCAGCGAAGTGGACTTGCGCGTCAGCTCGTTCCCAGTCTCTTTGAGAAAGCGCGGCGTTTGTGAAAAAATAGTCATGCGTATTTTGGACCCGAATTCGGGACAGTTCCCGCTGAAAGATATGGGATTTGCCCCGGTGATGTTCAAACAGTTCAAGGACGCCATCAATTCTCCGAACGGAATCGTCTTGGTGACGGGACCGACGGGTTCGGGTAAGTCGACGACGCTTTATGCGTCCATCCGTGAAATTTTGGATCCGACGATCAATATTTCGACGATGGAAGACCCTGTTGAATTGAACATTGACGGTGTGAACCAAGGGCAGATAAATCCGGCCGCCGGATTTACGTTCGCCGCCGGCATCCGCGCCCTTTTGCGTCAGGACCCGGACGTCATCATGATCGGGGAAATGCGTGACAAGGAAACGTCTTCGATGGCGATTGAAGCCGCCTTGACGGGACACTTGGTGTTTTCTACGCTCCACACGAACGATTCGTCGGGCTCTTTCCCCCGTTTGCTCGAAATGGGACTGGAGCCATTCCTGGTCGCTACGGTGATGAAGGGAATTTTGGCGCAGCGTCTTGTCCGCAGGATTTGCAAGCATTGCAAGGAACCCGTTGACATTTCTCCGGAATTGCGCGAAGAATTGCACCTTTCTCCAGAAATGCAATTTTATCACGGTCGCGGTTGTGAACATTGCGATGGGTCCGGATACAAAGGCCGTTGCGGCATCTATGAATTCCTCGTTCCCAACGAATCGGTCCGGAACGCTATCGTAAAGCATGCGTCGGGCGAAGTCATTAAGCAGATAGCCATGAAGGAATGCGGCATGATTACGCTGCGCATGGATGGTTTGCAAAAAGCTTTGGACGGTCTCACGACTTTGGAACAGGTCTTGGCGGCATCCAACCCGGATGACAACTGATGGCGGCGGTGGTGGACGTTTCCCGTTTGCAGCGGGAACTCAACGAAGAACAAGTCGCCGCAGCAGCGAAAACGGAAGGCCCTTCTTTGATTTTGGCTGGAGCCGGTTCGGGAAAGACCCGTACGATTACATACAAAATAGCCTATTTGATATCTTCTTTGCAGGTGGATCCCCGGCGCATCTTGGCGGTTACGTTTACGAACAAGGCCGCCCGCGAGATGAAGTCCCGGATTCAGCAGATTCTTTCGGACAAGGTGAATCTGGAATGGATGGGAACTTTCCATTCGATTTGTGTCCGCATTTTGCGGCTTTGCCTTTCGAACGCCCGGATAGGGCAGGCGCTCGGTTGGAAAATCGACAAGAATTTTTCCATTTATGATGACGACGACCAGAAAAAGGTCCTGAAAGAGATTTTAAAACCCATCTTTGGCGAAGAGATGGATGCGCAAAAGCTGAAACAGGCGCGTTCCGCCATTTCGCGCTTTAAAAACAGCGTCCACAAAGAGACGTTGCCGGATGGTTCTTACCGCATTGTTTTGCAAACGCCGACGGTCGCCTTGGAGCGGGCCGCGTTTTCGGATCAAGTGCAAATGGCGGGCATTTACAGGGATTATCAGGCAAAACTTTCCGAAGCGAATGCGATGGATTTTGACGACCTGTTGCTGAATACGGTCGTCTTGCTGCAAAAGCTTCCGCAGGTGGCTTTGCAATTTTCGAACCGTTTCCGTTACGTGGTTGTCGACGAATATCAGGACACGAACGATG
This sequence comes from uncultured Fibrobacter sp., assembly GCA_964397425.1. Taxonomy (GTDB): domain Bacteria; phylum Fibrobacterota; class Fibrobacteria; order Fibrobacterales; family Fibrobacteraceae; genus Hallerella. Next base: position 36,268 of record CAYNID010000009.1, read on the forward strand.
TTCAATATGAACTTCTGAAACTTTTAATTGACAGGGCGACGCAAAATGTGACTGTTGTCGGCGATGACGATCAGAGCATTTACGGCTGGCGCGGGGCGAACATCGACATCATCCGGAATTTCTCGCGGGATTTCGACAATGTGACTTTTTTCAAACTCGAACGCAATTACCGTTCTTCGGCAAATATCGTCCGGGGTGCGGGTTCTGTCATTGCGCATAACGAGCGTCCCGTTGAAATGGCGAAGAACGTTTATTCCAAAGAACCGCCGGGAGAACCCATCCACGTTCTCAACGTCCTCGCCGATACGATCGAAGCGGACCAGATTGCAAAAAGAATTGAAGATGCCGGCAAAAGCGCTTATTCTGGAACGGCGATTTTTTACCGGACGAACGCGCAATCCCGCGCCATTGAAAAGTCGCTGAACAATCGCCGGATTCCGTGTGTCATTTTTGGCGGTACCCGCTTTTGGGACAGAAAGGAAGTCCGCGACATCATGGCTTACATGCGCCTGCTGTCGAATCCGAAAGACGACGCGGCATTCCTCCGCATAATCAATACGCCGGCGCGGGGAATCGGAAACACCACCCTTGACGCGTTGCGTTTGACCTCGGCGGCGAACGGGACTTCGCTTTGGGAAGCCCTGCCGTTTGAAATCGCGAAAGGCGGCAGATCGGCGAAGGGGCTCGGCGAATTCAAGACGATTGTGGATTCGTGGCTTTCGCTTTTGAAAGAGGGCGAAGCGCTGCCGATTATCGCCGAACGCGTCATTCGGGATTCCTTCTACAAAGAGCATTTGAAAAAGGAAGACGAGACGACTGCGGACGAACGCGCCCGAAACCTCGATGAAATGGTGAACGCCTTCCGCGAATTTGAAGAAGAAAATCCGGACAAGGGACTCGATGAATTTCTTCAGGAAATTTCCCTGTTGACGGATGCGGACAAAAAAGTGGAAAATGCGGAATCCCGGGTCACGTTGATGACCATCCACATGGCGAAAGGTTTGGAGTTTGATACGGTCCACATCGCGGGCTGTGACGACGGCGTGTTTCCGCTTGTCCGCGAATCGGAAATGCTCGCTTCGCCGGATGAGCGCAAAAAGCAGACCGAAGAAGAACGTCGGCTTTTTTACGTCGGCTGTACCCGCGCCAAAAAGATTCTTTACCTTTATCACGCGGGCCGCCGTTTCTGGCAGGGAACCTTGAAGCCGTTCGGACCTTCCCGCTTTTTGGAAGAAATCGATCCGGCGACAGTTTCTGTCGAAGGCCATATTGAAGAAAATTCGGCGAAGTTCACCGGAGAGCCGTGGAACCATGGATTCCAGGGCTTTGCGGGGAAACAGTCCGGAAGGTTCGGAAATCGACCGGGAAACTTTTCTCGCGGATTTTCCCCAGCTTCTAGACCCGCGTCGGGATTGCACAAAACGCAGCGCATCGTTTATGCGAATCCGCCGGTTGTCAAAAAGCCCCAGTCGGATGTACACGTCGTCTATGACCGGGACTGTGAAAATCCGTTGCATCCCGGAGTCCGGGTGGGCCATTTGAAATTCGGCAAAGGCGTTGTGACAAAAGTGTCGGGTTCCGGAGAGAACGCCCGGGTCGAAGTGAAATTTTCCGACGGAATTGTCAGAAAATTGATTTTAAAATACGCAGGACTTGAAATTTTGGACTAGTTTTGGCTGTGGAGTTTTCTATTTTTTGGGGGAACTTTAGAAAGGTCTCGATATGCTCAGCAAAGAAGAAATTTTGAAAATCGCAAAGCTTTCCCGTTTGAAGGTCTCGGATGCGGACGTGGAATCCGTTTCGGCACGCCTGGACGAGCTTCTTCACCACATGGAAGATTTGAGGTCTTTGGACCTTTCGGAAGTGGAACCGATGACCGGCGTGGAAGACGCGCCGACGGTTCTCCGCGAAGATGTTCCGCAACCTTCGCTTTCGCACGAACAGGCGTTCGCCAACGCTCCGGAAGTTGAAAACGATCATTTTGTGATTCCCAAAGTGATTGGTTGACGGCAGGGGAAGACGATGACCGCCGTTCATTGCGTCGTTCCCGCTCGGTTTTCTTCGTCCCGGTTTCCGGGAAAGCCGCTTGTCCCCATTTGCGGGCGTCCGATGATTCTCCGCACCTTGGACAGGGCTTTGGCCGCCGGGTGTTTTAAAAGTGTCGTCTGTGCAACAGACGACATTCGCATTTTAAAAGTGGTGGAAGCCGCCGGTTTTGAAGCCCTTCTCACGACCGAAGCGGCAACGGGTTCCGACCGTGTCGCGGAAGCAGCCAAACGCTTGGGCTTGGATTTGGTGGTGAATTTGCAGGGCGACGAGCCCCTCGCGGATTTGGAAATGCTTCATCAGGTGGCCTTGGCGCTTTCTCGAGAACCGAACGCCTGGGTGAGCGTCGCCGCGCCGCTTTCACCGCTTGACAGGGACAAAAACTCCGTGGTGAAAGTGGAAGTGGACCCGATGGGCTATGCCGTGGATTTCGTTCGCCAGCTGCCCCCGGAACCGCGGAAATGGTTCCGTCACGTTGGCGTGTATGCTTATTCCGCGGAGTCCAGGGCGGAATTCGCCGCCCTGCCGCAATCGGATTTGGAACGGGAACGCTCCTTGGAGCAGCTCCGCATCTTGGGGAAACGCCCCATTCGAATGGTTTATTGTACATCCCTTTCGGCATCGGTGGATTTACCGTCCGATGTCCAAAAGGTGGAGAACATTTTAACCAAATGGAAAAAAGATGAAAACGGAAATTGAATACAATGGAAAAACCAAGTTCATCATTGTGACGGGAGGCGTCATTTCGGGGTTGGGAAAAGGGGTTGCCGCGGCAAGCATCGGCGCGCTCCTTTCGAACAAAATGAAAGTTGTCCCTGTCAAATGCGATGGTTATCTGAATACGGATCCGGGGACGATGAATCCGACTGAACATGGAGAAGTCTATGTTTTGGATGACGGCGGGGAAGTCGACATGGATTTTGGCCATTACGAGCGTTTTCTGAATATTACGGCGCGCTCGGAATGGAGCCTGACAATGGGGAAGGTCTTCAAACTCATTTTGGAAAAGGAGCGCCGCGGGGATTATCTGGGGCATACCGTGCAATTCATTCCGCATGTGACGAATGCCATCAAGGCGCATTTTTATGAAGTCGCGGACAATGAAAACGCGGATGTCCTACTCATCGAAATCGGAGGCACGGTCGGCGATCTCGAAAACCAGTTTTTCATCGAAGCGGCCCGCCAGCTGTCGCACGAAGTCGGAAGCGAAAATTGCATGTTTGTCCATCTGACTTATGTTCCGATTCCTTCGGGGGTCAAGGAGCAAAAATCCAAGCCGACGCAGATGTCCGTCCGCGAGTTGAACGAACGCGGCATTTATCCGGATATCATCATCGCCCGCTGCGAAGAATTCTTAAAACCGCATATCAAAGAGAAAATCGGTCTTTTCTGCAATCTGCCGCCATCCCATGTCGTATCCGGAGTCGATGTCCGTCACGTTTACGAATGCCCGCTCGTCTATGACAAAGAAGGCGTTCCGGAAATTTTGCTGAAAAAGCTCCGGATTTATGCGCCGCCCAGGCTGGACGCGTGGAGCCGTCTGGTCGACACCATGAACAGGAACGATACGAATCCGCGCAAAGTCTTGACTGTCGCCATCGGGGGCAAATACACGCGCCTCGAAGACTCTTATGCGAGTGTCGTCGAAGCGTTGAACCATGTTTCTGCGCACTTGGACCTCCATGTGGAAATCCGCTGGATTGATACGGAAAAACTGGAAATGCACCCGGAAGAAGTCGAAGCGGATATGAAGGGAATTGATGCGGTCATCATTCCCGGCGGCTTTGGAACTCGCGGCATTGAAGGCAAAATTGTTCTCATCGAATATGTGCGGGAACACGGCATTCCTTTTTTGGGAATTTGCTATGGCATGCAGCTTGCCGTGGTGGAGTTCGCAAGGCACGTTTGCGGCTTGGCCGGAGCGGGAACGATGGAGACGGATTCGGAGGCTCACCGCGTCGAAAGCCCGGTCATCGCTTATCTCCCCGGGCAGGACAAAATCCGCGAAAAAGGGGCGACGATGCGCTTGGGAGGGCATGACGTCCTTATCCGCAAAGGCTCTTTGGCGGAATCTGTTTACGGCAAAACGGAAATTCGCGAACGGTTCCGTCACCGTTATGAAGTCAACCCCCAATATGTGGAATGTTTGGAAAAGGGCGGCCTTCTTTTTTCGGGAAAAGCGAAAAACGAAGACATCATGCAAATCCTCGAACTTCCCGGACATCCGTATTTTGTCGCGTGCCAGTTTCATCCGGAATTGAAAAGCTCCCTTCTCCATCCGGCTCCGTTGTTCATGGGACTTTTGAAGGTGGCTGATGAACGGGCCTGAAAAGAAGGTCTTTATATTGGCTTTGGCCTTGTTCGCCTTGGGATGCGTCGTGACCCTTTCCCCCTGGGATCCCGTGCCGCAAATCGAAACATTCGCTTATGCGGAAGGGGAACCGTGGAATGGAACGAAAAGTCTCGCCGACACTCTGGGTGTTCAGCTGACATCGGCAGATTCGCTGCATAAGCGCGCCAAATCCCGCAAAAAGGTGAAACCGTCAGTCCATTTTCCCATTTCGATAAACCGGGCGACTGCGGGGGAATTGTGCGCCATCAAAGGCGTGGGACCGAAACTTGCAGAAAGGATAATCGCTTACCGCACAAGCCATGGAAAGTTTTCCGGGCCATCGGATTTGCGGAAAGTATCCGGAATTGGCAAGAAAAAAGCGGAAAATATTCTCGGCTTTGTCGTTTTTGACTAGATTTATAAAAAATAGGACGCAAGTTGTTGATATGACGGAAGATACGAAGTTGCATCTAGGCATCGAAGCGGGCGAAGTCCTGCTCAAGGTGGCTCTTTATGATCCGCAAGAGAAGAAAGTCGTCAAAACGGCGATTCTCGACACGGGCTCGAATCCGCTGGATGACGTTTTCGCTTTTGAATCCGCTTTGCAAAAGTGGATGGCGGATAACGAAAATCTTGAAATAGGAACTGTCGGTTTGACAGTTTCCTCTTTCCGTGCGGTTGTCAAGCAATTGATTGTTCCGCCAGAGGCAACGGATATCCGCGAATATCTCGAATGGTACCTGGGGAATCTAGTCAATGCGAATGTGGGCGATTACATTTTGGATTTTGCCGAATTGGGAGAATCCGAATCGGGGCGTTCCGTTTTGCTCATCGCCTTGCGGAAAGTTTGGGTCGATGCCATCAGCAAAGGATTCCGCGACCAGAATCTGGCGCCGAAAATCCTCGAAGTCGACGCTGTTTCCATTTTGAACTTGCTCGAAGCGGGGACGGCGATGGACGGCAAGCTCCAGTGCGTCATCAAGGCGGATGTCACCGGCGTCATGTTGCTGTGGGTTTCGCAAGACAACATCCGGGCGTTGCGCTGCTGCTCAACTCTTGATTTGGCTGGAAAGGAACGCGCCGAAGCCTACGCACTACTGTCGAAGAACATTTCTTCGCAAGTGAAAATGGCAAATGAAATCAACGGGGTCTCTGTGAACCAGTATCTGCTTTGCGGAGAACTGGCGACCGATATCCTGTTTGTTGAAAATCTGCGGAAGGCCGTGGACGACAAACCGATTTTGCCAATGGATTCTTTTGCTGAAATCCGCTTGCCTGTCGATGAAGAAAGCGCAAGCCACGTACTTTCCTGTGCAGGGGCGATTGGCGTTGCCCTGAGGAGCGCAAAGCATGATTGAATTGAACTTGATTGAAGCGGCGTCCCGTCCCGTTTCGGTTTCTGTCGCGCCCCGGATAACGGTTCCGAAACATTCTGAATCGAAAGAAAAGAAGCGCGCCGGGTTGTTGGCCGTTGCCGCTGTTTTGGCTCTCTTGATTGTGGGCGTCGTCGTCTTGAAATTGGCTGGTGTCCCCAAGGCGCTTGAAGGCGTTTTGCCTGCTCCGGTGCTCAGTGTTCTCGGCATAGAAGATCCTAGCCGTTCCGGACCGGAATTGGGTGTGCGGATTTCGGGGCAAACGACGACTGCCGGTGGCAACATTGCAAGCCGCCGTGCCGAAGAGGAGGCCGCCGCGGTCAGAAAGGCTCAGGTGTCTTCCCCGGAACGCGTTGTCCAGGATATCCGGCCCGAGATATTCCAAAAAGAGAAACGTTCCGCTTACGCCGATTTGCTCCCCATGGAAAAAGTCGTTTTCCAGAAATCGATGGCTGCGCAAATTTTGGCCTTTATCAATGCGGTGACCCCGGATGGGGTGAGCTTTGCGGATATCGTCTTTGAAGCGCCCAATTTTTATTCCATCCGCGGTGTCGCGGAATCTCCCGTGATACAGAAGAATTATCTGGAGCGCCTGAAGATGGGAAGTTCCGAATTCAAGACCCCCCAGCTTCCGGAGAACGCTCCGGCGACATCGATTACCGCATACGGCGTTTTATCCGCGAAAGCGGAGGCCACGCCTGCCGCCGGAATCATTTCGTTTGTCAAGGAAAGCGAACTGGCGAAAGAGACGGAAGCGCTTCGCGCTTTGGATGCCGGCGGGAAAATGCGCCTTTCCGGATTCAAAAAACCGAAAGTGGAAGATTTCGGCGTTTACAAGAGTACGACTTATCATTTGACGACTTCGGCGGATTTTCAAACTGTATTGCGTTTTGTGGACGCCCTTTCCAAAAGCCCGGTCCGCGTTGGCGTTGAAAAGCTCCGGATGTCTGCCGCCGGCAAAAACGGCGTTTCAACATCGATGACACTCGTCGTTTATACGCAAGACTGATGCCGATTCGCATTTCGGGCGGTGAATTTCGCGGGCGGCAAATCGCTTCGCCCCTTTCTTCCAAAACGAGGCCGACCGCGGCGATGACGCGCGAAGCCCTTTTCAACATTTTGCAAGATGTTTCCGGGTTCCGCGTCTTGGACCTGTTTGCCGGGTCCGGAATCATGGGAATCGAAGCGGTGAGTCGGGGCGCGGCTTCTGTGACGGCTGTCGAAAAAAATGCGGCGCAGGCGCGTTCCATCGAATCGGCGTACCGCAGCCTGGGAATTTCTGAAAAACTTCATTTGTGTGTAACCGAGGCGTTGCGCTTTGCGGAAAGGGAACAGAAATCCGAAAACTGTTTTGACCTGATTTACGCGGATCCGCCTTTTACGGACGCGTATCCCGATTTGCGGTGTGTCCTTCCGCTTTTGTCCGCCGGAGGAGTGGCCGTGTTCGAAGTGCCGTCCAGGCATCTTCCCGATTGGTCTTCTGCTTGCCGAATCCGCCGCTATGGGGAAAGTTCGCTAGCCTTCTTTTACGCATCTTTGTAAATTTGTGCCATGGAACGCATTGCCGTCTTTACAGGCTCTTTTGACCCCTTTACCGTTGCCCATTTGGCGATTGCGCAGAAAGCGGCGGGAATCTTTGAACGGGTGATTATCGCGGTGGGAAAAAACGTTTCTAAGCGCCCCCTTTTGCCCGTTCATGTCCGGGTGCGTCTTGCTGCCAAAGCTGTCGAATTTTTGCCGAATGTCCAGGTGGATGCTTTTGACGGTCTTGCCGTGGAATACATGAAGGCTGTCGGAGCCAAATATTTTGTACGCGGCATCCATTCGGCGGCGGAATTTGACGTGGAGCGCGATTTGGCGTGGAACAACCAAAGGCTTTTCCCGGAGGCGGAAACCGTATTCTTTCCGCTGGAACCGGAATTTGCCGGAGTTTCCAGCTCGGCAGTCCGCGAAATATTGCATTTTGGCGGTTCTTGTCCGCACCTGGTCCCCGCATCCATTTACGCAGACCTTTTACAAGAATTGGAGAATCTTTCATGTTCGGACTGAAGCCTTTTGGAATGCTTTCTAGCCCCATCCGGATTTTGCTGATTGCAAACGTCGTCATTTTCGCCATCGGCAATTTGCTGCCTGTTTTGGGCAATTACCTGGTGGCTTACGGTGCGCTCCGCCCGGTCTTTTATACGGACATTTGGCGCTATCTGACTTATGCGTTCTTGCACGGCGGCTTTTGGCATTTGGCGTTCAACATGCTTTCCCTTTGGATGTTCGGAGATGACGTGGCGACGGAAATCGGTTATCGCCGGTTTTGGATACTCTATCTGTTTTGCGCCGTTTTCGCGGGCGTTTTCAGCATCCCGTTTTATCTGATGGGTGTGATGTCTCCGTTTTCTTACATTGTCGGGGCTTCCGGCGCGCTGATGGGCGTTTTCGTGGCTTACGCGTGGCTTTTCCCGAACCGCGGCATTTTGATGTTCTTCGTCATTCCGATGCGGATCAAGTACGCCATCTGGTTTTTCATCGCCCTGGATGTTCTTTTGGCGCGTTCCAATGATTCCGTCGCCCATTTCACGCATTTGGGCGGCGTTCTTTCGGGATTCCTCTGCATGTATCTTTTCACGCACAACATTTGGGACAAATTGCGCGGAGAATTCCGGGAAAGTCGGCGGGATAAACCGCGGCGAACGCAAGATGAACCCCTCGAAGGGGAAGTCGCCTATTTGGACAAGAACCGTCAACTGGACATGATTTTGAAGAAAGTAAGCGAGAGCGGCGTGTCTTCGCTTTCGCCATCGGAAAAGGACTTTTTGCTCAAGGAGAGCGCGCGCCGCCGCGGTCGCCGTTTTTAGGAGGTTTCATGAAGAAGGTTTTAGGATTCGGGGCCGCCCTGGTCGATCTTTTGGTGAATGTCGATGACGCATGGCTGCAAAAATGGAAAGCGGCTAAAGGCGGTCAATGTTCCATCGCCTATCCGCAGATGCAAAAAGTTTTGGAAAGTGCGCCAAATCCCCAAGTGGTTCCCGGTGGCGCGGCGTGCAACACGATGGTTGGCGTCGCAAAATTGGGCGGGCGCGCCTCTTTCTTTTCAAAAATCGGGCGTGATGCGCTGGGGGAGACTTTCGCGAAGCATTTGGCGGAAAGCGATGTGGAAAACCGTTTGTTGACTTCTTCTACGGCGACGGGGACGGTTCTTTCGGCGGTGACTCCGGATGCGGAACGCACGATGTTCACCTTTTTGGGCGCTTCAAATGAAATTGTGGCGTCGGAGGTGACGACGGATCTTTTTGATCAGGTTGGCATTCTTTACCTGGAAGGTTACCGCGCTTATGGCGAAGCGTGTTTTTTGCGGATGGTTGAAGAGGCTCGCCGCCGCGGAGTCAGAACCGCTCTGGATTTCGGGGCGTTTGGCGTGGTGAACGATTGCCGTGCGCTTTTCAATAAACTTTTCGCCGGTAAAGAAATTGACATTTTAATGGCGAACGAAGACGAGACGAAGGCTTACACCGGATTCTCGGACGAGACGGCCCTTGAAAAAATGGCGAAGCTTTGCCAAATCGCCGTGGTGAAACTAGGAAAGCGCGGCGCGCTGATTTCGGCGGAAGGAAAGGTGTTCCATGTCGAAGCGGGGAATGCGAAAGCGCTCGATACGACGGGTGCCGGTGACCTTTGGGCTTCGGGATTCCTTTACGGATTGCTCGCCGGATGGTCGCCGGAACGCGCTGGGAAATTGGGCAGCCTTGTTTCGAATGAAGTCGTGCAGGTTGTCGGTGCGAAAATTCCGGAAGCGGGCTGGGCTCGGATTCACGAGGGGATGAAAAATGTCTAGCGAAAACGAACAGCTGGAATGGATGCCGTTTGAAACGTTTTCTTCTGCAGAAGAAGCGGACGCGATGGTGGAACTTCTCAAGGAAAACGCCATCGAATCTTGTGTTGTGAACGATGCGAATTTAGGTGGAGATCCGCTTGGACTGGATTTTCAAAACCGCGGAGCGGATTCTTGCATTGTCCGGGTCCGCGCAAAGGATATCGACATCGCCCGCCGCCTTCTGGAAGCTCAAGTTCAAGCGGCCTCTGCCGAAGCTGCCGACGAATTGAGCCTTGAAATGTTGAAGACGTTCAGCGACGAAGAACTTTTTGACATGCTGCGGAAACCCGATGAATGGAATCCGGAAAATGTGACTCTCGCCAGGAAAATTTTGGCGTTGCACGGGAGGGAAGTTTCGGATGCGGAAATGAAGCGCCTGTTCGATGAGCGCATCGAAAATTTGCGGAAGCCGGTTCCTGTCAACAAGGCGAGTGTTCTGCTCGCTTTTGCGGCTGGCGTCGCCGTCATCGCATTGGACGTGGTGAATTACTTTTACCTGAAATCTTCTGAATTTCTGTATTTGCTTGTTTTAGCGTTCATTGTGGCGTGTTTGGCTTTGATTGCCGGACTCAACTGGACTTATCGCAAGAAACGCTTGCCGGATGGAGAAAAGGTTTTCGTTTATTCGAAGCGGCTCCGCGCCGTTTCTTTTGTGGAAACGGTTTTGGCCGCCTTCGCTTTGGGCATGACCGTTTTGGATATCGCCGTCCGTACTGTTTAACATTGAATGTTGTCTGCGGATTTCGCCGAAATCCGGATGTGGCAAGAAAAGTCCCTGGTGACGACTTTTCTTGAAATTCTTTTTCGAAAAACTTGACAAGCTTTTTTGTTGCATTTAAAAGTGGCGAAGCATTCTTCAAATTGAGGGAGCGTTTTGTCCCCGAATGTCCCTTTTCGATTTTTTATGTTAAAGGTGTCATTGGAAATGAATCTAATGATAAACAAGGAGACTTTATGTCACAATCAACAAATGATCCGCATGGTGCTGGATTCCCTTCTAAGACCGGAATGCCGTCCGGTCCTGGGCGCGGCAATAATCAACCTAGGAGAAAATAGGCGGCGTCATGAATGTGTCCGGAAGCCCAGTCTGAAAATCGGCTAATTTTTTGCGTGGGCTTCCGGATTTCATGTGAGATTTTTCACGCATGGGATTGACAGAGTGTAAATTTTCAGTTAGTTTTGTTTGTATATAGCGGAAATCCGCAAATTTTTTTGAGCATTTGCTGCTTATTCTCGAGTCTGTAAATCGGCAAAATTTTCAAACGCAGAGAATAGAGATGGCAAACGCTCACGTCCCATTCGGGGCGTGGGTCGTTGTCGTTTGTTTGTGCGTAATGGTTTTGCCGAACCTCAGACTGCAAGCAAGCGGGAATTGAATCCCACGCCTTTTTTATTGGCGTATTCAAATGCTCCTGGAATTTTGCCCTTCCGCAAAGGAGTTTTGATGAAAAAGTTTGCTCTCGAGGTGATTTTGGGAATCTGCCTGCTTGCCTGTTCGGGCGAAAACGGCGTCGATGGCTTGGATGGACAGGACGGGGCGACTGTTAACGCGGATTCCCTTTCGGAAATTCTCCGCGATGAAATGTGGGACTCTTGGGACTCCTTAAAACAGGAAACTTACGATTCGCTTTACGGGAGCATTTTCGACAGCGTTTATACGGACATTTATACGAAAAACGCCATCAAGAATCTGAGCGCATCCCTTTACTCGCACAAAGAAACCATCAATTTGGCTTTTGCGAATCAGTATGATTTGATGTACAGGAACTATACCTCTCCGCTGCCGATTTCGGTAACCGTGCAGAATAAATGCCCAAATTTGTTTTCCATTTCCGGAGATATTTTTGTTTCGACTGCGGACGAAAGCTGCTCTGAAAGAAAAGTTTTGGTCAAGGTTTGGGTGGATGGCCTGAGCGATACGGGGAGCGTGACCCGCACCGTGTCTTCTGGAGGATCGGAGACTTTTGCGCCAAAGCTCCTTTTCAATGCGGAATCGTTTTTGCTTTCTTCGCCGGAACAGGCTCAATACCAGATCCGCGCTTATGCGCTAGAAAATGAACGGGAAATCCTCTTTTATTCGGCATCGGAACCGGTGACTGTAAATCCGGTACAAGTGAACGGCGTTGAATATGTCGGCGCAGAAAACTGGTCTTGGTGGAAGGGCGTCTGGGTGACTCCCGGCATGGATTCCATCCAGAATATTTTGGACGATGTCGCTTTGAAATTGCCGGGTGGAACGCTCAAGGTTTATCAGCTGTATTCCGAAGACAAAATGATTTCTGCCAGTTCAAAACGGGTTGTGGCGGCTATTTTCGAAGTCTTGCGCGACAGGGGAATTCATTACATTCAGAACGAAAGCGCCGGAAATTTAGGGCAGAAAATCAAGTATCCGATAGAAGTTTTGCGGAGTCGCAGTGGAATTTGTATCGAAACGACAGCCCTTTTCGCGTCGGTCTTGGAAGCGATTGGAATGCAGGCGTTTATTGTATCTGTTCCCGGTCACGCCTTTGTCGGCTGGCGGGTGGATGAAGATTCCAATACGGTTGACTTTGTGGAAACGACTTTAATCGGACATGCCAATTCCACATTCGACTATGCGAACGAATCGGCCCTGGAGAGGTATAACGAAGAAGTTTCTGCGGGAACTTTTGAATCGGGGGAATCGGAATTGATTGATTTGGAAAAAGTCCGCGAATTCGGCATTTTGCCGAATAATATCCATTAAGGAGGTGTTTTATGAAAAAATGGATTCTGCTTTTTTTGTCCGCAATTTTCTTTGTTGGCTGCGCCACGTCGAAATTCCAGCTCAAGGAAAACTGGATTGACGACAGCGATTTGCAATTCGCGCTTGCGCATCCGGCTTTGAACGAATGGTATCCGCGGATGGGTGATCCGGTCATTATCGAATACCACGGGGATTCTGTTTACTTTGTATACAATTACAGACCGCCCCTTTTTGCGACGGTCAAGAATGGTGTGGAATACAAACCCACGAACAACGATAAAGTGAACAACGTCTGGGGAAGCCGGAATGAAATTTTGGCGATGGTCATCGTGGACAACAAATTGGTTGGAATCGTCAACAAGCCGGAATACAAGACCGTTTTGGACTCCCGCGTCGCAGAACAGAAACATTCGGTTCCGGTGTGGGCGTGGATTCTTGGCGGCATAACAGCCACTCTTGTTTTGATGATGATAATCTGAAGAATAATCAATAGAGGATTTTATGAAAACGTTTTGGGCCTTTATCCTGTTTTCGTCGTCATTCGTTTTGGCTAACGAAATTTGTGCGAGCCTTTGTGGACCTTGCGCTTTGGGAAATAACGATTCGACGTGCGTGAAAGTGGATTCGCTTTGTCATTGCGGCGCCGTTTTGGACAGCATTTCTGCGGTGAAGCCGGATAGTCAGAATGCATGGGTTGCTGCGGCGGAATCGAGCCTCATTGCCGCTTTTGAACGCGGTTGCGAAGAAAAATTCTGCGGATTCCGCGTAAAATTCGAAAAGGACTCGGTGCGGATTGAAAATATTCCGGTACGACTTTCCAAAGAAAAAGCGAAGCTTTACAAAGATTCTGTGGAAACGCCGAATGCGGTGGTGGAAGAGCCTCTGCTTTCGCTGAGTGGAGAATGTCAGCGTTTTTGCGCCTTTTGCCCGGAAGAAAAATCCGCAGATTCAAATTGCATTCGCATCGAAGAAATTTGTGGTTGCAAGGCGTTTTTTGAACAGCAAAAACGCCTGCAGGAAGCGGCTTCCCGGGACAGCATCGCTCAAATCGAAGCCTTCTTGAAACGGAAAGAAAACGCGCAAATGGCCGCGGATTCCGTTTTGAATCGGCTGCGTTCCTCGGACGGTGAAGAACTCTTTTTGACACTTTTCAATCGGGACCTTTCGCTTGTCGATATGCGAAATTCGCCAACGGAAAAGAAACCCGATACGGATACCGCGACATCCGCCATCATTTTGCTTTCGAAAGAAACGGGCCCCCGCCGCGGAGATTCTTTGAAAGTGATTATTCCAGAAGAAAAAAAGGAACCTGCTGGGGAGCATGTGGAACTTCAAAAAACTTCGCAAAAACTGGACCGTACATTGTATCCGGGGCTCATGTTTTATGCGGGAAGCTTTGAAGAGTCCAGTTTGATGGGATTGGATTTAATTAAAGAAGCGACGTTCACGGCGGGACTGGGATTCTTTTTGCGGAGTTATTTCTACAAATACGGTTCGTTCCAGTTCGGGTTGAATGCGGTTTACAACTACGCGGAGTATGATGCCGATGACTTCGACGCGGGAATCGTGTATCACAATGTCGGAGCGGAAATGCCTTTGCAATTCCGGTTCGGGTTTCCGACAGGAAAATACATTGCGCCTTATCTGAGTTATGCGTTTGTCTTGCGCAAACCGATTTACGTTTGGACGGAATGGTACTTGGAAAATGAGCGTTACAGTCATTCGTACGGCTATTACAGCGACGAGGAATCGGGTTCTCCCGGAGATGCTTACAAATTGGAAGATTGGGAATTTTTTGGATTTTTTGGAATAGGTTTGGAAGTGGTTCGGCATTTTTCGCTTGAATGGCAAATGGTGATTCATTCCACGCGTACTTACGAAGATGAACCCCTCCATCCTTACGATGAATCTTGGCGTTTGAAATTGGAAATCGCCTTTTAGGAGGTCAAATGCATCGCGAACAAAATAAGCGCGCCTGGTTGATGTGCGGAATTTTCGTACTGCTCTTTTTCTGCTTGTCTGCCTGTAGCGACGAGAACGCCTTTTCTGCCGGAAAAGAAGATGTGGAAGAAGCGAAAGAGTATTTGTTTTCGTCATCCAGTTACGAAGATGAAGAATACGCTTGCTGGGCTGGGACATCTACCCATACGGATTCCTGGTGCTGTTCCTATTACGGTTATCGTTGCTATTCATCGAGTAGCCGCTACACCTATTCGTCGAGCAGTGCCTGCAATTCATGGTATGGATGTTCTTCGAGCAGTAGTTACACGTGGAGTTATTCCAGTTCGAGTGCGGCGAAGTATTACCTGGAAACTTCAAAAACGCTTTACTTTACGCTGACTTATTATAAACAACTTCTCACAATGGATGAAAATTATATTGGAGACGGAGATCCTGAAATTTCCTTTAAATTGAAGTTTGAAAAAACATCGGGGGATACTACGATTAAAGATTCCGGGGTGCTGTTGAAATTGTCCGATCAGGGTTCTTGGTCGGGGAGTAAAACGGTGACATTTACGGTTCCCGCGTACACGGAGAAGATTTTCGTCTGTCCGATTTTTGTGGAAAAGGATGTCTTGTTTGATGACACGTTTGATGACACGTTTGATGACACGGAATACGGTTCCGGCTCTTGTTATGGCATCAAGAATGTCGGTTACTTGGATGATTTCGAAAGAAAATATCAAGAAGATAAAAATACCAACTACTATGATTTGGAATGGAACTGGTATCTGTATTGAGGGAGAATATGCGCAAATTGGGTAAAGTTCTTTTCGCTTGTGCGGGAATTCTTTTGGGATGCTCGGAAGAAACACCCTTTTCTGGCTTGGATGAAGCCGTCATGATTTCTTCGGGAACTTCTTCCTCGGAGCGTTCTTCTGCGGCTCGGACGACAGTTGCGACGATTTCGGAATTGGGAAATTGTTCTGCGCAGAATTCCGGAGAACAGGTCTTTGTGGAAAGGGAGGCGTTCTTTTACGCCTGCGTAAAGGAATACAATCTTTATGCGTGGAAACGCATTGGGGGAACTTCTTCTGTTTCCTGTTCTTCACAAGAAAAGTCTTCATCTTCGTCTTCGTCTTTGGTTTCATCGTCCAGTTCTGCAGACACGACTGTTTCCGAGATTTGGAATGGGAAAATGAAAACGCCTCAAACGGCATACCGAAACGGAGCCTATTATATGGTTATTTCCTCCGCAGAGGAACTCGCCTATTTTGCAAATCAGGTGACGAATATCGGGAAGACAAACCTCAACGCCTATTTGACAAAGGACATCCGCTTGAATCCGGAAGGCATCGTAGACGTTTCGGGGAATCTTTTGTTCGACCCTTCGGAACTTCGCGAATGGACGCCAATCGGTTCGGCGGAACTGGACCATTTTTACGGAGGCGTTTTTGATGGAAATGGTCATACAATTTCTGGCGTGTACGTGAATAATTCCACTGCGGAACGGGTTGGCTTTTTCGCGACAATGGAAAATGCCCAGGTAAAGAAACTCGGCGTTGAAAATTCCTATATCGTCGGAGGCAAGTATGTTGGCGGTTTGGTCGGGCGTTCCAAGAATGCAAATATCAATCAGGTTTACTTTGACGGATTCGCTTCGGGCAGTAACGTTGGCGGCATCATCGGTTATCAAAATGGCGATTCGATTACCAATTGTTACAGTAAAGGAAAGGTTTATGGAACATCGCGATCGGCGGGAATTTCCGGTTATAAACAAAGCGGAACTTTGAATGCCTGTTACACTGTTTCGAAAGTTCGCGGTTCCGGTTCCGTCTATGCGGTGACTTCTAATTCCAAAAGTACAAACTGTTTTTATCAAACGGATTACGGCGTTTCGGAATGGACTGCGGAGACGGACAAGGCGACAGAAATGTCTGCGTCTGCGATGAAATCGACGTCATTTGCGCAAAAACTGAATGTGGCCGCCGGAGACACTTATTGGATTTACAATTACAACGTGAATGATGGGTATCCGTCCTTGATGAAATAAATGAGAGGTTTTGAAATGAAATTTTTTAATGTGCTAACGATCGCTTTTGTCACTCTTCTTTCTGCCTGTGCGACGATGCGTTCCGATTACCACGACAGGGATGTCGCATATCTCAATCGCACGAACATAGTCTCTTACGGGGCGGAACGCGCGAAAGTCATCGGACCCGTTTTTTGGAGTAATCCGGGAAAGTGTTCCGAAATCGCCTTTTTGAAACAGGCGAGCCTTCAAAATGCGAAAATCAAGAATATCATAGATATTAAAATGGAACAGATTGATACGCATTCGACAAATTCCAGTTATTGCGAATATTCGGGGTTGGCGCTGAGTTATGAATCGTTATCTGTGGAAGAAGCTCAAGAATGGAACGATATGGAAAATTTGAACACAAAGGAAAATTTAACAATCAATTCGTTGGAAGGAAAAATTCCTCCAAGTCAGGAGATTAAGCCGACCGTTTGGCCGTATCTTTGGGGAACGCTCTCTAGTGTGGCGGCCCTGGTGATTCTCCTCGTGTTGATTTGATAGACTCCACCCAACCTCTTCAAAACGGAAAATAAAGACTTTCACACTTAAAAAAGGATACAAAATGAAGACTATGTTCAAAATCACTTTTGCCGCGTTGGCTTTTGCCACTTTTTCCCATGCGCAAATCTTTGGCGATTGCATGAAAAAGAATCGTTTTTCGCGCGAAATGGAATTCAATTTGATGAAGGAATGCGTCGGAAACTATTCATATATGGGACAGAGCCAATATGAACAGAAAGTGAAAGCTTGCGCTTGCTTTGTGGGAAGTCTTGCCTGTGAATATGACGGCAACGATGAAAAGTTGAACGAGGCGGCAGAAAAGGGGAAACTTGAAAAAAATGAAAAGAAGTACCGTAAATGCTTGGAAGCAAATTCGGATAAATAGGATTTGACATGGCGAAAGAAACCTTAAAAGAGGAGGGTGAGCAAATTCTCCAGGTTATTGACGATTTTATCGAATCTTGTAAAAATACGATTCGAACATGTCGAAATTCAAAAGAGAAACAAGAATTGAAACACAATTTGAATTTGGATGCGCTTCAAAAATATATCGGTCAAAAACGATTTAGCTTTAATGCCTGTGTGGAAGAATGTTTGGATAAAAAATATCTGGATTCTTACAAGCAGGCAAGAAAGCGCATCAATAAAGGATGCGGAAGTGCGGGGGATTGCGAAAAAATGAAAGACTTGTATGAAAGGATGTTGGAAAAATTCCAGAATATGGATTCCCTTTTTCGTGTATCACCGCTTCCGGAAAAATCGAATGTCTTGCATAAAAATTTGAAAAATTTAATGCGGTGGGCGTCGTTCGAATTAGACAAATTCATTTTAGCAAACGAGGAGAAAGCATGAATTGGATGAATCAACTGTTGAATGTTGGTGAAAGGTGGTTTAGGGGATTTGCGCCGGGAATCGTCTTTGTTCTCATTTGCGAATCGCTTTTGGAAATGAGAGTTTCTACGGGATTTTTTGGGTACGATGTGGTGCTGCTGTTTGTCGAAGGAAAACTGTTGACTTGGGCTGGCGAAAAGCTTTTGAAGCGGATTGGAAAAGAAAACTTGCCAAGAGGCTTTTATTCCGCAGCGGGAATTTTCATCGCTCTGCTTCTTTGCTGGGTGGGATGCTTTGTGAAAGAACTCCTGCGGGTGGAAACGGAAATTTATTTTTCCTTGATCCTGATTCTTTTGGGATTTGCGTTGTTTACAGTGGCGCTGCTCAAGAAAGGGAAGTAAAAAACAGTTTAATATGGAAAAATTCGTTTTGAAATGGTGGATGAAGATGAAAATTTTCAGGTGTTGAAAAATTCTAAACATCTTCAGTTGAACCATAAAAATCTCCCCCAAAAGTTTAGATAGGCAGATAAAATAGTTTATGCCTGATGAGGATGCCTTGGATAAGGCATCCTTGTGTTTGTTTCGCTGGGTTCCAATAATTCCATTTCAGCGGAAAAGACTTTCAACTTCCATTCAAAAATAACGAAAATTTTCGCCATTTTCGGCGGGAGCGTTTTGTCCCCGATTGTCCCCATTCGGAAAGGTACTTTTATCCTGTAAACCTTGATGGCTTTTGCCGCTGAGATTTACGTTTTTCAAATTCCACACTAGTGGATTCACTATTTCGAAAAGGACAAAAAATGAATATCGTAAACCGTATTCGTTGTTGCTGTACAGGAAAAAACGGCAAACGGAAAAAACTCTATCCGACTTATGGCGTGGCGATGGAAAACCTTTACTATGCCAAAGAAACCAGGCATGTTCATTTACATGTTTACGAATGCCCGGAAGGTTTCGGATTCCATTTGACAAGCAATGAAATTCAATATTGAGGTGAACATGATTTCCGAAAAAGAATATATCCATACGATAGAAAGAGAAATCGAGCTGAAACTTTCCGGATTTCAAACAAATTTCGTCCAGGTGAAACTTGTTGACGAAGAAGATTGCGTTTACAGTCTTTTGCCTTCGGAAAGGACGCGCAGCAAATTCAAGGATATCATCGACAGCTTTAAATTGAATTTCAAAAAAGGATTGGGCTGTTACCAGATTCCAGAAAATGAAGTTCCCCGTACCCGGTTGAAAGAGGAAAATTTTTTACAAATTAATTGGTTGAAAGTGGAATGCTCTAAAGGCGGAAATGTTCAGATATCCCTTTCCGCTCCGGTAAAGCCCGGATTCCTTTTGTGCGTTGCGCCTTCCATTGCAAAGCAGCTTGCCGAAATTTTCGCCATCGAATCTTTGACGGGAAAACAATTTGTCTTTCAAAGAGAAATGATTCGCAAAAGGCTGGATGAAGAATTTCCCATTATGATGGGTTCTGGAAATCAGGCGTTGGCCCATTTTTTCAAACAGGAAAATTTGGCATTGCCCCCGTTTGAAAATATCGAATTGGAAGACGAAGATTACTTTGTGTTGAAAGAGAAAAACCGCAAAGGAAATGATGAACAGCGGCGGTTTGTACAGACTGCGCTTTCAACGCCGGACTTTGCCTTTTTGGAAGGCCCTCCCGGTTCTGGAAAAACGACGGCGATTGTCGAATTGCTGTATCAGTTGATGCTTCGGAATCAGCGGGTTTTACTCGTCGCCTCGACAAATGTCGCCGTTGACAACATTGTTGAAAAATTTTTGGAACTGTCTCCCGATTGTAAGGATTTCTGTATCCGACGTTGTGGAGATGGCGATAATTCCAAAATCAGCTTCGCCGGGAAAAAATTCATTTCAAGGAATTTTTCGAAGACGGAGTCCGAAATGTTGAAATCCCGGTTGGAAAAATTGGAAAAGCGTACGCCGGAACAAGATTTCTTGTTCAATCATTCCGACCCGAACAAAAACGCGGCGCTCTTCGACCTCCTTGAAGAAAACGCTCCGATTGTCGCCGGTACGACGTTTGGAGCGTCTCTGCCGGAATTGCGCAAAAGGATGCAGATGCAAATTTCTGATCCGCCATTTGACTATTTGATTATTGACGAAGCGTCGAAAACAACGGTTCAGGAATTTCTCGTTCCCGCGATTTTGTGCAGGCGCTGGATTGTCGTCGGGGACATTAAACAATTGCCACCTTATGTAGACGATGCCGATTTCGCGAACAATTTGCAGATGGCTTATCTGGATGACGAAAAGGTGAAATTGAACTTGACAGCTGCCGCCGACACGCTTCTCGCTTCAAAAGGGAAGTGCAATCGCCAGGTGTGTATTTTGAAAGAGAAAGAGTCGGATTACGACACCTATCTTTACCGAAAATACGCCGGGGAGAGGAATGTCCTTTTTGCCGATGCGGACAACGAAGAAGATTCGGAACTGCTGCCGTATGTCGACATCATCCTGGGTTCAACCGCATCGTTTGAAAAATTCAGGAATGTCATCTCTCCGCGGATTACAACGGTTCGTTTGGCAAGGGATAAATATTCGGGACGGATTTTGCACGAAGAGGAAATGCAAGCTTGGGTTTTTCAAGCTCGATGCACCCGCGAAAAATGCTTTGGCCGTTTCAGTGAAAATGAACCTCAGGAATGGTGCGACGAAATGGCGTGGCGAGAAATCCGCCTTTTTGAACAGCGGGACAATGTGTTCAACACCGCTGCGGATTTAAGAGCTTCCTTGCAAAAGGAAATCCGGATGCTGCTTCCGGAATCCGCGAATGGAGAAGTTGAAAAAACGGTTCATCTGTTGTCGCAGATATACCTGCCGTCTTGCATGGAAGTCTTTTTGCGCGGATATGGTACTTTTCGAAATCTGGCGCTATTCCGCGGTTTTCCCCAAGAGGATTTGAAACGGCGACGGGTCGCGCTTTCGTTTCAGCACCGCTCCCATCCGGATATTGCAAAAATCGCTTCGGATGAATTCTACGAAGGCAAGGCGATGCGTTCGGAACACATGCGGGGAAAACGCGAATGGGAATATCAGATTGATGGAGAACGCCATCTTCTTTGGAAAGATGTCAAAGGAAAATGCAATTCAAAAAATTGCAATAAGAAGGAGCAGGATTGGATTCGGCGTGAGCTTCAAAACTTCTTGAAATTTGCAAAAAAGCATCCCAGAAAGTCTCCGGGAAAATGGTCTGTCGCCGCACTTTCGTTTTATAAAGAGCAGGCGGATGAATTGCAGCGGATTTGTCGGGAAGTTTTTAAAAACGCGAAAAATCTTGTGGAATACAAGGCGGGTTCCGTGGATTCGTTTCAGGGGCATGAAGCGGACATCGTCTTTTTGAGCTACAGCAATTCGCATCCGACCAGCTTTTTGGAAGCCCCCAATCGGCTGAATGTCGCCATGACTCGGGCGAAATACATGATGGTCCATGTCGGGAACTTTCGGCAGATGTCAAAATCCCAAGGTGCGCTCGGACGTGTCGTGCAGAAACTGAAAAATCATTCATTCAAAACAGGAGAATACAATGAAAATTGATGTGACAAACTTGATCGACCATTACCTTGTAAAAGGTGAAATTTCAAAAAGGTTCAAGAATCCCTGGATTCGCGCATTTTTGACGTATCTGCAAAATCATCCGCAGGCAAGCGCTGAAGAAATCTCCCGAGATTTGTTTGCGGACAACGGCATCGCCAGGCGGAACGCCGTTCAAAACCTTTTATACTTCTTCGAATGTCAAAAAATGCTCCGGCGGGAAAATGGCAAGTGGGAATTGACGGAAGAAGGAATCCGCGCAGCAGAGGACGAAATGCTTTGGCAAACGATCAACGGGACTTTTCTGGTATCGTTCCTGAACTTGGACGAAAATCATTTTTTTGTCCTCCAGGTGGAAGAAAAACCGGATTCCTGGTATGACGATGGATTTCAGGATTTGGAACAAATGATTGTTGGGCCGGAAAACTGGAAACTTTTTTCTCCGGACATTCGAATTGAAAAATTGGCGCGGGATGTTCGCCCGACTTCGGCGACGTACAAATTTGACGCGGATTTCAATCTGGCGAAAAGAAGCCTTGAAATCAACGGCATTCCCGAAAAGATGAAATCCGAAATCCATGCGGAGTTTGAACTGACCGAGGATGAAAGCCGTTCTCTTGACGCTCTTCTTTCCGATAACGATGCGTGGATGGATTAAAAAAGGAGCCTTGCATGCGAATTAAAATTTCTTCCGACAAAAAGTTCAACGATTTGTGCCACAGGCTGCTTGCGACCGGGCTGTGGACTGTCGCCCGGCAGGGTGGTGGGCATACCATTTTGAAATATACGGACAATCGGATTTCCGAAACGTTGACGGTCCCGTCTTCGCCGAGCGATTTGCGGGCTTTCCAAAACTTCTGGAAAGATTATTGCCGAAAAGTCCGGCGGATTCTCATCCGCAAAAGGGTCATCTTCTCTCCGGATGTTTAATTTGTCGAAAACCACTTTCAAGAACGGCTGCTTGCCGTTTCTTGGATGGTTTGGCGGTTAAAATTCGATTATCCCGTAACAGCCGACGCGGATTCTGTCGTTGTTCTTTTCTTGAATGATGCCTATCGAAAGTTCGCCCTGTACGTGGAAGTGGGGAAGGATTCCAAACTGTACCCGGGGGACCAGGTCAACCATGAAGTCGTCGGTGAAATTTCCCAGGCTTCCTGACGTTTCTATGCCGACCATCGCTAAGACTGCCGGGGTGAACTTGAATTGCGGAGTCACGCCGACGGCGAATTCGGAAATGCCGTCCTCGCTGACGATGCGGTCAAAAAATCCGAGGCGGACTTCGTAAAGCGTCGAAAAGATTCTCGATAGCGGCTGGAGTTTCGCATACGAGAAGACAAGTCCCGATCCGCGGTTGTTTCCGATGCCGAATAGGAAATCCGCTTCGATGGTGGAGTATTCAAAAATCCGGAACTTTCCGCCCAAGTCCAAATACGCTTGGACGCTTTCCAGATTGTCTTCGGTGTCGAACAGGAGCTTGCCGCCGATTTCCCAGTAGTCGTTGATGGCCAGTTGGGCGTTGAGAGGCAAGTAGCCGTCTTCTTCGTAGTTTGTGTAAAATCCCGCTCCGACGGAAATTCTGTCGCGGGTCATGAATTCCGGGCCAAAGGTGTAACGCGTGTCCCAAATGCGGTCCAGTGCAAAAGACGAAACCGAAAGGGTCAAGACGGCGAACAAAATGGCTGAAACGTTTTTCACAATCCAAAGATATTAAATCCGTGCAATGAAAAAAATTAAGAACAGCGGATGAGGCGGCCTACGCGCAAAATGGAGTTCTTTTTGAGCCCGTTGAGCTTTTGCAGGCGGCTCACGCTGGTGCGGTATTTGCGCGCGATTTTGCTCAACGTGTCGCCGGGACGCACGCGGTGGTAGCGGTGCTTGCTCGCTTCTTTTTCGTGGGCGGCGTATTCGCTTTGCAATTCCTGCATTGGATAGGCGATGATTTCCGCTTCACGGGGGCCTGTTCCAAATTCAAAAAAGCGTGTGGGATCGAGGGGCATGTCGCCTGCCCGCATTTCGAAGTGCAGGTGCGGACCGGTTGAGCGGCCTGTGCTGCCGCCGAGTCCTATCGGCGTTCCCGCTTCGACTTCGTCGCCGACTTTGACAATGTATTTGGAAAGATGCGCGTAAATGGTCCGCGAAATTCCGCAATTTTCGTGCTTTAAGACGATGTACTTTCCGTAGCCGCGGCGTTCGTATCGGACGCGGACGACTTTCCCCGGGAAAGCGGCCCGGACTGTGTCGCCCCGCCTGAGACCGATGTCGATTCCTTTGTGGATGCGGTAGTGCCGAAAGCCAAAAGGCGATGTGATGCGGCCACTTTCCAAGGGCAACGCGGAAACGGACATGTCGACGGCCAGAATCTCCGGATTTTTTTGTCCCGCTTCGGAAAAATCCCCGGATTCATCCAGAACGCCGGAATCCTCTTCGGAAAAATTCTCGGAATCCGCCGTATTCCCCAGGAGGAAGGGCACTTGGATTTCGGAGTCCGGTGCGCCGGTTTCCAAGGCCTCTTGTCCAAAGATCGCCTTTGCGGATGGGCTCAGCGAAACGACATTCACGGCAGAAGCCGCGGAGAGGGTTGCGGAGAGCGCCCAAAGGGACCAGGTCAAAAACAGCGGATATTTCATTTCAAGGAGAAGATAATAAAATTTGAAATACCCTTTTCTTCGCCAAGGGAAGCGTTTGACCATCGCTCCGCGGACGGCGACAGTTTTAATGGAAAATGCAATCCGTCCATTTTAACGAGAAGTTCTTGTATATGAAAACGAAAGTTTTATACAGTTTTTGAGAGATATATTCGTGACATTTTATTTAAATTCTATACAGAAAAGGAAGGATTATGAAAAAGAATCTTTTGCCGATTGCCTTTTTGGGGCTTGCTTTTTCCGGTTGCGGCGATGACGTGACCAAGACGACGGTCAACGAAACAACGGGAATCGCTCAGCTGGCGAAAGGCGAAGCGTTCCCGGAATGCGCTTCTGAAAATACGGGCGAAATGCTCTTTGCCGCGGATTCGGGTGCCGTTTATTATTGCGCTGACGGCAAATGGCAAACGCTCAAAGGAGAAAGTGGTGAAGACGGCGAATCTTGCAAAGTCGAGCTTTTGAGCGACAGCACGGGTTACAAAGTCCTTTGCAATGGAGACTCTGTCGGTGTCGTCTTGAACGGAGCCAAGGGCGATGCCGGCAAAGAAGGTGCAAAGGGAGAAAACGGAAAACCCGGAGAGAACGGCGAAAGCTGCGCGGCGGAAACGCTCGAAAATGGGGCCGGCTACAAAATCGTTTGCGGCAATGATTCCGTCGGAGTCGTGCTGAACGGTTTGGACGGAAAGGACGGCATCAACGGAGAAAAGGGTGAAAAAGGGGAAAACGGAACTAGTGGAAAAGATGGCATCGGCTGCACCCTTTCGGACGAGGGGAACGGCTCCGTGAACGTAATCTGCGCCGCGGACACGGTCAAGCTTTACAAGGCGGTGTGCGGAACGGAACCTTACGACC
>CAYNID010000010.1:0-9859 GCA_964397425.1 uncultured Fibrobacter sp.
GGCTCGCCGACTGCGTTCTACCACGTGCAAAATCCCCACCACCGCAGAAAAGGCTTTGATTCGAAAACCCATCCAAGAAAAGTTCTCAGTCCGCAACCCTAATTCCGCATTCCGAATTCCGCATTCCGAATTATTTACAGTTCCGCGCACAAAAAAAACGCGCACAATCCTGTACGCGTTTTTTTCAATGTGATTTTTAGCGGGCTAGAAATTGCATATACGGCAATTGGCTGGCCAACTTCGCCACTTCGTCTTCGTGAGACATCAAAACGCCGCGGGCGTGCCAGGAACCGTCCAAGAATTGTCCGCGGGGACCTTCGGCAAGTTCTAACGGAATCGTTTCATTCCCCATCGTCAACGTGCGGCTGTCGGTACTCGTCACCATTTCTTCTGCCGGATGCTCTTCTATCCACGACAAAATTTTGTCTGCGACTTCGTGTGAAACCCGGAAACAGGGAACGCCGATGGCGACGCAGTTTCCAAAGAAAATTTCCGAGTAGCTTTCGGCGATAATGGCCCGGACGCCCCAGCGCTTTAACGCCTGGGGAGCGTGTTCTCTGCTCGATCCGCAGCCAAAGTTGCGGTTTGAAACCAAGATGGTGCCATTTTTATACTTCGGATCGCGGAAGGGGTGAACTTTCCCCTGCGCTTCAAGACCGGCAATGTCATCGGCAAAGGCGTTGTCTCCCAATCCGTCGAAAGTGACGCACTTCAAAAAGCGCGCCGGAATGATGCGGTCCGTGTCAATGTCGTTTCCACGCAGAGGAATGCCGGAACCTTTCACTGTATCTATCACTGTCAACATAATCTTAGCGCTCCTTATTTAAGGTATTTGCGGACATCGGTCACTTTGCCTTCGATGGCGGCGGCTGCCACCATGATGGGGCTCATGAGGATAGTGCGGCCTGTCGGACTTCCCTGGCGGCCTTTGAAATTCCGGTTGCTCGAACTCGCGCTGACCTGACGGCCCTGCAACTTGTCCGGATTCATGGCAAGGCAAAGGGAACATCCCGCTTCGCGCCATTCCGCACCCGCATCCGTGAAAATTTTGTCAAGACCAAGAGCTTCCGCTTCTTTCTTGATTTTCTGGGAACCGGGGACGACCCACATTTTGACAGACGGAGAGACGTGGCGGCCTTTCAAGATTTCGGCGGCGGCAATCAAATCCGGAAGCCGTCCATTTGTGCAGCTGCCGACAAAGGCGATGTCAATCGGCGTTCCAACCATCTTGCCGCCTTCTTCCCAGCCCATGTATTCGTAAGCTTCGCGAATCACTTTTTGTTCTGAACCGGTGAACTCGCTGATTTTCGGCATATTGTCGTTCAACTGCATGGCCTGTGCCGGCGTAATGCCCCAGGTGACCATCGGTTCCAGATTGTCGCAGTTGATTTCCACTTCATCGTCGAAAGTCGCGTCGGCATCTGTCGCCACGGACTTCCAATAGGCGACAGCCTCTTCCCATTTGTCCTCTTTCGGCGCATAGGGCTTGCCGCGGAGGAAGGCGAACGTTTTTTCGTCCGGATTGCAGTAACCGACCCGGGCTCCCCCTTCGATGGCCATGTTGCAAACGGTCATGCGACCTTCCATGTCGAGGTTTTCGATGACCGGGCCGGCAAATTCGTAAGCGTAGCCGACGCCGCCGTTCACGCCGAGCTTTGCAATATACGCCAACGCGACGTCTTTTGCCGTAACGCCGGGAGCTAGTTTTCCCGTAAAGCGGATGCGGCGCGTTTTAAGCGGGCTCATCGCCAAAGTCTGAGTTGCCAAGACATCCGCCACCTGGCTTGTTCCAATGCCAAAAGCGACCGCGCCGAATGCGCCGTGTGTTGCCGTGTGGGAATCTCCGCAGGCGACGGTCATGCCCGGCTGGGTAACGCCTTCTTCCGGACCGACGATGTGAATAACGCCCTGTTCCCCTGCGTCCGGGCCAAAGAAGCGCACGCCGAAATCGCGCGTATTCTTTTCAAGATGTTCAAGCATTTCTTCCGAAACGGGATCTTGGAACGGGCGGCGACGGGCAGCCGTTGTCGTCGGAATGATGTGGTCCACCGTTGCGAATGTACGCTCCGGATATTTCACCTTGAGGCCTTCTTCCCGAAGCATGGCGAACGCCTGGGGACTGGTCACTTCGTGGCAAAGATGCGCTCCGATGAAAAGTTGGTATTGACCACTCGGGAGTTTGCCCACGACGTGGCTTTCAAAGACTTTCTGATATAAATTTTTGCCCATAGATCACCTTCTCGTATAATTACGGAATTCGAGCCAAATATAGGAAAAGTTTCGCCGCGCGAATCCCGGATTTCGCCCGATTCCACCGAAAACGGCCAAGACAAAAGGAACAGCCGCCAATTTCGCGGCTGTTCCTCTGTCATGCAAAATTCCAGATGGAATTATTGAGGAAAATCCTCCGCCGTCAAGACGTTCAAGCCTGCGTCATTTTCCGCAAGGGAAATTCGGTTCGCCTGGCATTCAAGGCATTTTTCAAAAAGATTTCTTGCAAATCGCGCGTTGCCAAAGCTCCTGCCCTTGTTTTCTATCGCCCGCTGGAAATAAAGTTGAAGTTTTTGAACAAATTCATCCGAAAGAGTATACTGGTATTCTTCCGCGCGCTTTTTGAAAATTTCCATCAATTCCAAAAGGGAATAATCTTCAAATTCAATAAAATGATTAAAACGGGATTGCAAACCGGGATTCGAAGAAATGAATCGGGTCATTTCGTCCGTATAACCGGCGACGATGACAACCAGCCTGTCGCGGTCGTCTTCCATTCTCTTCAACAACGTGTCAATCGCTTCTTTGCCAAAATCCTGGGAAGAATTCCCCGCGAGCGTGTACGCCTCGTCGATGAACAGGACTCCATCCATCGCTTCGTCGACAACTTTGTTGGTTTTTACGGCAGTCTGCCCCACATATTCCGCCACAAGCTTCGAGCGATCGACTTCGACAAGATGTCCCTTCTTCAAAATGCCCAATTCTTTATAGATTCCCGCCATGATTCTGGCAACAGTCGTTTTGCCGGTGCCGGGATTTCCGGTAAAGACACAGTGATACGAGGTGGGAGGGATGGGCAAACCTTGAGCTTTTCGGCGTTCCTGCACATTCAGAAAATTATAAAAAGTCGATATTTCCCTTTTGACGGAATTCAAGCCTATCAGCCGATTCAATTCTTCGATGCAGGATAAAGAATTTCCCTCTTTTTTCTCGATGGACTCCTGTCCGTTCCAATCTTCCAAATCCTTCAAGAATTTTTGTTCCGCCGGAGTCAGTTGGGAATCCGTGTTCGCGACAGCCCTGGCATAGTCCAAAAGGGCGGACTTGTAATCCCGGGCGAGAGATTCATCTTCGATGAGCATCAAAATCGCCGAAGGGAACTTCTTTTCTTCGAATTGAGAAACGGTGGAGTCCAGAGAAATAACCGCATCGAGAACGTATTTTTTGATATCCTGATTATTCAAACAAGCTTTGATTTCGGATTTGCTCCACTGAAACGAATCGTTGGCACGCACCACCATGATGCAGAAAATACCAAGACTTTCCCTTTTGTCATAAGAGAATTCATGTCCCAGCGCTTTTTGAATGTATAGGAGTTCCGCACAGGTGAAGTGCAACAATTTGTCATCTATGGGATCCGAGGTATTCACAATTTCATTAATCCGCTGTCTAAAATTTTTATTCAGCGACAATTTTTCGAGGACGAGGTGAAGTTGATGCGCCGCGCCGACAACATCCATTTTTTTCTGTTTGGAAATCTTTTCAGACGCTTCCGCTATTTTCGCTTTGATCGCCGCCTTAAAAGACTCCACTTTTTTCATCCCCGACGAAATTGACTGGGGCATTTCTTTTTGGTGCACCGTTTCTTTTTTGAACTGAGTGCCGGGCTGGGTTTCTGTGGAAATTTTGGATTTTATCTTTTTGTAACTCCGAATGGCGCAGCAAATGAAAAATACCGTCATCAACAAATAAAATATCAATTTGCCGATAGACTCGGCGGTAAAAAGAGCGGAGAAAAAGACCAGTGCAAAAAACGCCCACAGCAAGAGTAAAAAGGCCTGGATAATTTTATTGAATTTCCCTTTTGCCGACATATTTCCCTCATTCCAATCAGCGCAAGAACGTTTGTTGTTTTAAGCCCATTCTTTTGTCTGTAAAGAACATCACAGACAAACAAGTTTCTTTTTCACAAAAACACATCGATTCTCCCTGATTGCCTTTGACAATTTAAATCACCTGGTGAATGAACAGAATCCATGCAAAATATACTTCAACGGCGTTAAATGTGCAAGAGATTTTCTGAATCGGAAATTTCAATTCAACACGAAGATTCTCCGGCAGCAGTCACCTGGAGAATCTCCGAGATCTGTTTTATTCAAAAATGGCAAGTTTCGCAGAAAGCATTTGCGCGCCACCGCCTGTCACGCGGAGGAAGTACGTGCCGCGGGCGTTCACCAGTCCATTCAGCGGAAGAACCGTCGACGATGTGTAGCTCTTGCTGAAAACCTTGTTTCCTTTCAAGTCGAAGAGGCTCACGTTCACGCGGGAATTGTTCACCGTCAAATGCAAATTGTTCCCTTCGAGCGTAGCCAATTTGCTGAATTTCAATCCCGCTTCAGGACGGGGCTTGTCGCCGATGGATGCCGTAGACGAAGAGGTTCCCATGTCCCAATCGAGCGGAACGCGGGCGGCGATGCCGCGGCCTGCGGTACTCATGTAAACGACACCGTAAGTGTTCATGTCGCCCATGACAAATTCACCGTTCGCGAGACCGCCGAATTCATGACCGTCGTCATTGATGCGCGCCCAGGATTTTCCCTTGTCATCCGAGCCGTAAACGCCAATCGTACCTTCGATTTGGGCAAGCGCGTAAATGGCCGGGTAATCGCCCTTCTTCTTTGGGGCGCCGAATCCGACCGCTTCGCAATACGTGATTCCGGAAATTTCCGTCCACGTTTTGCCGCCATCCGTCGAATGCAGCAGTTTTCCCCCTGCCGCATTGCCATTGTCGTCTTGTGCGGCGATGGGCAGCCAAAGATCCCCTTCGTATCCGGGAATCGCGCGGAACTTGTTGAACTGGCTCACGCCCGGATTGCCGACTTCGCTGAACGATTTTCCCTGGTCGGAACTCTTGTAAAATTTGCCGGTCGTCTTGTCGAACGCGTAAAAGACTTGTGCGTTTTCCGGATCGCCGACAACAAAAGAATTCGCGTCGATGCCCGAAACAGCTTCCCAAGTTGTCGAGTTGTAATTGCGGAAAACCTGCGCAGTCCCCGAACCGGGAACCCAGATGGCCACGGCTCCATCCGTCGATATCGCAGCCGTTCCCGACTTATAGCTCGAATCCGGCCCCGTATAAGTTTCCACGGACCAGGAAGTCGCCGAATCCGAGGAATACTGGAGAGGCGCATAGGGAACCGAGTTGTATTTTCCCGCATAAGAACGCGCCGCAGAGACTTTCACCAATTTTCCCGATTTGTAAGCGTAAGCGAGACCGTAGGTGGAGCCCAGATGGACGTCTCCCCCGACGCTTGTCGTGTGCCGCGTTTTCGGATATTTCGCAATATCATCATGGCGGAATCCATCGTAGTCCGCAATGACGGAAACCAGCGGCCCGCCCGGAATGCTCACCACTTCATACGGGACAGTTTCTTCGATGCCGTGGCTGGAAACTTTCCAGACCTGATTATTGGTGACGACTCCCCATGCGTCGTAAACGCGCGTTCCCGAAGAAACATAAGGATCGTCGGAGAGTGTGTAAGCGGCAATGTCGTCCGTGCGGAAAACGCCGTTGCCCGAAGAGACAAACACGCGCTTGCCGTTGAAGGGATCGATCGCCGCGCTTCCCGACCAATGGATCGAGCTGAGCTTCATCCAATCGATTCCGTTTTCGTCCATCGTCACGGTGTTCACGTTGTAAGCGAAAGACTGCACCCAGTTCGCGCCGCCATCCGTCGAATGGTAAATTTGCGTTCCCCACTGTCCGTCTGCATCGTAAGTGCTATCGGTGAGCTTCCAGTATTGGGCTCCCGTGTAACCTTCTGTCGTCACCACGATTTCGTTTGAATTGGAAGGGTTGATGGCGATTCCGCCATAAGGTCCGCAATATTCATAGTTTCCGCTCGCATAGTCCGTTTCATCGTATTTTGCGCCGTCGTAATAGAGGAGATTGTTCGGAGAGACATCGCTCCAGGTCTTGGACGCCACGTCATACTTGAGGACCGCGCCGCGGCCAAATCCATCGTAAATCATGCCCCAGCCTTCGTCCCATGCCATCGTATGCGGGCCCGCCCCATCGGCAAAGGTCACCATGAGAAATGCCCCATCCGAGGCGACAACGGCGCGTTGCGGCATTAGGCGGACAAGTCCCCCGCCGGCTGTCGAGCGGAGCGCATCGGGAATCGGCAGCGCAGTCCACGTTTTGCCGCCATCCGTCGACGTGAATACATTTTCAAATGTGTTTTTGGACGTTGAACCTTCGCGGAGAAATCCCGCATAAAGGATTTTGGAAGAGCCCGGAGCGAACTGGACAAAGCTGAATCCCGAACCGTTCCATGTGGTGTCGCTGCCGGCGGCTGTAGTCCAAGAATCCACGTGCGACCAAGAAGAACCATTGTCGACCGACTTCCAAAGGCCCCTGTTTTTGGAACCGTAGAACATAATGTCCGAATTGTTCGGATCGACGGCGAGCGCTTCGCCATTGCCGCGGCCCATGCCGTTGCCATGCGCCTTGAACGCCATCACGGGCGCGCCTTTTGCCCCCGTAGAATCCCAGACGTAAACCATGTCCCAGGTGTCGCCCTTGTCCGAAGACCGCAAGAACGCGCTTCGTCCGTTGTTCCAATAACTGGTTCCAGCGACCATGTAAACCGTTCCCGTCTTTTTCGGATCAACCGCAATCGCTTCAACGCCCAAAAGTCCTCTTTCGGAAACATCCACCCAGTCCATGAGCGAAATCCATTTCGACGTCGCATTGTCAAAGCGGTAAGCGCCGCCCACATCCGTACGGGCGTAAAACAGGCCCTCGTCCACCGGGGAGGCGACAATCGCGGAGACGAATCCGCCGCCGCCCATGCTGACATTACTCCATTTGAATTCATCCCCTGCGGCAAAAGACTCTGAAGAAATCGCCACGAGACCAAGGGAAATCGCTGCCAAGGATTTTGAAATATTCACAAACAAACCACCTTTTCTGTTTTTCAAAATCTATTCTTTTTTTTCGTTTTTTTTTGGAAAAAACTCCCGGATTCCTGCCCTAGGAAGGCTTAAAACATCTTTTTTTGCAAAATTTAAGGAAAATCGTTCCGTTTTTTGTCTATTTTATGGCTACTTATGCAAATCACAAACGCTTCTCAACTCCGCGGGGTATTTCCCGCCCTCTTCACGCCCCTCAAGGACGACGATCCCAAAAATCTCCGTAATTCGATTGATTACGAAAAGATGAAACTGATGATTGACGACCTGATTGCATCCGGCGTTGCGGGTATTCTCCCCGTAGGCACGACAGGCCAAAGCGCGACAGTCACCCATCGGCAACATTTGGACATCATCAAGTTCACGTTGGATTACGTCGACGGGCGCGTTCCCGTCATCGCCGGAGCCGGTTCCAATTGCACGCGTGAATCCGTCGAAATGATTGATGAAGTGCAGAAAATTGCCGAAGTTCCGGTCCTCTGCGTCACGGGATATTACAACAATCCCTCGCAGGAAGGCATCGAGAAGCACTTCAAGACCCTGAGCTCCGAAACGGGCGCCAAGATCATCATTTACAACGTTCCCGGCCGCACCGCCAGCTATGTGCATCCGGACACGCTCATCGCCCTTTCCGAAGACAAGAATATCATCGGCCTCAAACAGGCGGTCGACTTCCGCATTGGCGAAAAATTCCACGAAGACACGGCTCGGGTCATCCGCGAAACCAAGGACAACGATTTTGCCGTCCTTTCCGGCGAAGACGGATTCTTTATCGACATGCTTGAATTGGGCGGTTCCGGTCTCATCAGCGCGACGGCGAACATCCCCGAAGCATCGAAGATTTTTGTCGAACTTTACAACACCTATCAGAAAGGCGACTACCCGAAATGCGACGACTTGCAGGATGCCGCGCGGGATTTCGTCGAAACGACTTTCTGCAGAAAGAACCCTATCCCTCTCGGAACGCTTTTTAACAGCCCGCTTTTCCAACCGATGTGCAGCGTCAGGGAAACAGCCCGAGGCGATGAAGCGGAAGCCCGCATTATGAAGCTCATCCGGGAAAAAGCCCCGTCCTTGATTAAATATCATCAATAGGAGATCCTATGTCAAAAACTGTTACCGATGAAATTTTCGAAAATTTGAAGAAGTTCGGCTTTTTGCCGGTTCCCGTACAGGAAATCAACTCGGACGCGGAAACGTGCCGTTATTTCGGCGGAAATTTCAATGAATTCATTGATGTCGCCAACGCCCTCGGATCCAAATGCGTCTTTGTGGAAACCCTCTACCTCGAAGACGAGGAATTCTATTACGACGCGGGAATCGAAGAAGACGATTGTTGTTGCTGCAGCAATCACGCCGAAGACCCGGCTGAAGAAAAGTCGGAATCCGACGACAAGGAAGCTCCGGTTTGGCTCGACCCGGAAGACCTTGACGGTTTTGACTTGGCCCTGCTCAAGCCCGAACTTGACCAATACGAAGAACGCATTGGGGATGAATGCGGAGTCCGCCTGACCCTTCCCGGCCCGGATCACCTGCAAGTGGAAATTTTCACCGAATGGTATAACGATTTCGCCAGCCTCGTCGACGAAGCTTCCGAAGAAATCGAACTCGACCCGTTGGCGGCGTTCCAAAAAATGAAAACGGCCTTTGCCAAGGAATGCAACGAATAACATTTCTCGGCTAAATTTGCCTCCCCAGGAAGATTCCTGGGGATTTTTTTGCGTTATTTTCTGAATGCATTATGAGGGATTAGGAGTGTGGAGTTAGTAATTAGAAATTAGAAATGAGGAGTTTGGAATGTGGAGAGTGGAGTTTGAAGTTAGGAATGAGAAATGAGAAATGTATAATGCGTAATTCGGAATTGGGCTGTGGACGGGAAACTTTCTTTGGTGGGATTTTGCACCAAAGCCTTTTCTGCAGTGTGTTGAATTTTGCACGGTTTTGAAAGCGAAGTCAGCGAGACTTTTTTGTGAACTGTGGACTTCCGTTTTGTGGCAGAAACTTTTTGTACTTCGGAATGCGTAGGCTGTGAAATTTGACGTTGTTTTTGATGGGATTTCACACCAAAGCCTTTTCTGCAGTGTGTTGAATTTTGCACGGTTTTGAAAGCGAAGTCAGCGAGACTTTTTTGTGAACTGTGGACTTCCGTTTTGTGGCAGAAACTTTTTGTACTTCGGAATGCGTAGGCTGTGAAATTTGACGTTGTTTTTGATGGGATTTCACACCAAAGCCTTTTCTGCGTGGTGGTGAATTTTGCACTGTTTGGGAGGCATACGCGAGCCGTTTTTGTGCAATGAAGAATTAGGAGGAGTGTAGAGTTGTGGAGTGTATAATTCGGATTTCGGAATTGAATGCAGAGACATAAGGACTGTTTTCAACTGGGAGATTTTTAGCAACTTCCCTAGGGTCGTTCAAGACGCCGTTGGATGATTGCAAAAAAAAGAAAATCACCCGTTCAGGTGATTTTCTCTTTCATTCGTTAAAATTATTTGCTCATCCGGCAACGCTTCTTTTGAAGAGGAGACATTCCCGGCTGATCACAAGGATCGGATGGAGCCGCCGGTGCCACTTGTTGCGGACGCTGCTGGTACTGCTGTTGTTGTGGATACTGTTGCGGACGCTGCTGGTATTGCTGCTGTTGTGGATACTGCTGCGGACGCTGCTGGTATTGCTG
>CAYNID010000010.1:9959-50354 GCA_964397425.1 uncultured Fibrobacter sp.
GCTGCTGGTATTGCTGCTGTTGTGGATACTGCTGCGGACGCTGCTGGTATTGCTGCTGTTGTGGATACTGCTGCGGACGCTGCTGGTATTGCTGTTGTTGTGGATACTGTTGCGGACGCTGCTGGTATTGCTGTTGTTGTGGATACTGTTGCGGACGCTGCTGGTATTGCTGCTGTTGTGGATACTGCTGCGGATATTGCTGGTATTGCTGTTGAGGATATTGCTGCTGTTGTTGTTGCCGCATTTGCTGCTGCCGCAGTTGTTCTTGTTGAATCCGTTTGCGCTTTTCTTCGGCAGAAAGGATGGAATCCTGTTTCCGCTTTTCCGCCGCTTTTTGTGCCGCGGCGATGGAATCCCGCTGGGCGATCAGCGCTTGTTTTTTGCGATCTTCAGCCGCCTTGACAGCCGCCTTGGCTTGCGCTTTGGAAAGCGGTTGAGCCGAAGCTTGGAAAATGGCATTGGCAAATTCCTTGTTTTTGAAAACGGAACCGGGGGTTCCGCGCTTCCCTTGAGCGTCCTGCAAAGAACCTGTCGCCCAAGAATCGCCGGCAATCGGCGGAAGAAGGGAAATGTTCAAATCCTTGATGACCGATTGAAATTCATCTTCGCCATCGGAATAAAAGAGGGTGATGTCGTAAATCCCGGCCTGGTATTCAAGACCATCCGATCCGGAAACCGGAGCCGGAGCATACGCCACCATCACATAAAGCTGGTCGTTGTCCATGCTGTTGAACAGCAAATCAGGATCTCCTTGCGGAGCTTTCACGTTTCCACGGGCGACAAAGGCCCATGGCGCAAAATTCACCTTGACTTCGAACGGATGATACCCTCTCGAAGCTTCGCCCAATTTCAGGTAGTCTGCACCAAACGCCTGAAAGGACGGTTTCACTTGCGCAAAGGAAAGCGCCGCAGAACAGAAAATCAAGATTGTCGCCAATTTCTTCAGCATTTTCAACTCCTAAACCAACGTGGAACTTATTTTCCGAAGAAGAGCGCCTTGGCCGATTCGAACATGGCATCCTTTTCGGATTCTTCACGGCATTCCGTATAAATGCGCACTTTGGGCTCCGTTCCCGAAGGCCGGATAAGCATCCAGGAATCATCTTCGAAAATGATTTTTACGCCATCGAGTGTCAGCAATTCGCGCACTTTCTTTTCGCAATCGCCGATTTTCACCAAGGTTCCGGGCTTCGCCTTGTCTGCCACGGCCATCACCTGAGCGGCAAGCGGAGCGCCGACAAGGGACTTGTCCACTTCAAAACCCGCGCGGTTCGGATAGAACTTCCCGAATTCCTCGTAAAGAACATCCAGGTATTCGCCCAAATTCTTTCCCGTCGTCGCCATGATTTCAAGGGCGAGCAAAAGGCCGAACTGGGCATCCTTTTCCAGCGTATTGTCGAGTCCGGAAATGCCGTCGGATTCTTCGAAAGCGATCAGGGCTTTGGGATTTGCCGTCCGAGAAAGCCACGGGCGGAAATTCTTGAAGCCGACCGGAGTTTCCATGACGGGCGCGCCCAACTTGTTCGCAATGACATTCACGAAGTTGGAAGTCGCGACGGATTTCGCCACAACGCCCTGTTCCTTGCGCCAAGTCACCATGTAATGGAACGCGATGGCCCCAAAACGGTTCATGTCGATTTCGCGCGTGCCATCGTAAAAACGGACGCGGTCTCCATCCGGATCAAAAATGCATCCGAGACGGTACCAGCTTTGGCTCTGGTCCAAAATTTTCTTGACCCCTTCGAGATTTTTGGAGCTCGGTTCCGGAGCGATGCCGCCAAAAAGCGGATCATCTTCTGTACGCAGGCAAAGAAGGCATTTGGGGTTGTCCAGCAAAGCGTTCGGGCGGTTGCGCGTCGCGCCGTGAACATGGTCGCAGACAAGAGTCAAACGGCCTTCGTCCAAAAGCTTTTGAATTCGGGCGAACTTGATAGTCCCCTGCTTGTGCAGAAATTCCTTGTAAATTTCGACGGAATCGATTGCAGTCAGTTCAACGGGAGAAAGTTCTTCGCGTTCGAAATCCGCCATCAGTTCATTCGAAATCCGCGTGATGACTTCGGTGATTTCCGGGCCCGCAGGACCGCCATCCGCCGGATTGAATTTGATGCCGGCATAATTCGACGGGTTGTGGCTCGGCGTCATGTTGATGGAACAGGCCGCCTTGAGAAGTTCCACGGCGGCGGAAAATTCCGGAGTCGCCATTTCCCCACCGTAATAAATCTTTTTGACGCCCGCTTTGGCGAAAATCTGGGCGACAGCCCGGCAGAATTCGTCTCCGAGAAGGCGGTTGTCGTGTCCGAGAACGATGCCGCGTTCTTGAAATTCTTCGAAATCCTTTACGCCGAGAGCTTCGAAAAGTTTCGCGTCCGCTTCCTTATACATCCGAATAATGGCGGCGGCAATAACTTCCACCGTCCGCAACGTGAATTCCGTACCAATTTCCCCGCGGAATCCAGAGGTTCCAAAGCTCACCTTGCAAGGTTCTACGCTTGTCAGGGCGATTTCCTTGACTTTTTCGACAAGGTTCATGTCGGTTGCGGGATTGAATTCAGAAGAT
Source organism: uncultured Fibrobacter sp. (assembly GCA_964397425.1). Classification (GTDB taxonomy): domain Bacteria; phylum Fibrobacterota; class Fibrobacteria; order Fibrobacterales; family Fibrobacteraceae; genus Hallerella. The sequence continues at coordinate 12,517 of CAYNID010000010.1, forward strand.
TGGATTTTTTTCCAAAGTTGTGCTGCTGTTTCCATCGGGGTTCCTATGGGATGAATTTTTATGGCCATAATCTAACTAATTTTGCCGCCCTGAACAAGATTTGACAGGGGCGTTAGGGGAATTTTACAAGCGCTTTTCCCCTTCGCGTTCAAGCCAGTGAGCAAGGACCATCACGTCCGAGGGGCGAATTCCCGGTATGCGGGAGGCGCTGCCGACGGTCAGCGGGCGCGCGCGTTCCAAACGGCTCCGGCTTTCTATCGAAAGCGCCGAGATGCGGCTGTAATCCATATCCGGCGAAAGCCGAATCCGGTCCATCTTCTTTTCATGTTCGATTTCCCTTTCTTGGCGGGCGAAAAATCCCGCATAAGACTCTTCGGCAAAAAGGTTCCAAATATCCCGGCGGATGAGCTTCGACTCCGGGACAAACCGATTGAAAAAGGCTTCGGGATCAATGCCCGGACGGCGCAGGAGCGTATTCAAACGCACCGATTCGCGGACGGGAGCCTGCCCCGCCGCTTCGAGGAAGGTATTGCAGTCTTTGGGGAGCACGGGAGTTTCCGACAGGAACTTCCGGACGCGGGACATTTCCGACTCGCGTTTTTTCCAATCGGCATATTGTGAATCGTCTATCATGCCGACTTTCCGCGCGCGTTCCTTTAAGCGGGAATCCGCATTGTCCGCCCGGAGATAGAGCCTGTATTCCGCGCGGCTGGTGAACATGCGATACGGTTCATCCAGCAGAAAATGGGACAAATCGTCCGCCATGACGCCGATGTAACTTTCGGAGCGGCCCAAAATGAACGGCTCCGCGTTTTGCACTTTGAGCGCGGCGTTGATTCCGGCGACGATGCCCTGCCCCGCCGCTTCTTCGTAACCGCTCGTGCCGCAGACCTGCCCCGCAAAATAAAGTCCCGGAATCGTCTTGCATTCAAAAGTCGGAAAAAGCTGCGTTGCATCGATGCTGTCGTATTCCACCGCATAGCCGATTTGCATGACCTTGGCGCGAGAAAGCCCCGGAATCGTGCGCAAAGCGGCGAGCTGAATGTCTGCCGGCAAACTGGAGCTGAATCCGTTCAGGTAAATGCGCTCCACGTCTTTCGTTTCCGGTTCCAAAAAAAGCTGATGACCGTCCTTGTCGCCAAAACGGTTTATCTTATCTTCGATGCTCGGACAATACCTGGGACCCTTTCCCGTTATCCTTCCCGAAAACATGGGGCTGTCTTTGAAGCCCATGCGCAAAATGTCGTGCGTTTTCAAATTTGTGCGCGTTATCCAGCAGACGTTCCCGTTGTCAATCGGCACAAGGGAGCGGTCGCTCATCGGCCACGGATTTTCGTCTCCGCGTTGGACTTCGCATTCTTCAAAATTCACGGAATCCGGATCGATGCGGCTCGGAGTTCCCGTTTTCAAACGCCGGAGTCGCAGGCCGTTCGACAGGATGGATTTGGAAAGCGCGTCCGCGCTGGGTTCTCCGACGCGACCGCCGACGCTCGTTTCCAAGCCGGTGAACATTTTGGAAGAGAGGAAAGTCCCGCTGGTGACAATCAGCGTTTTCGTTTCAAAACGTTCGCCTGTGGAAAGCGACAGTTCCAAATTTCCGGAACGGTTGCGTTCAAAAGAGGCGAGCTCTCCTTGTATCAAGCGGAGTCCGCGGCAATTTTCCAACGTTTCGCGGGCCAGTTTGCTGTAGAGCTTCATGTCGCATTGCGCCCGCGGCCCCCATACAGCCGGGCCTTTGCTCTGGTTCAGCATCCGGAACTGGATGCCCGCTTTGTCCGTCAAAATGCCCATCAGGCCTCCGAGAGCGTCGATGTCACGGACAATCTGCCCCTTGCTGACGCCGCCGACCGCCGGGTTGCAAGACATTCTGCCGATGGCGTTCAAATCCATCGTCACCATCGCCGTTTTGACGCCCATTTTCCAAGCCGCATGGGATGCTTCGATTCCCGCATGGCCACCGCCGATGACCACCACGTCGAACCGTTCTTGAATTACACTCATAAATCGCCTTTGACCTTTTTCAAAAATTTAGAAAAACCCTTGCCAATCCCAAATCCTTTGTCTATTTTTGCGGCATGCAAAGAACAAACAGCCTCAATCGTTGGTGGCGTCGGACTTCAGCTTAAGTCCGGTTTTTGTTCTTGGCATAAATGGATGCAACCTTCCGGACTTTCTGGAAGGTTTTTTTGTTTTTGAAAGGAATCATGATGCACAGCGACCATGGATTTTTCGACCGCTACGGTGGCAAATACGTTGCCGAAGTCTTGCGCCGTCCCCTAGACGAACTGGAAACGGCTTTCAACCATTTTCTGAAAGATCCGGAATTTCTTTCGGAGTTGCAAGAAATTCAAAGGGATTACATCGGCAGGGAAACGCCGTTGCTTTTCGCTCCGCGGGCGACAGAATTGCTCGGCGGCGCCAAAATTTACATCAAACTGGAAGGCCTCGCCAATACGGGCGCGCACAAAATCAACAATGCGATAGGTCAGGCGCTTTTGGCCAAAAAGATGGGCAAAAAGCGCATCATCGCCGAAACGGGCGCAGGTCAACACGGTGTCGCCACGGCAGCCGCCTGCGCAAAACTCGGCCTCGATTGCACCGTTTACATGGGCGAAGTCGATGTTCGCCGCCAACAGCCGAATGTCGCCGCCATGGAACTTTACGGCGCAAAAGTCGTTCCGGTCACTAGTGGCGCAAGAACGCTCAAAGATGCCGTCAACGAGGCCATGCGCGATTGGGCAAAAAATCCGGATTCCACCCATTACATCTTGGGATCCGCGTTGGGACCCGCCCCGTTCCCCGACATCGTGCGGACATTCCAGTCGGTCATCGGAAACGAAGTCAAGCGCCAGTGCGAAGAACGCAAGATAGAAATTGGCGCCATGGTCGCCTGTGTCGGCGGTGGTTCCAATTCCATCGGATTCTTCAGTCCATTCCTTGATGAAAAGACTCCGCGGCTTATCGGCGCGGAAGCGGGCGGCATCGGGCCGGGAATTGGGGAAAACGCCTCCCGCATGACGGGAAACGCCAGCCGGGAAGGCATCGTGCAAGGTTACAAGAGCCGGTTCCTCCTCGACGAAGATGGACAGTCCCTGCCCACGCGATCCATTTCAGCGGGATTGGATTACATGGGAATCGGCCCGCAGCTCGCCGCCCTCGGCGCAAGCGGTCGCATTGAATTTACAAGCATCCTGGACAAAGAAGCTCTCGAAGCAGTCAACTTTTTCGCCAAGAACGAAGGCGTTTTGTTCGCTCTTGAAAGTGCCCATGCCGGCGCAGCCGCCATGAAAATCGCACGGGAAATTCCCCAAGACAAAGCGATAGTCATCAACATGAGTGGCCGCGGCGACAAAGACGTGTTCATCACCAGTCCCGTATTCCGCCCCAACGAATGGAAAACATTCCTCGAAAGCGAACTGGAACGCCTGAACGAAAACAAAGACATTCACAACGCAAAACGGATGGGAGAAAACCATGCCTAAAATTAAGCTGATGAGCCATCTCGTCGCCGGTTATCCGACGGACGAACTTTCCTTCACCGCAGCCTCCGCAATGGTCCGCGGTGGAGCGGACATTCTCGAAATCCAATTGCCTTTCAGCGACCCTTCGGCAGACGGCCCCGCCATCCAAGAAGCTTGCACCCAAGTTCTTTCCCGCCGCTACCGCATCGAAGAAGCGTTGAATTTCATCGGAAAACTCCACAAGGCCTTTCCGAAAACGACTCTTTACATCATGAGTTACGCTTCGTTGATTTACACGCCCGGCATCGAAAACTTCTGCGAGCGCGCAAGCGCGGCGGGCGTAAGCGGCATGATAGTCCCCGATTTGCCCTTTGACCACGACGAAGGATTGACTGCCGCCTGTAAAAAATTCAACATGGAAAACATTCCAGTCGCAAGCCCCAGCATGAGCGGAGAACGCCTTTTCCAGATGGCATCCGCCGGCTTTGAACACATTTACGCCTCCCTTCGGGTGGGCATCACCGGAACGGCGACGGTCATTGACAAAGAAACCCTGGATTTTTTAAAACACGTCGGCGCGGGAGGTTCCAAAATCTACGGGGGATTCGGCATTTCAAACGGTGAACAATCCAAAGCCATCGCCGGTTCCGTCGAAGCAGTCGTCGCCGGTTCCGTCTTTGTGCGCCTGATCCGTGAAAACGCAACCGACAGGGAAAAGCTTTTTTCCGCCATCGAAAACAAAGCAAAAGAACTCTGCGGAATTTGAAAATTGCCGGAGAACTCCGGCAACAGTCAAAATTGGAAATACAGGAACGGATTGTATGTTTGCGTAAAGAGCGCCAAAACGGCGAACACGAACAGGAGAAACGCTAGAGAAATGCGCGGAACGCTGATTCTTTGACACCAATCGTATGCGCGGAACGGCATAAAGGCGAAGACCAGCGCGACAATCATGAAGACCACCGAAGACGGCGTGAATATTTCCGCCGAAAGAATCGGATCTGCGGGATTCACCGGACCAAGTCCCAGCATCGAGCCCCACATTTTGACAGCCGACGGCAAATCCGAAGCCCGGAAAAGCACCCATCCAAACAAGACGATGACTTGCGTCAACAGGATTTGAAGGACTTTCGGCGCTTTGGAATACAGAGCCTTTTTGCCGTTGAAGCGTTCGATTATCATGAAGAAGGCGTGGAAGAGTCCCCAGCAAATAAATGTCATCGCCGCTCCATGCCAAACGCCCGAAGCGAACATCACAAGGAACAGGTTCAAATACGTGCGCCTTTTGGACACCCGGTTTCCGCCCAGGGGAATGTAAAGGTAGTCTTTGAGCCAAGTCGTGAGCGAAATGTGCCAGCGGCTCCAAAATTCAGAAATACTTCCGGAGCGGTAGGGGCCGTTGAAGTTGCGCGGAAAATGAAATCCGAGCATGAGTCCCAGTCCAACGGCCATGTCCGAATAAGCGGAAAAGTCAAAATAGATTTGCATCATGTACGCGATGCTTCCCCACCACGAATTGATGATGCCCGGATCCGCAGCGCCAAAGACCCGGTCTGCAATCGCTCCGACTTGATTCGCGATGAGAATCTTTTTGGCGAACCCCAAACAAAAATACGTCATGCCGCGCATCCAGTTTTCCCACGTATGCGTGCGCGTTTCCAATTCTTCGGCGACTGTATTGTAACGGACAATGGGACCGGCGACCAACTGCGGAAAGAGCGAAACGTAACAGGCGAATGTCGCAAAATCCTTGACGGGGGGCGCGTCTCCACGCCAAACGTCAATCGTGTAACTCATCGCCTGGAATGTGTAAAACGAAATGCCCACAGGGAGCAGCACGCGCAAAACAGTGAAAGGCTCGCCGCCACAGATTTGCACAAGGGCATTCACGCCGCCCATGGCGAACATGTAATACTTGAAAAATCCGAGCGTTCCCAGATTGACGGCAATGGACACGAAGAGAGAAACATTCCGTTTCGAAGTCGAGGCGCCCGGTGCGGAAATCAGTCGTCCGGCGACATAATTCACCAGACTCGTTCCAAACATCAGGAGCACGAGCCACGGCTCCATCCAGCCGTAAAAAACGTAACTGAATACGGTGATGAAAAAATTTAAGGTGGAATGCTTCGCTTTACGGGAAACGAGAAAGAAATAGCCGGCAAAAAACAGCGGCAAAAAATAGAAGAGGAAAATTTGCGAGGAAAATACCATCGGAAATTATTTCGCGTTCAAAACTTCGACAGCCAGATAACGCGGAGATTCATCGTCGAAATATTCGTCTTCCACGGCACCGTCGTAATTCCCTTCGAGAGGGAGAAGTTTCAAAACATGTTTGTCGCCCGCTTTGAACACGCGAACGTCCCCTTTGGATTTGGCAGCCATTTTGTCTGTCACCTGGCCGCGGGCGGTCAGCGGATTGTAAACACCCACGAGAATTTCCTTTCCCGAAAATTCGCCATCGATGACCTTCGTGACCTTATACTTCAACACGTAAACGTAATTGTAAAGATCATTCGGAGGCATCTTGCCCGGAATTTCGGCAAGTTTCCCTTCGATGGAAATCCCCTCCGCCATGGAAAACGCGAGAGCGGAAAGCAAAATCAACAGAATCTTTTTCACAGGATACCTCTTGTTCCGGCAAAATATAGATATTTTTGAAGCATGGACCTGTCTTCGATTCCAGGGCTTGGCCCCAAACGCCTCAAGGCTCTTTCCGAATCCGGCCTGAATTCCGTTTCGGACCTGCTTTACAATGTTCCGCGCACGTGGTTAGACCGTACGCGCCTGAACAAAATTTCGGAAAGCCGCGCCGGGGAAAGCGTCATATTTCTCGGAAAAATCGTCCGGGCGGGAATCGTCCGCGGCAGGACTTCGCGCTTTTTGGCGGTCCTAGACGACGGCTCCGGGCAAGTGAGCCTTGTATTTTTCCGTGCAGCGAGGCACTGGGGCAAAGAACTCACCGTAGGAACGCGCTGGTGCGCCATCGGAAAACTGGGCGAATACCGCGGTTTGCAACTGGTGCATCCCGAAATGCGGAAAATGGACGACGGTGAAGATTTTTCCGGCGGCGTCGAACCCGTTTACACGATTACGGAACAAGAACATTCCGCGAAGATAGAGCAAAAATTCTTTCGGCAGCTCTATGCGAAAATTTTCGCCATGCCAAACCTTTCCCTCCCGGATTCCCCGCCGAAAGAACTTATCCAGTATATGGGATTAAAGCCCGTGCTGCAAAATTTGAAAAGTCTGCACATGCCCAAGACTCTTGTCGAAGCGATGCAGGCCAGGCTGCAGTTAAAGAAGATGGAGCTCCTCCCCTTTTGTCTGCGGATGAACGTCCGCAGGCGCAGCTTGATTATCCGCGGAAAATCCAGGGCTTTGGACTTAAACGCCGTCGCGAACGCCCAAGCCGCACTCCCCTTTGCGCTGACACAGGCCCAAACTTTCGCCGTGGAGCGGATTTGCGAAGGCCTTTCGGGGAAAAAGCAATTTCACGCCCTGCTGCAAGGCGATGTCGGCAGCGGAAAAACGGTCGTGGCGATGCTTTCCATGCTGGCCGTCGCGAAAACCGGAGAGCAATGCGCGCTGATGGTGCCTACGGATATTCTGGCAAGGCAGCATTACAAAACGCTGAAACCTTTCTTTGAAAAGGAAGGGATTCGCACGGCACTCTTGCTGGGCGCTTGTTCCGCCGCTGAAAAAAAGACTATCTCCGGAGAATTGCAGATGGGCTTGACGCAGGTCGTCATTGGCACGCATGCGCTCTTTTCCAAGGATGTCCTCTTCAAAGACTTGACCTTTGTCGTCATCGATGAACAGCACCGATTCGGCGTAAATCAGCGCGAAGCGCTTTTGCAAAAAGGCCATTATCCCGATTTGCTAGTCATGAGCGCCACACCGATTCCGCGGAGCCTGGCCATGACCCTTTACGGCGACTTGACTCCAATCGTCCTGAACGAAAAGCCAGCCGGGCGGAAACCAGTCAAAACGCGTTTAGTCGAACCGGCAAAACGCGATTCCATGAAGCAGTTCTTGCTAAAAGAAGTTCTTTCGGGCAACAGACTTTACTGGGTCGCCAGCCGGGTTGAAATCGATGAAAACGGCAACGCCAAAAGCGTCGATGAAATCGCCGAAGAGCTCATGAATTTTTCTTCTGACTGGAAAGTCGGCGCCATTCACGGTCAAATGGACGAAGACGAGCGGAACCGCATCTTGAACGAATTCGCCTGCGGAAAAATCCAAGTGCTGGTCGCCACGACAGTCATCGAAGTCGGCGTGAACGTTCCCGAAGCGAACCTCATGGTCATCGATTCCCCGGACCGATTCGGTCTTGCCCAACTGCACCAGTTGCGCGGGCGCGTCGGGCGCGGCGACAAGGATTCTTGGTGTTTTCTCGTCATTGAAACATCGAACCCCGCACACGAAAGGCTTTCCCGATTCGCCAGTACAGACGATGGTTTTGAAATCGCCGAAATGGACATGCAAGAACGCGGAGCTGGAAACTTGGAAGGGAACGAGCAGAGCGGCGCATGGCTATTCCGCTGGTTCGACTGGATCCAAGACAAAAACCAGATTCAAAAAATGCTGGATTTGGCAGAAGACATTTTGGACAACAAGCCGGGATTTTCCCCAGAGGTCCTGGAAAAAATTCAAAAATGGTACGCCGCCATTCCCCGCGGAAACGAAGACGGCGTCCACTGAGCCGTTTTTGAAAATGAGAAATTAGAAATGAGGAGTTAGGAGTTTGAAGTGTGGAGAGTGGAGTGTATAATTCGGAATGCGGAATTGTGAGCTGTGGACGGGAAACTCTTTTTAATGGGATTTTTAACGGGAAGCCTTTTCTGCTGTGTGGTGAATTTTGCATGATTTTACTGTAAAAGAGGAACCGTTTTCGCCGAATGGAAATTTGTTCGAAGTTGACTCAAACGGCGAACTTTTTTTGTGACGTGTGCGCGGTTCGGTTTGAATAATGTGGAATGCGTAATTCGGAATTGAACTGTGAACGGGAAATTTTTTGTGTGGAATTTTCTCGATAGCAAAAGGCCCCCGCTTTCGGGGGAGCCAAAAAGAGAGATGAAAAACTTATTTGTAAAAGCGCAGGCTTTGAACGCCGTGGGGCGTTTTCCCCATCAGGATATAATTTCCCGATGACAAGCCGGAAAGGGAAACGGTCGAAAATCCGGCAGACACATTCAGCGAAAAAAGAATTTGCCCTTTCAAATCCGCGACAGACAGCCGATGCATTCCCTGAGGAATCCGAACATTCAAACAGTCGCCTTCGCGCAAGGCATGCAATTTGCCCGGTAACTTGGCAAATCCCAGCAAGGCGGCGCATTCTTCTAAATCATACCAAGCCGCGCCGCTGATGTCGGCTGTCACTTCGGGCTGCGGCTCTGTACGGTTCGCCCCGTAATTTGCGTCCGAAAGCATTCCATCATCAACCATGCCGTAAAAAACGCCTTTGGAAATCGCCTGCGTAAAGTTGTTTTCCAAGTCCCCGCGCAATTCCGCGGCGCCATTGACAGTTTTGTCCGTCAAAGCCCACATGACGCCGTAAACTTTCGCATTGCCCGAAACGGAACTGTTGACGATAACCGAGAGCGCGCCCACCTCTGCGTTTTCGGAAATGTTTCCGCTGACAAGCCACGCATCGTCTTCGAGAACGGCGTTTCCGCTGATCGTTCCCGATGTGACCAGCGCACGGCCTCGGACAATGGCATTGCCGTCAACCATTCCCCCATCGATGACCGCAAAATCTTCTATCCGGGCTTCCCCACCGACGGTTCCGCCGTTGACGACCGCGTTCGGCCCTACATAAGCCGTCGAAGCGACACTCGCACCGGCGCGGACCCAGCCGCCGCCGTTTTGATGGCGCGCATAATCCGAAAGATTTTTCGGAACCCAGGCGTCGGATTGGAAACCTTCCGCTTTGCCGTTTACGATTTCAACCATGTAAGGGTAACGGTAAATGCTGTAATAAAACTGGTCCCAGAGAATCGTGTGCATTTGAGACGGAGCCGCCGCGACTGCCAGCCAAAGCGCCTTGTCCCCGGACTTTGTTTCGATTTGCAAATTCCCCGCCGTATCCAGTTTCATTTCACTATACCGCGGAGTCCCGTCTTCCCCTTCGGCGACAAGCCCAAAAGCCCATTGACTGGCCGCCTCCGGAATCGTGTCCGGTGACATGTTGCACCACCGATAGACTTTATCGTAATAATCCGTGTTGGTGCTGAAACAGGCGTAGCCGTTGAGCGTTTTTTGATGCTGGACGATTCCGCGGAATTTGACAGTCACTGTTCCCGGAGCATCCGGATAAATGCGGACCAAATTATATCCAAAACGCTGCGGAGCCCAGTAACTTGGCGAAATGTAACGGTTGTGCGCAGAATCCAGCCGGTTTAACATCGTCACTCTCGGATGCCTGCGGTAAAGATCGCCCCATCCGCCCGCAGTCCGGCGCGTCGCCAGTTCGTAATCTCCCCACGTTTTTTTGTATAACGTTTTCTTTGCCGACGCGTATTCGAGGGTTGCGTTTTTCATGGCAAACCATCCAAATTGACGATTCAACGAATCGAGATTCCAATCATAAGCCATCAACATGGCGCTGAAGGGCGTTTGATGCATTCGCGCTTCGGAGCCATCGTCCCGGACCGATTCTGTCCAAATGCGGTTGACTTTCGCCGCTCCCGCGTGACCGCCGCCAAAGACTTCTTTGAGATGTTCAAAAAATTGCCAGTTGCAATAGCGGTCACGTGTCGAACCGTAATACAGATAGGGGAAATTGATGAGCGCCTCGGAACAGTAATGCGCGTCTGTCGGGTAAACCTGGTGCGCCATCCAGTTTGCATGTGATTCCGCAATCCATCCCGTATGCGAATTGTTCCCCATCCACCCGGCGACGCCTTGTAAACCGTGGGCGTATTCATGCGCAAGGCCCCAATTATCCGAAAGCGAAGAACTTCCTATCCAAAGTCCCGGCGAGCATTCTCCGTTTAAGCAAGCTTCATCGTTCGTGCCACCGTAAAGCGCGCCCATCTGGGAGCCATCGAATATGTAAGCGACACTTTTGAACTTGGAATCGGCGGAACCGGGCTGCGGATACATCCATTTCAGGGAATCGTGGTAAATGGAAAAAATGTTTTCCAACGTCGCCAGGGCGGCCTCCGCGTCTGCCGAAGATACGGACACGTTATTCGCCGTCCCATTGTCAAAAGTCGCCTTTTTGCAAATTTCAAAATGCGGAGAAGACGCCAAAAGTTGATGTCCCTTCGATTCACACACGCCATTCCACGAAACGGCTTCCGCAAACGAGAATCCCAGCGTCAACGCCGCCAAGAATCCGAAACTCTTCATAAGGCCTCCTTCGCCTAAATCCTCCCGTAATCTAGTTGGATTTTTCCTTTGCAAACATTCCATGTCCAGAAAAGTGTGTTGTCAACGTGTAAAAAAGCCGCCGATTTTCACAATATCTATTTTATGAACATGTCCAAAAAGCGGAAAATCAGACTTCAAAAGCGCAAAATTTCAACGGTTCTGCTTTACAGCCGGATTGTCCTCATCGCCGTGATGCTAATCATCCAGCTGATTTATTACATCCACTTTTGCCTTTGGATTTCCCCGAATGCGGAATACTTCCTCACGATAAGCATCGCTTCCAGCGTACTCTTCACCGTTTACCTGGTGAATACCAAACAAAAGACGGATTTCAAAATGGCGTGGATGCTGCCCGTGCTGCTATTCCCCATTGCCGCGATTCCCCTCTACTTTTTGACACGTTACAATCGCGGACGGCGGCGCATCCAGATAAAAATCGCCGAAACGAAAGCTGTCACCAACAGGCACACGGCTTATCTCGAACGCGAAATGGGCGATTCGACAATCCGCGAATATCCGGAAATCCGCGACTTGGCCGCATACCTGCGGAGCGAGGAACATTTTCCGGGCTTCACGCAAAACCGCACAGACTATTATCCAAGCGGAGAAGCCGCGTTCCCCGCCATGATTGAAGAATTGAAAAAGGCGGAGCGGTTCATCTTTTTGGACTACTTCATCATCGACATCGGTTCCATGTGGAATCGGATTTTGAACATCCTCGCCGAAAAAGCGGCGAAGGGCGTGCAGGTCCGCATCCTGTTCGACAGCATCGGATCGGTGAGCATCGCCTCGCGGAGGTTCCGAAAGACTCTTTCCGATTTGGGTATCGAAGTCCGCGAATTCATGCCGATGATTCCAGTCTTCAACATGAGCTTGAACAACCGCGACCACCACAAAATCATGGACATCGACGGGCGCATCGTATTTACAGGTGGAGTCAACCTCACCGATGAATACATCAACCTAGAACATCGGCGGTTCGCTTATTGGAAAGATTGCGTCCTCCGGATAGAAGGCTCTTCCGCCATTTCGTTCACCAAAATGTTCCTGCAAATTTGGCATACGCAAGAACGCAACGTGACAGGCCTCGAAGCAGATTGCGCGGAATTTTTGCAGGTCCATTACAAAAAATTCCCGGTTCAAGGAGCGGTGTTCCCCTATGCCGACGATGATTACAACTCACAGGAACTGGCTCAAAACGTCTACGCCTACATTCTCGGAAAAGCCGAAAGATATGTCCACATCGTATCCCCGTATTTGATTCTGGACGAAACGATGACGAATGCGCTCATCTTTGCCGCCGAACGCGGAATCGACGTCTGCATCGTGATTCCCGCCGCCTACGACCATTACATTGTACACTGCGTCGGGATGCGGTTCGCCAAAACGCTACTCCAACACGGCGTGCGCATTTACCTTTACCAAAACGGATTCATCCATTCGAAGATTTTCGTCGCCGATGACACCATGGGAACCATCGGATCGGTGAACCTCGATTACCGCAGCTTTTATTACCACTTCGAATGCGGTGCGTTCTTGTATCAAACGCGGACCTTGGCGGACATAGAAGCGGATTTCGAAAAAATCCGCTCCGAAAGCGCAGAACTGACTTTGGAAACTTACCGGAAGCGCATTCCACGCTTCCGCAGGGCCGTCGGCTGGCTTTGCAAAATCGCCGCCCCGATGCTTTGACTTACGCCAGTTTGTTGCGGATGAACGTCTTCGCCGCAAAGGATTCCCTGTCAATCCATTTCACCAACAAGGAAACTTTGTTGTCCGCGTTCAAGGCGTTCCAATATGCGTCGAGAGTCTTTTCCGCGGAATCGAATATCGGCATCCACAGCGGAACGCCCGCAAAAGAAGGAATCGGACTACCGTCTGTCACATACGTCGAAACGAAATGTCCCAATCCGGGGAGGGACTTTTCATAACCGAACGTTTCGCGGATGCAGCCGGCGTTTTCCGTATTGTCTTCGGACTTGAGTATCGAAAGTTGATAAACGTAAGGCGCCGGGTCGCGGTAAGTGATGCCGGAAATGCGCGGCGTGAAGTTCGGAGCATCGTCTTCGTATTCCCGGGTGGCAAGCGCGCTTTCAAACGTGCCCCCCAGACGCAACGCGTCATAAACGGTGTCGGTCTGGTCTCCGTTCGTGATGATGTGGGCACCGGGCAAATGCCTTGCCGGATAATAAATAATGAGATGCGGATCGGTGAGCTTGCTTTCGTCAAACGCCTTCGTTTTGACAAAGCCCGAATATTCCAGTTCAAAAACCCGATTCCGGCTGTTCACGCTGCGGCCCATGATCCAATAAACCTGTACAAGGGACTTGCCATCTGGAGACGTTCCAAGCACGATGCCGCGGCCCGGATAAGGATTCCGGGAAAGGGTTTCAAAATTTTTTTGTGCCTTGATAGCGTAATCCATGGAGAACCTCTTGATGTGTGTTTTGTTCCAAATGTAGAAATTGACGGCGGAAAAGACAAAAACCGCCGGAAAATCCGGCGGTTTCAGAAGATTCTTCGTCAAAGGATCATTCGAACGGAATCAGTTCCACGCGGCGGTTCTGGGCGCGCCCCGCTTTGGTGTCGTTCGTCGTCAACGGTTTGCTGGCCCCGAATCCCTTGGCGCGCAAACGCTCCTTGGCGACACCCTTGCGGACGAGATATTCCACCACCGCATTTGCGCGGTCCTGACTCAACTTTTCGTTCTTGTGGTCAGAACCCGTGTTGTCCGTATGTCCCTGCACTTCGAGGTTCGCCGTTTTGAACTTGTTCATCAAATCGGCAATGTCGTTCAGAGTCGCATAACTTTTCTCCGTGAGCTGCGAAGAATTCGTTTTGAACGCGATGCCTTTTTTCAGCTGGTTCAAATCTTCCTTTTTGTTGATAGGACAACCGTTCGCGTCAACGGCGACACCGGAAAGGGTGTTCGGGCACTGATCCTTGTCATCGGGAACGCCGTCTTTGTCCGCATCGCGGACTATCGGACAACCGGTCGTGTCGACTTCGACTCCGGAAGCGGTATTCGGGCACAAATCCTTTCCATCGGGAACGCCGTCCTTGTCGAAATCCAGCGGGCAACCGGTGCTGTCCACTTCGACTCCAGCGAGCGTGTTCGGGCAACGGTCCTTCGAATCGGGAACGCCGTCCTTGTCGAAATCCAGCGGGCAACCGGTGCTGTCCACTTCGATGCCAGCGGCCGTATTCGGGCAAAGATCTTTTGAATCGGGAACGCCGTCTTCGTCAACATCTTTCACCGTGTCCGCCGCGGCGCAAATGGCCCGTGCTGCAGAATCAAGCGCGGCGGAATCCTTTGCCGCCAAGGCTTTCAACGCGGAATCCGTCGGGCAACCCGTGCTGTCAACGGCAAGTCCCGCCGCCGTATTCGGGCATTTATCCAAATAATCCGGAATTCCATCCTTGTCCGAATCCAGCGGGCAACCGTTTGCGTCAACGGGAACATTCTTCGGCGTGTGCGGGCAACGGTCCTTTTCGTCAAGGACGCCGTCGCCGTCTTCGTCTTTATCGCCCAAAACGCCGAAATGATATGTCAACAGGGCGACTCCGGCAAACAGCGGAGTCGGCGCATAGCAATAAGTAGCACGGCCACCGTCTTCGTCGATGTAATTGATCATCATGTCGCCGCAGCCGCTCATTTCTTCGTCTTCGTCATAGCTCAAGTTCTTGAATGCGCGGACAGCCACGTCGACGCCAATCGCGAGATCGAAATGATACGGCAAGTGGAAGCGGAGGCCCGGAGTCAGGAGCATCGGGTCGTTCATCGGATCCACTTCGTATCCCTCGTCTTGCAGGCGCATTTCACCCGAATATTCGAGGAAAACGTCCATCCAATTCATCGCCATCCAGTTCACGCCGGCACTGTAAACAAGCGTATTCGGGAGATTCTTGTCATAAGGATAGAGGTAGCTCGCCTGGAGGTTGAAGCGCAGGGGAACGTCGATTTTCGTCAAATCGGCAGTTCCGACAATGCCCGCAGCCAATGCGCCGGAATTTGCCGTAAAGGGATGCGTAAATTCGCGGGAATTCAAATACCAAGCGTGGCGCGGACGCACTCCGGCGCCCTCTTCGCCAGTCGGAATATACATGTTCAACAGCAACGCCGCGTCGAACACGTGCGCCGTATCGAACGGATTGCGGATTTTCACCCACACATCCAAATCGCCGCGGCTGGTCGTCCACTGGTTGATGGATCCCGCCGCCCCGTCCGCATCGTCGTTTGCGTGTTCGTAATACAGGGGCAGCGCCACGCCAAAGTCCACGAAGTCCAACAGACCAACGCCGACAAAAATGTTTCCAGAAAGCGAAGCGTCCGTTTCGTTATACCCGTGCAAGTTTCCGTTCAGCCGGTAAACGCCACCGCGGGAAAGTCCCCATGAATCTAGCGAAAGGGAGCCTCCGGCCCCGACGACGAAATTTCCCTGTCCGAGAGTCGCCGACGTCACCTGGTGGAATCCGTCCGAACCACCCTCGATTCCCGCCTGCGCAAAAGCCAACGCGGCAGAAACCAAGGCTGTACCCATAATTTTTTTCATGATGTTTCCTCAACATGTAATTTTATGTTGCCGGGAAATATAGCAAATTGAACGTTTTTTGACATGTGAAGAATCTCACAGAGCCGAAGCAAACTCCCGGCAAAGCGAAAGAAAATACGCATGGAGGCGTGTATTCGACGAAAGCTCCGGGTGAAAGGTCACGGCAAGTTCCCTTTTGAACTGGACAGCCACAATCCGCCCGCCGACCGAGGCCAAAACGCGGACGCCTTTTTCGACGCCTTCAATGACTGGCGCCCGAATGAAGGTCATGGGAAAAGCGTCCCCGATATTTTCAATTTTCCCTTCTGCGTAAAAACTCCCCAGCTGCCGGCCATAAGCGTTCCGCCGAACAGTCATGGGAAGCGTCCCCAAATGCGCTTCGGAGACTCCCTCAATCCGTTCCGCCAAAAGGATCGCCCCGGCACACGTTCCCAACACGGGCAGCCCCGAACGGATGTTTTCCCGCAGCGGTTCGAAAAGTTCCAGGGAACGGAGGAGTTTTCCTTGAACCGTACTTTCTCCGCCCGGAAGGACGATTCCGTCCATTGGAAAATCCAAATCTTTCCTTTGCCGAATTTCGAACGTTCGCGCCCCCAGCCGTTCAAGCATCCGGCGGTGTTCAAGGAACGCCCCCTGCAACGCCAGAACGCCTATCCGCAAAGACGAATTTTCACTTGTCATTTTCCGCGTTCCGCCATCAAAATGGAAATTTCCTGTTCGTTGATGCCGACCATGGCTTCGCCCAAATCTTCAGAAAGCTTCGCGATGAGGTCCGCATCCGTGAAATTTGTCACGGCTTGGACGATGGCCGCAGCCCGCTTCGCCGGATTCCCGGATTTGAAAATGCCGGACCCGACAAAGACGCCTTCGGCGCCGAGCTGCATCATCAACGAAGCGTCCGCCGGAGTCGCCACGCCGCCCGCCGCGAAATTCACCACGGGCAACCTTTTGTTGTCGTGCACATAACACGCAAGCGCATAGGACACTTGCAAGTTTTTCGCCGCATCGAACAGCTCGTCTTCGCGAAGGGAAGCCAGTCGTGCGATTTCCGCGTTCATCTTTCGCATGTGACGGACCGCCTGCACGATGTCGCCCGTTCCAGGCTCGCCCTTTGTGCGAATCATCGACGCGCCTTCTTCGATGCGCCGGAGCGCCTCGCCCAAATCCCTGGCGCCGCAAACGAACGGCACTTTGAATTGGCGCTTGTCAATATGAAACGCATCATCTGCCGGCGAAAGCACCTCGCTTTCGTCAATGTAATCGATTTCTATCGCCTGCAAAATCTGGGCTTCCGCGAAATGCCCAATCCGGCATTTCGCCATCACGGGAATGGAAACAGCCTGTTGGATGCCCCGAATCATTTTGGGGTCGCTCATCCGCGAAACTCCCCCCGCGGCGCGGATGTCCGCCGGAATCCTTTCCAAGGCCATCACGGCACACGCCCCCGCGTCTTCCGCGATTTTCGCCTGTTCCGGCGTCGTCACGTCCATGATGACGCCCCCTTTGAGCATTTGCGCCAAGTTCTTGTTCAATCCGTAACGGTCTTCTGCTGAATTTACTGTCGTCATATTCGACTCCTTTGGTGCGGAACATTCCGCATTTCGCAATACAAGTTAGGCGATTTTCTGATACTTTCAAATAGTCAAATTTTTACTATTTTCAAAACACCAGTCAATAGTCAGTCAAAGTTCAGGAAAATCCATGCTCAACTACGACATTTCCAAATCCGGCGCAGACACGCTTTACCATTTCCTTTACCGGTGCATCCGGCAAGACATTTCAAAAGGCGTTCTCTCGCCAGACGAAAAGTTGCCGTCAAAACGTTCGTTCGCCAAAGCTCAAGGCGTCAGCGTGATGACTGTCGAAAACGCTTACGCGCAGCTCCTCGCAGAGGGTTACATTTACACAAAGGCGCGCATGGGATTTTTCGTTTCACCGTTAAAAAAGCCCCCGCAACAGATTCTGCCGCACCAGCCTTCCCGCGAATCCAGGGAATCCAAAACGGAACCCCGCGAAAAGCCTCCCAAGCTCTATGTGGATTTCGCAAACAATCAAGTTGAAACGTCGACGTTCCCCTTTTCGACCTGGGCAAAGCTGACGCGGCGCATCCTTTGTGAAAAGCAGAAAGAACTGTTGTCTCGCTCGCCCTACGGCGGCGTTCCCGCCTTGAAAAAGGCGATAGTAAAAATGTTGAAGGAATTTCGGAACATCCGCGTGGAACCGGGCCAAATCATCGTCGGCGCGGGAACGGATTACTTATACACGCTTTTAGTGCAGCTCTTGGGATTTGACAAAAAATACGGCGTAGAAGATCCGGGCTACGGAAAAATTTCAAAAATTTACCGCAAAATGGGAGCCGTGTGCAATTTCATTCCGATGGATTCCGAAGGGGTCATCGTCAGCGAACTCGAAGAAACCTGTACGGAGGTCGTACACATTTCTCCGTCACACCACTTTCCATCGGGAATAGTCATGCCCATCGGAAGGCGTTATGAATTGTTGAGCTGGGCTTCCAAATCCAGCAACCGCATGATTGTCGAAGACGAATACGACAGCGAATTCCGCATGGCCGGAAGTCCCATCCCCGCTTTGCAAAACATCGACTTTCAAGGAAAGACCATTTACATCAACTCGTTTTCCAAAACGCTCGCCTCGACAGTCCGCATCGGTTACATGGTGCTGCCCGTCAATCTGGCGGAAAGATTCCGCAAAGAATTCTCGTTTTACACCTGCACCGTTTCAAACCTGGAACAATACGTTTTGGCCGCCTACATCGACGGCGGATTTTATGAAAAGCACATCAACCGACTGCGCAATTTCTATCGGCGACGTCGCGATACGCTCCTTTCAAAAATCGCCGGCGGTCCCCTGGGAAAGCGTTCGAAAATCACCGAAGAAGATGCCGGTCTGCACTTTATTTTGGACATCGACACGGAAATTTCCGACGAAGAAGTTTGCCGCCGCGCAAAAGAAAGCGGCATCGGCCTCCGCGCCCTTTCCGATTATTACACCGAAGCGTCTCCCTCTGCACACAAATTCATCATCAACTATTCTTCAGTTCCCGAATCCCGGATGGACAAGGCTCTCGCGAAAATTGCGGAGGCGGTGAGGTGAGGCATCTATGAGAGAATTTTATCCCGCAAATCGCTATGGGTCATTGGTTTTTGACGTTTAAATTCCACTTTCATATAAATCTTTCAAATACTTCACCCCTGTCAATGTTTCATTGTTAAGAGAGTCCAAATATTTTACATTGACTGAATATTGTTCTGAGAATTTGCGAAATTCATTCGCCATCCGTTGAACGCCGGCAATACACAGGAACGCTGGAGAGCATTTTGATTTAACCGTTAAAGACGGATACTTTTGAATGTCAAAAAGTCGTTCATCAACGTTTCTGTTGAACAATTTCTTTACAACATCATTGCTTAATTGAATGAAAAAAGGAATCCTTACAACTCGATAGCCTGCTTTTTCGTATTCCTTCGTTTGTTTTAAATCTTTTTCAATAACACAAGGATCTTTATAATGCGGCAAACCATCGAATTCTACGATCAGTTTTAAAGATTCACTTCGATAATCGGGCCTATAGCGGCATTTTTTCCATTCAGCATTTTTATTGACTTATTATGAATCCAGTCTTTCACATCCGGAAAAATTATTTTCAAATATTCATCCAATCCCGTTCGATGCAAACCAGTCTCTTGGTCAATTCCAGCCTTTTTTGCCTCCTTTGATGATTCCCGGAGATACCCCCATTTTTCTCGACACTTTTGATTGTTTTCTTTTATCATTTCCGTACACCAGAAGAGGGTTTCAAGCGTCTTTTCACAGCTCCCAAAATTCGTCTTATTTTATAATAACCCTTTTTCAAAAATCCGGGATAGGGGCAATACGCTTTGATTAATTCATCCAAGGTTCTGAAATCCAGTTCCGCAAAAAATTCCTTTCGTCTAGGATGCTGTTTGGAAGAGTGCACAAGGCAAGGGTTCCCTGCGATTGCATATTCCAATGTCGATTCGCAATGCTGAATACGCGGAGAAATATCGTCAAAGAGTTTTCTCCCATGCTCCGTATTCAACAAAACTACGGATGCTCCCCCATCATCGTCCATTTCCGGATGAACTGAAGCGATATTCCAATAATCGCCCAGCGTAATATCGGCGATGCGGGGAATTTTTCCGTAGCGGCAATCCGCACAAGAATCATTCAGGCAGATATTTTGCAAAAAGACCCGCATGAATTTATCTTCGCGGAGCGTTTTAAAAATTTGAAAACAGTCTCCGGTACTGTATTCAATGGCACGATGTGCCATTGAATACAGTCTCCAACCGTTTCGCTTATCGCGGAAACGGCTGGAAAGAATAGAAACCGAAGAAGCTTTTTCTATTTCGCGGATATATTTTTCAAAAACCTTCACGCTGGGAGCTCCGTGGCATACAATATCCACAGTCGTCAGATTTTCGAAATTCCGATTTCCCAAAACGGAATAAAGGGCCGCCACTTGACATGGCGTCCCCGAAAAAAGAACCTTGCGACCATCGCGCAAAAACTTTCGAACATCCCTGTAAACGAGTCCGGCATTCGCCTGCACATATTTTGAACCTCGAAGCTTTTCCAGATCCGCCTCGCTTTCCACGATAATGTGTCCAAAACGAGTTTTATCGAGTTGGGCAACCCCAACGACCGCACCGCCTGCGTCCAACGTTTTTTCCGCCAAGAGCGAAAAAATCCCACCGCTCGAGGACTTCTTTCGGATATTTTCCTCCGTCGCATAGGCGGCAAGCGTACTCGGACTTTCGGAACTTCCATTCGGATTCGCAACTTTTTTTGTCCATGGACAAACACGCTCACAAGCTCCGCAGCCGACACATTTTGCGGCGTCCACGACTGGGCGATAAAACCCCTCGCCATTAAGCACCATTTTGATAGCACCGCGGGCGCAAGCATTTGCACAAGCCGCACAAGAAGAACAAATTTCAGATAGGCGAGGCATTAGACTCCTAGGAAAAGGCGAGAAAATTTTGGGAAAATACTCTTTGCCAAAAATAGAATAAAAAAGCTGCAGAAAAGAACCAACAAAGTCAGTATACCCCACTTTAACGTTCCATGGAATTTGAGCAGCGAATCGACTCGAGAAATCAAAAAACAGTGAATTAAGTAAATTCCAAACGAATACCGTCCAAGCTTGATCACAATAAAATTCAAAATTCCCCCAAAATATTTTTCATAAATATCCCGACACTTTTCCGATAACAAAACAACGAGCATAAAAAAGGAGAAAATCATGGCAGAAGCCTTCTGCCCGAATCCGGAAAGCGTCCCCGGTTCATTCAAAAAACGACTTTCCACCATACACAAAATGCCCCCCCCCAACACACAACCTATCCACAATCCCAAATGCTTTACATGAGAATTTTTTCCAACGTAAAACCCCAGCAAAAAGAAAACGCCCCACATCCAAATTCCACCCGCATACAAAATAAGCGGAGGGTTCAAATGCAAAACGGGTCCAACAAAATAAGAGTTAAGACTCCAACCAACAAGACAGAGTGTAGCAAAAATTCCCAGCAAAATTCGAAAGCTTCTTTGTGATTTTGCATAAATACGTTCAAAGAAAAAAACACCCAAATAACATTGGATGATCACCGCGACAAAGTAGTAAACGGAATCGCCACAAATAAAATAGAGGATAAATGATTTTGGAACGGAATGCCCGGAAACGATTCCCGAAATGAGAATCGGCAAAGAACAAAAAAGTACGGGAAGATAAACTCTCGGCAACTGCTTTTTGAGAAAGGCCGTACAAGAATTTACGGAAGAGAAATTCTTTTGTGCGCAAAAGAATCCCGAAATTCCAAGAAAAAGCGGAACGGCGACATTCATCAAGTTCCTAACCGCAATCTCGAAAAGCGAAAGTTCCGCCCCCAAAAGCGAACGGCTCATACAATGAATCGCCACAACCATTACAATGGCCACACCCCGAAGAAAATCAAAATAGGCTATGCGCATAAATCCACTTTCCTTTCTCAGTTAAAACTCCGGGTGAATTTATTCAAAAACCTTTTCGCAGGTTTTCCTACCAGCCCTCGTTCGTATTCATTCATGGAAAACTTGTAAAATAGCGGCAAATATACGGCGAGATAAGCACAGATTCCCAGAGCCAGACTTGGAATCGTATCAAGCCGGACTTCACGCAACACAAAAAACGCCACTACGGAAAGTAGCGCCGGCACCGCCGACATTTTCAAAATTTCCCTCCAAAACGAAACGATGTCGATTTTCTGTTTTACTTGGTAGTAAACATTCATCACGGCGATTTGTCCAAGAATCAGTGCACCGGCAATCGCCCAGGCACAGCCGAAACCGCCATAGTATTTCGCCAAGGGAATCTGTGCGCCAAGGCTTGCGAGTGAAATCGCCAAATACAACAGGCTGCGGAACTTCATCTGGTTTCGCGCCTGCAAAATCGTGATTCCCAAATTCTGGATCAACGGAACTGTCAGCGGGATAAAGAAAAGCAGTGCAATCCCATAAGCATCCCGATACCCCGGCCCCGCCCACAATTCGATAAATTGCCTGCCAAACAAAAAGAATCCGGAAAGCACGAGAGCCAAAACGCAATACTGGATGCGCCCCGTTTTGATGAATAGGTTACTGACTTCCTTTTCATTCGCCGACTTGGTCACCATCGCCGTCACCTTGGGCAAAAAGACTCCGCTAATCGCCGTCGAAAACGACATATACATGTGCTCCAGCTGAATCGCCACGGCAAAAACGGCGACCGCAGCGGTCCCAACAAAAGCCCCCAAAACAAATGGTCCCGTACTCCAATAAATTCTGTCCATTATGGCGTTCAAAAAAATCCAAAAAGAATAGACGGAAACCTCTTTCAAAAAGCCCCAATCAATTTTACCGAATCGCATTTCGATGTGCAAGACTTTTTTGCAATAGAAAAAATTGGATGCGAGCGTACACAAATTAAACACAGTCGTTACCACGACAAGCGCAATCGCCTTGTAACCGAATTGCAAAAGGATTATCATCGTGACGGTGTTCAAAAGGATGCGTACAATCGCCACGACCTTTTGAAAGACAAAGCGTTCATACGCCGTAATAATGGAGCCGAACAAACTGAACGGAAACGTAACCGCAAGATTCAACACCATCAAAAAAAGCATCACCCGAACCCGGGAAAGCTCGGACGCCGTCATCGCCCCCTCGAAAATCAAATCCGTATTGAAGGCGAGAACAAAGCCCATCGCAACCGCCACGAGGCTGATTACGCAATACAGCAAAAAGAAGAGACCGAACATTTTGTATTGCTCATCCCGTTTCCCCTCGGCACGGTATTTTGCCGTATAGCGTACAATCGCATTTCCAAATCCCAAATCGAGAATCGTGAGATACGCCACGACGGAAGCCACAATCGAATACATTCCATATTCCGACTTTCCGAGCATCCGCAAGAGATATGGCGTGTAAAGCAGCCCGACCAGATTGTTCAAGCCGAGAACCACGTAAGAAAGCAGCGCGCCGATTTTAAGTTGCGAGGTCATGGGGACGGATGATTTCTTTCAGGGTATCTCTTGTGGCGACATCTAAACTTCTTTCTTAAAAACGCCCCATCAATAAGAACCGCGGTTTTCATATTCCTCCAAATAAAAAAGACCTACTCAAGGGACACCGAAGTGTTTGATATAAACCCTTTTTTCGGTCATTATCTATTATAATATAAATAGATAGTGTCAAATTGTCAAGCCATTTAATTCAAATGGCAAAGCAAAGCTTTCATGGAAAAATGCCCGGACATAAAATGTAAAATTCTGACGGAAATACAAAAGAAAAACTTTGATGCGGCTAGCCCCACAATGTTCTTAAAATGATTATCTGTAAGGGGGCGAATCTACGGCAAAGCACTTCCTTACATTTTTTATATTATATTTATAGGTAATAATTTTCGCCGTGAGAAAATGGCAAAACAGGAAGGCTAACAAACTTATTCAAAATCCAACAATCAAAGGATGTTGTTATGACTTTTTGGCACATTCAATTGCATCGTGAAAACGTTGATGAATTTAGTGTTGAACAACTAAAAAATATTTTAACAGAAAAACAAGTCATTGGTGTTGGCATCCAAAATACCATCTCCAAACAAAAATTCGAAAATGAATGCGCCATTGGCGATGTCGTTCTTGTTAAAAAGGGGGCAACGCCTGTAGCTCTTGTCAAGATAACAGGAAATGTGCAAACATTGACTAAATAAAATATTGACGAAAATCTTGATTGGTTTGAAGTCAGAAGATCTATTGCCATTCTTGAATTTTACGACTCCTATAATCAGCCTTCTAAAATATCTTCACGAGGCACGTTAACTCCTTGTCATAACCTATCTAATGAAACAGCAAAATTTATTGTTGGCTGGTACAAGGATTATGTAAAGAGGCATCTAATTAAAAACATTATTCTTGAAAAAGACCAAATCAAACGATTAAAGTCACTATTTGATGATTTCAACTGCGAATGGAATGAGGAAAATTCGAACAATTGTCTTGAACTGTGGAAAAAATATAAAGATAAAATTGATAACGATCAGCTTGAATTGAACGATTATACAAGCACAACAGTCAATAATCCTAATGAAGACAACCTTCCGGGAAACTACCTTTGCAATTTTCTTGAAAGACACACAAAAGCGTTCGGCTCTTCTCGCCCAGGTTCTTCTCACCAATATATGGTGCACGTAAATGCGGGAAATTCAAAAACGTATTACGTGAAAAATGGATCAAACGAGAATAAAAACGCCACTGAAAAAGAGGCTGAAGAAGCTTATGCCAAAAGGATTAAACCGTTGATAAAAAAATTGGTGGATGCGCGAAATCTCGAAGAGCTTTCTAAAACTGAAGAGTCAGATGATAACTATAAAAGCTATGCAGCAAAACAGATCTTACAGAAAATGGTTGTTTTAAGCAATGTCGAAAATCAAGATTTAAAGCTAATATATATCTACAAAAACGAATCCATTAATTTTTTGGCAAATTATTTCTTTGATTGCTTCAACAACAATCAATCGGGTTTCTTCGAAAAAAATAACGCTATTGCGGTTGCCGCAGAGCACATTCTTTTTGGCGATAATTCTTCTTTAAACCTTAGAGAAAAATGCAGGTTATCGTCTTTTTTATGGGAGCTTGCAAACGCAGAAGAGCTCGCTACGAAAGACAGTCCCAATGTCATTTTTTATGGTCCTCCTGGTACGGGAAAGACATACTCGGTTACAAACCAGATCAGATTTATCACAAACAACGACCAATGCCGCATAAAAGACATTCAGTTTCATCCTTCATTTACCTATGAAGATTTTATCGACGGATTGAAGCCAGTTGGTGTTACTAAGGATGGGAATATAAAATTTGAATTTGTGAATGGTATTTTCAAAAGCTTTTGTATAGATGCTAAAATTGCCTTAGAAAAAGCTTATCGTGAAAACAAAGACCATCCTGTATATTACTTCATTGTTGACGAAATCAATAGAGCTAATCTTGCAACTGTATTTGGTGAAACGCTTTCATTGATAGAATCGGAATATCGAGACTTAAAAAATAAAGACGCTCATTATTACAAGGAAATTCAAAATTGTCAAATTTTGAATTCATTAATCAACAATGCATCATCCAAGGACGAAAAAGAAAACTTAAAGAAATTAGCATACAGCTATACCGAAGATGAAAACGGAGTTGTCCGAACTTTTTTTGGCGTTCCATCAAATGTTCGATTCATAGGAATGATGAACGATGTTGACAAGAGCATTGATTCTTTCGATTTGGCCTTAAGAAGACGCTTTAGATGGGAACAAAAAACATGTGATTATGATGTTATCGATGATTTCTATAGTAAAGATGAAATCAATGAAGAAAATTCCGTTACTAATTTTATAAAGGACTGTGAACGTTTAAATGACTACATAGTAAAAAGTGACGGTCTTGGCCTTGGTTCTTCTTATGAGTTTGGTCACGCATTCTTTATGAAAATGGATAAACAAAAAATTTCAAAAAAGAACCGAATAAAGCTGTTTGAAAATCACTTGAAGCCCACTTTAAGAGAATATTTGCGAGGTTTCTTCGAAGAAAATGAAATCGATGAGAAACTTAAAGAAGCTGGAAAAAAATTCGGCGTGAGCGATGATAAAAATGAAGAAATAGATGATGAAAATTAAAATTCCTACAAATTTCAATTACTATCAAGACTCAATGATTCCCGTAGGATCAGTGGTTGATGGTGATTGTAATGTGTTGTCAGAAAGAAAAAGAAACAAATCTTACAGTCTAGCGCCACTCACACTATTCCGATCAGATCTCGCCAATTACAAGCATTTAGTTACTTCGTCAATCGTTCGAAAACAGATTAATCAAGATGAAAAAAAAGATGATCTAATTTTAAAGATTTTTTCCAAGCCCAGCCCAGATGATAATGATAGTCAATATATTCAAACAGGGCTGTTTACGGGAGTCGTCTATTATCAAAACGTAGCACACCACATTGTTCCTCACTGCGGTGAATACTTTTTGAACCGCATGCTGAATATGAGTAATCATATCTACCTTGATAATGAACGGCAAAATGGCCAAAAGAAAGATGATGACAATACCTTCTTTTATATCATTGCTTACCTTTTTGTAAATGCATTGGAAAAAGCTCGCATTCTGGGATATCCACAGCTATACCGTCAGCAGGCAGAACGTACTGCAAAATATCATGGCCAGCTTAATATTGCTCAATTTGTCCAAAATGACATTCCTTTTAATGGAAAGTTGAGTGTTATTTTTCGTGAACGTAAGATGGTGCAGGAAATAGTTGATGTTCTTTACTCGGCTTTGCGTTGCGTAAACAAATCGGGTTGTTTAAAAGATAAAACTGTACTTCTTAAAGCAGAGCTGCAACCATTTTTTTCTGGTAATTTTTGCAATGGAAGCATTATTCGCAAGGCCTTAAAAAGTCCTGCCTTGAATAACCCCATGTTTCGATCGTTTAGAAATACCTTGCGCTATGCAGAAATCATTTTGAAAAATATGAATCTTTCATACAACGACAAGATTGACAAAAGTCAGATATCAGGATTTCTTATTGATACTTCCGAATTGTGGGAAGTTTATCTGGAAAAACTGCTTACACAACATTTGCCGGATTGGGAGGTTTTGGGACAAAATGTAATGCCAATTTATCACAACTCTTTTTTTGCTAGAGACTTTTACCCTGATCTTGTTTTAAAGAAAAAAGACGCTGATGAATATGCCATTTTTGATGCCAAATTTAAACGTATGACTGGCCGAGGAGGAGATGTTGATCGTGGAGATTTACATCAAATTCACACTTATGCAAGCTACTATGAAAAGAAAGGCACTTTAAAAGCATGCGGGCTTTTGTACCCCTGTGACTGTGAACCTAATGAGAAATGGAGATCATCATTATTCAACATTAATAGTGACATTAAATTCATCATTGATGGAATAAACACTAAAGCTATAAAGGAAGAATCCGGTAAAGAAATTTCACATGAAGAAAAATGGTCCTTTTTACAGGAAAAAGAGCAAAGCTTTATTACCCGATTGAAAGAAGTTTTGTAGATTTAGGCGAATTTAAAATTAGGCAAGTCCTTTGCTGTAAATTCATGCACAAAAAGCAGATTTTTCCATTTTCTTCTCGGTTAAGTATGTAATCCCCCCGAAAAACCAAAGGAGCCATAAGTAGAGAAAAAAATCTATATGGGAGACTACTTATGAAGACCTCTAAATTCAGAGAAAGCCAGATAATGGCTGTTTTGAAGCAGGGCTAGAACGGAATCCCCATCGCGGAGATCTGCAGGGAGAACGGCATCAGTTCGGTGCTCTACCATCGTTGACGATCAAAATACGGGGGCATGGACGCCTCCCTCATCAACCGCTAGAAGGAACTGGAACGTGAGAACGCCCGGCTCAAGGCTGAAATCGTCCAGAAGGCGCTCTCAAAAAAAATGGTGAGGCCGTCTTCCAGGCGGGAGGCGGCCCATGACGCGGTGGAAAAAGAGGCGTGTCCATACGCCTGGCCTGCACCATCACCGCTAGCGTCAAGCGAGGTTTGGTCCATGGACTTCATGAGCGACAGTCTTGACAATGGGCGAAAGTTCCGAACCTTCAACGTCATCGACGATTACAACCGCGAGGAGCTTTCCGAATGGGCGTTGAAAAAGAAAATCAAGCTGTCACACACCCAGCCAGGACACCCAACACAGAATGCGTTCATCGAAAGTTTAAACAGGACCCCGAGACGAATGGCTGGAAAAGCATGTGTTTAGGAGTATTGACGAGGCTCCGGCTCTTGCCACGGAATGGTTGTGGAGCTATAATAACGAACGTCCGCATTCATCAATCGGCGGAATACCGCCCGTGAAGATGCTGGCCAAACAACCAAACTCTACATTACGACTCCCTTAAAAAGGGAGGATTACCAGACAACATTCCCGAGCAAAGAGAAAACCGACGCATTGGGCGGGCGCCTGTTTTTGAATATACTTGACAAAATGGACTTTTTATTTTCTTAAAAGCGTTGAACTACGCTTAACTGCTAAACCAGTTTGTTGTAGAACCGCCTATTTACAGAAAAACTTTCACAGGCTCGATTTTTCCGTTCCATCCTCGGTTAAGTAAACTTCATTTTCCATCCTCTACTCCCCCAACGCATTCTTCAGCCAATTCACCGAATAGATGCGCCACACCTCGAGAATGGCGTCGACCTTTTCCCAGTCAACGGGGGCGTTCATTTTTTGCAAAACCTCGTCGCAGGATTCCTCACAAGTTAGGCAACGGTATTCCAGTCCCGTTTTGCCGAGCAGCGTGGAAAAGCGCTCATTCATTCCCTTTCCCGTGGAGCGGTTGGGAATGACAAGGAATGGCTTGTGGAACAAGATGCAAAACACGGCGCAATGGAAAGAATCAGTGACAATGAATTTGGCACAATCGATACACCGAAGCCACTCCGTAACGGAAACGATGGTTCGCCGCTTTTGCAAATGAACCTCCTTCACGTTCTTGCAACATATCGAACGAACCGAATTTGGAATTTCTTCCCGGATACGGTAAACAAACGTAAACTCACTTTCGCATTTTTCATACGGAAATTCATTCCGATAAAAATCCCCCGTATGCAAAATGGTCGGGTCACAAACGCAGACAACATTATTCAGTCCGAGCGATGTCAGATACGGCACAGAAGATTCTTCCCGGACGCTGATGGCGTTGAACTTCTTTAGCATGGGGAGGACTCGGGCGGCAAAGTCCGGTGGCCAGGATTTTCCGCCGAGGGATGCCGCATAAGAAATTCTGCGCGCTCCTTTAGGGGCAAAGTCGAGGAAGTAGAAACGTTCTCGTTCAGTGATGAAATTGGGATTCCATACCTGGTCGGAACCGACAACAAATATTGAATTTTTTGACAATTTTAATTTGTGTACATTTCGCCAATCGAAAAATTTCGCAGTCTTATTCAACTTTGAATACTCGGGAAATTTCTCAAAGCCCACATACTTTAAATACCGAAATATTCCCAAAATTCGCCAAACAAAAGGGATTTTTTTAGCCCGTATGTGCACACAATACGAATACCCCGGTTCAAAGTCAATTATCCTTGCACCAGCACAGCTTTGCAAAGCGAAAGCCTGCAAAAAAGCACCATAGTTTTTCCCATAGTGAAAATTCAATTCAAAAACTGTCATAGCAAACCTTTTGTCGCAATACATATTCCCTCAAGTACTTAAACATTTCTTCCTCATGCTTCTTGTACATCGTTTCTTTCCAATATCTACCCTTACTTTACTCTTGATTTTGATAAATTCGATACTGAAATTCCGTATAGCTCATTTTGTAGTCATCAAAAAACGAATGATACGGAAGGATCCAACCAGGATTAAGCGCAGTAATGTAAAAAAACACAATGCAGCCAAGAACAATAGAAAGTATTTTTAACCATAGATTTGAATGCACGAATAAGTGAGCCCAATACACACAAGCACCTGGTAAAAAGAAAGCTATAAATCGAAAAGCACTCTGCCCAGTCAAGCATGGAGCCAGCAAACAACCCCAAAAAGCCCAAATTGTCAAATTTTTGAACAGATTGACATCATTTCGATTTTCAACAAACATTCCTTTTTTTTGCAGATAAAAAGATTGAACCAACATAAACGACAGAGGTATCAAATATCTGAAATTATAAGAACTCTCCGTTCCCCAAGCAAAATATGCACTATATTTTCCCATGATTAAAGGAAATATAAATTTTGAAATTATTGGTAAAAAAAACAGCAGGCCAATAGACACTATGAAAAAATGTTTTTTTGAAATTTTCATTTTCAAAATAAAGTAAAATGGAACGTAGATCAAAGCACTAAAATGACACGTTATAGCGAAGAAAATGCAGGCGAAATATTTTATACTTTTTCGCTCCAAAATAAACTGACAGGCATAGCAAAAAATAGCTATAGCAACAGCTTGACGCATTGCATTCAAAGAAAAATAGAAGCAAGCGAGAGTCACAAAAGCAAAAATTGAAAACGCAACATGCTCGGAATAACGAGCAAAGCACTTCCAAGTAAAAAAGAAAACGGCAAAAGCAATTACCGCGATAGAAAACTGATAAGAATGCAACACTTTCATCGAAAACAGCATTAGAATCCGATATGCCGGTTCCAAATAAGCACCCACTCCCGACAAAATGTCTTGAGTTTGATTATAATAATAAGTAACCCAATCAGTTCCTGTCCATGCCCGAAGTGCGGCAACCAAGAACAACGGTAAAGCGGAAAACCAATATATAATTTTACACTGGCAAAAGCGTTTGGCGACTAAAGCAAGAAGAATGGACAAAATCGTTGGCAAAACATAAACAACCATAATACCCCAATTCAACCTTTTCGTTGTTTTTTCAAATAATACAACCATTCAGCAAATATCGTAGCCACCAACAAGGCAAAAACACCCCTAACCTCCAAAAGAGAATTCTTTTGGAGGAAATATATCGCAAAGAAAATTACAAATTCAAATATGGTTGCAAAAGTCGAGCAAATCATATAAAAACCACAAGGTTCTCTTGTTGTGCCATATGTTCCCAAAAGTTCCTCCTTTTCATAGGGGGTAAGAAAACATTTTCGAATTTTATCTATTATTTCCAAAGTTTTATAAAAAAAACAATTTTGATAAATTAAGATAAAATTCAAGAAAGAAAAAATCAAAATGGCAAAGCATCCAGAAATGGTTAAAAGAATTGAATTAAAGCTCGTTGCTCCGCAAACAATTTTATAAAAAGCACAACCAAATCCAGCAAAAACGCCAAATACCACTGAAAGAAGAGCAATAAAAATTGATTGGTGATTGTCACAACTTTCCGTAAAGCGAGCATGGAAATCAACCAGTAGTTGATTCGCAGCCATTTCTTTTTCTGTCATTAATTTGCCCCATTTTCCTTTATAAATTTAAGATTTTCTTCAAATCTTTTTGAATTCAAACACCGCTTAACCTCTTTTACATAAGCAAAGCAAGTATCCACCACACATGGTTTCCGTTCGCATTGAGATTGTAAATATTTTTCAGGAAGAAAAAACAAAATCCGAAAAAAATAAACGAGAATAACAAATACCCCCACTCCCCAAACCCATTCACTCAATGATAAAGAAACAATTCGCAAACGCAATTTCATTAACAATTTATTTTTCTCGTTCATATCCAAAACCATCCCGAAAGCATCGACCTTATCTTCGCTTTGGCATATCTTTGGGGCATTCGGAAAAAAATTCTTCGAAGTATATCAAAAAGCATTTTTTTTCTCAATCCTGCCAAAGATTTCCAAACACATTTTTCAAAAATGAGATTATATTGCAATGAGGAGTAGGCGTTTTTAGAAATAGCGGAACCTTGGCGATAGACATACTTGTAAACAACGCTGTCAAAAACTCTGATTTTTGTTGCATTTACCGCAAGCCTGATATTCATTAAAAAATCTTCGCCATTCACTATTTCGGGAGAAATTTTAAAAACCATTTCATCGAACAATCTACTAGCGAAAAGACGTGCGCAGGGTCCACAATGCACCGAATCATTAAACAAGGCCCGAACATAATCAATCGGATAAAAATTTTTATTAAACCTTGGATAAGGCCACGTCTTCCCCTTGAATTCGACTTGACCAATTACAATATCCGCATTGTCACCATGATCCAGCAGATTTTTTAACGCATCTTGAAGCAACAAGTCGTCCGAATCCACAAAACAAATCCATTCCCCCTTTGCTTCTGAAACACCTTTAGCTCTAGCTTTTGTTACACCGGAATTTTTTTGGGAAAACGCTCTGATTCTACCATCTTTTGTTGAATACTTTTGTGCAATTTCCAAAGAATTATCTTTGGAGCCATCATCAACAAGAATAAGTTCAAAATCAGCATAAGTTTGCGAAAGAACACTTTCAATTGTTTCCGGCAAATATTTTTCCGCATTATAGATGGGCACAATCACAGAAATCATAGAGCCTCCTTATCAACTTCAATCAAATCTCCCAATTTTCTATCCCATTCAGCAGGCTGAATCGGAGCAAAACCGCTACAATGGTAAAGCGTCATTTCGCCGGCATAGATTCGTCCATTAACATTAAAGAAATCCACGCGAACATGCGGAAAATCTTTGGCCATCTTTGTAGCAAGAGTCTTCATTTGTTCAAAATTTTTCGGCTTATGCGGCAAAATGTTCGAATTGGGATCGCGCATTTTCAAATTCAAACGGCGATAGTTCATGTCGAAGAAATCCGTTGTCGGATTTTCGGCCTTGTCCTTGGAAACATACATAATCGTTGGTTTTCCTCGAAAGCAAAAGAATTTGTAGTCTGTCAAACAATTTTCCTGTCGCTGATGAACGTATATGCAGAATCCTAAACCCACTAAGACATACCCCCCCCCCTTATATCAGATATTTTGATCCAACGGCCAAATTCTGAATCGCACTCCTTGGGTTCGAAGGGAACAAATCCGCTCCAATGAGCAAATGTCAACTCACCAAAATAAGTTTTGCCATTCACCTCATAGAAATCGCATCTCACTTGGGGAATTCCTTTAGATAGTTTTTCCGCTAGCAATTTCATCTTTTCAAATGTTTCTGGCTTATGAGGTGTCTCTTTTGCGTTCGGATGACCGTTGGTGACATTCAAATGCCGAAAATTCATATCAAAAAAATCAAAAGTGGTTTCTTCCAATTTATTCCCTCTATTCGTGGCAATAAAAAGAAGCTTAGCTACACCAGAGAAGCAAAAGAATTTATAATCTCGTAATTCCTTATCCGCCGAATCTTCCATATATTTTTCTGCAATGATTCTCGGCTTTACATTCTTGTATGGCCATTCCCGAAGAGCCCAATAATAGTTCATCTTTAAGCAGCGACAAATTTTCTTTCGAGCCGCTTTCAAATCCAACTTGGACTTGTCCTTGCAAATGACCAGTCCGCCGCTATCATGCGTACATTTTAACACAAACTGATTCGGAAGTTTATCAAAATCAATGTCATCGAATTTATCCCAAACGCCAAGCAAAGGTATCAAGTATTCCTCGCCTATTGTTTCTGCAACATACTTGCGTACTTCATATTTATCGACCAGTTGTGTGTATCGAGGATTTCTGTCATGCAACTTAAGCCATTGAAGCTTTTCATTGAAAGTTTGTGGATGTTTGAGATTTAAGGGGTATCCCATTTTCAATCGAAAAAGGATTTTCAAAAACAATATATCCGGCATCCATTTCAGATACCCACGAAAACTTAAACTGTTGAGTATTCTAGCACAAAAATTCATTTTTCAAATTCCTTTTTCACGAACAAACCCAAACCCTTCTGATAAATAAAGATAAATAGAAATGAAGCAATTAAGTCAAGACTAAGAACGAACAAAAATGAAAGCCAACCATTTCCAAAAGGATATACACCTAAGACTTTTTCAATTCCGCGATAAATTACCATATGTACAAGATAAATTTCAAAAGAGATAGACCCGATAAATCTCATTCCCTTCATTCTCAACCATTTCGGATTAAAAGTTATGACACAAAAAAAGCAGAGACCGAGAAAAAGCATATCTCTGAAAAACGTCAAATTTTTCGCAGATGTGGAAAAATAAAAAAAAGCAACAATAAGCAACAATAAAAGAGCGACAATCTGCCTTATCTTTGAAACCGCAATAAATTGCCGACACTCATTCCTATATAAATACATCCCCCCCCCCAGTAAAAAGAATGGCACGCAGTACAAAAAATTCGTCTTTGGCTCAAAAGATTCCGTAACAAAGCATTCTGAGAAAAAATAATTCTGCAGACAAAACACAACTGCTATCGAAACGCCAAAAACAAACCACGCACGTTTTTTGTCACTTATGAGAAACACAAAAAAGGGAAACAACATGTAAAAGACAAAAATCACTCCAAGAAACCATGAGACACCCATTACGGAAAGTTGCATATTGGGCAAAAATCCAAACGCAAGCGTTGCTTCCATAAACCCTTCGGCAACAGAAGAAAACGAAGGGGCATGCAAAATATCTATTAGAATTAAAAAGACAAAAAAGGGAAATATCCTATGATAACGTCGTTTATAAAAAGTTTCAAGACTT
The DNA here is from genome assembly GCA_964397425.1 of uncultured Fibrobacter sp. Classification (GTDB taxonomy): domain Bacteria; phylum Fibrobacterota; class Fibrobacteria; order Fibrobacterales; family Fibrobacteraceae; genus Hallerella. The sequence continues at coordinate 46,565 of CAYNID010000010.1, forward strand.
TCTGTTTGATTGCGAATCTTTTCAAAATATCCGCAGCACAACCCAAAAGCGGAAATAATAAAAAATAAGAAAACAAAGTTTGCCCACTGAATAATTTTCGGATAGATAACTCCAATCTGATAATGAGCATTAGCCAAAATATGCATCGTTACAATACACAAACAAGTTACGCCCTTCAAGCCGTCAAGAGCTTCAAATCGTTCTTTACTTTGCATAATTTATAAAAGCACCTTCAAAGAGGTCGCATGTTTCACACCTTTTGTGGTAAGCAAGAAGCAATCGAAGTATTCTACACACGTTTAACCTCTAAACATTCAACAAAAACTTTCTCTAATTTTTTTACGTGTATTTCCATGGAATAGAAAGTCTGTATTTTCTTTAACGCATTCGTTCCCATTTGAGCAGCCAGTCCACGTTCATTAAACAAACGGATACATTTTTGCATTAGATCTAATGAATTTCGATACTGAAAAAGAAAACCAGTTTTTCCATTTTCCACGGCTTCTGAAAGACTCCCTATGTCTGTTGCAACAACACATTTTCCAAAAGCATAGCTTTCTAAAAGCGTATTGGGGAGGTTGTCATACCATTCTGAAGGAACGACAGTAAAGAGGCATTTGGCTAAATATGTTTGAATAGATGGAAAGTCCATCTTACCCAAAAATTCAATTTGGTGTCGCTTTCCTTTTAATCTTTCCTTTAAAATTGATTCATAGCCGACAGTACTGGAAAATCCGATAATTTTCAACTGAAACTTTGTTTCTACAAAAGCATCAAGTAACGTTTCCAAACCCTTATCAGGATCAATTCGACCTATATACAAAGCAAAAGGCTCATATTCAATTTTCAGATCATTACGAAGATTAGTCAAATCAAATGGCGTTTGAATGTGTACAGATTTTTCTTGTTCAAATCCGTTCTCCAAAAATTTTCCACGTGTAAAGACAGACGGAAATATATACTTTGAAATTTTTTGAGAGGTTTTTCGCATTTTTTGAACACATAAAGCGACACTTTTAACGGCAGAATAAACTACCGAATTATATACACACCTATTTTCCAATGCGTTTAAAAGACCTCTTGATTTCAGACATTTTTCACAAATAACACGTCTTGACTGATCGTATAAATGATCACAGGGAGCCAATAGGGAATAATCAGATATGCGCTGAACAACCGGAATTTTCATTGAGTAGGCTACATCGACAATACTACAAGAAATTTTATTTTGAAAATAAAGAATATAAACAATATCGGGCTTGACTTCGTGTAAAAAGCGCTTGAAGACCTTTTTAGCCTCTAGGGAATAAACCATCCGACCGAAACCTTTAAGATAATCGGATGCATTTTTTTTATAGTCAGAGAAATAAACTTCATCACCCTTGCCGATTGGAGACAAAAATAATCGTTCATATTCTGATTTCTGATTTCTGCTATTTTGCACACTAAAGGGTATTACTGTATGCCCCCGCTTTTCCAATGCTTTCTTTATGTTAAAAAGATAACGTTCAGGGCCTCCTGCAACAAAATACCTATAATTTACTAAGGCTATTCGCAAAATTCCCCCCACACCGATTCATATTCACCAGCAATCTTATCCCAACCATACGCCTTTGCTATCCGTTCGGTACTGGAGCTTGCCAAAACTTTGATTTCATCTTCTGTTAGGGAATCAGCAAATTCAATCACCTCTGCTAGATTACCCGAAGTTTTATTCCAATATAACGCAGAGTCCTCTGCAACCTCCCTATTGAAGCCCACGTCTAACAGCAGGTTCAAATCCGTACTGGCCAAAGCTTCCAACAAAGAAGGATTTGTACCGCCAACCGAATGTCCATGAAAATATCCGTAAGCCTGTTCACGGATCTTTTTCAAAAGCTCCAAGTCGTAAACGGTTCCTACAAACTTGATCCGCGGATCTGTGTGAAAACCAGTCTTCTTCTTGAGCTCATTTAAAAATTTCTCATTTACGTTAGTGATCAGCGCGAAATTTTTGGTCGTCTTGCTCAACATAAATTCGCGAACCATTGTTTCAAAATTATTTTCCGGCACAAATCGCCCAACAACCAGATAGTATTCTTTCGGGGAAAGCCCCTTACTTTGCATCCATCCCTGAAATTTTGAATCATCGTCCGAAAGTTTCGACGGATTTATATCAGCCCCATAGGCGATAAAGGTCGTCTTGGGATTATAGCGAGCATAATCTTTTTGAATATATCGTTCAATATTTTTGCTATCGCAAACCAGCAAATCCGCATATTTGACCATTAACCGCTCGGATAATTTCCAATACGCCCGAATTGGTCGGCTCCATTTGGAACGCATCCACTCGTGGCCATCCGGATTCACAAAAACTTTTCCGCCCAATTTATGAACTTTCTTAACATATCGCCATACAAAAGGACCGATTCGACAAGCTAGAATATAAATTATCGGTTTTTTTATTTGAAATTTTTGACAATAAGCAACACAATATTTCAACGCTTTCACATCATAATAAACAGCCCCGGCAGCACCCAAACATTCAGGAACCCGGACTTCAAAGCAATCTGCATTATGATAGGAAAAACAATTTTTCGACAATAAACGGAGTCCACTTTTGTTCGCTACGCCAACACCGTTTTTTCTACACGCAACATGGTAGTGGATTTGTCTATTGTCTTGATGACATCTCGTCAAATTATCAACAAACGTTTCGTAGCCGCCATACGCACCGGGAATTCCTTTCGATCCGACAATAAAAACGTGCTGGACAAAATTTTCAACCACTCACTCCCTCCAACATTCCACGCCATTCAACCAAACGCAAAATCCCACCCTCCCCATCGGAAAGGCTCCAAATCCGCCGGTTTCAAATAGCTTTGTGTTCACGTGTTGAATCTCCCGAAAATCGGTCAAAAGATTTCCTTCTGCCGAAATCTTTTCAAAAGCTAACATTCTTTTTCAAAACCGTCAACCGGTAGTCCCAGTCGAAGATGAAAATTCCCAGCAGAAGGCCTCGGCCTCCGAAAGCCTTCTTTTTACACCATTCCAAAGCGGCCTGCGGAAGCGGTGGAACTTCAAAACAGCCGCTCTTCACCCAAAAGGCTCGCCAGGCTCACTCCACTTCGGGCGACAAAATTTAGTGCAAAAACTCACACAACGAAAATTTTCCGTTCTAACATCCAACTCCACATTCTTAATTCCTAATTCCACACTTCCTCCACCCGCAGAAAAGGCTTCCAACCAAAGCCCCATTAAAGAAAGTTTTCCCGTTTACAGTTCACAATTTTTCATTCCTAATTACTAATTCCTCATTTCACAAAAACGGCTCGTCTTTGCTGTCCAAACCGTGCAAAATTCACCCTGCAACAGAAAAGGCTCTCCGTAAAAACTCCACACAAAAAAATTCCCGCTCACTGCACCAATTCCGCATTCCGCATTCCGAATTCCGAATTATACACTTCACTCTCCTAACACCACACTCCTAATCCCTCATACAGCATTCCTCATTCCACGAAAACGGCTTGTCTGCACAGCCCAAACCGTGCAAAATTCACCCTGCAACAGAAAAGGCTCTCCGTAAAAACCCCTCCAAAGAAAGTTTCCTGTTCGCGGCTCCAATTCCGCATTCCGAATTCCGAATTATACACTTCACTCTCCTAACACCACACTCCTAATCCCTCATACAGCATTCCTCATTCCACGAAAACGGCTTGTCTGCACAGCCCAAACCGTGCAAAATTCACCCTGCAACAGAAAAGGCTCTCCGTAAAAACCCCTCCAAAGAAAGTTTCCTGTTCGCGGCTCC
>CAYNID010000011.1:0-43136 GCA_964397425.1 uncultured Fibrobacter sp.
GCAACTAAATATGCGGGCGGCATCGTGGGATGTAATTTATATGGCATTGTGAGCGGCTGCACGAACTCCGGCAGCGTCAGCGCCACCTACACCTACTCCTCCTCCTACTCCTATGCTGGCGGCATCGTGGGTTATAATAAAGCCGGCACGGTCAAGAATTCCTATTCTTATATGAACTCCCTTCGCGGAAATTATAAGGGAGGTGTTGCCGGAGGCAATGTGAATGAAGCCAAAATCATCAACTGCTATTATGATTCGGATGAGCTTCCCGGTGTTTCCGCGATTGGCAGCAATTCGGCAACGGCTACGGATGTCTCCGGTATGACTACCGCCAACATGCAGCGCGACCAGTTCGCCTGGGTTCTGAACACCACCAACGGCTCGGAAATGAACAGCGGCGTTTGGAGCCGGAACGGCGGCTATCCCATTTTCGCCAATGCGGAGAACAAGGCGATTTACAGGGTCGTTTTCAACGATGATGGCGCAACGACGAACCGTTACACGGATTACCGCGGGCTAGTCGCGTTCCCGAGTGACCCGGAACCCACTGAGGGATACATGTTCAGCGGCTGGTACGATGCCAAAAACGTCAAGGTCAAAACCTCGACAGTCTTTTCTGCTGATCAAATGTTGAATGCCGTTTATATCGAAGCGACCGACGTCTATTTCACCATCCGCTTTTTCAACGCCGACTCGAGCCGCCTGGATTCCCAGTCCGTCCAATACGGCAAAACGCCCACCTATTCGGGCATCCCCACACTTCCCAAAACAGCCGAGTTCTCTTACGTATTTGCGGGTTGGCACGTGGAACCGACAGCCGCCACCGAGGACTTCGACTATTATGCGACGTATACGAAAACCACAAACTCCTATACGGTCACATTCTTGGATTTCGACGGCACCAAATTGCAGGAATCCTCCTACCTTTACGGTGCGACCCCGGGTTATGCCAAAACGCCCAAACGCACCTCGACAACCGTCTACGATTACACTTTCGCTGGGTGGACTCCCGCCGTGGTCAAAGTCATTGCCGACGCGGAATACAAGGCGGTTTACGATTCGTCCCTTGTCAAGTATACGGTCACATTCATGAACGGCTCTGACGTTTTTGAAACGCAACGGGTTTCTTATGGCACCGCCGCGGTCACTCCCAATCCGGCTCCAACCAGAGATGGGTACAAGTTCATCGGCTGGACTCCGGGTTACACAAAAATTACAGGTAACTTGACCGTTTCCGCCCTTTTCGAAGAACTGATATTGCGTTCGGTCTTCATTTATGACGATGACGGCGAAATCGTGGATACCGTCACGGTGGAAGATAGTGAAAAATACGTTCTCCCCGAAGCGCCGGAAAAGAAGGGTCACGACTTTGTCGGCTGGTATGATGGCGACACGTTCGTAGGGAATTCGGGCGACACCCTTACGATATCCACGGATATTTCCTTGGAGGCCCGCTATGAAGTGAAGTCATACACGATCACGTTCAAGAACGGAACGACGACATTGCATAGCGGAACGCTCCGCTATGGGGAAATCCCGACTTACACGGGTGCGACTCCGAAGAAACCGTCGACAGCGAAGTACAACTATACGTTCAAGGGCTGGAGTCCGTCCATCGTCCCTGTAAGCGGCACGGCAACTTACATGGCGGCATTCGACAGCACGTTGAATCTGTACAAAGTCGTCTTTTATGATTACGATGGGGCTGTGTTGACTGAAGGATGGGTGACCTATGGCGACAGGGCGATTGCGCCGGATGTCCCACCCCGCAAAGGCTATGACTTTGTCGGCTGGGATGCAAAATTTGACAATGTCGTCTCAGACATGAATGTGACCGCGATTTATAAGGCTCTGAGCTCTTCAAGCATAGCAGGCTCCAGTTCGTCCGCGTTGAGCTCTTCGAGCGCAGCAAATCCCAGTTCGTCCGCATCAAGCTCTTCGAGCGTAGCAGGCTCCAGTTCGTCCAGCGGTTCGACATCCCTCCACGTGACGGCGCAGCCGCGGTTCAACTTGCAGGTGCAAAATCGGACGATTTGGGTGCAGAACGCCCGCATGGGCGAAAGCTTCGCCGTGTTCGATGTGCAGGGGCATGTCCTCCGCCGCGGGGTCGTGAACTCGACGGAACTGTTCCTCACCCTGCAAAACGCCGGCGCTTACATCGTCCGCGTGGGCACGGAAACGATGCGGGTCCGCGTCAAGTAACTTGCGAAAAGACGGAAAAACGCGTACAGGATTGTGCGCGTTTTTTTTGTGCGCGGAATTGTAAATAATTCGGAATGCGGAATTCGGAATGCGGAATTCGGAATGCGGAATTAGGGTTGCGGACTGAGAACTTTTCTTGGATGGTTTTTCGAATCAAAGCCTTTTCTGCGGATGGGGGAGTTTTACACGATTTGGATGAGGGCGGCGAGCCTTTTTTGTGCAGTGTGGGCTGCCCACTTGGAATAATGAGGAATTAGTAATTAGAAATGAGGAATGTATAATGCGGAATTGTGAGTTGAGACGAGATCATTCATTTTGATGGGGTTTTAACGGAGAGCCTTTTCTGTTGCGGTGGTGATCTTTGCACGGTTTGGACTGTGCAGGCGAAGTCGTTTTGGTGAAATTTGAACAGTTCGTTTTGATGCGGAAACTTTTTCGTAGTTAGGAATGAGAAGTTAGGGATTGGATGTCAGAAGTTAGCGAGAAGGAATGTTCGATGCTCCACCGCGCTTTCGGCGAACAAAAATTCAAACGGAAAAAGCTCCACCGAACAGCCGGTGACAAAAATCCAAACGGAAAAAGCTCCACCGAACAGCCGGTGACAAAAATCCAAACGGAAAAAGCTCCACCGAACAGCCGGTGAACAAAAATCCAAACGGAAAAAGCCCCACCGAACGTCCGGTGACAAAAAATCCAAACGGAAAAAGGTCCTCCGCGCGTCCGGTGAACAAAAATCCAAACGAAAAAAGCTCCACCGGACATCTGGAGACAAAAATCCAAACGTAAAAAGCTCCACCGGACATCCGGCGAGCAAAAATTCAAATGTAAAAAGCTCCAGCGCGCGTCCGGCGGGCAAAAATACAATTAGTAATTAGGAATTAGAAATTAGGAATGAGAAATTGGGCTGTGGGCGGGAAACTCTTGATGGGGTTTTGACGGGAAGCCTTTTCTACGGATGGGGGAGTTTTACACGATTTGGATGAGGGCGGCGAGCTTTTTTGGTGCAGTGTGGGCTGTTCGTTTTGAATAATTAGGAATTCGGAATTAGGGTTGCGGACTGAAAATTTTCCTTGTGTGGGGTTTTAACGGAGAGCCTTTTCTGCTGCGGTGTGAAGTTTGCACGGCTTTGACGGCGAAAGCGAGCCGTTTTTGTGAAATTTGAATAGTTCGTTTTGAAACGGAGATTTTTTGTGCGGAGAAAAATTTTTTCTTGAAAAGGCTTCTGAAATTTGGAGTTCGAAATGAGAACTGAAAACTGGGAACTAAAAAATGATTGATTTGCACACGGAATACCTTTGCTGTAAATGGGCGGAAATTTGCGCGGAGTTTAAAGACCGCGACGGACTCGTTGAGGGAATCCGCTGATAAAAAACTTTCGCCATCGCAAAAGAAAAGGTCGCGATTTGCGACCTTTTGAAATTTGGCGTTAAATACCGGCGGCTTCGTCAGCCGATTTCTTGCGGCGTTTCTTCTTTTTCGGTTGATCCGTCGAAGAAGGCGCTTTGTTGACGGTTACGCTGGCCGCTTTTTCGCCCAGCTTGGTGAAACCGTATTCGCGCGGCTGGAAACCGTCGGGGAATTTGGTCTTGGTGTCGTAAATGACTTTCTTCGCCGTGCATTTTTCAATATGCGCGCGGGAAAGGTCCGCCCCGGAGAAATCGACGTTTTCCATCTTGGTGTCGGCGTCGATTTTGATGTTCTGCATATTGGCGTTGCGGAAAGTGATGTTGTCAAGCTTTGCGCCCGAGAAATTGGCGCCGGTCAAGTTTGCCAGGTCGAAGCTTGTACGGGAAATCGTGGAATTGGAGAAGTTCGCCTTGGTGAGGTCCGCATTGTCAAAGATGTCTTTGAAAATATACGTTCCGTCAAAAACGGCCTTTTGCATAATCGCGTTGCGGAAAACGCTTTTGCTCGCTTCGCCGTCAAAGAAAGACGCCTTGTTCATCTTCGCTTTTTCGAAAGAGCTCTTGGTGACAACGCCCTTGTCGAAGACAACGCCAGAAAGATCCTGTCCGTTGAATTCCATGTTCTTGAGATTGGATTGGGCAAAAGAGGCTTTTTGGAGCTGGGCTTTGGACAAATCCACGTCGTTGAAATCCGTGAGTGAAAGGTCCGCGCTTTGCAAATTCACGTTGATGAATTTGGCGCCGCCGAAGTCCGCTTTCGAAAGGCCGGCTTTGGTGAAGTTCACGTCGTGGAGTTCCACACCGCTGAAGTTCGCGTTGATCAGGTTGCAAGCGGTGAAGTCCGTTTTGACGATGATGGCGTCATCGAGATTCGCCGCACCCATCAGGGAGCGGGAGAAGTTGGTGTTGGTCAGGTTCGCGTCGCTAAAGTCCGCTTGCGTCAAGTCCACATCGATGAACGAGGCGTTCTTGAGGTTCGCGTCGCTGAAGTCCGCCTTGTCGGAAACTTTCATCGCATCGAGACGGGCGTTTTCCAAGTTCGCTTTGGGGAACTGGGAGTCGAGGAGTGTCGCGCGGTAGAGGTTCGCCCCCTTCAAGTTCGCGCCTTTGAAGTTGGAATTGCGGAGGTCGGCACCGGAAAGAATGGCGTTTTCCAAATTGGCTTCGCGGAAATCCGGGTCGTTCATCACGGAACTCGAAAATTTGACTTCGCGGAGGTCGGCACCCCGGAACGATACCGGGCTGTGCGTCGCGTTGGATCCCGTGAAATCCGTGACATTCTTGACCGCTTTGGCGTTTTCAAATGTGAATCCGTCAATGTTTTTGCTGCGGAAAGAAACGTTGATTTCCTTTCCGTTCCAATCGGTTTGCTGTGCGAACGCGCCTGCGGCAAGCGTTGCCACCAAGAAAATGCCGAACTTGGAAGTCGGATGGAGATGCCTGTTCTTGAAGTGCATATTCATTTCGTATCCCTTTATAAGAGTCCAATCAAAATTTTTGACTGCCTTAAAATAAATTAAAAAAAGACAATTGGACAAAAAAAAGAAGAGAAGTCCCTATAAAAAAACTATTTTGCAGGTCATGGCTAGCTATTTGAAGAAAAACTACGATGTTATTGTGTGCGGTGCAGGACCGGCCGGGCTTTATGCCGCCAATTGTCTTCAAAAAAGTTCGCCCACGCCGATTTCCGTGCTGCTTTTGGACAGGAAGCTGCCCTGGAAGGAACCCGTCGCTTGCGCGGAGGCCGTTTCCCGGAAGATTTTTTCCCGTTACTGGAAACCGAATGAAGCTTGGATCCGCCAGCATTTGGATGGCGTTTATTTTACATCGCCCGACATGACCCGGGTCGATTTCCGCATGGACGACTGCGGTCTCATTTTGAACCGGGCCGCATTTCACCACGAAATGGCGGATTCTGCGGCAAAATTGGGCGTGGAATGCCATTTTGCGGATTCCGTCTGCCGGTTGGAGAGGGCGGAAAATTCCCAGTGGCAAGTCACCGTCCGTTCCGCAGAAAGCGGGGAAGAAACCGTTTTGTCCGCGAAAGCGGTCATTGACGCCACGGGGCCGGGGTCTAAAATCACGCGGGGCGTTCCCGGACTGGAATCCTTGGAAACGGGAAATTTCGATTTGGAATCGGCGGTTTTCGCCATCGCCGAGAACGTTCCCCACAATCCGCGCCGGATAGAACTTTTTTTCGGTTCCGAATTTTTTGCCGGCGGTTACGGCTGGATTTTTCCGAGAGACGGCAAGACGGTCAATATCGGATTGGTCGGCGCGCGCGCCTTTTTGAAAACGCACCCGCCCCTTGCGACTCTCCAGAAGTTCATGGCCAAGGAATATCCGGAGGCGAAAATTCTCGAAATCCACGGGGGAGCGATTCCCTGTGGACAATCCTACTCCCCGACAGCCGCCCTGGGCGTTTTCAAGGCGGGGGATTCCGCGAGTACGGTGAATCCCATCAGCCGCTCCGGGATCGTCGAAGCTTTAAAAAGCGGTAAAATCGCCGCGGAGTCCGCGTTGGAGTGGATTCATGCGAAAACGGACGGCGAACGGCAAAAAATCGAACAATCCGCCCTTACCCGTTGGATGAAGATTCAAGGGAAAACGCACCGGAATTATCACCGCGCCAAAAACGGTTTCGCCTCTATCCGGGATGCCCAGTTCAACCGTTCCGCGCACCGTTTGGCGGCAATTCCCGAATCCAAAAGGACGCTTTTCCGGATCTTCTGGACAGTCCTGTCCTCGACCCCAGGTCTCCTTTGGAAAATGCGCTCTTTTTTTGTTTGAAGGTCTACGTTTCATGAAAAGCATTCAAGAAGTGGAATCCGAAATCCGCGAAGTCTTTTTGAAATTCACGTCGCCGGATGATAAATGGACTTACCTGTTGAAATTGGCCCGCGAACATCCGGGCATGGATGCCGCTTTGAAAAACGAAAAGTTTTTGGTCAAAGGCTGCGCGTCGCGGATGTTCCTTGTGCCGGAATTTCGAAACGGAATTTTGCATTTGCACATGGATACAGAAGTCGGGGCGGACAATCCGCTTATCAGCCGCGGCTTGGGCGCTCTCGCGCTCAAGATTTACGATGGGCGTTCGCCGGACGAAATCCTTTCGTCTGATCCGCATTTTTTCCAGGACATCGGTTTGCAGCAGGGACTTTCGCCAACGCGGGCAAACGGCTTTGCGAGTTTGTTGAAACAAATTTTTTTGTATGCGGAAGCGTTCAAGGCGATTTCCGCTGGAACCTGAGGAGATACCATGCTCACTTTCATCGATTTGATGGGAAAAAAGAAAAACGACGACGATCCGGATTCCGAAGAAAATTCCGGGAACGAAAAGCAGAAAGTGAATGTTTCTGTCGGCTGGCAGGATATTTTGGTTTTGGCCCTAATCGCCCTGGCGATTGTCGGCGGTTATCAGTATTATCAGCACACCAAGCGGGAAAGCGCGGAGATGTTCGCCCGTTGCGCGCTTCTTTACGACGGGGCCGATTACGCGGCGGCATTGGCGTGTTACGACAGCACCATGGAACTGAGTTACATCCCGGTCGAAATGGACAGCTTGCGCGGCGTTCGCATCAGCGCCATCAGCGACATGCTGAGCGCGCAGCAGTTCGCATTGGAAGACGCCCAAAAGGCCTTGACTGCTTTTGACACGGTGGCTGCGGTGGCGGCGTTGCGCTCTTATCGGGGACCCGCTTTGTTGACCGGTTCGGATGCCGAAGAATGGAACGCGCTGCAAAGCGCATTTGCAGACAGCTTGATACAGGCGACGCAAGAAAAGGCGGACCCGGCAAACGCGCAGGATTCTACCGGTTCGAAATAGTTTCGACGGTGATTTGACGCGTCTCGTCCTTTAAAATTTCGATTTGCAAGCGGTGCGTGACCGCGGAGTCCTCTTCGAGGCGTTCTGGCCATTCAATGAGCGTGACTCCGTTTTTGGTCATGTAATAATCGACTCCGATTTCTTCGAGGTCCGCATGGGGCGGCAGCCGGTAAAGGTCCAAATGAAAAATGGGCATTCCGTTCGGATTCGGGTATTCATGTACGAGCGTGTAAGTCGGGGAGTTGACTTGCCCTTCGAAGCCCAGCCCTTTGCAGATGCCGCGGCTGATGACCGTCTTTCCGGCTCCGAGGGTTCCATTCAGCGCGATGACTGATCCGGGCAAAAGCGTTTTTGCGAAGTTTTCCGCCCAGGCGAGCGTTTCTTCTTCGGAACGGGTCGTGACTGCAGAAGATGAATCTTGGCTCATAACATCTCCTTGTATTGTTCGTAAGTAAAGCGGCGCACGCTTTGGAACTGGCCGTCTGGAGTCCAAATGCCAATATCCGGATGTTTGACTCCGTTGAAAAAAGTCGTTTTGACCATTGTGTAATGAATCATGTCGAAAAAGACGACTTTGTCGCCGATCTGGAGTGGTTTGTCGAACGAATAATCCCCGACGACGTCGCCGGCGAGGCACGTGTCGCCGCCTAAGCGGTATTCGAACGGTTTTTCGCCGGGCATTCCGGCACCAAGAACCACGGGGCGGTAAGGCATTTCCAGACAATCCGGCATGTGCGCGCTGACGGAAACATTCAAAATGGCGATGTCTTTTTCATTGTGCACGATGTCTTCGACGGTGGAAACCAATTCGCCGGTTTGCCAGCCCACCGCTTCTCCCGGTTCCAAGATGATTTCCAGGCCTGGGTAGCGTTTGTGGAAATCCTTCAAGATCCGAATCAGGCGTTCCACGTCGTAATCTTCCCGGGTGATGTGATGCCCGCCGCCGAAGTTCACCCATTTCATCTGGGGAATCCACTTGCCAAAGCGCTCCTCGAAGTTGACGAGAACCGCTTCGAGCGCGTCGGCGTTTTGTTCGCATAACGCGTGGAAATGGAGGCCTTCAATCCCGTTCAAAAGGTCTTCGCGGAATTCTCGCTTGGTGACTCCCAATCGGGAATATTTGCCGCAGGGATTGTAAAGATCCGTTTCGACGGAGGAAAACTCCGGGTTGACGCGGATGCCCGCGCTTTTTCCCATTGAAAGAGTTTTTTCCCGGAAACGCATCCATTGGCCGAAGCTGTTGAACGTGATGTGGTCGGCAAGGGAAAGAATCTCGTCGATTTCCGCGTCGCTGTAAACGGGAGCGAAAACGTGGACTTCTCTGTTCATTTCTTCGCGGGCGAGCTTCGCTTCGTTCAGGCTGGATGCCGTCGCGCCCGCCAGGTATTTGCCAAGCAGGGGGAACGTGCTCCAAAAGCTGTAGCCTTTCAACGCGCAAATGATTTTCACGTCGGCACTCTCTTCAACGTGTTTCAAAATTTCCAAATTTCGGATAAGCCGGCTTTCTTCGAGCACGTAACATGGACTTGGCACTTGGGAATAATCAATCATGCCGCAAATTTACCTTTTATCCGGGAGACTTTTGGAACATTTTTCCTGAAGAGCCCGCGGGAAGCGGACGGGTTGAATTCGAACAAACGCCGTTTGCGCGCGAAAAAACGGCGGCTTTTCGGAGGATTTGCTTAAAATGGGCAAATTTGAAATGTCCGTGAGATATTGAGCCAACTTTTTATTAGATTTTTAAGGAGGTTTTCTTTTGAAGCAAATGCATCGCAGTCTTTTCGCCGTATCCCTCTTTCTGTGTTCCAGTCTGGCTTTTGCCCAGGCGCCTGTTCCGGTGGCTTCTACGCCTGTAATTTCGGAACCTCAGGCCTCTTCTCCGATATCGACTCGGGGACCCGGAGATTTTGGCAAATTGATCCAGGCGAAAATGGATTCCATTTCGGCGGCCCTTGAAGCGGGTGCGCAGAAAGCCAACTCCGACAGCGTCGCCAAAGTGAAGGCGGACAGCGTCCGGGCGGCATTGCAATCGGGAAGTTACGTTCCCCGTGCCAAATACGACAAGAGCAATTTTGATTCGTGGAAAGTCGATACCGTTTATCAGAAATCCAAAAAAGAAATGGTTGTCGGCAACTGGAGGACTCCCATCCTTTCGCACGGCCATGCGTTTCGCGATGCGGAATTGAAATTTTTGATGAATGATACGCTGATGGGGACTACGCGGACTTATTCGGATTCGGGCCGTTATCAGATGACGGGCGAATATACTTACAGCGCCCGTTACCGTTTTGAAAACGACTCGACGATAGTCACCCGCGAAGTGTTCAAGGACCGCGGCGTTGTCCGTTGGGACTTTATCCAGTTCAAAATTGACGGGGACAAATTCAATTACCACCTGATGAAAATTGAATTCCGCGATTTGAACGACAACTGGCTGAACGCGTTGCAAGGATTCGATCAAGTCGCTCCCGAAGTGTATTTGCGCGAAACCGACAAGAACGCGCCCAAGTCGAAGTCCGTGTTGAACGTCAACGACAAGTAGGGCTTTGTGCGGCGGACCTTTGCCGGATTTTGCATTCTGGCGGTGGCTGTCGCCTTTTTTGCAGGCGTGACTCTTTTTTCCGGGCCTGCGGATTTGAATTTTTCAAAAATCGTGGCGGCATTAGGGGGAACGGGGAGTTCGTATGCGGCAGACGTTGTCTGGCAAATCCGGATTCCCAAAGTCTTGGCTGCCGTCTTTTCCGGTTTTTCCTTGGCTGTCGCCGGGCTTGTTTTGCAAAGTGTTTTCCGGAATCCGTTGGCGGGACCGTTTGTGCTGGGAGTCAGTTCGGGGGCGAACCTGGGCGTTGCGCTGGTGCTTTTGGCGGGTTTGGGCGGAACATTCGGCGTTGTTCCATGCGCCGCGATGGGGGCGTTCGGCGTAGTCCTGCTGGTGCTGTTCGCTTCGAAATTTGTCGCAAGGTCCGTTTCGCTGTTGATTGTCGGGTTGATGCTCGGCTATTTTGTCGACGCCATTGTCTCCTTTTTGATGGCGACGAGTTCTTCGGAAGCGCTCCGTGGGTTTGTCTCGTGGGGGCTCGGTTCTTTTTCGCGTCTTTCTCTCGATGATTTGCCCGCATTCGCCATCGCGACGTTCATTGGACTTTTGTTGTGTGGAGCGTCCGTGCGCTATTTGAATGCGGCTCAGGTCGGAGATGATTTCGCCAGGTCGTTGGGCGTGAACGTGCGCGCGTTTCGGATGGTTGCATTGTTCGGGGCTAGCCTTCTTTCGGCGGCGGCGACGGTCTATTGCGGTCCCATCGGTTTTTTGGGACTAGCGTCGCCCCACATCGCTTATGGGATTTTTCGCTCTTCGAACCACCGCGTTTTGATGCCCGCTTCGGCGTTGGTGGGGGCTTCTTTGGCATTGGTTTCGGGACTTGTTCCCCGGATTCCGCTTTCCAGTGTGACCAGTCTTTTTGGTGCGCCAATCGTACTTTGGATTTTTCTCCGCACACGACGGGGGAGTGATGACTGCTGACGTGATTCTTGATGCGCGGAAATTTTCGGTGGGTTATTCTCGGCCACTGTTTTCGGCTGCGGATTTGACGTTGAACGCCGGAGAGCTGGTCTCGTTAATCGGTCCGAATGGAACGGGGAAGAGCTCTCTGCTGAAATGCTTCGCCGGACTCCTTCCGCCGTTGACGGGAACGCTTCGTTTATGCGGAATCCCTTTTGAAAATTGGAGCGTGCGCCAGAGGGCCGCTCAAGTGGCTTCCGTCTTTACGCATCTCAATTTGCCATACGGAATGACTGTCCGGGAATTTGTTTCTTTGGGGAGAATCCCCTTTTCGGGATTTCTCGACAAGCGGAGCGCGGCGGATGAAAGGGCTGTCGACATGGCGCTCGAAGAAGTCGGCATGGCGAATTTTGCGCATCGGATGTTGCAGACGCTCTCGGACGGGGAACGTTCACGCGTCTTTGTGGCGCGGGCGGTCGCGTCGGAACCGAAACTGTTGCTGTTGGACGAACCGACCGCTTTTTTGGATGTCCCCAACATACTTCAGCTATTTCGTTTTCTGAAAAAACTCGCCGGCGAAAAAGGCGTTGCCGTGCTGCTTTCGACTCACCATGTCGAAAAGGCGATGCAATTCTCGGACAGGATTATCGCGTTGAACGGCAAAGGATTTGTGTCGGAAGATTCTCCGGCGGCTTTGAAGGATTCTTTTTTGAACTGGGCTTACGAAGGATAAAGGATGATGTGGAAACGGCTTGTGAACTTATGCTTTGCCATTCTCCTTGTGGCGTGTGCGGGAACGCATATTGAAAGGGAAGAGGCGTATTTCAAGGATTCCGCCTGCGGCGAAAAGCATTTTCTTTGGAAAGCGGAGAAAGATGGCAGAATAATTTGGCTTTTGGGCAGCATCCATTTGGCGGATTCCTCCTTTTACCCGTTGCCGTCGATTATCGATTCTGCGTTTGAAGCGTCGACCGTTTTGGCGGCGGAGCTCGACATGAATAAAGAAGAAACGAAAGAGGATGCCCAAACCCTTTTTGTAAAAAAGGGAATGTTGCCCACGGGAACGCGTTTGGATTCCGTATTGCCTCAAGGACTCTTTTCCGCGGTGGATTCTGTTGCCCGAACATTTGGAATCCCCATGCAGGCGCTTGAACGTTTCCGGCCTTGGATGGTGGCGTTGTCGCTTTCTGCCGCAGCGATGGAACGCGCCGGGCTTTCTGGAAATTTCGGCATTGACCTTGAAATGCTAGCCTGGGCTGAAGACCGCCAAAAAAAGATTTATCCCATCGAAACGCCCCAGGAGCAAGTTGACGTTTTCGCTGGCGACGGGGATTCTTTGGGTGTTGAATATTTAAAAAGGACTCTTGACGAAATCGCCGTCGTCGATACGTTGATTCCGGCTATCGCGAACGCCTGGAAATGCGGCGAAGTCCTCAAATTGAGGGACCTCTTGGGTGAGGGAAGTTCAGAAGATATTTACGAGCAAAAAATTTACACGGACCGCAATGAAAAGATGGCGCGCAGCGTGGATTCGCTTTCGGTCGCGGGAGAGACTGTTTTTGCCGTTGTCGGGGCCGCCCATCTTGTCAAAAGGAACGACAACGTGTTGCGGCGGCTGGAAAATTTGGGATATCGCATTTCCCGAGAATGATCATTTTTCACGGATGGACTTGAGATCGAGACCGATGCGGGCGGCGTGGGCGTAAAGCGCCGGGCGTTGCATACCCAATAATTTCGCCGTCTTTGTCACGGAGCCGTCATTTTCTTTGATCTTGGCGATGATGAAATCGCGTTCCACGCTTTTTTGCAAAGTTTGAAATTCTTTGTAACCGACAGAAGACCAATTGTGGAGGGGAAGGTCTGGAAGGGGGCGGATTTGCGGCGGGAAAAGGTGTTCTGGCGAGATTTCGTCCCCGTCCATGAGGACCAGAGCGCGGTGGATGGCGTTTTCCAATTCGCGGATGTTGCCGGGCCAATCATAAAGGCAGAGCTTTTGCAACGTGGATTCAGAAAGGCGGGGCTTGGGATGGTTGGGCAGGGCGTATTCCCGGATAAAATGCTGGGCTAGTTCCGGAATGTCTTCTTTGCGTTCGCGGAGCGGGGGCACGTAGATGGGAATCACGTTGAGGCGGTAATACAAATCTTTGCGGAAAAGCCCTTTTTCGGAATCAGTTTGCAAATCGTGATTTGTCGCGGCGATGATTTGTACTTTGACTTTTTTGGTCTCGTTGGAACCGACGGGGCGAATTTCACCCTCCTGAAGTGTCCGCAGCAATTTGGCCTGCATGGAAAGCGGAATGTCTCCGACTTCGTCTAAAAAGAGGACGCCGCCGTTCGCCGCCTCGAAAAGGCCCTTTCTGTCGCCCAAGGCTCCGGTGAACGCGCCGCGGGCATGGCCGAACAGCTCGCTTTCGAACAGGTTCTCGCTGATGGCGCTGCAGTTGACGGAGACCAAATTGCCCGAAGCGGAGGCAATCGCTTTTGCCACCAGCTCCTTTCCCGTCCCGGATTCCCCTTGAATGAGGACTGTCGCCCCTTTGCTGCGGATTGCCTTGAAGATGGTTTCGACCATTTTTTCTACGGGGCGGCTGTGTCCGACAATTTTCCGAATGGCGCCGCTTATCGAGGAGAGGAGCGCCGATTGTTTTTGAAAATCGAGGATTTCCGTCATGAAACGGACCCGCAATTCTTCGTGGCTGAGAATTTTGCCAAAACAATTCCGGATGGGGGATTCAACGCATTCCGTTTTTTGGGCAAAGCCCAACAGGCACGTGTCGGGGAAGTTCTTTTTCAAAGATTTGAAAAAGTCGACGGAATAAGGGCGGTCTAGATTGACGACGGCGATTAGCGGCGAAAAATCCCCGAACAGTTCAAGGGCTTTGGAATTATCGGAAGTTTCGCGCACTTCGTAACCGTTCACGTTTTGCAAAACGTCTTCTAAAAAGGAAACGATTTCGTTTTCTTCGGAAAGGAATAAAATGCGCGTTTTCGCCATCGGGTTGGGCGACCGGATTTACTTTCCCAACGCCTGGGAGCGGAGCGTGGCGGCTTCCACTGTGTGCATCAGGGTTCCGCGGAATCCTGAGTCTTCCAAGACTTGCACGCCGGCGATGGTCGTTCCCGCCGGAGACGAGACCATGGCGGAAAGTTCTCCGGTGTCCTTGCCGGATTTCTTGACCAGTTCCACGCTGCCCTCGATTGTCGCCAAGGTCAGCTGCAGGGCTGTCGCGCGGGAAAGTCCCATTTTGACCCCTCCGCGGACAAGGCCTTCGATAAATTCAAAGACGTAAGCGGGAGCGCTGCCCGAAAGCCCGGTGACGGCGTCAAGAAGATTTTCCGCCACAAGGACGGTTGTGCCGACAGTCGAAAGCAACGCTTCGGCGGTTTTGACGGAACTGTCGGAAACGCCGTCTGTCGCAATGGCGATTGCGCCCTTGCCAACGGTCAGGGGAAGGTTCGGCATCACGCGGATGACATCGCCATGGGGAAAATTCAGGGCTTCCAGAATGGCTTTGCGGGGGACTCCCGCCATGATGGAGATGATTTCCGGCGAAGACTTCACACTGCCTTTGGCGCTTTCATTCCATTCACCGGCGACGGCTTTGAAAATTTGCGGCTTGACGCAAAGGAACAAAACGTCCGCATCGTTTGCCATCTTGCCGAAATCGTCGTATCGGCTTGCGCCGAGCGCTTCGGTGGCTTTCGCCGTTTTTTCGAAAGGTTCGTAAAAAAGAATATCCTTGGAATTGAAGCCGGACGCGAGAAGGCCGCGGAGAATGGCGCCGCCCATGTTTCCTGCCCCGGCAAATGCGATTTTTTTCGACATGACCACTCCTAACTGTTCATGGATGCCAAGAAATCTTCGTTCGTTTTGGTTTTCGAAAGCTTTTCACGCATGAATTCCATGATTTCCACAGAGGTTTGTTCTTGCAGATATTTGCGGAGAATCCAAACGCGGCGGAGGGTGTCTTCGGATAGGAGAAGTTCCTCTCTGCGGGTTCCCGATTTGAAAATGTCGAGAGCCGGCCAAATGCGTTTTTCGGCGATGCGGCGGTCAAGGACAAGTTCCATGTTGCCCGTCCCCTTGAATTCTTCGAAAATGACTTCGTCCATACGGCTGCCCGTATCGATGAGGGCCGTTCCGATGATGGTCAAAGAACCGCCATTTTCAATTTTCCGCGCCGCGCCAAAGAAGCGTTTGGGACGTTGCATGGCAAGCGCGTCGACACCGCCGGAAAGGATTTTCCCGGAATGCGGAATGACGACGTTGTTCGCCCGCGCAAAGCGCGTAATGGAATCGAGGAGGATGACGACATCGTTGCCGTATTCGACAAGGCGTTTCGCCTTTTCCAACAAAATGTCCGCCACTTGCGTGTGGTGTTCGGGCGGTTCATCGAAAGTCGACGCAATGACTTCGCCCTTGACATGGCGGCGCATGTCGGTCACTTCTTCCGGGCGTTCATCGATGAGAAGGACGAACAGCTTGACTTCCGGATGGTTCTGTGCGATGGCGCCGGCGATATTTTGCAAGAGGACTGTCTTGCCGGTACGGGGAGGCGCTAGGATGATGCTGCGCTGGCCTTTGCCGATGGGGGCGAAAAGCTCCATGAGCCGCGTCGCGTACTCGTCTTGCTTCCACTCCAGGTTCAATTTCTGGTAAGGATGGATGGGAGTCAAATATTCGAAAGGAACGCGGTGTTTCGCTTTGGAAGGATCTTCGCCGTTGATGGTGTCGATGCGCGCCAGTCCAAAATAACGTTCGTTGTCACGCGGCTGGCGTACGAGTCCCGTGATGGAATCTCCGGACTTGAGCTCGAATCGGCGAATCTGGTTCGGGCTGATGTAAATGTCGTCTTGCCCGGCTAAATAGTTCAAGTCGGCGTTCCGCAAGAACCCGTAGCCTTCTTTCATGATTTCCAGCGTACCTTCTGTATAAATCGGAGCGCCTTCACCCGAAATGGCGGCCAAAAGTCTGTAAATCAGCGCCTGCTTCCGCAGATGTTTGACATCGGGAATGTTGAGCGAGTTCGCCTTTTCGATGAGGTCGAACATCGGCGTGTTCCGCAATTCCCGCCAGCGTTGCATGGCGATGGCGACTTTTTCCGGATCGGCCGGCGGAGCTTGGAGTTGGTCATCGGGAATGTCGTCTTGAGGCAAAAAGCGGTTGTTCCGCCCATACTTGCCGCGTCCGAATTTGTTGTATTTGCCGTGGCGGGCGTTGTTGTAATCGAAATTCCGGTTGCCGCCATTGTTGTAACGGCGCTGGTTTTGTCCGTTGCCGCCAAAGGGAGCGTCTGGCATGGGAGCGTTCAAAGCCGGATTGTTCATCGCGGCGTTCATGTCGACGCCTTCCGTTGCATTCGGAAGGGAACCCTGATTTTCTTCGGTGAGTTCGCTTGTCCCAGGCGTGGCGGTGACAACGGGTTCGCCGGAAAGTTCCGATGTCGGAACGGGAATTTCCGGGGCGGCTTCTTCGGAATGCAATTCGATGGAGTGCTGTTCTTGAGCCTCGGGCAAATCCGCGGGCGCGGAAACTTCGGATTCTTCGGCGCGGACCTTGCGCGGACGTCCGCGGTGGCGTTTTTGAGCCTGGACTTCGGATGTTTGTTCAGGAGCGCGGTCTTCGGGGAACGTGATGGGAAGGGCCAAATCGCCCAAAGCGGAAAGATCCGGAATCGGAGTATCGGGGGAAATCGTATCGGAAATCAGTTGAACGGAAGAACCGTCATTTTTCTTCAGTCTGGGCACAGGGTCTCCTGCGAACAAAAATAATGGGTGAAATAAAAAGAATCGGAAAAAGCCGAAATGCTTTAACCGTTCCTAATATACATAAAAAAATCTATATTGGCTGCCGTGAAATCTTTGGACAGAGTCTTTGTCGCCCTCGGCAGCAACATTTCTCCACGTGGCAAACGCCTGGCGGATGCCCGCGCCATGCTTCAAAAAATTTCTCTTGGCGGCTGGAAAGAAAGCGCCATTTACGAAACTCCGCCTGTCGGTCCGCAGGATCAAGGTCCGTTTTTGAATCAAGTCGTTTCTTTCTGGTATGATAAAGGGGCAAAACGCCTGCTGCACTATCTCAAAGGGACGGAGCTTTTTTTGGGAAGGCGTCCGCGGGGACATTGGCGGGAACGCGAAATCGATCTGGATTTGATTTATTACGGCGAAACAGTTTCCCGGGGTGATCCGGAAGGTCCGGTTGTACCTCACCCACGGGCTTCGACGCGGGCTTTTGTCTTGGTTCCGCTGGCGGAGATTGCCCCGGATTTACGGGATCCTTTGCAAGGCAAGACGGTCAAAAGCCTGTTGAAAGATTTGGAAAGTGCCGGCGAATACATCCAGTTCAAAAAAATGGAGGCGGGTGATGAATGAAGCTTTTGTTGGGCAAGAACAACCCGAAGTGACGATGCAACTCCCCGAACAGACCCATTTCATCGCGATAGATGGGGTCATTGGAGCCGGTAAAACATCGCTTGCGCAAATTCTCGCCAAGGAATTGAGGGCGAATCTTGTTTTAGAACAATTTGAAGAGAATCCGTTCCTGCCGAAATTTTACGAGAATCCCCAGGCTTACGCCTTTCAGACGCAGCTTTTCTTTTTGCTTTCCCGGGTGCGGCAATTCCAAGACGCCTTTGTCCAAAACGATTTGTTTCTGCACCATGTGGTCAGCGATTACGCGTTTGAAAAAGACCGCATTTTCGCTTTGCAAAATTTGAGCGAAAGCGAAATGGCGATGTACGACACCGTGTCGGAAGTCCTGTCCAAAGAACTGCCGACTCCGGATTTGATTGTCTATCTGCAAGCGGATGTCCCCACTCTCATGGAACGCATCGCCCGGCGCGGACGCCCCATGGAAAAGTCCATTGAAAGCGGCTATTTGCACGAGTTGCTGAAACGCTACGACCATCATTTTTGGCATTACGAAAAAGCCCCGGTCCTCATCATCAACACGAACCGGATAGATTTTGTCCACAATGAAAAACATTTGAGGTTGGTGTTGGACGCAATCGCCGCGGCGCCGACCCAAACAACTTATTTCGCCCCGGAGGGCTAACGATGAAGATTATCAAGACCATTCAAGAATTGCGCGTAGAACTGGAATCTTTCAAAAAAGCGGGAAAGAGTGTTGGCCTTGTGCCGACGATGGGTGCCTTGCACGCGGGGCACATGAGCCTTGTCGAAGCGTCGGCGAAAGAAAACGATGTGACTGTCGTGAGCGTCTTTTTGAATCCCATTCAATTCGGAAAGAACGAAGATTTGGACAAGTATCCGCGCTGTCTCGAAAAGGATGCGGAACTTTCGGAAGCCCACGGGGGAACAATCGTCTTCGCTCCGGAAGTGGTCGAGATGTATCCGGATGGAGAACCGCTGACCCGCGTTTGCGATGAATCGCTGGAACGCCTGTATTGCGGCGCGTTTCGACCGGGGCACTTCCGCGGCGTGTTGACCGTGGTGTTGAAGCTCTTTATGATTACGGGCGCGGACCGCGCCTATTTTGGCAAAAAAGATTACCAGCAAGCGTTTCTCATCCGCCGGATGGTGAAAGATTTGAACGTGCCCGTCGAAATCAAGACGCTTCCCATCATCCGGGAATCGTCGGGGCTTGCCCGTTCTAGCCGGAACGCTTACATGAACGAATCCGAACGTTCTGCCGCGGTGGCTATTTCCAAGGCGCTCCTCGAAGCGGACAAGGCGTTCCGTGCGGGCGAACGGAACGCCAACGCGCTCCGTTCGAAAGTCCAGGCGGCAATCGCCTTGGCGGGCGGCGTCGTTCAATACGTTGAAATCGCCAGCCAAAAAACATTGCTTCCCGAAGAGTCGGAAATTTTGGAACCTTCCGTGATTCTGGTGGCGGCTTTCTTTGGCAAGACTCGGCTTATCGACAATCTGGAATTGGAATAATTCCGTATGGCACCTCTGAAAGGGAGCAAAAAGCTCTTGGCGACGACAGGAGTCGTTTGTGCGATGGGCGGTTACATCTGCGGAGACGCTTTGGATGAAAACGCCAAACAGGAACAAAGCGAAGCACTTTACCGCTCTATCAACAAATTGATGGAGCAGCCCAAAGAGTATCAAACGGAATGGTTTCAAGAGCGCGGAAGGCTTTTGAAAAGCATTCAATCGCTGAAAGTCTCTCTGGATTCCCTTCAAAGCGAGCTGCGCGAGCAGGCCGGCAGAGCTTCCGTTTGTGAAGAAGAAAAGAATTCTTTGGAAGGGAGCCTCGAATCATGTCTGCATTCCCTTCAGGAATCGAAAAATTCAGAGACCAAATTGGACAGCGATTGGCGAATTTGCGAAAGGGAACTGCAAATCCGCGATAATCAAATCGACAGTCTTGAACGTCTAGCGAAAGAACGCGGAGAAGCTTTGGAAGAATACGCGAACCGCTCTCCGATGGAAAATGAATTTCAGGCGATTCACAATTGCGTGAACGCCCACGGAAATTCAATGAGTTCGTATCAATTCCAAAAACAGATCAAGTGTTGCATCCGCAGCGTCAAAGAGCTGCAAAAGAAGTATCCCCACGATAAACTGAAAAACGTCTTGCCCAAGGATTGCGAGGATTATTCATGGTGAAAAAAGCCGGAAACAGAAATCCGCAGCATTCCGTTGTCACCGAACTGGATGCCATTTGCCGAAAGCAGGGGATTTCTTTTGAAAGCGCCGTCCGGGATTATTACGCCCAAATCCAAGACCCAAATGGAATCGAAAATAAAGAATCCAGTTTTTGTGAAACGTTCAAAAAATACCGTCAACGGGCGGGAGCCTCTCTGGGAAAACCGGTTTGTGAATTGCAGAAACTGCGGGATTTTCTGTTGCGCAAGGAAACGTTTTATCCTCAACCCCTGCTCGATTTAGTCCAAGGCGATCCGGTTTGCGAAAGGGCGAAAGAAATTTCCGGGGCGATTTGGGAACAAGTGAACTCATCCGATTCCTAAAAATTTTTTATATTTGGAATGTAACTTCTTTCGGGGGTGCTCTGGTTTCGACAGGACTGCTGAATCGTGAGTTGCGTGCCGAGGGTCTGGCTGGCCTCGTAAAAAAGCCGGAAAACAATAAGTGCTAACGAAGAATACGCACTCGCTGCTTAATTAAAAGCAACGCTGGAACTTTTCCCCCTCCCACGGGGAGGAGACCTCCAGTCGCAATGTGGGATAGGATGGCGTCACGTTCCGGGGCGACATTCGAAATTTCTCGGAACTGGCTGGAATTTGCGCCGACCTTCGCGGGCGTGAAAACCGGCGAGATTTGAAATTCGAAGGAAACGCACGTAGGAACGAACGGGGAGGTCGTTTTGGACAGGAGTTCGACTCTCCTCACCTCCACTTGAAAGGCCGCCCATGGGGCGGCCTCTTCTGTTTTTTTGAACGATTCTTTTCGGAATTCAAAATCGCGAATGGAAAAGTTCGCGGAGTTTTGCCGGATCCTTTTTGCCCGGAGAAGCTTCCAGCGCACTGGACAAATCGAGAAGTTCCGGATGAAAACGGTTCACGACTTCGCCAAAGTTTTGCGGGGAAATTCCTCCGGCGAGCCAGAGCGCGCTGTTTTCGCGGAAGGCGTCGATGACCTCGTCGGCGAGGCGTTTTCCCGTTCCGCCTGCCACGTGGGGAACATAAGCGTCGATTAACGTGCGGGGATGGGAATGGCGATTCGTTTCCGCAAGCCGCACCGCTTCTTCGGGGGATTTTAAACGGACGGCGGAATAGTAGCCGAAGTGAGCCGCATTGTCGTGGGCGGGAAGTGGGCAGCCGTGGAATTGGACTGCATCCAAAACGCCTTCGTTTGCAAGCGAAATCGCGCTTTTTTCTTCGGGAGTGTTGCTGTCGGCGACAACTCCCACGCACAGGGGCGCATTTTCTCCGTGTGCATCGCGGAGGATGCGGACGGTTTCGCGCACATCGTTTTCCGTTGTTCGCCGGGGACTTTTGGCGTAAAGTACAAATCCGAGCATGTCGGCCCCCAACTCCGCGGAAAGGATCGCGTCTTCGGCGTTTGTCATGCCGCATATTTTGATCAAAGGCGCTCCAGGATGGCGTTTTTGCAAATGTTCGCGTTTTTCCGCAAAACGCCTCCAGAATTTTCCATAGGCGTCCGGCGTCGCGTTGCAAAAGGCGTCGACCAGAGCCTTGGCCGTTTGAGGGGATTTGGCGGCGGACTCCCCGATAAGGACGCCTTCAAATCCCAGGCGTCTGGCGAATGCGGCATCTTCGGAGACTTGAATTCCGCTTTCAAAAACGGCCCGTTCTCCCAATTCCCGCCGGAATGCCGCCGGGATCAGCGGATCGATGTGAAAGTTTCGCAAATCCCGGGCGTTCACGCCGGCGACGAGTGCGCCGTCTTTTTGAACGAGCTTCAATTTGCGCAAATCATCTTCGGTCCGGACTTCGACGAATGGAGTCATTCCCAGACTGCGGGCGCGCCCCGCCATCTGCCGGAGAGTTTCATCCGAAAGGATTCGGGCGATGAGCAAAACGGCATCGGCTCCGAAGTCGTAAGCGACATCCACTTCTTCGGGATAAAGCAGAAAATCCTTGCGGAGGACCGCCGTATCCGGCGCGGCTTCGACGACTTTGGACAAATCGGACAGGGTGCCGTGAAAATAATTTCCCTCAGTGAGAACGGAGATGGCGGCGGTTCCCGCCTGGGCGTATGAGCGGGCTGTTTCCGCCGGATCAAGCCCCATGGCGATGTCGCCTTTGGAGGGGGAGGAGCGCTTGACTTCGAGAATCGTCCCCGGAGTCGCAATAAATGGGTGCGTTGGACGGCTGCGCTTGGGGCGTTTGAACCCAAAAGAAATGCCCAAACGGTCAATGTCGGCTTTGCGTTTTTCAACGATTTCCGCGAGAATATCTCGATTCATTTTGACCTTCTAAAAGAAAAGGCGGCTTGTGCAAAGCCGCCGTAAAAATCGGATTGTTGAACGATTACACGCCAAACGAATCGTTGGCGGCATCTTCGGCGGCGGCGCTGTCTTCCGCTTGACCTGCGTTTAAGGAAGCCCGTTCCGCTTTTTTGGCGGCTTCACGCGCATCAGCTTCAGCCTTGCTAAGCAGCGTCAACTTGTCGTCTTTGAATTTGTCCATGGCGATGGTCGTCGGCTTCATGATCAAATTGAGAAAGCCCAAACGCGCCTGATCGTTGATGAAACGCGCTTCTTTCGCCATCATTACGACGGCACGGAAAGTGGAACCTTCGCAGGCTTTGCTAGCATAGATATCGTCAAGGTAAACGCGATGATTGGACATAAGCCACCTTGTAAAGTTAGAAGAGGGAGAGGGATTCGAACCCTCGTTACAGTTAAGTAAACACGCTTTCCAAGCGTGCGCCTTCAACCACTCGGCCATCCCTCCAAAGGATGCGATGCCAAAGATAGTAATAAAGGGGGATTTTTGTCAAGTGGTTTTTTCGAAATTTTGAAAATTTCTTTGATTTTCAAGCCGAAAAAAAGCCATTTTGAAATCCTCCGCCAAATGGAAAGCGACCGTTTTCGGTCGCTCGTGGTCATCATCCGAGATTTTTCAATTCGTCACAGATTTCTTGAATCAGGGGTTCTATCGTGGCGGCGGAAAAGTCAAACCGGATGCCCGCAGTCGCAAAGAGTTCCGGCAGCGGACGGCTGGAGCCAAGTGCTTCGGCGCGGAACAGGTTCTCCAACGCTTTTTGAGAATCTTTTTTGAAATTCGCAAAGACCTGCAGGGCTCCGAGTTGAGCGATTCCGTATTCGATGTAGTAAAACGGCACTTCAAAAATGTGCAACTGTTTTTGCCAAAGGTAAGCGCGCTCGTTTTCCAGTCCGGAATAGTCGATTCCCGCATCGTAACGGTCCATGACGGAAAGCCACATTTCTTTGCGGTCGGCGGCGGTGTGATCCGGGTGCGAATACAGCAAATGTTGGAAAGAATCGATGGAGGCGACCCAGGGGAAAAGCCAGATGATTTCTTCCAGTTCGTTGGCGCGGCTCCGCTTTGCGTCTTCTTCGCTTGCGTAAAACGGCGAAAGGTCCGTCGAGCCGATGAGTTCCATGCTCATGCTGGAAACTTCGGCGAATTCCGATGGAACGTCGTGGTAGGCGGTCAGAGGAAGGTCCGAGACGCCGAATTGTTGAAAGGAATGTCCGCTTTCGTGCAAGAGCGTGTAAATATCGCCGTCCGTACCGGCAGCGTTCATGAAAATGAACGGGCGCGCGCTTTCTTCAAAGCCGATTTGATAGCCGCCGGGAGCTTTTCCGACACGGCTGTCCGGGTCTATCAAATGTTCCTTTTGCATTGTCCGGAACCAAGACGCCGTTTTGGGAGAAAGCCTGTCAAAAATCAATCCCACTTTTTCAATGAGTTCTTGGCCCGTCTGAAACGGCTTGAGTGGCGGGCGGGAAAGCGCGTCGACTTGAGTGTCCCAGGGGCGCAAACGGGAAAGTTTCATTTTTTCCGCTTTGGCGGCGTAAATTTCTTTCAACTGCGGAAGGACGATTTTTTCCACGCTTTCGTGGAACGTGCGGCAATCGGCGGGAGTATAATCGAAGCGGGATTTGGTTTTGAATATGTACTCGAGAAAGTCGGAATATCCGGAGTTTTTCGCCATCTGGATGCGGAGTTTGAACAAGCGGTCGAACGCTTCGTCTAAGCGTTCTTTATCCTGCAAGCGGCGATTTGAAATTTTCCGCCACGCGTCTTCGCGGAGTGCGCGGTCTGTCGACGTGAGGTACGCGGCCATCTGCTGGAGCGTTTTCGTTTCGCCGTCGTGTTCAACGGTCATCGAACTCGTTATCTTCTGGTAATCCTGGACTTCGGTCGCTTCTTTCGCAGAAAGAGGAATGTTCTCTTTGCTGAAGAGGGCGATGTCCGTGCGGAC
Organism: uncultured Fibrobacter sp.; assembly: GCA_964397425.1. Lineage (GTDB taxonomy): Bacteria > Fibrobacterota > Fibrobacteria > Fibrobacterales > Fibrobacteraceae > Hallerella. The sequence goes on from CAYNID010000011.1 coordinate 23,783, forward strand.
ATCCCGAAAATAAACGCCGAATTCATCTTCAAGTTCTGCAACCGATGGGTGGGCCATCATTTTCCGCTTCAACTTGTCGCCATAGTCTTCGGTGAGCGGTTCGATATTTTGTACGAAATCCATGTAGGCTTTGGCTTTCTCTTCGTCTTGAGTATGGGAGGTCATGGCGACGTAGCGGCGGCATCCCGCTTCGGAGAGGACAGTCGAAAGCTCGTTCCATTTGAAAATCCACTGGCGCAGGGCTTGAGCGTTCGGCGCCACTTTTTCTGTTTGGAGAATTTCGTAATAATCCCGGACTTGTACCGGATCGTAAGCCTTGAAATCGGCGGGGAGGAATGTTCTTTTCATGGTGAGTCCTGTTTTGCTAATTCTGCGAGGAGCCAGGCTTCGTCATGAATGGGGATTCCCAGCTGAGTCGCCTTGGCCAATTTGGAACCGGCATCTTCGCCGGCAAGAATCCACGTCGTCTTTTTGCTGACGGAAGAGGAAACTTTTCCGCCGTTGTCTTCGATCATCTTGCGGGCCGTATTGCGGTCAAGCGTGGGGAGCGTTCCCGTCAAGACTGCCGTTTGCCCCAAAAAAAGTTCCTTGATTTCGCCTTTGAATTCCGTGGGGAGACCTTCGGCGACAAGGGCGTCGACTTCCGCCTTGTTCACGGCATCGCGGAAAAAATCGAAAATGCTTTGGGCAATGCGTTCTCCTATATCTGGAATGTTTGAAAGTTCTTCGAGGGACGCCGACTCCAATTTGTCGAGAGTACGGAAGTGTTTGGCGAAAATGCGCGCCTTTGTCCTGCCGACAAAACGGATTCCCAATCCGAACAAAAAGTTTTCCAGGCTTTGGGTTTTGCTTTTTTCAATCGCGTCGATCACGTTTTGGGCGCTTTTGTCACCTACGCGGGAGAGGGGAATCAAGTCTTCTTTTTGAAGGCGGTAAAGATCCGAAAGGCGGGAGATTTTTTTGGAATCGATGAGTTCTGCAATCAGGGCGGGACCTAAATTTTCGATGTTCATCGCTTCGCGCGAGACGAAATGTTCGAACAGGCATTGTTTCATGGCCGGGCAATGCAAATTTTCGCACCGCAGGTCTACAAGGCCTTCTTTTTTCTGCACGGGCATTCCGCACACCGGGCAGCATTCCGGCATTTCAATGGGAGCCGCTCCCGGAGGGCGTTTCAGAATGTCGACTTCGACAATTTTCGGAATGATTTCGCCGCCCTTTTCAACGCCGACCGTATCGCCCACGCGGACGTCTAAACGGCAAATTTCATCAAAATTGTGGAGCGTCGCCCGTTTGACCGTTGTTCCGGCGAGCCAAACGGGTTCAAAATTGGCGACTGGCGTGATTCTGCCCGTTCTGCCGACTTGAAAATCAACGGAGAGAAGTTTCGTATAAGCGCGTTCCGCTTTGAATTTGTAAGCCAGCGCCCAACGCGGACTTTTGACTGTCGAACCCAATTCCTGCTGCAACTTCAAATCGTTCTGCTTGATGACCATGCCGTCGATGGGATATTCAAGAGCGTCTCGACCGGCGAGGATTTTGTCTGCGACCGCCATGATTTCTTCGACACCGTGGGCAATCCAGAATTCATTTGTATGAAACCCTAAATTCCGAAGGGTTTGCAGATTTTCGGAATGCTTGCTTTTGCCGATGTTTTCCGGAATGTGATACGCCAAAAAGCGGAGATTCCGCTTGGCGCATTCCGCGGGATCTTTGAGTTTGAGCGTTCCCGAAGCCGTGTTGCGCGGATTCTGGAAGCCTTTTTGTCCGCGGGCTTCCAGCTCGTCGTTCAAAAATTCAAACGTTTTGAAGTCCATGTAAACTTCGCCGCGGACTTCCAAATCGCCGTCCGGCGCTCCTGTCAGCCGATGGGGAACATCCTTGATGGTCCTGACGTTTTCAGTCACGTCGTCGCCGACAGCGCCATCGCCACGCGTGGCTGCGCGGACAAGAATTCCATCGTGATAAGTGAGCGACATGCTGATTCCATCGATTTTCCGTTCGCACACCCATTCCGTGGCATTGGGGACAATCGCCATCGCCTGCCGGATAAAGTCCGCCACTTCTTCGCGGCTGTAAGCGTTCGCGATGGATAACATCGGAATCCTGTGGGCGACTTTTTGAAATCCGCTTTGCAAATCGTTGCCGACGCGGCCCGTCAGGGAGTCCGGATTTTTCCATTCGGGGTGTTCCGCTTCAATCGCTTCGAGTTCTTTTAATCCAAAGTCAAAATCTTGATCGCTCATTGGAGAAAAGCCGTTTTTATAATAGGCTTCGCTCGCTTCTTGCAACTGTTTTTGAAGTTCCCTGTATCGAGAGAAATCAGTGGAATTATTTGCGCTCATGCTTCAAAAATAGAAATTCTCCCTGCCGATTTCTATCTATTTTAAAAAAATGAAAATTTTCATCTTCAGCCTGTTTTTCCTTTCCCTCTTCGCCTTTTCGGCAAAGCCCGTCGAAATTTTCTCAGCGGCGGACTTCTCTTCCGCTGCGCTTTTTGACGCGCTCGATTCCGCTGGCGGCGGTGGAACGTGGATGGAATGGGATGACAGGGGAGTATTGGATCCGGAACTGGCGAAGTTCCTTTTGAACAGAGACAAATCCATCCGGAAAAACGTAAAACACGCCTGGTTGCTGAGCCGGCCCGATAAAACGTTCCTGCTCGCCGTCCTATCCCAGAGGAAATCGGGAGAATCGCTTTCGTTTCACGAAATCGGCGGGCTTTCCACGGCAAAAGTTCCGCTGCGTCTCGAAGAACCGTTGAATCCCGAGACCGTGTTCCGCGATTACAAAGAAACGCGCCGCGGTCATTTTGTACATTTTGACGATTCCAATTTGCAAGTGGATGTCCGGGAAAACGAAATCCAGTTTTCTTATTTGAAACCCGACGGGCAGGCGCTTTCGCCAGTTTCTCATTTTGAGCGTTTGCCCGAACATCAAAAACGCCAGGAGATCCAGATGCGGAAAGATTTTTACGCCTACGAATATTCGCTGATGGTCCAGGCGTTCATCGCCAGCACTCGGGGAATTTTCAACTGGCAAATATGGCACTGGCTTTCTGCGGAATGGACGGATGACGCCAAAATCGGCGACAGGGAAATCGCCGCCCTCCTTTCGCTTCCGGATCAGGGAAAGTTTGTACGCATTTTTTATAAAACGCTCCCCGGCGGCGCTTCGGTGGAAATGCTCTCCAACGCGCACGGTTCCTTTTTGATGCATATCCGCAAACGGTAACATGAGCGATTTTTTAGAAAAAGCAAAAGCCCGCTTCGACGCGGAAACGACTTTGGATTTGGACTGGCGGCTTCGCAAGTTGGAAGCGCTGCATTCCTGGATCCGGAAACATGAGGTGGAGATAGCGAACGCCCTCGAAGCGGATCTTTCCAAAAGCGGGGAAGAATCTTACATGACCGAGACTGGGCTAGTCCTTTCGGAAATTTCGTTTGTCCGAAAACATTTGAAGCGCTGGGCTAAGCGCCATTCCGTACGGACGCCGCTTTTTCTGTTCCCGGCGAAAAGTTTCACGAAACGCAAACCTTACGGCCCCGTCTTGATTCTTTCTCCGTGGAATTATCCTTTTTTACTTTCGCTAGAACCCCTTGTATGCGCACTGGCCGCCGGGAATACGGCAGTCATCAAGCCGTCTGCAAAATCCGAGAACGTTTCGAAATTGCTTTGCGACATGGCGGCGGATCTTTTTCCCGACGGAGAAGTTCAAGTCGCCATCGGCGATCATGCGCTGGCCGAAAGCCTTTTGTCGGAACCCTTCCAGCTGATTTTCTTTACGGGAAGTTCCAAGGTGGGCGTCCGCGTTTTGGAACTCGCGGCGAAAAATTTGACTCCGGCTATTTTGGAATTGGGTGGAAAATGTCCCTGTGTCGTGGACGCCTCGGCAAACCTTGAACTTTCGGCGCGGCGTTTGGCTTTTGGAAAGCTTGTCAATGCGGGGCAAACCTGCGTCGCGCCGGATTTTGCCTGCGTGGATATTCGAGTCGCCGAACAATTTCAGAACGCCTTGGTGAACGCGTTCAAAACGTTCGCCCCGGAAGGAGCCCAAACTAAAAATTTTCCAAAGATTATCGACGGGGAACATCTGCGCCGTTTAGAAAATTTGGTGCGAGGCGAAAAGGTTCTTTGCGGAGGAAAATCTTTTGGTGAAAAATTCGACCCGACCATCCTTGTCGAAGCCGGCTGGGATTCTCCGGCGATGCGGGAAGAAATTTTCGGCCCCGTTTTGCCGCTGATGGTATACCGCTCCGAATCGGAATTGCACGAAAAACTTTCCCGGTTGCCGCGCCCCTTGGCCGCTTACGTGTTTTCCGGTGACAGGCGTTTTGTCCGCAGATTGCAGAAGAGACTTCATTTTGGATCAATGACCGTCAACGATACGCTGATGCAAATTTCATCGCCGTATTTGCCTTTTGGCGGCGTGGGGACAAGCGGCATGGGACGTTATCACGGCGAAGCGGGATTCAAGGCGTTTTCGCACGAAGAAAGTTTTTTAGAACGCGGAACCTGGATTGACATTCCCTTTCGATATCCTCCGTTTTCCAAATGGAAGTCGAAACTCATCCACTTTTTTCTGAAGTAAAATGCCGAAGCGCTCAGGAATCGCCGACTTGCCTTTGCACACGGGAACCGTTCCCCGTTGGCTTGCGGACCGTATGCGCGACTTGGGAAGGCTCATCGCCGAATCCATCGTGGAAAATTACGGAAAAAAAGAATTTTTGGTGCGCCTGAGCGATCCCTTGTGGTTCCAGTCTTTTGGCGCAGTCCTAGGAATGGACTGGCATTCTTCGGGAATTACGACAAGCGTTTTGTACGCGCTCAAACGGGGGCTGAATCCGATCGCCGGCGAACTCGGCATTTGCGTCTGCGGCGGGCGGGGAAAATACTCCAGGGAAACTCCGGGCGAACTTTTGAAAGTCGCCGATTTGACGGGGCTAGACGGAAATTCACTTGTGCGAACGAGCAAGCTTTGCGCCAAAGTGGACAGCACGGCCATCCAAGACGGATTTCAACTTTACCAGCACAATTTTATCGTGACCGATGAAGGCGACTGGGCCGTTGTGCAGCAGGGAATGAATCCGACGGCGAAAGCGGCAAGGCGTTATCACTGGTGCTCTTCGAACCTGCGTTCTTTCGTCGAAGAACCGCATACGGCAATTGTCGGAGAAAATCGCGGGCAAATTTTGAATTTGACCGATCTCGCGGCGAGTGGCACCAGAAATTCCATCCTGGAACTTTCCCAAGAATCCCCGGACCGGGTGATGCGCGAAGTTTCTCTGATAGCGAAGCCAAAATCTTCCATCCTCGTTCCCGCGCAGCAAATGGACCTGTTCGACGCAACTCCTCCTGCAATAGCAATCTCTTCTGGCCGCAACGTTCGAATGCCCGCCCATCACGAAGTTCTTGCCGCCGACGTGGATTTGAAACGCTTGGGGAGCGTCCTCGCGACCGCCTATGAATCGCAGCCGCAAAGCTTTGAAAATTTGCTGTTGACTCCAGGACTTGGCCCCCGCACACTGCAATCCCTGACTCTTGTCAGCGAAGTCATCAACGGGACTCCTTCCCGTTTCAAGGATCCCGCCCGGTTTTCGTTCGCTCACGGCGGAAAGGACGGCCATCCGTTCCCAGTTCCCACTCGCATTTACGATGAATCCATCCGCATTTTGGGCGATTCCATTGAAAAGGCGAAGCTCGGAAACCGCGACAAGATGGATTGCCTGAACCGTTTGCATCAGACGCAAATGTCAATCGAGGAACATTGTTCTCCGCTCGCGGATTTTGAAAAAACGGTGCAACGGGAACACAGACATTCCGCGGAATGGGGCGGTCGGACTGTGGAAAAAGGCTAACGCCCGGATTCCAAGGCGTTCCGCAAAGCCCGGATGGCGTTTCCGCGATGACTGATGGGCTTTTTCTCGGCAAGTTCCATTTGCGCAAAAGTCCGGGTTTCTCCATCGGGAATGAAGAGAGGGTCGTAACCGAATCCTTTGTCGCCGACGGGGGAGTTGCCGATGTGGCCGCGGCATTCCCCTTCAAAAATTTCCGGGTCAGAAATTTCAAATTCGCCCCGGGCGTTTTTACGGACCGTTTGGCGTGAAAGCGCGCAAAAGTAGCGTGCGGAGCGGTCTTCTTTCCCCAGGAGTTTTTCGAGAAGTTTTTGATTGTTTGCGAAATCGTCGCCGTGACTCCCCGCGTAACGCGCGCTGAAGATTCCCGGTTCACCCCCCAAAGAAAACACTTCCAGTCCGGAATCGTCGGCGAGAACGGATGCCTCGATGCCTTTGGCGGCAAGCCATTTTGCCGTCGCCGAAGATTTGATGACGGCGTTCTCGGCAAAAGTTTTTCCGTTTTCGACAATGTCTCCGTCAAATCCGATGTCCGAAAGCGTTTTGAAATCGTTCCGCTCTGTTCCAAGGATGTACGAAAAGTCCCGGATTTTTCCGGCGTTGCCCGTGGCGATTACAAATAAATGTTTCATGGCGTTCCTTTTCTCCGCTGATTTTCGGAATCAGCGCAAATCATTTGTCCAAGAATCGATGATTGTGGAAAGGACCTGTTCCTTGGCGCGGTCCAAGAACGCCGTGCGCTCTTCGGGTAAAATGGCCCGTTTGCGGTCAACATGGAAGGGAACAGGCTCCCCGTCTTTGGAAAGGGAAAATTCCAAATCGCCAATGACCCGGATGGTGTCTGGCGAAAGAATTTTCAATATCTGCGGACCGATTAAAAGTTGCGTCGGAAAGAACGCTTCGGAACGTCCCGGCGAAATGGCGAACGCGGAATCATTGTAGTCAATCGGCAAAACGGAGAGGGAGTCAAAGTGAACCTCCATTTTCACGGAGCGCAGCCAAAGCGTGTCTTCAGAGGCGTTGCGGATGTTCGTTGAAATGGCAAAGTGCAAAACGCCCAAACTGTCCGGAATTTTCCCCTGGGCGACATTTTGGACAAGAAGAATCAGGCCGGCATTGGGAATTGGAGAATGTTTTGGCGAAGATTCCGGATTCATGAACCGGTCCAGGTTCAAATTCACAGAATCCAAGCGGGCGCCGGTGATTTCGAGTTCGCACTTTTTCAAAACGGATGCGGCTTGGAGTTTCCGCGATGCGGCGCAGCTCCACAAGGTCGGCAATACGGCTGCGGACAAGAGGATTGCCAAAAGAAGTTTTTCCCGAATGTGCACAGGCGCTCCTGTTGAAGGGTGATTCCACGTTGCAAGAATATTTATTTTGTCCGAAAATTTCAACTGGATTTTCAAACCGATTGCCCATCGGAGCGTTTCATGACCAAGATTTGATCAAATCCGCACACTGATCATGGCTCCCTTGTAATCGTCGAAGAAAAGGGGAGAGACGCTCACCCGAGAAATGTTGTCTTTTTTGCCTGTTTTTTTTCTATAAAAAGTGGAGCCGACATACCAGCCGATAGAAGCTCCCATCAGGGTTCCCGCCACCGCGTCGGAAAGCCAGTGGGCTTCTCCCTTGGCACCCAACACCATGCTGGTCGCAATGTAAGAGGCGTACAAAGCGCAACCGGCGACGACCAAAGGTTTCTCCCGATGGTAACTGGCGATGCTCATGGCCAATGCCGCATTCGTCATGGAATGTCCTGACGGCCAACCGTAAAAGACTCCGCGTTTCAAGAATCCCCATTTGAAATCGCGGGAAAGTTCGCCGTTGTTATTTTCTGCATCGGGATGTTCGCGTCCGGAAATCGCTTTGAGGATGTTGTTGTAAAGGAACGCTATCGCCGTCGCCTGTGCCGCCACGGCTCCCGTGTTGTTCAAAGTCCGATTGTCGCTCAAAAAGAGCATGTACCCCGGAACGAGTACGGGAAAAAATGTTCCCATCATCATACCGGGTCCAAAAGCGACGCTGAACGCCGTTTTATTCTGCCGGGCAGCAAAACGCGCCGTCATCAAATCATAATCGCGGGTGGAGAGGTAATAAGTGGCGCCACCGCCCGCCAAATGGAACGCCAACGGCCAACCGATCGCGCACCAAAGCATGTTGTGTCCCAGATTATCCAACAGGAAAATTTTTTCGGTTGTTTCTGCATTTTTTTCAAGTTCAGCAGTCTCGAACGCTTCTCCGGAAAGATTTTCCACGGCGGAGGAATCCGTTTGCGCAAAGGTGATGGAAAATGAGAGGAACGCGATGAAGGTGGTCCATTTTTTCATTCAATTCTTCCAAATTTTGTTTTGGATAAAATAAAAAAATGGAAGATAATTCATAGGACGATTTTTAGAAAAATTCTAAAGGTTTCTCATTTGAAATGAAATCCGCCTAAAATGAATTTAAGATTGCAAAAAGATAGTGTGGAGAATATGTAATTTTCTTTCTGTAAAATCAATCATTCATGAAAAAAGGCCCGTTCAGGGCTCAATAAACAAAAAGTGGAGTTTCCACATCCTGTTTTTGGTTTTGTAACAAATCAAATAAAGTAATAAACATGGAAAACTCCGACAACAAATATAGTTTCGACTCGACGATTTTAAAAGCCCTGAAGAACTTGCCTAATCGTACAGCACGTCTGAAGCTCTCTAAAAACTTGTAATTTGATCGAACGATTTGATTGCAAAGTTCTAGGTCTAATTAGCCCGTTGATTGTGTTTGCTAAAATTTGTCGCAAATTCTCCGTTATGCCCGATAATGCCCATTATGTAAAGCGCATTATCTTTCATTCAAAGAACAGCTGCAATAATGTATGATAAGTTCTTGCCTTTAATTTATATAAAGGTTTAAACTCTTGTCAAGGGTATATTTGAATATTTTTCACTTTTTTTGCATGAAGTCTCGCAAAATCTGTTGCGAAAGGCTGTCCGTATACGCATCAAACGCCTTTTCCGTGGCGGTCATGGTGAGTTGACAACTAAACACGAGCAGCGTGAACAGAAGCACCACACCGCCAATCACGGAAAACACCACGATTGACACTTTCTTTCGGAACTTCGCAATTTCCCTCTTGTCGGAGTCTTCGGTCTGATGGTGGAGGGGATGAGCCTTTTCCCATTCTTCTTGCGTTTCGGGCGGTAATATATAGGACATACGTTTTCTCCTCGCAGTATTCGTATACATCAATATACATCGGTTTGTCCAAGCCGTCTATCTCTTTTTCCACGTGGTGTTCGGACATCAAATGATAGCCATCGGGAGGAACTTCTTGAAATTGTTCATATTTGCGGATTTCGGGTTCTTTCAAGCCCTTAGACCAACGGAGAAAGCGGAATCTAGCAGGATACATGTGCAGACGGCTGCATTTCTTTGAATCGGTCAAAGTCAAGTAGCTTGTAAGATAGTTGCCCAAATCGGCTATCTCGGAGCATTTTTGAGTCTTCGTGAAGCCGTGACCCCAAAGTTTGGCGATTTTATCGTTCTTGATGAATTCATCTCCACCTATGGTAATCATGTGTATGTGCCAAGCCCCACGCTCCTGTGGCTCGCAAGCCATGAGATAGCCCTTGACATTGAACTTGTTCTTGAAACGCTGCCAAAACCGCCTAAAATCTTCATAAAGCTGTCTAGTGTCGGTCATGTTCTCCGCATAAGTCAAAGTGACAAAAAGCCTAGCGTCTTCTTGATTGGCTCGGATTTTCCACTTGAACTTTTCACAAGCCTTGCGGATTTGCGCAGGATTTGCTAGCCGTCCGTCATAGGAATTGTCCTGTCTCCGCTTGATTTCGCCCGTGGAGGGGACTAGGAATTCGCCCGTGGCGTATTCATTCCCATAGCAGTCATTATCATAAAGCCATATGATGGAAGAACCTCCTTTCGGTTTCATGGAGGTGCAAATGCGTTTTACGAATGAACCTGCCCGAAGTTCAGTAACGTAAGTTGAGCGAGAATTGGGGGTACGTTCTGTCATTATTTCAATATTTGTCAAGTCAATGTACAGAATTTAACCCGAACGACAAAATTTGTCAAGCCCCAAGCGGACATTTTGTCCAACCTGTGCATTCCAAAATTTGGAGAAAGATTGTCTAGGGCAGCCCCAAGGGCTGCCGAGAAAAAGCCACTCAGTCGCCGTGGGGGCTCCCTCCTCCCCCAAACAAGACGGGGTTTTTGGCGGTATCGTGCTAACTGAACATGCCGCTGAAAATTTAGCAATGTCTAACTTTTCGCCTTTTGATTTATATGAAAAATGCGCCTGATGGCGCATTTGTTAAAGCTCTTTTTCTGCGGTGTCCCGTAAAATTTTCCGCATCGTTTGGCTTCGGCCGTCTATTTGCCATTTTTCGCCCAATGCGTCCAATTTCTCCACGTCTTGGGGAGTCAGTGAAATTCCGACCATTATTTTTTTTAGGTCTTGCGATATTTTGGGTCTTCCTATTTTCGGCTTTTGCATTTTTCACCTTTATTTTTTACTTTTGCAAACTAATATAATAAAAAAATCCCCCTTATGGGGGGGGATTTTTTTATTTCATTTTCCCAAAATAATCCAATTGACCCGTATACATGTCTTGCGGATATATTTTGTAAAGCTTTATAACGCATTCATCATTTTCGTAAAACAAAACATCTCCGACTATTTCCGTTTCAAAAAAATCGTTTTCACTTGTATAACGTCCGAACGATGCTTTATATTCTAAAAGAGCTTGCTTGTAGGCTTTTTTTGCCGTTTTCAAATTATGGAAAAATATAATTTTTTGTTCTTTGAGCAATTGTAACATATACATGTTAAACCTCCTTGAAATTAATTTCTTGTTGTTCGTATTCATAAATGTCTTCTAAAAATTGCTCTAATGTTTCTCCGAATTTCCAATAACATAAATCATCTAACGCCTTTTCATTTTTGCCATGTAAATCAATGGCAAAATTTAAAAGCTCATCATTTTGGACGTATTCCGCCAAAATGTCGTAAATTTGGTTAAATTTTTCGTCAAATTCTCCGTTTGTCATGATAGAACTCCTTTGCTTAATCGTTCTGCCTATAATATAGTTTTCTATACTAGAATAGTCAACCTATTTTATCTTATTTAATCCTACTTTTCTATATTATGTTTTTTAAGAAAAGTAGTAAGTTTTCGGTAGCTTTGCAGTGAAATAAAAAAGCCTCCCAAGTTGAGAGGCTGTTTAATTTTTATCGTTCGGATTCCTTCATTTCTTGAATCGTCAAGCCGTAATCTTGATATAACGCAAACGCAGCAGAGGCGTTGATTTTGCGGATTATCCTAAATCGTGAAATCTTCGGATGTTCGCAAAGGTGCAAGAGCTGTTTAATCGCTTGATATTCGAAATAACAAATCATCTTAAACCTCCACCACAGAAATGTAACCGTAAATCCGACAAGAATAATCATTAGCTATCTCATCATTAAAATTGATGTAAAAGCCAAAGCAACACGGATCGTTAGCGTATTCCTCTTCAAAGATTTCATCAAGAAACATTCTTGCATCTTGATAATGTTCAAATCGGGATACTTCCTTATTGTGGTTGAAGACGATGTATTGTTTTTGCATAGTTTACCTCTTGGGTTGAATCGGAAAGCGTCCGAATTGCGCAAGGGCAAACACTTGTTTACCCTCCCGAGATGCTCCAAAAGGGAACACCTAGGGAGGGTAAACAAAAAAAGATTACTTACAACAACAACGACAATTTTTGTCAAACACTACACCTAGAATATAACAAATTGCCTTGCGCCCAAAACCAACCAACGGCAAAAAAGACGGAAATCATCAAGGAAACCACTAAGAAAAATCCATGCGAATAATCGGGGAGTCCGAAAAAATCATTGACACCGAAAACGGAGAGCGGTAAATAGTGGACAACATAGAAAGGCATAGAGACTAGACCGAACTCATAAAAAGCCCCAAGACGTGCCCTTAAAAGGAAAAGGAGACCGACAAAGGCGAACGCCATCGGAAAGGTGAAGAGCGTGAAAGGATTGAAATAAAAGCAGCAGCACCAAGCGACAAAGACAGGAAAAAGAGATTTCTTGAATCCCCAATAACCGACAAAGAACATGAACCACGAAGAAGCCCACGGATAGCAAAAAAAATCCGCATCCAAGGAAAAGAAAAGACAGAAAGCCCCGACTAGCAAAAAGACAAATTCAGAGCGCAAAAAACAGAGCCCGAACAATATCAAGGCATAGGGGAACAAAAACCACGAAGACGGCAGCAACTCAAAACGCCCCAAGAAATAGACGGACGGCAAGGAAAAGAGGACGAAAAGGGCGAACAGGGGATAGACCTTGCGAAACACGTAAATCAACGGCAAACGCCTATTTTCCGCCCGTCCCGTGACCCGAAAGCCGTATCCCGAAAGGTAGAAGAAGACGGCAACGAAGAGAAAACCGAAAAGATTGACATAAGGGAAAGCGTGGCAGAAGAAAACGCCCAAAGCAGCCAAACCACGCAAACAAACGGACTGCCTATAAGTCATAATACACGCTCGCAGAAAAGAAAATGAATCCTGTTGTGTCCGTCACAAAATCCGTAAACGACATAACCCCAAAGATTCCAAGAATAAAGCTCCATTATTGTTTACCTCCGAAAAAAAGTTTGGAAACATTTTCATCCAACGGGAGACGGCTACCGATGGAAATGATTTTCTTTTGATACTGAGAGCCCTTTGGAGTGTAAACTTCAAACTCATCAATATCAATATCGTAAAACCCGACCGAAAACTCTTTCTTGCTGAGTTCGGAAGAAAAAACGCTATCCTTGAAATCCACGAAAGACTCCAAATGGAATTTCGCTCCCTCCAAAGACAACAAACCTACGTTATATCCCGAATGGGACTTGTTGTCGGACTTGCTTAAAAAAGTGGCTTTTCTAACCTTGAATACGTAACAAATCATATTCATCTCCATGTTTAATCAAATTGAACAACCAAAGAATCCGCCACGCCCCGAGCCGTAAACGGCTGTGGGGGGCGGGCGGTCGTATCGGTAACGCTTTCCACCCTAAAATTGTACTCCGTCTTCGGAATGCAGCGGAGCACGAAAAACTTCACGTCATCTGTGTATTCACGCCAACGGAAAAGGTAGCCGAGGACAGGGACGTGACCCAAGAATGGGACGTATCTGTAATCGTTGTTCCGTGACTTGTAATAGCCGACAACCAAGAGCGTATCGCCCAAAAGGGCAGAGGACGCACCCGAAATTTTCTGCTTCGTGTCGTCATTTTGGGTAAAGCTGTAATCAATCTTCAATCGGTTCTCCGACCGCTGCAAATTTATCGTCATGCCGTAGTCCTTGTCGGCATAAGACGTGGTGACGACTCCGTTGTCGTTGAAAACCTTGTCCATTTCAGATGCGGTGTTGCCCCACGTCAAAGAAAGGGTGGAATCTATGCGGAATTGGACGGAGCGGAAGACGAATAGCGAATCCATCGTACCCATGGCTTGTATTGCCCAACCCAAGGGAATGTCGGGCTTTGAAAAGAAATCGCCCGAGGCGAGCACATCAGACCACTTTATGCCCCATTGTTCAAGCAGCATACTTGAATAGCTGTAATACTCCAACTGATAATTCCGCAAGTCGTAACCATGCAGGAGCGAGTCCTTGTAATGCTTCACGGAATCGGCATGGAATCGTTCCTTTTCATGCATTGAAAGGCAACGGAGCGAATCTGAACGGACGTATGTTTGCCAATCTCTCCTAGGCACGGAGACAACGCTTGAATCAAGGCAGGAGACGAACGTGTAGGCAGAATCAACGGCAATAGACCTGCGAGCGGAAAGTGTCTTGCCCGAAAGGGTCAAATCCCAACCATCTGCTGAAGCTTGAAGTTTCAGAGCCCTAAATGCGGACTTGAAATCCTTTTCGTAAATCGCCAAGGGGACGTGCAAGCCGTAAAAGTCCGTGGGGAGCGAAAGACGGCACTTGCCACGCTCACAGAGCATGGCGAGGACTTCACCCCAAGAATAAAAGCCCGAAAAGGCGTAATCGGGAACGACTTCAATTTGCTGCTTGCGCTGTATTTCCAATTCCTGCGCATGGGGAGTAGCCCAAGTCAGTAGTAACAACGCCATTGACAAGCGTATAGCGTGTAACACCGCCCATCCTAATTTTCTTTGTCCAACACAAGGATTCATCCCTTTGTTCTCCTATCGTATCTTGAATTGTCGTCTGTGTCTGTTGTTGAGGAACGGCTGTTTCCTTGATAGCCGTTTGTGTGGTATCTTTCTTCTTTGAATGCTTCTGCATGGTTATTGCATCCCAAAAACTGCCACCAATCAAGTTATATGCAGCGACTCCGAATACGATGAGCGTGAGCCATACGAAAGGGGAGTGCAAGAGCACGTTGTAACTTTTGCGCTTCTCCGTCACGTTTTGCGCAACATAGGAATCATAGCAGGCGAAATATTGCTTGTCAAAGCTGAAAACTTGCCGTGAAAGATGTTTTTTCTCCAATTCACAGCGGTCAAACACATAGACGAAAGACGAATTTTTCGCCCCCAAATGCTCCATTCTGCGCAAAGCGTAAGTGATGGCAGTATTTCGCCTAAACGATATATCCACCGACTCCAACACCTGCGTAGCCCACACGACATCGTGCCCATAATGACGATGGCGTGTGATATACTTGATTAAATCGTTTGAAAAGTTCTCCTTGAAATCACGTGAGCCGAAATAATTCTGAGCCTCATCTATGATGAAGATGGAATTGTCGGGGCGTTGTTCCCCTGTATCCTTGTCCACGTAAAAATAACGGATACGTTCCACATCCTTTTCGGGGTCTTCGTCACTATTGAGCCGATGGACTAGCCGATTAGCCGACATTCCGTCAAACTCAAAGATTTCTGCCATCCTGTCAATATTGAGTCCCTCAATGTTCGTGTAAACGTTCCGACCCGATTGAAGAGCAGGAATCAAAAATTTTTTGAGCAAGTAAAGCGTCTTGCCCGAGCCAGGTACACCGCAAACCGCATAAACACCCATATTTCACCCCCTATTTAAAGGCTCCGTAAGCCTTGACCAAAATTTGAAAAGTCATGCAAAGACCCCATGCGGTAACTATCATTCCTATACAACTCTGAACATTCAAGAATCCCAAAATGGAGCCGATGCAATCGGGAAGACCTGCAAATGAACTTTTCATGGTTTCGGTAAATTCCTCCACTTCGTCTTTTGATATATCTTGCGCTGCTTTCATCATCGCTTTGAAAATGGGAACCATTATTTCCAAAGTCACGTTGCCGACCAAACGGAAAATGGTTTCCAAGGCTGTGGGGAACCAATCATTGGCAATCAGAAAAATACCTGCCAAAACAGGATGCTTTTTGACAAAACGCAGGAAAAACCCAACGAAACGACCCAAGCAAGTTATGAGGACGGCAACGAGACCACCTTTCCGTAAAAGGTTCCATATGGACGACACGAACCAAGCGATTTTGACGGATATGAAGACCCAACCATTCCACAAAACCTCCCGAAACTTTTTCAATTTCTCCAAGATTTGACCAATCTTGCCGAAGAGACCGCCCTTTTGGAAGATGCTCTTTCCGACTTTTGAGCCCTTGCCAATCCAAGAACCGATTTTGCCCAATACAGGCCCAATGGCTTTACCCAAACCGACTAGTATCGGTCCTGCCCAAGTCGTGATACCCAAT
Organism: uncultured Fibrobacter sp.; assembly: GCA_964397425.1. Lineage (GTDB taxonomy): Bacteria > Fibrobacterota > Fibrobacteria > Fibrobacterales > Fibrobacteraceae > Hallerella. The sequence continues at coordinate 39,343 of CAYNID010000011.1, forward strand.
ACTTTCAAAAGCGCTTGTAATATAGCAGGCATCAATCATCTCCTTTCTTGAAATCATACGGAGCCCTGAGTGAACGGCAAAAACAAATGCCGAAAATCACAACCAAGACGACAAACGAAAGGAACCAAAAGAACATAATCCAAAAGCTCATTTCTTACCCCAAAAAAGCATGATGATGTAAATGGAAGTGACGGCAGCCATGAACCGCAAGAGCATACGCAAAATGTACAGGACGCCCACGGACTTGCCTAAAACAGCTGTCAGAGCAGAATTTTGACAAAGCCATTCGGCAAAATCGGCACTAGCGGTATATTTTTGGTCTTTAAAGCCTGCTATGGGCAATTCAAGCTCAAAGTTGAAACACTCCTCGGGACATGCGTCATTGTTGGGTGGCAAGACCACATTCATGATGGAATCCCACGGAGACCACTTTACACTATCCATGGACGTGAAAGCCCATCTAAACATGGAATCTTGCGTGGCAGCCAAGGAATCGTTGAATTTGGACAAAAGTTCACCACCCGAAATCAAGGAATCGTCCAAAGCTTTCTCATAGGTGCGGAGAAAATCGCCCAATGCATTGGAAATGTATTCGGTGCTTGAATCGGGAAGTTGCTCCATATTCATGAGGGAATCGGGCAGGGAATCAATATTGAGGTTTGTATCCAAGTCAATCTCGTATTCGCTCAAATCAACGTTCGTATCCAACCCTATCTCAAATTTCTCCTCTTTCCACTCATCCCTTATTTCGGGGACTGAATCGTTCGTCACGGCTACTTTTATATCTTCCAAATCTTCGTTGCCACCTTGAACGATGGGAATCACATCGGATTTCATCCATGACATGTAACGCTCAAAAGCCTCATTGACTTCCTGCCGTTCCTTGGATATGGAGTCACCGACCTTGCCCAAAGCCGTCTCCACGTCCGAGAATCCGCTTGAAAGCTCGTTCCTTATGTTCAAGCCTTGATTGGTGATGTTGGAGTTGATGCTGCTGTTTTGGGCGACCATGTTGGAGTTTATGTTGTTGACACCATCACGTATATCATTCAACGCCCCAACGCCTGCTCCTGCGGTCTGATTCAAGTTGTTCACGGCATTGTGGATGTTCCTCAAAGAATCACGATAATCATACTCAAAATCGCCCTCTTCTCCACCTCCGCTGCCCGATGAACCCTCTCCCGAACCGCCTCCACTGCCCGATGAAGAACCGCCACCGCTGCCCGAGCTCTCGGGCTTGAAATAGTCATTTATCATGTCTTGACACTGACTGCCCGGGCGCATGGCGTCCGCACAGCCGTCACAAGGGCAAAGGAAAGACTCATCGCCACGTTGCATTATGCAGCGGTAAGAATCACCATAACCGACAGTCCCCTTGCATTGGAATTGCTCATCAGAGCTTGAAGAGGAATTGCCACCGCCTCCACCGCTTTCTCCGCAACCCGACAAAAAAGCCTGCTGTGCCAAGTCGCAAGAACGACCTAAATAACTCCGAGTAGCCGATTCGCCCGTCTCGTTGTTGTTGATGGTCACATGGGCGACAATGCCTCCGCTTGCGGTGTATTCCTGCACGCAAGTGAAGCCGAACTTGTCGCAATCATAACCCGAAGAGGACGAAGAAGACGGAGAGGGAGTGGAAGAGGACGAAGAAGACGGAGAGGGAGTGGAAGAGGACGAAGAAGAATAAATACTATCAGAATCACACGTATAACCTATTCTGTATTCAAAAGTAAAACCACCCGCTGTTTTCGTTGTAGTGGTCAATCTACGTGTATAAATACAAGTACCATTTGCATCTTTTGACTCACAACACGTTCCCTCTTGTACATATGACATAGCCCCTGTTGTGTGAACTAAACAATGATTTTCCCCACCAAATCCATACGATTCATAATTACACGTCAGTGGAACCCATTCACTTGTTCCATCCGATGTTCCTTTACTCACACAAAGATACACTTGTTGCGGAGAAGAAACAGACCCAACCCATGGATATCTCTCTGAAAATAAATTTCCTGTCTTGTTTTGTGTATAATTTTTTGTGGAAGTAGAATAAACACAAGAAATTGAAGTTGAACCACTACTTATTGTTCCCCACGAGAAGTGGGGGAGAAGCAGCAAAAGCAGGCAGAGGGGGAGAATAGGAATGGGACGCATCAGTAACAGACCTCCTTAGCCACGAATCCCCAAAACACGAGGGCGACAAAGGAACCCACCAAAAACCAAACGGATTTCCAAACTATCAATGCGCTGATTACCGATACGGACACTCTACACTCCAAACTTGAAAAAAAATCCCCACATTCACGCAGTGGGGAAGCGGGCGACTTTGGGCTGATACCCCTAGGCAATCGCCACGCCCGAACAGGAAGCCTGTTACTTGCCCGCAGCCCTGTTGATGAGCTTGATAGCCACTCGGACACCTGCGACACCGCAAACGATGGCGATTGCGACAGGCGCAACATTGGAAATAATCGTACCAAAGTCGGAAGAATCCACCTTAGCGGCCCAATCCGTCATGCTATTAGTCGTTGTCGAACCTTCACTAGCGAAAGCACCCGAAGCAAGGGCGGTGCCCATGGCAGCGAATCCGAAGAGTTTAGATTTGATATCCATTTGGATAACCTCCATACCCTAAAAAAGGGTATATGTATGTTCAATGTCCTGCACCCCTGTTGACAAGGTGGATGGCGACTAGTATTCCCATGAGTCCGAGCATGAGCACGGAGACAACGGCAAAACCATTCATGAATCCACCCTGTGCAGAACTTTGCATTAACGAGTCAATCACGGACGACAGGGAGTCAACGTCACGTGATACCGAATCAGAGATGGTCTGACCCATTCCGATTCAATCCCTTTTCGGAAAGCTCCGTCTTTTGGAGTTCCTTTTCTTTCATGCGTTTCATTTCCTGCTTGACGCCATAATAAATGTAAATCATGGCACCTATCCAACCGACAATGACAATCGGAATGAATATTTCCCAATTCATCTTGCCATAGCCTCCGCTCGGTCATCAAGCCACAAAGGAATCCTTGCGTTCCTGCTGAACCCATACTTGCGGTAAACGCCTTTGGGAAGTTCGTCTTCCAACCATTCGCATTCCCTGCGTACGAGGTAGTCCACCATGTCGGCTGCGTCTTTGGCGTCATAGAACTTGACGAGGGAACGCAAATACAATGCCGTCACAGGATGCAATTCAATCAAATCGTTTTCCTTTTTGTTGTTCATGCCGAAGCCTCCTTTACCATCTGACAGAGCAATTCGTAATGGTGGCTATACACACGGAGCGGAACGATGAGCCGAGTATTGAATTGCACGTGCTTGAAAAGTTCTCCATAACTCTTGACATTCTTTTGGAAAATCAAGTTCTCCAAAGCGAAACAGGCGTTCTGAAATTCAAGTCTGCCGTTGTCACCCATCTTTGCCTCACTTCGCATTTGCCAAATCCTCAACGTTGACGACAACGTCACGTTCACGGAAGATGATATTGAGCATGGCGATGCAGGGAGTCGGAGCTTTTCCCGAATCCATGAATTTTTTCACTATGGGCATCACCAAGAAGCTTTGGGCGACTTGCTGAGAAAGGAAGAAATTCTTCGGCTGACCCTCAACGATAAGTCCGATGGTATGGTAGTCCTTGTTGGTCTTGTTGGAATGGAAAGACCCGAAAGAGTAAATCACTGCGGGGACTTGAATTTTCATTTTGTTTTTCCTTTGCCGTTCTTGTGGCGGTTGATGTGGTCATACATTTTTGTCGCAAATTCTCCGTCATGCCCGATAATGCCCATTA
>CAYNID010000012.1:0-40734 GCA_964397425.1 uncultured Fibrobacter sp.
ACGCCCGTGGTGGCGGATTGCGGAACGATTAAAGAAAATTTTACGTGGAACGGGATTCTTTCGCAAGAGCCAATTCCACAAGCAAATTGCCGACAACGGTATTTTGGCTTCCCAGTTTTAAAATTGGCAAAAAGTTTCATCCATATCGATGAAAACTTCCTTTGCACAGTTCAAGTTTCCTCCCACGGAGAATGAAGCGCCCCTCTCCAACCTGATTTCTGACAGTTCTACAATCCATTTTGAATAACGACAAAACTTGTCCATCGAAAGCATTCCTGTCGGTGTCAAAATCCAAGATGGCGAGCATTCAGGAAAAAACGCCCCCTTCCATTTGCCACGTTATTTTCAAAAAATTAACTTTCTGCAAAACATCACAGAGAAGGTACTCATGTCCGATTGTATTTTCTGTAAAATAGTGAACGGCGAAATTCCATCCACCAAAATATACGAAGACGATGAATTTTTCGCATTCAAAGATTTGAATCCGCAGGCTCCCACACATTTTTTAATCATCCCCAAAAAGCACATCTCGAACTTGATGGAAATGGAAGAATCCGACGCACCGCTGTTCGGACGTCTCCTTTTTCGCGCCCAGCTTTTAGCCAAACAAGAAGGTCTTGAAAACGATGGCGCCCGATTCGTTTTTAATTGCAAGGCGGATGCCGGACAAACCGTTTGGCATGTGCATTGCCACGTCCTCGGCGGAAAACGCCTAGACGACAACTTCGGCGCAAAAACATCTTGTTAAAACAAAGCCAAGTCATCATTTTACACAGGATTCCTTACGGCGATTCTTCGCTCATTGTCAAAGGTTTCTGTCGGAATTTCGGGATTCAATCCTTTTTGGTAAAAAGTGCCAAAAGTCAAAAATTCCCGTACAAAAATTCCTTGGACACACTTGCCGAAAGCGAAATCGTCTTTAGCGATTCTGGAAAAAGCGATTTGCATTTTATCCGCGAAGCAAGTCTCATCGACTGGTTTCCGAATTTGCGCAAGGACTTGGAAAAGACAGCCATGGCAAGCGTCATGACCGAAATTCTTTTGCGTTACTGGCCTTCTGGACTTTCCGAAGAGCTGGAATTCCGCTACACAGAAAAGGCTTTTCGCATTCTTGACAGGGATACCGTTTTCAAAGACACCTTGGCGCGCTGGATGTGGCACGTCGCCGAATGTGCCGGTTACGCACTGTCACTCGCAGAATGTGTCCGATGCGGCTCCCCGCTAAACGGACCGCCTGCCGATTTCCACTTTGAATCCGGCGGAGCCATTTGCCACAACTGCCTGGGAACGTTCTCTCCACAATTTTCCCCAGAAATTCTAGACGACATCGACCGTTTACACAATATGCGCCCATTGCAAAATTTCCAATCCATTGAACGGGAATTTTTCAAATATCTTCAAACTCATCTCGGAGAAAACCGGGAAATAAAATCTTACCGCTGGTTGCAGGAGGTTCGTCAATATGCTTTCAGCTCAACAAATCAAAGAACTTAAAGGCAAGCGGAAAATCGCACAGATCACCGCCTACGATTACGCTTTCGCCAAAATCGCTGAATCGGCGGGTATCGATCAAATCCTTGTCGGAGACAGCCTCGCCAACACGATGCTCGGTTACAAGACAACCCAAGCTGTGGGCATGGAAGAAATGCTCATTTTCGTCGCGGCAGTCTGCCGGGGTGCAAAAAACACCCATGTCATTGCAGACATGCCTTATCTAAGCGACCGGACTCCCGGCGAAGCGTTGAAAAACGCCCAAAGATTTATGGAAGTCGGCGCCTCTTCCGTCAAACTCGAAGGGTTCAAACCAGACGTCATCGAAACGCTGATACAAAACGGCATCCCCGTATGCGCCCATTTAGGGCTTTTACCACAGACCGCCACCAACTTCAAACAAGTCGGAAAATCCGCCGAAGAAGCGGACAAGCTCATCCGTGAAATCCGCGCCATCGATGAAATCGGCGCTTACGAATGCGTCCTTGAACACATTCCGGAATCTTTGGGCGAAGAATTGACCAAAACGGTAAACCTAGTCACCATTGGCATCGGCGGCGGTTCTCATACCGACGGTCACGTCACCGTACTCCATGATGCGCTGGGCATCAGCGATGGGAAAATTCCGCCTTTCGCGACACAGTATTGCCGATTATTTGATTTGGCAAAGAAAGGAATTGAAAATTACGTGGAGTTTGTCCACAACGAACCTTTATAACAAAAAGACTTCTTTTTTCGGCAATCGCAAAAAAATATTTAAAAATAGTTGTTGATATTTTGTGAAAATCAAGTTATTTTATAGTCATACTTATCAACATCTCAAAAAGGAACACCCCTATGCCAACATCCAAAAAGGCCTCTGCCGAAAAAGCCGTCGAAAAAAAGGCGAAAACCGCCAAGAAAACTGTTGAAAAAGCGGTGGCGAAAGTGAAAAAGGAAGCGCCCAAAAAAGCAGCCGCCGCAAAAAAGGCCGTGACCAAAAAGGTAAAGGCTGTCGAAAAAAAGGCGAAAGCCGTCAAGAAATCCGTTGAAAAGGTTGCGACAAAAGCGAAAAAGGATGCGCCCAAAAAAGCAGCCGCCGCAAAAAAGGCCGTGACCAAAAAGGTAAAGGCTGTCGAAAAAAAGGCGAAAGCCGTCAAGAAATCCGTTGAAAAGGTTGCGACAAAAGCGAAAAAGGATGCGCCAAAAAAAGTCGCAGCCGCAAAAAAGGCCGCAACCAAAAAGGTAAAGGCTGTCGAAAAGAAAGCGAAGGCCGCCAAGAAATCCAAATAATTTCACCTTCTCTCTTTGCTAAAGAAAAGCTCCGTTGCATCGTCAGCGGAGCTTTTCTTCGAAACGCGGATATTTTCAAACCACTCCTTTACTAATTTTACTGCATGATTTCCGAAAAAGATCTGAAAGAAATGGAGTCTTTGACTCTCGATGAAAAAATCGCCCGCGTCGAAAAACTCCTAACCGAAAAAGAATCGCCTCGCGCTTTTGAACTGGGACTCCTTTTAGCTTTGAAAATGGCTAAAGAAATTCAAACAGGCGTTGAACTCGGCAGCACAACGGGAAGCCTCGTCTCCGGATGGACAAAAGTCCATTCCCCGGAACTCGTGGAGCAAGCCATTTCCCTTGCCCGCCAATTTTTTACCGCTCCCGAAAAAATCGCAGCCCGCATCCGCGAAGGAATCGCCAACAAAGATGCCTGATTCTTACAGAACCCTCCCCGCCTCCATTGACATCGGCAGCCACTCGACCATTTTACTTATCGCCGATTTTGAAACGGACGAAAGCGGGAAACAAATTCTCCGGCCCAAAATTCAAAAAGTCGAAGTGTGCCGCCTCGGTGAAGATATTTACAACACGGGGCGCATTTCTGAAGAACGACAAAAAGAACTTTCTCGAATTCTTTCAGGATTTCGTTCTACAGCACACGCCTTGGGGGCAGAAATTCGCGCCTGCGCAATGACCGAAGCCGCCCGAAAAGCAGAAAACGCCGAAGAGATCATCCAAACGGTAGAAAAATCCATTTGGATAAAGCCCCGAATCATTTCCGGCGAAGAAGAAGCCGCCTACACATTCCGCGCCGTTGAAGAATGGCATGGAGAAGGCATTGTCACCGTTGATATCGGAGGAGGCTCCACCGAAGTTTCCGATGGGAAAAACGCGGTGTCGGTTCCGGTTGGCGCCCTCTTCCTTTTCAAAAAAATGGGAGCCATTCCCGGCCCCGAATACAAAAAATGGGAAAAGGAAATTCTCAAAGGGAATCCTCTGAGACCTTACGCCAAAAAGCCCGTTTATCTCGTTGGCGGAACAGGAACCGCCTTGGCGATGGTTTTCTTGAACTTGCCGGAATTCGACTTTCACGCAATTGAAGGCGTTGAAATCAATTTGGAGCAGTTGGAAAAAACCATCACGAAAATTTCGAATGTATCGAAAGAATTGCGCGCCAGCATGCCCGGACTTGAAAAAGGCCGTTCCGATGTTATTATTTGCGGATTGTTTTGGCTAAAAAGCCTGCTGACGCGATTGCACGCGGACTCATTCCGCATCAGCACGGCCGGTTTGCGATTCGGATTACTTTATCCGCCAAAACCGGATGTTCCCAAAGAAGAAAAGACCAAGGCGAAAAAGCTTCCTCCTTGGCTGCAAAAGAAAAAGGATTCAGAAAATGCGGATTAACAAATATCTTTCGCTATGCGGCATCGCTAGCCGCCGCGCCGCCGACACGCTGATAAAACAAGGCCTAGTCACCGTCAACGGCGAAGTTTTGCAGGAACTCGGCAGAGATGTTTCAGAAAAGGACGATGTCCGCGTTGGCGGAAAAAGCGTCATTCCACCCAAAAAGACAAAAGTGATTCTTTTTCACAAACCCGCAGGATGTGTCTGCTCCGCAGATGATCCCCAAGGTCGCCCAACCGTCTACGATTACCTTCCGCCCGCTTATCGTCAAATGAAATACGTCGGCAGATTGGACTTGCAAAGCCGCGGACTTTTATTATTCACCAACGATGGCGATCTCCTTTATCGGCTCACGCATCCCAAATTCGAAATTCCCCGCAGCTACTATGTGTGGACAACCAGACCTCTTTCCCGTTCCGACGCAAACCGCCTTGTCGATGGTGTCGAAATCGGAGAAAATGAAAAAGGCAAAATGGAAGAAGCCCACGCTGAAGAAATCTTTTTCGATGAAGGATTCTTTGAAATGGTCCTGTGCGAAGGCAAAAACCGTGAAATTCGCCGAATGCTCGAAGCGGTCGGTTACACCATCCGCGACTTGAAACGGGTCTCTTACGCGGGCATCGTATTGGGGAACCTTTCGCCCGGAGATTTCCGGGAACTCTCCGCCACAGAAGAAAAAAATCTCCGGAAAGCAGTCGAAGAGGGCAACCGATGAAACGCACGCTCTTCATCGGCGATGTACATGGCTGCTACGAAGAAATGATGCAAATCATTGAACAGTTCCATTACACGCCGGGTGAAGATTCCATTTACTTCACGGGAGACTTGATAAATAAAGGTCCCAATTCACTGAAAGCCGTTGAAACGGTACAAAAGAACGCCTTCAAAAGCGTCTTGGGAAATCACGAAGATTGGTTGCTCAACTGGATACAAACTCCGCAAGAACTTTGGACGGAAAAACAGAAGCGTTCCGCCGAGCTTCTCGAAGATCCCATTCGCATCGCTGAAATAGTCAAAGAATGGCCTCTTTGGATTGACACGTCCAATGCGCTTCTCGTCCACGCGGGAATTGAACCGGGCAAAAAAAATCTCGACGACATGAACAAAAATACGATTCTCACCATCCGCACGTGGGATGGCTGCGGCGAGAATTTGAACAACCCCGAAGACCCCGCTTGGTTTGAATGCGTTTCATGGCCCAAAACGATTGTTTTCGGACATTGGGCAAAAATGGGATTAGTCCAGAAGCCCGGATTTTGCGGGCTCGATTCCGGATGTGTCTACGGAAAATTCCTTTCGGCTTTTTGCCCGGAAGAGAACAAACTTTACTCAGTCCCTGCAAAAAAAGTCTATTCGCCCATCAAGAAGAAGTAATCCCATCCCCTTTTCAATTTCTAAATTAGGTTCACTATGACAGCACAAGAACTTTTCAACCGTCTTCAAAACGTCCAGCCGGGAACCGTCCTTTGCAACTACACAATGGAACACTGCGAAAAGATGCTTCCCCTCATCAACGAGATCAACGAACTCAAAAAAGAACGCCATGCGGTAATCCTCGCACACAGCTACGTGGCGCCAGAAATCGTTCTAGGCGTTGCCGATTATGACGGGGACAGTTTCAAGCTGAGCCAAGATGCGACAAAAGTCGACGCCGACATGATCGTCTTTGCCGCAGTCCGTTTCATGGGCGAAACCGCCAAGATTCTGAATCCGACAAAGGAGGTCTTGATTCCGGGACCGCTTTCCGGATGCAGCCTCGCCGACAGCATCACCGGAGAAGAAGTTGCCGCTCTCCGAAAAAAATATCCAGATTACACATTCGCTTGTTACATCAACACAACCGCCGACGTCAAAGCGGAATGCGACGTTTGCGTCACCAGCTCCAATGTGTACAAAATCATCTCGAGTCTGCCGAACGACAAAATTGTCTTTGTCCCAGACAGGCTCATGGGAAAAAACTTGCAGGAAGCCCTGGACAAAAACGGGATTCACAAAGAAATCATCCTTTATTCCGGCTGCTGTTACGTTCATGAAAAATATGACCCAGAGCTCATCCGCTTTTTCCGCAACGAAAATCCCGGGCTGCGCGTCGTCAGCCACCCGGAATGCCATCCGGGAGTCGCCCTGCTGAGCGATTACGTCGGCAGCACCGGGCAGATGGTCAAATACATCCGTGAACAGCCGGAAAACACACCTATTTTATTGCTCACGGAATGCGGTCTCAACGCCCGAATGCAATACGAATTTCCAAACAAGCACTTTATCGGCAGCTGCAGCATGTGCAAATACATGAAGTCCAATTCGCTCGAAAACATTCTGGAAACATTGCGGCATCCCGAAAAAGCGTCTAAGGTGGAATTGCCCGAAGACACGATGAAACGCGCCAAACATTGCATCGACGAAATGTTCCGTTACGCCGCCATGTAAATTCAGGAGTCCCATGCGCCGTCTACTTCCCATTCTTGTCCTTTCGCTTTTCGCCACGTTCTGCTTTGCCAGAAACAGTGAAAAAGTCATTTGGCACCGAAGTTATTTCGTCTCTATCGGACTCGATGTCGTTTTTTCGGCAGCCGGAGACTTAGACGGCAAGCGCTTTTACAAAGCTGACGGCGATGATGGCAACGCAGAAGAACGCGTCTACGTTCCTTCTATCGGCACATTCCCCCTGCCCCTGATTGAAGCCGGCGTAAACTTCAACCAGCACACAATCGCCATCGCCTTTGGAATTTGGAACCCTGACGTGAGTTACGCCAAGGAAACCGAAGATGAAACTGGCAACGACGCCAATTTTTGGCGATTTTCCGCCGAATACCGCTACTACTTCTTTTGGCCTGAGGACTTTCAAATCGGTCCTGGGCTAGGCTATTCCTTTTCGCGGCTTTCCGTCAAAGATGCCGCCTTCGGCAGCGACAAATACGGCAGCGGATTCCGCGAAGACGCCGTTTACGCCGGCAACGCTTTTGCCATTTCCGCCAACATGCGTTACAAAATGCGACCGTTCGGCATGGACATTGCCTTGCGTTACCGTCCCATGTTCATCCGCAGCGTCTCCACAGACAGCGGCGGATACAGTGACCTTTCCGAAACTCTGTGGCATCATAGCCTAGAATTTTCAGGAAAAGTTTTCGTTGAATTTTAACGTGAAGCGCTCCATTTCAAAGCAACGGGAATTCCGTTTTTGAAGCGTGGAAATTTTCAATTTCGCCAATCAAGCATCCTTTTGATTCTACCGGGGCGTTTTTAAGCATCATCCGGCATGCGGAATCAGAACTTAGATTCAAAAGCTATCCTAGATGGGATTTCACAGAAAACCCTTTTCTGCGACCAGGCAAATTTCGCACGGTATAAATGGCGAAGACAAACACCGTTTTTGTGAAATGGATGTTCCGCCGCCAGAAGCCTTTTCTGCAAAGCGGGATGTCACTTTTGCGAAAAGGAACTTCCATGAAAACGGGCGAGCCTTCAAAAAGTCACCAATCCTTTTCGGGGCGAGCCATGCCTTTCTTCGGTTTCCAGGGTTTGCGTTCCCCGTTATTTTCGTCAAAATCTTTGAGCAATTGCGAAGCTTCTTGCGGAGACATCTGGCCAGGCTGTTCCTGTTCTGCATCCTCCGGCGCATTCGAACTGCTGGAATTTCCTTCGGGATTTTCAGAAGGATTTTCCTTTTGCGAATCAGCGGAATCTGCCCCCGAAGAACTCGACTGCCCATTCGCGGAATTTTCCGACGCACTGGAATTCCCTTCATTTGAATCGCTTGAATTTCCGGAATCCGGATTCTGATTTTGTCCTTCTGAATTTTGATCATCCGAATTCTGTTTATCCTGTTCCTGATTTTCACCATTCGGATTGTTTTGCTGATTTTGCTTTTGCTGTTCATCCTTGGATTCTTCAATCCTATCACGCAGCATTTGCAATTTGATGTCATCCGGATAATATTGCAAACCTTCCGCGCACGTAATTTCCGCAGTCGGAAGCCGATTTTCAATATACTGGAACGAGGCGTCCGAATAATATTGAGCAGCAGATTTGGGAGCCTTCGCCAAAACGCAAATGGCACCCGTTAAAACAACACACAACGTAATCTTCAAACAATTCATCAGATGACCCCCAAGTCGTTGTCGGCATTGGACTGATCAATTTTACTCTTGGGCTTTCTCCCGGCTTTAATGTCTATGACATCTTCAATGCGTTGAATATACGGACCAAAACTGGCCGCTGTCGAATCGACCGCCATCGTATTTTCCAAAAGTTCTTTCGCCGGTGTGTGCTGTCCATCTTTGCACATCTGGAGCGCGCGGGCCAAAACCTGCTTTGCCGATTCCGATAGCGGCGGCTGTTTTTGATCATTTTGATTCTGCTGATTTTGCTCTTTTTGTTTGTCAATTTCCTCTTTCAACTTTCTCTGGACAATTTCCACATTGCGTTTTGCCTTTTCATAATCCGGATTTAAATCAACCGCTTTTTTCAAATAGGCGACAGATTCGCGCCACTTGGAAATTCTTTCCGAAGGTTCCGAGACTTTTTCGCCCAGCCGAAAATACGTATTCGCCAAATTGAACGCCGCTTTTGACGCAAGCAAAGAATCCGGCATCCGAACGGCACTTCCCAATTCCTTTTCCGCTTCTTCAAAATTGCCGAGCTTGTATTGGCACGTTCCCACATTGTAGAACAAAAGCGGATTCGAAGGATCCCCTTCTCGCGCCTCTTTGTATTTTTCCAACGCATCTGCAAACTTTCCTGCCCGGAAAAGTTCGTTGCCGTCATTTATCGGGTTTGCCCAAGCGGCAAGCGCAAAAAGCAGATTCCACAAGAAAATTTTCTTCATCAAAAACCTCGTTAGCTGAAACGCCCTGCAGCCTGAGTCCTCTTTTTTCCACGTTCAGAAATGAGCGCTTCCGCAAGGAACAAAAGGGCGGCTATCGAAAGGAAAATCTGATATCTGTCTTGATAGTTTTCTATCTGATTCGAGGACGTGTCGCGTTTTTCAAGACTCGCGATTTCCGAAAGTACCTTTTGCAGTTGGAATTCTCCCGGACTGGCGTAAAAATATCGCGCGCCGGTAATGCTTGCCACTTCTTGCAATGTTCTCTCTTCCAAACGCGTTGTCACAATACCGCCAAAACGGTCCTTGTGGTAAGACACTTCGCCATTTTTGGTTTGCTCCGGAATGGGAACGCCTTCTTTGGATCCAATGCCAATCGTATAAATGCGGATGCCTTCTTCCGCCGCTTCTTTCGCCTTTTCAACCGCTTTCGGATCTTGCTCTTCGCCATCACTCATCAAAACCATTACAGCATATTTTGACGGAACCCGGGAACGGCGAAACATCTGCAGCCCCTTCTCTATCGCCGCAGAAAGGTCTGTCCCCGGATAAAGCCATCCCGGTTCCAAATCCCGCAAAATCAACTGCACAGTCCCATAATCGAGAGTCAACGGTACAAGAGTTTGCGCTTCGCCCGAAAAGGCGACAAGTCCTACCCTATCTCCAGAAAGCGTATCGAGAAACGCAGAGATTTCGTGCCGAGAACGCACCAACCGATTCGGCTTCACGTCTTGCGCAAGCATCGAAAGGGAAATATCTTGCAGCAGCACAATATCCAAGCCCTTGCGTTCGATGTGTTCCATTTGCCGTCCCCATTGAGGTCTGGCAAGGGCGACAATCAAAAAGGCGATTCCCAAAAGCAAAAGAGACGCTTTGACAGCCCTGCGCCAGGGCGATAGCGATGACGCGATTTTTGGAAACATCGAAAGTGCGGCGAACCGCGCCGACAATTTTTTCCGACGACGGCTGGCGTACCAGAAAAGCATTGCAAAAAGTGGCAGCGAAAACAGGCACCACAAAAAATTCGGTTCGGCAAATCTCATGGAATCCTCACAAAACGCGTATTCGCAAGCACCAGTTCCAGCAAAATCAAGAGGGCACCAGCCAAAAGCCACGGATAAAATTTTTCCCGGTAACGCGCATAGGCAACGGTCTGAATTTCCGTCTTTTCAAGCTGATCGATTTCCCCGTAAATTTTTTCCAAATCATCCCGGCTTTCCGCCCGGTAATACCTGCCCCCTGTACTCGAAGCGATAAGTCCCAGCGTTTTTTCATCCAACGCATTTTCGGCGGGAATCGGAACGTCTGTCCACGAAATATCCCCTGTCCACGGATTTTGCTGAAAACCGAGGAACGAACCTTCCTTTTTCCCAACGCCCACAGTATAAACTTTAACTCCCAGCGCCTTGGCGACTTCTGCCGCATGCGCAGGCGGAACCAAACTCGCATTATCCACGCCATCTGTCAAAAGAATCACCACTTTTGATTTGGCATTCGACTTTTCGAGCCTCGCAAGCGAAGTCATCAAACCGTCTCCAATTGCCGTCCCATTTCCGGATGCCGAAGAATCCGTTACCGATTCCAAAATTTCAAGCAGCGCGCCATAATCAAGAGTCAACGGTACAAGGGTGTAAGAGCGTCCCGCAAAAACAGAAAGTCCGATTCGATCGCTTTCCCTTTTTTCAACAAATTCTTCCATCACTGTTTTGGCGTATCCCAACCGGGAATATTGCCAAAACCGTCCACTTTTTAATGTCTTTTCCGCATTCATCGTTTTCAACTTGATCTGATCGGCGCGGGTCAACATATCCAAAGTCGACATAGATCCGGAAACATCCAGGGCTAGCATAATATCAACGCCTTCCGTCGATGTGTATTCCACTTCCGTTGCATTCTGCGGACGTGAAAGGGCCACGACAAAACAACAAAGGGCAGCAATCCGGAGCGCGGGCACCAAATAGCGCAAACGCACGCGAGAACCTTTCGCCGCTTTTTTTGCAATCGAAAGCGCCGGAAATTTAATCGTACTCTTCCGCTTATGGGAATGCCACCACCAATCCGCAATTAAAAGCGGAACAAACAGCAGCAACAAGAAGGCTTCTGGATTCTGAAAATGCAAATTACCGAGATCCATTTACAGCGCCCTCCGTGCCCTGTTTTTTCTTTTCGGGAACAGGTTTTGTATCTTCGACAAGGCGGTTCGCCCAATCTTCCCAGAAAAGGGCTCTGTCATCGCCAATTTTCATTTTCGCAAATTTGACGGGATAAGTTTCCTTTTCCAATTCCACAAGAGACTGTTTATAAGCTTCCGGTAACCCGGGAATGTGCGAAATTCGGGATTTCAACTGCGAAAGAGTCGCATCGAGGATTCCCTCTGCCGATTTCCCCACGATGAACCGGCGTTCCAAATAACGGCGCACGATAAAACTCAAAGACGTGAAATAATCCGCTTGATTTCCAGATGCTAGCAACTGACTTTCGCGGAGTTTTTTCAACGACAAAACAGCTTCTTCATAAGGAGGCAACACCTGGAACGATTTCTCCGAGCGCAACTTCCGGTGCAAAAACCACCCAAGCGCAACCAGCAAGAAAGCCCCCAAAATGCCAAGAAGAATCCAAGCCCACAACGGCATTTGAGAATCATCGACAGGCTCTTCCACATCAAGAATGTCGTCTTCCGAACCATCCGTCCGCGGCACCACTTTGATGGCGACAGGATCCGTTTTTACAACTACCGTATCATTTCCCAAAACCGCTTGTACTTCTTGCGGCGCAATGAGAAAATCCCCGGCGACAAAAGTATTCAGAGTTGCTTTCCAAACCGATTTTTTTTGCCCGGGCAAAGATTTTTCTCCGTTTTCATCCCGCAATAAATCCTTGACTTCGAAATTGCCCAGATTCCCGACAAAAGAGGGAAGTTCCACCAAGGCGCTTTCCGGAGCGTTCACTTCGATTTGATATTCAAAACGGTCTCCGATAAAAACCTGTGACGCTGTCGTCGAAGACTTGACCGAAACCGGAAACGCAAACGTCTGCGATGCGAACAAAAGCACCCCAAGCCATTTCCATCTTGAAAAATTTCGCATGATTAACTCCGACGTCTTTGCAGCATTCTGAAGTGTTCGACCAAAGGTTCCACCGTATTCCGGAATTCTTCGCGGATTTTGCATTCCACATAATCCACATTTATTTTCTGAAATCCGTTTCGAACGACCTTCTGCGCCTTTTTCGCTTCATACGCAAAAGCTTCCCTGAACGCGGCATCCCCTGTATCCACCAAAAATGTTTCTCCCGTCTCCGGATCTTCAAATTCAACCAGTCCAACAGGCGGAAGTTCCGATTCCCGCGGATCTGTCACCGAAACAGCCAGCAAATCGTGTCGCTTACTCAAAATTTTGAAAGCCTTTTCATAGCCGGAATCCAAAAAATCCGACATGACGACCACCATCGAACGGCGATTCAACACTTCACCGGCGTATTCAACCGCTTTCTGCAGATTTGTCCCGTGGCGTTCCGGTTTAAAGTAAAGAATCTCCCGAATCAAACGCAACACATGTTTGCGCCCTTTGGCGGGCGGAATGAAAAGCTCCACATCATCCGTAAAAATCAACAGGCCGACTTTATCGCCATTTCGGACAGCGGCAAACGCCAAGAGGGCAGCTATCGCCGCCATCACTTCGCCTTTCATCTCTTTTCCAGAGCCAAATTCCGAACTGGAACTGGCGTCGACCATCAGCATCAACGTCAGCTCGCGTTCTTCCACGAACTTTTTGATATAAGGCGTTCCCATCCGGGCGGTCACGTTCCAGTCAATCGACCGGACATCGTCTCCCGGCACGTATTCCCGGACTTCGCTGAATTCAACGCCATTGCCTTTGAAAGAGCTGTGGTAAGCTCCGGCCATCATTGAATCCAATGGACCGCGCACCGAAAGTTCAATGCGCCTGACCGTTTTGAGAATATCCTTCGAAAGCATATTACGGAACTTCGACCGAATTCAAGATTTTTTGCACCACGATTTCCGGAGAAACTTCTTCGGCTTCCGCTTCGTAACTCAAAATGACGCGGTGACGGAGAACTTCCATCGCCACAGCCTTCACGTCTTCGGGAGTCACATAACCGCGAAGTTCGATGAACGCATGCGCTTTCGCTGCACAGGCAAGCCCGATAGAAGCACGCGGAGACGCCCCCACCGAAATGAAATTCGCCAGTTCCGCTTTTTTGATGGTTGCCGGATCCCGCGTCGCGAGCACCAGATTCACAATGTATTCCCGAATCCGTTCGTCGACATAAATTTCCCGGACCAATTCGCGGGATTTTAAAATATCGTCCTTATTCGCCACGGTCTGCGGAGTCTTTAAGCCGTTTCCACTCACCGCTTCCAAAATTTTCATTTCATCTTCTTTGCCCGGATAACCGACTTTCACCTTGAGCAGAAAACGGTCCACTTGCGCTTCTGGAAGCGGATACGTTCCTTCCTGTTCAATCGGGTTTTGCGTTGCCAGCACCAGGAATGGTTCATCAAGACCATAGGTTTCATCGCCGATGGTAATTTTACGTTCCTGCATCGCTTCGAGAAGAGCGCTTTGCACCTTTGACGGAGCACGGTTTATTTCATCGGCAAGCACCAGATTTGTGAAAAGCGGGCCTTTCCGAGTTTCAAAGCGGAATTCTTTCGCATTGTAAATCGTCGTGCCCACCAAATCCGCCGGGAGCAAGTCCGGCGTAAACTGAATCCGTTTAAAGTCCAGCGAAACGGCATTTGCAAACGCCTGAACCGCCGTTGTCTTCGCTAGTCCCGGAAGTCCTTCCAGCAAAATGTGTCCATCCGCCAAGATCCCGGTGAGGATGCTCTTCACCATGGCGGTTTGTCCAATTACAGTTCCTTCCACTTCGCGCAAAAGATTCGCGCAAAAAAGGCCCTGATCCTTGATTTTTTCTGTCAATTCCTGAACGTTTGTCATCGTGACCTCACACGTCTTCTTGAATGTTCAAAAGTTTCGCAGCCAATTTCCAAGTTTCCTTGATTTCAAAAGCATCCTGCC
Source organism: uncultured Fibrobacter sp. (assembly GCA_964397425.1). Classification (GTDB taxonomy): domain Bacteria; phylum Fibrobacterota; class Fibrobacteria; order Fibrobacterales; family Fibrobacteraceae; genus Hallerella. The sequence goes on from CAYNID010000012.1 coordinate 14,026, forward strand.
CACCGCCACCATAACGGGCGTGCGCAAAATTTTCAATTAAGGAATCCCAACCTTTGATTTTCCCAGCTTTCGCCAAAGCTTCCAGATTATCGTTCCCAAACTGATTCTTGGCCCAAGATTTACAAATTTTTTCCAAATCCAGCAACCAAGAACGGCTGTCCGACTTGGTAACTCTTTTTCCCAGCGCATGGAATTCTTCCGAAATCGCCCTTTCTTTCGAACGTTTCTTCGCCAAGCATTCCTTCGCCCGGTTCATCCGACGGCGCAACATCCACAATCCGCCCAAAACGACCACAGCGGACAAAATACCTAGCACTCCGGCTATTCCCGTATGAGAAGGCTCTTTTATTTGAAACGCGACTCTTTCCGTTTGAAATTCAAAAGGCCCGTTCGCCGAAGGAACTTGAAATCGCAACGCGGGTATCGCCACATCCCCCGCTTCGTCAGCGGTCAACGTGTAAATGAATTGCGTATTCGAAATGGACGTTTCCCCTTGCATCTGACGGGAATGCTCTTCGCGAACTCCGATTTGCGTCACCCCTTTTGCATTAGCCGAACCCACCGGCAATATCAAGATAGCATCGGAGTGCGCCTTTGCGCGCCAAGAAACGTTCACCTTGAATTCAAAAGTGTCTCCCTTGAACACATTCAGGAGGGAATCCGTACGGACTGAAATTCCTATTTGAACAGGTTCCACAGCAGCAGAATCCGTTCCTAGAGAATCCGGAAATGCCACAGAATTGACGCTATCGTTTTCCATCTATCCGAAAATAAAAAAGCTTTATCGGAACAAAGTCATATTTCATTCATAGAAACGTAAAATTTCACATTTTCATCCCGCGAAAGCGCATCTCATTTTACGGCAAGCAAAGATTCCCGTTTTACCCAGCCTTTTTGTTTAGCGAACATTTTTAACCTTCGGGATACAAAAAGCCTTCCCCGAAATCGAGGAAGGACTTTGAAAATTTCATTTCGAAACCCGGATTACTTTTTCTTCGCTTTGTAATCGATATTCGGACGAAGTTCGAGACCAACCGTTACAAGCAGGGAAACAAGCGGTTCCACATGATCTTGGGAAAGGTCATAAGCGGCAACGCCGGCATAACCTTCGGATTTGACCAGTTCAGCAAGCGCTTTTACAGAAGGAATGCCCATAAAAACGATGGATTCCATTTCGCTGACAGCAATTTCCGATTTCGAAGATTCGTCAAACGAAACTTTGTAATCCGGAGTGTCAAACTTGGTCATCAATTCCTTGTACGTCAGAACGCCTTCGTTGCCACTTCCAACACCCGTCGGCGCTTCGCCGAAATTTTTGGCACCGAGGAAACTTTTGCCGTAAAGGGAGAACGAAGGAAGAAGTTTGTCCTTGTTAACGCCCTTTGCAGAGAGAACATTCAACGCTTCTTCAATCACAGCGACGCTCTGATTCGGTTTCAATTCCGAATTTTCTTCTGTCATCTGATCGGGAACCAGAACGGTCACATATTCCGCATTATTCAATACGGCTCCATCGTAAGCGTCTGCCGAAGTCAGAGGATAAGTGGAAATAGAAAGCGTCTTGTCACCCAAAGCATCCTTGAGCGCGGAGACAAGGGCGGCGAATCCCTCTGCGTTTTCGGCAGTCAGATTTTGCCAGTCCAAATCCACGCCCGCAGCACCGTATTCTTCTAAGAAAGAAACCACATTGCCGGCAAAAGTTCCCCGCAATTCTTCTGAAGCGGCAATTTCCGCCAAAGTTCCTTCCTGTTCCAAGCCTCCGACAGAAACAATCATTTTAACGTTGTTTTCTGCCGCGAGCTTCGAGAGTTCCTTGAAGTTTTCAATGTCACTTTCATCTGCAAACGCAAGGGAACCGTCTGAAGACGGCGCTATCGAAACATAGTGAATGTGGGTCACCATGTTGAAACGGACATCCTTTGGGGCAAATTGGGCGTATTGGCTCCAATACGGGAAATAGCCAACAACCTTATCCGCAGCGGCATTCGCCATTGTAGCAAGGCCCAAAGCAAGAGAAAATGCGATCAGTTTTAAGTTCATAAGAATCCTCACTCCGCAATTTCGCGGATGACATCACCATCTGCGCAATACAACTTGGTCATCGGATAAACTTCCGACTGAATCGGGTTCAACTTTTCGTCATCCCGACAAACGCGATAAGCCCAACCGTGAGCCTGTCCATACATCAGATATTGACTCGAAATGGCGAAAGTATCCGTCGGGACATTTTGCAAAATCGCCAAATCATCTCTTGAATTTTCAAAATTGAATTTCAAAAGGTGTTTTTTCTTGTCACTGGGAATTCCCCCGACTGTTGAATCCACGACAGTCACACAATCCGAAGAATCGACTTCTGTTTTGGTGCTGCCGAGCTGCTTTACGATGCTGTAATTCGTTCCATCAATATCAAACGAAACCGCAGTCGTTTTCAACGAGTCCGAAAAGCCTGTCACAGCAATGATAGTCTTGCCATCTTCAGCGTAAGTCAACGATCCCAAATAAACGGTCACCGGAGTCGCATCGGCCGGTTTGACGCGAACGTAAATCGTATCTAATCCGCACGTCGTTATGGGTGTCGTCGAAATCGTCCAATCTTCAAGCCAAAGAGCTTCGGAATATCCGGCATAAAACGGATTTACATAAATCTGGTGAAGCGTCGCCGTATCAGCCAAATAGGCATCGGCATCGGCAGCCACAGAATCAGCATTCAAAGAAAGACTTGAGTTAAAATCATTCACAAAATCCTGAATTTGCAAACTGCGGAGTCCCGGATGCAAGTTCATATATTCCGCAGCAACGAAATCCTTGGGGAAATTGCCTTCTAGCGCTTCTGAAGAACTGACGTCCATCGAAGAGCAAGCCGTCAGCGCTACAGTTCCAAGAGCAAACAAACAGGAAAGAGATTTTTTCATAATTCACACCTCTTAGAATGTCACCGTCACGTCGGCCATGATTACGTTTTTATCGATAGAAAATTCGTCCGGGGTCACAACGGGAGTTAAACCGTCTTCGGCGACGCCAATCCGTTCGAAGGAAACCTTGTCCGTCAGCAAACCATATTGCACAGACAGGTAAGAAGCCGGGGCGATTTTAATACGCGGACCAACGCGGAGCAACATTTCTTCGGTCTTCGTAATTGCAGCCGATTCGTTCACTTGCAAATGGTTGCCGTATTCCATGGAGAATGTTTCCACTCCGAACTGGAGACCTACCGGGCCAATAATATTATCCGAAGTCACCCCCGCCATGATGCGGTCCGTCTTACGCTTGAAGTAATTGTCTTCTTCAGCATGGGCATAAGACGCCTGAATCAACGTGCGGTTTTCGTTATCTGCATTTCCAAGAACCTGATCGAGGACTGGGAAAAGTTCATCGAGACGAATACCAACGCCAACGGCATATTCCAAGAAGACATCATCCACAGCGTCCCAGTTATAACGAGCGAAGCGCCCATTCAAAGTCACCATGCTGCACCAATCTCCATCGAACGAAACGGCAAAGCCTTTGCGATCCGGAGTAGCAAGTCCATAGGGCAATGCCATATCCATAGAACCGTCCATCAAGTTCAGAATTTCACTTGCTTCTAAACGTTTTTTGGTATCCGCAGAATAAGCGTTGCGGTAGAAATGAGCGTTCTTGTAGTTGTTATACACACGAGAATACATATAAGGCGATTCGTCATTTTCCGCGGTCAAAATGTTCGCCGTTGCAGATGTGAGCAAGTTGGTCAAATTCAACGGATTTGAATTGTAGACCTGATAATAAAGGTTTTCAAGGCTAGACATTCCAAACGCCGAAACAAGGTTCATGTAAACGGAATCCGAATAGAGTCCGTTTGCATTCAAAATGACCGTATTGCCGTCGAAATTTGACGCAGAGGCCATTTCAGACCAGAACTTTTTATCATTCTGCAAATAACGACCGCGCAATTGGAGGTTCAAGTCACCAAAGTTCGCCTTGACATACGGTTCCACATAGAACGCCATCCCATTGTCATCCATGAAATTTTCCGAAACCGTTTCGTTGGAATTTTTCTGGATTTCTTTCACATAAGCAATCGAATCAAGAACACCATCTTCGTTTGGGACCAAACCCTTTTGAATTACATATTCCGAATACGATTTTTTGGCAGAATGGTAAAGATTCGCATCCCACCACGACAGAGCCACTTCCGCATCAAAGCCTAAAACCACAGGAAGGTCCGGCAAAATTTTCGCCGTGTTGAAGCCGAATTCACCTGTAAAGACTTTATTATCGTCAAGAATGACCGAATCACCCAAATCCAAATCATGAGCAAGGAAGCTGAGTTCTCGATCAAAGACATTCACGAAGTTCACGCCAAGACGCGCGCCATAAGCTTCAACTCCCAAGCGCCCGCCATACAAGTAACGATCAGACCAATCAAAGTCGAAGAAAACCTGGTCGTTTTTCTTTGCGATGTTGCGAAGACGAGCTCCTGTAATCTGGGCGTGGACATCATCCAAAACACCGAGACTACCACTGTGGAAATCCGCGTTAAGACCTTGGAGCAAACGACGGGAAGTCGTATCCAAGTTTCTCTTGCTCATCGCTTCAGCGCGAGCGGCGGCAAAAATTTCCGGTTCTTGCAACAGATTCGGCTGCGGAGTATAAAGAGTATACGGAGTGTAACCGACACGCATATAGCCCAAGTTGAAAGCCAAGCGCTTGTCAAAAATCAACCCATCGTAAGAGAACCAATGTCCGATAATCGGATTGTTGTTCTCTTCATAAGCGCTTTGCCAATCCTTATGCAAGCGAGCCTCGACGCGGACCTGCGTTTCGGAGCTCGGTCGAGCGGTAAGAATCAAGTTCACATCTGTAAAGGCTTGCGTTTCCTGAGTCGGAGACTGCGAACTGAACTGGTCCGAAGAAGCCATCGACGTCAAAACGCCCGCTTTCGCAGAACCGTTCACCCGAAGACCGAGAACAGCGTCATTGAGGGAGTCCAACTTTTCAAGCAGCGACTTCTGTTGCTGTCCAACGCTTTCATTTGCGGCAGAATCTTGTTCTGGCGCAGCAAAAGCCGTTGCCGCAGAAAGAAGCAGCACCGAAGAGAAACCGAACAAATGCATTTTCATATTCGAGTTCATTCCTTAGTCCCTCCCATTAAAATTCCACGTTAATGGAAGCTTCCACAATCGTTTGACTGAATTCATGTTTGAACTTACCCGCCACATCGGTCGATACATCGTAGTAAGAAGGAAGATTGTATGCGCCATCTGCAGAGCCGCTGGCAACCACAGCCGTTGTGTTGTATTCATTTTCAACGGAAACCATGCCGAAATTCAGCGACAGCCAAGCGTTATCCGCAAGCGAGTAATCCAATCCAACCATCCACTGCATTTGCTTGGAATTCTTTAACGGAGCCATCATGCCACTTTGAAGTCCCTGATAAAGATTGTAATCCGTTTTAATGTATTGCAATCCGGCGGTAAAGCCCAAACGCGGAAGATATTGCACGTAAAGCCCGGCGTTGATGAAATCACTCTTGAGTTCTGCCGTACCATCGGCCATTCCGAGTGCAGCCCAGTTGTCCGTATCCACACTTTTTTCCGAGTGCTTGTAAGAACCAGAAATTTCAAGCGGCTTTTGGAAACCGAGAATTTTGAACACATCCACTTTCGCGCCACCACCAAATTCGGTGTAAGAAGCCTCTTTGAAACCGACGAGCGGAGAAACCTGCGAGAACGTGCTGAAAAGCCCCTGCACTTCGGCATAGTCCTTCCAATTCAACACCAAGTTTGCACGGGCACCCTGACGGTTCGAAGTCGCAAGACCATTCGGCAGCGAAAGTTGCACCGCCGGATCCGTCAACGTTTCAATCAAAGCCAGCTGAGAACGGGAATAAACATTCGATTTCCAGGAGCTCTTGTTGAACGGAGCAATGTTGTAACTTTCTGTTTGACCGCCGCTAATACCGCCATCATTCGTTACCAACGTTGTCGTCGCCGGAGAATATTTCGGCGCATAGTTGTAAAGGGCATCAAACGTTGAATACAATGGAGAATTTACGCCATACTTAATCGTATTGCCATCTTTATCCGTATTCAGGATTCGGCGGGCAAAGAATTTCGGGGACTGGGCCACGTTGTTATACCAATTGCTGTCATTACGGAGTACATCCACTCCGAGAAGAGCTCCCCAAGTATCTTCGGTTTTATAACCGAGATTCAAGTTCACCAAAAGGGCAGAACCGTTGAGTTTTTTAGAACTGGCAACATCCGTGTAAAGAGCTTCTCCCGTTGTTTCGTCAATCAGCGGAAGCCCCGTTGCGGCATCAAGAACGGGAACGTCCGTATGCGAGAAGACCTTATCCGAAGAGTAAGCGTATTCCGCAACGAGATCCAAAATCAAATTTTGGTTTCCGAGGAATCCGGCAACGTCTCCGCCAATACGACCACTCACAATCATCGTGCTCTGCGGATCAATATCGTAAGGATTGATGGACGCGAGTTCGTAATCGACGCTCAAATCGTTTTCCGGATGACGGTAGGTGTAGCTGTAAGAATCTTCGTTGTCGAAGATGAACATCGGAGTCACGCCGATAAGAAGATTCTTATTCAGCGGAAGAAGTTCAATGTTCGCCGCGACAAGCCACTTGTCCATGTTGGAAGCGAGCGAGGCTCCGGCGATCGTATCATTCGGCAAAATATTGCCTTCTGCGCCAGTCAGGTCAAGAACCGAAGTCCGGTTCAAGCGTGCAGCAAGAGCTTCTGCGCGAAGTTCGCCGAGCGAGCTGCCAAAAGAATGCCGGAACTGGATGTTCGCACCCTGCAAATTACGCTGGTTTCCTTCCAAAAGTTCCTGAGATTCCGCCATGTGACGCTTGCGGGCGAAAATGGTCGGTTCATAGAGAATTTCCACACTCGGATTGAACAGGGTGAGAGGCGTGTATTGCTGCCGGAAATCCCCGACAACCCAATAGAAGAAATCTCCAATGTTGCCTTCCACATTGATCCAACCGACAGACATCGTTTTAGACGCCGAGGAGAAGTACTCCTGCATTCCCGCACCAAAACGGAGCATTACATTTGCACGGACAAATTCATAGGGACGGAAATGGAAATCAATGTCGGCGTTCGCCATTTCATTGCGTTCCACGCTCGGCATTTTGTTAATGCCCGTCGGATCATTTTCCGTATCAAAATAAGAAGCTTGCGCGATGGCGCGAATTTTACCGCCGATTTCAACACCGCGTTTGGCGTTGATAGAATCGACTTTAGCATCCAATTTTTCCTGTGTTTGCCATTCTGTCGCAGCGGGAAGAGTTGCTGCGCAAGCGAGGAAAGCGATCAAAATTTTTTTCATATTCATCTTCATTTTTCACGCCCTCCTTAGAACCAAACCTTGGTTTCTGCCGCAATGTAATGCGAGTGCCAATCGTTGACAGAAAGGGTTTCGTCGGAATGCGTCATCCATTTATAGCGAACGTGCAAGCCTGCGCGGTCCGCAAAATCCCAGTCGAATCCAAGACCAATTGCCGTTTCAAGGTAATTAATCGGAGCGTAAGAATAGTAGTCCGTGGAGACTTCAGAATAAAGATCTGAGGTTTTCGAAAGGTTGTTTGCCATCGAAGAAGAGACATACGCATACTTCGAACGGAATGATTCAAGCCCCAAAATGCCGACCAAATGGAACTTCGGATGAATCGCTATCGCCGGTTCAAACTGCCCAAAGAAACTCCAAAGCAACATATCAGACTGATCTTCGCTGTAAGCAATCGGAGCAATCGTCGTCGAAATTCCGGAAATAGAAGCGTATCCCGTCATCATGATGTTGCGGTCGGTTCCAAACCAGTGGCCAATGTCGTAACCACCCATGAACGAGAGGAACGAAGACCACTTCGCATGACTCGGAATCTTTTTCTTCGCAATTTGATTGGTATTTTCGTAAGCAACGAAAGATTCCCACATTTCCCATGTGCCACCATAAAGACCGCCTTGCTGACGGCGGAGCTTGATACCGACACCCGGTTCAAGAACACCCGTCCGGGCAACATAGCCACTCGCCCTGGGATGCGCGTTACCCGAATCCGCCCAGAAAATCGGCTTGTGCTTTGTCCAAGAATTGGTGCTTTCCCACATATTGCGACCGTTCAAACGGTAATTGAAGACAAGAACGTCCGTACCTTCTTCTACCTGGCGATGCAAACCGTATTGCAAATCAAAATAGCCACGGTTGAACGTCGGTTCCAACTTAAAGTTCAATCCCATCATGTTGGGCGTGTAGCGGAGAGAGCCTCCATTCAAATACATTTCATCTTTACGCCAACTGGTAAAACGGGACGGGTTGCTCAAAGAATACGGCGAATAGAAATCTTTCGGGAGGTAGATACCTTCCACTGTAATCGGCCAACCTTCAATGTATTTGCTCTGCGCCTTGATGTAAACGCCAACCTGAGGCGTTCCAACAGCAGATTCGTAGGCGTCTTCGGCATAGCCATGAGTTTGAGCCGCCGCATCGGATTTGTAGAAGTTTACAGAATCCGTGATACTCACCGCCACGTCCGCCATCAAATACAGTTTCGGGGTAATGTTTCCTTTGATATCGACAGAAGCGACATGGGTATTCAAAATCGAAGGCGTCATTCCCGCCGTCAGATACTGATTGCGGAATTCATCTTCGTAAATCATGCCCTTGTCAAAGACGACGCCCATATAGTTGACGCCCAACGTCATGGATTCCAACAGCTTGTCCTTGGCGATTCGCGCATGGTAAACGGAGCCGCGCATGTCGTGCAAGCCATAAGTTTCCAATTCGCCGGGCTGTCCCGCATAAAGACGGAGACCGTCACGAGTACCCACGTCCATATCCATCGGCTGGGAGACCATCAATTGCGCTTTCATGTTGAACGGCAATTGATAAACATTGGCAAAGACTCCGCCGAAAGAGCGGTTTGTCCAGAAAGCGCGGCCACCTTCCTTTACCGGCTTGAAAACCTTTTCCTTGTAATAAGTACTGACTGTTTTTTCATCCTCGAAAAGTTCGTATTGCCAAGCAAAGCGCGGGGCCGTTTCGCGTTCCCACATCGTCAACGGAGAAGAATTCGCCCAAATGACACCGCCCGCCGTAATGTAAGCGCCAAAGACACCCGCACGGATATCGGCTCCGACATTGAATTCTTCATCGATAGTCGTTGAATAATAGTCGGTCGAATGGTCATAAAGGACGCGTTCATCATAAGTCGGCACTTCTGTCGGCTGAGTCGCATACTTGTTGCCAAACGTTCCAGAAAGGTCAAACGGGAAGGCGAAGTTCGACCACAATGTCATGTAAGAGTTCGGCATGGCGACGATATTCGCCTTGAAGACAGCGTCTACTGCCGTGCGAGCCTTGTCGCTAGCAAAAGCGGGAGCCGTGTTGGAATAATGGAAGTTCTTGACGCGGAACGCCATGAAACCGGAGACCGCCATCGGCAGATCGTCCTTGCCGAGAAGCGTTGATTCCATGTTATTCGCCAACGTATCCATTGAAGCGTGGATGGAATCCAACTTGACCTGTGTCGGGGTTGCCCAGACAGCGGCCGCACACGATGCGATTAAAAAAGAAGAAACTAGTTTACGCATAAAACCCTCTTAAATCGCGTTGCGGAACGGATAATTGGCAGGGCCTTCGTACGGCTTGCCATGTTTTTTGATAACCACATCGTCGATCCAAACCTTAAACGATTCGTTTTCATCTTTACGGACTTCCAAACGGAACCCTTTGAACTTGTCCCAGGCAAATGGGAGCATCACATCCCGCGTATTCTTGGCATCCCAATAGAGGCCAGTCATACCGAAAAGTTTGAGCGGAATGCTGAAATGGGTCCATTCCGTTGTAATTTCACCCAGGCTCTTGGAGCGGAGCTTTACCTGGAGAGATTCGCCCCCACTTTTAACGCCGTCATCCACAAGCACGAACAAGGCGTTTTCACCGCCCTTTTCTCCCTTCAACCAAAATTCAAGAACGCCTTCTTCCAAATAAGGAGTCAGATCAACGGAACCCGCAATACAGATGGCGACACCGGAATAATCACTTGCAATCAGTTCAATTTCCATCGAAAGAGCGCCTTCTTTCGCGTATTTATCGGTCATCACCGGTTCCGGGTTTTCACGCGGATATTGGTATGTATATCCACCGCCACGAGGAATCGCCTCGCGCATGACTACAGTCACCACGTCTTTATCGGGGCGGAAGGGTTTTCCCGGTTTCATCACGAACCGTCCGGCATCGCGGTCACGGTATTCACCAAATCCCGGGCCGGCAAAAGAAAACGACACAAAAAGAAGCGATAGGAATAGGCACTTCAAAAAGGGTTTCTGAATCTTTGCGTTCATAGAATTCAATTTCTCCAAAATCCGATGAGCCATAATATAGTTAGTTTTTGGAAATTTCAAATTTCGATTTTTGCAAAAAACCGTTAGCGGAAGGCTTTTCGCGGAGATTTCTTCCGTTCCTTCGCCATTTTTGAGCGGTTTCTACCGTAAACACTATTTAAAAACGCCTCTAAAACATTCCTTCCCATAAAAATTTTAATTTAAGGAGGGTTCCCCGCTTTTGAGGATTTTATGCACAAAATTTTTTCTCTCGCCATATCCGCACTCCTTTTTGTCGCCTGTTCGGACGATTCGGGAAAGCTTTCCGCCGCAGAACATGAATCATCCAGCTCTTCCGCAACAGTCGCCATTCCCGTTGACTATTCCCAAGGGCGTGCGATGAACACAAGACTCGGACGCGGAATCAACTTGGGAAACTCCTGGGATTCCAAATACTATGGCGGAGACGTTCCCGATGAACCATACAATTTCGGCTACAACGATGGCCTTGACAATGCGTGGGAAAACGCGATTCAAAACGGCGATTTTGAAATCATCAAGAAGTCCGGTTTTCAATCCGTGCGCATTCCTGTCCGCTGGCAGCACAATTCCAATCCGATCACCCACGAAGTCAACCCCGAACGCCTGGCCGGAGTCATCGAAGACGTTGAACAGGCTATCGCCGCCGGACTCACCGTCATCGTTGATTTTCACCATTATCAAGAGCTGATGAACGCCGGGAACAACTTTTCGAACGACCCCGCGGCTTATGAAGCGGAAAAATCGCACTTCCTTGCCATTTGGACGCAAGTGGCAACCGCGTTGAACGTTTTTCCGGATTCCATGCTGGCTCTTGAAATTTTGAACGAACCGTTATTCAACAGTACAGATGTACTGAACGACATCATGCTCAGCGCTTATCATGTGATTCGCAGCGCGGCTCCCGGGAAAACCATCCTATTTGAATCTTACCATGCGGCAAAATTCGCAGACCTGACCGTCCTCAAACTTCCCCAAGACGGAAACATCATTTATTCCGGGCATTATTACGAGCCTTACACATTCTCTCACGAAGGACATGGTTACACCTGCAAAGGCGACGAAACCTATTCTGTATCCGTTTCTTCGGACATGGCTCAATATGTCGCCCTGGCGAGATCCCTTTACCCGGACGTGAACGGCGGTCACATTCCCATGAATATGGGCGAATTCGGCGTTGCCGCCGGAAGCCGGAGCAGTTGTGGAACAAACGGTCCCAGCGACAAGTACTTCGCCCTGTGGTCCAAGAAAGTTGTCGCCGCGGCGGAAAAATACGATTTGAGCTGGCACTACTGGGGATTCACCAAAGTAGGCGGATTCGAAGCTTATGACAGGAATAACAACCGTTACTATCCCGGCATTCTAGAAGCCTTGATGCAGCAATAATCAGCCGATGATGGGATGGGAAATCTCTGAAAAAAATTCAAGCATGGCGGAATCCCCGGATTCCGCCATTTTTTGAGCCCTCTCTCCGATGGGCCGCTTGGAATGATAATATTCCCGGTAAAGGCGCTCTATTTCAACAATGCGATCCTCGGAAAAGCGTTCCGGGAATTTGCGGAGAAGATGAAGGTTCACGCCGGCAAAGCGCAGCGGATTTCCAAGCGCCTTGACATACGGCGGAACATCCCTGTCGACTTTAAGCGATGCGCCGACAAAGCTGAATGCGCCGATACGGCAGTTTTGGGCGACTCCGGCGGTGCCTCCGACATTCGCGCGCTCCCCGATTTGCACTCCTCCGGCTAATTGCACCGCATTCGAAAGGACCACTCCATTTCCCAGGCGGCAGTCATGAGCCACATGCGCATAAGCCATCACCAGGGCGTCGTCCCCGACAGATGTTTTCCCCGTAGAAGCCGTCCCCCGGTGGAGCGTCGCATATTCGCGGATAACACAGCGTTCTCCAATTTCCAAAAAAGTCCGTTCTCCGGCGAATTTGAGGTCCTGCGGAACGGCTCCAAGAACCGCGCCGTCAAAAATTCGAGTTCCTTTGCCGATTTTTACATCGGGAAACACGTGTACACGAGATTCCAAAACGACATTTTCGCCAACAACGGCAAAATCATCCACAATGCACCAAGGACCGATGCTTGCGCTGTCGTCTACAAGTGCTTTTGGACTTACATAAGCAGAAGGATGAATCGTCATGGGAACAGAATAATAAATATATTTTGCGCGTGATGCCAAGCATTTGCATTCTCGGAGTCCTGACGGCGCTATACGCAGCCCTGTTCCTGTTTTTTTCCATCGGACTTTTGCGCGCGAAAAGGAACCGCAGCGTTCCAGAAAAAAACTGGACCGTTTCCGTCATTGTCCCCCTTCGAAACGAGGAGGAGCATGCCCAGCGGACTCTTGAAGCCCTGGCGGCGCAGGATTACACCGGAAATTGGGAAGTTATTTGCGTAAACGACCGCTCCACGGATGGCACAGCCCGGATTCTCGAAGCGTTCGCCGCGACACATCCCCAGTTTTCCGTTGTGCACATTCCCACAGACGCTCCTTTTTTGGAAAGCCCCAAAAAACGCGCCTTGGAAACCGGTTTCAAAGCCGCCAAATACGAAATTCTGATGACAATGGATGCGGATTGCATCCCGCCCAAAGGTTGGATCCGCTCCATGGCGAACCGATTCCGCGGAAATATCGCCATCGTCCAAGGGCCCAAGAAAAATTCGGGTTCCCCGGGCATCGTCCACGCTTACCAAAAACTCGAAACATTGGGCTACACATCCATTGAAGCGGGCGGATTCAGCATGGGCGTGCCCATGGTCGCCAGCGCCGCGGCGTTAGCTTATAAAAAAGAGCTGTTCTTCCGGGCGGGCGGCTTCGGCGATTTAGTGCATCTTTCTTCTGGCGATGACGACATGCTCGTCCACAAGATGATCCACGAACCCAATGTGGAATTCTGCTACAATCTGGATCCGGACGCTGTCGTAGAAACGGCTCCCGTCGACACATTCAAAGGACTTTTGAATCAACGCGCCAGATGGTCCAGCAACGGTACCCGCTACGCCAACCATTTTTACACGCTTTTCTTGACGCTGATTTACACATTTTACGTTTGGCTGTTTGTCGCCCCCTGGCTTGCGCTGTTTGCCGAGTTCCCGTGGAGCTGGTTTTATGTTCCGCTAGCGGTCAAAGTCGCCGTTGACGCCATCTTCTTGACCATCGGAGCAGTCCGTCTCCGCGAAGAAAAAATTCTTCTGGCCTTGCCGATGGTGGAACTTTTGCAAATACCCATCATCACCGCAGCCGTGCCCCTTGGCATTTTCAAGTTATTCCGTTGGAAATAGCCGCTTTTCCAAAATCCAAAGCAGCATCCCGAGACAGGATCTTCCCTTGCAGCTGGAGTTCAAATTCCGCATGGATGATTTCCCCGATGCGTTTGCCGGGCTTTAACCCCATCTGGAGCAGATCGGCACCCCGCAGCCAAGGTTTCGGCGGCGCCAAAAAGACGTTCAACTTTTCTGCTTCTTCCCGGAAGGTTTCTGCGGCAGAGCAATCCACCCCATCCAGGAATGCCGCCGATTTCAAGTAAAGATACGAAAGGAACAAGCCGCCTTGCGCGACAGAAGAACGGCGCAGAAATTCCGCATCGAACGCATTTGGACTTTTTGCCCGAACAAGCAGTTCCGGAATGAATGCGCAAAAAACGGGAACGCGTTTGAGCAGCTGAATTTCGTTTGTCATCCGCGCCAAAAAAGTTTTCGCCGCCTCCGGAGTGTCCGCGCCCGACAGCAAAGCCGAAAACGCCAAAACTTCTTTTGAAATCAAATTCGGAACGTCGTCAAGTTCTTTTGATATGCGATCCAAAAGGATTCCCAAATTTTCCAAAGAGCCGTTCCACGGGCGAATTTCCGGGAAAAATCGGAAAAGATCCATTTCGCCAAATGCGGCAAGTCCAAAGCTGGGTCTTCCGGGTTTGAGAAGCCACTTCTTAAATTCTTCAAACAAACGTTCCGGCGAAAGATCCGCCAAAGAAAGGCTGCGGCAGAGTTCCGCCGTTTCTGGAGAAAGAGTCAGCGAAAAACGCGATGCGAACTGAACGCCTCGCAACACGCGCAAAGAATCTTCTGAAAACGCCGGGGAAACGTGGCGCAAAATTTTTTGTTCCAAATCGTTCTTGCCGTCGTAAGGATCGGACAGTTTTAATTCCGGCAACGAAAGTCCCATGGCGTTGACCGTAAAATCCCGCCGCCGAGCCGCCTCTTTGAATGTCAAGTTCAAATGCGTTTCAACTAAAAATCCCCGATGGCCTTCGCCGACTTTACTCTCTGTCCGGGGAAAAGAAAAATCCAGTTCTAGCCCGCGGCTCACAAGATGAACAACGCCAAAAGCCCTGCCGACTAAATTGGGACGGCCAAAATTTTTCAATATGTCGAGCAACGTTTTCTGTTCAATGCCGTAAACTTCCACGTCGAAATCTCTTGAAGGGATGCCCAGCAACGCGTCGCGGACAAACCCTCCGACGAGATAAGACCTTCCCCCTGCAGCGCAAATCCGTTCTGCGATTTGCATCAGGCGTTGGGGAATTTCGGCAAGAATCCGTTCCCTGTTCATTGCGGAGAAGCTCCTGTCGAATCTACTGCGGAAGAATCCTTTTGGGAATCCGCATACATTTCATAAATGCTTTTTTTGAAACGGTTCGTCAAAGAATCCGATTTGGCGTATTCTTCTTGCTCCGCCTGGCATTGCTTCAATTCTTCACGCGTCCATTCCCGCTGATCCGGCGACATCGATGTGTGGTTCAATCGGTATTCGATTTCTGCACACACGGGTTTTTGCCGCTGAGAAGCACATCCCGAAAACAAGAACGCCGAAAGCAGGAACAACAAAAAACTTTTCACGAAACGACCTCCGCCATCAATCAGTGAATGACCAAAATTTTGCCCCGTTTCGTCTTGGAGCCTTTTTTGACCAGATAATGATAAACGCCCGGAGCGACCAAGACGCCGTTCCTGTCGCGCCCATCCCAAACCAAACGTCCCCCAGAGACTTCACTTTCGCGGAATGAACGGACTAAATGCGCCCCCGCATTGTAAATGGAGATGACCGCCGATTCCGAAAAATGATCAAATGTCAAGACCTGCCCCAAATCAAAGCGCACCGGATTCGGATACACTTTGAATTCCGGTCCGTCAGAAGTCATGAACGAAGACGTTTCCCGCAAATCCGCACGGAAATAGCGGGACGCTCCGTTTTTGTGAACGAACCAGACTTCGCCTTTTTTTGAATCCACGGCAACGTCATAAACAATGTCGTTCAACAGCCCATTCCGGCTGACATATTTCTTCGCGGCAAGCGTATCGGGGCTTTTCCCCGTTTTCCGAATCATGTAAGCGCCATTTCCAACAGTCCCCACCCAAAGTCTATCCTTCGGATCCAGGGCGATGGAAGAAAGGCTCGCCTGTTCAAAAGCGGCAATTTTATGCGGCGCCTGTACAGAATCCATGCCCGATTCAAAATAAGCGACTGCAGAGTTTGTAAGCGCCCACAGGCGCCCCGATTTGTCAAAATCCATATCGACCAGAACATAATTGTCCGGTGTCGGAATTTCCGTCTTTCCAGAAAGGACCAGTTCTCCTCCCGTTTCCGAAATCGGTTTGAACCGGAAAATATCCAAAGAGCCTTGCCCGGAAACCCCCTCCGTCAATCCGGCGGCAGAATAAACAATCCATTCGGAGCCATCTTCAGAAAGTTTCGCCCGCAACGGTCCCGTGTAATTGCCACTTCCGATGCCATTGGCGCAGCTGACGTTTCCGGATTCATCGACATAAGCGATTCCATAACCGGACTTTCCCCAATAGTTGACAAGCCAGCCGATGCTGTCCGGCGCAACGTCTATTCCCGTGGGAACAAAAAAATGAGGCAAGAACCTGTCCATGCAAATATCTTCGCCATCGGTCAAATCCATTACCCATTCCGCCCCGTGAGACGCATACATGCGCAGCCCCAGCCCCCAAACGCTGACCAAAGTCATTCCATCGGGCAAAATCGCCAGATTTTTCAGGAAGCGGGCGTGGGGAGCATCATCTGCATAAAAAGGCGACTCATCCACAGCGGCGGCAAAGTTCCACCCTTCGCCATCGCTGAATCCAAATTCCCCTTTCGCCGAGTGAACCGTGACACCGCCATCCGCAAATCCGGGATACACGATATACGCGTCCGAGATGGGGAACTTCGTCCAGGCGGAAACATTTTTCAATTCTCCGTCATAAATCCATGCGGAATCTTTTCCGACTAGGTAGGCGAAATCTTCGGCTTCCAGAATTTGCCGCACACGGGAAGAATCCCCCCGCCAAAGGGATGGAAAACTTTTACTTGACAGCGTGTCGCCCAACGCGACAATCGGAGATTCAAAATCGTCAAAACCAGCCGAAATGGATTTTCCGTCCACATTGATTTTCCGGATGGCCGTTTTCGTAGAATCCGGGCTTTCAAATGTTTTCAACAACGTCCAGGAATTCGGATCCGCGAGCAAGACGTCCCTTTCCAAGGCGGTCCAGTCCATGAGGCGGAAAAAGACTTCATTTCCCACGGCGACAAGCAGGGAATCGCCAACTATCCGCATCGCCGAAGGGGAGACCGATTTGAGGGAAACGTCCCCGATGCGCGTCAACGTCATCAACGATTTTTGCCGTTCCGCATCAAAGAAGGCGATTCTATCCCGGAATCCCAAAACAAGAATCGACTCCGCGTTTTGAACAAGTCCGGGAACCAGTTCCACCCCCGCCGAAGCGAAAGACCGGTTTACAACCAAGAACTTTCCATTTGCAATGAGTTTCGAAAGGATGCCCTTCGACGAAACGGCGTACAATTCTCCGTTTTCCATTCGGGAAACACCGAATATTTCTGACGCTTCCAAACCATCTTCCGAAGAAAACACGTCCGATTCTCCGCCAGGCATGATGATTCGCACGCCACCATCCGTTCCCAGAACAAGAGCCTGTTCTGTCCGGGCCGCACTGTAAAAAATGTCTGTCCGGGAAAAATCATTCCATGCGTCGATGGCAAACGCCAACGACACACCGGACAATAGAAACGCTCGAAATAAAAAACTCACATTTCAATATTACCAAAAAAATCACGACATCTTGACAGACTCCAGGGCATTTTTTCGCATTTTTTCCATCGACAAGATTAAACGTTTGGCGACAGTCGTATGTTTGCATCCCGACACTTCCGCCAAATCCCCGATAGAGATTCCTTTCAAGAAGTGCAAATCGACAAGCGCTTCCCGTTGAGGGGGAAGCTTTCCAAGGCACGCCTTGACTTCGAGTGCGTCCCACGGCAAACGGGCGTTTTTGGCGTTGCGCTGCAATTCGTAGCGGCAATATTTTTCGGAGGCTTTCCGAAAACGCATCAGACGGCGCAATTCGTCATTGCAAACATTTTCCGCCACCCGTACAAGCCATCCCACCGGGCTGTAAAGGCTGCGGACATTTTCAAAATGGAGGTGAAGCCGAATGTAAACATTCTGCATAATGTCCTGGATAGGAACGCCGCGCGGCATTTTACGTTTGCACAATTTGTAAATTGTGTGCCGATGCAAATTCCAGAATTTCAAAATATCCTGATTGCGAACAGGCCTTTGTATCGAGGCCATAAGACTCCTGACCTAATCCGGGAGTTTCCAAAAAGCGACAAGTTGAAAAATAGTTTTGCCGTGGAGATCTTCTTTTGAAAACATCTGTAAAAACAAATTTAGCCACTTCTTGGTTGCAATGGGTTTTGCCCGTTCTTCTCATTTGCGTTTCCGTAAAAGCCCAAGATTTTGAATCCATCAGCCTCAACAACATGGCGCCGCCCAAAGTGGAAATCATCTATCCGGACGAGGCGACCCACGTCGGAAATTTGGTAGAAATCCGCATTACGATTCCCGAAAACTGGCATGTAAACGCAAATGTCGCCGCCGATGAATTTTTAAAACCGTCCACGCTCGAAATCGAAGCGCGGGGAATTGAATTCGGCGACCCGATTTGGCCCGCGCCCATCAAAGAATACAGCGAAGCTCTGGATTTGGAAAACTTGGTGTTCAAAGGAACATTTTCCGTTGGAGTCCCCATTCAAAAATTGGCAGCCGATTACGACACCAGCACGACAAACGTCAATTTCGGCTACCAGGCTTGCAGCCATATCTGCCTTGCACCGCAAACCGTCCACGCCTCCCTTGAATTGAAATCTCTTGGACAGAATTCTTCCGTTTCACCCGTTTCCGCAAAGCCTTCAAAAAAAAACTCCACTGAACCCTGGGCGTGGCTTTTAATCCTCGCCTTTGTCGGCGGGTTCCTGCTAAATTTGATGCCCTGCGTGCTTCCCGTCCTGTTTTTAAAGCTGTTCAACCTGGTGAAACACCGCGGAGAATCCCGGGGGCGCCTGTTCCGTTCCACATCCGCATTGGTCTTTGGCATTTTACTTTCCTTTTGGGTTTTGGCTGGAATCATTACTTTAATCAAGGCGGGCAGCGGACACGCGGGATGGGGATTCCAATTTCAGAATTTGGGATTCATCACCTTTATGGTCGTTTTGCTTTCCGCATTCGCCATGAATCTTTTGGGCGCATTTGAACTTTTCTTGCCCGGTTCAACCATCACCAAAATGGATGCGGCAACCCACCGCGAAGGTTTATCCGGCGCATTTTTCAGCGGAATTCTGATGGTCCTTTTGAGCACGCCCTGCTCAGCTCCGTTTCTCGGTTCTGCCATGGGATTCGCCTTTACCCAAAGTATTCCCATCCTCTTTCTGTTTTTCACCGCAGCCGCATTGGGACTCGCTTTCCCCTACATTCTCGTCGCCGTTTTTCCCTCGGTTTTAAAAATCTTCCCCAAACCGGGAAACTGGATGGTCAAACTTCAGAAAATCTTGGGACTATTCCTGTTCGGAACGGCGCTTTGGCTTGTTTGGGTAGCCTTCAGCACCTGCGGAAAAGCGGGAGCGGGAATCATCGGAGCTTTTGGCATCGCCGCCGTCATCTGTTCCTACCTATTCGGAAAAGTGGCGCGGCCCGACAAACCTTTTGTCCGCGAACCGGTTTTGCTCATCCTCTTCACGGGATTCTTCCTTGCGGCATGGTTCTTCGCCGGGAGTCCCGCACTTAAATCCGTGACAGAAAAAAGAGCCTTGGCCGCCGCAGAACAGACACTGGGCGAAGACGGCTGGTACCGTTACTCGGAGCAAACATTCCAAGCTCTCGCTTTAGAAGGAAAACCGATTTTTGTCGATGTAACCGCGGACTGGTGCCTCACCTGCAAAACCAATGAAGCGGTCGTACTGTCCAGCGAAGCCGTCCGAGAAATTTTCCACAAGGCGGACGCCCTTTTGATACGCGCCGATTACACCCTTGAAAATGAAGAAGTCTCTGCCCTGTTGAAATCTCTTGGGCGCAGTGGAGTTCCCGCCTACGCCGTGTATCTGCCGAAATCCCAAACGTGGAATGTCCTTCCCGAAATCCCGACTGCGGACGCCATCCGAAAAGCGTTGTCAGAATAACTGCCGGAATGTGATGTTCAAAATTTCTGTTTGGGCATCACCCAAAACAAGCCACTTCATCGGCAGTCAAAGAACGCCATTCTCCGGGTTTTAACATCGGATCGAGCTTTAACGGTCCAATAGAAATGCGTTCCAAATCTTCGACATGGTTGGAAACAGCGGCAAACATCCGCCGGACTTCATGATAAACGCCTTCCCCGATGGAAATGCGCACTTCTGTCTCGGAAACGGATGAAAGTTCCCTCGCGACAAAAGGCTTTTTTTCGCCTTTCAGTTGAACGCCCTCTTTTAAAAGACGCGCTTGAGCTTCGGTCATTGGACGCGCCAATTTCGCCACATACGTTTTCAACAATCCTTTTTTGGGACTTTCCACCCGATGAATAAACTGTCCCTGATTGGAAAGCAGCAAAAGTCCATGAGAATCCGCATCCAGGCGGCCCACGCATTGCAAATCCATCGCCAACATCCGCGCGGGAAACGCGTCAAATACCGAAGCATTGTCCCGTGGACGGTGACTGCATTCCAGTCCACAGGGCTTATTCATCATCACGAACAGCTCTTCTGCCGTCGAGACGACTTCCCCGTTGACTTCGATTTCTTCTGGTTTTGCATCCAATTCTTCGAACGGATCTTTGACTTCACGACCATAAAGCGATACAAATCCGCTCCGGACTAGGGCGCGGCATTCCTTGCGCGTTCCAAAGCCCAAGCGTGACAGCAATCTTTCCACAGTCCATTTTTGCATACAGCACTCCTAATTCGAAGTCATGAAACGCACCACTTGACGGCGCCAAAAAGACAACCGGATATTTTCCGGATTTTTCCGGTAAAGCCTGCGATTTTTAAAATACAGGCGGACAATGCCGACAACAGACAGGGCTGAAACCATAAAAAATCCCAAAAGCCTGGCCAGCGAAAACGAAACGACACACACGCCTTCAATCCGGAATGGAGTGTTTCCCATCCAATCCATCGCCAATTCCCAGTTTTTTAAAATCGGAAACGTTCCTTTCAAAAAGCCAAACGCTCCGGACATGTATCCCATTTGTTCAAAATTTTCCAGCCGAATTCCCTCGACAACCGTTGATTCAAATCGGCAGTGGAACAAGCGAAAAAAGGACTTTCCCAATCGGAACGATTTGCCCAATACTTTTTTGTCGAATTGCGCTTCCAACATCAATGTGAAAAATTCCAAATCCGATACCGGCGCCGATTTTTCCTTGGGCGGCGGGCTGTTCTTTTTCGAAGAATGACTCTTGGGCTGTTCAGATGGAATTAAGCAATCCTTATTTTCTTGGACAGGTTCTTCCGAAGTGTTTTTTGCGCTGATTTGATGCTGCTCCGGAAGCGGCGAAGGCTCTTTGGGGGAAGTTTCCATGACTGCAGCCCCGTCAGAATTTTCTTCGGAATGTTCTTTGCTAAAACGGAAAAGTTTCTTTCGGAAAATCCGGATTTCCAAAAAACTTCCCCGGCGCCGTCCGCAAAAAAAGATTCGTATCGGAACCGGGAAAAGCAGAAAGATCGCCACCAAAACGGCGACGATGATGACTGCCAAATCCAAAATCATCCTTCTGTTTCGTCAGCCTTTTTCTTGATGATTTCCAACAATTCAGCAAACGACTTCGTTTTCAAAATAGTTGAAAACTGTTCTTTGTAATTGCGTGCCGTAGAGAGATCGTCAATGACCAAATCCCAGGCCATCCAGTTTCCGTCGACAAGTGTCATCTTGTAAACGAGGACGGATTCTTTTCCTTTAAACCAAAGATGCGCGGTGACATTCGCTTCGGTATTGTTCTTTTTCATTTTCGGCGCATCATAAATGGTGCTGTCCGTGCGATACATTTCCAACCGTTTGGCGCTGGAATTGCGGACCATCCGTTGAAATTCCGCCGCGAAACTTTGCTTAGACGCTTCGTCAAGACTGCTCCACGTTTCTTTCGGCAACGATTTTTCAGCGAGAAGCTTGAAATTGAAGACATCGCTCAACAGCCCTTTGACACGCTCGTTGTCCTGCTTAGTCAGACTTTTCTTTTTTAAGAGTGTCTGCAATTCCTTGTCATTTTGAGAGATGGCCGAAACTGGGTCCGCGGCAAAGGCGAACGTCAGGGACAACGCGAGGATTGAAAAGAAAAAAGGTGTTTTCATCATTATTTTCCTGGATAAAGTTGTTTGTATTCAGAAAGGGAGACTCCCATCCGGTTGATTAATTCCGCCAAAGCGATATTATACTTGCACACTGCGTAATAATACGATTTTTGCAGCAACAGATTGTCTTTATAAGCCGCCACCAGTTCATTCGTATTTTTTGCCGAAGGTTCCAAGTCGTATTTCATCGCGGCCCCTTTTAATAAAGATTCGCTGGCCCGGAGACTCGACTGCAAACTTTCCAATTTGTCTTTCGCGCCTTTTGTCTGGATGTATTGTTCTTCCATTTTAAGAACGATTCCTTCCGACGCGTAATTCTCTTTGAGCTTGAGCCCACGCAACTCCGTCCGTGCCGAAACGTAAGAGCTCCAGCTTTTCCAGAAATTCAAATTGTAGCGGACACCAAAGCCCAACGCGCCAGAAATCTTGTTGACGGCATCTTGGGCAAAGGCGTTTTTTTGCACGGCGGTACGGTTCCCCGCCCACGATTTGACATAAGTAAATTCGCCCATCACAAAGAATTGAGGTCCGAGCTTCGCCTCGGCCAATTCCAGCTGATATTGCCGCGCTTCCAGGCCTGCATTCAGGCGTTTTAAATCGGGATGATGCAAAATCGCAATGTCTTTCGCTTCGTCTAATGTCGGAAAATATTCCGTCCGCACCGCAAGTACGGTATCCAACGGGACAAATGTTTCCCCGGAATCCAGTCCGAGCGAGAACTTGACCGCCAATTTGACCCTTTCAAGACCGCTCCGCGCTTCAACCAGCGCATCGTCCAATGTATGCCGTCCCGCTTTGAGTTTCAGCAAATCTGTTTGGGAAACATTCGGGTCGTCATCGTCCAACGCCTCTTCCAATTTTTCTTCCGCACGGTCCATTTGTTTTTTCGCCCCATCGACAAGACGATTCATTTCCAAAGCCAGCAAGTAGTTGTAATAATACGTCTGCAATTCAACGCTTTTGGAATGTTCTTTTCCGATGACATTCATTTCCTGTTGCCGCAAATCCGCTTCGGCTGCTTTTTTGCCGACTTTGTACTGTCCATAATTCAGCGGTTGGATGGCCTTGATTTCCGTTCCAAAAAAAGGCCCCATTTTGGTAAAGTCCCAAGTGTCGACAGTATCGCCCCAATCATCAATGTCTTCTTTCAATCCGGGGGCAGGCCCCACCATCATCGTCACCTGAAAAGTCGAAAGAATCGCCGAAGATTTTATCTCGGAGATGCGGTTCCGTTTCGCTTCGGTCGAGAATCTTTCTTCTGCCAAAAGCGGATCCATCGAAAGGCCGCGTTCCACAAAGCCGGCACAATCATAGCGCACTTCCGCGGCAAAAGCGAAAACGACGAGCAACAATGGAACAGCCTTGAAAATCATTGGCGAGAATTTAGAAATCCTTGGGCATTTCACCAATCCGTTCACCGACTAGCTGTTGTAATTTCCGATATTTGGCAAGAACGCCTTCATAATAGAACGTTGGAATGGGAGCGTTTTCCCGGATTTTCGCATCGACTCCACCCTGCCCCATATTGTAAGCGATAATGGCGCGTTTTAAATCCCCATAACGTCCAATGAGCCGCATCAAATAAGCGCTGCCAACGACAACGTTTACCTCTGGACGCATCAAATCTTCTGGAGTTTCCACCCGGATTCCAAAACGTTTGCCAATCCGCTGCGCCGTTACGATTTTCAGCTGCATCAAGCCGTAAGCTCCCGATTCCGCACCACTGCGGAACCGCCCTTTCGCATTCGGATTTCCGCGGCTCTCCTGAAATACAATCGAAGGAACCAACAGCGGATCAAAACCGTAATTACGGGAAATTTTCCAAACTTCTTCCGTCAGCGCGATTTTCTGCTCTTCAGAAATTTTTTTCTGCGACACAATATCCAAGGCGATGTAAATCCGGCAATAGTCTTCTGTCCATTTTCGCAATTTTGAAAGCTCGTCCAACTCCTTTTGCAAACGAACCTGCTGCATGGCGAGGCGTTTCATGGAATAAGAATGATAAATCCATTTGCCCGTGAAAATTCCCAACGACAAAAGTGCGAGGAGAAGTAAAATTCCTGAAGAAACTGTCGAAAGGCGGATTTTACTTTTCACGCCGGCTGTCCTCTAAACGTTCCAAATATTTCGTCCAATTCCGAATTCTCGCCTTGGATTTTTTAGAAGTCGTCGAATCGATGACCAGTCCCAGATTTTTCAGCGGGCCAAGGATGGACTCTAAGTAATCCAATTCGCTTTGCATCCGTTCAACATCTTGATTCATTTCCATCAAATAGGCTTCTTTTTCTCGGATTTCTTCGCCTTGCTCCCGAATTATTCCATAAAAAGCCAAAAACCATCCCAATAAAATCAATATGAAGAGCAATGCTATCAGAGGACTCATCCGGATTCCCGTTTGCCGGCTGTAAGAAACGCCCGCTTTGCGAAGCGCTTTCAACAATCCTTTTTTGCGGTAGCTTTTCAAATCGGGAACAATTGTAAAAAGATGGATGTATGGACTGAAAAATTCACGGTGGGCTTCATCGTCAAAAACCAGAACTAAGTTAGCCCCGTTCCCTTTGGCTTTGGAAAGAAAATCCAAAAACATCAACAGATATTCCTGGATGGTGAAGCGCGCTTGCCGAACATCCAAAAACCACAGTTTTCCAGGACCATCCAAAAGCCCCATCACCTTTTCGCGCAAAGGGGCCATTTGCGTAAAGCCGAAAACGCCCACAATGCGAATGTGGATTTCACTTCCAGATTCTTCAACAAACAGGTCGATTTGTTCTGAATTCACAGGAAAATTCCCCGCTTTGAAAATTCCATCCGAATATTCATCGTTTGCATTTCACGCCCACGCATTTTCAAGTTCCAAAAAAGGAAAATGCGGATTCCCTGGATTTCTGTCGGCGCCGCAGTCCGGTTCGAACCCAAAATCCAATCGACAGAAACTTTTACCGGAGAATCCGTTTGCAATCGAAACGCATACGAAAGCAGTCCGTCTTTCAAAAGAATGCTCGATGCCGATGGATGGAGGAGCGGCAATGAGTCGCGGAACGGGATTTTTTTCCCATCGATCAAAAGACGATAGGCGCGGTTGGCGTGCGCTTTTCGAATTCCCAAATTCAATTCCGTTCCAAAATACCCGTCAAAATCCACAAACGTTCCATTGGAAATCGTGTAAGAAATGTCCAATGCGGAATTTTGGGGCTGCAAGGCGTATTTCTTTTCAAGATGCAACACATGGGGGACTCCGTCTAATTCGGTCATTTGTTCTGAGCGGAGTAAAATTCCAAGAGTTTCACCATCTCTTTCAATTTGATAGTCATACGGGGCGTTCAAAATTCCCAAGCCATCGTTCAACGCCGAATGGAACTGCTTGACGCTCTGCATCGAAGGCGACAGCAGAAAATCGACAAAGGCGCGGGGAACATCTCCATTTTGCAAAGAAGATGTAATCAAATTGACTTTGGATGGCTTGTAAAATAACGACCGCAAAGAAGCGCCGACTTGCTGTTCCATCAAAAATTGAATGTTCGAATTGTTCACCAAAATTTGACGGTTGCCGTTTCGCAAAAAATCGGAGATTTCCACTCGACGGCCATCTTGATTGGCCAACTTTTCGATTTCGCGTTCAACAGTAACAAATTGGCGGTTGGCCATCCAACGGATTTCTGGGCTCCGGACGCCTAGCCCTCCATAGAGGTCGGCATAATACACGGGCGACATTAACGGCAAAAGCTTGGTCTGTATGGAACGCAATTCACTTCCCCGCAACAAAGACGTCGCATGGGAATTTGCCATCAAAAGGGACTTGTGCAGCAAATCCGCTTCGGGTCTGCGGAGCAAAAGTTCTCGGCAACTGCGCGTGCCGGTCGGAAGTCCCGTATCTTTTCCCAAGCCGCTCATCAAATTCACTTTGCCTTGCGAAGGTTCTTCAAGCGAATGCGATAGGGTCCAAAATTGTAAGGGGGCCGTTTCCAAATTTTTCTCTAACCGTTCAAAAAAAGATTCCATCGCTTGTATATCGGTCATTGGCGCAGAAAGAACCGCAGTCCACGTGTTGGGAGAATGATTAAACGGTTCCCATTTTTTCAAATCTCCCGGATCTGACAAAAAGGCTTCGGACAAATCTTCGGCAACGGGCAATAGGCGCATCACGGAATCACGATCTTCTACGGTAAACCATCCGGTCACACGCGTGGCTATTCCCAAAGATTCCTGAAGATTCTTTTCGGGCACCAATGTATAACGGAATCCGTTTTTCGCCAATGTTTCCGTTAAACCGATTTCCCAAGCCATCGATGTGTTGAAGTAGCCGACGGGCTCCGTTTGGAAAATTCTTTCAACCAAAGCATAATGTTGTTGCAGTTGAAGATCCTGGAGCGAAGTTGGAAAAAGCGGAAGCATCGCATCATGAAGACCTCCTCCAAGAATTTCCAATTTTCCTTCGCGAATCGCCTTGCGCAATGCAACGACATCGGCGATATTCCGTTGCATCCAAGCTTCCATTATGTCTCCTGGTAAATACAGGGACAAACGAATTTTGGGATTGTCCAGGATTTTCCCGAGAAGGGCTGGCATCGCAAGCGCGGCATCGGGGAGGCCGCCACCGGGAAGCGGGCCGGCCTTCGCGCAGACAAGAATGGCGGAGTCACGTCTCATACCCGGAAAGATAGCAGAAAGCCGATGTCGCGGCATGGCCTTTAAAAGAAGGAGGGCCCCCGGCGCGTCTGCG
>CAYNID010000013.1:0-37506 GCA_964397425.1 uncultured Fibrobacter sp.
AGGACGTTGGAAAGGAAGGAATCCCCGAGCGTCCCCACGATATACCGCCACCTCAGGCATGGAAACAAGAAATACCGCGAACGTGGCCCCGCAAAGGACGGAAGGGGCTCAATCGCAGGGCAGACTCCCATTGACCTTCGCCCGGCGATAGTCGACGAGAAGAGCCGTTTCGGGGATTTTGAAATAGACCTGATCAATGGAGCGCGCCACAAGGGAACCTTTTTCACGGCCAACGACAGAATGTCCAAGAAAATGAACGGCTTGATTCGCCAATACCTGCCCAAAGGAACTTCGTTCGAGAACCTGACAAGGGCTGAAGTCAAATGGACCCCGTGGAAATTGAACAACAGGCCCGGAAAACGACTGGGATATTTAACACCATTAGAGTATATTTCTAAGCAGATCAAACAAATTTACTTGGCGACGTAAATTCGCCTGTTATGGCAAGTAGGAAGAATACTTCAAGAAATGAAGGATTACGGCAAAAGTATGCCGAGATTTCTTCTCATGGAAAACGTTCCTACATTGTTGGCGAAAAGACATCGCGGCAATTTTGGGACTTGGATAAGCGATTTGGATAAGCTTGGTTATGTAAGTAAGTATTTTCGTCTTAACGCAAGTGATTTCGGGTTGCCTCAGAACCGGCCAAGATTATTGATGATCAGCATTTATGTTGGAGTAGATGAAGACAAGCGTCGAAAAGCGTTGGATTATTTTGAAACTAAGAAAGAAGAGGATGTAGTTGAGGATTATAAAAAATCAAAACACTACCAAGAACTCGCAATCAAGAATTTGCTCAAAATCAATTATAACGCTAAAAAATATCGTATAGAAGCTGAAGAATGTACTCCTAATGATACAGTTTCCAGAAGGAAAATATGGAATGAAAATCCTCAGCTTGTATTACCTGGAAATGTGATTAATCCGCAATATAGAGCAATTCGCACAATTACAACAAAGCAGGACAGGAATCCTAACTCAGGCAATTTGTATTTTGATAGTGGTATTCCGGGTAAAGGAAAATTCAGATATCTTACGCCGAGAGAATGTTTCTTGTTTATGGGTTTCACTGATCGCAATTTTGATAGCGTTATTAAACACAATCCGGAAATACATAAAAACACAAAGCTGTTCCCCAGGGACAAGCTTATTAGGATGGCTGGAAACAGTATTCCGGTAAAACTACTTGAAGGCATTTTTCTTCAGATTATGCAGATTGATAAGTTTTTGAGCTAGTCAGTATTGCTGCGTTTGGCTGCGATTTAAAAACAGGGAAAACGTTGTCCGTCCAAATTGCGCCAGTGTGGAATCCTGCAGATGTAAACAGACAACTCTCCTTGGTGAATTTCAAACGGAAGAAATTCTCCAGGAAACCATCCCCGGGGGATGGTTGATTTCGGCGTGTTCGCAGAACGAGTTTCGCCAAGAAGGCTCGTTTTTCTTGTTTGGGGATGTTGTAACTTCAAATTTTAATCTAAATTTGGGGCGCAAATTTTAAACAGAGGCTCCCCGTGGACGACTTAATCATTCGAAAAGCAGCAGACAACGTACGAATCCTTTCCGCCGCGATGGTCGAAAAGGCCAAGTCCGGGCATCCCGGAGGCGCAATGGGCGCCGCGACGGCGATAACCCTCCTGTTTGCGGAATTTCTCCGGTTTGATCCGAAGAATCCGCATTGGGAAGCGCGGGACCGCTTTCTCATGGATCCGGGGCACATGTCGCCGCTCCTTTACGCGGAATTGGTCCTCACCGGGCGGCTCTCCCTGGACGATTTGAAGAATTTCCGCCAATTCGGCAGCATCACGTCCGGGCATCCGGAACTTTCCGTCGAACACGGAATCGAAAATTCTTCAGGACCCTTGGGGTTGGGACAGGGCATGGCGTTGGGCGTCGCTATCGCGGAACGCTACAAGGTCGCCCAGTTCGGAGACATCCTTTCGCACAAAACGGTGGCTTTGGTCTCGGACGGCGGCATCCAAGAAGAAATCGCTTATGGTGTCGGACGGGTTGCCGGGCATTTGAAATTGTCCAATCTGATATTCTTCTACGACGCAAACGGCGTGCAGCTCTCTTGCGAAACCAAAGATGTCATGGATCAGGACTTCAAAAAACAATACGAGTCTTGGGGTTGGCGCGTATTGGAAGTCGATGGGGAAAACGTTCCGGAACTCCGCGAGGCGTTCAAGGCGGCTTATGCCGAAACGGAACGTCCGACGATTATCATCGGGCACACGACGATGGCAAAAGGCGCCGTCGGCCCTGCCGGGGAATCGTTCGAAGGCAAGGTCTCCACTCACGGTCAGCCGCTTTCCGGCGCGGGCGCTTCGACAGAAGAAACGGTCCGCAATTTGGGCGGCAACGCGGAAAATCCGTTTGAAATATTCCCCGAAGTAAAGAAGGCCTTCAAAGAACGCCTGGCGGAACTTGAAAAGATTGCCGCGGAATGGAATGGGCGCAAATCGGACTGGGACGTGAAGAATCCCGAAAAGTCCGCTACGCTCCGGTCGTGGCTTTCCGGAAACGCCATCCGTCTGGACCTCAAGAATCTGGATCAGAAAGAAGGTGTAGCCACGCGCAACAGTTCGGGAACGGTCCTCGCTTATCTGGCGAAAAATTACAAGAATATCATTTGCAGTTCGGCGGACCTTTCGAACAGTGACCAAACGCAAAAATTCTTGAACGAAACCCGCATCATGACGCCGGGCGATTTCGGCGGCGCTTTTGTGCAAGTGGGTGTCGCGGAGCTCACCATGGGCGCTATCGCCTGTGGAATCGCTTTGCACGGCGGTCTTTATCCCATCTGCGCCACGTTCTTCGTGTTCAGCGATTTCATGAAGCCCGTCATTCGGATGGCGGCTTTGCAGGGGCTGCCGGTGAAGTACGTCTTCACCCATGACAGTTTCCGCGTCGGCGAAGACGGACCTACGCACCAGCCCGTCGAACATGAAACGCAAATCCGTCTTCTTGAAAGTTTGAACAAGGATGATGGCCGTCCGCAGATGCTGGTCCTCCGCCCCGCGGATCCCGCCGAAACGACGGTCGCCTGGGAAATGGCGTTTGAAAATACGGATAGCCCCACGGCACTCATCCTGACCCGTCAGAAAGTGGGAACTCTTCCCTGCAAGACGGAATCTTCCCGTTACGCGGAAGCCGCCAAGTGCCGCCGCGGCGCGTATGTCGTCGAAGACAATACGCCGGCAGGCAAAAAACCGGATCTTACATTCGTCGCGAACGGTTCAGACGTGCTTCTTTGCTGTGGAGCGGCGGAAATTCTCCGGAAAGAGGGCAAGTCGGTCCGCGTCGTTTCGATGATAAGTCCGAAACTTTTCCTGCTGCAAGACAAAGAATACCGCGATTCCATCGTTTTGCCGTGGACTCCCGTCTTCGCGCTTTCGAGCGGACTTCCCATTCTGTTCAAGGATGTCGTTGGCGGATTCGGCAAGGTCGCCGGGCTTGAACGCTTTGGCGCATCGGCTCCGGCTTCTGTTTTGGAAAGTAAATTCGGCTATGAACCCGCCGCGGTCGCCAGCAAGGCCAAGGATTACCTCTCCGAATTTGAACAGAACGTTTCGGAATTCCGCAAGCAAAACGGCTGATCCCTTTTTAACAGGTTGGCAATCCATGTATAAAGTCGGTTTTGACAACGATGCTTATTTGAAGACGCAGTCCGAGAAAATTGCCGAACGCATTTCCAAGTTTGGAGGAAAACTCTACTTGGAATTCGGCGGTAAATTATTCGACGATTACCATGCGGCGCGCGTTCTCCCGGGATTTGCTCCGGACAGCAAAATCCGGATGTTGACGAAGATGAAGGACAAAGCCGAAGTCATCATCGCCATCAATGCGAACGACATTGAAAAGAACAAAGTCCGCGGAGATTTGGGCATCACTTACGATATGGATGTTCTCCGTTTAATAGACGCGTTCCGCGGCTATGGACTTTATGTGAGCAGCGTCGTACTCACCCGGTTTGAAAATCAGGCGAGCGCGGTCGCATACCGGAAAAAATTGGAAGATTTGGGACTCAGGGTTTACAACCATTATCCTATCGCCGGTTACCCTTCGAATGTGCCGCTTATCGTCAGCGATGACGGTTACGGCAAAAATGAATTCGTGGAAACGACGCGGGAACTGGTCGTGGTGACCGCTCCGGGACCGGGCAGCGGAAAAATGGCGGTTTGCCTTTCCCAATTATACCACGAAAACAAGCATGGAATCAAGGCCGGTTACGCCAAGTTTGAAACGTTCCCCATCTGGAACATTCCGCTGAAACATCCGGTGAATTTGGCATACGAAGCGGCGACTGCCGATTTGAACGATGTCAACATGATAGATCCGTTCCATTTGGAAGCTTATGGAAAAACGGCGATCAATTACAATCGCGATGTGGAAATTTTCCCGGTGTTGAACGCCATATTCAAACACATTTTGGGAGAATCTCCTTATAAGTCCCCAACGGATATGGGCGTAAACATGGCAGGGAATTGCATCGTAGACGATGAAGCCGTTTCTGCCGCGTCAAACGGGGAAATCATTCGGCGTTATTACAATTCGCTTTGTCAAGTTCGCAAGGGCCAGGCGGACGAAAGCCAAATTTACAAGTTGAAATTGGTCATGGAGCAGGCGAAGGTCAAGCCGGAAGACCGCGTGGTCGCCGTCGAAGCGGTGGAAAAGGCGACGGAAACGGGGGCACCGGCTGTCGCAATCGAACTTCAAGACGGAACCGTTGTCACCGGGAAAACGACTTCTTTGCTGGGGGCCTGTTCCAGCGCCTTGTTGAATGCGCTCAAGCGGTTGGCGAAAATTCCGGACGAAGTCCGCCTGCTTTCTCCCATGGTCATTGAACCGATTCAGAATTTGAAGACCCGGAAGTTGCGCCATCAGAATCCGCGGCTTCACATGGATGAAGTTTTGATAGCCCTCTCCGTCTGCGCTTTGACGGATTACAACGCCAAAATAGCGCTTGAAAAACTTTCGGAGTTGGAACATTGCGAAGTGCATGCGAGTGTAATTTTGGCGCAAGTCGATGTCGATGTGTTCCGCCGTCTCCGGGTCAATTTGACGATGGAACCGAAATACCAGACGGCGAAACTTTACCACGAATAGTTTTGCCGAGAGCCGCACGGGCGCGGAATTGATTTGTGCGGCTTGACATTGGAGGGGATTTGAAGCGGCGGTCTCTTTCCGCTGCGTTGTAAATTTCGCCTCGATTTTGTTGTGGATATTTGCAATTTATTTCGCCGTTTGCTTATCCGTTCAGTCAAGTGTTGAATTTGGAATTGCTGCGATTGCAGAATTTGGGAATTGCCGAGCAGGAAGGGAGTCTTTTGAAAGATTTTCCAGTTGTCCGAATCGAGAAGTCGCTGCGGGAAAATTCCGTTTTCAATTTGAACGGACAGCTGCTTTTGCGCGTCGGCGAAAAGAGAATGCCTTTCAAACGAAAGGCATCTGTTTTTCCGTTCCTGAATTTTGCAAAACTCTTAAACTTATTTCAGTTCAAAGACTAGGCGTGCTGTCGCGGAAACTTCGACAGAATCCGCAATGGCATCGGCGGCATTCCCGTATCCATTTGAAAGGTCGACTGCGCCCGATGCTTTAGCCGCTCTTGAATACATTCTGGCTGTCGGCTCAGAAGAGTCTTCAATGAAAAGGATGTTTCCGAGACGCATCCCAAGCCCTTCGGCGAAAAGCTCCGCTTTCTCCTTGGCGATTTCGATGGCTTTTCCGTGAGCCGTTCTTTGGGTAATGGGCTCTGTTCCGTTGTTCTGCAAATCGTTTGAACTGGCGAAAGTCTTGACGACAGCCCCCGCCGAATCTTTAGAACGCGTCGTGACTTCAAAAAATTGATTTGCCCGGTATCCCAAAAATTCATTCTTTCCCGATTGATAATTGTAGCGGAAATTCTTGGTCAGAGAAATCTGCCCGGTGGAAACGTCCGCGTCCGAAACGCCCAGCTCCCGGAGCTGTCGCAGAATTTCCGCATTCCGCTTCACCGCTTGCTGGTAAAGCGCCTTTTTGTCTGCGCCTTGCAATTCCAGTTGAAAGAAAGTTTTGAATTCATCCGCGGCGAATTTTTCCGTTTCGTGGGAAAGAATTTCAAGTTTGGCGAGATTTTTGGAATCGGAGAAAGAACGTTTGGCGGATTTAGAAAGCAGCTCTTTTTGCAAGAACAGGGAAGTAGAGACAGTCGCTTCGTTTGAACCGGAAACAAAATGTTCAAGCGTCCCCTTGGCGTATAAAACGCGTCCCGTGTCTAAATCTTTTCCTGCCGTGGAGGTGTATTCCGCCGCTTTCGACAAGGCGTTTCGGCTTACGGATTTGACAGCCTCTTCAAAGGCGCTGCCGGAGATATCCACGGATCTGTCAATCGCAGGTTCTATTTCCACATCGGGAATTCCCGAAATGGCGGTCGACAGGGCCTCTGCCTGTTTGGGGTTGGCGTTGACGACAAAGCGTTGCCTTGCGCGGAAGAGCCCTTCGCCTTCAGATGCTTGGGTTATCCGGATGCTTTCCCGTTCAATGGGAATCGTTTTTTCAGAACCCAGGGAATCCCGCTTGGCGAAAATAGCTGCCCGGAGTTCCGCCATTTTTTGGTAAAGTTCTTCGTGGGAGTTTCCCAAAAGGGATATCGTCAGCCGCAAGGGACGGCCTTCGCTCAAGGGAATTTTCCGCGTTTCAGAGGAATTCACTGTGACGGATGGAACGGATTCCGGCATGGCATTCGCCTGTTCGGCGGGAACCGTTTCTTTGTGCAGGACAACAGCCGTCAAGAGGACGGCCCCAAAGACGACAATGCCCGAAAACAGTTTGATATTCATCATTTACTCTCCGCGGTTTTTCGCCGCTTTGTTCTTGAACTTGTTGTGGTCCGCCAACGTGTTGGAAAAGAAATGCGTTCCGGAACCATCGTCCTTGGCGACAAAGTAAAGCGCGTTTGTCGTGGCCGGTTCAAGGGCCGCCCGGATGGCTTTTCGCCCCGGATTGGAAATGGGGCCGGGCATCAGGCCGGGAAATCTCCGGGTGTTGTATGGATTGTCGCTTTGCAACTGGCTTTTGTAAATGGGGCCTGTCAGGTTGCGGAAGATGAACCTGACTGTCGGGTCGGCTCCCAGGGGAATTCCCATGCGCAGACGGTTGTGGAAAACGCCGGCTATCAGGTTCCTTTCGTCTGTTTTTCCCGTTTCTTCTTCAACGACGCTGGCGAGTGTGAGAACGCCGTGCCAGCCGCCAAGAATGTTCCAAAAAGGGCTGTTCAAGGATTTCATCTCGGCTTCTAATTTTTGATTGGCCCGGACCATTTGCCGGGCGACATCTTTTTCCGAAGCGTTGATTTCGACGGGGTAGGTGTCCGGGAGCAGATAACCTTCCAAACTGCCCGCCTGGACGCCCAATTCTTTTGCGAACTCCGGGTCGTGGATCAGAGATTCCCAGGCGCAAGAGTCAAAATCAGGAAGGACTTTGCGGAAATAAGCGGGCATTTCCCACGAAGCCCTGCCTTCAGGAATGGTCACTTTGCGGGTGGCCGTCTTTCCGGAGGTCAAAATCTCGGCAAGACTAGCGATGCTGGTCCGGGGAGGAATATCGTACCAGCCCGCCTTGAGGGCGGCTTTTCGGTAGCGGCACCACCAGTAAAAGAGCTTTGAATGGGAAACGAGGCCCTGCTCCTCTAAATCTTTGGCGACTTTCGCCACAGATGCGCCGGCATCCACTTGGAAAAGGGTCCTGGCGGAGACTTCGGATGGGCCAAAAAGGCTTTGTTTGCCCAGTTGAAACGCGCCAAAGGCCAACAGAGCCAGAAAAAGGAGAACGAAAACAATTTTTTTCATATGAAAGGGAATATAAAAAGAAAAAAATCGTGTCGTTTTTGAAAAATAATGGATATATTTGGGATGTAGATTGAAAAGGGTAAAACCCATATTTCGAGGAAATGAGAAATGACAAAAAAGATTTTGTTCGGACTTCTGGCTTTGATGGTCGCCGTCGCCACGGCTGCCCCGAAAACGGTGAAATCCAAACGCGGTGACATCGATTTGACAAAGACCAAAGGTGGTACGGACGTGGTTTGTACAGCGGCGTTCAGCGATGAACTCCGGATAGTCAAAGACGATGGGGATGCCGTTTTGGTCAAAGGTTCTTGCGGTCAAGGTTGGGTTGGCAAAAGCGCTGTGGAATATGTCGCTCAGG
Source organism: uncultured Fibrobacter sp. (assembly GCA_964397425.1). GTDB lineage: Bacteria > Fibrobacterota > Fibrobacteria > Fibrobacterales > Fibrobacteraceae > Hallerella. The sequence goes on from CAYNID010000013.1 coordinate 8,185, forward strand.
CTGCCGGAGACAAGAGCATGTCCCTCGAAGGCGTTGACGTTGTCGGTTGGATTGACAACCCGAGCGCCATCTTCGTTTTGGATGCCGACGCCAATGAATTGGATGGCGTAAACATCGACCGTGATTTCAAGGAATATCTCCAGCACACGATGGACCGCGAAACCATGGAAATGCAAAACAACGAAAACTGATTTTGTTATATACCTCCTTGGAAAGTCCAACCTGCGGTTGGGCTTTCTTTGTATGTGGTGGGAATTGCCGCAAAAAGGCTTCGATGCGTTCGAAGCCTTTCATGGAAAATTGATAAAATGGCGTGCCTTAAAAATCGCCGAGGAAAATGACTTCCCGTTCCAGTTCGATTCCGCTGTTTTCAAAGACTTTCGCCTTGACGTATTCGGAAAGCTTGTAAATGTCTTCGGCGGAGGCGTTGCCGTTGTTGACGATAAAGTTCGCGTGCTTGGGAGAAACTTCTGCGCCGCCAATCCGGTAGCCCTTCAGGCCGGCGCTTTCGATGAGGGCTCCGGGAAATCCGTTTGCGGGGCGCTTGAACATGGAACCTGCGCTGGGAAGTTCTAACGGCTGCTTCGCTTTGCGTTCTTCTAAAATCTTTTTTTGTGCGGAGAGCAGCGCTTCCGGGGATTCTTTTGACAGCGAGAATGTCGCGTTGAGGATAATCCGCGGCGAGTTCCGGAATATGGAGTTTCTGTATCCCAGCCCGCACGTTTCGGCGGATAATTTGCCCGTAGAGTCGTCTTCGTCGAGAAATTCGACCGATTGCAACGTTCCGGAAATTTCTTGGCCATAGGCGCCTGCGTTCATGGTGACTGCGCCGCCAATGGATCCGGGAATTCCCGCTAGAAGGTGTATTCCCGAAAGGCCGAGCGTTGCGCTTGTCCGGGCTAACAGCGAAAGGGGGGCTGCCGCCATCGCTTTTAGCGATTCTCCGTCAAATTTGAATTGCGAAAAGCCTTTGCCCAGCTGGATGATGAGTCCGTTGAATCCGGAATCCGAAACGACAACGTTGGATCCGCGGCCCAGGAGAAAGTAGGGGAGTCCGTTTTCTCTGGCGAAATTTTTAGCGGAAATGAGTTCTTCGACAGAATCCGGCTTGGAAAAGAAGCGCGCAACGCCGCCGGCGCGGAATGAAGTCCGCGATTTCATGTCGATGTTTTCGGAAATGGATTCGGGTATGAGCATCGTTTGTGAAAGATAAAAAAAGCCCGCCGGATTGGATTGCCGCCGAAAGGCGGAGCGTAGACTCCGGTCATGAACGCGCAACGATTCTACCCCCGCGGGATAGAGCGGGAACTCCAGCAGAAGACGGAAGCGGAGTTCATGCGGATTTACCGTCAATTCCTGGAAGCGTCCCTCAGGGGCTTCTCCACGTTCAACGACGACCAGCTCGACCTCTCCGGGACGCAACCGGAGCTTTCCGGGAAGTTCAAGGGGGAGCTGATGGACATCGCCCGGAAGACGGAGAACAAGGCGCGCGACAATTTCAGCAGGCAGTCCGAGATGATAATCGGGGCCCCGTATTACCCGCCGGGGACGGCGGAGGGCATACTGAACGATTGGCACGCCACATTTCAAGACTTGTGCGTCTCCGCCTGTTCTCAGCAGAAGACGAAAATGGCCGTCATCGTCGCCGGGGCGAAGCAGGCGGGCTGGAACAAGGCGCAACTGGAAAGGGCGATATCCGAACAGCTGCCCGGGGAGTTCAGGCACCGCGCGGAGCTGATAGCGCGGACGGAACTCGCGAAGTTGAACACGCGGGTGACCCTGGAGACATACAAGAGCACGGGGATACAGTATTACAAGTGGCTGACCACCATCGACGGGCGGGAGCGGGAAAGCCACGCCGCCATGAACGGGAAAATCTGCTCCGTGGGGGACGGGGACGTCTACTTCGAGCAGAACCCGGAACGTCCGCTCCATCCGGTGGAACACCTGCGGACGGGCGGGATGTACCACGGGCATCCGGGGACGGATTTCCAGTGCCGCTGTTCGATGGTGATGTGGGACCCGGAGATAGACGGGGACTACGAGGTCAAGGACTCCGACCTAATCGAAGAACGGCGGGCGGCGGAAAAGGCCGAGAAGGAGGCGCAGGAACGCGCCGAAGTCGAAAGACAAGAGAAACTAAGGGCGGAACGGGAAAAGGCCGCAGAAGAGCTTAAAACGGCGAAAGAGAAGGTGCGCGAGGCCGAAGCGGAACGGACCGCCGCGGAGAAGGCGAAGAGGGAAGCCGAAGCGGCGGCGAAAATGGCGAAGGAAGAGGCCCGGCGAGCGCGATTGGAGGCCGCGGCGTTGAGGCGTCACGCGGAAAAGACGAAGAAAAGAATGGACCACATGCTGAAGAAGAGCCTTGACGCCGCAAGACGGCTCTCCAAGTCCATAAAGGATAAGGACGCCGATTTCGTCGAATACGCGTCTTTCATCCATTCCGACAGGCGGAGAATCGAAAATTCGAAAAAGTCAAAGAACGAAAAAGAGAAGTTTGACAAGGAAAACTCGATGGCTGAAATGGCCGTCAATAACGGCCACCCCGTCGTTTTCCTAAACGAAAAACATGGAGAAGATGGCAAAAAGAATCCGGACGCAATCATTGACGGGCTTCTCACCGAATTCAAGGACTGCAAAATAAAGCAATTGGAACGAAGGCTAGGCGATGCGCTTGAACAGGCCCCGAACGCATACCTGCGCATAAACGAAAATATCGATACGAAAAAATTTTACACGGAATTGACAAAAGTGGTCAAGAACATTTCAAAATACATCCCGGAAAACACAAAGAACCCGGAAAGGACGAAAAAAATCAAGAGCCGCATACAGGACGCAGTCGTCTTTGTCTCCTGCGAGAAACACTTCAATATCGTACGAATTAGGGAATTGCTTTAAAATAAAAAAATGCGGATTTTTGAGGAGAATCCGCTAAACCGAGCCGCCCAGGCCTCAAGTTTGACCGAAGTCTCACAAGCTAGCCCCGACGTTCGTAGAATTCCCCTTGCGGGGCCTACGCGTTGCAGGTCGGAAGTCGCTTTCGCGCCCGGCACCCACGCCGTCAAATAAAATAAAACTTTTTTTATAAAAAGGCAAGCCCTTTTTGCAAAAAAAAACGAATCATCGGAGAAAGGGGGCGCTATTTGAACAGCCCGCGGAGCACGATGGCGGCAAGGCCGAGTACGTTGGCTGTGGTCGTTGAAAGAAGCGCAACAAGAACCATTCGACTCCATCCTTGACACCAAGACGTTCGACTTTCCCCTTGAAATTCTTTGTCATGTAGGAAAACGCCGTTATAATTTTTTCGGGGATTCCCTTTTCCTTTCCCATATCAACCTCCGTAAGCCCATAAGATACACTCCGCGCGCTCCCCCGTCAAGTCCCGGTCGTGGAAGCCGAAAAATTACTTTTTCCCATTCGTGAAAAATTTTATAAAACCGAGAAGCCGAAAGACGCTGACGATGATTGCCGCGTTTATCGACACGACTTCGCAAAGACCCTTGTCGGCGGAAAACTGTCATTTTAATATTAAATGCAGCAGTTCATGAAATAGTGATTTAACAAAAAAAACTCGATTTTTTCGGCGGAAAATCGAGCGAAAACCCAGGCTGTCCGGGCCACCGGACGAACCAGTGCAGCACCCGACATTTTTTAAGGCGCAAGCCTAAACTCTTTTACAAAGATAATCATTTTTTTGCATTCGAGTCTTTTTTGGTTCAATCTAAATAAATCCCCCGTTCGGGGGATTCAGTCAAGCGGCGAACTCGGTGAATAGGTGGAGATGGCTTTCGCGGAGCAGACTTTTGTACGCATGCACCTCCTCCCATTCGAGTCGTGAGCCGAAAACGGTCATTGTGCCAGGATCATTTTCATCCAGCAGGGAGCCGGAGACGAACTCGGACGCGTCCATTCTCCCTATCCGGATGGCGAAACCGAAGTCGTAAAAGCCGTGGTTCCAGCGGTCGAGCTCTACGCGGGCGAACGAATTCCCGCGGAGCAGGTCGACCTTGGCGATTTCGCCCTGACTTCCACCCATGGTCCGGGTGCAAATGTTGTAACCTTCGGCGAACAGGCGGGAGACCGTTTCCTGGAAGGCGTTCTCGATTTGGCGGTAATTGATTTTGTCTTGCATGGTTTGATTCCTTTTGTTTTCTTTGTTGTTTATGCCATCAAAATTTCACCCATCGCCAATTCAAAACCGGCGAGCGTGAGGTCATCCGATTCGTAAGCGTTTCGGGCGGCCTTGAAAACAATCTCCGAATCGGGCTCGAATCCGTTGTCCAGGACGAACTCGAAAACTTCGGCGATTTCGCAACGGTGCACCGTGTGGCCGATTCGGCGGAGATCGATGAGGAAATCGTTTCGATTCATGCAGCCGCCGAAGGAGTCGGAGGTGATGAATTTTTTCGTGCCGGTCGCCTTGTCTGTTACTGATGCCATATAGTTCATATTTCGGTTCTCCTATTCAAGTCGCGATGCAAAGAAGATCCAGAAAGCCTGGACGAAACGCATCAAGATCTGCAAAGAGGCCCGCGAACGGATCAAGTGGACCGGATTTGGAGGCGAGCTCAAGGCGATGAAAAAATCCCTCGAGGCGCACCCGAAAAGCAAGAAACTCGCGGCGACACACGCGAAGCTCGAAAAGGCCTACAACGCGAAAAACGAATCGGACTTCACTGCCGCCCTGGACAAGGCGAAGGCGGACAAGGCTGTCGCCTGGTTGCTCGAGGAACCCGCGGCCGCAGAGATATCGAAAACCCTGGCCACGTTGAACGAGGCGATCGAGGAGTTTAAACAAACTCCGTTCTATTCAAAAGATTTCAAAAATGATCCGGCGCTTGCTCGGCAAGCCGAGAAAACGATGAAAGAATTTTTTGAACAAAATGATTTCGCCACAGCGATAAAAACCATTTACCTTCAAAGCGTTTTCGAGAAGGGCTTCTAGAATACTTTCCAGACGGGAACGTCAGGCTCGGTATTGACTTCATCGAAAACTTCCGGAAAGATTGAGCGGCGTAACGCGCGGTTAATCGTTGCGCACGAGATGTTTTTTAGCGCTAAGAGCGGAATGAATGCAGCTTTAAATTCTAGATCATATTCTGGACTGCAATTAGACCGCGCCGAATATGAAAAATACGGCTACGTCATCGGAAAGGATAAGGAAGGCGAAATAAAAAACAATTTACTCTGGTATGGAAATTGCCAGGTTCGGTTCAAGAAGGACAAGGTTGCTGGTCGCACCTCATGGACTTCAGGCGATTTGCTAAACGACCAAGGATTTTCCCGCCCAAGCCGAGTAACAAATCCTTCCGCCGCCACATTTGATGACATGTTGAAACTTAACGCACAGGGGGAAAAGGGACCTTTTTAACAAAAAAATTGGCATTAACGATATTTTAAGAGCCCGGCGGCGACGCTCTGAGTACATCGAGTTCCAGTATCACGGGCAGCTCACGATGGACGAGGTCGAGAGTATTACGTTTCAGGAACCGCCAAGAGCCGTCGAGCCAAAAACCGATAGAGACAAGTGGATTTCAAAAGATCTAGCAGACAAATTGGTGGATAAGGGAATCGAATTATTTTATTTGGAAAATGGGACTTTAAAGAAATACCAAAAGCAGGCTCCGGCTTAATATTCAAGTAACGTCTCGTCCCAATTCCCTGGGCAAAAGCTTTTAGCCTGCGCTTCGAAAAAGAGTGCTAGCGCCTGTTTCCCTTCGGAGAATGTAAGAAAGCGTTCCTGATATGGAGAAAGTTTGCCTCCGCGCGCTTTATGGCGAAGAAGGGACTTTCGACAGTTTGCAGCTTCTGCAAGTAAATACTGTTCCAAATTTCGGTTTTTTACATTAAATTGCCGTTCAAAAGACCAAAAAAACCACTCAACGGAGCCTGTCGGGAAAGGGCATTTCCCCTCTCTCTTGTAGTAGCTAAAATATTTTTCGAGCATTCAAAACCTCCGTTTTGTTTCAATCTAAAAAGATAGACGTTGATTTTGATTGTAAATCATTTATTTTCTTGAATGCGCCGGATGAAAACAATGTCTTGGTAATCATTTGGGCGTTTTTCACGCCTCTGACCGTGACGCAGGCATGTTTCCCTTCGATAAAGATTTCCACATTTTCCGAGCTTGTGGCAAGTTTGATGATTTCCGCGATGTCCTTGCCTATTTTTTCTTGTAATTGGAGGCGTTTGCCGACCATTTTGGCAATTCTTGCGAATTTGGAAAGCTCCAACGCTTTCCCGTGGGGAATGTAACGGATCCGGACGTTCATGTCATACATCAGGGCGAGCAATCTATGCAGAACCGTTCAGTCATTACAACGGCGATTCCATGAGCGAGAAAAGACCTTGGCACGGAAAAAGTAAATATTCGTACGGAACCGAATTTGAAACACTTATACAACGGGGCACTTCATTTAGATGTACAAAAGCATATTTTGACAATGGTCAGCTTTATATGGATTTTGAAATCATTTCTCAAAACAAATTTTAGTCGTTGTATTTCTTTTTGAAATAATCTGTAGTCGTTTCGTATTTGTCTGCCAAATGGACGAAAAGATTGTCGAGATAGATTTTCAAAGCCTCGACAGGTTTTATGTTTTTAAATTCGATTCCTGCGTTCAATTTGTTGATGAAAGTTTTTTCATATTCCCAAAATTGGTTTTTATAATTTTCTTTTTGCCAATCGAAGGGATTGTCTTTTTCGCCTTTGTAGTATTTCAACATTTTTAACGCGTTTTCCATAGGGGAACCTCCAAATTTCGGAGGTATACAATTTTCTAAGCCGCGAAATGTCGCCCACCTAACGACATTTCGAAAAATACTCAATTCCGCGGCGGGAGTCAACGGGCCGCGAGGGCAAAGCCGAAGGTGGCCGCGAATCCCCCCTCGCCTTCCGATGTTTACGCAGAAATCACGTTCAGTCCCAGCACGGAAGAGCAACGGAACATCAAGTTCATCTCAAGAGATGATTGGACGAAGAAGGAAGCGGCCTATTATTACACGCAAGGCTCCTGCGTCAACAACGAACCTCTATATGGAGCGGTTTATTCTGGCCCAAAGGACGTAACAGCTGCCGTCACGAAGCACAACCCGAATCTGACAAAACTGATCGATGGAACGGCTATCCCGAAAGATACATGGATCCGGACGGGGCAGGGTGGTGGAACTATTTCTGGAGTCTTCGGTATAGATATTCGTGCGGAAATCGCCAAAATGCGAAAGGGTAAACGTTCTAATAAAGAAATAGCCAAGGAACTGACAAAGAAGTTTAAGGGAACGGCTGGGACGCAGAAAGCGTTCATGTCTACGTCGTTTGCAAGTAACACGGGATTCCTTAAAGAGGCGTACGAATTTCATATTTTCGCACCCAAAGGTACTAAATGCCTTTACGCCGAACCGTTCTCGGCGTACGGAGACCGCGACACTTCACCGACAACGTGGGACGGAATACAAAAAACAATCTTCTTGGGACAACAGAAAGAGTTCGAAGGGATCCTTCAGCGTGGGACAGAATTTAGAATTATTGGCTTTGAATATGACAAGGACGTTAAGTCTAACACAAAATGGCGTGTTGTAATGGAAATAGTCAAGCAGGCTCCACAGCCTTACCAGCCAGGAAATCCTGTAACATATTAAAATTACTTAGCGCACAGCGAACTTCATCTCCGCTTTCATAGCTTCCGCTTTGGGCGCGATTGGCGAAAAGTCCGAAAAATTCCTTGTTGTAAGGGTAAAAATATTTTTCCGGGAGGTCGATATTGCAAGCCTTTGCGACAACTTCAACTTCCTGGACAAATTCGTTCAGTTCTTTTTTTGTAAACAATTTTGTCCGTGCTGTTTCTTCTAAACGGAGAAAATACTCCAAATCATTTTCTTTTAAAAAACGTTTGGGAAATTTTTTAAAGTAAAATCACCACCCTTCAGGATTGTGTATTTTTTCTCTTCCATATTAAGACTCCTTTAGCCTGTGAAGGACTAAAATTTTTTTTCGGAGAAAATGTCGCTATCCGGGAGACATTTTGAAAAGCGCAAATTCAGTCAAGCGGCGACCTCGGTGTATTGGCGGCGATGGCCATCGCGGAGCAGGTCGACCTTGGCGATTTCGCCCTGACTTCCACCCATGGTCCGGGTGCAAATGTTGTAACCTTCGGCGAACAGGCGGGAGACCGTTTCCTGAAAGGCGTTCTCGATTTGGCGGACAAGGGGATAGAAATTTTTTACAAGGACGGGGATGAACTTAAAAAATATCAGAAACCGCTTGACAAAAATCAGTATTCCAGAAGCAACTCATCGCAATTATAAGGAGCAAACGTTTGTAAATGCCCTTCAAGTCGGACGGCCAACGCCCGCTTCCCTTTCGAATAAGAAAGGAAACGGAGCTGCAAGGGGGTCAATTCCTCCCCCCGTTCTTTTTTTGCTAAAAAGTTCTTTGTATATTCGTCGGCTTGTTCCATCAGCATTTTTTCCCCTTTGCTGATTTCTGTTTTCCCACCATTTCTGTTTTTTGGATGTGCCATCTGTTTTTCATAATTCCAAAAGCCCCAATTTACAGACCCTAGAGGGAACGGACACTCCTCCTCGCCCTTATAGTAACTGAAATATTTTTCGAGCATTCAAAACCTCCGTTTCGTTTCAATATAAATAAATTCCCCGTTTCGGCGAAATCACGGCGAAGATCGGTGACCCGTCCGCACGGGTCAACCTGTCCACACACATCCACGCGAGCGCCGTCGGCCCCACGGACAAGCCGACTTCCAACATATAGGGGGAACGATGGCGGGAGAAGCATTCATACAAGTCCAAGGCTCCCCGACGGCGCAGACGAACGCGCAACCCATAACGCTGGGGGAAGTGATACTTTAATTTTTCATTGCTGCATGGACAAAGGCGAAAAAGGCTACGGCAATGAGGAGGAGAAGAAGAAACGCGCGAAATTCCCCCATGAATAGGCTCATAATCATGAGAGGTACAAAAGCAATTGCGATAATGAGCGGAATGGGCGTAAAGATTGAGAAGAATAGAAGGAAACCAAACCCCTGCCCGATAGATTCCCCGACGGGATTTAAGGCTTTTTTCGCTTTTTCGATTTGTTCCTTTCTGCGTTCCATTTCCGAGAGGGACTCCGCTAAATTGCACGTTTCGTCATAGTCCTTTTTTGCTTTTCCCCATTCGGAAACGGAACAATCATGTCCTTCATTGACTTCGTTGTATATCTTTTTTTGCGCGCCGTATTCTCCAAGAGACTTCAACGTGTCGTTCGTTTCGTTGTATTTTTCCCGGATTTTTTTCCATTCAGAATCCATGACGGAACCTCCTCTTTTGAAAATTTAGTCAAAATTTCCGGGAGCGGTCCTCCTTTTTGGGGTGTTTTTGGGAAAACTGGCGGCGGTCAAGTCCAAGGCTCCCCGACGGCGCAGACGAACGCGCAGCCAATAACGCTGGGGGAAGTGATACTCTAATCCTTCATTGCTTCATGAACAAAGGCGAAGAAGGCTACGGCAATGAGGAGGAGAAGAAGAAACGCGCGGAATTCCCCCATGAAGAGGGACACGATCATGAGAGGAATAAAAGCAATCGCGATAAGCAAGGGAATGGGCGTAATGATTGAGAAGAACAGAAGGAAACTAAACCCCTCCCCGATAGTCTCCCCGACGGGATTCAATGTTTCTTTTAGTTCGTCGATTTGAGCCTTCCTGCGTTCCATTTTATCCTCTTCAGAAAGGGACTCGTGTTCTCCAAGAGCCTTCAATGGGTCGTTCGCTTCGTTGTATTTTTCCCGGATTTTTTCCCATTCAGAATCCATGACGGAACCTCCTATTTTCGAAAATTTCGCCGAAATTTTCCGGGAGCGTCCCTGCTTTTTTTGGTGTCTTTGGGTGTTTTTGGGGAAATCGGCGGCGGTCCGGTATATTTCATTGAATGAACGAGATGGCTCTGAACTCAACGCACGACTTAACGGGTCGTTCGCTTCGTTGTATTTTTCCCGGATTTTTTCCCATTCAGAATCCATGACGGAACCTCCTCTTTTGAAAATTTAGTCAAAATTTTCCGGGGACGGTCCTCCTTTTGGGGTGTTTTTGGGGAAACCGTCGGCGGACCGCTTTAATGAAAACGTTTTCCGGGAGTTTGAATGGGGATTTTTTCGGATTTCTAGGGAATTTTACACGCCGCTTGACGCAAATTTTACAAAAATCTTCTACTTTCAAAAACGGAAAATAAAAAAGGAATTCAAATGATTTGCGTTGTAGAAGATGACAAGGACATTCGCGAGATGGAAGCGTATGCGCTCAAAAGTGCGGGCTTCGAAGTTTTGTGCGCCGCTTCTTCCCAGGAATTCTTTTCTGCATTGGGGCATTCTGTCCCGGATTTGGTCATTTTGGATGTGATGCTTCCCGGGCGTGACGGCTTCGCCATTCTCCAAGACATTCGGGAAAACCCCACGTTATCGAAAGTTCCCGTGATGATGGTGACGGCGAAAACATTGGAAATGGATAAAATCCGCGGATTGGATGCGGGGGCGGACGATTACTTGACAAAGCCTTTTGGCATTATGGAATTTTTAGCGCGTGTCCGCGCCATTCTCAGACGTGCGGAACGGCAAAAAGGCGAAAGTATGGAAAGCGCCTGCCTGACTCTTGGACCGATAGTTATCGACGATAGCCGGCATTTGGTGACGCTCAACGGAAAACCGGTGGAGCTGACCTTCAAAGAATACGAAGTCTTGAAACTCCTCGCATCAAGACCGGGGATTGTCTTTAGCCGCGAAACTCTGATGGAGCGGGTGTGGGGAATCGATGCCGCCATCGAATCGCGGACTGTCGACATGCATGTGAAAACGTTGAGGAAAAAGCTGGGCGTGGCGGGGGAATGCGTCAAAACGGTACGCGGCGTGGGGTACAAAGCGGAGCCCGAAAATCTTTTGGAGGATTGATGAAAGAAAAGCTGAGCTTTAGCCTGTTTTACGTTGGATTGCTTTCGGCGTTGGTCGCCATGCTTGTTACGTCGGGGGCGTTCCGTTCCACGATTTCGGAACAAACGTCCTTGGATTTGAAACTCGAAGGGGATTTGGTGGCGAACGCTTACGCCTTTTTGGATTCTTTCGAAGATTTATCCCGCTTCGCTTCGCCAACGCTTCGGGTGACATTGATTTCTCCAACGGGAAAGGTTCTATTCGAATCCGATGCAGAAAAGGATTCGATGGATTCGCACATACTCCGCCCAGAAGTCAAGGCGGCCATCAAAACGGGTGAAGGTTACAGCCATCGGGCTTCTCACACGATTGATTCGGATGTTTATTATTATGCGAAAACCCTTTCAGACGGGAACATTTTGCGCCTTTCCATCCGCAAAAGCAATGCCTTCGCCGTTCTTTCCAGCGTCTATCCGCGGCTTTTCGCCCTGCTTGTCGTGCTGCTCCTGCTTTCGTTCTTTTTTGCGCATATCCTTTCTGCCCGTTTCGTGGAACCGATTCGACGTTTGGCGGAAAATCTCGATTCGGTAAAATTTCCGGAAGGGGATATTGTCTACAAGGAATTTGCCCCGTTTGCAAGGGAAATCAAGCGGCAAAGGGACAATGCTGACCGGGAATTGTCCCGGCTCAAATTTGAACAGAACCGTTTTCGTACGCTCATCGAGGATATGTCCGAAGGAATGATTTTGCTTGATGCGAACGGGGAAATTGTGATGGTGAACGGAGTTGCGCGGGAAATGTTTTTGGCGAAAGGGGAGTTTTCCGGCTGCCGCATCGGGGACTTTTCTTCCAACGCTTCGTTGACCGCGGCGGTTGCGGAGGCCTCCGACGGGAAAAAGAGCGATGCGGAAATCCGCTTGGCGGGCAAGGACATTCGGCTGATTGCCAGCCCCGTCGAAGTGGGCGGAGAAGTCTCTGGAATCATCGTTATTCTTTTGGACATCACAGAGAAAAAGAACCTTTCGGATTTGCGGGAAATGTTCACCGCCAACGTTTCGCACGAACTCAAAACGCCGCTCACGTCGATTGCCGGTTATGCGGAAATGGTGGAAAAGGGAATCGCGAAACCGGAAGACGTTCCGGGATTTGCGGCGAGGATTCACAAAGAATCCGAACGGTTGCTTTCCCTGACGAACGATATCATGAGGCTTTCGGAGTTGGACGAATCCAGTGGGGAATTGCCGAATGCCGAAACGGTGCATCTTCCGGAACTGCTGGATGATGTCAAAACATCTTTAGAACCGCTTTCGCAAAAACGGAACGTTACGCTTGAAATATCAACGATTCCGTTTGATCTTCGAGGCGACCGCGACAAGTTGTACGAACTTTTTTACAACTTGATGCAAAACGCCATCCGCTACAACCGGGAAAATGGATCTGTTCGGATTTTTGCCGAAGACCGGAGCGTCTTTGTCGAAGATTCCGGCGTGGGTATCCCCGAAGAGCATCTGCCGCATATTTTCGAGCGCTTTTACCGGGTGGACAAAAGCCGTTCCCGCGAAACGGGCGGAACGGGGTTGGGACTGGCCATCGTCAAACACATTGCCGAATTGCACAAGGCTAAAATTTCAGTCTCTTCGGAACCCGGGAAGGGCTCCCGGTTCAAAGTGGAGTTCCCGTTGGCCGCCATCGTGGATTGCAAAATTCCTTGCAAGGACTTTTAATTTGCCGCGTTCTCCAAGTCCTTTTTTTGTGTAATTTTTAAAGGATTTTGGACGCAAAAATGGAAACGTTTTCACCATTTGACTTTTTGGATTACCGCGAATACCTGTTGGCCTATTTCGACAGAAGAAAAGCCGAATCTCCGTGGTATTCGTACAAAGTTTTTGGCGAAGGTGTGGGACTGGACCAGAGCCAGGTTTTCCGCATTTTACAAAAGCAGCTCCATGTTTCCAAAAAGGCGTTGCCCCGGTTTCTCGACTATTTGAAATTGCAGGGACGGGAAGCGGAATATTTTTCAAAACTGGTGGAGCTTGGCCGCTCCCGCCGGGAATCGGAGACCCGCCGCCTCTTTGCGGAGGTTCTAGCGCTCCGGGGTTCTGGCAGCCGTCAATTGCAAAAGGCGCAATTCGAACTTTACAGCCAGTGGTACAGCAGCGTGATTCGGACCCTGTTGGGATTTGTCCGCATCCGAGATGATTACGAGGCTTTGGGCAAGATGGTTTCTCCGCCGATTTCTGCCGAACAGGCGAAAAAATCCGTTTTCTTGCTCGAAAAATTGGGACTTGTCCGCCGGGATGCCGAAGGTTTTTGGAGCCTCACCGATTTAAAGCTCACGACGGGTGACGCCTACCAGTCGAAACGCGTTCGCGCTTATCAATCGGAATCGATGCGGCTCGCCATGCAGAGCTTGGAATTGCACGAAAAGGAGCTCCGGGATATCAACGTCATCAACATGGCTCTTGATGCCGAAGCTTTCCGCGATTGTCTTGCTATATTGAATACGGCTCGGGAAGAAATCCGGGCGCGCATAGAAAAGGTGGAGAATCCGGATCGCGTCATGCGGCTCGTTTCCGCTTTTTTCCCGGTCGCGCTGACAAAGGCGGAATCACGATGAAGTTTTCGACGTGGACAGAACTTGTTTGGGGAACGTTTTTGACGTTCTGCCTTTTGGCCTGTTCGGAAAATTCCACTGCGGGGCGTGGCATCTGGGATGAAACGGAAAATGGATTGGCCGTGGTTATTCGGGGAGAATCGGGCGCGCCTGTGTCAAAGGCCGAGGTCCGCCTGGTCCGCGGAACTGCGGAGGTCTACGAACGCGCTTTGACGGATTCTTCGGGAACCGCTTATTTGAACCGCCCGGAATTTTCGGGCCATTTGGAAGTTTCTTCTGAAAACGGTGTCGCGCGGACGGCTTTCCTGGCGGGGGATTCCCTTCTTTCGGATACGCTTCACGCGCCCGCTACGTTGACAGGCGTTCTCCATTCCGCGGAAAATGCGCCCGGGGAATTTTATTTGCACGGGACTTCTTATCGCGCGAAAGTCTACGAAGACGGCAAATTCCGTTTTGAAGGGATTCCTTCTGGGGAGTACGCCATTTTGGCTCCGGCTGAAACATCCTTTGTTTATTGGAAAAATTCACGTCTGAGGGCTGGGGAAAACGTGACCGTGGATTTGGAAATTCCCTCCGAAGACAGCGTGATTGTCGAAGATTTTGAAAGTGGTCGAGGGACAAACCTTTTCCATGTATTGACTGGCGGCGGTTGGTGGTTCACCTATTGGAATTCATTCAAAGTCCTGTTCGAACATCCGCAAAAAGGACATGTGGAAAATGCGTGGAATGGATCGCGTAGTTTGCACGAACAGTTTTTTGCCGATTCCGTCGGAGAAAATCCCTATGCGCTGGTGGGTTTCAACATCGGGTTGCCCCCTGCCGTCGACAGCATTCACGCTTATGATATGGCGAACGCCGACAGCATCTCTTTTTACGTCAAAGGAGAAGGGCATGTCTTTTTGCAATTGGCCGGTTATAATGCGGAAGGAAAATCCCTGAGCTGCGAATTTGAATTTGACATTCCGTCCGAAAAGGAATGGAACCGAGTTTCCGTTGTGCCTCAGGGAGACGTCTGGGATATCATCGCCGGAAGGATGGAATCCATCAATTTCTTGGTGAAAGAATCGGCGGATTTGTGGCTAGATCAAATCGTATTCCACGGGGTTTCGGCTTCGGAACTTTTTTCCCGGGAACTTGGCCGTTGATTTGCGCTTCTTAAAATCGGGATCCGATTCTGGAAAAGTCAATTTTTGACAACAAAAGAGCCGCACAAATGAGCGGCTCTTTATGTTATGCAAAGTGGAAAAAGTCATTCGCCGATGTATTTGAAATACACGGCGCCGAGGGGCGGCAGCTGAATGTTTGCGCTCCAGGGGCGGTTTTGCCACGGAGTATCTTCGGAGCGGATTTCTCCGGCGTTTCCGATGTTTCCTCCGCCCCACATTCCGGAATCCGAATTGAAAATTTCTTTCCAACGACCGCGGGCCGGGATGCCGATGCGGTAAGGCGTCCGCGGAACCGGCGTGAAATTGAATGCGCAAAGGATTTTTTCTCCGTGGGCATCGTTGCGTACAAATGAAACGATGGAATTGTCCGCATCATCGCAAGAAATCCATTCGAAGCCTTCTGGAGCGTGATCCACTTCCCAAAGGGGTCTTTCATTTTTGTAAATGTGGGAGAGGGCTTTGAACATTTCGTGCAATTTGCCGTGGGATTCCCACGAAAGCAGATGCCAGTCCAGGGACTGCTTCTCGTTCCATTCGCGGAATTGCCCAAAATCATTTCCCATGAAGTTGAGCTTTTTCCCCGGATGTGCAAATTGATAAGCGTAAGCGAGCCGGAGGTTTGCAAACTTTTGCCAGTTGTCGCCGGGCATTTTTCCAAGCATGGAGCCTTTTCCGTGTACGACTTCGTCATGGCTGAGCACCAAGATGAAATTTTCGGAATACGCGTACACCATGCTGAATGTGATCAGGTTGTGGTGGTATTTGCGGTGCACCGGTTCGTGATGCATGTAAGAAAGGAAATCGTTCATCCAGCCCATGTTCCACTTGTAATGGAATCCTAAGCCGCCGCGTTCGGGGGGGCGCGTAATGCAGGGGAAACTTGTGGATTCTTCGGCGATGAGGATGGAATGGGGGGCAAGACGCCCCATGATGCTGTTCAGGTGCTTCAAAAATTCAATGGTGTCGTAATTGATGTTTCCACCGTCTTTGTTGGGAACCCATTCACCATCGCGCTTTCCGTAATCCAAATAGAGCATGCTGGCGACGGCATCGACGCGCAGTCCGTCGCAGTGGAATTCCCTCAGCCAATACATGGCGTTTGCAATGAGGAAGTTGGAAACTTCTTTTCGTCCCAAATTGAATATGTAAGTACCCCAATCGGGATGTTCCCCTTGGCGCGGATCGGCGTGCTCGTAACAGGCTGTGCCGTCGAATCTTCCGAGAGCGTAAGCGTCTTTGGGGAAATGGGCGGGAACCCAGTCTAAGATGACTCCGATTTCGTTCTGGTGGCAAAGGTCGACAAAATGCCGGAATTCATCTGGAGAACCGAAACGGCTCGTGGGGGAATAGTAGCCCGTAACCTGATATCCCCAGGACTCGTCTAATGGATGCTCCATGATGGGGAGAAATTCCACGTGGGTGTATCCCATCTCTTTCAAGTAGGGAATCAGCTTTTCTGAAAGTTCGTTCCACGAAAGGAACCTGTCCGGATTTGCCGGGTCGCGTTCCCAAGAACCCGCATGGACTTCGTAAATGTTCATCGGCGCACCGAATACGCGGGTCGCGTAGTGCGTGTCCATGTAAAGTTTGTCGTTCCATTCGTAACCTTCGAGATGCGTTGTGACACTCGCTGTCGCCGGGCGCATCTCGCTGAGTTTTGCAAACGGGTCGGACTTGGTGATCAAATGGCCATCCTGGGCGTGAATTTCAAAACGGTAAAGTTCGTTTTCGCCTAAATCCGGGATGAAAATTTCCCAAATGCCCGAAGACCCCACCATGCGCATCGGATGCCGGCGACCGTCCCAGCTGTTGAAGTTTCCCACGACAGAAACGCTTTTCGCATTGGGAGCCCAAACGGCGAATTGGATTCCGTTGAATCCCTGATGGCGGACGATGTTCGCTCCGAGCTTTTTATAAAGTTCGTAATGGGTGCCGTTTTTTATCAGGTGACAATCGAAGTCTGTGAGGACGGGCAAAAAGGCGTAAGGATCCAAAACGGAAAACTTGACGCCGTTGTTCAATGTGACGTGAAGTTTGTAAAAGAACGGCTGGAAATCCATGTCGAGAACGGCTTCAAAAAATCCCGAGTCGCCGATTTTCACAAAGTCGAAAATGAATTTGGGCGTTTCTTGTGCCGCTTTGGCTTTTTTTGAATTTTTCTTGGGTGCGTTTTTCCTGCTTGTTTTTACGTCCGCTTTTTTGGCTTCCGCGTTTCCGACGGAAATTTCCGGCTCCACGGATTCTCCGCTGATAAAGGATGCGCCTGGTAAATAAACGCGGATGGCGGTTTTGAAACCGCGGTCCGTTTCAACGGCATGGATGCCCAATATGGAGAAAGGATCGTTGCAGTTGAAATCCCGGATGGAACGCATTTGGTCATCGGTCAAAGTAGTCACGTCTTGAAAGTCCATATAAAAATCCGTCGTTTGGGTTTACTTCGTAAAAATACCTTAAAATCCGATGAACGAGGATTTTTTTTTGACGAAATGGCCTTTGCCGCCCGGATTTCCCACGCTGCATTTAGTCTAAATTTGGGATGTGACAAAATTTTTGCGTATTTGCCGCTCTTTCGGTTCGCTGCGATTCGGCGTTGTTTTGCTTTTCGCCCTCTTTGCGCTTGTCTTTTGGGGAACGCTTTTTTGCGCCCGTGGAGGTCTTGAACTAGGAGCAGAGCGTTTCTTTGGCAGTTGGTTTCTTTTTGCCGGTGGATTTTTTCCGTTTCCCGCGTTGAAGACAATTGCGCTTCTTTTGTTTTTCAACGTTCTCTGCGCCTGTCTGTTCCGCATTCCGCACACGTGGAGGCATCTGGGCGTTTTGCTGATGCATGTGGCCGTTTTGGTGCTTATCGCGGGGAGCTTCGCCGCCGAAAAAAAACGGGAGTCCTTTGCCGCTTTCGGTCTTGTGGGGACTTCCATCGTTTTGGATTCGGCGCAAAACGTTTCGTTCCGCATCGCTTCCGCGGATTCGTCCGGGTGTGTCCTGTTTTCGCCGTTGACGGAGGACTCTTTGCGTGTGTCGTTGAATTCCCCGCAAAAAATCGGCGGCTATTCCCTGTATTTCGGTGAGCGATTTTCAATTTCTCCAGACAAGGAGATTGTGCGGCTTTGGGTCAGATGCGACCCGTTTTCCTTTGTACCGTATCTGTTTTCCGCCTTGTTGTTCTTGGGAATTTTGGGACATTTGGCGGCGAAGAGGAAAAAAAGATGAAGTGGATGGGCGTTCTTCTCTTGTTTTTTTCCTTGCCGGTTTTCGCTCATCCGGGAGAACCTTTTGCGCTTGATTTTGGCGGGCGGACAATGCCGGAACATTCTCTGGGCATTATCGCGGCGGATCTTTTTTGCGGCAAGAAAACATGTGCGGGAACATCTGCCCGACATTTGCCGGAATTGATTCGGAAAGGCGCGGCGGATACGCTGAACGTATTCCGGGTGAACCACCATTCTGCCGTGGATATTTTGCACCTGGACATGGCGCGCAGGAATTTTTGCCGCGGGGATTTTTTTCAAAGCCGCTCCTTGCTGCGCCAATATGCCGAGAGGGATGATTCGCACCCGCTGACGCGGGAGTTGAAACGGTTGGATGCGGCATTGGATTTGTACGATTCCCTGCAAAGCGAAAGCTTCTGGAACCGGATTTCGCGGGAACGCGCGGAACTTTCACCGGAAATGGCGCGTAGAGTCGATGCGGAACGCCTTTATTTGGCTGTTGATTTGCCGTTCATTGCCTGGATGCTCGTTTGCATTTCCTTTGTCTTTTCCGTCATTTCGTTTGCAATCCAATCGACATCCGCGAGGATTTTTGGAATGGGCGTTTTGCTGCAAACGATGGCTGCGCTTTCCATGTTTGCCGTCTTTATTTGGCGGGGAATCGTTACGGCCCGGATTCCGCTTGTGAATTTGTATGAAATCCTCCTTGTCATTTCCTTTGGATTTTCCGTGTTGACCTTATTTGGGGCGATGAAGGAAAAATCCCGGGGAGCGCTTGCCGGGGGAACAGCCGCTGTTTTCGTCTGCTTTTTTCTGATGCGATTCGCGCTCTCTTCGGGGGATCCGTTTGGCAACGTTTCTCAAATATTGGATTCGCCCTTTTGGCTTTCGTTGCATGTGTTCACAATCGCGTCGGGTTTTTGTCTGCTCCTTACTGCCTGTTTTTTGGCGCACGCTGCGCTTTGGAGGCGTTTCCGCGGATACGCGCCTTCCAAACAGCTTGTTTCGTTTTTGAATGGCTCTCTTTGGGCGGGATTCGCCCTTTCTGTGGCGGGAACGCTTATCGGCGGATTTTGGGCGGATGTGGCGTGGGGACGTTTTTGGGGATGGGATCCCAAAGAGAACGGCGCTTTGCTCGTACTTTTATGGGTTTTGATTGTGATGCATTTAAAAGTGGGGAAGTTGGCCTCTCCAAAGACGATTGAAATCCTTGTCGCTTTATTGTCCATTGTCATTGCGTTTTGTCTTTTCGGCGTGAATTTGCTCGGTGTGGGGCTTCACAGTTACGGCTATTCTCCGGGCTTGTTTGCCTGTTTTTGGGGTTTTGTCATTGTCGACCTTTTAGCGATAAGCGCTTTGAGCTTGGGAAAGATGCCGGGGCGCGCCCAGGCCAAGGATGGATGAATTTTTAATCCCGAAGCGGTGAAATTTATTGGGGGCGCGACTCTTGCCGGTGATACTTTTTCTACATTGAAAGGGCATTTCTTTTTGGAGGCTACATGCTCGATTTGCCTGTCATCCAGATGGTCCGTGATTCCGATGTCGCGACGATGATAATTCTTTGCATCTTGGCGTTTATGTCGCTCTTCTGCTGGGGCATCATCATTGTCAAGGCGGTCTTTTTTCACAAGAATCAAAAAGCCAACGCCCGATTTTTCCATACTTTTGAAAAAGTGGAACGTTTTGTCGATCTCAAAGATTTATGCGAAACCAGCGATTCGAGCGCGTTAAAAAGCCTGACCGAAGAAGTTCTTCTCGAAGCGTCCAAATTCAGCAATTTCGTCAGTTACGATTCTATCCAGCATCGCGCATCGCTGTTGGAAGACACCATCCAACGTTCTATCGAAGGCATCCGTTTGAGCGAAAACAGGCATGTGAATTTTTTGGGAATGTGTGCGAACCTCGCCCCGTTTTTTGGCCTTTTGGGAACCGTTTGGGGCATCATGGTCGCGTTTTTTGAAATAGGAAAGCACGGTTCCGCCGATTTGACAATTGTCGCTCCGGGTATCGCCATGGCTTTGATTACGACGGTCGCGGGCCTTGTCGTCGCCATTCCCGCATCTGGCGCGTACAACGTCTTTGTTTCGCGGACGGGTGAAAATGAAATCGCCTATTACAACTTTGGCAGCCGTTTGTTGAGCCTTTTCAAACGCGGAGACTTGCTCGCCCTCGAAGAAGTGGCCGGCTAAGGAGAGCTTGTGAAACGCAGCCGAGGAAAAACTATCAACCAGGAAATGAACCTGACGAACATGATTGACGTCGTCTTTTCGATTCTCATCGTGTTCATGATTTCCGCTCCGTTGTTAAGCCAGGGAATCAAAGTGGATTTGCCCAAGGCGGAAGCCCCGACGATGGAGCAGGAAAAACTGCTGAAAGTTTCCGTCAATAAAAGCGGAGAGGTTTACGTCGCCGATATGAAGGTCAACCTCAAGGATTTTCAGAGCATTTTCAAGTCGCTTTGGGACGGCGACATGGCGGTCGTCATCAATGCGGACGAATCGGTTGATTACGGCAAGGTGATGAAAGTGGTTTCCTTGGTGCAGCAAGCGGGCGTGAAAAAACTCGGCTTCCTCACTTTACCCGGAGATGATGAAAAGTAAGCATGGCGGCGAATCATCGGCAAGACAATTCTCCCTTTTTTCGTGGCGGCTGGAACGGAAAGCTTCCCATCATCATCGCCTCTTCGATAGCCTTTCATGTGCTCGTCGCGTTGGGAATCGTCTTTTTGAATTTCATCAATTTCGAACACGAGCCGGAACCCGTCAAAGTCTTTGAACTGGTGCAGGTGCAGCAGCCGCAAAAAGTGCAGCCCCGCGCACGTCCAAAGCCGGAGCCTCCAAAACCCAAGCCCGAACAGCCAAAACCCGAAAGACCGAAAGAGCAGCCGAAGCCAAAGCCCGAAGTCAAAAAGGAATTGCCGCCCGAACCGAAAATGGCAAAAGAGGAACCCAAACCGAAAGAGCAGCCTGTACAAGAGCCGGAACCGGTCCCGGAAGAGCCTGTGGAAGAGACAATGGATTTGCCCGACGAAATGGACCTCCCGGATGAAATCGCGGAAGAATCGGGGCTGAATCCCGTTGGTTACGTCGATATGGATCCGCTGATGCAGGTTTACTTGGAACGGTTGAAGCAGATTATCATGCAGCATTTTAATCCGCCGTCGGGTTTGAATGTATCCAAGAGTACGAAAACCACTATCCAGTTCACGGTGGACCGTTTTGGCAACATTACGGACATTTCGTTGAAGCGTTCTTCGAAAAACAAAACGTGGGATCATCTTTCGATGCGCGCCGTCCAGGTTTCGAACCTTCCCGAATTACCGCCGAATTACCGCGCCCCGGCGCTTTCGCTTAACTTCAACTTCACGCCGAATTGATTTTCTTCACAAATTTTTATATAAAAACTTTGTATTATTGGGTTGATGATTTCACGAGTGAAACTTTTTGCGCTGCTCTTTAGCCTTTTTTGCCAAGGCGCTTTTGCCGCCATCGACACGATTTCCGTGGATGTGGGAATTTCCGTTTCGAATACGATGCCGGTGGGACTTCTCCCCTTTGAAATGCGGGAAAATTTCGAAGCGATTCCCGCCAAACCGGAAAAAATTTTGAAAAGCGACTTTGAACTTTCGGGGCGGTTTTCCGTTGTAGAAAGTCCGGCGTTCAAAATGATAACCTTTGTCCGTGCCGGGGCGAAGTTCTACGTGACGGGAAAAGTGGAAAAATTGGACGGTTCCCGTGTCAAGATTTCTTGTTACCTCTACGCGACACAATCAAAAGATTTGATGCTTGGCGAGGCTTATACGGTGCAACAAAAAGATGTCCGGTCGGCGCTCCACGATTTTTCGGATAAGGTCGTCAAACAGCTTTGGGGAGAATTCGGCGTCGCTTCGACGAAAATCGCCTGGGTGTCGAAAGTCGACGGTGTCAAGCAAATTGTCGTTGCGGATTACGACGGCTACAACCGCCGCCAGTTGACGCGCGACACGACTATCAGCATGATGCCCGCCTGGACGAAAGACAACAATGCGATTGTTTATGTCAGTTTTCGGAACGGAAAGGCGCAGCTCTTTGAACGGGAACTTTACACAAGCCGTGAACGCCGCCTATTTCCGAATCTTTCGCAAACATTCAGCCCGGCGGTGAACCCCAAAACGGGCGAGCTTCTTTTTGCCGCCATTCATGGAAATCGCACAACGCTTTACCTGGGAAATCCGCAAACGGGCGCAAGTCAAAAAATCCTGTTTGGCCGCGCGTCGCAAGTGAGCCCCGCCTGGAGTCCTTTCGGAACGGAGATTCTTTACACAAGCGATCGCGGAGGAAGCCCGCAAATTTTTGCGATGGGCAAAGACGGGACGGATGCCCGGCGGATTACGTTCATGGGAAATTACAATGAACGGGCTTCTTGGTCGCCTGCCGGAGACCGCATCGTTTATACCTCTATGGATGGAGGCAAAATGAACATTTACACGTGCGCCATGGATGGTTCCGACATCATACAATTGACCAGCAATGCGGGCAACAACGAACATCCGACGTGGTCTCCGGATGGGATGCTCATCGCTTTTTCCAGTGACCGTTCCGGCTCCCATCAGATTTACATCATGCGAAAAGATGGAACAAACGTGACCCGGATAACGAATGGCGGTGACAATACGGCTCCTTCGTGGTCTTGGTATTCTCCAGAACGCCAAAAACAGATTTCTTCACAACAAAATCAAGGATGGTAGAACGATGAAAAAAATTCTTTTTCTCGCAAGTTCCGCAATGATTGCTTTTGGACTTGTCGCATGCTCCAAGAAAAAACCGCCAGTGAACCCGGTGGTGAAAGAAGAACCTGCCGAAGCGGAAGCGGCTCCGGTGGATACGGCTGCGTTGAACAAGGCGAAAGCGGACTCCTTGGAAAAGGTGCGTCTTGAAGCGGAACGCCTCGAAGCAGAACGTCTTGAAGCGGAACGCGCCCGCGTTGAAAAATTGATTAACGCCCTGATGTCCGACGATGTGTATTTCGACTTCGACAAATCGGAATTGACGGAAAAAGCGAAAGAAATCCTCACCCAAGTCGGCGACATTTTGCTCAAAGAACCTCGCTTCGTCATTGTCGTGGAAGGTCATACGGATGCCCGCGGCACGGAAGATTACAACATGACTTTGGGCAGTAAACGCGCCATGAAAGTCAAGGACTTTCTCTCGGCTTACGGAGTCGGTGCGGAACGGATGGAGACGATAAGCTTTGGCAAAGAGAAGCCGAAGGCCGCCGGCGATTCGGAAGAAGCCTATGCGCAAAACCGCCGCGCGAACTTCAAAGTCAATATCAAAAAGTAATGGTTTGAAAACCGTCTGAGCGCGTTCAGCTTGAGGTCTTAATGAAACGGTTTGTATTTGGTTCTATGGTCTGCGCATTCGCCTTGACCGCCTGTTCAAGCGTCACTCTCCTCCGCACAAAAGAAATGAAAGCGGTCGGGGACGATGTCAAGCAGGATGTTCAACAGGTAAAACAAAACGTCCACTCTTCGGCGGAAGAAACCCGGGCTCGCATCGATTCTTTGGAATCGGTCATTGATTCGCTCGCGCTTGTGCAGAAGCGGATGAAGGTGGAATTGGCCATGCTTTCATCCAAACTTTCGGAGCTCAGCGACCGCAACGATAGCCATCACGAAGAATTGCTTTACCGTTTGGATTTACTTTTGGGCAAGTCCGATAAAATTCTGTCCAAAAAGGTTGTCGTGAACGGTCAAACCGTTTCAGCCCCGCAGGACAGTTCTGAAATTTCCGCGGAAAAAATGCAAACCTTGGATTCGCTCTTCAATACGGCGCGGGCGGATTATCACAAAGGCGAAATCAAGCTGGCTTATTCGGAATTCAAACAGATTTACGAAGAAGCCAAAAAAGGCCAAGTCGCCAGTGACGCCCTTTATTGGATGGGCGTGTGCCTGGCAGATGTCAATCAGATGGACAAGGCGAAAGTAGTCTTTGGACGCGTCATCAAGGCCTTCCCGGAATCGCCCAAAACGTGCGCCTCTCTTTTCAAATTGTCGAACATAGCAGCCGCGGAAGGAGATTCAAAATTGCAAAAGCAATATTTGCAAAAGATTCTTGGCACCAAAAACTGTTCGGATTCCAACGAATTCTTGCAAGCGGCGGAATTGCTCGAAATGATTTTAGACGGAGAAACTGTGGGCGCGCCGCAGCCGGTCAAGGATTCTACGGGAAGCGCCTCGCCCGATTCCAGTGCAAGTGTCTTGCCTGCGGCGAATCTCGCGCCTCTTCCTGCTGCGGATTCCACTGCAGCCCCGGTCAAATAATCAGGTCGGATTTGTAGCCCAATTTTTTTTAAGATGGGAATCCCTGTTTTAAAAAGAGTGGGGTTTCACATGAAAACCTTTTCTGTAATGGAGAAAATTTCGCACGGTTTTGACGGCAACGTCGAAACCGTTTTTGCTGAAGGGAATGCCTATTTGCTAAATGGAAACGTCTTTGAGTGAACAAAGAGCCGTCTCGGCGCAGCGCCTCATTTGAAGCGCATCGAGCGTTCCTCTTCGCCCAAAAGGCTTGACGTTTACAGGCATTCCTTCCGGCGTTTTACGCAAAGGCCGCTTGGGATATTCAAAAAACGCCGATGAATATCGGCGTTTGAATTTTATCCAAGGGCGTTATCCAAAGAGATCCGGGGAATCGGGATCCTTTTCTTCATCGGGAAGTTCGCCGCCGTTTTCCGTTTTAATCCGGGTAAAGCGCTTGACTTTTTTCGCGGTGAATTTGCTGCCCAACGCCTTGTAAGTTTTGATGTCCGCCAATTCCGAAAGATCAAGTTCTTCTTGTTCCACTCGATGTCCGGATTGATAATCCATGACGACCCGGGCGTCTTCCGTGCTGAATAATTCAACCATCCTGGTGTCGGGATGATCCGAAAGCAAGTTGAATTCTGTCGTGGTCGGGCAATTTTCCAAAGTGAACCGTTTGACCATGTAATTGAAATTGTCGCCTTCAAAGTACAAAACGGTGAACACCTGTTTCGGATCGTATTTTCCGAGGTAGAGGACATCGGTTCCCACCAAAACGGGGTCTTTCATTTCGTGAAGCTTTGCCATGCCGTTGCTGCGGACAGAAATCAGTTTTTCGCCTTCTTCGAAAGGACCGAGACGGTCGCCTTTCTTTTGGGTGCTGACCACTCCAGAAATGGCGTCAAAGTAAAAGACTTTGGCTCCGAGCGTACTTTCGCCGGCGCTGACCTTTTTGATGGCGCGGACGGCGTATTTGGTGACAATGTTTCCGAGGGTGTTCCGTCCCTTGATTTCGACATCGGCAAAGTTCAATTCAAAATTGAGCTTGATGCGGGGCCGCGGTTTGAGAATGACTTTCACCACTTCGGCTTCGCCATTGGGATTTGACGAAATATAAAGAATTTTTGTCCCGGGCTTGCCCTTGCCCATGGGATAATCCTTGTTGCGGGTGACTCCGCCAACGTTGAACCGTTTGATCAGGGATGGACCGTCTTTTCCGTCCTGATAAATCACATTGTAAATGCGGCGTTCATCGTCTTTGTTGAATTTTTCAACAAGGAGAATGTCCTTGCCGACAAAATCCTTGTCCGAGACTTTGACGATTTTGTACGAACCGTCCGCTTTGAACACGATGATGTCGTCATATTCGGAAACGTCGAACAGGTATTCTTCTTTTTTCAATCCCGTGCCAATGAAACCTTCTTTGCGGTTGACAAAGAATTTTTGGTTCGCCATGGCGACATGGACCGCGTCGACTTTGCCGAATTCCGCAATTTGCGTTTTGCGTTCGCGGCCTTCTCCGTATTTCTTTTCGATGTTTTTGAAATGGGCAATCGTGTATTCGACAATGTGCTCCAGATTATTTTTGACTTCGGCGATATGATCGTCGAGCTGTTGGAGCAATTCATCGGCTTTTTTGCGGTTGAACCGCGCAATTTTCGACATGGGAAGTGACGCGAGCTTTTCAATATCGTCTTCGGTGACTTCCCGGCGCAATTTTTTCGTGAACGGCTTCAGTCCTTCATCAATCAAGCGGATCATTTCTTCGTGATCTTTCGCCTTTTTGATGACTTCGTAAATTTCCTTTTCGATGAAAATCTTTTCAAGGCTCGTCGAATGCCATTTTTCCTGTGTATGCTTCAGGTCATTTTCGAGTTCCCACTTCAAAAGGAGCTTTGTATGGTCGACGCTGAGTTTGAGCAGTTCGGAAGTGGTGGTGAAACAAGGCTTTTTGTTGATGATGACACAAGTGCACGGGGAAAGCGACTTTTCACAATCGGTGAATGCGTAAAGGGCTTCGATCATTTTTTGCGGATCGGAACCGGGCAGCAGGTGAATGACGATTTCCACGTTCTGCGCTGTATCGTCGTCAACACGCTTGATCTTGATTTTGCCTTTGTCATTGGCGGCGACAATCGATTCGATGAGGGAACCGGTTGTCGTACCATAAGGAATTTCCTGGATGACAAGGGTTTTGGCGTCTTGGACTTCAATTTTTGCCCGAACTTTAATGCGGCCACCGCGCGCGCCATCGTCGTAATGGGAAACGTCGATGGTTCCTCCGGTGAAAAAGTCCGGATAAAGGGAGAACTTTTTGCCTTTGAGATAGGCGACCGCCGCTTCACAGAGCTCGTTGAAATTGTGGGGGAGGATGTACGTGGAAAGGCCAACGGCGATTCCATCGACACCTTGAGCGAGCAGCAGGGGAAATTTGGCGGGGAGGGTTACCGGTTCTTTGCGGGTGCCGTCGTAGTTGGGAACCCATTCGGTTGTTTCCGGATTGAACAAAATTTCTTGCGCAAATTGCGAAAGCCGTCCTTCGATATAACGGCCCGCAGCCGCGCCATCGCCGGTAAGCGGGTTTCCCCAGTTTCCCTGCGTATCGATAAGAAGTCCTTTTTGACCCAATCCGACAAGTGCCGTGTAAATGGAAGCGTCGCCATGAGGATGATAACGCATCGTCGCCCCGACAACGTTTGCCACTTTGATCAAATGCCCGTTGTTCATTTCGGAAAGAGTGTGCAAAATGCGCCGCTGCACGGGCTTTAAGCCATCTTCGAAATAGGGAACGGCACGGTCAAGAATCACGTAGCTGGCGTAATCCAAAAACCAGCCATCATAAAGCTTTTCCAAATGGTTCGCGTTGGAAAGTCCTAGAATCGCCGTGTCGCTTTTCACTTCGGCTTCGGGCGCGCTCATGAACTTGTCGTTTTCTTCGCCGGGGACGTTCTTTTCCATATCGCTCATTACAGTTCCTCCACCGCTTCGGCGCGCAGGTTTTGCACAATGCGGTTTTGACGTTCAGGCGTGTTTTTTCCCATGTAATATCCGAGCATCTTGCCTAGCGATGCATCTGGCGGAGAAACTACGCTTTCTAAGCGCATCGTCTCTCCGATGAATTGGCGGAATTCCTCCGGGTTGATTTCACCAAGGCCTTTGAACCGGCTGATTTCCAAATCTTTCCCAGCCAATTTTTGCGCCGCTTCGTCGCGTTCCGTTTCGTCGTAGCAGTAAAGGACTTTGTTCTTTTTGGAATTGCGGACGCGGAATAGCGGCGTTTGCAGAATATAAAGGTGCCGCTGTTCAACCAGTTCCGGGAAAAACTGCAAAAAGAATGTCATCAGGAGCAAACGGATGTGCATGCCATCGACGTCGGCATCGGTTGCGATAATGACTTTGTCGTAGCGGAGGGAGTCCAAACCGTTTTCAATGTCGAGCGCATGCTGGAGCAGGTTGAACTCTTCGTTTTCGTAGACGACCCGTTTGGTGAGTCCGTAACTGTTCAGCGGTTTTCCGCGTAGGCTGAATACGGCTTGATTCTGTACGTTGCGGGCTTTCGTGAGAGTCCCGGAGGCGGAATCGCCCTCGGTCAGGAAAATCATCGTTTCTTTGTGAACGGGATTTTTGGCGTCTGTCAGATGAACTTTGCAGTCGCGGAGTTTTTTATTGTTCAGGTTCGCCTTGCGCGCCCGTTCGTTTGCCAGTTTGCGGATGCCTGCAATGTCTTTGCGTTCGCGTTCACTTTGTTGGATGCGGACGAGCAGGGCTTTTTCGGCTTCGGAATTTTTGTGCAAAAAGTTGTCCACTTCTGTGGATACAAAATCGACAATCCACGTGCGGAGAGACGGCCCACCCGGAGCAGTCGTGGTGCTGCCCAGCTTGGTTTTCGTCTGGGATTCAAAAACAGGTTCTTGAATGCGGACGGCGATAGCCGCGATGATGCAGTTGCGGATGTCCGATGGGTCCAAATCTTTTTTGAAATGGTCGCGAACGCCTTTGACAAAACCTTCGCGGAACGCTTGCTGGTGCGTGCCGCCCTGAGTCGTATTTTGTCCGTTGACAAAGCTGAAATAATGTTCGCCGTATTGATTGCCGTGGGAAAAGGCGATTTCAATATCTTTCGTTTTTAAATGGGCGATAGGGTAGCGGATGGTATCGTCGACGCGCCCCTTCAATAAGTCTAAAAGGCCGTTTTCGCTGGAATAGATCTTGCCGTTCATCACCAGGGTGAGTCCTGTATTCAGGTAAGCGTAATTCCAAATTTTTTCTTCCAGATAAGCTGGGAGATAACGGTAATTTTTGTTGAAAATGGTCGGATCCGGAGAAAAGATGATTTCCGTCCCCGTCTTTTCGTCCGTTTTGCATTCGCCGAACTCTTTGACCAAAATGCCTTTGCTGAATTCGGCCCGCTTGCACTTTCCATCGCGGAAACTTTGCACGATGAATTTGTCCGAAAGGGCGTTTACCGCTTTGGTACCGACACCGTTCAAGCCAACGGATTTTTGGAAGGCTTCGGAGTCGTATTTTCCACCCGTATTCATTTTGGAAACGCAATCGATGACTTTTCCCAAGGGAATGCCTCGACCGTAGTCCCGAACGCGGACTTCTCTGTCGTGGATTTCAATTTCAATCTTTTTGCCGGAGCCCATGACAAATTCATCAATGGAATTGTCGATGATTTCTTTGACCAAGACGTAGATGCCGTCGTCGGGGCTTTGCCCATCGCCCAACTTGCCGATGTACATACCCGGACGCATCCGAATATGTTCGTGCCATTCAAGCGATTTGATGTTGTCTTCCGTATATTTAGCAGCCATAAAGGTTAAGTCTCTTTTTTCATGGGGCGAAAGGAACCGGTTTTCACCGGACGCGCCCAAAAGGAATAAAATTTTCCCGGATTTGGAAAGCGAACCGGAGGATGCGGTTCAAAATTTTGCTTCAAAAATAGAAAAAAACAAACTACTGCACAAGTGGATAGTTAAAAATGCCGGTTTATCCGCTATGTTGCATTGCAAAGTCCTATAACCCTCATTTCTAATTTTCAAAAACGGTTCACCTTTGCAATCCAAACCGTGCAAATTTCAATACGATAGCAGAAAAGGCTTTGGTGTGAAACCCATCAAAAAGAGTGCTCAGTTATCAGC
>CAYNID010000014.1:0-35449 GCA_964397425.1 uncultured Fibrobacter sp.
GCAACTAAATATGCGGGCGGCATCGTGGGATGTAATTTATATGGCATTGTGAGCGACTGCGCGAACAGCGGCAACGTCAGCGCCACCGGCTTCAGCCGCTCCTCCGCAGGCGGCATCGTGGGCTACAATAGTGGCACGGTGAGCGACTGCGCGAACGAGGGCAGTGTCAGCGCCAACAGCTCCTACGCGGGCGGCGTCGTGGGCTACAATAGAGGCACGGTGAGCGGCTGCGCGAACGAGGGCAGTGTCAGCGCCACCGGCTCCAACAGCTCCTACGCGGGCGGCATCGTGGGCTACAATAGAGGCACGGTGAGCGATTGCGCGAACGAGGGCACTGTCAGCAGCGCCACCAGCTCCAACTACTCCTACGCAGGCGGCATCGTGGGCTATAATGTCGGCACGGTGAGCGACTGCGCGAACTCCGGCAGTGTCACCGCTTCCGATACCTCCAAGTACTCCTATGCAGGCGGCATCATAGGGTACAATAGTGGATCGGAAGCCCTGGTCAAGAATTCCTATTCCCGTACGGACACCCTCGCCTTTATGGGAGATGGTGAAGCGAATAAATATGGTGAAGCGTATCGGGGAGGCGTTGCCGGAGTCAATGCGGATACAGCCAAAATCATCAACTGCTATTATGATTCGGATGAGCTTCCCGGTGTTTCCGCGATTGGCAGCAATTCGGCAACGGCTACGGATGTCTCCGGTATGACTACCGCCAACATGCAGCGCGACCAGTTCGCCTGGGTTCTGAACACCACCAACGGCTCGGAAATGAACAGCGGCGTTTGGAGCCGGAACGGCGGCTATCCCATTTTCGCCAATGCGGAGAACAAGGCGATTTACAGGGTCGTTTTCTTCGTCAACGGCACCGAATTCTCGAACCGTTACTCGGATTACCGTGCTCTAACCACCCTCCCGAGCGCCCCGGAACCCACTGAGGGATACATGTTCAGTGGCTGGTATTGCTACGAATTCCTTGGCAATTCCGGCGATACAATTGCTGTCACGAGAGATTTGCAAATCCGCGCCAAGTACGAAGAAATCAAATTTTCATCCAGCTCGGCGAATTCCAGTTCGTCCGCGTCGAGCTCTTCGGGCGTAGCGAATTCCAGCTCGTCCGCGTCAAGCTCTTCGGGCGTAGCGAATTCCAGCTCGTCCGCGTCGAGCTCTTCGGGCGTAGCGAATTCCAGCTCGTCCGCGTCAAGCTCTTCGAGCGTAGCGGGCTCCAGCTCCTCCAGCGGTTCGACAGCCTTCCACGTGACGGCGCAGCCGCGATTCAACTTGCAGGTGCAAAATCGGACGATTTGGGTGCAGAACGCCCGCATGGGCGAAAGCTTCGCCGTGTTCGATGTGCAGGGGCATGTCCTCCGCCGCGGGGTCGTGAACTCGACGGAACTGTTCCTCACCCTGCAAAACGCCGGCGCTTACATCGTCCGCGTGGGCACGGAAACGATGCGGGTCCGCGTCAAGTAACTTGCGAAAAGACGGAAAAACGCGTACAGGATTGTGCGCGTTTTTTTTGTGCGCGGAATTGTAAATAATTCGGAATTAGGAATTAGGAATGAGGAATTAGAAATGAGGAATGTGAAGTTTGGCGTTCGAGCTGATAACTGAGCTCTCTTTTTGATGGGATTTCACACCGAAGCCTTTTCTGTTGCGGTGTTGATGTTTACACGGTTTGGACGGCGAAAGCGAGCCGTTTTTGGTGAAATGAGAAATTAGGAATGAGAAATTGGACTGTATAATTCGGAATGCGGAATGCGGAGTTGAGAACTTTTCTTGGTTGGGATTTCGAATAGAAGCCTTTTCTGCGGTATGTTGAATTTTGTACGGTGTTGACTGCAAAGTCGAACCGTTTTCGTGGAAAGGAAACTTGTCCGGTGTGATGGAGGAGAGCCGTTTTTATATCGGCTGTGAATGAAAGACATTGCGGCTAAAACAAAAGGGTCCGGTTTCTTGCGAAACCGGACCCTGATGCGGTCGGACAGACTTGAACTGTCAAGCGATTGCTCGCACTAGCACCTCAAGCTAGCGTGTCTACCAAATTCCACCACGACCGCGTTAGAACTTGATTACGGGCGTAAATATAGATTATTCTGCCGGGCTTGTCAAGGGACTTTCTTGAGAATTTTCAACAGGAGCTGCTGTTGCCGGTACGGCAATGGGAGCGGCTTCCGGAATTGCCGGGGCTGCCGTCGTCTGTTCGGCTGCCGCTTTTTTCAGCGCAGAAGATTCATTTGCCGAACGGTCTTCTTGAATGGTCATGTATCCCAGGAAGAAGACGAGTACCAAGTAAATGATTCCCACAATGCGGGTGAGCTTCTGGACGAAAGTGGCGGCACCAGCGGTTGAAAATGCGGATTGCGAGGTCATTCCACCGAGTCCGGCAAGACCGCCCATTTTGTCGTTCTGCAGGAGAATCAACAGAATGAGGAACAGGCAAAGGAAAATGTGGATGACGATTCCGACCCAAAAAAGTGTTGACATAATGATTCCTGAAAAAAGGGTTACTTCGCTTCGGCAGCGTCGATGATAGCCTTGAACGTGTCGGCTTTGAGAGCGGCGCCTCCGATGAGTCCGCCGTCAATGTTCGGCTGGGCGAGAAGACCGGCAGCGTTTGCGCCCTTCATGGATCCACCGTATTGGATGCGCATGTCGTCAGCGACTTTTTCGCCGTAGAGCTCCTTGACAACGGAACGGATATAAGCGTGGGCTTCTTCGGCCTGTTCGTCCGTAGCCGTTTTACCTGTTCCAATCGCCCAAACCGGTTCGTAAGCGAGGACAATGTTCTGGTCCGCGTCTTCTGCGGAAACGCCGGCGAGCGCGCCCTTGATCTGGAGACCGAGGACTTCTTTCAAAGTGCCGGCTTCGCGTTGGGCGAGAGTTTCACCGATGCAGACGATGGCCTTGATGCCGGCTTCGAGAGTCTTCTTGACCTTGAGGTTCACCGTTTCTTCGGTTTCGTGGAAATACTGGCGCTGTTCGGAGTGGCCGATGATGATGTAGGCGGCTCCGATTTCCTTGACCATGTCGACGGAAACTTTGCCCGTGTAAGCGCCCTGGTCTTTCCAGTGGACATCCTGGACGGCGAGCTTCACATTGGTTCCCTTGACGACGTCGGCGACTTTTGCCGCTGCCAGATAGGTCGGGGCAATGACGACTTCGGTCTTCTTGACGTCTTTGACGGCTTCAACGATATCTTTGGCGAGTTGGACGCTTTCGCTGACCGTCTTGTTCATTTTCCAGTTTCCAGCAATGATGTACTGACGCATAATGGATAAACTCCTTCAGTGGGATGTTGTTTGTTCGTTGCCAAATGTAGAAAAAAGCGAAGCCGCCGGCTGCGCTTTTCTAAAATCAGTAGGCGGATTCCAGGCTCTTTTGGGGAGGTTTGGAGCCACCGTAACGGTCGCCTTCAATTTTATCCAGGACGAGTTCGCTTTCGTAGCCTTTCATGCGGGCCACTTCCGGGTCTTTCCATTTCAGACGGGTAATCAGCTTTCCGTCGCGGGTGAAGTATTCCCAAACGTAGCCGTTTTGCAATTCATGATCGGGAGGTCCCCACAGGAGGTTTACCATTTCCTGGGTCATGCCCTCTTCGATGTAGCCCTGGAGGAAAATGTCCTTGAGGCGTTTTTCAATGCCCATGCTTTCCTTTGTGGCGAAATATTCGCGTTCGTATTGTTCTACGCCGCGTTCGACGAGGATAGGGGATGAATAGCGGCTGTTGCAGGCGGTCAACGCCAGCAGCGCCATTCCGACTATCATACTTTTGCAAAGATTCATAATCGCTCCTAAAAAGTTGCGTTCCGTAAGATAATTTTTTTTGACTTCAGAAAGTGTAAACTTTTGGGTTTTGCCCACTTTTTACCGTGTCTAAGGTCAGAATCCCGCGGATTCGCTTTTGCCGGACAGGATCCGTTCAAATTCCCGGACGACGTCTTCGGCGTAACGGTTTACCAAAACGGATGCCGCTTTGGCGATTTCACGGGGCTCTGTTCCGGCGAGGCGTTCGTTTTCGTCGTAAGATTTTTTCCAGAGCAGGGAGTCCTTTTTGACATCGCGGAGGGAAAGTTCCAGGGCGACGCGGGCGTAACGCTCGGAAGAATCCACGTCGACTTCTTCTATGGCGACTAAAAATCCGGCGAGTTCCAAATCGGGAATTTCTGTGGCGCGGAGTTCGATCTTGGGAAACAGGCCGCTGCGTTTCAGTTCTTCGGCGAGGACGGTCGCAACTTGGTGTTCGGGGTTTGTCGCCCAAAGATCGTTGTTGTAAGCCATGAAATCGTAGGGCGATTCGCGATAGACGATATGGGTCTGGTTGTAAGCGGGGTCGACGGAAAATTTTTTGACGACCAGATTGTAGGGGAGCTTGACGGATGCTTTTGCAGAACCCGAAGCCGCTAACGTGTAATAGCGCGTCGGAGTTCCGGAACCGGCGCATGCGGAAAGGCAGAGAGCCGCTGCGATGAAAAGGGCGAAGGGGGATTTTTTCATGGAAGCTCCTTGGGTTAACGTCCGGACTTCTTTTCGGCGCGGATCAAGGACGATGGATTTTGCTTGATTTTTTGCGCAAAGTCGGAAAGATTGGAAAGTGTCGTATTCAACTGATCGAGAATTTCGGCCAGCCGGTCTTGGTTGTTGTACATGATGAGATCGGCGCGGCGGGAAAGGTTGTTGATGGATTCAAGCGCGGATACGACGTTCTGGTTTATCGTCTTCGTGTCGATGTCTTGAATCTTTTCCTGGATAAGCACCAAATCCGTTTCGATTTTTTGCGGCAGCTCCGCTTTTTGAAAATCGTCGAGGGTTTTGCGCAAAGCGGCGGCGGACGATGCGATTTCCCGCATGGGCTGTTGGGCGTCTTGCGAAATTTTACTTGCGTTGGCGCTGACTTTTTCCAAATTTTTCAAGGTGTTTTCGATGCGGACGGCGTTGTCTTCGGACAGGATGGTGTTCAGCTGTTTTAAAATGTCGTCGACCCGTTCGAGGGTGCTTTCCGCTTGGCCGGAAAGTTTGTTGAAAATGTTTTTTCCCGCAAGGACAAGTCCGCCTTCGGGAATGTCCGGCTCATTAACGTCTCCGCCGGAAAGGACGAGGCTCTTTTGCCCGGTCAGGGAAATTCCGCTGGTCATTTGGGCGCGGGTTCCCGCTTTGATGGGAGTTCCTTCGCGGACGTCGAAATGGACAACGACATTTGTCAAATTGGTGGAATCGATGTGGATGCGGGTGACGTTTCCCACTTCGATGCCGTTCAACATGACTTTGGCATCGATGGAAAGTCCGATGACGGATTCCGAAAAAATGGTGTGGTAGCTGGACTTCCGATCGGAAAGGCGCTGCTGAGCGATGAAAATGGTGAAGCCGATGGTCGCTCCAAAGCAAATCAGAAGAAAAATTCCCAGTCGAATGCGCTCAATTTTAGTTGTGTCCATAAATTCCTCTAATCTTCAAAATCAAAGTGGTACAGTTCCCGGTTGGCGGGCGAGTGCTTGTATTCCCGGGCGAAAAAATCCCGGATTTCGGGAATGTCCGAGTGGATGCCCGCGTCGAGAGTGTCGTCCATCAAAACGTTCCCGTCTTTGAGGTAAATGAATTTGTCTGTAATCGTCTTGATGCTTTCGAGTTCGTGAGAAACAATGACGACGGAGACTCCCAGCGTATCGCGCAATTCCAACAACAGTTCGTCGAGAGAGCGCGAGGTGACGGGATCGAGCCCGGCAGAGGGTTCATCGCAAAAAAGGAGCTCCGGTTCGAAAGCGATGGCGCGGGCTAATGCGGCCCTTTTCCGCATACCGCCGGAAAGTTCCGATGGAAATTTGTAAAAGGCGTTCAGCAAATGAACCTTTTCCAGACGGTCGGCGGCGATCTCGTCCAACGTTTTCTGGGGAAGTTTGGGATAGCTCCTGCGCAAAGGCAATTCCACGTTTTCGGCAACGGTCAAATTGGTGAGGAGCGCCCCGCCTTGGAACAAAACGCCTGTCCGCCGGCGCGTGACATCGGGAATGGGCTCTTTTTTGGGGATTTCTTTGCCAAAAAAGGAAATGCTTCCGGAAATGATGCGTTCGAGCTTGAGAATGTTGTTCAGCAGGGTCGATTTTCCGCAACCGGATGCGCCGAGAATCATCCGGATTTCGCGCTTTTCAACGCTGAAGGAAATGTCTTTCAACACGACTTTTTTCCCGTAACCGGCGCATAGATGCTTGACTTCAAGGACGGCGGACATTGGCATTCTCAGTAAAAGATGAAGGAGAAAATGGCATCGGCGATAATAATGCCGGAAATCGACGTGACCACGCAAGATGTTGTCGCTTTTCCGACGGCATCGGCGCCTCCGCGGACCCGCAGGCCTTTTTGGGCGGCGACCAAGGCGATAATCCACCCGAAAACGAGAGACTTGACCATGCTCTTTCCGATGAGGAGTAGC
This sequence comes from uncultured Fibrobacter sp., assembly GCA_964397425.1. Classification (GTDB taxonomy): domain Bacteria; phylum Fibrobacterota; class Fibrobacteria; order Fibrobacterales; family Fibrobacteraceae; genus Hallerella. Next base: position 6,431 of record CAYNID010000014.1, read on the forward strand.
GTGATGCCGTCTTTGAGTGAAAACCAATAATTGTAAGGGGAAAGCTCGCAAAACAGATCGCCTACCATCATCCCCGCGACGCAGCCTAAAATGGAGGAGCAGAAAGAAAGGACGGGAACGGCGACGCTCATGGCTTTGAATCGGGGGAGCACTAAAAATTGAATGGGAGCGATTCCCATTGTCCGCAGCGCTTTGATTTCTTCGGCGACGGTCATGCTGGCGATTTCTGCTGTAATGGCGCTCCCGGAACGCCCGGCCAGGATGATGGAGCTCAGCAGGGGGCCGATTTCTGCGAACATTAAAAATCCGAGTCCGCCGGCAAGGTACGAGGCGGCTCCCACCGCGTTCAGCATGCTCGCGCTTTGAATGGAAAGCGTGAACGCTATCAGGAAGACGAGGAGAAACACGATGCCGCAAGCTTCGCTGCCCAATCGCAGCAATTGCAGGGCGGTCCCATGGAACGGCAAACGCTTTTTGTCGAAAGATTCAAAGATTGTCCAATAGATGCATTCGCTGAGCAAGTAAAAGAACGTTTTGAGGCCATCGAGAAAGAAAAATCCGGAGGCTCCCAATTTTTCGACGGGATTCATGGGAGTTTCCGTCTCTTTTACGGGAACCGGGTGACGGGCCAGGTGGGACAGTTGTTCTCGAATCTTGGGGGAAAATCCGCGCAATATGAGTTTGCGATGGTTCGCCTCCGCCGTTTCCGCCAAATAAGTCAGCAGGGATTCTTCTAAAAAATTGAAGTGTGCGAGCGCAGAGCCGTCCACGCGCAAATTTCCCTTTTCAAGAATCCGGGAACAGCTTTTTTGAACGGCGATGAATTCTTTCGAGGAAAGTTTCCGCGGAAGTTGCACTGTCGTAAAATCCATATCCATCGCGCCCAAATTTAACAAACTAAATGGGAAAATTAGAATGAAAGGCTTGTATGGATGACGGGAAAGCGCAAATCTCCGATAAACAACTTTGCATTTCATCGAACCGTTTGCGTTTGGGGGAGAATTTTGCCCTGAAAATAGGCGAATGGGCGGGCTTGGATGACGACTGCGGCGCTCCCCGTGCATTCTATCGCCTTTTCGTGGGCATTCAATCCAAGAAAACGGGAATTTTTTTACTTTTGGGCGCATGAAATTTTCCCGTTTGTTCAAAAATGTCTTTGTGGGTATGGCCCTGCTTATTGGATGCGCCGTTGCCGATATTTTTGACATGAACGGACTTTACCGGTTGCAATACGGTCCAAACCTTTCTTTTACCGTGGCGGGAAATACGCCTTTTGTGTGGGGACAGTGGTTGAATCAGGAAGTCAACACGCTTTCTTTCAACTGGATAGAGCCTTTGCGCAAATTGCCCTACGGCAACACCCTGGATGCGGATGCGGCGTTCTTGCGCTTTTCGGCGGATTTGGAAGTGTCACCGTTTTATGGGGGATTTCGCCTGGGACTCGGTGGACGGCCTTTTCAAACGAATCCGCAAATCGAGGCGCGCTTCCTTTACGAGCATTACACCTACTTTAAGTCCAACGTGGAAATGACGCTTGCGAGCAACGCGGAAGAGGGGAATATCGCGGATTCTTGGACGGCGGACTGGATTACGGAGCGCGTTTACTCTAAAGAATCCGCAGTGGATTTCATGCAAAATTTTGCATTCTATTTCGACCTGGAATACAGCTTTGGATTGGACGCTTTTATGGGAGTCGGTCTGCATTTCACCTTGGTGGACATCAGCACCGAATTTGAAGGGAAGAGTTTTGATTACCGCCGGAATATTCCCGTGTTCAGCCGGGATTTTATCATTGACCTTATCGCTTACGCTTATTTGCCGGTGACGAAGCACTGGGCCTTGGCGGGTTACATCAACCAATACAATACGGGGAATTCCAAAACGGCAAACGGTTCTTATCTCAAAGAGCCGCTGAGTTATACGGTTTTCCTCGCCGGACCATCTTTTCGTTTTGGCGAAAACAGCGAAAATAAAATCACACTTCTCGGCGGTTACTGGATCCGCGAAAAGAAACGCTTTTACAGTGGCCGGACCTCCCAGCAGTTTTTATTGCATTTGCAATATCAACGCAATTTTGGATTTTCGATTAAGCCCGTTCCAAATCGGTGATGCCCATCGGGAGGCGTTTTGGGGCGTTTCGGAAATTTCGGCTTTTTCCGGCGCAGGCGGGGATAGGCGGCGCGCTGTCCGTATCCAGAAACTGCCGGATTCCCCGTTTCCCTTCAAATCAATGATTGTCGGCATGAAAATGCCATCGTAAAGATTCCAGGAGTGGACTGTCAATCGCCGTTCTTCTCCGGAGCCGAACATCCAAATGGTGTCCGGCTTTGGATGATTGAAGCGGATGCGGAACCAGGTTTGGGAGCGCGCCGGGTAAACAAAGGCGGAGTCCTGGTGTAAACTGTCCCGGCAAAGGAAAATGCCCTGGGCGAGCAATTCCAAATCGTCCCATCGGAGGGGGCTTTTTCCAATGGTTTCCCTGAGATGGTGCATGGCCATCTGGCGGGGAATGCGTCCGGGGAAATATTCCATGTAGCGGTAGTCTGCGGAAGATATGTAACGGAAAGATTCCCTGCCGGAAATCGTGATGTCGAAAGTGTCTGCCGCATCCGGTAAATGTTGCCAAATCAAATCAACGTGTACCCGGACGTTTTCGCGGTTGATGAAGCGCCCTTCGGCGGAGATGACGGCGGGAAAATCAATCCATGGCGAAGGGCATTCCTCCGCAAAGGAGGCAAAGGGTAAAAAGGCTAAGAGGAAAAAAGTCTTTCGGAAAAAACGCATCATGTGGGGGAATCTGGATTGGAATCGTTGTCGGAAAGGTTTTCCGCAGAAGCGGAATTTTTTGGGAAAAAGTGGGGATCTCCGAAAAGTTCTTTGCGGAGCTTTTCTATTTGAGTGGAATGGTTGACTTTTTGAAGGCTTTTTTCGCGGATTGCTTCTTCGTAGAGGAAAATTTTAAATTTGACTTTGTTGAGAATTTTCTCCAAATCGCTCAATTCTTTTTCGATGATGGATTTCCGTCGTTTGAACAGCGCCAGGCGATTGGGTAAGGTGGCGTCGCCTTCGCTATACCATTTGAGATAGGTGCGGATTTCTTTGATGGGCATTCCTGTTTTTTTTAGACATTCGATGAGGGACAGCCAACGGAGATCCTCGTCGCTGTAAGCGCGGATGCCAGACGGAGTCTTTTGAACAAAAGGCAGCAACCCCTCTTTTTCGTAATAACGGAGCGTGTAAGTGGAAAGGCCCGTTTTTTGGGAGACTTGGCCGATGGAGTAAGACAAGAAAACCTCTTTTCGAAATGAGACTTTTCAAAGTTAACAAAAAAAGGTTTTTGTTTTACGGGAAAGTTCCCCGGCAAAGGAAAAAGCCCTTTCCCTTTGCCAAAGCCGGAATATGGCGAAACCGGTTTGGATGGAAAGGAAAAGGGACTTCGGGAGAATTATTCGCCTTCTGCGGCGGCTTCGGCTGCATCCGAAAGTTCTTCGGAGGTTGCCAACGCGTCGTCTTCTGAAATGTCGAACATTTTCACGTCTTTCATCTGTTCCCGGATTTTCGCATCGATTTCGGCGCAGATTTCTGGATTGTTTTTGAGGAAAAGACGCGTGCTTTCGCGGCCTTGCCCAATGCGTTCACCGTTGTAAGAGAACCAAGAACCGCTCTTTTCGATGACATCCAGTTCGACGCCCAAATCCAAGATGCTGGCTTCGCGGGAAATGCCTTGCCCGTAGAGAATGTCGAATTCACATTGGGTGAAGGGGGCTGCCACTTTGTTCTTGACGATTTTGACGCGGGTGCGGTTGCCGATGACTTCGTCGCCGTTTTTAATCTGGGCGATGCGGCGAATGTCCAAACGCTGGGAGGCGTAGAATTTCAAAGCGTTTCCGCCTGTTGTTGTTTCCGGGTTGCCGAACATGACGCCGATTTTCATGCGGAGCTGGTTGATGAAAATCATGCACGTGTTGGATTTGGAAAGGATTCCGGTGAGTTTGCGGAGAGCCTGGGACATCAAACGGGCTTGAAGTCCCACGTGGTTGTCGCCCATTTCTCCGTTGATTTCCGCCTGGGGGACTAGGGCTGCAACCGAGTCGATGACGACAATGTCGATGGCTCCGGAACGGACCAGCGTCTCGGCAATGTCGAGGGCCTGTTCGCCGGTATCCGGCTGGGAAACGAGAAGCTGGTCGATGTTGATGCCGAGGTGACGCGCGTAAACGGGGTCAAAGGCGTGTTCCGCGTCGATGAAAGCGGCGACGCCGCCCTGCTTTTGAGCTTCGGCGATGGCGTGGAGCGAAAGCGTCGTCTTGCCGGAAGATTCCGGTCCGTAAATTTCAATGATGCGGCCCCGGGGAAATCCTCCAACTCCCAAAGCCATGTCCAACTGGACGCAGCCCGATGGGATGACGGGAATGTTTTGTTCCGGTTGACCGCCGAGAGTCATGATGGAACCTTTGCCGAAATTCTTTTCAATTTGGGCGATGGCCGCTTCGACGGCTTTCGCCTTTTCTCCGGAAAGGGGCTTGTTGAGAGTGGGTGCAGCAGATTTCTTAGCCATTTTTATCTCCGATGGGGATTTTTTGTTCTTGTTTAATATATAAATTGCTGTTCTTTTGTGCAAGTGCTTTTCTGTTCATTCTTTTTGAGAATGGCGCGGCGCAAAACATCCAGCACTTTAAAAACGCTTTTTTCGCGGATTTGTTCCCGGTCTCCAGAGAATTTTTCGCAAAAGGCGAAGTTTTCCCAAGGAGAGGCGACTGCCATCCAGACCAGTCCCACGGGTTTTTCTGGCGTTCCGCCGCCGGGCCCGGCGATTCCGGTAGTGGAAATTGCCCAATCCGAATGGTAAATCCGGCGTGCGCCGGCAGCCATGGCGATGGCGGTCTCTTTGCTCACGGCTCCGTGGGCACTTAACGTTTCTTCGGGAACGCCGAGAATATCCTCTTTGGCTTCGTTCCAATAGGCGCATGCGCCACCTTTGAAAAAAACGCTCGCGCCGGGGAGGTTGACGATTTCACTTGCGACCATTCCGCCCGAACAGGATTCTGCCGTAGAAAGGGTCTCGCCGCGGGCGCAAAGCAAGTCGGCTATGACTTCTGGGAGGGATTTCCCGTTGGTGGAAATGACGCTTTGGCGGTCATCGAGGAGTTGAATTAAACGCTGTGCGGTTTCTTCGAGAATTTGGGCGGATTCCGTGGAATACAAGCGGAAAAGGATGCCGTCCCGGACGGGAAGGCTAGACCAGGAAACAGGTGCCGGGAATGAAAATCCTTTCCATTTTTCCGCCAAGTCCGATTCAAAGATGCCGGCTAAACGGAGCTCCCGAAAGAAAAAGGGCTTTTGTTTTGGGGCGAGATAGGGAACGACGTGGCGTTCGAACATTTCTTTCGCTTCAAAGGGAACGCCCGGAAGAGCGAAAAGGGTGACGTCATCCTGCGTGATGCGGAATCCGGGTGCGCTTCCGACGGGATTGTTTAAAACAGTCGCGCCGCGGGGGAAAAATGCCTGGATGCGGTTCGCATCGGAAAAGTTCTTGTTGTGGCTTTCGATGAAAGTTTTGATGGACTGCAGCCATTCTTCGCGAAATTCCAGCGGCAGGTGAAAGGTTTCGGCGATAAAAAAACGCGTCTTGTCGTCTTCTGTTGGGCCCAATCCGCCGCCGAGAATCACGGTTTGAATCCCCGCTTTGCGGAGCATTTCCCAAACGGCTTGCCAGGATTCGGCGTTATCCGGAAGGGTTATCTCGCAGGCGACGTCGAATCCCATTTCGCTGAGGCGTCCGGCCATCCAATGGGCGTTCGTGTTGAGCGTGAAGCCTTGCGTGAGTTCCGTGCCTAGACTTATCAAGGCGATTTGATGCGTGTGTTCCATTCTTTTCCTCATTATACAAGATAGAAATCGAATTTGACAAAAGTTGTCTTTGTTCCGGATGTGTGCCGATTCCATTCCCAGGGCGAAATCCGCGGGAAGATTTTTTTATTATTTGGCGCGATGCGGATTCCTTTCTGGACATTTTTTTGGGCGTTGGCCTTGTCGTTCTCTGCCGTTTGGGCGGATGCTCCGGTCGATTCCGTGTCTGTGGATTTTTCTCCGAAAATTGCCGCAACAGGGAAAACGGGTGTCGAAAGTATCGATACGCTGCCGACTTATGAATGGGACGTGGAAACGGACAACAATTCGCTCGCCCTGACCCTGCTTTTGGGAATTTTTCCCGGTGGCGGTCATTATTATACGGGACATTATATTCGCGGCGGATTCATTTCGGCGATAGAACTCGGACTTGCTTATGAAGTTTTCGTGAATAAAAAGGCGCAAAAAGACAGGCGGTTCAAACAGGCGCGGGAATTTCAGGATTCCGTTGCGCTGTATTCGCACAAGATTCTTGAAAATCGGGACAGCCTCTCGTATTACCAGGCGAAACGAAATCAGTTTGCGGAGCGAGTCCGCTCGTACAGCGACCATAAAATTGAAGAAGAGGATTTGCGAAAGTCGGAGCTTGCCTGGATGATTGGCATCCATGTTTACAGCCTTTTTGACGCTTATGGAATCTGGGCGAATAATCAGGGGCGCGTTGTGGAGAACCGCTCCGTATCCGGGACGCTTTTGCGCTCCATCGTGCCTGGCTGGGGGCAAATTTACAATCGGGAATATGGAAAAGCGGGACTTCTGTATATGGGACTTTTCGGTGCTTCCGTCAGCATCTTTTCTCGTCAAAATGTCATTGAATATTATTTGGACAGAAAGCACGCCTTGGAAAAAGAAGACCCCACTCACGAAGACCTTGACATCATCAACGAACAGATTCTTTACTTCCGGAAAAACCGCAACCAGTATATTTGGGGAATCGTTCTGATTTATCTCTATTCCATCGGCGATGCTGTTGTCGACGCGATGATGAGCGATTTCGATAGTCCGGCGCACTTTGTTCTTGGACCGGACTTTCGCGGTGGACTCGAAGCGTCGGTGCTATTTGATTTTTGATTCCGTATGGCAAGCCGTTTGCCGCTTCCGTTTGATGGCGACTGCGGCGACGATGGCGGCGATGAAAATCAGCGCGGAAATCAAACCGATGAAGAGCGAAGCCCGGACAGCGTCTGACTTGTATTCAAAGTGAACGGTGGAATTTCCGGCGGGAACTTGGACTGCGCGGAGGGTTCCGAACGCTTTATAGACTTTGGCGGGTTTGCCGTTGACCGTCGCTTTCCAGTAGCGGTGGAAGTTCCCCGAAGAAAGGAGGAATGCGGGCCTGTCTGCGGAAACTTGGTAAGTGAAATCGTCCATTTTTGTTTTTTCAACAATCTTGGCGATTCCGCTGACGGAGTCTGTCACGGCGAAGGATTCCGGCGCTTCGGAAAGGATAATGGTGTGGCGGAAATCAAAACCGTTTCGGAGGGCGTTGACTGCCTGAGAGTCGGTCATTACGGCGAAGTTTCCGTAAAGGCGTCCGTCGCTTGAATGTCCGCGGAATGGCGCGTAAACCGTTTTCCCTTGGGAATCGAAAATGATGTCTCCGATGTTCATCAGGTCGATGAAGGCGTTTTGCGCATCACCTTGCAGAACTTGGTTGACGTTATACAGGTAATTTTCATTGCCTTCTCCACGGAAGAGGCGGTAAGAAGCCAATTCATTGTCGTGGAAACCGTCTGCGTTGCTCATGTCGTAAAGGGGGAACGAGTTGCCGCTGATTGCCGGATTTCGAGAAAGGGAAAGGACGCGTGGGCGGTTCAGGGTGTCGGGATGTTCTTTTTGGATGGCGCGGATGACGGGATTTGCCGTCTGCACGTAATTGCTTTCGGGAACGGTGTCGACAAATGGGAAATTGATGCTGTACAATTCAATGGCGGCGACGGCGAACGTGGCGAGCGCTTTTTTCCAAAGCGGGCATTTGAGGGAAAAGATGAACCAGACGGCGACGGCTGCTATGGCGGCAAGGCAGAAACTGGGCAGAATCTGGGTTGCGGTGAAGCGCATCACGGTTTCGTTCAGCGGTTTAAAGTAACTGGCCGTTTCGGGATTCGAAACAAGGTTCTGTCCTGAAAAAAGGAAAATTCCGACAAGCAAAAACGGGAAAAAGATGGCAGACAATTCCAGCTTGGAGGAACCTTGGAATTTTGACGTAAACGATTTGACGAGTTCGTTCGGCGAGAAAGATACTTTGCGGTCCAAAAGGTTCAATACGGTGATAAGGGCAAGCCCGTAAAGGATGGAAACGAGAAGTCCCGGGAAACCGAGAAAATCCATCCAACAGAAACGCGCGATGCAAACGATTCCCAAAAGAACGAGGAACATGACAAGTCCGGCTTTGAACCTCCGCTTGTTTTCAGGATCTTTGAAAGCGGAAATGACGGGGACTGCCATCATGGTCATCAACAGCGGAAGCCAGAACATGGCCATGCTGGGCGCTCTGAAGCTTTTCATGCCCGGGATAATGTCGAACCAGAGCTGAAACAGCGGAGAATGCGCACCCATTGCATAGGATAATGCCACCGCCGCTCCGACAAACCAGAATGCGGCGATACGGCGGCCTTTGCTTACAAAGAATCCCAAAAAGGCCAAGAAGGTGAGGACGATTCCTGCGCTGTCGTGATTCAATTTGAAAGGATTGTGCCCCCAGTAGAAAGGAGAGCTTTGGATGCCTTCGCGCCGCATATCCGCATAAGAAACGCTGATGAAAGAACTGCCGGAAAGTTCCGGGCCATCTGCGCCGTTTTTTTCGTCATAGACATCCACTCCCAAAAAGCCGGGAATTAGCATGGATGCGAGCTCTTCTTGGTGCAGGGACCAGCTGGTCGCATGACCGTAGCTTGTTTTTTCTCCGGTTCCGCGGACAGATTCTGTTGTCGTGTAAAGATAAGGCGGAATGACTTGGAATGCGGAAATGCCTAAAGCGATGGCCAGGGCGAGTGCCGCCGCTCCCAGCCGTGAAGTCCGGATTTTTGCCGAAGCGTTCAGGGCGATGGTTTCAAAAAGAGCGTAGAATCCCGCTCCCCAAAGGAACAGGTAGGTCAGCTGCAAATGGGACCCGAGAATCATCCAGACAACGGAAAGGGTGAAAATGGCAAAGTATTTGACACTTCCTTCCCGGATGATCTTGCGAATGGCGAGAAGCGCTAGCGGAGCCACGGCGAAAACCATCATTTTCCCATCGTGACCGCCGTAGACGTAAGAAAAGTATTGCGGCGAAAAGGCGTAAAGGAATCCGAACAGGGCGCCTAGGGTGAAACTCCCCGTCAGGGATTTGACAAGGGCTGTGCAGCAAAGGAACGCGGTCCACAGAATCAAGATGAATTTGAATCCGACGGCTCTTGCCGGATCCGTCAAAAATTCAACGAGTACGAGTGGATGATAAGCGTCGCCGAAAAGGGCGTCAAGGGTTGGAACGCCGCCTAGTCGGGAATCGTCCCATTCCGAAAGGATTAAATGGTCGGCGCGGATGACTTTGCTGCCGATGCCATTCAGCTGGTCGGAATTGAGCATCAGGGTGTCTGGGTTAAAAACGAAGCTGCGGAATACGATGAGGAGAAATACGAAAAAGGCGACGCCGATTCCGCTGAAAATACCGATTTTTTTCAAAGTGTCGTTGTGCATATCCGCAAGGTAAAAAAAAGCCGTTCTTTTGTGAAGAACGGCTTTAGAAGTTTACCGAAAGTTTGTGTTCGACAAAACGACCCGCTAGTCTGCGGTGTTTTCGTCTAGGCTGCGCGATTGCACGATATGGTAAATGGAGAACAGCGAAAGCATGAACACGAAAACGATTCCGGTGATTTTGACGATTTTTCCCATGAGAACTCCTTCTTTTGCATTCAATTTATTTAAAAAACGAAAAAAAGGCAATCGTTAGGCGATTTTTTTTATGAGAATGTAGATGGCCGGCAGCTTTTTTTCTTCAAAGATTTCGCTTTGAATGATTTCGGACTCGACGATTTGACAGGGTTGATTTTGCAACAGGAACTGGATGCGCTCCTTGCTGAATCCCAACCAAAGATGCCCATGGGATTCGCGGAGGGATTCTTCTTGATGTTCCGCCAGGTCGAGAAGGGCGAGGACTCCGCCGGGTTTCAGCAGCCGGACGGCTTCGGCGAGGGCTTCCTGCGGACTGGGCGCGTGGTGCAAAACTTGGCTCATCAGGACTAGGTCCGCGGAGTCCCCCGGCAGGGGAATTTTTTGCATATCGGCACAAAGGGCTTTGATATTTGAAATGCCGCGGTTTTTTGCCAAATCCTTGACACTTTCGACAATGGATTCTTCGATGTCGATGGCGGTAACCGTTTGACAGCGTTTCGAAAGCATGAAACTCAAATCGCCGCCTTCTCCGCAGCCGATGTCGATGGCGTTTTCAAAAGGGACGATTAAATGGGCGAAAAGGGCGATTTGCGCCCGGAGACTCCCACCCGCTTCGGAAAGTTTGTGAAACTTGGCTGAATAACTGTTGCGCCGGAGAACCAGGGCTTCTTCCACTTTGCTTTCGACAAGGGCCAAATCGGGAAGGGCTTCCCAGGATTCGGCTATCAGCGAATAAAGGTTCTTGCTCATGGTGAGGTCATCGGAAAGTCCGTAAAACGCCCGCGTACCTTCGCGCCTGTCCTTGAGCAAGCCGCAGGCGGAAAGTTTGGAAAGATGGCGGCTGGCATTGGATTGGTGAATGTCCAGAATATCCTTGATTTCGTTGACGGTGAATTCCGAGCGCGAAAGAATCTTCAAAATTTTGAGGCGCGTTTCATCGGAAATGACGCTGAAAAGTTCAAGGCTGGGCTTGAGGGGTTCCAGGGAGGCGCTTTTTTCTTGCATGAAATAAATTTATCTTTTTTTTCGTGATTTTGAATTGGCGGAAATTCTTCTGGACTTTGCTCTTGCTTTCGGCGTTTTTGTCAAAGGGCTTTGCTTCGGAATACCCGTATTCTCTTTCTTGGAAAACGGATGTGCCTTTGATTTCATTGGGCTTGGGCATCTGTGCATGGGGAAATTACCGTTATTTTCAAATGGATTCCAAATCGGGAGAACCTTCGAAAACGGATCTTCTGCCGTGGGACAGACCGTTTGCAGGAACGCATCATCCGGCTTTTGACCATTCAAGCGACTGGGTTTTATACGGCCTTTCCGCGGCGGTGCTTGGAAAGGGAATTTTTGATTGGGCGCGGGAAAACGCGTCGGGGGAAGAAACCGCCACATTTTTCGTGTCGGCATTGGAAATCGCGCTTTGGCAAAATGGACTGAATTATTGGGTGCGGAGCTTTGAACTTTGGGGGCGCCCGGAAATTTATCGCTCGGGTGCGGATAGGAGCAAGGGGGAATCCTGGGGGTCTTTTTATTCGGGACATGCGAGTGCGGCATTTGCATCGGCTGTTTTTGGCAGTATGTGGTTTCAATCGAAATACCCGGAATCGCCTTATACGCCGCTTGTCTGGGCATCGACGCTTTCCCTTGCGACGGCAGTCGGGGCTTTGCGGGTGGCTGCGGGCAAACATTACCCGTCGGATGTTGTCGTCGGGGCTTTGGCGGGCGCGGCGACAAGTTTTGCCGTTTTGCGCCTGCACCGGTCTTCCCGGGTGAGTGTGGCCGTTATGCCCGGCTATGCGGGAGTCCGCGTCCTTTTTTAAAACAAAATCCCCCGGATTCATTGAATCCGGGGGATTGAGAGCCACCCAGCAGATTTGAACTGCCGACCTGCTGATTACGAATCAGCTGCTCTACCAGCTGAGCTAGAGTGGCGTTGCGAAACAAATGTAACAAATATTTTGAAAAAATTCTATATTAAATCCAAAATTTTTTTCAAGGACTCAAAAATCATGGCCAATCCAATGCCGAATAACATGCCGAACGCCGGAGCAGCCTCTGCTTCGTCCGATATGAAAGAGTTTTTTATCCAGCACGGAATAAAAGTGGGATTTATTTTGGTGATAGTCGTTGCGGTTGTCATCGCTGTTGTACATATCCAGGGTTCCAAAGTCAAGGCCGATGCGGCGCAGGCGGAATTGATTGGGCAAGCGTTGGCGTATGATTACACGGGGAAAAAGGACAGCGCCCTTGCGGAATACGAATCCCTGATGGCGGCAAACCGGCTGAAAGGGGCGACTCTTGCGAAAGCGGCGCTTTTGGCGGGAAACATCCATTACCAAAAGGGAGAATTTGACGCGGCGGCGGTCCTTTACCAGAAAGCGATTGACAATGCCGGGGACATTCCCCTTGTCCGCGGCGGCGCGTTGCATGGACAGGCGGCTGTGGCAATCGAAAACAAGGATTATCCGGCGGCGGTTGGCTACCTGGAACGCTTTATTTCCGAATTTGGAAAGCGTACGGGAGATTTGGAAGACCGTTTTGAAAAAGTGGAACCGGCGGACAAGGTCCCAACGGTTGCAGATGCGTTATGGAAACTTTCTCTCGTGTATGTCCAGATGGGCTATCCGGAAAAGGCCAAGGTCTCTGCCGAAAAGTTGTTGAAAATTTACGGAGACGATCCTCTTTACGTGGAACGGGCGAAAAAGCTCATCGCCACGCTTTAATCTTACTTGCTTGTTTGCAAAGTCCAGCCTGAAACGGGTTGGACTTTTTTTGCAATGAGCGGGTTTCTGCGGGCGTTGACGCGTGGGGAACTGTCTGACAGGATAATTGCTCCTGAAGTCATACAAATTTGTCGTAAAATTTTTAAATCTCGGCTCCATCGCCATCAAGAAAGTTAGACGCGAGGAATTTTTTGTTCGAAATCCCGCCAATGGATTTTAAATTCTGCCATAGAAAATCCATAGGAGAAGTTATGGCGGATTACATCCAGCAACTATTCGCGGACCGTATTGGCGGTAACACTTTTGGTCAAGGTACGGTCCTTTACAAATTTGAAAAAATCAAACGGGCACGGCGCGAAGCGGAACGATTGCATCCTGAAATGCCCATCATCGACATGGGAGTCGGGGAGCCGGACGCCATGGCCGACGAAACGGTTGTTGACAGGCTTTACGCCGAGGCGAAAAAACGGGAAAATCGCGGCTATGCGGATAACGGCATTCTCCCGTTCCAAGAAGCGGCGGCCCATTACATGGAAACTGTTTTTGGCGTTCACGGATTAAATCCTCAAAATGAAATTTGCCACAGCATCGGTTCGAAGCCGGCTCTTGCCATGTTGCCGCAGGCGTTCATCAATCCGGGAGACGTGAGCCTGGTGACTGTGCCCGGGTACGGAGTCCTTTCGACAATGACGAAGTTTTTGGGCGGAGAAGTTTATCCGTTGCCGCTAGTTCCCGAAAACCGTTTTCTGCCGGATCTTTCGGCAGTTCCTGCGGAAGTGGCGCGACGCGCGAAACTTCTTTACATCAACTATCCGAATAATCCAACGGGTGCGGTTGCGACTCCGGATTTTTTCGCCAAGGTCGTTGACTTTGCCGTTAAAAATGAAATCGTAGTCGTTTCGGACGCGGCGTATGCGGCTTTGACTTTCGATGGTTACGCTCCCCTCAGTTTTCTGTCTGTCCCCGGCGCGAAAAGTGTGGGCGTGGAAATTCATTCGCTTTCCAAGGCGTTCAACATGACCGGTTGGCGGTTGGGTTTTGTCGCCGGCAATGAAAAGGTGGTGAAAGGATTCGCCTGTGTCAAGGACAATAATGATTCCGGGCAGTTCAAAGCGATTCAGTATGCGGGCGTGCAGGCGCTTTCGACGCCTTCGATTACGCAAAAAACGGTCGCCAAGTATTCGCGCCGGCATCAACTGCTGGTCAAGGCTTTGAACGAGGTCGGCTTCCAGGTGACAAAGCCCAAGGGCAGCTTTTATCTGTATGCGAAAGCTCCGCGGGGAATCGTCGGGGGAGAACAATTCGATTCTGCGGAAGATTTTTCTCAATGGCTTATCCGCGAAAAACAAATTTCGACCGTTCCCTGGGATGATGCCGGGAGCTTTGTCCGCTTCAGCGTGACGTTCATGGCGGATTCGGAAGCGGCGGAAATTTCTCTGATGAAAGAATTGAAACGCCGCCTTTCCGATGTGAAGTTTGTCTGGTAATTTTTATCCGTTTGAAAGGAAGCACCGCGGTGGATGCGTCCGAATTTGGGGCGCAAATGCCCGGCGTTTCTTTTTGATGTGATGCCGCATTCGCCTAACCTTGCGTTGAATGTTTAACGAATGCGTCTTTGTTGGAAAGGAATAGTTATCTTTAGGCAATGGCTTTGAATTGTTTTGGTAAATGGATCCAAAAATTACCCAAGAGGGAAGCTCTTTTGGGGCAGCTTTGGCGGTATTGCATCACGGGCGGCTTGGCGTTCGTTGTCGATTTTGGCTTGTTCGGCGTGTTTCTTTATGGGGTGGGCGTTCACTATCTTTTGGCGAATTTGATTGGACTTGTTTTTGGACTCGCCGTCAATTACGCGATAAGCGTGGGCTGGGTGTTTTCCGCTTGCCAACGGCAATTCGAAGCTAAGAAATGGTTGGAAGTGGCGCTGTTTGTCTCTGTCGGCATTTTGGGTGTCGCGTTAAATCAGGCCCTGATGTATTTGATGGTTGACCTTTTCGATTGGCAACCGATGATTTCAAAAATTCTTGCGGCAGGAATCGTCTTGATGTGGAATTTTGGCGGCAGGAAGTGTTTGCTTTTTAAAAAGAGGAAAGAATCCCTATGAAAACGGCTGTGATTATCGGGGCGGGACCGGCTGGGTTGACTGCCGCGCTAGAACTGTTGCGGACGACCGATGTGAAACCCATTGTTTTTGAAGAAAACGATTTTGTCGGAGGAATTTCGAGAACTGCCGTATACAAGGGAAATCGGATGGACATCGGCGGGCATCGTTTTTTCAGCAAGAACGATACCGTAATGGATTGGTGGGCAGAAATTTTGCCGTTGCAGGGAAGCCCTAGCCGGGACGATAGGGAAATCGGACGACCGGTGAATACCGTTGACGGCGGGCCGGATCCGGAAAAGGAAGACCGCGTGATGCTCGTCCGTTCGCGGCTTTCCAGGATTCTCTACATGCGCAAGCTTTTTGATTATCCGGTCAGCCTGAACGCCGCGACGATTCGGAATTTGGGACTTTGGCGCATGTTCAAAATCGGCATGAGCTATTTGAAGGTCTGCATTCTCCCCAAGCGGAAGGAAGTCTCTTTGGAAGATTTCATGATCAACCGTTTTGGCGTGGAACTTTACCGGACATTTTTCCGCGATTATACGGAAAAGGTCTGGGGGATTCCCTGTGATCAAATTGGAGCGGACTGGGGGGCGCAGCGGATCAAAGGACTTTCTATCGCAAAGACGTTGCTCCATGCGTTCAGGGCGATGCTTCCTCGTCGGGAAAGTGGTATCCGCCAGAAAGAAACGGAGACCAGTTTAATCGGCGAATTTCTTTATCCAAAACTCGGACCGGGAGAACTTTGGGAAACGGTTGCCGATGAAGTGAAAAAACGTGGCGGGGAAATTCACTTGAAGGCGAAAGTCACCGCTTTTGAAACATCCGAAAATAAAATTTCGGCGATCCGTTACACGGAAAATGGCGAAGAAAAAGTTCTCGGCGGAGATTTCTTTTTGAGCACGATGCCGGTCAAGGAACTGATAAGCGACTTGCCGGATGCCCCCGAAGAAGTGCGCCGAGTCGCGAACGGGCTTGTTTACCGCGACTTTATGACGGTGGGGCTTCTTCTGGATTCCATCGATATTTCAAATCCGGCAAAACCGGGAACGCCCGAAAGTAAACTCCGCTTTGTCGCGGACAACTGGATTTACGTACAGGAATCCGATGTGAAGCTGGGACGCATCCAAGTGTTCAACAACTGGAGCCCTTATCTTGTCGCGGACGCGTCAAAAGTTTGGATAGGCCTTGAATACTTTGTGAACGAAGGCGATTCCATGTGGAACATGGCAGACGGGGATTTTATTGAATTTGCCAAGGAAGAACTGGAAAAAATCCATGTGGCGAAAAAATCCGCGGTGAAAGATGCCGTCCTTTTCCGCGTTCCCAAAACATATCCGGCTTATTTCGGCACTTATGGGGAATTTGACAAAATCCGCGCTTATACGGATGGAATTGAAAATCTGTTCTTGATGGGCAGAAACGGAATGCACCGCTATAACAATATGGATCACAGTATGCTCACGGCGATGGAAGCGGTCAAATGCATCCGTGAAAATTCCAAAGACAAGTCTCCTCTTTGGAATGTCAACGCCGAAAAAGAATACCATGAAGGAAAATCAACGTGAAAAAGTTTCTCCGGATCCCGGAATTTTATTTGGCAGTCGTTCTCCTGGCGTTCATCGGGGTGGCTGTTTTCAGCGAACCGGAAGTCCGGAATATACGGCTTCTGGTCAAGGGCTTTGAACGCGAAGCGTCTTTTCCCATTTCGGAAGAAATTTCGACGCGCCACCTGTTCCATGTCAATTTTGACGTGGAAAGTGTTCGGTTTCCTGCGTATTCGCTGCACATTGTTCCCGATGATTGCTTAGAAGGTCTCACCGTTAACGGAGTCCGTGTCAGTTTGGATTCGGTGGAAAACCGCTGCGATTATACGAAGGGCGTCATTCTCGATTCCGGAATTTTACCCCGTGCGGAAAATGGGAAATTGAACGTTTCCATGGCGTTGCGGAATACGGGCGGTCCGGGAGGTGTCTCGGCGGAGGTTTATTCTTCAGGATTTGGGTGGAGGCTTTTTCAAACGGCGTTCATCCTGGAATTCTTCGTGCTCCTGTTTTTTGTGCTGCGCCGCTTCCGGATGCCTGTCGGCCTTTCTCTGTTGATTTTGCTTGCGACGCTGGCGCATGTCGTTTATACCGAAGTGACGCCTTATACGGCGCGTTCTCACGATGTCTGGGGACACGTGGAATATGTTGAATCCATCGCGGACAATCACCGGATTCCCGCGGATGATGCCTGTTGGAGCTGTTATCATCCCCCTGTTTACTATACGTTGATGGCGCCGGTGTGGAGTGCCGCAGAAATGTTCGGATTCCCGCCGACCCGCGCTCTCCAATGGGCTTCGCTTTGTTTCTCGTTTGTGATGGTGGCTGTGGGGATAGGCGCTTTGCGCTTGTTGATGTCGGGTTCCGCTTTGTGGATTTCGTCCATTTTGTGGGCTTTTTGGCCCGTGCTTTTTTTAGTCGCTCCGCGAGTGGGGAACGATCAGCTGTTTTTTGTCGCCCATGTCGTATGCTTTTGCGCATCTTTGGGCTATGTCGTCAAGAAAAAAGCCTGGTGCCTGATTTTGGGCGCAGCCGCCTGCTGGATTGCCTTCTGGACAAAATCCACAGGTTCTGTCTCCATTTGCATTTGGCTCTTGGGCTTTTTGCTTGGGTATTTTCCGCGGGAAAAATTTTTGCCGAAAATCTCCGAATGGGCGGGCCTCGGCGTAATGGCCGCTTTGGGCGTTTCCATCGTGCTGAAAATTTTATTGGGCGAAAATCTCGTGGGAAACGCGAGTGGCTTGAACGGCGCTTTGCGCGTCGGCTCGGATCCGGTGAATTTTCTTTATTTTGACATTCCGGGGTATCTTTCGTCCCTGTATGCGAACGCCTGGTCAGATGAAGGGGGAAGACAGTATTTTTGGAATTATTTGATGAAGACGTCTCTATTCGGTGAATTTCAAATCCGGACAGATGCCTTTGGAAAGTGGACAGCATCCATCATCAATTATTCTTTCTTTGGACTTTTGATTTTTGCCGCCGTGGGCTTTTGGAAAAAGAAATTCAACAAGGCGATTCTGCTGCTGTTTTTCCAGGCGCTTCTTTTCGTGTTGGCGCTGGCCGTGTTGCGGTTTAAATATCCTTATTCGTGCAGCAACGATTTCCGTTACATTGTTCCTGTTTTGCTGTCGTTTGTTCCGTTTGTCGGTTGGGGCATTTGCAAGGAAGGCGCCTCGGTCAAATGGAAAGTGGCGGGAATTCTTTGTGTGGCGTTTTTTGTCGGCGCGACCTGCCTGCTTTATCTGTCGCTTTGACGTTCCCATCTTGCCGGAATGTGAAAGGAAATAGCTATCTTTTGGGCGGATCAAAATTTAGCCCAAGGTAGTTTATGCTTATTCTTCGCGCATCGCCGGCCCTCTCTTCGTTTCGAATTCAAAAGCTTCTTTCCGATTTCCGGCAAGAAGCGCTCCCGGTTCAGGGCGTCTATGCGGAATTTGTCCATGTTGTCGATTTGGAATCGGACCTTTCTCCAGAAAAAAAATCCACTCTGGAAAAATTGCTGACATACGGTCCGTCCCTTGAAGCGAAAAATCCGGAAGGAACGCTTTTTGTCGTCGCGCCGCGTCCGGGAACCATTAGCCCGTGGAGCTCTAAGGCTACGGATATCGCCCACATTTGCGGACTTTCCGAAGTCAAGCGAATCGAACGCGCTGTCGCTTATTACATCGACTTTAACGGAGGCGTCACCGAAGAAGTTTCGCAAAAGGTCAAAGCCAAAATCCACGACCGGATGACGGAAAAAGTTTTTTCGGCGTTTCAACAATTAGACGTCCTCTTTTTGCACGAACAGCCGAAGAAACTGGTCGAAGTCCCGCTCCTTTCGGAAGGGCGGATTGCTTTGGAACGGGCGGACAAGCAAATGGGGCTCGCCCTCTCGCCTTCGGAAATCGATTACCTGCTCGAAAGTTTCAACGCGTTGAAACGCAATCCGACGGATGTCGAACTTTACATGTTTGCAGAAATGAATTCCGAACATTGTCGGCACAAGGTCTTTGGTGCAGAATGGACCATCGATGGCGAAAAGAAAGATTTGTCGCTTTTCCAGATGATCAAGAATACGTATAAAATGCATCCGGACAACATTCTGTCGGCGTATAAGGACAATGCCGCCGTGATGAATGGGGCGAAAAAGGCGGGGCGTTATTACGCAGATCCGAAGACAAACGCTTACGGTTGGCACGAAGAACCGGTTCCCATTTTGATGAAAGTGGAAACGCATAACCATCCGACGGCAATTTCGCCGTTTCCGGGAGCGGCGACGGGCAGTGGCGGCGAAATCCGCGACGAAGGGGCTACGGGCCGCGGTTCCAAACCCAAAGCGGGCCTCACGGGATACAGTGTTTCGAATTTGAAAATTCCGGGATTTGAACAGCCGTGGGAAAAGGATTTTGGAAATCCGTCCCGGTTGGCGTCTCCGCTTGATATCATGATCGAAGGGCCTCTCGGCGGTGCGGCGTTCAACAATGAATTTGGCCGTCCGAACATTTTGGGATATTTCCGTACATTTGAAGAAGAAGTTCCGGCGACAAAAGGAAAGGAAGTCCGCGGTTATCATAAGCCGATTATGCTGGCCGGCGGTTTGGGAAATATCAAAGAGGAATTTATCGCAAAGGGACACATCAATCCGGGTGATGCTTTAATCGCTTTGGGTGGGCCGGCGATGCTCATCGGGCTTGGCGGTGGAGCGGCGAGCTCGCTCACCAGCGGAAGCGGAAACGAAGATTTGGATTTTGCCAGTGTCCAGCGCGGCAATCCGGAAATGCAGCGCCGTTGCCAAGAAGTCATTGACCGCTGCTGGGCGTTGGAAAAGGACAATCCGATTTCTTTCATTCACGATGTCGGCGCTGGTGGACTTTCGAACGCATTCCCGGAACTGGTGAACGATGGCGGCTTAGGTGGCCAGTTCGAACTTCGCAAGGTGCCAAACGATGAACCGGGCATGAGCCCTTACGAAATCTGGAGCAACGAATCCCAGGAACGCTATGTGATTGCCGTTCCCCAAGACAAGCTTGAAATTTTTGACGCGATTTGCAAACGGGAGCGTTGCCCGTATGCGATTGTGGGGACAGCAGTGGAACAAAAGCGCTTGACTCTGACGGATTCGCACTTTCAGAATACGCCTGTCGATATGCCGCTGAACGTATTGCTCGGCAAACCGCCCCGGATGATTCGCAACAACCGTTCGGAAAAGCGTCCTCTCGGGCCGACTCCTGTTTTGGATTCCCAGACGATTGCAGAAGTGGCAAAACGCGTCCTTTCGAATCCCAGCGTCGCCGACAAAACGTTCTTGATTACAATTGGAGACCGTTCCGTCACCGGGATGATTTCCCGGGATCAGATGGTTGGGCCGTGGCAGGTGCCAGTTGCGGACGTTGCCGTGACGACATCGACGTTGGATTCGTTTGAAGGGGAAGCGATGAGCATTGGCGAACGGGCTCCTGTCGCCCTGATTTCCCCGGCGGCCAGCGCCAGAATGGCGGTCGCCGAAGCCCTGACGAATATGGCTGCGGCAAATGTCGAAGACATGGGACGGATAAATCTTTCGGCGAACTGGATGGCTTCTCCGAATTATGAAGGCGATGGCGCGGATCTTTACGAAGCGGTCAAGGCCATTGGCATGGAACTTTGCCCGGAATTGGGAATCACCATTCCAGTCGGCAAGGACTCCATG
This sequence comes from uncultured Fibrobacter sp., assembly GCA_964397425.1. Taxonomy (GTDB): domain Bacteria; phylum Fibrobacterota; class Fibrobacteria; order Fibrobacterales; family Fibrobacteraceae; genus Hallerella. Next base: position 26,747 of record CAYNID010000014.1, read on the forward strand.
AGCATGAGCACTGTTTGGAAAGATGACAAGGGCGAACACAACGTCACCGCTCCGATTTCTGTCGTCATCAGCGCATTTGCTCCGGTTGCAGATGCCCGCATTACCCTTACGCCGGTATTGCAGAAGAAAGCGTCCCGGCTTCTCCTTGTCGATTTGGCTCACGGCAAACATCGTATGGGCGCTTCCATTGCCACCCAGGTGTTCTGTGAACTCGGAAACGAAGCTCCGGATGTCGAAAGTGCGACGGAACTCCGCGCCTTCTTTGAAACGATACAGAGGTTGAACCGCAGCGGGAAAATTCTCGCTTATCACGACAAGTCGGATGGCGGACTTTTTGTCGCGGCCCTTGAAATGGCTTTTGCCGGGCATCTGGGCGTGACTCTCGACGTGAACGCGTTGCCTGGAACGCCTATCGAAGTTCTTTTCAACGAAGAATTGGGCGCGCTCATCCAAGTTGCAGAAAGTGATGTCGAAGCGGTCAAGAAGGCTTTTGCCGACGCGGGACTTGCAGAAACCGTTTTGGATGTGGGAACGATAAACGACTCGTATCAGTTCAAAGTCTTTGATTACTCCGAAGGCCTTTCCGAATTGCGCGCCATCTGGAGCGACACGACGCGGCGCATCGCCGCCCTTCGCGATAATCCGGAATGTGCCGAAAGCGAATATCGTTTAAAGCTCGAACAGGACGATCCGGGCATTACGCCGAAATTGACCTTCGATGTCTCTGTCAAAAAGGATTACGAAAGCCGTCCGAAAATGGCCATTCTCCGGGAACAGGGAATTAACGGCGAAGTCGAAATGGCGGCGGCGTTTGACCGCGCAGGATTTGATTCCATCGACGTGCACATGACGGACATTCTTTCTGGAAAGGTTTCCCTCGCCGATTTCCAAGGCATGGTCGCCTGTGGCGGATTCAGCTACGGAGACGTTTTGGGCGCAGGCGAAGGCTGGGCGAAAAGCATTTTGTTCAACTCGCGTGCGCGGAAAGAATTTGAAGCGTTCTTTAACCGCAAGAATACGTTCACCCTGGGCATTTGCAACGGCTGCCAGATGGTTTCCAATCTGAAGGATTTGATTCCGGGAGCGTCGCATTGGCCGCGCTTTGTGCAAAACCTTTCGGAACGTTTTGAAGCCCGTTTCGTAAGTCTGAAAGTGGAAGAGACTCCGTCTGTCCTTCTCAAGGGAATGGCGGGCTCAGTTTTGCCGATAGCCGTTGCGCACGGAGAAGGCCGTGCGGAATTCCCGACGCGCGAAGCCGCCGAAGCCTGTTTGAAAACAGGCCTTGTCAGCCTCCGTTATGTGGATGGAAAGCACGATTACACAGAACGTTATCCGTTGAATCCGAACGGTTCTCCGTTTGGCATCACGGGATTGACAAGCGCGGACGGACGCGCCCTCATCATGATGCCGCACCCGGAACGCGTTTTCCGCACGGTCCAGAACAGTTGGCATCCGGCAGATTGGGGCGAAGACGCACCGTGGATGAAGCTGTTCCGAAACGCTCGTGAATTTGTCGGTTGACGGATGAAACTGTTGTTGTGGTTCTTAAAAACTTTGGCGTTATGCGGCGGTATTTTTTTGGCCGCTTGCGCCGGGAACCGCAACGATGCTTCGACAGATTCAGAATGTGCGGATTGCGGAAATCGCGGAAATGTGGAACTGGAAATTTTCGATGAAAAAGGTTTTGTCGAAATCCGTCCGGATTTTTGGAATACGTTGGATTCCGGGGCTGTTTTAGGCTCCTTTCCGGCTCAGGAAATTGTCGCCAAATGCCCGGAAGGGACCAAAATTTGCCACAGTTTCAGTGAAGATGCGCTGGATTTTGACTTGGCGGGATTTGAAGATTCCCTGCTCAAAATCCATTTTCCGAATATGCAGCATGCCCAAATGCTCGAAGGATTGTGGATTCCTGACGAAGATTCGCTTTGGTTGGCGGAGACTCTCCAGAAACTGCTGCACCAGAATTTTGCCGATGCGAAAAGTCTGAACGATTTTTCTCCGTGGGAAGAACGCGCCTGTTTTCCGGTGGGTTATTCGGCTTTTGACCGCCCTGTCCCGGAATCTTTCGCGGAAACTCTCCGGCAATTGAACAAAAGATTCAACGTGCGTTACATCAGCATTCCGGTGCGTTTGCAGGTTGAAATGTTGCCCAAGCTCGGTCGGAGCGGCGGATTTTACTGGAAGTCCCTGTGGACGTTGTGGGATGCTCGCCGCGGAAGTTTGGCGATTCTCGTTTACAGTGAATTCAAAGCGAAAACGACGGGAAGCGTGCCTCCGGAACGTTTTTGGGCAAAGCCTTTTGCCGAACGTTTGGAAAAGGCCTTGTCGAAAAATCCGGAAACAATTGAAAATCATTGAATGGCCGCGTGGAAACTTGAACGTGCCATTTGGAAAAGCTAAATTGAAATCCGTTTAGCAAGGAGTTTGCCTTATGAGTTTGAAATGTGGTATTGTCGGACTTCCGAATGTCGGTAAAAGTACAATTTTCAATGCCATTACGAATGCGGGCGCGGAAGCTGCCAATTATCCCTTTTGCACGATAGAACCGAATGTGGGCATGGTCAGCGTTCCCGATGGCCGTTTAGATGAATTGGTTCAAGTTTACCATCCGAAATCCATTGTCCCCGCGGTGACGGAATTCGTCGATATCGCCGGTCTTGTCAAAGGCGCGAGCAAAGGCGAAGGTTTAGGCAATCAGTTTTTGACGCATATCCGCGAATGCAACGCCATCATGGAAGTTGTCCGTTGTTTTGAAGATGACGACATTACGCATGTGTTGGGGTCTGTAGATCCGGTTCGCGACATTGACATCATTGAAACGGAACTGATTCTGAAAGATTTGGATTCCGTGGAAAAACGCTTGAATAATGAAAACAAGGCGGCGAGAACGGGCAACGCCAAGGCGAAAGAAAACGTCGAAGCCTGCGAAATTTTGAAGCAAGGCCTGGAAAGTGGGCGGAGCGCACGCGAATTTATCGGCAAGAACGGTGATGCGTTAGACGCAATTGTGCAGGATTTGGCGCTTCTCACGGCAAAACCTCTTTTTTATTGCGCCAATATCCGCGAAGAGGATTTGGAAAAAAAAGGAAACGCTTACGTTGACCAGTTGAAGGAATTTGCGGCAAAGCAGGGGACTTCTGTCGTTGTCATCAGTGGAAAAATCGAAGAAGAACTTTCGACGATGGAACCCGAAGACAAGGCGGAACTCTTGAAAGATTACGGCATGGACGAATCCGGTTTGGATTCTGTCGTCCGCGAAGGATATCGCATTTTGGGCCTGCAGACGTTTTTCACCGCCGGAGAAAAGGAATGCCGCGCCTGGACTTTTGAAAAAGGTTCCAAGGCTCCGCAATGCGCCGGGGTCATTCATTCCGATTTTGAAAAGGGATTCATCCGGGCGGAAACTCTTGCGTTTGAAGACTTCCGCAAATACGGCTCGTGGAATGCGGCGAAAGAAGCGGGCGTCGTTCGCACCGAGGGCAAGGATTACGTGGTGAAGGACGGCGACATCATGTATTACCTTTTCAACGTGTAAAAATGGGTTCTCTTTTGAATCCATGAAGGCCTTTTTGAAACGCGTTTTCTCCAAAGAAAGCGCGTTTCTGCTTTGTAAAAAGTTTTTATCGCGGCGTGGTGGAAAACGCGGAGCCGTTGTAAAAGAAACGTTTTCGATTCGGCAAATAAGTTATCTTTTCCCTATTCACAAAAGGAGTGTGTTATGAAATTGATTGGAAAAATGCTCGCTGTCACAGGGTTCGCCATTGCGGCATCCCAGGCGGCCATCAGCTTTAGTCCGGTTACTTCGGGGGCAACGGAAAGTGCCAAAAAACTGTATAGCTTTTTGGCGGCGAATTATGGCGCGAAGACGATCTCCGGCATGATGATTGGTGACGCGGCATCTTCAAATGTCTCTGAAATGCCGGATATGGATTCAATGCTTGTCCGCACGGGAAAGCTGCCGGCGTTGGTCGGCTTCGATTTTCTGTTTGCGAACGGAGTGAAGGCGACAGATGGATGGTATATCAGCTATACGGAAAATGTCGTTGCGGCAGCGAAGAGCTTGTGGAACCAGGGCGGCATTCCGGCGTTTACCTGGCACTGGAAAGATCCCAGTCATTTGATTGATGCGTTTTATACGCAATCCGGCAATTCAAAAGAATATACGGACTTTGATTTCACCACGGGCTTTGTGACGCCATCTTGTACGGAGTCTTGTGAATGGGATAAGAATTCGACCGCTTACAAGCAAATTGTGGAAGATATCGATGAAATTGCCGTTCATTTCTTGTCTTTGCAGGATGCGGGAGTCGCCGCCATTTTCCGTCCGATTCACGAAGCGAGCGGTAAGTGGTTCTGGTGGGGCGCTCATGGCGGAGCAGCTTTCCAGGCACTTTACAATTTGATTTACGATGAAATGGTGAATGTCAAGGGCGTGAAGAATCTGATTTGGGTTTGGAACCCGCAATATGCGACAGATACGGATTGGAATCCGGGTGCGACCAAGTATGACGTTATCAGCTTGGACATTTACGAAGCCTGGGATTACACAACGAAATTTGTGTCCGGTTATCAAACGTTGACGCAAAAGTATGGATCGGATAAAATCCTTGCCGTTTCTGAAAATGGGCCGATTCCCGATGTTTCGTCAAACAAGGATGCGGGTGTCGTTTGGTCGTGGTGGATGCCGTGGTATCAAACGTGGGATGGAAAATTCCTTGACCAGACTGCGGATGCCGTTTGGAAAGCGAACATGGAAGATGCGTGCGTGATTACGTTGGACGAAATGCCGGGCTGGAATGCGTTCTCCATTGCGACGACTTCTGAAGCGCCCTGCACGCCCAGTTACAAGCTCGGCGATTTGGACACGGCCCGTGTTGCAGTTGAAATCAAACCGGGTGATTTGGCGACGAATGGTTGGTTGATGACGACCCTTTCCGGGGATTCCGCCAAGGGAAATGTCGTCATCAAAACGGGAAGTGCGATAGACCTTTCTTCGAAAGACTCCATTACGCTGAATGTGTTCAATGCGAACACGATGGCGGGAATTTGGTTTACCGTCGCATTCCTCGGCAATCAGTCCACAGGCTATGGTTGGGCGCAGCCCGAAGGTTGCTGGGTCAATGCCGGGGATTCTACCAGTTGCACCTTTGTACTATCCACAACGGCAAAGGATCAGACGGTTCTGACGGGAATGGATTATTCGGAATTCATGAGCAACATTTCCAAAATTTATATCGAAATTTTCAGCGAAAGCTTTAACGGAAAAGTCTATTTCGATGATGTTTTGGCCGATGGAGAAGTGATTCATGATTTTGAAAAGGTCTCTGAAAAGATGACCGTGGAGCAAGGGAAAAATTTGCAGGCGGAAATTGTCGGCAAGGGAAGTGCCGGTATTGCGCCTTCCATTGCCGGGGCTTCTGCTGTGGAAATGGGAATTTCTGGGCGTAACTTGTCTGTAACACTCTCCAAAGCAGGACGTGCAAGCGTTGCTTTGTTTGACGTGACGGGCCATCGGGTGAAGACTTTTGCAAATGGTTCTTTGCAAGCGGGAACGCATCAGTTTGACCTTTCGACCCTCGCTGGAGGAAATTACATTGTCCGCATCCATGGCGTGGGATTCTCTTCGGCAAAAGCGATTCGCCTTCGCTAAACCGTTTGAACGATGAATTGGAAAAGCCCCGAATGTTTCGGGGCTTTTCTGTGTGGGCGTTTTTCCGTTTGAGTTAGAAAAAAGTTCGCCTCGGTTCAAGTCGGCATGGAACGGAATTTCTTTTGCCAAAAAGGTTCACCGTTCGCATTCCAAACTCCACGAAAACGGCTCGCCTTTGCCGCCTAAACCGTGCAAAATTCACCCCGCCACAGAAAAGGCTTTCTGTGCGAAAGCCCATCAAAAAGAGTGCTCCGTTATCAACGCAAACGCCAAACTTCGCACTCTACATTTCTCATTCCTAATTTCTAATTGCACTAGTCCTTGAGGCAACGGACAGAAATGGCGTAATCTTTGTCTTGATCGTACAACTCCGTATTTGAAAAGTTTATGTCTAAATACAGACGGAACGCATCATTCTCGTCTATTTCTGTAGAAGTCCAAAAATCCGTGTTGGTGCCTGCGGAGCTAAAGTCGCCAAGGTCATTGCGCCAACCCGCAGGGAGAGCGGAAATGCCATAGTCGTCTGTGCCATTGGAATTTTCCGCCCAACCGCTATTTGACCTGAGCTTTGTGCATGCGACCGCTTTTCCACCGACGGCTTCAATCAGGGTTGTGAATTCTGCCTTGTTCGGCAAATGCCATCCGGTGGGGCAGGCCGTTTGGGAGGCTTCCCATGTGTAAAGCCGTCCGTATTTTTCGCAGTTGGATTTTTCATCTTCATAGCAGTAACTGTCGGCAGTTTCGTAATTCAGGTTCTGAGCCATCCAAACTTGGTCTCCGATTTGAATCGTTTTGTATGTTTGGCCATCGCGCGCATCCGTGAGAGGATCGGAGTCTTTGAGGCAACGGATAGAAAAAGGCTGGTTCTTAGATACAGACTCAAGAAAGCTCTTTTCTTCATAGCTAAACAAGCCTAAAGTGTATGCTTTGCCGTTGTCCAAGCCCTCTCCTACGGAAGTCCAAAAGCCTGTCATAACGCCTGTGGTGGCTTGCGGTACTCCTTCGGCCCTGGTCCCTGCCGGAAGAGCAGAAAATCCGAAATCGTCTGTGCCATTGATGGCGCTGAAGCTTTCGTAGTCTTTCCAACCGCTTGTCGACTTCAGTTTTGTACCGGCGATTTCTTCTCCACCTACGGCGTCAATCAACGTTTTAAAGTCGGCATCGTTCGGCAAATGCCAACCGGTGGGGCAGACCGTTTGGGAGGCTTCCCATGTGTAAAGCCGTCCGTATTTTTCGCAGTTGGATTTTTCATCTTCATAGCAGTAACTGTCGGCGGTTTCGTAATTCAGGTTCTCGGCCATCCAGGTCTGCGAATCAATTTGAACCATTTTGTACGTCTTGCCGTCACGAGCGTCCTTGAACGTCTGCTTGCCGTCATCGGCAGAAGAACTGGAAGCTGCGTCCGCGCTGCTTTTTCCTTCGGCTTTGGCGGAAGAACTGGAAGCCGCACCCGCGCTGCTTTTTCCTTCGGCTTTGGCGGAAGAACTGGAAGCCGCACCCGCGCTGCTTTTTCCTTCGGCTTTGGCAGAAGAACTGGAAGCCGCGCTTGAACCGTTTTCATCACCCATTTCAACGGAGGAACTTGATATTTCGTCTAAGTCTCCGTCCGCAATGTTTGGGTTGCTGGAGCTTCCGTCCGAGTCGCTGCAGCCGAAAACGGCAAGCAAAAAGGCCAATGAACTTAAAATTAACGCTTTGTCGAGTTTTTTCGTAAGATATACCTGTTGTATGTTCTTGTTACAATTTAAAACATTTACAGGCGTCCGGATTCCGTTTTTCGTTGTCAGCAATAATTTTCCGTTCTAATATCCAACTCCACATTCCTAATTCCACACTTTCTCCACCCGCAGAAAAGGCTTCCCGCCAAAGCCCCATTAAAGAAAGTTTCCCGTTAACAGCTCACAATTTCTCATTTCTCATTATGAAAAGGCTCGCCGTCCCAACCGTGCAAAAATCGCCCAGCTGCAGAAAAGGCTTTGGTGTGAAACCCATCAAAAAGAGTGCTCACGTCTCAGCTAACAACTCCTCATTTCTCATTCCTAATTTCTAATTACACTAGTCCTTGAGGCAGCGGATTGGGTGAAAATACGCTGCGTCTTCGTTAGTTAGATTTGCCCTTGTGCGGGTGGAGTCTATCTGCAAGGATCGCGCTTTGTTGTTTTGTATGCCGGAGTAAGCCCAAAAGTGAGTTGATAGTCCTTTCATGTCGAATTTGTTGGAGCCAAATAAATAGGCGCGTCCTGTCGGCAGCGCCGAAAATCCGAAATCATTTGTACCGTTGCTGCTTGAGCCTTTGTAGTCGTCCCAACCGATTTTTGTTTTGAGCTTTATGCCAGAAAGATCTTTGCCGACGGCATTACGCAAAATGGTAAACTCATCCATGCTCGGCAGGTGCCAACCTTTTGGGCAAATGCCTAAAACAGTGCCTGCAGGCGTGCAATCACTGTGGTCTCCGCAACCCCTCCCGTCTTCACTGAAGACCGCCGCCGAGTCCATTGCGGCAGACCACAAATAAAGTCTGCCATACTTGGCGCAGTTCTCTGGATCGTTGTCGTAGCAGCAGCTCGAGGAGATTTGCGAAGCCGTTTTCTGTGGGTAATCGTAGTTCAGGTTCTGCGCCATCCAGGTTTGCGTGCCGATTTGAATCGTGCGGTAAATTTGGCTGTCGCGGGTGTCGATGAGGTAGCCGTATTTTCCGGCGGCGAGCATTTCTTGATTCAGGTATTCCGTTGTCACAAATGAATTTTCTTTTATGGCGTAAAGTTGATCGTGTAGGCAAAAACTTTTCGCCGGGTCGTAAGGTTCCGTTCCGCACATCGCCTTGTAAAGCGCCATTGTGTCCGTGGCGCAGATTACGTTCACGGTGCCGTTCCCCTCGTCCGAAAGGGTGCAGCCATTTCCGGCGCTTCCCGGAGAGCCGCTGTCACCTTTTGCGCCGTGCGCAATCACGCCCACGGAGTCCCCGCCGCACAGGATTTTGTAGCCCGAACTGTCCGGGAGCGCTTCTGCCGTGCAGCTTTCGCCATTAGCTCCAAAGACCGTATCGCGCAAAA
>CAYNID010000015.1:0-34067 GCA_964397425.1 uncultured Fibrobacter sp.
CTTTGGTGTGAAACCCATCAAAAAGAGTTTCCCGTCCACAGCCTCATTCCTAATTCCTAATTATACATTCAAGTCTTCGTGTATTTTGGCTGCGATTTCGCGGCCCGAACGCATGGCCAATACGACTGTTTTGGGACCGTAAAGAGCGTCTCCGCCGACGTAAACTCTGCTTTTGTCTTCTTCCTTTACGGAATCGAGGATTTCGGAAGAAATTTTGCTGCCGAATGCCAAAATGACAGTGTCGCAATCGAGAAGTTCGGATTGCCCTTCGACTTTGATGGGCGTTGGCCGCCCTTGGGCATCGGGTTCTCCCAGCGTGTAAATGTCGAGCTTCGCCTGTTTCACGTGCCCGGATTCATCGGCGATAAATTCGCCGGGGCTGCGGAGTTCGAGTATTTGTGCGCCTTCGGACAGGGCTTCTTCGATTTCTGCGGAACAGGCGGGCATTTCGCGGGTCGTGCGGCGATAAACGATGCGGACTTTTTCCGCCCCCTTGCGGAAAGCCATCCGGGCGGCATCCATGGCGACGTTGCCGCCTCCGACGACGATGACATTCTTGCGCGAATCCAAAGGCTCGTTCCGGTTGGCTTTTTCCAGGTAATCCTTTGCGTTGCAAACGCCTTCGATATGGACTCCGGGAAGTTCCGGGACCACGGGGAGGTCGGCTCCATTGCCCACGAAAACGGCATCGAATCCGCGGCTGAGGATTTCGGAAACGGAAATTTCCTTGCCTACGTGGACTCCTGTGTGCGCGATGATTCCCATTTTCGGTAAAATGGAAAGTTCGTAATCCAAAATGGCTTTGGGAAGTCGAAATTCCGGGATGCCGTAACGCAAGACTCCGCCCAATTGGTCGTAAGAGTCAAAAATTTCAACGTGATGCCCGCGGGCGCGCAAATCGATGGCGGCACCCAGGCTCGCTGGACCGGAACCAATGACGGCTATCCGTTTTCCGGTATCGGGGGCGACGGGCAGCGGCTTTTTTCCGCCCAAGTGTTCGCGTTCATAATCGGCGCAAAAACGTTCCATGCTTCCCATTTGAATTCCGTTTGCCGGATTTTTCAGGACTTTGCCCATGGTGCAGTTGGACTGGCACTGGCGTTCGTGCGGGCACACGCGGCTGCAAATTGACGGAATGAGCGAGGTTCCCCGGATGAGGTCTATCGCCCCTTGAAAATCTCCGGCGGCGACGCGTTCCAAATATTGGGGAATGGGCATTCCGATGGGGCAGGCGGCAGAGCAGGCGGGCTTTTTGCATTTGAGGCAACGGTTCGCTTCGAGTCGCGCCTGGGCTTCGGTCAGTCCTAGGTTGGTTTCGTCCATGGTCGTTTTGCGGGTGAGCGGGTCGAGTTCGGCGGCGTGCTGAGCCGGGATGCTTTTCTTTTCTTGCATTGTGATGGCGGGTAGCGCCGCGATGCGCGCGAGTTCTGCTTTCGCTGCTTGATCGAGAGCGACAATGTTTTCCATAGACGACCTTTAATATCCGGATGGCGCAAAAACGCCTTTTTTGAATTGTGTAGAATATAGGCTTTTTTTTGAAAAATGGCCGTTTTTTTTCAAAATTCGCCCCTTTTTTCCGATAAAAGGGATTTTTCCCGTCGCTTTTGGGGCGCTCTTTCTTCGAAAATGGCTGTCTTTCCACCTTTTGTAAAATCGGCGTAAAGTTTGAGAAAAGGTTCCGAAAAAACGCGGATTCCGGGGTTTCCGTTTGAATGGGAAACTCTTAGTTTTGGGGCATGGATATTTATGTTATCATCGTCGGTTTACTTCTTGTTCTCGCCGTTTTCGACCTGGTGAACGGCGTTTCGAACGATGCGTCAAACTTTATGAATTCGGCAATCGGATCGCGGGCATTTGGAGTCCGCTTTTTGATGTGGATTGCCGCGGCGGGAATCATCATCGGCGCTTCTTTTTCGAGCGGCATGATGGATGTGGCCCGGCATGGAATTTTCCAGCCGCAATACTTTACCTTTGCTGAAATCATCGCCATCTGCGTGGGGGTGATGATAACGGACGTTGTCCTTTTGGACGTTTTCAATACGCTGGGGCTCCCGACTTCGACGACGGTTTCCATGGTCTTTGAACTGTTGGGAGGAACGTTTTCGCTTTCGCTCATCAAGCTGCACCGTGGGGCGAACGGGCTTTCCCTTGGCGATTTGATCAATACGGAAAAGGCTCTTTCTGTCATTATCGCGATTTTCGTCTCCGTAGCCATCGCCTTTGCCTTTGGATGGCTTGTGCAGTGGATTTCCCGTGCGCTTTTCACCTTCCGTTACAAACCCAGGGAAAAATATTTCATCGCCATTTTTGGCGGACTTTCCCTGTCTGCGATTTTTTACTTCGTCGTGTTCAAAGGTTTGCACGGTTCCGTGCTCCAGATTCCCGATTGGTTTTTGAATAATCGAGCGGCGGTTTTCGGAATTGCTTTTGTCGCGTTCGCCATTTTATCGGAAATCCTTTTCTTGTTGAAGTTCAACGTGCTCCGTTTGATTGTCGCCTGTGGAACGTTCTCGCTTGCGCTTTCGTTTGCCGGCAACGATTTGGTGAACTTCATCGGTGTGCCGCTGACGGCGCTTTCGGCATACAATACGTATTCGAACAGCGGCGTTCCCGCCGACAGTTTTTTGATGTCCGCATTGTGCGAATCTGAAAAAAGCCTCTGGTGGATTCTTTGTCTTGCTGGTGTCATCATGGCGTTGGCGTTGACCTTTTCGCGCAAGGCGCGCAAAGTCATTCAAACCTCGGTCTCGCTTTCGAGCCAGACCTCTTCGGAAGAACTTTTTGGCACAAGTCCTGTCGCCCGGGCGATTGTCCGTTATGCGGACACGGTTTCTTCTGCGGTATCGAGCGTGTTGCCTCCGCGTCTCCGCGTGAATTTGCGGAACCGGTTTGATGTGCAGAATCTGCATTTGGAAAAAAGCGATGCCGCTTTCGACTTGTTGCGCGCCGCCATCAATTTGATGCTCGCGAGTGTTCTTATTTCAGTGGGGACTTCGCTCAAACTTCCGCTTTCGACGACCTATGTCACGTTCATGGTCGCCATGGGTTCTTCGTTGGCGGATAAGGCTTGGGGGCGCGAAACCGCTGTTTACCGCATCACGGGCGTGCTGTCTGTCGTCGGCGGTTGGTTCTTCACTGCGTTTGCCGCGTTCATCGCATCGTTCCTTGTGGCGGGAATCGTTTTCTTGGGCGGCATCCCGGTTATCTTCCTCCTGTTTGCCGTGGTCATCGGATTCATCATCCATTCTTCCATCCGTTTCAACAAAAAGGGAAAATCCGACAATTCTTCGGCGGAGCGTTTCCGTGCGATAGTGAACGAAAAGAATCCGGAAAAAACGCTTTCCTTGGTGCGGAATCATTTCACCGAAGAATGGGGCTGGTATCTCATCTTTGTCGAAGATACGGTCCACGCGACGCTGAAAGCTTTGGCGGATGAAGATTTGGATGCGCTCCGCTTTATGCGCCAAAAGATGAAGGAAGAGTTCAAAACGGTCCATCGGATTCGGCATGAAGGCTTCACCTGTTCCCAGAAAATGACCCAGAACGATTCTTTGGCGAAACGGTTCTTCCTTTACCAGGCTAATGATTTCGCGTCGTCGCTCTACTTTAACCTGGAGCGCATTTACAAGCCCTGCCTGAATCATGTTGACAACCATCTGACTCCGCTGTCTCCGAAACAGAAGGACTCCATTTTGAACATCGCCGAAGAAATGCGGGATGTGATAGAAGATTCCGCTCGGATGATTCTCGGAAAGGATTATTCCGGTTTTGAAGATTTGAAAGGCAGAATCCGGACTGTGGGCAACAAAATTGTCACGGTGCGCAAACTTTCGATGCAAAAACGCGGGACCCCGGCGGATCCGGATGTGGCAAGCGTCAACTTGCTCTTCCTCACCGTGCTTTATGAATGCCGCGCATTGCTCGACGCGACGGTTTACTTGACGAAATCGTCGAAAAAGTTGATGACGGATTTGGATAATTCAGCAAAGTAACTTGAAATTTTGCCCGCCGGTTTTGCCGGCGGGTTGCTTTTTATTTCAAAGGTTGTCGGACAATTTGTTAAATTGAAAACGTCGAGGCTTTATGGATTCACGCATTATTCAGTTGGCGGATTCTCTTGTCCGCAATTCCCTGGCCCTTCAAAAGGGCGAAAACATCTTGATTGAAACTGTCGATACGCCGCCGGAACTTTCTGTCGCCCTGATACGGGCCGTTTCTGCCGCCGGTGGGCGACCGTTTCTTTCGAACAGGCAAAGTGCGGTAGACCGCGTCCTTTTGCAAAATGCGACCGATGAACAGCTCCGGATTTCTGCGGAACACGATTTGGCGCTGATGAAGCGGATGGACGCTTATCTTTCTATCCGCGGCAGCGGAAACGCCGTAGAACTTTCCGATATTCCCGGAGACCGCTCGCTTGCGAATCGGAAAATCCGCAATGAATTGTTGAACTGGCGAATCAACAAGACCCGTTGGTGCGTTCTCCGCTATCCCGGCCCCTGCATGGCGCAAAGCGCGGGGATGAGCACGGAAGCGTTTGAAGATTTCTACTTCAAGGCGTGTCTCGCGGATTATCCGAAAATGCGCCGGGCGGCGCAAGGTCTTATCGATTACATGAACCGGACGGATAAGGTGCGGCTTGTCGCTCCGGGGACGGATTTGACGTTCAGCATCCGCGGAATTCCGGCGGTTCCCTGTTGCGGCAAGTTGAACATCCCGGATGGGGAAGTTTATACGGCACCTGTCCGCGACAGTGTGAATGGAGTCATCACATACAATACGCCGACTCTTTACGATGGCAAAAGATTTGAAAATACGCGGCTTGTATTTGAAAATGGAAAAATAACCGAAGCGACTTCGTCGGATACCCGGGCGATGAACGCCATTTTGGATACAGACGAAGGGGCGCGTTACGTTGGCGAATTTTCGTTCGGATTCAATCCGTTCATCCATTTTCCCATGGGCGACATCCTGTTCGATGAAAAAATCGCGGGCAGCATCCACTTCACTCCGGGCAGATGTTATGAAGACGCTCCCAACGGCAACGTTTCTGCTATCCACTGGGATTTGGTGCTGGTCATGACTCCGGAATTTGGCGGCGGGGATGTTTATCTCGATGACCGCCTGGTGCGCCACGATGGGCTCTTCGTTGTGCCGGAACTCGAAGCGTTGAATCCCGGAAGCCTCGGGGCGTTGGCGTGATAAATCGACACTTTTGCTATATTTGCACTGCGAAATGGACAAAACGGTCACTTTTCACGGCTGGACTTCTGTTAAAATCGTCAATAACGCCAAAATCTCCTTGGCACGGTTTTTGCAAAAGCTAGAGTGCAAACCATAAGGAGTACACTGTGAGTATCCAAGAAGAATTCGGAAGTCTCGTTTTCAACCAGAAGACGATGAGCAAGTATCTCTCGCACAAGACTTATGAAAGCCTTCTCGAGACGATGGAAAATGGAACCGCTCTGGACGCGACGATTGCAGACGAAGTCGCCTCCGGCATGAAAACTTGGGCGATGGAACACGGTGCGACGCATTTCACGCATTGGTTCCAGCCGTTGACGGGAACAACAGCCGAAAAGCACGATGCGTTTTACAACCCGGATTTTAAGGGCGGCATCGTGGCATCGTTCAGCGGAAAGGAACTTATCCAGGGTGAACCGGATGCGTCGAGTTTTCCGTCTGGGGGACTCCGCGCCACGTTTGAAGCCCGTGGGTACACGGCATGGGATCCGTCTAGCCCGGCATTCATCAAAGTGAACAATGACGGCGTTGCCGTCCTTTGCATTCCGACTGTTTTTTACGGTTATCACGGTGAAGCTCTCGACAAGAAGATTCCCCTTCTCCGTTCACAGGCGGCTCTGGCGAAGCAAGTCAACCGCGTCGCGAAACTGTTTGGCGTTGAAGGAAACAAGCGTCCTTTCGCCACGTTGGGTCCGGAACAAGAATATTTTTTGGTCGATGCGGATCTTTACCGCGAACGCCCGGATTTGATGGAAACCGGCCGGACGCTTTTCGGCGTTCGTCCCGCCCGCCATCAGCAGCTTGAAGACCATTATTTTGGAAAAATCAAGAACCGCGTCCTCTCGTTCATGGCCGAAGTCGACAAGGAGCTTTGGAAGCTCGGCGTTCCCGCCAAGACGCGCCATAACGAAGTCAGCCCGGCTCAGTTCGAACTTGCGCCTGTTTTCGAAGAACAGAACCTTTCTTCGGACCACAACATGCTTGTCATGGAAGTCCTTCAAAACGTGGCAGAACGTTATGGGCTGGTCTGTTTGCTGCACGAAAAGCCTTTTGATGGAGTGAACGGTTCCGGTAAGCACAACAACTGGTCCATTACGGGACCGGATGGAAAAAACTGGCTTTCGCCGGGAAAGACTCCGCATGAAAATGCGAAGTTCCTCACGGTTCTCGTATCCATCATCAAAGGCGTTGACACGTATGCGCCCCTTCTCCGGGCGAGTGTCGCCAGTGCGGAGAACGATCATCGTTTGGGCGCAAACGAAGCGCCCCCGGCCATTATCTCCATATTCCTTGGCGAGCAGCTCACCGATATCATCAAACAGCTCGAAAAGGGCATTCCGACGTCGACCAAAAAGGGCTCCGAAATGGAAATCGGCGTTTCCATGTTGCCGCCGCTCCCGAAAGATGCGACAGACCGCAACCGCACGAGTCCTTTTGCGTTCACGGGGAATAAGTTTGAATTCCGTGCCGTGGGCAGCGAACAAAGTTGCGCCACGCCGAATACCGTGTTGAATACGATTGTGGCGTGGGCGTTGGACGATGTGATGAATCAGGTGGAAGCTCAAACGGCGAAAGGTGTGGAATTCAACTCTGCCGTGCAAAGCGTCCTCCAAAAAGAAATCAAGGAACACAAGCGCGTCCTCTTTGATGGAAACGGTTACAGTGACGATTGGACAATGGAAGCGGCCCGTCGCGGTTTGCCTAATCTCAAGACGACTCCGGAAGCGATAGAGGCTTACCGCGATCCGAAGGTGATTGAACTTTATCAAAAGTACAACGTCCTTTCGAAAGTGGAACTCGAAAGCCGTTATGTGATCGAAAAGGAGAAGTACGAAACGGTCATCACGTTGGAAGCGAATTGCGCGCTGACGATGGCGAAGACGATGTATCTTCCGGTGGCGATTGCTTATGCGGCATCCCTTGCGGATTCCTGCGCTTCGCTCACGGATTACGGCCATTCGGGTGTCGCGTCTTTGGCGAAATCCACTGCAGAAAATGTCGAAAGTCTGATTCAGGAAATCGGAAAACTTGAACAGGCTGTGGACGAAGGAAACGTAACGGCGGAACTCGACGGCATTTCCGGAGTCCGGAAGTTCGTCGACGCTTTGGAGCGGATTGTGCCGAGTTCGCAATGGCCCGTTCCCAGTTACGGAGAAATGTTCTTCGTTGGATGATTCCGATTCGATAATGAAAAAGAGTCCGGGTTTCCGGGCTCTTTCTGTATAAACAGAAAAGCATCAACGGGGCTGGTACTTCTGCAGGCTGTTTGTTTTCCACAAGCAGATTTTTTTGAAAAAATCTTGACCAAGAGGATTTTTTTGATTATATTTGTTCGCAGTTAGCGAATATCTAACAACTAATTGCGAAAACAAGGATGATTATGAATACTTTTGGCGATTTTGTAAGGGCGAAAAGACTTGCTAAAGGGATAAATCTTAGAGCTTTGGCAAAAGAAATAGAAATCGCTCCGGCGTATATGAGTGACATTGAAAAAAATCATCGGTACCCGCCGCAAAAAGACAAAATATTTAAAATTGCAGAAGTGCTTGAATTGACTGAAGAAGAAAAAAACGAAATGTTCGATTTGGCTGGAGAAGCAAAAGAAGGGACCGTGGCTCCTGATATTTCCGATTATGTGACAAGTCAGAATGCCGCTCGTTTGGCACTCCGAAAGGCTCGGGATTTGAATCTTGGAGAAAAAGAGTGGATGAAAGTGATTGAAATGCTTGAAAAGGAAAAGTAATGGATATCATCAACTACACGGATGAAAGCTTGGACTCCTTTGGAGACGAATTGAATCGTCGTTTTGATTCGTCTCGATTGGAAAATGTAAAAGCTGTAGATGTGTACGATGTAGTTGATTATATTGGCTGCATTCCCGATTGGAAATATTTAACTCCGGATCAATCGATTTTGGGTATGACCGTTTTCAAACCAACCCTGTATTATGTATGGGATAAACCATTTTACGTACAGGGAGACATTCCGAAGAAAATAGTTTTTGAAGAAAGTACAATCGTTATTGAAAGAACATTGAACGAGGGAAACAAACAGAAAAATTTAATGGAAAATTTTACCGTGATTCATGAATGTTTCCATTGGCTTTTGCATAGGCGGATCTTTGAATCTGACAATGCCGACGCTTTTCAATGTTGCTCAGAAAAAAGCGTGTTTTCAAAGATGTTTTTGCAAAATGAAACGGTTCGAATTTTAGAGCATCAGGCGAATCGATGTGCCGCAAGTTTTTTGATGCCGGGCAACGTTGTGATAAATGAATTTATGGATATTGCCAGGATGAAAAATCGTCCACAGAAGCCATTGCCGGAGTGGAATATGAAAAAGTATATAGCGGAAACGGCTAAACGTTTTGGCGTCAATTTCAATCCGATAAAATATCGGTTGCAAGAATTAGGTTTCATTCAAAAATAAGGAGCGAAAGATGGAATGGGTAAAAGATTATACACCGATGTTCATGGATATCGCCAAAGACGCGAAAGGTCGAGAGGCGATTGAATATGGATATGAAACGGAAGAGGAATACAAGGACAATTTGATTCGAGTCGTATTTGAACGAGATGAACAACGCGCATTAGATCGTCTTCTCCTCGAGCTGATGGAAGCGTTCGACATGTATATCGGTAATGATGAAATGACCACATTGGAAAATGCGGGCGTTCCTCGGGCGATAGAAATTTCAAAATCTTTTGTGAAAAGAAATGCGAAAACAGAGAAAGCCTTTGAAAAATTTATAACCCAATTGGAAAATGCGGTGCGGTATCAAAGCGACGTGTTTTTCGGATCTTTTTAGAGCATCCGGCGAAGCAGTGATAAATGAATTTATGAATATTGCCAGGATGCAAAATCGTCCACAGAAGCCATTGCCGGAGCGGAATATGAAAAAGTATATAGCGGAAACGGCTAAACGTTTTGACGTCAATTTCAATCCGATAAAATATCGGTTGCAAGAATTAGGTTTCATTCAAAAATAAGGAGCGAAAGATGGAATGGGTAAAAGATTATACACCGATGTTCATGGATATCGCCAAAGACGCGAAAGGTCGAGAGGCGATTGAATATGGATATGAAACGGAAGAGGAATACAAGGACAATTTGATTCGAGTCGTATTTGAACGAGATGAACAACGCGCATTAGATCGTCTTCTCCTCGAGCTGATGGAAGCGTTCGACATGTATATCGGTAATGATGAAATGACCACATTGGAAAATGCGGGCGTTCCTCGGGCGATAGAAATTTCAAAATCTTTTGTGAAAAGAAATGCGAAAACAGAAAAAGCCTTTGAAAAATTTATAACCCAGTTGGAAAATGCGGTGCGGTATCAAAGCGACGTGTTTTTCGGATCATTTTAGAGCATCCGGCGAAGCAGTGATAAATGAATTTATGGATATTGCCAAGATGAAAAATTGTCCACAAACGCCATTGCCGGAGTGGAATATGAAAAAGTATATAGCGGAAACGGCTAAACGTTTTGGCGTCAATTTCAATCCGATAAAATATCGGTTGCAAGAATTAGGTTTCATTCAAAAATAAGGAGCGAAAGATGGAATGGGTAAAAGATTATACACCGATGTTCATGGATATCGCCAAAGACGCGAAAGGTCGAGAGGCGATTGAATATGGATATGAAACGGAAGAGGAATACAAGGACAATTTGATTCGAGTCGTATTTGAACGAGATGAACAACGCGCATTAGATCGTCTTCTCCTCGAGCTGATGGAAGCGTTCGACATGTATATCGGTAATGATGAAATGACCACATTGGAAAATGCGGGCGTTCCTCGGGCGATAGAAATTTCAAAATCTTTTGTGAAAAGAAATGCGAAAACAGAGAAAGCCTTTGAAAAATTTATAACCCAATTGGAAAATGCGGTGCGGTATCAAAGCGACGTGTTTTTCGGGCAAATTTTTTATGCAGAGTGTTAGAAAAATGCGAATTTCTGACAAGGAAAGGGTGTGAAAATAAATTTATATCAAACGATAGAACGATTGGAGTCTTATATCAAGGAACGAAATATTTCCTTTAAAGAAGGTTTTCCCGTAATTCCGAAAGAACTACTTTTGCATGAATTGCCAAAAGAGATTTTACCGCATCCGCATCATTTAAAGGCAGCAGAACCTCACAATTCTTTGATTTGTCATTTTTCGCAGGATGATGTCCTTTATCACTCGTTAAAGAAACTAGATGAAAGGATTGAAATATGGAAGAAATTCAAGGGTGTGTGCGGATTTGATTTTAGTGCTAGATGTGGAGACGAAGAGGTCAGCCAAGATCTGTACCTGTATTTAAATAAACTTTTTGATGCGTATGTCGCTTTGCATGGAATTAAAATTTTGCCCAACTTTAGAATTGCAGGGGATTTGTCGTCATTGAATGTTTTGAAAATTTATCCACCCCAATGTTGGTTCGCTGTGGGAACACTCGGATGTGGCGGGAATGTCGAGGCGAATTCCATGTTGCTCCGTTATAAACTAATCTTTGCTCGGCCCAAATGCCTTATCATTTATGGAAGTTTAAAGGACGCATATCGGCGAATCTTAGAAGAGTATAGTGTGAAATATTCGGTTTTTGAAGATTTTAACAGACGCTGTCGTCATGGAAATTTTTAAGCAAGGAGGAATATGATGGATGCGAAACGCAAATACACACGTCTTGTTGAAAAAGTCAAGAAGGATCTTGATGGGGATGAGGATTTTGAAAAAAGAATTAAAGAGCGAAACCGTAATCAAGAAAAGTATAAAGAGTTGTGGGAAAAAGTTAATCTAGATGAAGTCGTAGAAAAATTTGCTCCAAATTCAGAACCAATAATCAATGAAAATGGCAAGATTATTTTTAAGACTCCGGGGATAAACATTCAAATCGTTGCAGAGGCTACCATTGGAAGCGTGAGAATTCAAAATTTGAACATATCCAAAGGACGAAGTTATTTGGATTTGAATGGGAATCAAATGAACAATATTACAGAACGAGGAAAAACTCGCGGCCTTCCAAAAAAGGAGTACGAGCTGCGAACTCATTTCCGGATCAAAAAATTGAGCCAAATGTAAATGAAAAAAGGTCGACAATACCAATATCAAGGTTTTCTGCTTCAATGTCCTTATCAGGAAATTGAATTGGAAAAATATTCTGCTCAGATGCCCAAGGATACGCAATCATTTGTATATAAAAGAAATCTTTTTGACGTGTTGAATTTTGAAAGACAAATTCCTCTAAGCTTTTTAGATTATCATGTTGATACGAAGCAAGATTTAACGCGGATCATGTCTTCTTTAAAAGGTGTTCAGTCTTTATATATCGTAGATGACAGAATTGAATGCGAAAGTGATTTTGTCCGGAAACATTCAATGGCGACGAAGCGGGCGTTTATATGGCACTTTAAAAATAAAGGGTTCGCCTGTTACTTGGTAAAACCGAGCCTGTGAAATTTTTCCTGTAAATAGGCAGTTCTACAGCAAACTGGTTTAGGGTTAAGCGCAGTACAACTGCTTTTAAGAAAGTAAAATTAGCGGTCCATTTTGTCAAGCATGTTTAAAAACAGGCGCCTCGGATTTGCCCCCTCTTGCGATGAGCGGAGAGAATACGCTCCATTAAAATCAATCTTGTAAAAAACGCCCGGCGTCGCCGGGCGTTGACAGTTCCTTATTTCTTCTTTTTCTTTTTGGATTCGAACCACTCGTCAAAGGTGATGGTCCTGTCCAGATAACCGTCTGGCCGCAGTTCCAAAACGCGGTTTGCGAGCGTTTCGGCGAATTCGTGGTCTTCCGTGCAAAAGAGGATGGGACCTTTATATGCGACAAGTCCATTGTTCAACGCCGTGATGGATTCCAGATCCAAGTGGGCTGTCGGTTCGTCCAACATCAGCATGTTCGCGTTCGAAAGCATCATCCGGCTGAGCATGCAGCGCACTTTTTCGCCTCCGGAAAGCACCTTGGCCGACTTCAGGGCTTCTTCACCGGTGAACAGCATTCTGCCCAGGAATCCGCGGATAAACGTTTCGTCCTGTTCCTTGCTGAAGCCACGCAGCCAATCGACCAGTGAAATGTCTTCGCCGAAAAAGGCGTCGTTGTTCTTGGGGAAGTAACTGGAAGAAATTGTCGTTCCCCATTTGACTTTTCCCGATTTGATGTTTTCCGGGTCTTGGATGGCTTCGAAAAAGGCGGTCTTGAGAGTCCCGTATTCGCCGACCAGGGCGACTTTGTCTCCGCCGCCCAACGAGAAATTCAAATGTTCCAAACGGTTTCCGTCGCCGCCGTCAACGGTCAAATCCTTGACTTCCAAAACGATTTTTCCCGGCTCTCTGTCCATTTTGAAACTGACCCACGGAAATTTGCGGCTGGAAGCTGGCATTTCTTCGACGGACATTTTGTCGAGAAGTTTTTTACGGCTTGTCGCCTGCTTGGCTTTGGAGGCGTTCGATGCGAAACGCTGGATAAAGGCTTTCAATTCGGCGATTTTTTCTTCGGCGCGGCGGTTCTGGTCTTTGCGCTGCTTTTGGGCGAGCTGGCTAGCTTCGTACCAGAATTCATAGTTTCCCGCATAAAGATGGATGCGCCCGTAGTCGATATCGCAAATGTTCGTGCACACCGTATTCAAAAAGTGCCGGTCGTGAGACACGACGATGACTGTATTTTCAAATCGTTCCAGATAATCTTCTAGCCAGCCGACGCACTCTAAATCCATGTGGTTTGTCGGTTCGTCGAGAAGCAGGATGTCCGGGTTGCCGAAAAGGGCTTGTGCCAGCAAAACGCGGATTTTTTCGTTTCCATCGAGCTCTTTCATGAGTTTCAAATGGGATTCTTCCGGAATGTCTAAGCCCTTGAGGAGCGTTCCTGCCGAAGATTCGGCTTCGTATCCGCCCATTTCTCCGAATTTGGTTTCCAAATCAATCGCTTCCATTCCCTCGGCTTCGGTCATTTCCGCTTTGGCGTAAAGTTCATCGCGGCGTTTGCCGATTTTGTAAAGTTCGGGGTAGCCCATCATGACGGTTTCTAAGACCGTGTTTTCTTCATAGGCGAAGTGATCTTGTTTCAAAACGGAAATGCGTTCGTTCGCATCGTGGGTCACGTCACCCGTGTTCGGTTCCAGTTCTCCCGAAAGGATTTTCAAAAAAGTGGATTTGCCGGCACCGTTCGCGCCGATAATCCCATAACAGTTCCCTTTGCGGAAAGAAAGGTTGACATCTTTGAAAAGCACGCGGCTTCCGTATTGTAGACTGACATTGGACACATTGAGCATGGCGCCAAAGATAGTAAATATCCGGAGCGCTGTCGCGCGCTTTGAACGTTCCCGTCCGGTTTTATCACGGATACATTTTGTTCAGCAGCGCTTTGAGTTGCTCCAAACTTTTTTGGGAAGAATCCCCGAAACGGTAAAAAGAGCCGTCCTTGTTCACGACGAAGACAACGGGAACGTATCCCGTGCCGTATTTAGGTCCGAATTTCGCGTTCACGTCTTGGAAAATGGGGAAGGTCGCGTTGAACTGGTCGATGAATAGCCGGACATCATTCTTTTTGATGCCGCCGCCAATCGAAATGCCGATGCCGGAGACGCCTTTTTCTGCGTATTGTTTGACAAGTTCTTGCATCACGGGAAAATTCGCCTGGCAATGGGGGCATTTGGGGCTAAAGTAAAAGATGATGAGCGGTTTGCCTTCGAAATGCGCAAAGAGCATCCCCGGATCATTTATCCCGGCAAGCGGAAGGGAAAAGTCCATTTGAAGGGCCTTGCCGGAAGCGGAATCGAGCATCAGCTCCGGGGCCTCTTGTTTTACATCGGCCTGTCCAAAGGCGAAAACGGTACACAATGCAATCAACGATGCGGCTTTGAAGCAAAAACGCATAGGATGAAAAACTCCTGTTTAGGCTAGTCTGTAAAATACAAAAAGAATGGCGGAAAGCAACAACAGCTGACGCAGATTTTTAACTGGCATGAGTCAGGGCTTCAGGCGGTGCGGCATCCGCGGGAAAGCTCCCGTTTCGCGGACATGGGGAAGGTTGCAAATCCAGGCGACAGTCCTTTCGAGACCGAGTCCGAATCCGGCGTGGGGAACGGAGCCGTAGCGGCGGACGTCGAGATACCAGGAATAAATGTCGGGCGAAAGTCCCTGTTTTTCAATGGCCTTTTCAAGAACGCGGAGGTCTTCTTCCCGCTGTCCGCCTCCGATGATTTCTCCGAAACCTTCGGGCGCGAGGATGTCCATGTTGCGGACGACTTTTGGATTTTCCGCGCTGCGTTTCATGTAAAAGGGTTTGATTTCGGCGGGGTAATCGTAAACGACGACGGGACGGTTGAAATGGCTGCCGACAATGGTTTCGTCTGCGCCGCCGAAGTCGTCTCCCCATTTGAAGTCTACGCCTGCATCGCGGATGATGTTTACGGCATCCGTGTAACTGACTCGGGCGAACGGCTCGTTCGCCGTGATTTCCAAGGCATGGGTGTCACGGCCCAATTTTTCGAGTTCTTTGGGGCAATCCGAAAGGACCGCCCGGGTGATTTCCTGGACAAGGCCTTCGGCGAGTTCAATGTCTCCGTCCAAATCCATGTAAGCGACTTCCGGTTCGACCATCCAAAATTCGGTCAAATGCCGTCGCGTGTTGGAATTTTCCGCCCGGAACGTGGGACCGAAGCAGTAAGCCCGGCCAAATGCGGCTGCAGCCGCTTCCATATAAAGCTGTCCGCTTTGTGAAAGGTAAGCCGTGTCTTCGAAGTAGGGCGTTGCGAAAAGCGTACTGGAACCTTCGCATTCGTTCGGAGTGAAAATCGGGGCATCGACCAGGGTGAAGTCGCGGGAGTCGAAATAATCCCGGATGGCTTTGGCGATGCGGTGCCGTACGGTGAGAATGGCGTGTTCACGGGGGCTGCGAATCCAAAGGTGACGCCAATCCATCAAAAAGTCGGTGCCGTGTTCTTTGGGGGAAATCGGATAGTTTTCCGTTTTCGAGACGGTTTCCACGTGCGAAGCGATGACTTCGAATCCATTTGGCGCTTTCGGGGATTCGACGACTTTTCCCTTGACGCGGACGGCGCTTTCCTGGGTCAGGTGCTTGATTTCTTCGAAGTTTTCAGCGGAAACGTCGGTCACGCCGGCGACGACTTGGACAAATCCAGTCCCATCGCGGAATTGGATGAAGCACACTTTTCCAGAGGTGCGTACCCGGGTAGCCCAACCGGCCAGTTCAACTTCTTGGCCGATGAAATCTTTCAAATGGCGAATGTAAATCTTTTGGAGCATGGCGAAAAAATAGACAAATATCCATTGGGTTGGCAAAAGCGGTCCTTTTGAAAAAGGCGGCGAAACGGTAAATTTGTATATTTATCCAACACGTTATGTTGAAACGATTTTTTGCCTCTCTTTTCTTTTTATTTCCCGTTTTCGCGATGGCCGCGCCTACCGCAATCGTCGGAACCGTCCTTGAAGCGGAAACTGATCACGCCCTCTCTTCGGTGGCCATTCTCTATGAATCGGGAAGGGCCTTGGGAGAATCCGATGGCGGTGGCCGTTTTGAATTGACAACGGATTCGCGGAGCGCGAAACTGGTCTTTGCCAAGGAAGGTTTCGACACGTTGCACGTTTCCCTAGAAGACTTTGCCGATCTTTTGGACATTGTCGTCGTATTGCATCCGAATGTGCGGAATTTGGGCGAAAGCACTGTTATCGGCGGCGAGAAAAAGGCGGAGTGGCCGGAACCTTCGCGAATGACTGTGGAGCAACTCGAAGATGTGAGCGGAATGCGGTTTGACGTTGCCGAACTGTTGACATCCGTCGAAGGGGTTTCGGGGCAAAAGGATTTTTCGAGTGAACTGTTTTACGACGGCTCCCGCGCAGAAGAAGTCGGCTACCATTTGGGACGACTCCGCATTCCGAATATGCGGCATTTGGATATCGGTTTTCCGGGAAACCTCTCGGTCATCAACCCACACCTGCTGCGGTCCATCGACATTTACGACAATTACGGCGAAGGTCCCGTGGGGCAAGGCCTTGCCACATCAGTCGATTACATTCCGGAAACGCTTTCTGGCGAAGAATTCGAAGTGGGGCTTTCCGCCGGGACGACCATGCGCGAAATAACCGTGGGCGGGCCGTTCCTTTTTTGGGACGCGTTCCGCTTCAGTTTCCGCTTTCTCGATTCGGAAATGTTGAAGAACATGGGCGAAAAATTCTTTACGGAATTCCGCAAGCGCGATTCCAGTTGCGATGATTGCTCCACGGAAAATTCGGACTCCTTCGACCTGACTTCGTTCGACTTGTTCGCCCAGTTGTCCGGGCACGACTCGTTGGGAAACCGCTGGATGGTCAATGGGATTTACAGCAGCGATGAATACACGGTCAGACAGGATACGACGACTTCGCTTGAAACTTCCAACAGTGTCGATATCATCCGCGGCAGCCGTTCTTACGGAGTCCTCGGATTGGAATACCAGTCTGCTTTGGGGACAAGTTTCCATGGTGGCGTGGTCCGCGAGGCGGCTTCGGACACGCTCCGCGATACGACCGGTTATAGGCAAGATGCCCTGCCGGAAAATGCGACGTTCATCGATGGCTACGACCAGACGAAAACGACTTTTTCGTTCGGCATGGACAGGCCTTTCCCCGGGCTGCTTTTTGGCGCGGACCTTTCGGGGGCGATTCTTTACGAGCATCACCTCATCACCCGGAAGTGGCCGGACTTTTCGAATTCCCAAAAGACGGAGTTGAACATGGGCGTTCTTTCGGGAACGGGACGGCTTTCGTGGACCTCCGACGCGCAGAAGACCATCTTTGCGTTTGGCGCTTTGGCGGATTTTGACGGCAACGGCTCTCCGATGATTTCTTTGGACGTGGACCGCAATTTGTCCGCCGGGACGCCAGGCCTTCTTCCCGGGGAAGGTCTCCGCGTGTTTGGAAACGCGGCGTGGCGGGGAGATTTCCGGGAAACGTGGAATGCGGGAAAGTTGCAAAGCGATATTGTGACGGGTTCCTCCGCCAAACTGGGTTTAGGATTTGCCAAAAAACGTTTCAGTGTCAGTGCGCACGGCTTTGGGCGTTATTATCTGAATCCGGAATTGCCCGTTCCGTTAGCTTATGCGCATTACGATGAACTTTCGTCCGCGGATTTCGCCTGGGTGCTCGGCGCATCCGCCAAATTGGAAGCGCGGACGCTGCACCATTTTGCGCTTGGAATCAATGCGACATCTGTTTATGGTGAATACTCTTTGGAAGATGGGCGCTCTTTACCGTGGGATGCCAACTCCCGATTGGACATGGCGACTTCTGTCCGCTATTATCCGCGGAAGGATTCTTTGGTGTCCGTCATATTGACCCATCATGCGGGGTGGCACAGACCGCTCTATTATTACAAGATTAAATCCTCCCGTTCCGAATCCCGGACGCGTGGAACGCGGGAAATTCACGATTACAACGAATTCACGGATTTATTCCGCACCGATGTCCGCGTCAATCTGGATTTGCCGGGGCGCGTGTTCTTTTTCCGGAAAGTGCGTTTTTACGTCGAAGCGGATAACGTCTTTTCCGGCTTGGATGTCGATGCGCTCAAGTTCTTGGGCGCGGACAATGCGCGCGAACGTTCGCAGGTCTCCCGCGATCCGGATGGCAAATCTTCAAATGGCTACGACTTGGTGCCGTTTATGGCGAAAGGCATGGGACTTTATTTGCAATTTGGCGTCGAGGCCAACTTTGCCATTTAAAATCGCCCTCCTCGTCTTTCTGTTGGCGGCGATTCTGGGAGCGGAGGCTGTTTTTGTTCCCAAACAGCCGAAGAAACCGTTGCGGTTTTGCAAAGCTTATGCGGAGTGGGAAGCTTTTGTGGAAAAGGATTCTTCGTATGTGGAAATTTCCCATTTTGCGCACGTGAAACTGGATTTGCGGTATGCGACTTTTCGCAATGTGACTGGGCACGACTTGTATTGTGGAGCGAAACGGGCTTACTTAAAGCGGATGGCCGCCGAAAAATTTCAAAAAGCGGTTTGGCTGCTGCAAAAGGAAATGCCGGGATATGGATTCATCGTTTTTGATGCGGCGCGGCCCGTTTATGCGCAAGGAAAACTCCGCGAAACCGTTGCAGGGACGCCCTTCGCCGATTTCGTGTCGAATCCGAAACGCGGCAGTGTACATAATTTTGGTTATGCGTTGGACTTGACCCTTTCGGATGCGGATGGGGCGCCGCTGGACATGGGAACGGATTTTGATTCTTTTGAAGCGAAAGCGGGCGAACGGGGAGAGTCCGAGGCTTTGAAAATGGGGACGTTGACCGGGGAGCAGGTTGAAAATCGGAAATTGCTTCGCCGCATTATGAAAAAAGCGGGATTCCTCCCGCTGCCTTCGGAATGGTGGCATTTCAACGCCATTCCGTCTAAAACGATTCGGGCCACTGGCGAATTGCCGCCCTTTTGAGGCGGTCGTTGCAGGCGATGCCTACGCCTTCGTTGGGAATGGAATCAACCAGGATGAGTTTGTTTTCCGGCTTGTCCATTTGGCGCATCAGGGAATAAAGGTTCGCCGCGGCTTCGCACAAATTGCCGGAAGGGGAAAGGTTCGCCGTGGGGGGAACGGGAGATTCTTCGCTACCGAATGCGATGCGGACTGTTCCCGCCGGAATTTTTGCCCCTGTGGGAATCTTGCCGTAAAAAAGCGGGACTTGGGGACGATAATGCCTGTCTATCATTCCCGGAGCGGGAAGCGGGCCTTTGGGATTGGACGTGGACTTGTGCAATTGAACCGAACCGGCGACTTTTTGAACCATTTCGGGCGTGATTCCTCCGGGGCGTAAAATGACAGGTTCACCATCGGGAAACGAAATGATGGTGCTCTCCACGCCAACGAGACAAGCGCCTCCGTCAACGATGCCGTCTATCGCAGAGCCGAGCTGTTCTGCGACGTGTTCGGCGGTTGTCGGACTGACGTGTTGGAACAGGTTTGCACTGGGAGCCGCTAGAGGGATGCCCGCCAGGCGGATGATTTTTTGCGCCACGGGATGGTTCGGAAAACGCACGGCAACGGAAGGGAGTCCACTTGTCGCAAGATCCGGAATGGAATCTTTTTTGGGAAGAACAAGCGTCATGGGGCCCGGCCAATACGCTTTTGCCAGGAGCTGCGCTTTTTCGGGAATGTCGTGCGCGACATTTGAAAGCTCTTCGATTGCGGCGATGTGCACAATCAGCGGATCAAAATGCGGACGTTTTTTCGCTTCGAAAATTTTGGAGAGGGCTTTGGAATCGTAAGCGTTCCCGGCTAGGCCGTAAACGGTTTCCGTGGGAATGGCGACGATGCCGCCCTGTTTTAAAATTTCAGCGGCGGCTTCCGGGGTTGTCCACGGGGGATACATGTTAAGCTTCCGGTTCGGATTCGCTTTTTTTGCCAAAGATTTTGTCGCAAGCGGTATTGAAGCGTTGCCAAATCTTGTCTGCTTCGCGGCGGGGGACTGCACCGATGTCGCGCCAATGCCGGCGGAGCTGTTTGACTTCGTTCATGGATTCGCGGCGATTGTCTTCGGTCAGATTTTCAAGCAAGCGTTCCGCTTCTTCGCAAAGGCGCAACTTGTTTTGCAAGTTGTTTTCGCGGGCTTGTTCTTGGATGTCCATCTGATCGCGGCGTCTGGAGAAAAATTCATCACAGGCCTCGCGGAACTTTTGGTATAACGCCTGCTCTTCGGCTCCGCAGCGCGGAAGCGACTTCCATTCGGATTGCAAGTTCTTGACCGTATCCACGCTTTCGTTGGAACCCGCGGAATCAATCAAGCTTGAAATCGTGGAAATGATGGATTCTTTTTGGACTTTGGCCGCATCGACTGCTTTTTGAAATTCCGGATCCGCTTTCGCTTTTTGGGCGGCGAATTTGTCTAAAATCGCATTGAAACGGTTGCGGATTTCTTCCACTTTGTCTTTGGGAACCATGCCCAGCTTTTGCCATTCCTCTTCGGCGGATTCCATGATGCTTGCGGATTCGGGAGAGTCCAAGTCCAACGTTTCGAGCTTTGCGCAAAGGGCTTCTTTCGCTTCGAGATTCTTTGCTTTGGCGGAATCCAGTTCTTCGAAGTGGGCGCGTTTGCGGTTGAAGAATGCGTCGCAGGCGTTCCGGAAACGGTTCCAAATTTCTTCTGACTTGGCGCGGGGAACGGGACCCGCTTCCTTCCATTCGTTTTGCAGGTTGCGGAGCGCGGCAGAAGTGGCGTTCCAATCGGAGGATTCCGACAATTTCTCGGCTTTTTCACACAAGAGGATTTTCTTCTGGTAGTTTTCTTCGCGGACAACGTCTTCTTGTTTTACAAATTCCTTGTGCTTCGCGTAGAAAGCGTTTTCCGCTGCACGGAAACGGTCCCAAAGGGGTTGAACGTTTTCTTTGGGAACCATTCCGATGGTTTTCCATTTTTCTTGAAGTTCTTGCATGGATTTGTATTTGTCGCGCCAGTTGGCATCGCTTTCGTTCGAAAGGGCTTCGACTTGGGAACAAATTTCTTCTTTGGCGGCAAGGTTCTGTTTGCGCTCTTCTTCCTGCTCTTTGACAAAGGGTTCGCATTTCGCCAAAATTTCATCGAAAAGCGTGTGGAACTTTTCGCGGAATTCGGTTAAGCGCGCCGCGGAAACGGGCCCGATGGATTTCCACTGGCTTGCAAAGCCGCGGAGTTTCGCGAGAGTTTCCTTGTCGGCATCCGCCTGGGCGAGGGCGGACATTTCTTCGAGAAGGGCTTCGCGGTCGTTTTCGTTATGCCAGGATTCCCATTCCTGCATTTCTTTGAAGCGAGAAGTCGCTTCGCGGTATTCGTTCCACAAATCCTTGTAGCGGAACTTGTTGTCTCCGACGATTTCTTTCCAGCGCTTGTAAAAGTCGCGGAGCTTTTGGGAAATGATTTTGAATTCGCCGTTTTCGTCGATGGCCTTTACACCGTCAATGATGTCTTTGAGCTTTGCAGAATTTTCGGCAAGGGTCTTTTCTTCTTCGGAATTCCGCGCATTGAATTTTTCGGAGAACTGGTTCCGCAGGGTGTTGTAAACCTGGAGCTCGGGATTAGCCCCGTCAACAAGGGGAAGGGCTTCCCATGCGCGGACGAGCGCTTTGACCTTGTGTTCCGTGGACTTGGAATCGTCGCCGACTTCTGCCAAAAGTTTGAGCTTTGCCAAAATTTCAGCGCGGCTTGCGCCGTGGGCGGCGATGTCCGCCTCTTTTTTGGCAATCCGGTTGAAACGTTCCACGGAAATCAGGAAAAGTCCGGACAAGGGCGTTTCGGCGGAACCGTTTTCGGCCTTGAACTGGGCAATGAGGCTTTCAATTTTTTCGGCGTTTTCCATTGCGCCCGATTCAATCAAAGAGTCCATTTCGGAAAGGAGGCGCTCTAGGCGTTTTTGTTTTGCCGCCTTTTCTTCGGATTCGGCCTGGAGTTTGTCTAACCGGGCCTGTTCTTCGGCGCGGCGGTTGTTGTAACTTTCGATGACGCGGTCAAGGGCGGATTTTTCCGAGTCCATTCCCAATTCTTCGGCCATTTGCAAGATCTTGTCGAATTCCGCTTTGTTGGTCATGAAATGCGGAGAATCGGCTAAACGCTGAGCCTGTTGAACAAGGGCTTCGCGTTTGTGGAGTAAGAGCTGGGCGTCGTTCTTTTCGGCGGTCTCCTTGTTTTCCGAATCCTGTTTCTTGCGGAGCCTTTCCTGCGCTTTTTTGCGGACTTCCGTGTGGCGGGAATTTTTGGAAATGTTTTGCAACATGCCTTCGCGCTCGATGCGGGAAAGTGCCGCCAGGGCGACCTCTAACGCCGAATCCTTCAGGGCGACAAATTCAAGGGAGCTTTGCCGGGTAGAAGCTTCGGCCAAGGCTTTTCTGAGTTCATCGTTCGGCATGGACTTCAACAAGTCGTCTGCAAAGCGGGTCTTTGCGATTTGCGATACCGCGTCCCGTTCTTTTTGGGTCGCGCTGCCGTTGAAGTTTTTCAAGTGGAATGCCAAGCGGTCGTTCAAACGGTTTTCGGCTTCGCGTTTGTTGGAGGCGTCTGTTTCGGCAGAGAGAATCTTTTGGAGAATGTCCGTGCTTTCCAATTTTCGGATGGCGATGCCCCGAATTTCGGCGTTTGCGTCGGTCTGCGCCACTGTTTCGATGGCGGCCTGTTCGCCGTTTTGCAATTTGATGACGGCTTCCTTGCGAACGTTGACGTTGGAATTCTGCCAGCCGGGTCTAAAGAAATTAAAAAATCCCATAAAGTTCTCCAAAAACGGAACGCGCCAAAAGACGTGTTCAAGCTAAGCTTAATTTAGCTAAAAGAAAAGGACAAATGCAATCGATTCCTCAAAAAAAGTCTTTTAGTGAATTTGTTTTTGGCATAAAGCTATCTTTGTCACATGGCAAAGAGAATCCCGAAGACACTTGCGCCCGATACCATTTCCGAAGTGCGGAAAAGTTCCGAGTTTTCTGCGTTTGCCGAAGTGATTGTGCCGCGTTCCCCGATGACGTTCACCTATGCCGTTCCAACGGGTGAACGGATTTGCCGGGGGAGTGTTGTCTGGGTACATTTGGGAAAGCGAAAGCAGCCGGTCTTGGGCGTCGTCTTGCGGGTCTTTGCCGAAAAACCTTCTTTCGAAAAGGTGAAAGCCGCCTTTGCGCACGCTTCTGGATATGTATTCGGGGAACATTTTTTGGAAAAGCTCCAATGGGTTTCGCGCTATTACCTCGCCCCGCTCCCGTTGTCGCTTGGTCTTTTTTTGCCCAAAGATTTCGGCAAATTCCTGGATGCCCTGCTAATTGAAAATTCCAAAGCGCCAGAGGTTAAAGCCCTTCCGCCCGCTTCGCCTCCGCTGACGGAAGAACAGTCTTTGGTGTTCGAGCGTTTGCGGAATTCGTTTTTTTCGAAAGTGGAACGCGGCGTGTTTCGCGGTGCGCTCCTGCATGGAGTTACCGGCAGCGGAAAAACGCGCATTTACATGGAGCTTTCGAAAATCGCCCTTTCGGCGGGAAAAAAAGTCCTGGTGCTCGTTCCCGAAATAGGCCTTGCGCCGCAAACGGCGGCGCGCTTTTCTGAGTTTTTGGGAATGGAAGTTCCTGTCATCCATTCGGCGGTGTCCGCTCCGAAGAAACGGGCTGCGTGGATATCCATTTTGTCGGGGAACGCCCGGATTGTTTTGGGGACCCGCAGCGCGATACTTTCGCCGTTCGAATACGATTTGGTCATTTTGGATGAAGAACACGACGCTTCTTACAAGCAGCAGGAGGATGCTCCGCGGTATCACGCCCGTACTTTGGCATTTTTTGAATCGACTTTGCGCGGCGCTTTTGTGCTGCTAGGCAGTGCGACGCCGTCGCTTGAATCTTTTTTTGCGGCGAAACGGGGAAAGATGGAATACGTATCCCTGTCGAAACGCGCAACGGAGATGGAATTGCCCCACGTGGACATTGTCGACATGCGGAAAAAGGCGCGCCGGCAGGATCCTTCGCTGCTCCTTTCAACGGAACTCCGCGAGGCGTTGACGAAAACGGTGGATGCGGGCGACCAGGCGATTGTTCTCTTGAATCGGCGCGGTTATTCGAAGTTTCGCATGTGTGCGGAATGCGGGAATGCGATTTCTTGCCCGGAATGCAAAGTGCCTTTGGTATACCACAAACAGCACAAGGGACTTTTGTGCCATTATTGCGGCAGATTTTTTTCTTTGAACACGGCGTGCCCGGAATGCGGATCTGCGGAATATGAATTTTCGGGAGGCGCTATCGAAAAGCTCGAAGAGGAAATTGCGGAATGGATTCCGCAGGCGAAAACGGTTCGCATGGATAGGGATTCCACGGCGAACGTGGGGGCGGCGGAAAGGATTCTCGAAGATTTTCGGAATGGGAAATATTCCGTGCTGTTGGGCACGCAAATCGTGGCCAAGGGACACGATTTTCCCGGCGTCCAGCTTGTGGGCGTCGTGGGCGCCGATTCCGGCGCGGGCGTGCCCGACTTTCGCTCCGGTGAAAGGCTTTTTGAACTGTTGAGTCAGACAGCTGGCCGGGCGGGGCGTTCCAGGGTGGGAGGCCGCGTCATTTTGCAGACGAACAATCCGGAAAGTCCCATCATCCGTTTCGCCATGGCTCACGATTACTCCGGATTCGCGGAACAAGAACTTTCCGCGCGTTACGAAGCCAATTACCCGCCTTATTCCAAAGTGGCGAAAATTGAATTGGGACACCGGGACAAAATGTTCTTGGAAAAAGAATCCCAGGCGTTCGCCGATGCGCTTGCGAAAAATCGGGAATTGGAAGTGTTGGGACCCGTGGACGCGTATGTTTCCCAGGTCCGGGGCACTTTCTGGATGCATCTCTTATTGAAAGCGCCGTCTGCAACCGCCATCCGCAAGGCCTTGGCGCAAACGCTTCCCCGTTTGGAAATTCGCATTGACGTGGATCCCGTTTAAAACGGTTCAGTTTCCGCTTTGTGTAAAATTCCGGTGGTAATTCCAGGTCCAGTCCGAAGGATGTTCTTGAATCCAACGGGAGACTTCTGCGGCGATGGAGGCCACCGTTTTTTCCTGGGGGGATTTCGGGGAATAATACGATTCAAATTGGACGAGATGCCCACGCTCTGTGCGGAAGGTGCGGAAGGTGACGATTCCTGCGCCCATGGCCATCGCTTTGAGGGGAAGTCGCAAAAAAAGTTCGGCAGGTTTTCCCAAAAGTTGAACCGGGTTTCCGCGCCCCTCTGTCGCCTGGTCGACGAGCATCGCCAAAACGCCGCGGTTTTGTAAAAATTCTCGGAGCGTGTGCGCCACGGTGTTCGTTTCGCGTTCTTTTAAACCGGGTGCCTGGCGAATTTCGTGCAGCAATTCGGTTAAACTGCTGTCGGCGAAACTGTGCGTAAAAAGGTAAACGTGATCGGAGTAACGGGTGAGTATGCGGTGCAAAATTTCAAAAGCGCCTTGATGCACGCTGATGGCGACAATGGGAATTCCATTTTTTAAGGGCTCGCGGATGACTTCTTCGTTTTGGAATTGCACACAGCGGATGGTTTTAGGAATTTTGCACAGATAGCGGAGGCTGTCGAGATAATTTGTGTACAACGCCTTGAATACGGCGCGGGGATTTGTCTTTTCATCCATTCCGGTCAAATGCAAAAGATTTTGCACGCGTCCCCAGGCGCGCTTTTTGTGCAAGAGCTTGTAAATCGGGCAGGCGAAGAAAAACAGGGCTTCTTCTGCGCATTTGGGCTGATGTGTCAAAAGCCAAAGAATTACTTTATACGCAATCCGTTTCATTTGTATGAAACTTTTAGGCTTTGAATTCAAAGATGCCGCGTCCCAACTCCCTGTCGAAAACTTCTTGGGAAAGGTTTTCTCCGGCGTAGGTCAGCCTGGGCGAAATTTCGTAAAGTGTATCCGGCTTCACGTTAACCTTGGCGCGTTCGAGGTAATATCGGTGCAGGGAGCCGAGCATTTTCCGCGCCGATTCTGGCGAGTCGTTACCTGCGGCGTTCTTGACCGGAGCGAACTCGTCGTCGCGTTCGATTCCGTAGGGCAAAAAGTTTCCAATCAGCGGAAAGGCGTCAAAAAGGAATTGTTCGAATTTCCAGCAGTTGTCGATTCCGGCAATCCGCTTCCGCGCAACGTGCCAGGGCAAATCTTTGCTTGCTATCTGGCGGAGGGCATCCGTGCGGAACACATACATTCCCGTGTTGCCGCCGTCGTATTCTAACGAGCCGTCGGGGAGGGTTTTGTCTCGGAGCGATTCGGGCAAATCCGAATATTCGATCACGGTTGGTTTGGAATCGCGGTAGGCGAATATGCCGACTTTTTCGTTCGCGCCGTTTTTGTGGACGAGCTTCGCAGCGAATTGGGCTCTTCCATTTGACGCCAGCGCCCCGATGAATGTGGGATCGCACATTTTGACCAGGGCGTTGTCGATATTGCATAAAAAAACGAACCGGACTTTTTTTTCAAGAATCCAGGCGAGAGAACCGCTCGATGCCAGCGCGCGGAAACAGCCTCCGTTGCCGTCCGGGGCAATGACTGCTTCGCCGTTTTCATCTAAAAGCGGAGAACCGTCCGGCTTGAGTGCGGGGAGCATTCCCTGGTCGAAAAAACGGATGTAGTCGCGGTTGTATCCGAAGAAAGAATGGTCTTCGAAATGGGAGACTGTCGCTTGGCGGTTTTGCGGCGAAGTCATGATGAGCCAGGGAATCGGCTTTCCCGCTTTGGCGCCGAGATTCATCAGGCGGCGGGCTTGTAAGCGGAAGAGCGTCGCGTGGCTGGGAAGTCCAAAATCGAACGCGCCTTTAGGACCGTCGAATCCCAGACGGGAGCCTTGACCGCCCGCAAGCGTGAATGCGGCGACTGCACCCTGACGGAGAAGCAGGTTGCCGGTTTCTGCCCACATTTCACGGCGCAAATCCTCTTCTGCCAAATGGAATGGCATGGGGGAAATCTTGATGTCCGCATCGTCCGCGGGGCGCACGTTTAAAAATTGAGCGTGAAGCTTTTTGACCAGGGAATAATCGACTGTAGGCATTAGCGGATTCCGAAGAAAATGACAAAGCTGACAATCAGGGCGAAGACGCTCACCAGGTGCATCCGCCACACGATTTTAGAATTCATCAATGGTTTGGAAGAAAATTTGCCTTCCCATTTTTTTTGAAAATGGTGGTGCAGCGGCGCGCACAAGAACAATCTCCGCCCTTGTCCGGTCGCCTTTTTCGTTGCCTTAAACCAAGAAATCTGGAAGAGTACCGAACAGGCTTCGGCGATAATGATGATGCAGACAATCGGGAGGAAAAGTCCGGCCTGGACCAAGATGAACATGATGCCGATGGCGGCTCCGAATCCGACAGAACCCGCGTCTCCCATGTAAATTTCTGCCGGGGGACTGTTGAACCACAAGTAAGCGAGAAGGGCTCCGGCGATGGATGTCGCTAGCGGGAAAAGTTCATCGCACCCCGGAAGAAACGGCATGTTGAGGTAGTTGCTGAAAATGAAGTTTCCACAAACGTAAGCGACTACGCCGACAAAGACCATGCTGGTGAGGATGGGGACGGAGACCAGGCTGTCTAACCCATCTGTAAAGTTGGTGCCGTTGGCCGTCGCCGCGATGACAAAAGTCATGAAGCCGATAAAAGCCCAGTTGGGCAGGTAAATTTGGAAAACATCGACAGGGACGAATGGAACGGTCAAATTGCCGCGCAAATCCGGGATGAATTTGTAGCAGAAAATGGCGATGACAAGACTGAAGAGGAAATAAAGTCCAAGGCGCACGGAACTGGAAATGCCGTCGGCCTTTTCCATGTAGGCGGCGGCTTTCGCCTTTCCTTTGGCTATCAGACGTTTGGTTTTGACTTTCGTCATGTCGTCGATTGCGCCTACGGTGCTGAACGCTGCCAAGACAAGAAGCGTAGAAACCGTGTAGCCGTTGAGTTTGCATGTGATGAGCGAGACGATGATGACGACAACGACAAGCAAGAGTCCGCCCATAATGGGGGGAGCTTTTACCTGGGAGCCTTGGTCGAAATCCGAAGTCGCGTCCGATTTTTGCAAAAACCGGATATACGACGGCATTGTCGAAAGGACGAGGACGATGGAAAGCATTGCCGCAAGCCCCGCGCGGAACAGGCGGCTGTCAAAAAGGGAAATGTCGGTCAGGTGATATATCCATTCGCACAGCATGGGGCAAATTTAAAAAGAT
Organism: uncultured Fibrobacter sp.; assembly: GCA_964397425.1. Taxonomy (GTDB): domain Bacteria; phylum Fibrobacterota; class Fibrobacteria; order Fibrobacterales; family Fibrobacteraceae; genus Hallerella. The sequence continues at coordinate 27,878 of CAYNID010000015.1, forward strand.
TTGTCCCGGTTGTCGGAATTTAACCGACGCTGTGTTCCAACTTGAGCGTCAAAAGCTGGCGCGCCTCAGTCGCAAATTCTCCGGGGAGTTCTTTGAAAACGTCTTTGCAGAATCCGCCGACAAGGGCTTGGATGGCGTCTTCGCGGCGGATGCCCCTGCTTTCGAAGTAGAAAAGCTGGTCTTCGCTGATGCGGCTGGTCGAAGCCTCGTGTTCTGTGGAAGAAGTCGGGTTCGCGACGCTGATGTAAGGGAACGTGTGCGCCGCGCTTTTTTGCCCGACCAACATGTTGTCGCATTCCGTGTAATTGCGGGAATATGCGGCGTTCTTGTGAATGTCGACGAGTCCGCGGTAAGCATTGGAGCTTTCGTCCGCGCTGATTCCCTTGCTGATGATGGTGCTTCTGGTGTTTTTGCCGAGATGGATCATTTTTGTCCCGGTGTCGGCCTGCATTTTTCCATTGGTCAGCGCAACGGAGTAAAATTCGCAGCGGGAATCGTCCCCTTGCAAAATGCAACCCGGATATTTCCAGGTGATGGCGGAACCCGTTTCGACTTGGGTCCAGCTGATGTGGGAATTTTTACCGGCGCATTTTCCCCGTTTGGTCACGAAGTTGTAAACGCCGCCTTTTCCTGTTTCCCGGTCTCCGGCGTACCAGTTTTGAACGGTGCTGTATTTGATGTCCGCATTTTCCAAGGCGACAAGCTCGACGACCGCGGAATGCAACTGGTTGCTGGAAAATTCAGGCGCCGTGCATCCTTCCAGATAACTCACGCGGGAATCCGTGTCGGCGATAATCAAAGTCCGTTCAAATTGTCCCGCTTCCTTGTTGTTGATGCGGAAATAAGTCGAAAGGTCGATGGGGCATTTGACTCCGGGCGGAATATAAACGAAACTGCCATCGCCGAAAACGGCGCTGTTCAATGCGGCGAAATAATTGTCGCCGGGCGGGACCACGCTTCCCATGTACCGTTCAATCAGTTCCGGGTATTCTTGAATGGCGTCAGAAATGGAACAGAAGATGATGCCCATTTCCAAGAGCTTCTTTTTGTGGCTGGTGTAAATGCTCACGCTGTCGAACACAGCGTCTACGGCGACTCCCGCCAAGCGTTTTTGTTCGTCAAGGGGAATGCCCAGCTTGTCGAAAGTTTCCAAAAGCTCCGGGTCGACATCCTCGATGGAGTCGTAGGCCTTTTTTGTTTTCGGAGCGGAATAATAAACGATGTCCTGCAGATCGACTGGGGGGAATTGCAGTTCCCCCCAACGCGGCTCTTCCATTTTCAGCAATTTTTCGTAAGCGTCCAAACGGAACTTGAGCATGAACTCCGGTTCTTTCCGGATTTTAGAGGCGCGCCGGATGATGTCTTCGTTTAATCCCTTTTCGAAAGAATCGTTTTCTATCGGTGTGACAAATCCGTACTTGTAAGGCTCTCGGTAAGCGTCGCCCATGGTCAGTTCTCCGGAGTGTTTGGAATTTCGGGCGTTTCCGCATCGCCGAATTCGCCGTAGCCGGCGGGAAACGCGTTTTCTGGAATGACGTTCAAATTGTAGTAGACGTTGTCGCGCAATTGGTCTTCGATGTAAAAAAGCGTGCCGCCGCTTGCCGCGGAGCAGCCGTTGCAGGCTCCCTGGAATCGGATTTGGACATGGGTGTCGTCGAGCATTCCCACGATTTCCAAGTCGCCGCCGTCATTTTGCAACGCCGCCCGTACGTTCAGGTGCAAGCAATCGGCGATGCGCCGCAGACGCTCTTCGGTGGAAAGAGAGGCCCATTCCTTGTCGGCTTCGGCCCGGCCTTCGACAGTCTGGGTCCTGTATTTGACTTTTTCCATGGTCGCCCGGGCTGCCAGCGCCACGGCCTTCTTTTCGGGGTAGGAATCGACTAGCTTTCGGATGAGTTTCGCCAAGCTTTGCAATTCTGTCGCCGCCAACGGGAACGCCGGCTTTTCCGGGTCATCGCGAAGTTGCTTTTCGAGTGTGTGGACGTTGGTCTTTTCCAAATATTCGACAGCCTTTCCTTGCAAACGGTCGCAAAGGACATCGGCGAGGGCGGTAAAGATGGGACCGCCGTAAGTGAAGAAGCGGGTTTCCACGATCTGGTCTTTTTCCGGATCCACCGTGATGTAGATTTTAAGGCTTTCTTCTTTGCCGTCAATCAACGCTAATCCGCGTTCATCGGCTTCGACTTGAAAAATGGCTCCGCGGTATTTGGGGGCGCGGGCAATCGCCTTGACTTTTTCGGAAACGTAAGATTCGGGAATATCGCTCATAGTAGCGTAAAATTAGTAAATTCCCAATCGGAAATCGTTCATGGAGTCTAAAGATGCAAAATCCTAGTGAAAGGCTTGGGCTTGTTCTCGAAGGCGGCGGAATGCGCGGCGTTTATACGGCGGGAGTCATCGACTTTCTGCTCGAACAGAATTTCTTTGTCGATGGAGTCGTCGGGGTGAGCGCCGGGGCCGTGCAGGCGGTGAACTACGTTTCGAGACAAGAAAAACGGGGGTTCCGCGTGATAGCGACTTATGCAAACGATAAACGCTACATGGGGCTGAAATCGCTCTTGCTTACGGGGGATCTCTTCAACCGGAAATTTTGCTACGAACGGATTCCAAACGAGCTGGATCCTTTTGATTACGCGACATTCCGGGAATCCCCGGTGAAGTGCTTCGCGACGGTGACCAACGTGATGACGGGCGAAGCCGAAAACCTTTCCTTGCGGGATTTGGATGGAAGCGACATGGATAAGCTCCGGGCTTCGGGGTCTTTGCCGCTGGTGTCGAACCTGGTGAATATCGACGGCATCCCGCATTTAGACGGGGGAATCGCCGACAGCATCCCTTACAAAGCTTTTATGCGGATGGGATACCGAAAGTGCATCGTCGTTTTGACGCGGGCGAAAGGATACCGCAAAAAGCCTAACCGCTTAATGCCCCTCATCCGTTTAAAATACAGGCGTTATCCAAAATTCGTCGAAGCTTGCGCGAACCGTTACCTTATGTACAATCAAACTCTGGACGATTTGGAAGCCGCAGAAAAACGCGGCGACGTGTTTGTCATTCGCCCGGAGCGTTCCGTCGAAGTAGCGCGCCTCGAAAAAAATACGGAAAAATTGAACGCCTTCTACGAAGAGGGTTACGCGGAGACCGCGGCCCGCTTCGAAGCGTTGAAGGAATTCATCGGCAAGCTGTGATCACCTGTCGGCGCGGATCTTGTTCAACGCGCTGCCGGCTTTGAACCATTCCCATTGCTGGGCGTTGTAAGTCTGGTTCAACAGCGCATTTTCTTCTGAACCATCGGCGTGGTGCATGACCAAGGTGAATTGGCGGCCCGGTGTGAATTCCGAAAGTCCGAGGATGTCGAAACGGTCCCCTTCGCGAACCTTTTCGTAATCGGCGGGGTTTGCGAAGGTGAGGGCCAACATCCCTTGCTTTTTCAAGTTTGTCTCGTGGATGCGGGCAAAACTTTTGACGATGACCGCCTTGACGCCCAAGAAGCGCGGCTCCATGGCGGCGTGTTCGCGGCTGGAACCTTCTCCGTAGTTTTCGTCGCCGATGACTATCGAGCCAAAACCTTCATCGCGGAACTTTTTCGCGAGCGCGGGGACTTCTTCGTATTTGCCGTCGGCATCCTTGACCTGATTCGTTTGCCCGTTGAAGGCGTTGACGGCTCCGATGAGCATGTTGTTCGAAATGTTTTCCAGGTGCCCGCGGAATTTGAGCCAGGGGCCGGCCATGGAAATGTGGTCGGTGGTACACTTGCCTTTCGCTTTGATGAGGAGTGGCGTGGAGAAGATGTCTTTGCCATCCCACGGTTTGAACGGTTCCAGGAGCTGCAACCGCCTGGAGTTCGGGTCGATGGAAATCTGGATTTGGCTGCCGTCTTCGGCGGGCGCGACATATCCGGGGTCTTCGACGGCGAATCCGTTTTTGGGAAGCTCTTCTTTGGCGGGCGGATCGAGCTTCACCAGTTTCCCTTCACCGTTTACCAAAAAATCCTTTTCGGGATCAAACAGGAGCGAACCGGAAAGGGCGGCGACGACGGCCATGAGCGGACTTGCCACGAAAGCGTGCGTATTCGGATTGCCGTCCGCGCGTTTGGCGAAGTTGCGGTTGAAACTGTGGACGATGGAATTCTTTTCTTTTTTCTCGGCGCCGAGCCTTGCCCACATGCCGATGCAGGGGCCGCAGGCGTTGGTCATGATGGTCGCCCCGAACTTTTTGAAAAGGTCGATGAAACCGTCGCGTTCGGCTGTATAACGGACCTGTTCGGAGCCCGGGTTGATGATGAGCGGGGCTTTGGGGGAAAGCCCTTTGGCGAGCGCCTGTTCGATGAGGGAAGCCACTTGGGAAAGATCTTCGTAGCTGGAATTCGTGCAGCTGCCGATGAGCGCCGCGCTCACTTTTTCCGTCGAGTCGAATTCTTTGAGCGATTCCCGCATTTCGCTGACGGGGTATCCGCGGTCCGGGCTGAACGGGCCGTTGTAGTAAGGCTTGAGGGTAGAAAGGTCAATTTCGATGACGCGATCGAAGAACTGTTCCGGGTGCTCTTCGACTTCCTTGTCCGCGGAAAGGTATTCCTTGATTTTGTTCGCTTCGTCGGCGACGGCTCCGCGGCCCGTGGCGCGGAGGTAACGCTCCATCGATTCGTCGTAACCGAACGTGCTGCAGGTCGCGCCGACTTCGGCGCCCATGTTCGCGATGCTCGCTTTTCCGGTAGCGGAAAGGCTCCGCGCGCCTTCTCCGAAATATTCGCAAATGGCGTTCGTTCCCCCTTTCACCGTGAGCATCCGGGCGACTTTCAAAATGACATCCTTGGGGCTGGCGAAGCCGGAAAGTTTTCCCTTCAGGTGGATGCCGATAAGCTTCGGATACTTCAATTCCCAGGGGAGTCCGACCATGGCGTCGACAGCGTCCGCGCCTCCGACTCCGATGGCGAGCATTCCCAAACCGCCGGCGTTCACCGTGTGGGAATCCGTTCCAATCATCATTCCCCCCGGGAATGCGTAGTTTTCAAGGACTACCTGATGGATGATTCCCGCGCCGGGTTTCCAAAAGTCGATGCCGTATTTGGCGGCGACGGAAGAGAGGAAACCGTAGACTTCCTTGTTTTCTTCGAGGGCTTTGGGCAAATCTTCTTCTTTGCCGTTCCTCGCTGTAATCAAATGATCGCAATGGACCGAAGAGGGGAGTGCGACTTTGGATTTTCCCGCCGTCGTAAATTGGAGGAGGGCCATCTGGGCCGTGGCGTCTTGCATGGCGACGCGGTCCGGGTGGAATTCGGCAAAGGATTTTCCCCGTTCGTAAACCTGGGATTCGGCTCCGTCAATCAGGTGGGAATAAAGGATTTTTTCTGCGAGCGTCAGCGGATGCCCCAGTAATTTTCGGGCGTTGTCGACGCGTTCGGGGATTCTTGCGTAGCGGGCTTTGATCATATCCAGATTGAAAAGCATAAATACCTCATAGACGTTTGGGGCAATTTCAGAAAAATCGGGAATATCCGGTATTGCCGCTGCCAATTTAAAAAAATGCAAAAGGGTGGAATGCGCAAATGTTTTTTGCGCAGCCGGATTGCGGACTGGAGCCTGTATGAAAAAGACCGCAGTGTTGCGCTGCGGTCTTTGAGTGGAGCCTCCGGGACTTGAACCCGGAACCAACGGGTTTACGTTTGTGGTGCTTTCGCACCTCCGTGGACTATGTCTTCGCCATGCCTTGCGGTTTAGGCGCGGGATGCTTGTGCGGTCATTAAGCAGACTGGACTGCTCCGCTAGTCTCTACACCTTCCAGAAGTGTACTTCTGGCTCGGCTCGGCGTTGCCTTTTGGATTCACCAAGCAGGTTCCGCCGAATTCTTCCCGTTTGCATCCAGGCCTTTCGACCTGGAGTCACAGTTATTATGAGTCCGACGCTCTAACCGATTGAGCTAAAGCTCCAAAGGCAAATATAGCATAAAATGTGATTTGTAAAGGGCTGGGGACGATGAAAATTCGGAATTTTGGGGAGCGGACTTCCGGCGCTTGTGGGGGATGGGAAGATGTGTGAAACGGCGGAAACGAAAAAACGGCGGGAAAATCATCCCGAAATGGAAATTTTGCGGTTCGCGGATTCTCATCGTCAAGTAAATCCAGCCCTGGTTGAAAATAAAAAAATCCCTAGAAAATGAATCCTAGGGATGGTCAAGTTTCTAACTTGCGTTT
>CAYNID010000016.1:0-31652 GCA_964397425.1 uncultured Fibrobacter sp.
ACCGGAACGTCCGTTCCAAGGCCATCGCGGAAGGACGGGCCGAGGGCCTAGCCAAAGGGCGAGCGGAAGGACAAATTCAGAAAGCTTGCGATGTGGCGAAAAGGATGAAACAAAAAGGTTATCCAATTCAAGTAATTGCGGAAATTTCCGGCCTTTCGGAAGAGGAAATTCAAAAACTCTGAAATCCAAACAAGAGTCCTTCCCCGGTTTCATTTTAACGTGAAATGCGCTGAACCACCATCTTCGGCAATAGAAAAAGTAATCCCTTGCGGCTCCGACCGCCACCGGATTACTTTTGTAGCAAATAAGTTGAATTTGGAATCAGCTTCAGCCTTTTTCACCATCGACTGGCGGCAGGATCAATCAAAACTCATTTTTCTTTTGAACGTTCCCATTCCGCCCGCATTTCTCGACGATGTTCCCAAATAAAGATGCCTATTCCCGTGAGAATCATCAAAACGCAAAGAGTTTGTCCTCGACTCATCCCAAAGAAATCATTCCTTCCAAGGAAATTGTCCGGGTGGCGGAAAAATTCAATGAAGAACCGGAAAGTCCCGTATCCGATGAGATACAGGGGAAACATCTGATTTTTGAAACATTTATAACGATGCAGCCAAAACAGGATGCCAAAAAGGACCAGCCCTTCAAAACAAAGTTCATAAAGTTGAGAGGGGTGACGGAGCTGCAAATCATGTGCCGCCGGAAAGAGCATTCCAATCGGACTAGTCGTCACTTCTCCAAACAATTCCCCATTCACAAAATTCCCCCAACGCCCCCAGCTGTATCCAAGGGGAACCGCTAAAAATCCCAAATTCAACGTTCCCCAAACCGGCAAATGATTCCGCTTCATGCCCAAAATGCCAAAGAGGATGGCTCCGATAAGCCCTCCATGATAAGACATTCCAGAAATTCCCACGAAATAAAGCCCCTGAACCGAATCGTAGCGGAACGGCGCTATAATTTCCAATGGATGGGAAAGGTAATACGCCGGATTGTAAAAGAGAATGTATCCCAACCGCGCACCGATTAAAATTCCCACCACAACCCAAGTCACAAAACTGTCCATCTGCTCTTTTCTGATGCCAAGTCCATTTTTGACATTCATCTTCCAAATGACCGCATAGCAGGTGGCGAACGCGAATAGATACATGAGCCCATACCAATGTACGGGAAAACTGCCCAGGTGGACAGCCACTCCGTCAAAATGAGTCGGAATCAGATTCCACCAAGAATAATTTGGAATTTCAGTCATGGAAATTTTCCTTTGCCCAAGAATTAATGAGAAGGGCGGCCACTTGTGAAGCCACCTGAGTACGCATTTCACCGTGAACCTGCATAATGACCAGAATCAAGGCTCTGTCCGGATTAGAACGGCTTTGGGCAAAGCCCATGAACCAATCGTAACGGCCTTTGGGATTTTGACCGTCCAAAGAGCCCGTCTTACCGCCAATCTTCAAATCATCAAAAACTTTTCGGGAAATGTAGCGGGTTGTCATATACCGGCGAGAAGTCCCCTTTTTAGCCGTGGCGACCATCGCATTTTGAAGTCCCCAATAAACTCCGGCAGAAAACGGTTCCAGCCCAAGTGAAGACTCTTTTGATGGCGCATACCCCGAAGCTCCGTTTTTTTCCCAGGGAATTTCCAACGGTTTTTGTGTGACAATGGAACGGACCATCGCTGCGGCCTGGAGCGGCGAAAGAGTCGTATTTTCCGTAAACCCACAAGCCACTTCGGCAAGGCCATAGCCTGAATCCGGCGGCGTATAAAGGCTCCGCTCGGGAAGTCCCAAGGGGAACGTCCGATTGAATCCAAATTTTTCAGCGGCGCGTTCTAAGCGTTTCGCACCGACGCGCATTCCGATGAGCGCTATCGGCGGATTGAAAGATTTCGCATAAGCGTCTTCGACCGAGACCTCTGGACCCCGATAATTTTCAGGAACGCTGAGCTGCCTTTTATACAAAGTATGCGCCCTGCCGATCAGGGGTACGCTTGAATGGGAAGAATAGACATTGGATTCGAACGCGGCGGCTACAGTCACCGTTTTCGCAAGACTCGCCGCAGGAAAAGTCGCCCGCGACAGAAAATCGGGTTCCGCCTGAACAACGCCGTCTTTTCGTTCTCCCCAGGCAATGATTTCATTCGTTTTCGCATCAACCGCCAAATACAGAGCATTGTCCGGATGGTAACGGCGCAAATAAGTGTCCATGAGACGGGCAAGCCCGGTATCCTTCTGAGCGTAAACGTGCTTTAAGTCAATAGCCCGGGACGCCTGATTTTCAATGTGCCCGGGAATCACCGAATCCGGGACAACGCGCTGCGGAAGGGTGTCTTCATTTTCCAGATTTTTTTCGCGTTTCGAATCTTCCCCTTCGCCGCCGAAAACGCAACGGGAACACTGTATCACGCAAAAAAGGCAGGCGACAATGAGCAAAGCCCGATTGACCAGGCGCCATTTGCGGGGAAGCCTCTGAGGAAATCGGGAGATCATCGGACTAAGTGGAAAATGGTCTTTTTGTAATACACCAATTCGGCAATGCTTTCGCGGATATCGTCTAGCGCCTGATGACGTTCCTGTTTTTCAAATGCGGGAAGTTCCGGAAACCAGCGGAAAGCGAGCTCCTTGATGGAAGACACGTCCACGTTGCGGTAACTGAGCCAATTTGAAATTTTCGGCATATACTTGTATAGGAAGCGGCGATCCTGTGTTATGGAATTTCCACACAAAAGATTTCCACTGTGCACCCTGTCGTGCTCCACCGTAAACGGACGGATGAAGTCCAACGTGGCCTTTTCCGCTGCGGCGCAGTCATACCGCGAATGCCGGACCCGCTCCACCAGTCCGCTTTGCGTGTGGTGACGTCGATTCCAATCGTCCATTCCGACAAGGACGTTTTCCGGCTGATGAATGGCAATGACAGGACCTTCTTTCAAGATGTTCAAATCCGGATCGGTGACAATGGTCGCAATTTCCAGAATGACATCCCGCTCCGGATCCAACCCGGACATTTCCAAATCCATCCAAACCAAATTGGGGGCGGTCTTATTTTGAATAGTCATTTAATATCAAATTTATAAATTTATGAAGTAGAATCAAAAAACGCCGTTCTTTGGACGGCTCCACACCTTAACCAAAGGAAAAATATGGAAGAAGTTGTCATTACCGGAATGGGCTGTGTCACATCGCTCGGAAACACTCCGGAAGAACTTTGGGCAAACTTGCTCGCCGGGAAATCCGGCATTTCAACCATCGAAAACATGGACACATCCGCATACGAAGTCCATTTCGCCTCCGAAGTGAAAAAATTCGATGATTCCGAAAATTTTAACGCCCGCGACCAAAAGCGTTACTCCCGCAATATCCGCTACGCCGTGTACGCCGCATTGAACGCCGTAAAAAATTCCGGACTGGAGCTGGAAAAAGTCGACAAATCCCGCGCCGGTGTCATCGTCGCTTCCGGCATGGGCGGCATGGATATTTATTATGACGGCTCCGCGACTCTTGCCACAAAAGGCCCGCGCCGCGTATCGCCGTTTTTCATTCCAATGTCCATCACCAACATGGCGACAGGAGAAATTTCCATCCGCCTGGGATTCATGGGCCCGAATTTTGTAACCACATCCGCCTGCGCCTCTTCAAACCACGCGCTAATCGCCGCAGCAGACCAAATCCGTCTCGGACGCGCCGATGTCATGATCGCCGGCGGTTCTGAAGAAGCCGTCACCCCCGTCGCCCTCGCCGGATTTGCGAACATGCACGCCCTTTCCCGCCGAAACGACGCTCCGGAAAAAGCCTCGCGCCCCTTTGACAAGGACCGCGACGGATTCGTCATCGGAGAAGGCTCCGCCGTCATGGTTCTCGAAAGCCGTTCCCACGCCGAAAAGCGCGGAGCAAAAATTTTAGCAACCATCGCGGGAGTCGGCCTTTCCGCTGACGCCCACCACATCACCGCGCCTCGTGAAGACGGTGCCGGCGTGAAACTGGCCATTGAATCGGCTCTCCGCGACGCGCATCTTGAACCGCAACAAGTCGGCTACATCAACACGCATGGAACCTCGACTCCGCTGGGAGATGTTGCAGAATGCAAAGCCATTTACGACATTTACAAAGGCGACGTATCCGGATTGAAGATAAACTCATCCAAATGCATGATTGGCCACATGCTGGGCGCGGCTTCTGCCGTCGAAGGAATCGTTTCCATCTGCTCCCTCATTGACCAGAAAATCCACGGGACAATCAATGTCGACGAACAAGATCCGAGAATTCAATTGGACGTTTGCAAGAACGGTTCCGTAGAACACAAGTTCGACTACGCGATGTCCAACAGTTTCGGTTTTGGCGGACACAACAGCGTCGTCATTTTTGGCCGCGCCAAGTAATCCGTTTTTTCTGACAAGGTCCCCCGGCAACCGGGGGATTTTTTGTGGCGTTCAAAATTTCTATCGTTTAGCCGTGCCTTGGAAATCGTGGACATTTTCCATTTTGTTAATCGTCTCTACCGCTTTCGCCGAAAGCGTTCCGCTTCCTTTGGATTCATCTACCCCGGATTCTACAGGAGCCAAGGAAAACTTTTCCGAAGAAGTGGAATTCGATTGTTGGTCAGAAGCGCCCGGCTCCGACAGCGCACAAGTATTTTCACCGCTTAAATTCAGCGGGATGGTAGCCCTCACCGCTGCAACTTACGGAGCGGCTTACGGACTTGTCTTCGCCAAAGGTTGGTGGGACGAAGAAGGTTCGCACTTCCATTTTGAAAATGACTTCGAATACGCCAAGAACGTCGATAAACTCGGCCATTTTTCAGCAGGCGTACTCTTTGCCGAAGTTTTTTATCAAGGATACCACTGGGCAGGACTCACAGAATTCTCTTCGTACACAGCGGCAGCTGTTTCGGCGATGCTCACCCACGTGGCGATAGATGTCAAAGACGGATTTTCTCCCGAATGGGGATTCAGCATTTTTGACGTACTCTCCGGAACCTTGGGCGGACTTTACCCAATGGCAAAGCGTTACATTCCCGCGTTCAAATACTTCGACTTGAAATGGAGTTATTGGATAAATACAAAAGCGTATTACCGTCAAAGCGACACGGGCGTTTTCACCGACGACTATTGCAACCAGACATATTGGGTGTCCCTCAAAATTTACCGGATGTTGCCCCAATCCTTAAAACGCTACTATCCATCATGGTTGGCGCTTGCCGCAGGGCTCAGCATCGATGAAGGCGTGTTCCAGCACGAAAAGGGACATTACGAAATTTACATTGCGTTGGACTATGATCTCGAAGCCGTTTTCAAACCGCAGAAACGGTGGTCAAAAAGCCTTGTCCGGGCGTTGAATTACATCAAGTTTCCCGCCCCGACAATCCAAGTTTATCCCGATGTCAAATTCCATTTGCTGTATCCCATCAAATTCTAGCATGGCGGAGTTTATTTTATGAACATGAAAAGAGCACTTATCACAGGCATCACCGGTCAAGACGGTTCTTATCTCGCAGAATTTTTGCTTGAAAAAGGCTACACGGTTTTTGGATTGGTCCGCCGCAAGAGCAAGCTGGACTTCAACAATGCAGAGCATTTGAAGGGAAAAGTAACCTTCATTTTTGGCGACATGACCGATCTCGCCTCGCTCCTCCGCGCCATGGAAATTGCAAAGCCCGATGAAATTTACAATTTGGCAGCCCAATCCTTTGTCACAACTTCATGGGAAACGCCCCTCAGCACGGCAGACATCAACGCCATCGGTGTCACGAACCTGCTCGAAGCCATCCGGCTTTCCAAACCGGACACCCGATTTTACCAGGCCTCCACCAGCGAGATGTTTGGCAAAGTACAAGCCGTTCCGCAGAATGAATCCACGCCTTTTTACCCGAGAAGCCCCTACGGCGTATCCAAACTTTACGGGCACTGGATTACACGGAACTACCGGGAAAGTTACGGGATGTTCGCCTGTTCCGGCATTCTTTTCAACCACGAGTCCGAACGCCGTGGAGCAGAATTTGTCACACGCAAAATCACGATTGCCGTTGCAAAAATTGCCGCCGGAAAACAAGAATTTCTGGAACTGGGCAATTTAAACGCCAGCAGAGACTGGGGACATTCCGCCGATTACGTCCGCGCCATGTGGCTGATGTTGCAACAAGAAACCGCCGACGATTACGTTGTCGCCACAGGAAAAACGCACAACGTCAGAGAATTCGTCAAATTGGCGTTCGCCGCCGCCGGAATGGATTTAGAATTCCATGGCGAAGGGGAAAACGAACACGCCACCCTCCGGGGAACCGACAAAGTCCTTGTCAAAGTGAACCCCCAATTTTTCCGCCCCGCCGAAGTGGACCTTTTGATTGGCGACGCATCCAAAGCCAAAAAACAACTCGGCTGGGAACCGAAAATTTCTTACGAAGAACTGGTCATGCGCATGGTCAACAGCGACAAGAAGCTCCTCGCCGAAGGAAAGCTCTGATGCCCAACACATTGGTCGTCGGAGCATCGGGGTTTGTCGGAGCGTATCTTGTCCGCGAACTCGAAAATGCCGGGCATCGCGTTTCACAGGCGAATTTTCCCGAATTCGATTTACGGGATAAGGCTGTCGTTGAAAATTTTGTGCAAAAGGCCTCTCCCGATTTCGTGGTGAATCTCGCCGCGGTGAGTTCCGTCGGGGAAAGTTGGAAAGACCCGGAAAAAACGGTGGACGTGAATGTTTTGGGAACCCTCCATTTGCTTGACGCCGTGCAAAAATACGCGCCCCACGCAAAGACGCTCCTCGTCGGCAGTGCCGAGGAATACGCTCCCAAAAATTCTCCGCTGGCGGAAACGGATCCACTTGAAGCGAGCAATCCTTACGGCATTTCGAAAATCGCGCAGGAAAATTTCGCCGCACTTTACCGCAAAAAGTATGGCATGAAAATCGTTTGCACGCGCTCTTTCAACCATACGGGCGTAGGACAGTCGCCGACATTCGCCTTGCCGAGTTTTTGCAGGCAAGTCGCGGAAATCGATAGGAATGGACGCTCGGGAAAAATTTTCGTGGGGAATCTCTCCGCGGTCCGCGATTTTTCGGATGTGGAGGATGTCGTCCATGTTTATCGGATGCTTCTCGAAAGCGAAAACGATTTTCCGGTTTACAATGTGGGCTCGGGCATCGCATATTCCATGAAGGAACTTTTGATGGAAATCGTCGGCTTTGCGAAAGTTCCCGTTGAAATCGTCCAAGATTCCGCCATAATGCGCCCAGTCGATGTCCCCTATATTTGCGCAGACAATTCCCGGATTCGGAAATTTTGGCGCGGAACGCCCATTTGCGAAACGATTCGGAAAATGTTTGAATTTTATAGGAATTAGGAGTCTGGAGGTTGGAGCTGGTGATTCGAGTTTAGATTTGCGAACAGTTGAAGTTCGCTTCGATATTCTAATAACTAATCTCTGATAACCGACAACTGACCACTGGCAACTAATCCCTATTTACTCCTCCCTACACCCATCCCGCTGAATTTTTTTACCTTTTTCCGCCAAATATATTCCTCTTCCCGGAGATTGGCTTAAAAAAAAACGAACGTTTTCCTTGCTTGCGCCTTGTTGTGCGCCGCCGTACTTGTTTCCTGTTCCGATAGTGGAACGAGCGCCAAAGGCTTTGACATGTCGGACATTTGTTTGGATGGCGGGCTGCCGTCCAATTGCGGATTGCCGGATTCATCGTCGAATTTTGACGCAGGCGCGGTTTACCCGGAGAGCGGACGGGGAACGTTCGTCGACGAGCGTGACGGACAGGAATACAAGTACACGACCATCGGGAACCAGGTATGGATGGCGCAAAATTTGAATTATGAAACCTATTATTCAATGCTTCATGAGAAAGAATATAAAGACTGCGCCGAATGCGGGCGTTGGTACAATTTGGAGATAAATCTCCCGAACCGTGATGTTATGGATTCCGTTTGCCCTGCGGGGTGGAAAGTCCCCACAATCGAGGACTGGAATATTTTGTTTACGACCATCGGAAATGTCTCAACAGCGTTGAGAGTTCTGCTTTCCGAATCTTGGGAATTCGTTCAAAGTACAAATGTGTGTGGCTTTAACGGAATAGAAGCGAGCACTATTAGAAAAAATAAGGATGAATTCGTTTTTCTAAACGGAAACACCGGATGGTGTACGCAAACGGTAATCAGCCCGGAAAACGTACTGAAAGTTTTTTTCGGCCAGGAAGCAAGAACGAGAACAGTAGTGGAATTGAAATCGATCAAGCTAAAAATTACTACGTCTCTCTCCGCTGCATAAAGGATTTGTGATGCGGATTTTCCTGTCGCTCGTTCTCCTCTCCGTTTCCTTCGGCTTCGCCCTTACTTTGGAGGAGGTCCGCTCCGATTTAAGGAAAAGCGTCTTGGCGTCCGATTCCATCGAATTGGGAATCAAAACAACGGTGTCCTCCCCGTCGATATCCGTTTCCCAAGTCATCGGCGTCCATCTTGTCAGAAAAGGTCCGGGCAAAGTTTTTGCCGAAATCAAAATGCCCATGTCCCGTCAAAGAATGATAGTCAACGGCAATCGGATGAAAACGATAGACTTGGACACGCGTAAGTCCCGGGTTGTCCCATACGACGGAAAATCCTTGGACGCGTCGGCGTTCGCGGATTTCAACCCGCTCGATTCCGGGGAATGGGCCAAACCGGAATACGTCTCGGAAAACCTTTATTCCATAAGGGGCGCTGCGGGAACACTTTATTACAACCCGAGGAAAAAACGCATCGAAAGAATGGAAACGTCCGATGCGGAAAAGTCCGTCGAGACCGAATTCGCCTACGACGCTGCTAACAATCCCCAAAAAATGACCGTCCGAATCTCTGTTCAGGGCGTGGAAACGACCATGGTCACAGAAATCCTGAAATTGGGACATTCCAAGGATTTTCCCGACAAGTTGTTCGAATTTTGAAATCGGCGGGCGATTGTCGGTTATGAGTGATAAAAATAGCGAAGCGAGTTTTAATAATCTCTAACCACTAATTCTTTCCCCACCCAATCTCCTCGATGACATGGCGCATTTTTTCCGCCATCGCGTCCCAGCTCATTCCGAGAGCGCGTTTCCGCGCGTTTTCCTCGAGCACACGCAAGCGTTCCCCGTTGTGCAAAATTTCCGCAGCCTTTTCGCAAAATCCTTCCGGGTCATCGTTTTCGTATAGGATGCCGGTGACGCCGTCGATGACAGAATCCTTCAAACCGGCGACATTGTTCGAAATGGAAATCGTTCCGCAGAGATTCGCTTCAATGTTGTTGATACCCCAACCTTCCTTGAAGGACGGGTTGACAAAGAGTGATGAACGGCTGAGCAGGTCGCGCTTTTCCGATTCGGAGATTCGTCCAAGGAACTTGACCGATTCGCTTACCCCCAATTCGTTTGCGAGCTTTTCAAGTTCCCCGCGATAATCGCCGCTTCCCGCAATTTCGAGGGAAATGCCCGGAACTAGTTCCTTGAGCCGCGGCAATGCGCGGATGGCGAACTGGGCGTTTTTGTACTTCATCAAACGTCCAACATACGAAATGACGGGCGGAGTCGCCTTGGGCATTGTCGGGTGAAAATATTCCGTGTCGACGCCCGGTTCTACAATAAACATTTTCCCATAGCGGATTCCCATATCGTCGATTTCTTCACGCGTGCTGTCCGAAATGGCCAAAAAGTTTTCGCCTTTATAAAAAAGCGCGACCGCGCGTTCCATCAAATAGACATACAGGGCGAACGGAAACGCCGTTTCACGGAAAATGGATCCGCGGAAGAAATGCATCACCATGTGCAAACGCTTCGTTTTTCCCGCACATATCGGTGTGAAAAAGGGAATTTTATTCAAATCTTCAACGATTAAATCGTATTCTCCGCCGTGTTTTTTGACAAACCGATGCGCCGAAAAGTTGAACAGAAACTTATTGCCGATGCGAATCGTCCGCATGCCGTCCACCGTTTCTTCCAAAGGAAGTCCCTTGACCCGATGCGAAAGTACGGTGACATCGTATCCGCGCAAATTCAGCCGCTTGAAAATTTCATGAAAATAAAGCTCCGCGCCACCCGCTTCCGGATTCTTGATATCGCGCCAATTGATGATCAAAATTTTTGGATTCGCCATGAAAACCCCAGAGGTTCAAAACAATGACAAAAATAGAAAATTGCCGTGAAAACAGGTTCTACTCTGGATTCGAGCACTCCCCTGCGGTCATCCAAAATGACTGCAAAAATCAATGCGCCGTTAAGAACGAAAAATCAGGAAAGCAAAACGGAAAATCCCCAGTTGGTGGGGATTTCTACAAAAAAACTTTTCTGCGGCGGGGCGAATTTTGCACGATTTCGATGTCAAAGTCGAAACCGTTTTTGCAAAATGGAGCGTTATTCGAAATGGACCATGTCAAGAAAAACCGTTCACAAAAACGGCGAAACTTGCCCAATCCAATTCGGAAAACTTCTTTGAAATGAAAATCAGATATTTTTAGTAATGGCGGCGACCAGCGTGTTCTTGGGAACGGCCCCTACAATGTTCCCCACTTCGACGCCATTCTTGAAAAGTTTCATGTTCGGAATGTTCGTGATGCCAAAACGGGCGCAAAGAGATTCGTTTTCGTCAACGTTGACTTTCGCCACGACAAGTTTCCCATCATATTCTTTCGCCAAATCTTCCATCACCGGTCCCATCATTTGACAAGGTCTGCACCAAACAGCCCAAAAATCAACCAGAACAAGATTTCCCGAATTGATGACTTGGTCGAAATCCTTTTCACTTACATTAAGAACAGACATGGAACACCTCTTTTCATTTTTTTCTTAAAATAGCTATTTTTTGCTTTTGTGAAAACACTAATGTCCATCCCTGCGATATTCATCACTTTGGCGATTGCCTTTTCGCCCGTTTTAGCAGTTGAAGAACTGAGTACGGCGCGAAAAGGCGCGGAATTTCCAGGAATTGCGGAAAGGACTTACGATTTGGAAGGCCAAAAAGCGGAATGGATTTTGGGAACATCCATTTTGGGAAATCCCGATTTGGACTTCCGCTCCGCAGGAATTGCGAATCCTTCGCACCGGTTGCCGTCAAAATTAGCGGGAATTTTCACATTCCCCCTTTCTTACGATGCAACCCAGCTTTCCCTGTCTGGCGAAAACGGCATCATGAAAGAAAATTTCGCCCGGGGAATTCCCGTCGACACTCCTGTCACCCGGATTCTTTGGGAACGCTACTCGTTCAACGGAAACGCGTTCGGATTGGATTTTCGCCGTTTGCTGTTGGACAGCATTGAATTGGATATCGGCATGGCCAGCTATTCCAACGACAGTTCCAAAACATTCCGTTATCAAGATGTGACTCACCAGCCCTTTTTCGCTCTCGGTCGCGACTCTTCCCAAATTCCATTTTCCGGACGCAACATTCAAATGAACACGACGCACTTCAAACCCGCCATCGCCTGGTACTTTTCGAAAGGCGAAGTCGTCGCCAGCATGAATTATCTCGTCGTAGAAAACGACGACGTCCCCCCATACGCCTACATCCAAGACACAACGGATTATTCAAGCATCACTTACCTTCAAAATCCATTCAACACGGAATTGCGTTCGTTCTCATACGGAATCCGCGGCGCTTTTCGTCCCACCGACCTTTTAAAAATCGAAGCGAGCATTTACAGCGGCGAACATGAAATTCATTTCGACAGTTTGCCCAACCTTGTCGAAAGCGTCAAAGACTCCGTTACGGCAACCGGGAAAATCGTCCCGGATACGACATGGTACGGAATTGTCGACAATCTAAAATACGAAACAGTCAACGGCGACGGAGGACTTGCTTTCAACCTGCCGCTCCATCCGGCATTGCGCATGGAATATGAATTCACCGAAGTCAATTCCCGATACAAACAGGACAGAGAACTTTATTATCTGGAATTAAAAGAAAAAAATTCCCTCCTGGACTTTCGCGTCCAGGCAGGCGCGCTCCGCAATTCGAACATTTTCGATTCCGTAGAAGTGGCCCGCATGATTTCCGCAAACGCCGTTTTCCATTTGCCTTGGCATATTGACGTGAAAGGTTCTTTGAAGTACGACACCAAATTTCCAGATGTGGATGAATTGAAAATTTTCAACCGCGGACGATACGCATATCCAAATCCAAACCTTTTGCCTGAAGAAAGAACCCGCATGACAGCCGGACTCGAATGGAATCCAGGCGGCATTTTTTACGGATTGGGAATGCGTTACGAATATGCCGAGAATCCGATACGGCAACGCTGGGTGACAGGAAGCGGTCTCGAATCCATTGAATCCGCTTACCAATGGCTCAATCTGCATCACGCCGAAGCGTTGGACTGGTATGTCGCAGCGGGAATCGCCATCGGAAATTGGCAGTTTTACTTAGAACGGGAAGAAGCTCTGGCAAAGCAAAGTCGCCCCATCGACGTCCCCGGACTTTTTTACAAAGGTTATATCCGTTGGTGCGATAAATTCGTCAAGGACCGGCTGGGCGTGAGCATCGCATTTAATTTTACCTGGTTCGGAAACAGGAGCGATTTACAAATAGGCGAAGAAGACGAATTGGAAATCGTGGAGCTCAAACATTATCTGGCACTGAATTTCGAAGCCCGCATGCGCATTTTGAGTTTTTCCCTTTATTCGCGCATCGACAATTTGAACCACAGCCTTTACGAACCGGCGGCAGGATACCGTCCAGAAGGAGTCCGTTTCCTTTACGGCATTACGTGGAACTTCGACAACTGACGGAATCTCCAACATTTCTAATCCGCATTTCTTTTGCAACGCCCAACGGGACATCCATTTTTGAAAAACGCTGCGGTCTTTTTCTACATTAAAACGCCATGAACCGAAATGAATTAAAAGCCAAATACGGCAAAAAACGCATCCCCGGAGAATGGCGTCAAACGGGATTCTTGACGCAAATGGTTTGTACTTTTTTCGGAGCAGGAACACTTCCCAAAATGCCGGGAACCTTTGGCAGTTTGGCTGCCACACTCGTCGCCTATCCGATGATCATTTGCAACCATCTCGTTTTCCACATTCCTGTTTTTTTCGGAATCGCCGCCCTCGCCGTTTTTTTCTTTTCCATTCCCTTTGTAAACAAAGCGATGCGGGATTCAAAAACAGAAGATCCCGGCTGGATCGTCATTGATGAAGTCTGCGGAATCTGGGCGGCCTTAGCGTTTGTCCCGACTGAAGTCCTCTTTCGCCATCCCTGGCTTTTACTCATCGCCTTTGCCCTGTTCCGTTTCTTTGATATCTTAAAACCGCTGGGCATCCATAAAGCGGAAAAAATGCCCGGGGCTGCGGGAGTCATGGCAGATGATTTACTCGGCGGCATTTACGCAGGACTTCTCCTTTTTGCCGCTGTCAAAATTTTCAATCTGCAGTAGTGCACTGTGTTTCGAACGTTTCTCCATTTCAAGACCATCACAAAGCACCGACACGAAGTCATCCGTCTGTGTTTCAAAGCCGGCATCGGTTTCCAAGGGCTTTTACACGACCTTTCCAAATACTCCCCCACGGAATTCATCCCCGGCGTCGTCTACTGTACCGGAAAAGAATCCCCCAATAACGGTGAACGCAAAGCTTACGGGTACAGTTTGGCTTGGATGCATCACAAGGGCAGGAACAAGCATCATTTTGAATACTGGTATGATTACGACCCCGTGACAAAAGAAATCGTCCCGGTTCCCATGCCCGACCGCTACATCAAAGAAATGTTTTGCGACCGCATCGCCGCTTCCAAAATTTACAAGGGAAGCTCCTATACAAAAGAAGCCCCGCTTCTCTATTTGGAAAAGAGCGGAGCCAAAAATAAAATGGCGAATTCCACTTACAAAAAATTACGTTACCTTTTGCAAATGCTCGCGCAACAAGGCGAAGAAGAGACTTTCCGTTTTTTGAAGAAAACGGAAAGTCTCCCGGAAAGCGATTAGAACCAGCGCCAAGTGATTCCCAAATTGATGGCGTCGCGGTATTGGGAATCTTCGTCAATATCCTTGTCGTAAGCAATGTCCACGCCAACACTCAAAACGAGCAGCGGAGCGATGGTGATGTCGAGAGTGTTTTCCCACTTGCCGTCAATTTCATCGACGCCTTCAAAATTGACAAACGCCCAAAGACGCGTCTTAAACGAAGCGAGTGAAGAAAGGGACGCTTTGTATTCTGTCACACTTTCAAGGCCAGGTTCATCTTTGAATTTTTCAAATTTGTCCGTATCGGCGTCATCGGCGAATCCATATCCCCGAGAAATCGTCATGCGGTTTGCAAAAGCGAGGCTCTGGCGGAAATTGTCATTCGGAGCGTAGGAGACGCCCAACATCTGTGTGAAATATCCCGGATCCATAAAGCAGGAGACAGGCGTTTCCACGTCATCGTCCGAATAGGTGTAGCTTTTTGTGAATTGGGATTCAAAACGCAATCCCGCATAAGGTTCAAACGGTTTCAAGTCGTTTTCAGAAACTGTCGTTTCCAAGAAAATTTTGTCGTTCGTCTTCCGCGTGCCGGAACCTTTCGTATAAGTTTGCCCCCATTCCAAATCGACGATGTTTCTCCAGTCAAAGTGGGAGAAGTGTCCTATGACGTCCGCATCGTATTTGAGGAGCCAAACGTTCGTGTTTACGCCATCCGAACCTTTATTCCAGTTGCTGTAATGATGCCTGGAAAACTGGAACGACGCCAACACGTCCGCATTCCAATTTTTGGGAAGCGCATCCGAGAACATTCCATCTTTCGCAAAACCGAAAGCGACCAGAGAAAAAATAGCCAAGGGCAAAAGTTTCATCGTTTTCATAGTTTCCATAAAATAGTTCTGTTGTGAAAATCCGTAAAGCCGTCAAAAATCACCATGTGATGAAATTCAAATCCGGAGCTTCAGCGTTTTTTCTTTTTTTTCTTTTTGGGCGGCGTGTAATTTGATCCAATGGGAGCTCCGCCATTTTGCTTTTGGGCAAACGCGCCGATTTTTTTGAACATGGACTTCATCTCTTCAAATTGGCGGAGGACCTGGTTTACACGCGGAACATCCGTGCCGGAGCCTTGTGCAATGCGGCTTTTACGGCTCCCGTTGATGAGTTCCGGATGGCGGCGTTCCTTGCCCGTCATTGAACTCAGCACCGCTTCGACGTAAACCATTTCCTTTTCGTTGATTTTGTCGAGGGGAAGCTTGTTCAATCCCGGAATGAGTCCGAGAATGTCTTTCAAGCGACCGAGCTTTTTAATGGTGCGGAGCTGCCGCAGGAAATCGTCCAAATCAAACGTGTTGTTCAGAATTTTCTTTTTCAAATCCTTCGCGTCACGTTCGTCAATGACCTGCTGCGCCTTTTCCACCAAAGAGACAACGTCGCCCATGCCCAAAATGCGGCTGGCCATGCGGTCCGGATGGAACAAATCCAATTCATTCGGTTTTTCCCCGACGCCGATGAAGCAGATGGGGACACCAGTAATCTTCTTGATGGAGAGCGCCGCACCGCCACGGGCATCGCCGTCCATTTTTGAAAGGCAAACGCCAGTAAAGTTCAACCGGTTGAAGAATGTTTCCGCTACATTCACCGCCTCTTGTCCAATCATGGCGTCGGCGACAAAAAGAATTTCTTCCGGGTGAACCGCCTCGCGGGCGTCTTCCAATTCCCGCATCAATTTTTCATCGATTTGCAGACGTCCCGCCGTGTCATAAATGACAACATCGAAGCCGTTCTTTTCCGCATATTCGCGACCGTGCCGGATAATTTCGACAGGATTTCCTTCGCCCTCGTCGTAAACGGGAATTCCAATGGATTTTCCGAGGACTTGCAACTGTTTGATAGCCGCAGGCCGGTAAACGTCCGCCGCAACCAAAAGCGGTTTCTTTTTGCGCTTGCTCCGCAAATACAGAGAAATTTTCGCGGCAAATGTCGTTTTACCCGATCCTTGAAGCCCGACCATCATGATACCCACCGGCGGCTTTCCGGAAAGCGCGAGTTCGCGCGTTTCTCCACCCATCACCTGAACAAGTTCATCGTGAATGATTTTCACAATTTGCTGGCCGGGCGAAACGGACGTGAGCACTTCTGCACCCAGGGCCTTTTCTTTGACCGCCTTTACAAAATCACGGGTCACATTGAAGCTGACATCCGCTTCAAGGAACGCCCGGCGAACTTCGCGCAGCGAATCTGCAACGTTTTCTTCGGTCAGGGTGCCTTGTCCGCGCAATTTTTTGAGCGTAGATTCCAGAGAGTCGGTTAATTGGGAAAACATCATAGTGGCGGGAAATATAGAAATTGGAACAAATCTCTTTGCGGCATCCCAGTTATTTTGTTCGGATTCCTCCGTTCAGTCATCCCGTCAGAACCCTCTTGAAATCAACAGGCAGAGTCAGAATTCACAACGTTCCAACCATTTGCCGAGAACGGTTTCGATCTTCATTTTTCGCTTTGAATTTCAAACTTCTCCAAACAACAGGCCCGCGGTTTCTATTTTTGTCAGAAACGATTGGGTAAAAGATGGCAGACAACGTCAAAGACCGCAGCATTTTGGGACTTTCATGGCCTCTCATCATCACTTTTGGAATAGGCGTATTCCAGCCGATGATGGACAGCTGGTTCCTTTCGAGGACTAGCGAAGAGGCGGCAGCAGGCGTGGGCGCGCTGATGCCCATACTCGGCACCATCTTCATGGCCATCCAGGCTTTTTCCCAAGCGGGCGCGAGCATCGCTTCCCAATTCATGGGCGCAGGCGCAAACAGCCGCACCCGGGCGACGATTTCCATGGTTTTGATAGGAAGCCTCCTGTTGGGAATTTCCATGACTCTTCTCGTGTGGCCCCTTTCCGAATGGATTGTTCACGCCATGGGACTTTCCGGCGACACAGCCCGCTACGGCATCCAATTTTTGCAAATCGTCTGCATCGGCTTCGTCTTCAGGGCTCTGCAGACAACCCTCACCGCGATGATAGCCACTCACGGCCTAACCATTTGGAACCTGATTGGAAATTCTTTAACCATCCTGTTCAACATGGGATTGAACATCGTGCTCTTGAACGGAATGTTCGGATTTCCGAAAATGCACGTTGAAGGCGTCGCCATCGCCACCGCCCTTTCGTGGGCCTTTTCAAGCGGAATCCTCTGGTGCGTTTTGCGTTACAAGATTCGCCATAAAACGCGCATTCTCGACATCAAACGTTCCCGAATCGTTCTTGGCGACTGGATTCGCATCGGACTTCCCGCCGCAGCGGAACCCGTCAGCTTCCAACTGTTCCAGGTATTCATCACCGCGATGGTCGTTCACTTGGGAACGCTCGCTGTCACCGCAAGAGTCTTCAGCGCGAACTTCGCCATGTTCGCCGTCATTTTGGGAGTGGGCCTTGGAAACGGCAACCAAATTCTTGTCGCCCATCTGGTCGGCGCCCACGATTACGGCAAAGCGAACCGGCGGACAATGCAATCCCTGATAGCGAGCAGCAGCGCCGGATTCATCATCGCCCTGGCTGTCGCTTTGCTCGGCCCGCACCTGTTGCGTCTTTACACAGACAACCCCGAAGTCATCCAGCTGGGATCCGCGTGCCTCTGGTGTGATGTTTTGCTGCAACCTTTCAAATCGGCAAACGTGATTTTGACAGGCTCCCTCCGCGCTGCCGGAGATTCCAAATTCCCGGCCATTTGCGGCAGCCTGATGATGTGGACCTTAGGAGCGGGAAGCGCCATGTTCCTGGCTTTTGTACTGGACCTCGGAATCATCGGGCTGTGGCTGGGAATGGCCTGCGATGAAATTTACCGATCCCTGGCCAATTTCTGGCGTTGGAAAAGTGGACGCTGGAAAGCGGCGACTGTCGTCTGACTTCAGCGGGACAATTCCTTTTTCAAGCCTTTGCGGACGGCTTCCAAAAAGCGGATGTATTCCTCGCTCTGATAATCTCGATACGTCCACGGGAACGCGTGGTAATGCCCGTCTTGAAAGTAAAGGGTCGGTTCCACGTAAATGCCGTCGCGCAAATAAACGCGTTGCCGCTGGTCTTTTGTCGTCGCCAAAAAAAACTGTCCCAGGGTGACGTAACCGGGATCCAAATTCACCGGGCGCAAGTTTTCCATTCCGCATTCCCGCGCAAAATCCAATTCCATCTCGTTGGTGCGCAATTTAATGTCAGCAATCGTTTCCCGTTCAATCAAACGCCGATACGTGACAAAGGCGCGGACAGGAGTTTCACCCAACTCCTCTTGGTAGTAGTTCGTAAAACGAAACGGAAACGCGTCGAGGACTTCGCATTCCTCCCCAAAAATTTTCGCCAGCCGTGGACGGAGCGTTTCGACAAGTGCCGCTTCTTTCGCCAAAAATCCCATAACGAGTCTCGCCGGGAGAGGTGTCTTTGCTATTCCCATACGCCAAAAATACTAATTTGAATCCATGCAACAGTATTTGAATCTTCTCCGCGACATCATGGACAACGGCGTAGACCGTTCAGACCGCACAGGGACAGGAACCCGCTCCATTTTCGGCAGACAGGTGCGTTACGATCTTTCTCAAGGATTTCCCTGCCTGACAACCAAAAAACTTCATTTGCGCAGCATCATCCACGAATTGCTCTGGTTTTTAAAAGGCGACACAAACATCCAATATCTGCACGACAATAAAGTGACCATCTGGGACGAATGGGCGGATTCCAACGGCGACCTCGGACCCGTTTACGGGCACCAATGGCGCAGCTGGCCGACTCCAGACGGCGGACACATCGACCAGATTCAAAATTTGCTTTCCGGATTAAAGAACAATCCGGACTCCCGAAGACATCTGGTTTGCGCTTGGAACGTTGCCGACGTGGACAAAATGGCGCTTCCTCCCTGCCACTGCCTGTTCCAGTTTTACGTGGGAGGCGTAGGGAAAAGCGGCAAGCGCAAACTCAGCTGCCAACTGTATCAGCGCAGCGCCGACATGTTCTTAGGAGTTCCCTTCAACATTGCCTCTTATGCGCTTCTCACTTTGATGATTGCCCAAGTCCTCGATTTTGAACCCGCGGAATTCATCCATACCTTTGGAGATTTGCATTTGTATTTCAATCATTTTGAACAAGCGAAAGAACAACTATCCCGTTCGCCGCGCCCGCTGCCAACGATGCGCCTCCGCCCGGATGTTCAA
This sequence comes from uncultured Fibrobacter sp., assembly GCA_964397425.1. Lineage (GTDB taxonomy): Bacteria > Fibrobacterota > Fibrobacteria > Fibrobacterales > Fibrobacteraceae > Hallerella. The sequence goes on from CAYNID010000016.1 coordinate 19,094, forward strand.
AATCTTTTTGATTTCAAATTTGAAGATTTCGAATTGGTGGATTACAATCCCTGGCCAACGATCAAAGCGCCGATTGCGGTGTGATGCGCTACTAGTAATTAGAAATGAGAAATTAGGAATGAGGAATGCGGAATTGTGAGCTTTGGGGTGAGTACTTTTCTTGGGTTGGGAACCTGTGAAATGAGGAATGTGGAGTGTGAAGTTCGAGCTGACAGCTGAAAACTCTTTTTGATGGGTTTCACACCAAAGCCTTTTCTGCTATTGCATTGAATTTCGCACGGTTTGGACAGCGCAGAAATTGCCGTTTTCGCAGAATGGAACGTTCCTTTGCCTAATGGAAATTCCCGGCAAAAAGACAAAAGTCCCGGCAAATCGCCGGGACTTTTTCAACTGTTGAACGTTCCGAATTATTCGAGCGAAATCAGCATCAGCGAACGTTTGCCCACCGTAATCGGCTTCGACAAATCAACTGTCTTGGCCTTCTTCGACGGATCATTCGCCCAGCCTTCTTTCAACTTTTCAGCGTCCTTGTCCAAAGTCTGGACCTTGGCCTTGCCCGAGAATCCCGGAATTTTCAAAGTCATCTTGAAATCGCTGTAGGGGCTCTTGTTCACCACCAGCAAAGACTTCTTGCCGCCATTTACCGTGTAATACGCGGTCAGCAAAGCTTCTTCATCGCCGGTAATGGTCGTTTTAAAGAGCTTGCCACGGAGAGCGTCAGAAGCCATCTGGAACGCCCAGTAGCTCGGACGCGGGCAGTTCATGCATTCTTCACCCGAACGGGTCAAGTAACCGTAGTCACCGCCTTCTGGAGTGATATCGTTGTGAATATCCCAGTATTGAGCGTTGTCCACATTTTCCGTGGCCAACATACCCAGATAATCGGCAACGAAAAGGCCGTTTTCAACCGCCAAAGTCTGCGGCCCCGGGTTGAAGTCAACCGAGTTCCATTCGGTGAGCCAAAGTTCAATCTTGTTTTTCTTGTTGTACTTGGAAGTCCATTTGTCAACCGTCTTGTGGAGACGTTCGTAAATCGTCGGCAACGTTTGCGGAGAAGAGAGCAACGCAAAGTCGTTTTCTTCACCAAAATGCTGCGGATAATGGTGGACGATAAGACCGTCGGCAATGTCGCCCGTTTCTTCCAGCACCTTATCGTTCCAATCGCCTTCCAGAACGCCCACGACAGCGACTTTAATCGTCGGATCGACTTTCTTCATCGCTTCGATGAATGTACGGGCGCGCTTGCCGTAAATGGTTCCGCCATCCTTGCCATATTTTTCATAATACGGATGCCAGTTACCGTAGATTTCGTTACCGATTTCCCAGTACTTGATGCCAGCTTTCTTGTCGACGTTCGTGTGCTTGACCCAAGCGGCAGCTTCTTCTGCTGTGCCCGAGCCAAAGTTCACGGTGAACATCGCATTTGCACCTGTATTTTTCAACCAGGCGAGGAATTCATCCGTGTCGACCATCCAGTCCTTATTGTCGAGGATTTCTTTCCAGTGGTCATCATCCGCACGGAGTCCACCCGGATAACGGATGATACCGTGATTGATGCGCTTCACAAATTGCGAAGTATTCACTTTGAACTTGCTGTTGTCAAGGAGGTCGCCATCCCAAAGGGCCGCGTTGATGCCAAACAGGCCGTCCGAAATTTTCTGGTTCAAGACATCGCTTTCACCCTTCACGACAACGGGGATCACCGCCGGACGCGCTTTTTCCTTCACCTTGCGGAGGTTTGTCAATTTGATGTTGTCCACTTCAAAGTGACCTTCTGTACCTTCTCCACCCGGTTTGAAGTCGAGTGCGACGACACCCTTCAAATCAAACACGCCATTCTGCTTGGCATCTTCCGGCTGATAATAGGGGAACTTGCCAAAATCCTTGAACGGAACGATGACCGTGGTGCGTCCCTTGGGAACGCCCGTGTTGGCGACAAAGATTTCGTTTCCGGCATCGGAAATTTGCACCGTGATGGACTGCCACGCCTTTTCGGAGTACACGTCAAACATGATGCCCCAATGCTTCGTCCAATCGCGATCCGCAGCCGGGCGGTTGTTCTTTCTGAAGTCAAGAACCACATCAACCCAGTCGGCCATGAGGAAGTGCTTGATGTTCAAGCTGTGCCCATCGAGATGAGACGTTTTGAACGGAACTTCGACATCCACCTTGGATTTCGGTCCCTTGGACGGTTCCCACTTGTCGCCGTTGAACTTTCCTTCGAAATCGGAAATCACCAGATCCGGAGCCTTCGAATTGAAGTTGTTCCACTTGAGATCCGGGTCCACCCAGTCAATGGTTTCCGTAAATGTAATCTGGTCCACGAAAACGGTCACAGGAGCCGGTTTTCCCGGTTCACCCTGGTTTTCGCCCTTGCCCACAGAGAAGCGGATTTCCTGAATTTTGTTCCACTGGACATCTTTAGCGACTTCGGCCTGCTTGTTCGCATCCCAAGCCTTGCCCTTGTCAAAGAATTTCTTCAGCGGAATCTTGACCAGCTTCCATTCCGAATTCGAAATTTTGCCGCCTTCAACCCAGTCGCCGAGAGAAAGTTTCGTCTGGCTCTTGATGTCGTTGCCCTGGTTGTCCAAAATGCCCACATAGAGCTTTTCGCCGCCGAGCTTGCCCTTGATCCAAAAATAGAGGCCGCCCTGGTTGCGAATCTTGGACAAATCAAAGAATTTGCCTTCACCGAGAGAATAGGTGACACCGGACCAGTCGTTGTTGTCGATGTACATGGCGAGCACGCCCGGATTGCCCGGCGTTTTGGACTCCGCTTCACGTTGAGCGGTAAGGCCACCATAAACGTAGCTGAATCCCGGAATCCGATCTTCGTAGAACGTCTTGTAAACCTTGGCGTTCTTGCCCAAATTCTTCGGGTCCTTCGGGCCAGCGATAACGTCATTGTTTTCATCCCAATAGACAACCTTCGGCTTGGGTTTGGCCTTCTTGTTGCCCTTCACAATTTCGATGTTGTCGATGTAAACTTCGAAACTGGGATTGATGCCCTTGTCAATGGAAAAGCGGATTTCTGCAATCTTATCCCAATCGATACGGGCCGGGAATTCGGACTTCCGGGTGTTGTCCCAATAAAGTCCGCGGTCGGGGAAATCGACAAGCGGAATGGAAACTTTCTTCCAATCCTTGGTGATAGCTCCACCTTGGATGTATTTATTCAACGGAAGGGTCACCTGCGTTTTCTTGCCGTCAGAGACCTCTTCGTCAAGAAGTCCAACCTTGAGCTGTTCTCCGCCATTCTTACCCTTGATCATGAATTCAAGCTTGGAATCGAGCAGATACTTGTCCAGGTCGAAAACTTCATTGTAAAGACAAATGGACGCGCCAGAATAATCCTTGGGATCCAGTTTGATTTCAAGAGCGGACTTGGACTTGTAACCGCCCTCTTTGGTGATGGTGACAGTTCCACCCTTACCGCCATACGTATAGTCGAAACCGCCTTGGCGATACTGGTCGTCGAACATCTTGTAAACAACGATACGAGGCGGTCTTTGCGCCATCGCCGTTGTCGAGAAGAATCCGAGCGCAAGCACGGACGCAACTTTCAAAATGGAATGGTTCATATTTTTCCTTTGGTTGTTGTTGGAATTACTTTTTAGCCTTGGCTTCGCGGGCTTCTTTCAACAGCTTTTCGACAAGCGCTTCGCTGAAACGGTCTTGACGTTTGCCGTTGATGTAGAAGTTCGGAGTTCCCTGCACGCCGACCTTGACCCCAAGCTGGAAGTCTTCGTTGATGCGGGACTGTTTTGTCGAATCGAGCACCATGGCCTTTTCAAATTTCGCCATGTCAAGTCCGATATCCTTGGCGACTTTTTTGAATGTTTCCGGGGTGAGTTCCCGACTGTGATCCGCAAGCGCATAGCGGAATTCCCAGAACTTTCCCTGTTCCTGGGCCGCAATGGAAGCCGCAGCGGCGGCAGGAGCGTCTTTATGGAAAGAAAGCGGGAAATGTTTAAACACAAACTTGATTTCACCTTTATACTTGTCCATCAGCCCATGAATGACCGGTGCAATGCGAGCGCAATAGGGGCACTGGAATTCAGAAAATTCGACGATGGTGAGAAGAGGATCCTTCGTGTTGCCGAAAACAGGGCTCGACGCATCCGGGATTTCCCAAACTTTATTGTCCGCTTCCATTTCGGCGCGGAGCTGTTCAATGGACAAGCCGCGCTTGTCAAGACCATACTTGAGCACTTCGAACTCTTCGTGCATCGTCTTGACTTCTTGCGAAAGGCTATCCAGTTTCGCTCCGGTGGAACCATCCGTTTTACCGCTGGCCGAAGCCTCATTGCAAGCAGAAAGGGAAATGAGCAAAGCGGCGCTAAGCGCCAGGGAAAATGATTTCATGAATCGATCCTTTGTGAAATTTCGTTTTGAAAATATATAAAATCAAATTTTTGGTACCGGAGAGCGCAGAGTTTCCGGTTACCCAAGAAACCGAAAAACGTTAAATTCTGTTTACAAATAGAAGGGTAGGGCGAAAGCGATTCTATCAAATGGCGAATTTATTTCACACGAGTTTCAGAACGGGTGCAAGGGGAACGACATCAAATCTTGTACACGCAGCCGGAATGTCCGACTTAGAACGGCAATATCAGAACCATTCAACGAATCACATCGAAAGGCCGTTTTGAAAGCGGGGAACAGCTTTCTTTTATGGAAGTTGGCGCTTGCGAAATATCCGCCGAGACGACAATGAAGGATGATGGAAAGACCGTTGACGAGCAGACGGAAAGATTGGGAAATGGCGGATTTACGGTTGCGGCAGGCCCGAGGGTTACGACAAAAGCCGCATTATCGGAATGGATGGGGACCGGATTGAAATAACGGACTAGCCGCCAGGTGTCGGGGCATGGATAGCTTCGCACAGGCGGAAACAATCAGTCCCCAGGGATCAAGTAATAAGAATCTTCGTTCGCTATCGCGCTGTCCAGTTCCGCGAGGGGGAATTTGAACAGACCGTCTCCCGTGGCTGCATAAAGCGTGTCGCCGACCGCGTCAAGGCTTTGAATTGCGTCTTTACTTTGGCATTTATGCTTGGTGCACCAATTGCCGTCAATCAGACGCCAACCTTTGGGGTCGTTACCGTAAGGCGGTCCGTAATCGCCCATATAGACCATGGGAATGGATGGAATTCTTCCGCCAGAGAACAGATGTTTTCCATCTGTCGCGAAGGCGTTGATGTAACTTGGTGCACTGCTGTGAATTATCTGGACATCATCGTTGACTTGTTTGTAGTAAATGCTGTCAATCGATATCCAGTATCCGGCTTCGTCCCATTGGTAGATGATGTTTTGCGTGACGGCGTAGAGTTTTTCTTTGTGGACGAGTATGTCTTTGACCCAGTTGACGGAGTCTTTCTGAAGGTGAGGCGGAAATTGAGCGAGCTGTTGGTAGGTTCCTGAATTTAGGTTCAATTTGCAGACACCCAAATCGTATGCGGAGACAAAGAATGTGCCGGAAATTTCTACGGCACTCAAAAATTGCAGTCCGTTTTCCTCTTCGTATTGATTCCAACTGGAATCCTTCTGGATGGCTATGACTGTCGTGATGCGTTTTTCCGCCTTGTCAAGACTGTCCTTGTATCCTGCAATGCTTGCTACCAATCGTCCGGAAAGATTTCCGATGCCGACAACATGGAATTCTCCACCTGCGTCATTGCTCTTTTTCAACAGTCTTGTCCATGTTTTGTTTTCCGGTGAATACTTCCAAATTTCTCCGGATCGATAGGTCCCCACATAAAGTCCGCTGGAGTCCGCAAATATTTTCTTTATGTAGGCATCTGTCGGCGGCGCAATCGTGTCCCAAGTGGATGAACCGATTTTTGAAATGAAAAGTCTAGGGGAAAAAGTGAGGTAGTTCAGTTTTCCTTCCACGGGCGATGACCAGAGATCCATCAGGATGATCCAATCTTTGGAATGTGTGACTTTGCGTAGGCTACCACCGCGTTCCTTGTCGATGACGGGACTGAATCCCGCCGGTTGCCATCCGAAATCTTCGGAAAGTTCTTCTTCGCAGGCTCCGCTGACCAGGAGTTCTATGGGAATCATCGGTCCTTTGCAGGGGTCTTCCGAATGTGTACTGCAGGCGATCAATGCGAAAGCGAAAAGGAGGCTCAAGGAAATTTTCATTTAGAATCTCCAAACATATCGGGTGTTCAGGTAATCGGCGCCATTGTAGGATTTGCATTCGGTCACGGTCGGAATTTTACCGTAGATGACCGCCTCTTCGCCGAATGAATGCAAAACGTCGAAAATCATTTTTCAGCGGAAAGAGAAAAGAGTATTGCGAAAAATGAATGACGAATAATTTCATTAAAGAAACTCCAAATTCTTTTGCATTTTAATTTTTATGGAATTGTAGAAAAATGTTGTAATTGCGCCAAAAATTACTTGAAGGTTGCCATAGATGGCTAGGGGCTTCTAAAATGTGAGACTCTCCGCCGAATGAGAGAAAATCCCGTCCGAAAATCGGACAACGGAAAAGCCCCGTGGACATTTCTCCGCGGGGCATTCAGCTGAGAATGTCCGTTTATGCGCTCTTGACGTAAGCCTTGATGGCGTCGCGGATTTTGGTGAACACCAGGCGGAGTTCATCCTCGTCTTCTTCGAGGAGCGTGATGCGGAATCCCTGGAGTTCGCTGCAGAAGCTGCTGATGGGGACAACGCAGACTCCCGTTGCAGCGAGCAGATAATAGACGAAACGGTAGTCGAGGCTCGAGACGTTTTCCGTCCATTTTTCCACGAGGCTGCGAATTTCCGGATTTTCGACAGGGAGTTTTTGACGGTCGTTGAGAACGCCCGGTTTGAAGACGATGGTGTTGTAAAACGCGCCGTATGTCGGATTGAAATAAAGCTCGGGGACTTCCGAGAGAATTTCATTGATGAGCGCGCTGCGCCGCCCGATTTGCTCATTGAGCGCGTCGCGGTGGATTTTGTAGCGCGGATCGCCAAGGACCTTGGGAATCGTGAGCTGCGGAATGGTCGTGGAGCAGACCTCAATCATTTTCGCGTTGTCGATTGCACGGCAGAACGCGTCGAATTCGGGATCCTTGTCGCGGTTGTAATATTCCGCCCATCCGCAACGGGCGCCCGGCCACGGATACTGTTTGGAAATGCCATTCAGGGAAATCCCCGGGACATCTCCAATGTATGTGGCGAGCGGATGCGCATGCGCACCGTTGTAAGTGATTTTGTTGTAAACTTCATCGCAGATGATGCAAAGGTTGTAATCCTTCGCAATTTTCACCATGTTTTGCAAATATTCGAGCGGATAGACCATTCCCGTCGGATTGTCCGGATTGAGAATCAGAATCCCGGCGACATTCGGGTTGTATTTGACCTTGTTTTCTAGTTCCTCGAGATCGGGAAGCCAGTGGTTTTCCGGACGCAAATGATAGACGAGCGGCGAAGAATGCGCATGGGAAGCTTCGGCGGAGCTGTGCGTGCTGTAAGCGGGAGACGGTCCGATGATGCGGGTCGTCATCGAAAGCAGGCTGTAAATCGTGGAAATGGCGTCGCCGAGCCCGTTGAAGAAGAGAATGTCGTCCGCAGTGATTTGGACGCCGCCGAGCTTGTTCGTTTCGTTTGCGAGGAATTCGCGCGTATCGAGAAGTCCCTTGGACGGACAGTACCCGTAGCTTTTGTTTTCTTTGACGATATCGCCGACGATTTCCTTGATCCATGCGGGAAGTTGGCAATGTTTTTCAATCGGGTCACCGATGTTTTCCCAATGAATCTTCAAGCCGAGAGCTTTTAACTGATTTGCCTTCTTGACGATTTCGCGGATTTCGTAAGAGAGTTCTTTGGCACCTTCTGTTAAAAGTCGTTTACGCATTTTTCATCTCCAATCAAAAAGTTGCGTTTTCAAGAAATTTAGAAAAATTCCTATTCTTCACAATCCAGGCATCTCCATTCCACACTTCCCGAACCGTAATTGTGGAACCGCGCACGGGTATTCACTTCGATGTCTATCAAAAATCCCGCGCTTCCCGCGTTCCTAGTGCAACATCCGTCGCAATCCGAGTCGGCGCACTTGTCGTAGACCACCGCATCGATTTCCGCCCCGTTTTTCCGTAACCGGAATGTTTTCAACTTATACCGTTCAAAGTCCTTTTCATGAACGGCGATGATATTGTTCGCCTTGACCCATTCTTCGGTCTGCTGTTCGTCCAAAGCCGCGAAGTAGCCAGCCCACAAACATCCATTATATTCAATGCACTCTTCGCTGCCCGGATCCGGATAGGATTCGTACCACGTGAGATTCGCCTTGTTCCAAACGGTGTCCGGCAACACTTCCACGGAAGCGCTCGAAATTTCCAGCGAAGCACTAGATGTTTCTTCAAAGGCGCTGGAAACTTCTGCATAAGACAACTCCGCTGAAGAGAACGGCTCCATTTCTGCCGTTGTAGACGAGTCCGAACTTTCTGAACAGGCAAGAAAAAAGACGGCGAACAGGGGTAAGATTTTACGCATAAATCAACGCTCCTAAAAATTGGGTGACGAGATTTTTCATTGGATTTAAACTAACCATTAGACGGATACTGCGGAAGTTCCCGGACGCGGACATAGCCTTTTCCATCCGGTTTTCGTTTCAGGAACAGGGAGCTTTCGCCAAGGGCGAGCATCACATATTTCGGCGAAAGCGTTTTCAAATAACGATTCACCTGCAGCAAAAGAGCTTCGGGAGCCGAAACGCCCGGCCGTTTGCATTCCACCAAAAGCCACGGTTCACCGATAGTTTTTCCTTCGCGGAAATCATGCACAAGGATGTCCACCCGGCCAGAAACTTTCGAATCGATGTGACAGAGGGCGAATTCCGTTTCAATCAAATGCGCAGGAACTTGAACGACATTTTTCAAAAAAACGACGACCTCCTGACGCACCGATTCTTCGGGAGTCGCCGCGATATTTTTTTGCCTGGACGCATCGAAATAGGAATTTCGTTTCAACATTCCGATTACTTCAACTCCCGACGATCCTGCTTGCCGCCAGCGTTCCATTCATAAATTCCAGGAAATCCGCGGAAGGAAATTTTCCCTTCTTTGTCCGCGACAAAAACGCCCTCAGTCGTCCAAACTTTGTGCCACAAATCATAAATGCGTTTGGCGGCGGGCTTTTCCGAGCCGTCCGCGGCAATGATTCCGCCACCGGGAATCCAGTGGCGATTGTCCCAGAATCCCCAAAAGAGTATTCCCTCGACAGCCGGATGGCTGAACACGGTGCGGATGAACATTTCATATTGATTCGCCCGTTCCTCTTCCGAAAAGGCGATGCCGCGTTCATAAGTTCCCATGTCAAATTCTGTCACTTTGATGGGGAGTCCGAGTTCCGCCAAACGGTCCAGCCGTTCCCGAATCAAAGCCGGAACAATCTTCGCCCCGTTGAAATGACACTGCACACCGATTCCCGTAACGGGAATTTTTCTGTCGAGCATTCCGCGAATCAATTCATAATAACGTTCCGTTTCTCCGAGTGCGACGACGTTGTAATCATTGATGTAAAGCGCGGCAGAAGGGTCCGCCCGATGCGCCCAGACAAATGCGCTGTCAAGAAGTTCCCATCCGCACTTATCGAACAGGAATGTTTCATGCAGCGGTTCATTCCAGACATCGTATTCCGGAATTTTCCCCTTGTATTCTTTCAAATCGCGCTCTATCCGCATCCGGATATTCCTGGAAATGTCCTTGCAGGAGCCTTGAATGCTCCAATGTTTGTCGAAATCATATTTTTGGATTCCCCAAATCAGCGTGTGCGCCCGGAATTCCCAGCCGGACTTTTGGACAAAATCCAGATACCGTTGCATTTCCTTTTTGCGGAGCTTTCCTTTTTTCGGTTCGTAATCGGGCCATTTGAATTGATTTTCGGGGACTCCGTACCAAAAATAACGGTTGGCGACGTTGGCATACCACTGTTCCAAGCTGTCGTTTAAATCACCGTAAAATGCGATCGCTGTGCCAAATGGGAACGCGTGCCTTTTCAGAGAAAGACGTACCGTGTCGCCGGGACGGAATCCGCCAAGGGAAAAATCCTTTTTGCGCAGGGAATCTATCCGGGAGTCCGCATTTTTATACCAGTTTTCGTCAAACGCATTGTCAACAGCCTCCACGGAGACATCGTCGAAATAAACGTTCCCGGTCAAAAATCCCAATTGGAAAACGACATTGTTCACCCCATATCCTTTTTCATCGGCGAAAAATTTCATCCGGTAGGTTTTCCATTCCGGAGAAAGCGTAAATGAAGCCGAAGTCTTTTGACGGTAATCGGGGCGCCCACCTTGCACGACGGCATTGATGAAGCCGCCCTTGTCTGCCCGCGCCTTGAAGGAAAGTTCATAAAATCCCGTATCCGCAAGAAATTGAGGTGGCTGAAGTTGAAGTCCCCACCAATCCTTCGGTTTTTTCCGAATCGAGACGACAGCGCCTTCAGAAGAATCGAATCCCGCACCCGCTTTGGCAATTTGCGCAGAAGCTTCCGCCGGACCATCGGGATTGTTCCACAAATACCAACCGCCATCGCCAAATTCCATTCCACCATTGGAAACCAGATTTTTGGCAAAACAGAATCCGGTCAAAACAGACAATGCGCAAACAAGAAATCGTTTCATTTGGGGCATGAAGACTCCTAAAAAGAGATTTTTCCCAATATAAACAAGCTTTTGAAGGATAATTCTAGATTTTTTTGAAAAATTTCATTTTTTTCAAGAAAAGCCCTTGACAAGCTTCGCGGACTTAAATATATTTGGGCTACCCTATTGGTGATAACACTAAACAAGGTTTCAAAAGTCATGAAAAAGAACATTCTTTTAATCGCGATTGGTGCCTTGTTGATTGTGATCGGATTCATCTGTCTCGCTCAAGGGCCTGCAGAAAACCCTGTATCACTGACGGTCGCACCGATTATTTTGGTTTTTGCTTATCTCGTTGTAATTCCGATTGGAATTCTTTGGAAAGGCAAAGAACAAAAGAAGTAAGGGCGATTAGCTCAGTTGGTTCAGAGCAGCTGCCTTACAAGCAGCGGGTCAGCGGTTCGAATCCGTTATCGCCCAGATTGGGGTGGTAGCTCAATTTTGGTTAGAGCACCGGCCTGTCACGCCGGAGGTTACGAGTTCAAGCCTCGTCCATCCCGCTAAAACCTCTCCGAAACGGAGAGGTTTTTTGTTTATATTGCGAAAGCCTGGCTTCAAAAATATCCTCGAGCAACGCTCCCCTGCCGCCGTCTGACAATTCCCCCAAAAGAGTCATTCTGGAGACGATTTCCCGGAACAAACAGTGCGCTTGAAAAAAGTTCTCCATCGCCGAGGACACAGAAACGCCTTTTTTCAAAGATTAAGATTTGTCCCCGTTCAAAAAGAGAGCAGCCCAATCTTTGCAAAAAGCTCGCCGCCCCAGTCAATCAAGTGCAACTTCATCAACACGCAGAAAAGGCTTTGGTGTGAAACCCATCAACGAGAGCTTCCCGTTCACAGCCCAATTCCTCATTCCTAATTTCTCATTTCTAATTATAAAAAGGCTCTCCGTGTGAAATCCCATCAAAAAAGAGTGCTCAGTTATCAGCTCGAACGCCAAACTTCACACTCCTCATTCCTAATTCCTAATTTCTCATTTCTAATTACTATTTCCGCATTCCGAATTCCGCATTCCGAATTATTCAACCTAGCGTTTTTGCCGAAGGCAAGCCTGCGCCTTACAAACCGGAGTCCCGGAGACAACGAACGGAGCGTGAGTAGTTCTTGTTGCCACTGCGCAACCCGGCCACACTCTCTCCTTCGAGCATACTCAAGTGAACGAACATGGCGTAGGCATAGGCGGCTCCGTCCTCCGTAACACTACAAAACTCGGCATCGCTACCAACATCGTAAAAGGAACCAGTGCCATCGCGGGAGCCTGCCGGGAGAGCGGAAAAGCCGAAATCGTCCGTGCCGTTGCGATCGTCACGCCAACCGCTTGTTGACTTCAGTTTTGTGGCGGCGATTTCTTTGCCGCCCACGGCGTTGAGCAAGGTCCCCCATTCCGTCGCATCGGGAAGGTGCCAACCCTCCGGGCAAACGCCTTGAACCGTGTCCGCAGGCGTGCAATCGGCGAAATTTCCGCAACCCCTCCCGTCTTCACTAAAGACCGCCGCCGAGTCCATCGCGGCAGACCAGCTGTAAAGCCTGCCGTATTTTTCGCAGTTTTCCGCATTGTCGTCGTAACAATAACTCTTCGCCGACCCTTCGTTGTATGCATAGTTCAGGTTCTGCGCCATCCAGGTCTGCGTACCGATTTGAATCGTGCGGTAAGCCTGTCCATCGCGTTCGTCAAGCAGAACTCCGTAGCCTCCGTTGGCGAGAAGTTCTTGATTCAAGTATTCTGTCGTGACAAACTTCTTAGCCGTAACAACATCCGGCGAGCCTTTTTTACAGAAGTGCGTTAACAAGTTGTAAGTCGCTCCATTGCAGCGGTCAACTAAAAATTCTGTCGTACCGTTGTAGCAGCAGAACTCGGTCGACAAGTCGTAAGCGGCTCCGTTGCAGAGCTCAACGACAGCTTCTGTCGTGCCGT
>CAYNID010000017.1:0-30612 GCA_964397425.1 uncultured Fibrobacter sp.
GAAAGTTTCCTGTTCGCGGCTCCAATTCCGCATTCCGAATTCCGAATTATACACTCCACTCTTCACACTTCAAACTCCCAATACCCAATTCCTAATTACTAATTTCCCACACATGCGTTTCCTTTTTCAAATGGCAAGGCCCGGAAACATCCTGATTGCGGTCCTCACTCTGGGCGCGGGATATTTCCTGTCGAACGGGCATTTTTCGCCGGCGATTTTTGCCGCCGACGCATTGGCTTTCGCTTTTGCAATCGCTTTCGGCAACATTTTGAACGACCTGCTGGACATCCGATGCGACAGGGTGAACCGCCCCGACAGGCCGCTCCCCGCGGGGAAAGTTTCCGCGTTCGCCGCCAGGGCGACCGCCATCCTCTGTCTTCTGCTCACTCTCCTCTTCGCCATTCCCGGAAGCCCGGCACTCCGGTTGGGATTTTTCGCCGCCGTCCTCGCCACGCTATTCCTTTACGACCGTTTCTTCAAGCGGATTCCCCTGCTCAAAAACGCAGTCGTGGCGTTCCTTTGCGCGACGCCCCTCTTCCGCGCGGCGCTTCTCCCCGAGGCGGACCCGCGCCCCCTTCTCACCGCCGCCCTTTTCGCGTTCCTCTTCACGCTCGCCCGGGAGATTCAAAAAGACTTGGAAGACGAAATCGGGGATTTGAAAGCCGGAGTGGCCACGTTCCCGCTTATCGCCGGGGAATCCAAAGCCAAGACGCTTTCGTCGGCGCTCATCCTGTTCGCCACTTTTTCCGTGCCGGTCCCCGTTCTGCTGGGCTGGTTCTCCCCCGCGTTTCTCCTCGCCTTGCTTCCACTGGTCCCCCTTGCGTTTTTCATCTGCAAAGACACTTTCCAGAACAAGTTCCATTCGGCAGAAACCCTGACAAAAACGGCGATGGTCGCGGGGCTCTTCGCGCTTGTCCTGAACGGAATCTTCCAGAAACTCCCATGAAAATTTTCACGCGAATCCCCATCTTCTTTCTGCTGGGCTTGAGTCCGCTCCTTGCCGACGCCGTCCGGGATGAAATTTTTCAAAACAGGGCGAACCTAGGCAGCAATTACCGAATTTACCCGGAACCGACAGAAGTCGAAACTCCCCCGCCACAAGGATATTTTGCGTTTTACGTGAGCCATTACGGCAGGCACGGTTCGCGTTACCACTATTCCGAATCGGATTACGGCTACTTGGAAAAGACCCTCGCGAAAGCGGCCAAAAAAGGAAAGCTCACCGCCACGGGAAAATCCGCGCTTGAATGGTTCCGCAAACTGAACGGCTCTTTCGCCAACCGGGCAGGCGACCTGACCCAAAAGGGAGCCGCGCAACACCGCGGAATCGCGAAACGCCTCGTGGAGCGCTACCCCGCCATTTTCACGGATTCCGCTTACGTCGAAGCCTTTTCGAGCACTTCGCCGCGGAGCCTTGTCAGCATGTCGGCATTCTTGCAAGCCCTCAGCGCAAAGCGCCCAAACATCCGGATTCGGCAGGAATCGGGCAAGAGCCTGATGCCGTTCATCAAGCCCAAGCGCGACAAGTCCATCACCCAAAACGCCGCCTGCGATTCCGCGAACGCAAAGCTTTACAGCCGCGTCAACCCGTGGCGGCAAATGAAACTTTTGTTCGGCGATTCGCTTTACGTGGCAAAGAACATCGACCCTTACGAGTTTCAGACAAAGCTTTACGAAATCACCTCGAGCCTCCAGGGAATGGACTCAGTCGACTTCGACTTCAATGACCTGTGGACTGACGACGAACTTTTTTACCGCTGGCAGGCGCAAAACTTCTGGTGGTATAGCATTTTGGGAAATTGCCCGGCGACGGGATTCAAAGGCCCGGAAAGCGCTCGACCGCTGCTGCAAAACATCCTGGACGAAGCCGACAGGGCGATTTTCGCGGACACGTCCGGCTCCCCGCAGCAAATAGCCGCCACGTTCCGCTTTGGACACGACACGGGAATCCTTCCGCTGGTAAGCCTGATTGAAATCGGAGTCGCACGCGCCAGAGTGGAAAACGTGGACAGCCTTTACACGAAGTGGACTGATTTCAAAATAATCCCGATGGCGGCGAACATCCAGTTCGTCTTTTACCGTTCAAACGAAAAAGGCGCGTCCGTTTTGATGAAAGTCCTCCACAATGAACGCGAAGAGACGATGCCCGTCACATGCAACGGCAAATGCCCCAAAGCGCCCTACTACCGCTGGACAGATGTCCGGGATTATTTCAAGTCCCTTCTCCGCAAGGGAAATCCATGAAGCGGGTTGCGGTCTTTTTCGCCATCGCCGCGGTCTTCCTCTTTTCGCTCCACACGGCCCGGACATTTTTGGAACAGGCGAAAGCCGGCAAACGCCACGGGGAACTTGTCGAAGAGGCGGAAGAATGCCTGGACGCGAAGCACTGGAAATGCGCGGAACGGGCTGTTTCCGCGTTGCTCGCCGAATCTCCGGATGACACCAACCTGCAAATGCACCTGGCCGGGATTTTATTTGAACAGGGCCGTTACGCAGAAGTTAAGGCGTATATCGACTCACTCCCCTTTTCCCATCCGGACCTGAAATTTTTACGCGAAAAATCAGCGCTCCTCTTGAAAGAAGAGACGGAGTTGCGGCGGGAAAACAGCGCGCACTTCCGCCTGGAACTGGAGGGCGAACTGTCGAGAATCGAAACCGTCGAAGCCCTGAACGTCTTGGAAATCGCTTACGATTCCCTCGCCGGGCTGTTCGGATTTTTTCCAGAAGACAAAATCGCCGCCGTCCTTTACAGCCGGGAGAGCCTCCAAAAGCCGGAATGGGCGTTCGCCGTGTATGACGGCAAATTGCGCATCCCGGCAGCCGCCATGCAAGACCGGAGCGTTTACAGGCCCGTTTTGTTCCACGAGCTCACCCACGCGTTCGTCAAGGCGATGTCCCGCGCCAAGATTCCGACATTCGCAAACGAGGGCGTCGCCCAACTCATCGACGCTTCAAAGCGCGGACTTCCCCGTCCCGAAGGCAAAGCGCCCTCACTCGAAGAACTTTCGCGCCCCTTCGCCGGCGAATCGGACCGGGACAAAGTCGAAAAACTCTACTGGTATTCCCTCCGCATGGTGGAAATCCTCTTTGAAGAAAAGGGACAAGGGGCGTTCACCGCCTTCCGGGACTTCCTTTTCGACCTGAAAGGACTGGGCACGGACGCCTCCCTCCACAAGCACTTCGGGACGACGTCCGGGGAACTTTACGAAAAAGCGCTCCGATAGACCGCCAGGGCCGCCTCTCCCCGTTGAAAAAAAGAGCATTTTTGTTAAATTTGCGCCATCACTAGAGAGGCTATCCATGCTGGATGAACTTCACGAAGAATGCGGCGTCATCGGAATATACAACGGTGAAAACGTCGCGCGCAACGTCTGTATGGGACTTTACGCCCTGCAGCACCGCGGTCAGGAAAGCGCTGGCTTCGCCATTTCCAATGGCGAAAAGGTCCGCGTCCGCAAGTCGATGGGACTCGTATCGACCCTCCTCCGCGAATACAACGTCGACGAATTGCAAGGATTCGCTGGCATCGGCCACGTGCGTTACAGCACCACCGGTTCCAGTACGCTAGCCAACGCCCAGCCGATCTTGGTCAGCTGCAAATGGGGACAGTTGGCGATAGCCCACAACGGCAATCTGACGAACGCGTCGGAACTTCGCGAAGAAATGGAAGAAGCCGGTCACATTTTCCAGACGACCTCCGATTCCGAAATTTTCCTGCACGAAATCGCCCGGACGCAGGCCCCGAACTTGAAAGAAGCCATAAAAAAGGCCATTTCCAAGCTCACCGGCTGCTTTTGCATGCTCATCCTCACCAAGGACACGCTGTACGTCGCCCGTGACGGTTTCGCCTTCCGCCCGCTTTCCATCGCAAGGCTCGGCAACAGCTGGTGCGTCGCCAGCGAGACCTGCGCGTTCGATCTCCTCGGGGCAAATTACGTCCGCGACATCCAGCCCGGAGAGCTCCTGACCATCACCAAAGACGGCCTCCATTCCGAAACCTTCGTCAAAAAGGGCCGCTTGGCGCACTGCATTTTCGAATACATCTACTTCGCCCGCCCGGATTCCAAGATTTTCGAGCAAAGCTGCGACAAAATCCGTCGGAAGATGGGAAAACAGCTGGCGCGCGAATGCCCCGTCGACGCGGACATCGTCATTCCCGTCCCCGACTCTTCGACGACCGCGGCCTTGGGATTTGCCCGCGAATCGGGCATCAAGTTCGAAATCGGACTGCTCCGGAACCATTACGTGGGCCGGACCTTCATCGACCCGACTCAAAACGTCCGTTCGCAAAAAGTCAGGCTCAAGTTCAACCCGATCGAAGGCGTTTTGAAAAACCGCAAAGTTTGCGTCGTCGACGATTCCATCGTCCGGGGAACCACCCTCAAGATCCTTTCCAAGATGCTCCGCGATGCGGGCGCAATCGAAGTGCACATCCGCATTGCGTCGCCTCCGGTCGCCCACGCCTGCTATTTCGGCATGGACTTCCCGAACGCGGGAGACTTGGCGGCAAACAGCATGTCTCCCGAAGAAATCGCGAAGATGCTGGGGGTCGAAAGCCTCGGTTACTTGAGCATCGAAGGCATGAAGGAATGCACGGGCGCCGCCGAAGATTATTGCGCGGCCTGCTTTGACGGCGTTTATCCCGAATACGTGGGAAAAGAAGCCGGAAAATACAGCTGCGGCTGACGACAGCCTTTCTTTTCAAAAACTCCGCCGACGCGCGGAGTTTTTTTGTAGGCAATCCGAAAGTTCACGTTTTCAACAAAACAATGCATTTTTGTCAGTTTTCGGAAAATCAAATTTTCAATTAGCTAACTTTGGCGGCATGAAATTTTCAAAAGGAATTTTTGACGGCGCACCCATCGGCATCGGATACTTCGCGGTGTCCTTTTCGTTCGGCATCGCCGGTTCAGGAATCCTCGCTTGGCCGCTTGTCACCCTCATTTCCATGACGAACCTCACGTCGGCTGGGCAATTCGCCGGATTGCAGATCATGCAGGCCGCGGGGACGCTTTTGGAAATGGCCGTGGCGACGTTCTTCATCAACCTGCGCTATTCCCTGATGGCCATCTCCCTTTCCCAAAAAGTTTCACCGTCATTTTCCCCGTGGAAGCGTCTCGCGCTGAGCATCGGCATCACCGATGAAATTTACGCGTTGGCTATAAGTTCCAAGGAGCGCGTGACTCCCGCTTACTTTTTGGGACTTTCGACGCTGCCCTACCTGGGCTGGACCCTAGGCACGCTCTGCGGGGCCATCGCCGGGAACGTTTTGCCCGGATTCCTCACGAACGCCCTGGGAGTCGCCCTTTACGGCATGTTCGTCGCCATCGTCGTCCCGCAAATGAAAGCGCACAAGCCGACATGTGTCGCCGTCGCGCTCTCCGTCGCATTGAGCTGCGCCTTTTACTACATCCCGGCGTTGCAGGGGATTTCCGTCGGCTTTTCCATCATCCTGTGCGCGGTCACCGCTTCGCTCCTCTGCGCCAAGTTTTTCCCCATTCCACAATCCTCCGGAGTGAAACCATGACCGTCAAAGAATACCTTCTTTACCTGGGAGTCATGGCCGGAGTCACTTACCTTTTGCGCGCCCTGCCGTTCACGCTTTTGAAAAGGCAAATTCAAAGCGAATTCCTGCAATCCTTTTTGGCGTACATTCCCTATACGGTCCTCGCCGCGATGACCGTCCCCGCCATCTTTTTCGCGACGGAAAGTCGGATTTCCGGAATCTGCGCCTTCGTGGCGGCGGTCGCCGTTTCCTTGTGCGGCAAGGGCCTTGTCTCTGTCGCGTGCGCCGCTTCGGCGGCTGTCCTGCTAGCCGAAGGCTTCATGAGGTTCTTCGGATGATTTTTTTACATTCAGTCAAATCGAGGCAACATGCATTCTTCCCGTGAAAACTGGGGCTCGAAATTGGGCGTCATCCTGGCCGTAGCCGGGAGCGCCGTCGGGCTCGGAAACTTTTTGCGTTTTCCCGTACAAGCGGCCACCAATGGGGGCGGCACGTTCATCATTCCCTACCTCATCGCGTTCCTGGTTCTGGGGATTCCCCTGTCCTGGATTGAGTGGACTCTGGGCCGGTACGCGGGCATCTTGCGGCATGGAACGTCTCCCGGCGCCTATGACAAAATCATCGGCAAACGCTGGGGAAAATACCTGGGATCCATCGGGCTCCTGCCACCGCTCTTCATCATCTTCTATTACGTCTTCATCGAATCGTGGATTTTGGCGTTCACGTATTATTCCGTGACAGGAAAGCTGATGGCGGTCGTCGAAGCGGGAAAAATCACCGAATTTTTCGATAATTTCATCCATTTGAAAGAATCGATAGGGCCGTTCCCCGCCGCCGTCGTCTTCTTCGCCATCACATTCGTCTGCAACATGGCACTGATTTCGCTCGGCGTCCGCAAGGGCATTGAACGGGCGAACAAGATTTCCATGCCAATCCTCTTCATCATGGGCATCATCCTTGTCATCCGCGTCCTCACCCTCCCCGACATCGGAAAAGGGCTCGCGTTCATGTGGAACCCGGACTTTTCCGCCCTGACAAATCCGCAGGTGTGGCTTGCCGCAGCCGGACAAGTCTTTTTCACGATGAGCCTCGGTATGGGAATCGTCTTCTGCTACGCCAGTTACACCCGACGGAACGAAGACATCGTCCTCTCTTCCCTTTCAGCGGATTCGGCGAACGTTTTCGCGGAAATCATCCTGGGCGGGACAATCGTGATTCCCTTGGCCGTCCTCGTCATCGGAGCGAACATCGATGAATGCGCCAAGATGGGGACTTTCGGGCTAGCCTTCCAAAGCATGCCTCTCGTATTCGGCAAGATTCCCCTCGGCAGCGCGTTCATGACGCTCTGGTTCGCCATGCTTTTCATCGCCGGAGTGACTAGCGCCATTTCCATCATCCAGCCGCTCATCAGCTTTTGCGAAGACGATTTGAAGTTTTCACGCCGCACGTCCGTGGGAATCGTCGGATTCATTTCGCTTTTGGGCGGGACGCTCTCCATTGTGGGGCTTGCCGCCGGAGCCATCGACGAATTGGACTTCTGGGGAGGGAGCTTCCTCCTTGTGCTTTTGGGAACCATCGAAGCCATCGTATTCTCCTTTGTTTTGGGACGTAAAAAATCCAAGGAGCATCCCGGAGAATCCGAAGCGTTCGCCCTGCTGAACGAAGGTGCCGCGCTGAAGCTCCCCCGCATTTTCCGCGTCATCATCCGCTATGTGTGCCCCGCCGCTCTCGTGACCCTCCTTGTCGCCTGGTTCATTCACGACGGCATGAACGTTTTGCTGCTTAGGCACATTTCCGACGATGCCACCATCACCTTCGCCGGACTCACCCTTTCAAAAAAAGCGTTTACCGTGGGATTCCGGCTGTTCTTGGTCGTCGCAGCGCTCCTTGTCAACGTGGCCATCTGGTACGCCTGGAAAAGCGGACGCGCCGAAAGCGGACGTTCCGACAAAGTCAAATTCGTTTCTGTCGGCAATTCCGACGAGGAGGCCTGATTATGGAACTTTCCACTGGCGGCATCGCCTTCATGATTGTTTCGTGGACAGCCATCACAGCCCTGAACGTTTTCTGTTTTTACAAGATTTTCAAGAAGCCCAAACGCTGAACGCGCTTTTGCCGTTTTGTATCTTAGCCTTATGCTTTTGAAATATCTGCAAAGAGCCGTATCCATCGCGGAAAAAAGCGTGGAACAGGGCGGCGGTCCTTTTGGGGCCGTCATCGTGAAAGACGGAAAGGTCATCGCCGAAGCGTCCAATTCCGTCACCCTGGATTGCGATCCGTCCGCACACGCCGAAGTCAACGCCATCCGGGCGGCCTGCCGCCTGCTGAAAACCCACGACCTCTCCGGTGCGGAAATCTACACGTCCTGTGAACCTTGCCCCATGTGCCTCGGAGCCATTTACTGGGCGCGCTGTTCTCGGATTCATTTCGCATCGACCCGCAGCGACGCGAAAGCCGCCGGATTCGACGACGACTTCATTTACGGGGAATTTTCGAAATCGCCGAAGTCCAGGTCCATTCCCGCCAGCCACGAGGATTTTCCCGGGGCGAACGCCCCCTTCGAACGTTGGAAATCCAAAGAAGACAAAAAGGTTTACTGATGAGAATTTCGGAACAAGAAGCTCTGGAACTTTTTCACTCCCCACTGGAAACGCTTTGCGCGCGGGCTAATGCCGAAAAGGAATCGCGCCACGGCAAGAACGTCTTTTGGGTGAACAACCGGCAGATAAACTACACGAACGTTTGTGTCCTCCACTGTTCATTCTGCTCCTTTTCAAAAATCCGGAAGTCCGACCCGACCGCTTACGATTGGGACTTGCAAAAGATTGTCGAAAAGGCCCGTGCCGCGGTGGATGCCGGGGCGAAAGAGCTGCACATCGTCGGCGGGCTTCACCCCGACCATCCCTTTGAATATTACATCGAAATGCTTTCCACTTTGCGTTCGGAATTTCCGAAAGCCAACCTGAAAGCCTTTACCGCAGTCGAAATCTGCCACTTCGCCAAACTTTCCGGAAGGCACGTCCGCGAAATTCTCGCCGATTTGAAACTGGCGGGGTTAGACGCCCTTCCCGGCGGCGGCGCGGAACTTTTGGGCGAAGAAATCCGGCGCCGCATTTGCGGCAAAAAGGAATCGGGCGCGGAATGGCTCGAAGTGCACCGCGAAGCGCACAGGATGGGCATCCCGACAAACGCGACGATGCTCTTTGGCCACATTGAAAAAATCGAAGACCGCATAGAACACATGTCCCTGCTGCGAAATCTCCAAGACGAAGCTCCCGGATTTTTCGCCTTCATTCCGCTGGTTTACCACCCGGATAGCAATCCGCTCGGCCACAAAGTCGCGACCAAAACGCCAGAAGAAGACGTTCTCCGCACCATCGCCGTGGCAAGGCTTTTTCTGGACAACTTCCCCCACATCAAAGCCTATTGGATTCAAACAGGCATTCCGACAGCGCTCAAGGCGCTCCACGCCGGTGCTTCCGACTTGGACGGCACCATCATGGAAGAGAAGATAACCCATGCGGCGGGCGCGCAAACTTCCACCGGCATGAGTCCGGACAGGATGCGCTCCCTGATTTTGGGCGAAAGCCTTGTTCCCGTCGAAAGGGATGCCTTATACGACGTCATATCAAAGACGACTTCCGGTTAAAATACCGAAACCCATCGCCTCACCGATGGGTTTCGCTTAAAAAAGAAAACCGGTCGAATGAATCATCCGACCGGTTTCGTGAACTAAGAAGGGCTCGAACCTTCGACCCACGCCTTAAAAGGGCGTTGCTCTACCAACTGAGCTATTAGTCCGACAGCCCCAATTTAGTAAACTTTCTCAATTTTGTAAATTGTTTCCATGTTTTTTTTGAAAAAAATTTTTTTACCAGCGTTTTTGATCCTCCTTTGCACCTCCGCACAGGCCTATTTCAAGAAAAACGACACCGGAAAGGAAGCTTTTTCCTTCATCGGCTCCTTTCTCAGTGCCCGGGGAGCCGCCTTGGAGAACGCCAATTCGGCAAGACAGTCGTCCAATCCGGGCATTGTCCTGCAAAATCCGGCGGGAATCGCCTTGGACCACGACAAGAGGAACGCTGTCGCCTTCTCCTGGCAAACGGGCGAATTCGCCGACAACCAAGGATTTCTCGCTTATGCGCGGCAATTGGACAAAATGGTTGTCGAAGCGAGCTACGGCTGGCTGCGCTACGGAACCGTTGACGGTTATGACGAACAAGGCGAAAAAACGGGAAAATCCTACGAGCCGCAAAGTTCCGTCACCACGCTTTCCCTGGCGTTCCCCCTTCCCCATTTTCAATTCGGCTCTTCCGTAAAATTCGCCACAGACCTCCTGACCGGCGAAGAAAACGACCAGACCGCCATGGCTTTGGCTTTTGACTGGGGAATCCTCTGGCAGGCCCCATCCCGAAAATTCGGATTCGGATTCGCCGCGCGAAACTTCGGCAAGATTATCCGGGCTTATGTCGAAAACGGCGACACGGATTACGGTCTCGAAGAAACATTCGCCGTCTCCGGCTTTTACATTCCGGGAATGCTCCCGAGGCTCACCCTCTTCACCGAATCGACGTTCCCCCGTTATGCGGAACCGTCCATCGCCATCGCTTGCGAATACGCCATCGGATCGAACCTTTTTGTGCGGGCGGGCTGGACGCGCGCCTACCTGGACCTTTCGCGCGATGTCAAAGAAATTTTTTCCTCGGCAGACAGGCCCGATGAAACGCAAAACGCCCGGATGTTCAGCGCGGGACTCGGTTATGCGGGCGAGCGTTTTTCCATCGACTACGCATTCTCCTATCTGGCGCAGGACCTCGGCAATGAACACCGGATTGCACTGGGGTTGAATTTTTAATGCGGCGGCAATTCGACATTTTCGTACTGAGCCCCGCGGCTTTACAGCCCACGATAGAAGATCCCGCCTTGGGCTGGTTCTTTGGCGAGGATTTTTCCACAGCCGTCGACGAATTCGACGCGGAATGGGTGCTGATGATTTCTCCGGACATCCGCATTTCTGCGGATTTTTTGAACCGCATCGCCGACGCCTGCGCCGAGTTTCCCTTTGCAGACGCGTTCGCCCCCCGGATCATCCGCGCCGATGGCGGAAACGTGATTTCTTCCGGCAGCCTCCTTCACCGGAAAAACGGATTCGAAGCGGAATTTTTAAGCAACCGGAACGGCGAGATTCGCCCGGTGGCAAGCCTTTCACCCCGTTGCGGCATTTATTCTTCAAGGCTCCTCAAATCCCTGGGCGGTTTTGACCACGACTTCAAAACGGAAGTCCGTTTTTTTGACCTGGGCCTGCGGGCGCTGCATCTCGGCGCGCACCTGTTCGCCATGCCGAATCTTTGCGCCGTGTCCGCTGCGAGTGGACCGGCACCCTCAGAACCCAGGAAAATTCTTTTGCGAGAAACGGCGCGCGCCTGTTACAAGAATCTCGACATCTTCCGTTTTTTGAAATTCACGGCGCACCACCCATCCACCTGCACAGCCATTTTCAATGGCCGGAAAGAACTGGACAGAAAATCCCTGGAAGCTACGCAACTTTCCCGCATGACAGAAGAAGTCGTCGCGAGCGTTTCCGTCCCCTGAAAGGCGGCGAATCAGCGGTCGAGGATGGAATAAAAAAATGAAGTTAATTTATCCGCAATCGTCTTGATGCTGTAACGGGAAAGCAGCTGAGAAACTTTTTCTCCATCGTATTCAAATTTTCCCGCCAGAACGGAATCCAACACGGCGAGATATCCTTCCACATTTGTCGGCGGAAAAACCGTTGGGCAAATCCCTTCGAAAATTTCTTCCAGGGCTGTCGTTTTGGCGCACACCGCCGGAGTCCCACAGGCAATGGCTTCTAACGGAGGAAGTCCAAAGCCCTCGTAAAAAGACGGCATCACGAAAAGGTCCGCATAACGGTAAAACTCGCGGAGCGTTTGCGCGGAAAGGTTTGAAAAATGGAAAACGTTCTTCAGGCGGCGTTCTTCTATTTGCAATTGAATGCGGCGATTCATTTTTCCGATACGGATGAACGCGACATCCGGCCTGGCCTTCGCCATGTCAAAAAATGTCCCTATGTTTTTGCGCGCCTCGGGGAGGCTCACGTTCAACACCATCGCCTTGAATCCCCTGATGCCCAACCCTTCACAAAATCCTTTTTGGCCCGACTTGTAAAAGGCCCTGTCTGTTTGCAAATTGAAAAAAATAGGACTCAGCGGAAGACCGGTCACCGCATTCGGACGGTTTGCGATGCGGTAAAATTTTTCGGCTTCACGCTTGGAATAACGGGAATTGTAAACAAACGCATCCGCCTTGGCTGTGGGCTTCGCGTAAAACTGGGAAATCAAACGGAACTTGATGCTGAAAGGATAAAGCGTTTCTGCGAACGTGTCGTGAATCAGCACGACCGTTTTTGCCGCGGGGCATTTTTCTTTGGCGACCGGGACTAAAAATCCGAGTTCCGGGCGAATAAAAAAGACTATCGTCGGCTGAACTTTTTGCAAATAAGCCGCGAACGGTTCGCGAAAACGGAAAAATCCGGAGTAAAGGGAATCGGCATGGATTGTTTCGCTCTTCACGCCCACTTCCTCCGAACCAGAAGCGGTTTCTTCCGGAAAATACTTCGGCGTTTTGAGCCAAAGTATCGTCACGTCAAAATCGGCAAAGAGAGTGCGTTCCAAATCCAACGCCAACCGCCCAAAACTGGTGCGGGAATTTTTGTCACAGACAATGACGACTTTCTTTTTGGGAACCATAGATTAAATTTACACAATTTCCAATCGCCCGATGAAGGGGAGTTGAATTTCTGAGGCGGCACAAGAAGTATTCTCCGAATATTTATATTTTCTCCAATGCAAAAAATCAACTGTCAAATCTGTTTTTACAGCGACGCTCCCGAATGGGGCGGACAGGAGATTCTTGCCGCTAGAATTGCGAACAGCCTCGTCGATTCCTTTGCAAAAATTCTTTTCTTCTACTCCTGCGAGCCGTTTCAAAATGCGCTGGATCCAAAAATTCAAGCGATCCGGCTTCCCTTCGCGGCGAGTACGCCTTTTCCCATTTTCCGGGACCGTTCCCGTCGCAAGCGGAAAATTGTCCAGAATCTATTCCAAAAACATCGCGTCGAAAATTTGGTCGTCTGCCCGGGAAACATCGAACGCTGCCTCCCGGCGATTTTTGCCGCAGACCGTCTTGGCATCTTTACAGTTTCATACTGTCCGATGGCTTACACCCAGCGGGAATCCGGTGCCGCGTTCGGAGCCATCCGCGATCTTTTGGCAAAAACGGTCTATCCCAAAATATCGGAGTGGATTGTCATTTCAAAAACGCAAGAACGTTTGCTCAGGCGATTCATCGCAAAAGAAGTTCCCGTCCACAGACTTTCCAATCCGCTGAATGTAACCGAAATCGGCGCCCCAAAAATTCCCGATTCCCCACTCCGCATCGCGACAATCGGGCGCATTTACTTTCCACAAAAAGGGCAGGACCTGATTCCGAAAGCGGCGAGAATGTTGAAAGAGGAAAGTTTCCCCTGCACATTCCACATCATCGGAGACGGACCGGACAAAGAGACGCTCGACGCTTTGATAAAAAAGAACCACGTTGAAGATTCCGTGCGCCTTTCCCAGTGGATGCCGCCCCAGCTCCTGCATCAAAAGATGAAGTCCGATTTCGACATTCTGCTGCTCCCCTCGCATTTCGAAGGGGATCCCCTCGTGATTCCCGAAGCGATGGCCTGCGGACTTCCCGTTTTAATCGCGGACGAAGAATACGCGAAAGAATTCGCCTTGCCCGATTGGATGACGTTTTCCCCGGGAAATCTTTCTGACGCGGTTTTCAAAATTCAGAATTTTTCAAAGAATTACGACGAAGCCGTTTTTATGGAAACGCGGAACCGTTTGACAAAAGAGCGCTCCCCCGAATCTTTTCGGCAAAACACCCACAGCATTTTTTCAAAGATTTTTGCGCAGAACGCCCATGAATAAAATTTGCATCGTCCTTTGCACTTACAACGGCGAACGCTTTCTTCCGAAGATGCTCGAATCCCTTTGCCGTCAAACGCGGAAAGCGGAATGGATTGTCGCTTATGACGACGGCTCTTCTGATTCGACGGTCCCCTTGCTGCACTCTTATGCAGAAAAGCTTCCCTTGCGAATTTTTGCAGGGAATCAAAACGCAGGGCACCGCGCCGCGTTCAACAAGGCACTCCAAATCGCCAAAGAAATCACCGACGACAACGACAAAATCGCTCTCGCCGACCAAGACGATGAATGGCTTCCCGACAAGCTGGAAATCCTCGAAAAGGAACTCGGGCGCAACGCTCTGGTTTTCGGAGACGCCGTCGTCATCGACGCTTCCGGAAAAGAAATGCACCCGTC
Source organism: uncultured Fibrobacter sp. (assembly GCA_964397425.1). Lineage (GTDB taxonomy): Bacteria > Fibrobacterota > Fibrobacteria > Fibrobacterales > Fibrobacteraceae > Hallerella. Next base: position 13,879 of record CAYNID010000017.1, read on the forward strand.
CTGGAGAACGTTTGGAAACATTCCTGACCGCGTATCGTTAAAGGCTCAAATTGCAGGCATCAACAATGTCACCGGCTGCGTTTCGCTTTTCCGCGCTTCCCTGCTCAAAACCATTCTGCCGATTCCCGAAGGCGTCACCGTACACGACCGTTGGATAGCGATGTTTGCCGAAAGGCGTGGCGGTATCCGCAGGATTTCAAACGCAGTCATCCGTTACCGACTGCACGATTCCAACGCAGTCGGTGTAAAGCCTCCCCCAAAAATGAGCGAGACCTTGCGGCTGCAAGAACTTTGGGTTAAAACCATTTTGCAAAACGCAGACAAATTTCCTTTGAACGAAGAAGAAACCCGCTTTGCAAAAAAACTTTTGACACTCCATCAAGGGCGGCAGAAAAAAGGATTTTTGCCCCAGTATTTTCCGTGGATTTTGAAACACCGCCAGGAACTTTTCCTACCGGGAAGTTTCAAGAACCGTTTCAAACAAATTCTCTTTTCCTGCATCGGGCTTCCGCTGGCAAAAAAAATTTGGAGAAAATCATGAAAGCCGTCGAAAAGACTGCAATCATCCTGGTCACGTTCAACCACTGGGAAATGACAAAGAATTGCCTGAACGATCTTTACAAGCAGCCCAGGGAACGTTTTCAAATTTTTGTCGTCGACAACGGCAGCAATGACGGAACGCAAGAAAACATCAAACGCGATTTTCCAGACGCACAACTCCTTTCACCAGGAACAAATGTCGGATTCGGTTCCGCGAACAACCGCGGAGTTTCTCTCGCCAAGAACGGCGCGACATTTTTCGATTCCATTCTGCTGTTAAACAACGACACGCGCATTCCGGAAGGCTCTTTGGAAGCTTTGCAAAAAGACCTGTCCCAATTTCCGAACGCAGTCATTTCTCCACAACTTCGGAATGCCGATGGGAGCGTTCAAAAAAGCTGGTTTTCCCAAATTCCCCACTTGCAATTTTTTTTAAACGCGTTCCGCACACAAAAAAAGGCAGAGCGTTACGTACACGGAAAGACGCTTTCCGTTCCAAACACTCCCTTTCGAAAGGCGCAATGGACAAACGCCGCCGCGTGGATGATGACCGTTGAAACCTGGGAAAAGGTCGGCTCTTTTGACGAGAACATTTTCATGTACTACGAAGATGTCGACTGGGCTTACCGCGCACATCGATTGGGCATTTCATTTTTAATCGACACAAAGACCTCCATCACCCATTTAGATGGCGGCTCCGCGAAAAACGCTTTATTGCGCAGCCTGCAACACGACTCCTCGCAACTTTACTTTTACCGAAAACATTTTGGAATCAGGGGGGCTGTGCTTTCCCGCGCGTTCCGCGCCACCCGAAGCCTTGTGCGGATTCTTTTGCTGCTCCCCAAAGCGCTTTCAAGCGATGCGCGGACAAACATCAAAATCCATTCCGTTCTTTTTCTTTTTTCAATAGGACTATTCAAATGCAAACACTGAAAAAATGGATTTTCCTTTTTTCGCTCGTTTTGGAAGCGTCTCTATTCGCAAGTCAAGATCTTCCCGGTCACATTGGCTTCGGAGATTCTTCGACATACATCCGCATCCGCGGAACTCTCGGAGATTCGATTTCCACATCGCGATTCACCCACTCGGATAACGATGACAAGCATACGGAAAACAGTCTCTTTGTGCGCTTGTTCGTCAACGGCGCAATTCAAAAAGACTTTCTCTTCCGCGCAAGTGCGAGCATCATGAGCGACAAGACAAGCCGTTCTTACAAAGACCCGGGATACAATCCCTACAACGGAATCCCGTTCAACGTCCAAAGCGATGATTCGCGTACTTGGGACTACTTTACGGCGAGCAGCGAATACCGCCTCCACCAATTCGCGCGCATCTTCGGCGGAGTCGATTACTTGGAATGGGGTCCCGCGCGGAGAAACAAACTTTCACTCAAAGGCGAAAATACAAATTACCGTCCCTGGATGGATTCTACGGATCATATTTCAAAACCCGCGCCAACGCCTTACTTCGGCTATGAATTCGCCATCGGTCCGTTCACTTATACGCAATACGCCGGGAAACTTTACCACGACAAGCACAAAGACAAATACTTCCACGCCCACCGCTTGGAGATATCCTTTCCGTTCCAAATTCGTTTCGGCATCAATGAAACACTCATCTACGGGAGCACCGTCGAAAACGCCGGAACCAATGCGAACGCCGACGCGGACAGCACAAACCGCAGCTTCGAATGGATTTACGCAGCGCCCTTCGTTCCTTATATTTTCGCCCAACACTATACCGGGGATCTTGAAAATACGGGATTGGGCTTCGACATTAGCATCAAATCCATTCCAAATTGGGAAATTTACGGCGAAATGCTTTGGGACGACATGAAAAAAGTCACCAGCATGTTCGATGACTCCTGGTGGGGAAACAAGTGGGCGGCGAGCATCGGAGTGGGAACGGAAAACCGGAAATTAGGACCCATTACGCTTTCATACTTTTCGGAATTCACCTGGATAGAGCCTTGGGTTTACACGCACCACAAAGGCGCCGGTTACTCATACACGCATTACGGTCAAAGTTTCGGTTCCGAGCTGGGGCCGAATTCAAGAGAATTTTACACCGAAGTCAAAGCCGCTTACCAAATCCTGGAACTCAGATTTTTCGCCTCGAATGTCGCCAAAGACACGGCTTTCGGCGGAAACCTGTACGACATCCACACGCCGTACGACGCAACAGACAGGACCTTTTTGGCAAAGGCAACGACCATGCGTTACCGCGAATACGGTCTAGGGTTCCGCCTTTCGCCTTTCGAATGGATGGCCTTGAATTACACACAAAGTTTTTTCACTGGCGATGCCAAAGGCTACCGCATGAGTGGAAATTTGCAAGTCAGCTGGTGAATTTTCTAATTTAATGTCATGACTCAAGAAGAAATCCAGGCTTACGCCCAAACCCTTTCTCAAAACGCCAAAACGGCGGCGGCAAACATCCGGACCATCAGCGCCGATATTCGCAACCGCGTACTTTCCGAAGTCGCCAAATCCTTGCGAGAAAACGAATCCCGCATTTTAGAAGCGAACGCCAAAGATTTGGAGAAGAGCAAAGAATCCCTTTCTCCTGCCAAATACGACCGCCTGACCTTGAACAGCAAGCGCATCGAAAGCATGGCGCAAAGCGCGGAACAAATCGCCGCATTCCCCGATCCCCTGGGAAAAATCTTAGAAAGCCGCAGGCTCGAAAATGGAGTCGACATTTCACGGGTCACGGTTCCCCTCGGCTGCGTTTTCTTCATTTACGAAAGCCGTCCGAACGTGACCATCGACGGAGCCTCCCTTTGCTTCAAAGCGGGAAACGCAGTCATTTTACGCGGCGGAAAGGAATCGTTGCATTCTTCTAAAATCCTCGCCGACCTTTTCCGGAACGCCCTGAAAAAATTCAACGTCGACCCGAACGCCGTTCAGCTTGTGGAGCACGCGGACCACGCGATTGTCAGTTCCCTGCTCAAAATGCGGGAATACCTGGACCTGGTCATTCCCCGTGGTGGAGAGAATTTAATCCGCGCCGTCGTGGAGCAAAGCTCCATTCCCGTCATCAAGCATTTCAACGGCATTTGCCACGTTTACGTCGACAAGTCGGCAGATATGGACATGGCGGCAAAGATAGTGGACAATGCGAAAACGCAAAGGCCGGGAACGTGCAATTCCCTTGAAACCTTGCTCATCGACAAGGCGATTCCCGATGCAGACGTACAAAAACTTCTCGCCCCGCTGCAGCAAAAGAATGTGGAATTTTTCGGCGACGAAGAAACCCGAAAACGCCTTTCCGATGTAAAAGGTTTTGAAGACGGAGACGCTTACCATCACGAATATCTGGCGTTCAAAATGGGAATCCGTTTCGTTGACGGTGTCAAAGAAGCCTGCGAACACATCGAAAAATATTCAAGCCGCCACACGGAATCCCTTGTTGCAAACGACGAAACCGTCAAATCTTATTTTTTGGCCAACGTCGATTCTTCAAGCGTCATGGTGAACGCCAGCACACGCCTCGCAGACGGCGGCGTTTACGGCCTCGGAGCGGAAGTCGGCATTTCAACAGACAAAATCCACGCACGCGGCCCGATGGGTGTCGAAAGCCTCTGCAGTTACAAGTGGATTCTTGTTGGAAACGGTCAACTGAGGGAATAAATCCCGCCGCCCGGAACCTTTTGTTTTGCTAGCTTTGCATCATGAAATTTGAAGAACTTTTGGAAAAAATCAAATTCGAAGTGAAATTCGGAGACAAAGAACTGATTCCCGCCATTGTGCAGGACGCAGACAGGCACGACGTGCTGATGATGGCCTGGATGGACAAAGAAGCCCTCCGTCGGACAAATGAATGCGGCGAAATGGTCTTTTACAGCCGCAGCCGCAAAGAATATTGGCACAAGGGCGACACCAGCGGAAACGTGATGACCGTCGTGAACTGGTATGCCGATTGCGATGCGGACGCGCTCCTTTTCGAAGTCCGCATGAAAGGTCCCCAGGTCGCCTGCCACACGGGATCGCGCAGCTGCTTCTTCCAGAAATGCGGGGATTGAACTTTTCTCCAAACTCTTTTCCGCAACGGGAATTGCGCGGAAAGCGCGTACTCCTCGCTGTATCCGGCGGAATGGATTCCGTTTGCCTCGCCGATTATCTTGTCAAAAACAGGGAACGCCTTCAACTGGAATGGATAGGAATCGCCCATGTTCATCATGGGCTCCGGGCAGAAACCGCCAACGCCGATGCCGAACTCGTCGCCGCCTTGGCAAAACAAATGAACCTTCCTTTTTACCTTCGCCACCTAGACGGCGCCCTGCTGAAATCCGGCGGTTCCATCGAAGAAAATGCGCGAATCGCCCGCTACCGGGCCTTACAGGAAATCGCCAACATGCCGGAAGTCAAAGCGGACTTCATCGCCACGGCCCACCACGCAAATGATCAGGCAGAAACGGTTTTGATGCGCATTTTGCGCGGCACGGGCATCCACGGACTTTCGGGCATCAGCGAAGTCCGCTCCGATGGAATCCTCAGGCCTTTTTTGCGGGTTTCAAAACAAGACCTTCTTCATTACGCACAAACAAACAACCTAGAATGGCGCGAAGACGAGACCAACAGAGACACCGCTTACTCCAGAAATTTCATCCGACTGAAACTTTTGCCCACTCTCTCCAAGGAAAACGCCAACGCCGCTCAGCGGCTTTCCCAAATAGCTTCGCTGGCCGCTTCCGCCAACCGGAAAATTTTACGTGTGGCGGAAGATTCGTTTTCGCCTTACCTGCTCCCCAAAAAGCTCTGGCCGTTTCCCGCCGAATTTGCCCCCTACAGGAACATTCTCGCGTTGCACGAGGCCGCCGTAAAAAGACTTTTCGAACACAGCCTAAGCGGTGGCGCGGAAATTTTACGCCTCTGGCTTTTGCAAAAAGGATTTCCCATTCCCCGTGGAACATCCTTCCTGTCAAACTTGACATGCCGCGGCGGAGAAATCCGGATTGAAAAATCCCGGCATATCCTCTGGTTCTGCCGATTTCCGCAGCCGGTGGACTTTCACAATTTGTATCTTTTTTCAAAACAGAGAACCGTTCCCGGCGAATGGAGATTTCGGAAGATTGGCGATGTTTACACGCCACACCACGGAAGCCCCAAAACGCTCAAAAAATGGTTTGAAGAAAACGGCGTTCCGCCATTTGCCAGAGATTCCATTCCCCTTTTTGCCCAAAGGAACGAAGTCCTGCAAATTTTCGGAATTCCTCCTCGGATAAAGGATTTTTATGAGTAATAAGCCCAAAGCCCCCTCGGCGTTCCAAAACAGGAATTTTTTCCTGATTGCGACAATGCTCCTGATGGTGCTTTTCTTTATGCGCCTCTACAACGATGAACCGGCCAAATCCCTGACGCGGACCGAATTTTTGGCCATGATGGGCGATTCCACGACAGAAATCAAAAGCCTGAAACTACACCGCACACTCGACGGCATCACGGTCGAAGGCACGCGTGCCATGACCGAAGAAGACCGCAAAAAGCTTCCGCAATCCGGCCTCCTTTCCCGCTTGACCAAAACGGAATCGACAGCCGACGGGACAGTCGCATTCACCAGTCACGTTTTGAACCTGACCGGGGAACAAATCGATTCCTGGGAAAAGAACAAGACCATCAACGTCGAAATCATCCACGAGACAACCACCTGGTTAGACCGGATTTTCGCGTTCCTCCCGGCCATTCTCCTCATCCTCTTCTTCTGGTATATGATGAGCCGTCAAACCGGCGGAAAGGGCGGCATGGGGATGTTCTCTTTCGGCAAGAGCAAGGCCCGCCAGCTGAATGAAAACGGCAAATCAAAAACGACCTTCCGGGATGTCGCCGGTTGTGACGAAGCCAAAGCGGACCTCTACGAAATTGTCGAATTTTTGAAAGACCCCAAAAAATACGCCGTTTTGGGAGGCCGCATCCCCAAAGGCGCCCTGCTTATCGGGCCTCCGGGCACAGGAAAAACGCTGCTCGCGCGCGCCGTGGCCGGCGAAGCCGGAGTCCCCTTTTTCAGCATGTCCGGATCCGACTTTGTCGAAATGTTCGTCGGCGTGGGTGCGGCCCGTGTCCGCGATTTGTTCGAAATGGGAAAAAAGAACTCTCCCTGCATCCTGTTCATCGATGAAATCGACGCAGTCGGACGGCAACGCGGGGCAGGTCTCGGCGGCGGTCATGATGAACGCGAACAGACCTTGAACCAGCTCCTTGTCGAAATGGACGGTTTCAGTGCGAACGAAGGCGTCATTTTGATTGCGGCGACAAACCGCCCGGACGTTTTGGACAAGGCGCTGTTGCGCCCGGGCCGTTTTGACAGGCAGATTGTCGTCGGACTTCCCGATTTGGTCGGACGCGAAGAAATCCTGAACGTCCACTTGAAAAAGCGCAAAGTTCCCCTGGCAGACGATGTAAACGTCAAGGATATCGCCCGCGGAACCCCCGGGCTCGCCGGCGCAGACCTTGAAAACCTGGTCAACGAAGCGGCGCTCCTCGCCGCCCGGTTCGACAACAAAAAAGTCACCAAGCAAGATTTCGAAGAAGCGCGTGACAAGCTTTCGATGGGCGCAGAACGGCGTACGCTCCTGATGTCCGACGAAGAAAAACGCCACACGGCGTTCCACGAATCGGGGCACGCCTTGATGACGCTCCTTTGCAAACACGCCGATCCGCTTCACAAGATAACGATTATTCCCCGCGGACGCGCTCTGGGAGTCACCATGTCCCTGCCGGAAAAAGACCGCGTATCCATGTCGAAAGAAGGCGCCGAAGAGAACATCATGATTCTCATGTCGGGCCGTCTCGCCGAGATGATTTGCTTCAACCATCAAAGTACCGGAGCCTCCAACGATATCGCCCGCGCCACGGAACTGGCACGGAAAATGGTGACGGAATGGGGCTTTGACGAAACGGTCGGACCGCTGTGTTACAGCCGAAACGACGGCGAAATTTTCCTGGGCCGCGAAATCAGCAAGCCCAAAGAAATGTCCGAAAAGATGGCCGAAGCGATTGACGGTGCCATCAACAGTCTGGTCAAACGCCTGACCGAAAAAGCAAAACAGCTCCTGATTGAAAACCGCGAAAAGCTGGATCTTCTCGGAAACGCCCTCTTCGAATACGAAGTCCTGGACCGCGAAGAAATTGACCGCATTTTAGCCGGCGAAAAACTCGACAGTACCAAAAAGAGCCGGACTTACCTTTTCCAAGAACAGCTGGCGAAAAAACGCGAAAAAGAGCGCCAAGATGAAATGCCGCCTCCCGATCCGGGCAGGCCCCTCCCCGCGGCGACTCAAGTTGTTCCCGAAACTCCGACGGTAGAAGCCAAAGGAGAAAATGCATGACCTCCTTTTCCGGCTATTTGCAGCGTTCCCAAGCGAATCCGTGGAAAGTCGGAGGCGGCATTCTTTCCGCAAAACCCGTCCCTGTCGTCATGGGAATCGTCAACGTCACCCCGGACAGTTTTTTCGACGGTGGAACGCACAATACGCCGGAAGCGGCCTTTGCCCATGCGCAAAAGCTCCTTGACGAAGGCGCGAAAATCATTGACATCGGCGGAGAAAGTTCCCGTCCGGGGGCAAAATCCGTCAGCGCCTCCGAAGAAATCGAACGGGTCGTTCCCCTTGTCAAAAAATTACAGCCGCTCCTTTCCACGCGCGACTTTTTGATTTCCATCGACACGGTCAAAGCGGAAGTCGCCAAAGCATGCATGAAGGCGGGCGCCCACATCATCAATGACATCAGCGCGCTCAAGTTCGACGCGGACATGGCGAAGACGATAGCCGAAACCAAAGCGGCCAGCGTCCTCAACCACATGCGCGGAAACTTCGGCACCATGCAACAGGACTTCGCCCCATACAAAGACGTCGTCCGTGAAGTCCGTGATTCCCTGCTCAGCTCCGCTCAACAGCTGACGGATTTGGGCGTTGACCCCGCCACGATTTGCCTTGACCCGGGCATCGGATTCGGCAAGGATTTGCAAAACAATCTGGATTTGATTGCCCACGTCCAAGACTTCACCGCCACCGGATACCCCGTTCTTTACGGAATGTCCCGCAAGTCTTATATCGGAAAAATCCCGGGACTTGAAAAAAGCGACAGGCTGATTCCCACCGTCGTTTCGGGCATTTTCACCGCACTTTCCGGAGTTTCCGTCCTCCGCGTCCACGATGTCCGCGAAACCGTAGAATCTTTGCAAATGCTCCAGGCGTTCCGCCATGAACCTGTTTAAGTTATTCGGAGTCATTGATGTCCGCTTTGCCGATGTACTCGACATTTTCTTGGTGTCGATTGTCGCCTATTACGTGTTTTTGCTTTTCCGCGGAACACGGGCCGTGCAAATGTTCATCGGCGGCGGACTTCTTCTCATCATCTGGTTCCTGGCGCAGTGGTGGGAATTGCACACCATCGTTTGGCTGCTCAGCAACCTGGCAACGTTGGGAATCATCGCGCTGGTCATTCTTTTTCAGCCGGAAATCCGCGGCGCTTTGACCCGCATCGGGCAATCTGTCGCCCGGATGAATCTGAAAACCCTCTTTTTTCACGAAAGCGGACTCGACAAAGTCGCTGAAGAAATCGGCACCGCAGTTCAGGATTTGGCAAAAAATCAATTCGGCGCGTTAATCGTCCTTGAAAAGCGCGTGGGACTCCGCAATTACGCAGACACGGGCGAACTCTTGAACGCCCGCATCAGTTCCCGCCTTTTGCGCGCGCTCTTCTTTCCGAATTCCGCCTTGCACGACGGAGCGGTCATCCTCAACAGCCACAGCATTGTTGCCGCCGGTTGCATCCTTCCTTTGCCGGCCATCACTTCGGAACAGGACTCCGCCTACGGTATGCGCCACCGCGCCGCCAAAGCCCTCGCCGCCGAATGCGACGCCATGGTCATTGTCGTTTCCGAAGAAACGGGCTACATTTCCATCGCCTACCGGACAACACTCCGGCGCAAGCTCAGCGTCAAAGAAGTCGAAGAAGAAATCAAACGGCATTGGCGCGATCTCTTTGAAAACGACAGCAATAAAAAATGATATTCCTTTTTTAACGAGAACTCCATGGCAAATCAAAACAAGAACTCATCAAAGAACGAATTCAGCGCCAGGAAAAAGCGCAAACGCGTGACAATCCTTGTCGCCATGATCATTCTCCTTACGCTCCTGTTCATCATCCAATGTGAACTTTCAAACCTCGCGAGCGAAACATTGAACGTGCGTGAAATGCGGACAGACAGCCTTTCCGCAGCACGGGAAAGGGCGCGACAAAACGACAGCCTGGCAAAAGTCAGGGATAGCCTCGCCCAAATTCAAGACAGCTTGGCCCGCGAAGACAGCCTTTCCCAATTACCGCCGCCAGCCCCCGAAAAACCGAAGAACGACAGTTTACAAAAACGCGAAAAAGCCATCCGCGACAGCTTGGCGAAAATTCGGAAAGCACAAAAAGACAGCCTGGAAAAAGCGCGTAAAGCCCTGCAAGACAGTCTAGCCAAACAGGACAGTCTCCGCAAAGCGGACAGCATCGCCTATGCGAACCGGGATTCCATCCCCCCCGAAGCCTCGATTGTGCCACCGGCAGGCCGTTATTACGATCCCATCCGGATCAAAGTCAAATGCGATGAAATCAAATGCAAAACGTTCTATTCCATCGGCGACACGCTTCACCCGCAAGAATTGACCGCTCCTGTCGAATACAACAAAACCGGCGAAGTCTTTTACCTCGCCGAAGATTCTGCGGGCAACCGCACATCCTGGCAAAGCGTCCATTACGATATGGCAAGCGACAATGTCTGCGGCAAAAACGCGTATCCCGTTCCCGTGGGGCAAAAAACGGTTTGCGTCGACGCGTATGAATACCCCAACCAGCCGGACGCCATCGTCAAGGACATGGTTTCTCACGAACAAGCCGTAGAACTTTGCAAACAAGCGGGAAAACGCCTGTGCAAATTCGACGAATGGAGCGCCGCCTGCAAAGGAAAAGACGGATTCCGTTACGCCTATGGCAAAAACTACAAGCCGTCAAAGTGCAACACCAATTCCAAATCGGCGAGGCGTGCCGGGCGCAAAGAGCAATGCCGCAGCTGGTATGGAATGTATGATATGAACGGCAACCTTTGGGAATGGACAGATACACCGGCAAAAGAAATGCCGAACCGCTACCTGGTCGCCGGCGGCAGTTGGGACACGCAAAACGAAAGCAAATGCACCGACACCAAATACAGCTTTTATCCGCAAAACCAGTATAACTTTGTCGGATTCCGCTGTTGCGCGGACGCCACTCCGTAGGATTCAGCGCAATTCCACGTGCAAATGTTCGCTGAATTTCCCGTTCTTTTCCCAAAGGACAAGAAACCTGTCCCCCAGCGCCTTTTGGATATCCGACACGAGTTTCGCCCTTTTTGACGGGGGAACATCCACAAGGCGAAAATCCAGCGCCCGATTGTAGTAATGTTTGGAAAACCGCATGTGCCACGCAAAATCGTTCGCGCTGGTAATCGTCGGCACATAAGAATCCCCCATCACTTTGTGATATTCTGCGACGACAACAATCCCCGCCGTATCCAAGGCGCTTTCCAGTTTTTCCATGTAAACGCCGGGCTTTTGCACTGTCCGTCGAAGCAGCAAACGGTGCACGTCGCCTGCCCCCCATTCCGCCACCGCGAATGAAAAAAATCCAAAGCCAAAGACCAGAAGCGCGCGCATACCCTGCAAAAATAACTTTTGCACTTAGATTTTATTATCTTTGAAAAAACACGGAGTCCTTATGAACAAACTTTTCCCTATCGGCGCATTTTCCGCCCTCGTTCTCTTGTCCGCATGTTCCCAGCAAACCGGCGAAAAGCCCATTTTCACAGGCTATTGGCAAGGCTCCGATCAAGATGTCTTCGAAGTTTTCAAAACGGTCCCCGATTCCAACGATTACACCATCCGCAACGTTTTTGGCGATTTGCATGCAAGCCTCGAAGGGGACAGCGTCCTCAAGGGGATGAATTCCGAACAAATGCCCATCGCCATGCGCGTCCGTGGGGATTCCGCTTATTACGAATTTGCAAACATCATTTCGGGTTACAAGCGCATCGATTCAACGACCTACAAAGCCCTTTCCGCAAAACAGGCGCCCATTCCCGCCGAACCCAAAGTCGAAGTGGAAATCAAGTAACCGTTCAGCGCTTCGCTTTTTTGAACTTCTCGCGGATGAGCAAAAGGTCGTGCGCATAAGGATTGCGGCGGAAATCGTCAAAAGCCCATTCCGTGGGGATGAAGCGCCCTTTCGCGTAGTGTAAAATCATATCGAGCCAAAGTCCCGCGCCCGCATACAATTTGAACGGGCCGCGCTTGTAAGAGGGCAAGACGACTTTGTCCAAATCCATGTAGCCGATATCCACGTTGATTTTCCGCCCGCCAGAAACGGCGAATTTCTGTTCGAACGCGTTGGAAATTTCTTTTTCGCGTCCAATCTCTTCGGGTGCGACCGTTTTTTCAAACGAAAGAACGCCACGGTAAAGCCCCCCACCCATTTCCGGTGCGTAATAATCCGTTTTGTCGAAGGCGTAAAGCTTCCCCAAGTGGCGGATGGGACCCCACGTTTGCTCCAGGGCATCCAAAAGCTCCGCGGGCCATTCGGAGCCCGGCAAAAGGATAAAAGCGAGAAGCGCAGCTGGTTCTGAAAATTGATGGGGAATCGCCATAGATCAATGCGGATAAAGGGATAAGTTTTTGCGGAACAGGGAAAGTTGCCCTTCGGAAAACGGTTCCAGTTCGCCTTCCGAAACAGTCGGAAACATCGGGTTGAAGGCATCGGGGCAAGCGAAAGACTCAGCCACGGCAACGCGCACCCGCGGCAAAACGACAAGCGGACGAATCTGCAGCTTTTCGGCAACGGCCAAACTTTTGGCGGCAATAATCCGTTCACAAAAAGGCGTATCGTCGATGCCATCTTCCACATTGGAAGCATCCCCAGAAGCTTTGATATCCGAAAGAGTCGAAGTCGTATGCCGCAATCCGAAAAAATGCCCGCTTTCATGGACCGCCGTTTCAACAATCTCCGCCGCCGTCTGGGAATATTCATCAAAACCTCCCAGATAATAATGCGTTCCAATGACAACGGTGCTGCCCTGACCGCCGCCAAGGCTTCCGCCAAACAAAACGGAATATCCCAGAACGCCGGACATTTCTATCCGATGCACAAGGACCAGATCCAACGCATCATAAACGCCCTCTTCCCCAAGAGATTCCGGCCAACCGCCCAGTTCCGTGAGGAAATAATCCGGGCTGGATTTTCCGGCAAGCCACGGTCTGTTGTCGGGATAACGCGTCCGGAGATCCGTCCGTTCCGATGCGCGGTGGACAAAAATGGTATCGATAATGACGCCATTTTTCGCATAAGCGCTCCGAAAAGCGTCCAGCATCCGCCGCGAGAGCATTTCAACGGAAACGCTGTCCGAAGTGCCACCGTATTCCCCGACGACAATCAAATTCAAATTGAACCGGAGGTCATACGCCCCCGCGCCATCCAACGAGAGGTTGCGAATCGTTCCCGAATAATAAGACTTTCCATCCGAAAGAGTCGCCGCCCAATAAGCCCGCTCTTCTTCGCTACAGTCAAAGCGGTAAATCCAGCGCCCGGCAGAATCAACCGCCGAAAGTTTCCGCGTCCGGTTCCCCACCGCAAAGGCGTCTTCCAAAACAGTAAGACGGTAAAGCTCCAGCGTCGGCGGACGTTTGAAAGAATCCGCGTCAAAAGACAACGTATAAGAAGCCCCCGGATGAACCATCAACAACGCTCCCGTGGCGAGATTTGCCGCGACAGAATCATTTTTCGCCAAATCATTCGCGTAAAGGGAAAACGGTAGATCCAATGGCGGAAAATATTTTTCATTCGCCGAAGATTCCTGTTCGAACAGACCGCAACCCGCAAAGAGGAGTGCGGAGAAAAAAACAATCAGGAGGTTCTTCTTTTTCATCATTGGAGCGTTATTCAAGTGATGCTTCCAAAATAGTCAAAAACAAACGGAGAAAGAGAAATGTCCGAGGAATTGAAAAACTTTTTCGCCCCCCTTTCCGAAAGACCCGCGCTTTCTGCATTCTTCTGTGCGACGCTCTTCTTGGTTTCGGCGGAATTCCCCCTATACGGCGCCATCTTCGTTCCCATGCTTTTGCTGTATCTGGCGAAAATTGCGCCGTTTTCCCGCCGAATCGCCTTGGCTGTCCTGCTCTTCCTGGGAATCGAACTCCTTGTGTTTCAAGTGTTGAATGTCAAAAACGCCGAGAGCTTCCGGGAATTGCCCAAAGAAGGTTCCGGTTTTGTCGAATCGGTTTTAGAACGCCCCGAAGGTGTCGCCGTCATTCTCACCGACAAAGAAAAAAAAGTCCGCCTTTCCAAAAAAACGCCTCCCTATCCCGCTCCCGGAGATTCCATTTCTTACAAGGCAAAATGGTTCCGGGTAGAATCCCCCACGGTTCCCGGCAGCTTCGACACGCCAAAATGGTTAAAAAGCCAAGGACTCGCCGGCTATGGGAAGATTGAAGATTTTTCGGTTTTGCAAAGCCGTTGGATTCCCGAAAAAACATTTTCCCAGTTGCGGAAATCGTTGAAAAATTACTTTGCGCGATTTCTCCCTCCGGCGGAAACGGGACTCTTGGCCGGCCTTTTGGCGGGAGACCGCTCGAGCATCCCCGATTCCCTTCAAAGCGGATTTCGGCGCGCAGGAATCGTTCACGTTTTGGCCATCAGCGGTTTCCATATCGTGCTGCTTTCAGGGATGGTTCTTTTGCTTCTCAAAGCGTTACGCCTCCCGCACCGGGCCGCGAAGACAATCGCCATTCTTTTGATGCTCCTGTATGCGCCCATCGCCGGCGGCTCTCCTGCCGTTTACCGGGCCGTTTTCATGTTTTCCGTTGTCCAGGCGGGCTCCCTCCTCGAACGCAAGGCGGACAGTTTGAATTCCCTTGGTGTCGCCCTCCTATTCTTGACCTTGGCAAATCCGTCAATCATCTGGAATGTGGGTTTCCAGCTTTCTGCAGCAGCGACGGCGGGAATCATCGCCTATGGAAAACGTTCTCCGTTCACTGTGAAAAATCCGCGTTTGCAAAAAAATCCCCTTTGGAAATTTTTCGAAAACAATATTTTGAACTCCGTCTGGATTACGCTTGTCGCGTCGGCCGCTACCGCGCCTTTTCTCATCTGGTCTTTCCATTCGCTTTCGCCCATTTCCATATTCGGAAACATTTGCGTGGTTCCGCTGGTGAGCCTTGGGATGCAAGCCGGAATTTTCGCGCTGCTCTTTCCCGCGCCTCCCGTCGCCGGAATCTTTTGTTCCGCGGCAGGATTTCTTTTCCGCGTTTCCGCACTTCTTGTGGGAAAAATTTCCGCCTGGACTCTCGCTTCTGTCACCGTGGGGCCGTTTCCGCCGTGGATCTTGGCCTTGGGTGGAGCGCTCCTCCTTTCCTTGGGCGCATTCCGAAAAAACAGATGCGCAAGATGGATTACGCTTTGCACGCTTCTTTCTTTCGCCACTTACTTTCTGTGGAACGCCGTCGCCATCAAAACGAGTCCCTCTTGGAAAGTCGTCGTTTTGGATATCGGCCAAGGCGATTGCATTTTTGTACAAAGCCCTCGGGGAAACGCATACCTTGTCGACGCCGGAGTCAATTCGGGCAAGCGGAACGTCGCCACGGACAAAATCATTCCCTTTTTGCAGGAATCCGGAATTTGGAAGCTGAAAGGCATCATCATCACGCACCCGGATTTGGACCATTACAGCGGACTTGCCGTTTTACTCAACGAATTTCCGGTAGAAACGCTCTGGATTCAAAGCTGCGCGAGAACGACAGACAAGCCGGAATGGAACGCTGCTTTATCGACAGCCGCCAACCGCGGCGTTCCCATCCAAGATTTGGAACGCGGTCAAATTTTTTCGGAAACGACTTTCCAGCATTACCGAAAAAAGAACACGTGGGAAATGCGAGTCATTCATCCCGACCCGGTCGAATGCGGCGAAACGAACTCCGAAAGCATCACCCTGCGGATTTCCGGCATTGGCGGTTCCTTGCTCCTCACGGGAGATTTGACCAAAGAAGGCGAACGGGAAATTTTAGGAACGGATATTCCCCTCCAATCAAACGTGTTGAAATTGGGACACCACGGTTCAAAAACATCCAGTTCACGGGAATTTTTAGAAGCCGTCAATCCAGACGTGGCGATAGCTTCAAATGGGAGAAGAAACCGTTTTAGGCATCCGCACGCCCAGGTGGTGAAGCGCCTAGACAGTTTGAAAATTCCCCTGTTGAACACCTCGGAACACGGCAGCGTCGAAGCGGTTTTTGACGAAAGCGGCTACCGCATCCACACAGCCCGAAGCGAAAGACTTCCTTGGTAAACCCCGTGCAGAAAAAAGAAGGCGAAAAAATGATTTTTTGAGAGAATTTATTTATATTCCTATCCAAAAAAGAGGAAATCTTATGCAAAAATTAACCCTTTTCGTTTCTGCCCTATTCCTTTCGGCATTTTTCACGGCCTGTTCTTCATCGAGCAGCAGCGAGGAATCCTTGGCGGAAAAATGCGCCGAAGGCATCTCGGCAAAATGTCTCACGGGGGCGGCTTCGTGGAATTTGAACGCCCTTTACAGCGACAATGTGGGAACCGTATTGTCGCCTCTAAGCTCGCCCACGCAGCTGGTCTTTTCAAAAGACAGTTTCACGGTCACTTATTCCCTTGACAAACGCATTGACGGGGACAACTTGGGCATTGGCGGTGAAATCGACGAAGGAACATGGACCCTTGAAAATGGCGTCCTGACTCTCCAGTTCAGCAACATTTCCAACACGCCGAACGTCAGCCAGAAAAAGACATTTTCTCAACTCTCCCTCATCAACTTCCCCGACGGAAACGTTGGACTGGTGTTGGGCATCAACACTTCGGCAATCCACATTACGGCATCAAGTCCCTTTATTGAAATCTACACCGGAATCGAAAAGTAATTTTCACTTTTTCAAAAAAGCGATTCCCTAAAGGGCTCGTTTCCGCAGAAAAACAAGAGAGTTCGGACGTTGTCCGGACTTTTTTTGCGAGATTGAGGCTTTTGGCGTTCGCTTTCGCACTCAACGGGAACAGATTTACTGCCTCGGAAGACTTCTTCAAGGTTCTAAGGGTTCTCCGAGTGAACGGTCGAGTGGACTGTTTGGCCGCGGAGCGGACGGCTTCGCTTGCGCTGCGGGCGGAA
>CAYNID010000018.1:0-24768 GCA_964397425.1 uncultured Fibrobacter sp.
AGGTGATCGTGGATTCCCGGATTTTGAGCTGCAAAGCGGGAATGCCTGTCGACACGAATCTTCTCGAAGCGCATTATATGTCAGGGGGAAACGTTATCCGCGTCGTGCAGGCTTTAATCGCGGCGAACAAAGCCAATATCAAATTGGATTTCAAACAGGCGGCGGCGATTGATTTGGCGGGCAGGAATGTCCTTGAAGCGGTGCAGATGTCCGTGAACCCAAAAGTAATCGAAACGCCTCGCGTCAGCGCTGTCGCTTTGGACGGCATCCAGCTGCATGCGGTCACTCGAATCACGGTCCGCGCGAGCATTCAAAAACTTGTCGGCGGTGCCGGGGAAGAAACGGTTGTCGCCCGTGTCGGCGAGGGCATCGTCTCTTCGATTGGCGGCGCGAAAAGCCACAAAGATGTCCTTGAAAATCCGAACATGATTTCGAAGAAAGTGTTGGAATCGGGCCTTGATGCGGGGACCGCGTTTGAAATTCTCTCGATTGACATAGCCGATGTCGATGTCGGTTTGAACATCGGGGCGCGGCTCGAAACGGACCGTGCCGAAGCGGACAAGAAAATTGCCCAGGCAAAAGCGGAAGAACGCCGTGCGATGGCCTTTGCCGCAGAACAGGAAATGAAAGCGAAAGTCATGGAAATGCGGGCGAAACTGGTGGAAAGCGAAGCGCAGGTGCCGATGGCTACGGCGGACGCTTTGCGGAATGGTCGTCTCGGCGTGATGGATTATTACAATCTGAAGAATATCCAGGCGGATACCCAAATGCGCTCGCAATTGGGAACGGTTGAAAATTCTCAGCCCGAACAACCCTAATTTAAAACGCGGAACTTTCCATGGAAAGCCTTCTCATCCTTTTGGCGATTGTCGGCCTTGAAGCCGTTGCGGCGTGGGTCAAAAAGCGCAGTGCTCGGCACAACGTGCCCGAAGATTTGCCGGATGATGACCGGGAAACCTTTGACTCGGATGCCGACCCGGAGGCCTCGTCAGAAGAGGTCTCTGACGCACCGCCTTCTTTGCAGGATTTGATTCGAAAATTCCGCGAAGAGCAGGCGAAATTGGATGGGGAAGGCTTGCCGGAAGAAGAGTCTTTGCAAGAAGAAGAGGAGCTGCCGGAAGAGGATGTCCTTGAAATTCCGGAAGAGAAGCCGGAGCCGCAGGGAGCGATTCCGCAGAATGAACCGCTCGCTGCAAAATGGAATGCCGAACCGCCCGCGGAACCGGTTCCGGCTGTTCGAACGGAAATGCTTGTTGAAGACGGTTTGACTGCCCCTCAAAAAATCCAGACGAATTTTAACCCGGGACTGGAATTCAATCGCCGGGAAGCGGCCAAAGGCATTCTTTGGGCGAAAGTCTTGGAGGACCCGCGGTATAAAAGGCGTTCGCCGTTTCCGTTTACGGTTGTTCGTCGCTAGGAATCAAAATCCAGCAGGCGATATAGGCGAGAAGTCCTGTTCCGCTGGAAAATAAGGTGGCGATAACCCAAAACAGGCGCACCAAGGTGACGTCGATGTTCAGATATTTTGCAATGCCGGCGCAGACTCCGGCAATTTTTTTATCGGATTCTAACCGAACGAGTTTTTTTATCATGGGACAAAAATAGCTTTGTGAAGCGTTAAAAATGAGGAATTAGAAATGAGAAGTTAGGAATGTGAAGTGTGGGATGTCTAATGCGGAATTCGGAATGCGTAATTCGGAATGAGAGCCGCGAACGGAAAAATTCTCCTTGTGTGGGATTTCGCACGGGAAGGCTTTTCTGCGGGGATTGTGAAGTTGCTCTTGAT
The DNA here is from genome assembly GCA_964397425.1 of uncultured Fibrobacter sp. Taxonomy (GTDB): domain Bacteria; phylum Fibrobacterota; class Fibrobacteria; order Fibrobacterales; family Fibrobacteraceae; genus Hallerella. The sequence goes on from CAYNID010000018.1 coordinate 1,787, forward strand.
TGACCGATGGCGGCGAGCCTTTTTGGTGAAATTTGGGCAGCCACTTTTGAGGCGGAAGCTTTTTCGGAATGCGTAATTTGGAATGAGAGCCGCGAACGGAAATATTCTCCTTGTGTGGGATTTCGCACGGTTTAGTCGGCGAAGACGAGCCGTTTGTTACTGTGCCGGGAGCGAATGGCATCATTAGACAGGACACATGCCCGCGCTGTCCGTTGCTTGAAAGATTAAATTCCGATTTATGTTTAGTTTCCCGTCAGTAAGCGCCGTCGCTTTTGAATACGGCTTTGAACGTCTTCGCGACCAGTTGCAAATCGGTCGTGAAGTTGCCGTGGCGGACGTATTTGTTGTCCAGACGCATCCAGTCTTCAAATTCAATGTCGCTTCTTCCGCTGACTTGCCAAAAACAGGTGAGGCCCGGATTGACGGAAAGGCGCATTTTGTGCCAGGGCAAATATTCGGCGACTTCCGATGGGAGCGGCGGTCTGGGGCCGACGACGGACATGTCTCCCCGGAGGATGTTGAACAGCTGGGGAAGTTCGTCTAGGCTGAACTTGCGGAGGATGCGCCCCATCGGGTAAATGCGCGGATCGTTTTTCATTTTGAACGTAGGCCCGCTGGTCTCGTTGAACTTTTCGAGTTCCTTCTTCCGTTCTTCCGCATCGGCATACATGCTGCGGAATTTGTACATGGTGAACAGCTTGCCGTTTTTTCCGACCCGCGTCTGTTTGAATATGACCGGCCCTTGCGGATCGCTGATTTTGACTATCAGGGCGCAAGCGGCAAGAACTGGGGAAAGTACAACGATTCCGCAAAAAGACGAAACGATGTCAAACGTGCGTTTGATGAAGGACTTTATGCGGAGAGAGGCGCGACCGGACTGAGCCAGGATGTCGGAATAGAACAGCCGGTTCAAAGAAAAGAATTCATTGTTCCGCTTGTTAAAATTTTCGATGGACGAGTCGAGCTTCTGGTCTTTCTTTTCTTGAAGCCCTGTGTAAATGCTGACCTGGAAAATCGGCTGCCGGAATTTTTTGTGGAGGATTTCGACTAGGCCCGCGTTTTTGATGTTGATGATCATTTTACGGCGCAGGCGTTCTAACGCGTGCATTCCGGAATCGATTAAAATGACCCCCAGACCGTTGGGATCTTCTTGATAGCCGACGACATCTGTAAACTTCGTTTCGGTCAAGACGGTCAAAACCGCGATTTTCCAAGCGCGAACGTAAGACGTGTCGAACTTGCTGAAACCGACCAAGTCAAATTGCCTGGTGACAATCTTGAAGTAAAGGAACGGATGCTGGTTGCGGTTTGTGCGTAGAAATTCTTCGCGCAAACGCGCCTTGAAAAACTTGGCAGGGTAAACTGTGTTACCGATGTCATTCGGAGAAAGCAGGTCCCCGATATTTGTCTGTGTAAAATTGTCGCTCACGTTTCAAATATAGATAATGATTTTCTAATTTTACGGGCGAAAAATTTCTCATGGAGATGATTATGCGCATTGGACTCATTGGAACCGGAACGATTGGCGGCGGTGTCGTTGAAATTCTCGAAGCGAAAATTCCGCAATACCGTGAAAAGTTGGGACTGGAGTTGGAACTGGCCTGCATTTGCGCCAAGAGCGATGAAGAAGTTGCGCCTTACAAGGCGAAAGGCTACCGGACAACGACCGATGCGCATACGATGATCGCCGACCCCTCCATCGATGTGATTGTCGAATTGGCCGGCGGCTATGAAATGCCCAGAAAGTGGATCACCGCCGCTCTCGAAAACAAGAAGCACGTGGTGACCGCCAACAAGGCGATGCTCGCCAAATACGGGCACGAAATTTTCCCACTTGCCGAAGCGAATGGCTGCCACGTCTTGTTCGAAGCGGCTGTCGGCGGGGGCATTCCCATTATCCGCAGCCTTCAAGAAGGTTTTGTCGGAAGCGAAGTGGAACATTTGAGTTGCATCATCAATGGAACGTGCAACTACATCCTCACCCGGATGGGCGAAAGCGGACTTTCTTTTGATGCCGCTTTGAAAGAAGCCCAGGCGAATGGCTTTGCAGAACGCAATCCGACGTTTGATATCGAAGGGGTGGACTCCGCCCACAAGACGGCCATCCTCGCGAGCCTTTGCTCTGGAAAGTATGTCGACTTTGAAAAAATCCATGTGACTGGAGTTTCGAAGATTACGGCGGAAGACATTGCAAACGCCAAGGAGCTCGGTTACAAGATCAAGCTTTTGGGACTTTTCGGGCGCGGAAAGGACGGCGCTGTTGACGCCCGGGTCCATCCGTGCCTTGTTCCCAAGGATCATCTTCTGGCTAGCGTGGACGGCGTCCTGAATGCCGTTTACCTCCAGTGCGACAATCTGGGCGACACTCTGCAGACGGGAGCCGGAGCGGGCAGATTGCCGACGGCGAGCGCGGTTGTCGCGGATCTTGTTTCTCTGGCGCGCTCCACGGGTGCAGGAAACAGGAAACCGTTGCCGATGGGTTGGTTCCGCAAGGACAATGCGGCGGACCTTGTCCCTATCGACGAAACGGACTCCCGTTACTACTTGCGTTTCACGACCAAGGATTCTTGTGGCGTTCTCGCCGCCATCACGGGCATTTTCAGCCAGAACAATATTTCCATTGAATCCATCATCCAGAAAGATGTGAAGGACCCCGGCAAGGTGAGCATTGTCGTTATTTCCGAACGTTCCCGCGAAAGCAAGATTTTGGCGGCCCTCGAAGCTATCGACTCCCTCTCCTCGGTCGCGGAAAAGAGTCAAATGATTCGCTTCCTCGTGTAGGCTATCATGCTTCGAGGATACAAGCTGGAATTTTTATTGCATCTGCTGGGCGATTGCCTCGCGGTCATGCTCTGCTTTTTGGCTGCGTTCTGGGTGCAATTTCACAGTGGATGGATTCCCGACAAATTCGCCGCCGACAAGATGCTTTCGGAATATACGCGGACAGGATTTTCCCTGTGCGCCGGTTGGATCTTCCTTTTTGCAGTGACAGGGCTTTACCGCTCATGGATCCTTCTTTCGCGGACTTTGCAGGTCTTGCACGTGTTCCGTTCGGCAATTCTCGGAACTTGCGCCATTTTGTTGGGAGTGTTCGGCTCTGAGTTCATCGGACGCTTGATTTCCGGGGCTCCGCTGTGGGGCAATTACGTTTACAGCTCCCGATTCCCCTGGATTCTCCTTTATGGCTTTGGCGTGTTTTTCCTTGTCGCCGCATTCCGGATGGGAACCTCTTCGTGGCTCCGCGCGCTGTTGCGCCGGGGTTACGGTGTGAACAATCTGCTTGTCTTGGGGGCGACAGACGCTGGGCTGCGCGTGGCGGATGCGTTTAAAAAGGCGCCGGAACGCGGACAGCGAGTCATCGGTTTTGTGGATGAACGCTATCAGGTCATGTCGCATGAATTTGCCGGGCTTCCCGTCCTCGGAAAATATTCTGACTTGCCGGAAATTGTCAAAAAGCAAAAGGTCGGCGGAATCGTCATTTCGCACGGAAGCTCTTCGATTCAGGAAATTACGCGGGTTCTCGCCTGGGTCGCCGATTTGCCTATCCGCATTTATGTGATTCCCGGACTTTACAATGTCATCAGCGGGCATTACAAAATGAATCTGGTGCACGGGTTTGAATTGCAGGAACTGTTGGCGTTCAACATGCCGCCGTGGCAAGTGCGGGTCAAACGCCTGTCGGATGTTGTCGTCGCCGCGTTGCTCTTGATTTGCACGTTGCCGGTTTCGCTGTTGGCGGCATTGGCCATCAAATTGGATTCCAGGGGGCCCGTTTTCTATTCGCAGGAACGCGTGGGACTTTACGGAAAGCGTTTCACCGTTTACAAGTTCCGCACGATGCGGACGGATGCGGAAAAGAACGGCGCGCAATGGGCGACGAAAGGGGATCCCCGGATTACGCGGGTCGGGCATTTGTTGCGCAAAATGCGCATCGACGAATTGCCGCAGCTTTTGTGCGTGCTCAAAGGCGACATGAGCATGGTGGGGCCGCGCCCGGAACGCGCCGTGTTCGTTGAAAAGTTGCGGGAACAAATTCCTTTTTATATCGGACGGCTCAAAATGAAACCGGGATTGACCGGATGGGCGCAAGTCCGTTACCATTATGACACGAGTCTCGAAGACGTGCAAAAGAAACTGGAATACGATATGTATTACTATGAAAACATGTCTTTGCTTCTCGATTTTCAAATTTTGCTGAGGACGATTTACGTCGTGCTGACGGGAAAAGGAGCTCAATGATGTACGGAGACTGTTCAACGCCGGTGTTTCCGGCAGAAGACGCCTTGACCATGATTCGGATTGCGCTTGCCGAGGATGTGCGTACGGGGGACGTGACAAGCCTTTGGACGATTCCGGATAATCAGCGTGAAACGGCAAGGCTCATCGCCAAGGAAGAGGGCGTTCTCGCCGGACTTCCGGTTATCGAGATGGTTTTTAAAGAGCTCCGGGCGGATGTGAACGTGACGCTGTTCAAAAAAGACGGCGACACGGTGCAAAAGGGCGATTTGATTGCCGAACTCGAAGGGCCTACCCGCGATTTGCTGACGGGCGAACGCACGTTGTTGAATTTTATCCAGCAGCTCTCCGGCGTGGCGACAGTGGCTCACCGTTTTCAGGAAGCGTTGAAACCGGGGAAAACGAAAGTCCTCGACACCCGCAAAACGATACCCGGCTTCCGTACGTTGCAAAAATATGCAGTCCGCGTTGGCGGAGGAAGCAATCACCGGATGGGACTTTTTGACATGGTCTTGGTCAAGGACAACCACATCGCGGCCTGCGGCGGCGTATTGGAAGCGTTGGCGGTCGTCAAAAAGAATAACGTCCAGAATCTGATGGTTGAAATGGAAGTCGAAAACCTCGAAGATCTTCAAAAACTGTTGCATCAGGGAGTCGATGTCATCATGTTGGACAATATGCCGAATGCGATGATGGCGGAGGCGCTGAAAATGATTCGGGAAAGCGGTGAAAAAATCCTTGTCGAAGGCTCGGGCAACATGACGCTTGAACGCGCGAAGGAAATTGCGACCCTTGGACTGGATTATATTTCTGTCGGCGCATTGACGCACAGCGTAAAGGCGCTTGACATTTCGATGCGAATTTGATACCGACAGTCTCCTTTTGAAATTTACGCCGTCATTTTGATGGCGTTTTTTCTTGATTTGTATAAAAGCAAGGTGGACGAGACCGGCTGCTTTGGGGCTTTTCTTGCAAAAAAAGAAAAAAATGCGAGAAAATTTTTAAAAACACTTGACAAGCTTTTTTTTCTTATATTAAAACGGTCATCGAAAAGTGAGGTGCATGATGCGGCTTTTTAGAGAATTGCCGTCGGCATCTTAGAATCTTCAACCTTTAACAAAGGAGGTACTATGTGGGACGTGCTTGAGCTTATTGTAAGCTTGATTGAAGGCTTAAACTAACAGCATTAATGCCTCGGTGACGCCGGTCCGGTTGGCATCGCAGGGGTTGCAAACTTGATTTGAGAGGGGAGCTATCCACTCATCCTTGCCGTGCAAGGGTGAGTGTAAACTTTCGTTGAAAAACGGAAAAAGTGTTGTGTTGATTCGCAAAAAAGAAAATGCGGAAAATTTCCAAAAGTACTTGACAAACTTTTTTTTTCTTACTTTACGATAAAAAATCAACAGGAGGTTTTCAATGTGCACTCAAGAACAACAACAAAGACACAAACGTATTTTTGATTGGTTTGAAGAAAAACGAAAAAAGGATGGTCTTTACTATTCGGTAAGACGTAACAATAGGAATGACCGACTTCAACAGGGATATATTTTCTTGGGAAATGACGATTTTGTTGTAGTGCCGTTAGTTGCTCATTATGATTCGGTGAATTTTACGCCGTCGATTTCGTTTTTTTTCCGGGAGGGAAATTGGAGAAGAGATGACGTACCTCGTTGTTATTTGGAATTTGTCAGTAGAAATTGTGCTCATGGAGGAAATGATGTTGAATTTTACGAAAAAATGATGGAATTTGATAAAAAATTCAAGAATATGTCGAAAACAATGAAAATGCCAAAATTAAGGAAATTCGGTGTAAGCCAGACGAGAAAGAATATTGGCGCCAGTTGCTTTTCAAAGGGGGGAATAATGAAAAAGCCTTTTTTGATAAAGCGATCGCCTTTTGGAAGGAATACGGGGTCCCGTTTTGGAAAGACTATTTCAAAAGTCCGGAAAAGGCTCGAAGCGATATAAATAGAAGTCTTCAAAAAATAGATTCCGACGTGAAGAAAACGTACGATTGGCCGGAAAGCGTTTGAAAGCTCTCCTTGCCGCCGGCAGGGAATGTTTTTCGTTGACGAAAAGCGCCTGAAATTGCCCCCGATATTTCTATCTTTGCCGGCATGAAAAGGACTTTGCAGGAACCGTTCAGTTTTGTCGTCGACGTGGGAAACTCCCAGACGTTGCTTGGCATCTTCAAAGGCGACAAGGTTGTCGAGCATTGGCGTTTGACGACGCGCAAGGAGACGACTTCCGACGAGGTGATGAATCGTGTCAGCGGACTCATCCGTTTTTCGAAAATCCCGATAGAATCGATTACACACGTCGGGCTTTCGACTGTCGTTCCTGTTTTGGAAAGAACTTGGGTAAAGGCGTTGCAAAAATTTATCAAGCGCCCGGTGCAAGTTGTGAGCTCCAAGAATTGCCTAGGTTGTCCCATCGCTTATCCGAACCCGCGCACTCTCGGGGCGGATCGCCTGTGCAACATCATCGCGCTCCGGGAATGCGGCTATTCCGATGCAATCGTCATCGACATGGGAACAGCGACGACTTTTGACGTTCTCAAGGACGGGGGATTTGAAGGCGGCCTTATCATTCCGGGAATCAGCGCCAGCATGGACGTGTTGACGGAAAAGGCGGCCCGTTTGACTCCGGTGAGCATCGAATGGCCGGACAAGGTGATTGCGAACGATACGGACGACGCCATCCGCGCGGGACTTCTATATGGTTTCATGGCGGAGCTCGAAGCCCTTGTCGGAAAAATCAAAGCGGAAATGGGCAAAGAAAACGTTCCTGTTTTTGCCACGGGCGGTTGGGGAAAAACGATCGTGGGGCGTACGGAAGTCATCGACAAATACGATCCTTATTTGACGCTCCGCGGAATCCGTTTGGTCGCGCTTCGGGGGAACGCTGCCGCCGAAGATGCCGACAGGGAACCGGATGAAATTTTTTGAAATCGGATTTTGTGTTGCCGTTGAATTTGCGGTGAAATTTTTTGCACGGGAATGATGTGGGATGCCAGAAATTCCGTGCGTTGGAATGGAATCCTTTTGCGTGCCGTCTGTGAAAAGGCGGCAAAAATGCGTTGTGAAAATGGCTATCTTTTGTGCGTTCATTTCAAGAGGTTTTTATGTCTCGCTTGCGCGTTTTGGTTTTGATGGGCGGTTATTCCACGGAACATGACGTTTCGGTTTCCAGCGGTGTCGGCGTTGTCCGCGCGATGGACGCCTCCCGTTACAATGTCCACCCTGTGCTCATTCAAAAAGACGGTACCTGGATTTGGTCTTCGAGGGAACTTTCTCCCTATCAGAAAGACAATTTCTCTGAAAACTATTTTTATGCGTTGGAAGGTTCTTCGGCGCGTTCCGAAAAGAATCCGTCCCTTTCGGAACTTCCCAGTGCCGACATCGCCTTTTTGGCTTTGCACGGTAAATGGGGCGAAGACGGGCATGTTCAGGCGTTGCTAGAAAACTGGGGCATTCCCTACACGGGATGCGGACTGTTGGCCAGCGCTTTGGCGATGGACAAGGTCCTTTGCAAGGCGGCTTATGCGGCAGTCGGGATTGCGACTCCGCCTTACCGCGTTCTCTTCAAAGATGGCTTTTCGGGAGACAGCCTGGTCGAAGCGGCGGATTCTTTGGGATTCCCTCTGGTGATCAAAGATCCGGTGGGCGGTTCGAGCATCGGCATGGGCATTGCGAAGAATCTAGACGAAGCGGGTGAAATCGTGAATCGCCTTTTTGAAAATTCGCCAAGGCTTCTTTGCGAAAAGTTCATATCGGGCGGCGAAGCCAGTTGTGGATACATGGAAGGCCTTGAAACGCCGCTCCCGCCGACAGAAATGCGCATGACGACCCGTGAGTATTTTGATTACGAAGCGAAGTACAACGGCGAATGCCGCGAAGTGACCCCGGCGGAATTTCCCAAAGAACTTTCGGAGCGGATTCAAGCTCTAGCGAAGATGGCGCACCTGGCGATTGGCGGTGCCGGCTACAGCCGCACGGATGTTCGCATTGACGCCGACGGAAACCTTTGGGCGCTCGAAACGAATACGCTTCCGGGCATGACGCCGACTTCGATACTTCCCGCCGAAGCTGCGGCGGTGGGCATCGACTACCCGCATCTGATAGACCGCATCATTGAAACGAGCATCAACATAAAGCGTTGACATGAAACTGGACTTGATTTTGGACACATCGCGCAAAGGCGTCGCTTTGGGAATTTACCGCGGCGAAAAGGTCCTTTGCGAAATTTTCAACCCCGATTGTCGGGGCGAAAATCTGGGAAAAATTTTTGACGAATCCCTGGAACGCATTGGGGCGTCCGCCGAAGAAATCGGTCGAGTTCTGGTGACTCTAGGACCGGGTTCTTTCACCGGTCTGCGGACGGGAATCGCGTTTTGCGAAGGCCTTTGCCTTTCTGGGGAACGCGCGCTTTATGGCGTCTCCACGCTTCGGGCGTTGTTGTCCCTTTCGGCGGATTCCCATGCGGCATCGATCCTTTTTGCGCGGAACGGATTCCTGTATGTGGGGACGTCTGCCGGAGAATGGTTCCTTCCTGTCGAAGAGGCGTTTCGCCATCTGGATTCTTTGGGCATCCGTTCGTTTGTCATCGACAGGCGTGTTGTCGAAGACCCCGCTTCCCGGGAATTTTTCAATCGCGAAGGAGTGTCTTTTGTCATTGCGGAAGGGAACGAAATCGCCCCGTTCCGCCGCTTCTTTGAAGAAATTCTCCCCAGTCCAATCCAGCGGGCGAATTACATCCAGCCGTCTTATTACGAACGCCGAGGGGCGATGGGAGTTGTCCGCCAATGAACGATTTTGCCGTAGCTGTCCGCGAAATGGACGAAAAGGACATTCCCCAGGCGATTCTCGTCGAAGGGGCGACAGGCTTTGAAGATTGGGATGAAAAGACTTTTGTCAAGCTTCTCGACAAGCCTTACACATACGGATTTGTTGCCGAAGCGCCAAGCGCTTCTGGTGAATGGAAGTTTGCCGGTTATGCTGTTTTTTCTGTGGCGGCAGACGAGGCGGAACTTTTGGCGATTGCGACGTCGCCGGAATTTTTACGCAAGGGCGTGGCGACTGAAATTTTTGCCGAAGGCGTGTCCGCCCTTTTGGATGCCGGCGCGAGGAATCTTTTTTTGGAAGTTCGAGAAGACAATGCGTCCGCAGTTGCGTTCTATTACAGCTTGGGCTTTGAAAAAACGGGCGAAAGGAAGAATTATTACCGCGACGGGGAAGACGCCGTCTTGATGTCCCGTCCTCTTTAATTAGATTTGAAAATCATGAGCCGAATTTTTAAACCAGTCTCCGACCTCCGCAAAGAACGCAGCAAGCGTCGCCGGATGCGCTGGACAAAAGCGGGAGTCGCTGGCGTCATCCTAGTCGCTTTGCTTTACCTGTTTATTTCTGACAGCGGAAACTGGCTCGTCCGGGATGATTTCTTTGGACGCGTGCGCTGGGTTGTCGTTTTAGACGGGCAAAGTGGAGATTTGGAACGCTCGGATTATGCCGCGGAGCTTGTTCGCGAAGGCCGGGCCGATTCCATTCTGGTTTTGGGCCGCCGTGTTTTTAGGGACAAAAGCAATGCGGATTTTTATGCGGAAGATCTCGTGGAATACGGTGGAGTGGATGCCGGACGGATTTACATTTTCCGCCACGATGATCCGAGCACTCTCGAAGAAGCGGTGACGACGATTCCCTGGTTCAAAAAACGCGCTCCGCAAGATACCGTGCTGCTTTTGACTTCGGCTCCGGCGACACGTCGTGCGGCTTATATTTTCAACAAACTTTCGGGTGGACATCCGCATTTTGTGACCGCGGATTTGCACAATTGGCGTTACAACGCGGACGGTTGGATCTTTGAACGGGAATCCCGCAAAAATTGGCTGCGGGAATGGGCTGCCCTTTTCTACGCCAAGTGGGAACTTTGGGGAAAAGACACGTTGGCCGAAAACGTTCGCCGTGTGCGCGCGCCGATTCCGTGGATCTCCGCGATAGAAACGCCCCGTGTGGAAGCGACTCCCGTGAAGGCGGAAAAGCTCCTATCCATCCGGGATGCCATTGCCAAGCAGGATTCCGTTATTGAAGCGTCCCGCATGGCCGGGGATTCACTTTCTGCAGACTCGACCTTATCAAAGGAATGATTGCCGATGAAAAAATTATGGATTTTATGGGGAATTTTTTGCCTCGCCGCCTGTTACAGCCCGGAGCAATACGAAGCGTCTTCGACTACTTCGAATTTGACAGCGCAATCGGAGTTCGGTACGCTTTATGAAATCAACGGAGGCAAGCAAATTTGCAATCCGTCCGTAACCATGGACGAAAAGAATTTTCCCGCCTCGATGCTTTGGTTGAACTTTTCGGGAACGTTGAACGTTTCGGATGTGCCCAAGGGATTTGCGACTTCGAAAGTGGGGGAACATGACCGCTTGACGATTTCCGATACGGCTGGCAAGGTCCTTTGGTTTTTGATGAAGGATTCTGTCCCCGGTGTGACTTGTGAATTTCAGGATCCGGAATGGACGACTTCGGGCGATTTCGTGGTGGCCCTCGCAGGTTTCAACGCCAGGGGTTCTAAAGGCTGCGATGACGTTGAATACGGAATTTTGGCAGTCCGTCTTTCCGACAGCAAAACGTTCTTTTTGGTGGACAGCGGATTAAACGAATCGGCGAGTCCGCATCTTTGGGTGGACGGTGAAAACGATGACGACGGCGAAGATTCCCTTTCGGAATTTTTCGGTACGGATAAAGTAAAACTGGTTTACGTCGACACGCTTGGAAATCTCGTTTATGTCGATTACGCGAAAGGCGAAAAGCCCGTAAAGCTTGTCGCGCCGGAACAGGCGAAAGGAAAACTGTTGGACGGCCCGATGATTTCTCCCGATGGCCGCTTTGTCGCTTACGATTTACTGGAATCGTCTTTTTCGTGGAGCTCCTATGTGCAAGAACTCGCCTCTGATTCGCGCCCTCTCGAAGTGGAAAAAACGGCGGGAATGCTTTCGAATCCGGTGTTTCCGCACTGGTGGAAATTTGAAGACAGGCTCTTTTTGGTTTGGACGGAGTTCAGCAGCGGAAATTCTTATCTGAACAAAAACGATTTGACGCACAGCGGAACGTGGGACGCCTCCATTGGGCGCACGGCGATGCGCGAAATCTCCGTGACCGCAGGGGCGCCCTCCGATGTCGCCGTCGAATGGATTGGCGATGTCCGCCAAATTGCGCCGGTTCCATTGATCGGCGGACGTTCTCCGAGTGGACATTTTGTCGCGACGGGAACAAACAACGGTTACATGCTTTACATTCCTTGAGGACTTCACCATGAAAAAAATTTGGACATTGGCTTTGGCTGCTCTTGGTGGATTTTCCCTTTCGATGCTCGTGCCCAACGCTCCGGCAACGCCTTGGGAGTCGATTGGCGGTTGCGGTGCGGGCGGCAGCGGAGGCGGCGCGTCTGATGGAATCAAATGGATTGGTCAAGGGGTCAACGGAGGCCTTGTCGAAGCGGAAATTTTCACCAAGGCGACTGTCGGTGAAAACTATTCCGGCTTTACGTTTACTCCGCGCTTTTCCTTTAAACCGACATGGTCCACTTCGGTCGGTGTCACTCTCCCTTTTATGACGCACCAGGGAGAAGTTCAATACCGTACCAATCAAACTCCGACTGACCGCACCACGGGCGGTTTTGGCGACCTTTCCATCGATGTTTCGCAAATTGTCGGTGGCAGCGGCGCGGCGAATGTTTCCCTTGCGCTCACGATTCCGACGGGGCAATACGACATCAAGCGCGGCACGGACGCGTCGCAGGAATTTTTGCCGACAGGATTTCAAAAAGGTTCGGGCGTTTATTCGGCGGCATTGGGCTGGAACTACACCCGCGATACGGAAAACGGGATGTGGCTTTATTCGCTGACCTATACGCATCCGTTCAACGTGCGGTTTGGCGGCGAAAACGAATTCAACGATTCTTACTTCAAAGATTACGATACGGATGGAGACGACAGATTTGAATACCATTTCAAATGGTATGGCGAAAATGACCTGGGCGGATTCACGCCGCCGAGCCTTTCGGCGAGTGTCGCGTATGCTTATCGCGGACAAGAAAACTTTGTCCACTCCTTCGGGGTCACATTTTCTGCGCCCTTTGGCGTCGCCTGGATTCCTTCTGAAAAAGTGGGGACCTACGATCCGCGGCCAGACCCGGATCACAAAGCTTGGTCCGCTGCGTTTGTCTACGGACTGGAATTCTCGCGGATGGATTATCCGATATTCCTCGCATTCTCCCTTCCGCTGCACGACAAGGCGAACGCCGCAGATCCCGATGACGAATACGACGAAAGCCCGATGCGGGAATGGAATGCTCCCGACTTTGGCGCGTTCCTCGAAGAATGGACTTTGGCGATTGGCATCAAGGCCAGCTTCCTTTAATTTTAATTAGACTAGGAGAAATCATGAAAAAAATGTTCACCCTTTCCTGTTCCCTTTTGACCGGATTTTTTCTCGCGGCCTGCTCTTCGAGTTCTTCGAGCTCGGCTGGTGAGGCGGACTCTTCAAGTTCGTCTTCGGCTTCTGACGAATGCACGTTGAAAGAAGAAGGTGTCAAAATTTTGCAGCCCGCCGGCGGAGAATCGTTTAAAATCGGCGATTCGATTGTCATCAAGTTCGTGGCGAACTATGCGAATGCGGGAAGTTTTGAAGTCCTTTACCGCACAAACCCGGATGGCGAAGGAACGTCTTTGTTTGAAAACTCGATTGGGGATGAAGCTCCGGATGGCACCAAGTGCACAACGGTGAAGGCTTATCTTTCTGAAAGCTTGAACGCTTCGGACGAAGCCTTTATCCGCGTGCGCGCTTACAACGCGCGTAAAGTCCGCGCCGATTCCGAAACATTCTCGGTGAAGGAATAAAAAAATCCGATGATAGCGCTTGTCGGTGCAGGCGGCTTTGTCGGCTCCCATTTGCTGCGCGCCATTTTGCAGCGCACGGATTGGAACGTCTTGGCCGTCGATGTCGATTTTCACCGTCTCCGGGATTTGGTGACGGATACGGCTTCCCGCGTGGAATTTTTGGAAGCGGACATGGCTACCCCGGAGGTCATTCGGAAGATTTCCGAATGTGAAACGGTGGTGAATCTTGCCGCCATTTGTACGCCCAGCCGTTACATGGACGAGGCTCAAGCGGTCATCGAAAGCAATTTCACGCATCCGGCGGCGTTGGCCAGGGCCTGTGCAGAATCCGGTTCGTGGCTCATTTATTTTTCGACTTCGGAAGTTTATGGAAAAACTTCTGAAAGTGCGCAGCTTTTGGATGAAGACGCTTCGGATTTTGTCGTCGGACCGATTGCCGCTTCGCGTTGGTCTTATGCCGTGGCGAAGCAACTTTCCGAGCGCTATTTGGCGTCGATTCCGAATTTGCGCTATTCTGTTGTGCGACCGTTCAATTTTATCGGTCCGTGGATGGATTTTATGCCCGGCGTCGATGGGGAAGGCATTCCCCGCGTTCTCGCGAATTTTTCAAGCGCGCTTGTCCGCAGGGAGCCGATGGTCCTCGTCAACGGAGGCGCGTCGCGTCGGACGTTTACGGCGATAGACGATGCCGTCGAATTTATGTTTTGCCTGTTTGAAAATGCGAATGCGGCTTTGGGCGAAGCGTTCAATGTGGGCAATCCGCAAAACGAAATTTCCATCCGCGAACTGGCCGTTTTGATGCGGAAAGTCTATGCCGGAATGAAGGGCGTCCGCGAAGAGGATTTTCCGCCAATGCGCGAACTTTCCGGCGAAGATTATTACGGCAAAGGATACGAAGATTCCCTGCGCCGCATTCCTTCGGTGGAAAAGGCGAAACGCCTGTTGAAATTCAATGCGAAAATTCCGCTCGTACAGGCTTTGCAAAGTTCGCTTTCCTGGTTTGATTCCCATTATTCGGCGGAGAAGTTTTGACGCGCGACCTTTTTTTGTTCGTTCCCGCTTACAATGTCGAAAAGGAACTTCCGGAACTTTTGGATTCGCTGCCCGGAGAGCTTTTGCTGCGTACGGCAGAAATCCTGATTTTGGATGATGGCAGTTCGGACGCGACTTATGCCGTTGCCCAAAAATTCGCGGCATCGGAAATGCGGACCAGTGTCCGGGTCGAATCCTTTGCGGAAAATTCCGGGTATGGAGTTGTGGTCAAACGCGGACTTCTTCGGGCACGGGAACTTGCGCGGGCGTTGAATGTCCGTTTTGCCGTTTGTCTGCATGGCGATGGTCAGTATCCGGCAAAATCCATTTTAACGATGATTTCCGCTTTGCAAAATGCGGATGCCGTCATTTGTCAGGGTTCCCGGATGGCGACTCGCGGTGGCGCGCTTGCGGGGCGGATGCCGCTTTACAAATTCATCGGGGGAAAAATCCTCACGGCGATGGAAAACGCGGTCTTTGGCAACAGGCTTTCGGATAGGCACAGCGGATTTCTCGCCTACCGGACGTCTTTTTTGAAAACATTGGATTTGCAAAAACTCAGTGGATCTTTCGACATCGATTTGGAAATCTTGGCGGTGGCCGATTCAAAGAAAGAGAAAATTGTCGAAGTTCCCATTGAAACGCGATATGCGGGCGAAAAATCCCATTTGAAAGTGATTCCGTATGGAATGCGCGTTTTACGAATCGTCTTCCGGCGATGGAAGGGAGATTATGGCTGAAATTCTGATTACGGGTGGTGCTGGCGTTGTCGGCGCGAAGCTGTGCCGTGAATTTTTGGCGATGGGGCATTCTGTCCGCGTGCTCACTCTCCCCGGTCAAGGCGAAACGAAGCGACTTCCCCGCGAAGTGGAAATCTTTTACGGCGACGTCACACGGCCGGAATCCTTGCGGGACGCCTTTTGCGGCGTTCACACGGTTTGCCATTTGGCTGCGGTCATTTTGGCAAAGTGCCCGGCGACATTTGAAAACGTCAATGTGTGCGGCACCCGGAATGTCTTGCAAATCGCGAAGACTTCGGGAGCCAGCCGTTTTCTGTTTGTTTCCAGCATCTCGGTGACCTACCCGGATTTGACCGATTACGGCAAAAGCAAATTGCGCTCTGAAGAAATGGTTCGGCAGGCGGGAATTCCCTATACGATTGTCCGTCCGACTCTTGTCGTCGAAAAGGATGGCGGCGCGGAATACAAACTCTTTTTGAATTATTTGCAAAAAGCTCCTCTCGTATTTTTGCCCGGCGGAGGAAAATGTTTAAAGCGCCCGGTTCGGACAGAAGATCTTGTCCGCGGAATCGCCTTGGCGGCAACTTCACCGAATGCCGTTGACAAAACATACGCCTTGGCCGGCTCTAAAGTCTTATCTCTCGCGGAAATGGCGAGGATTTCTTTGGAACGGAAAGGTTTGCGAAAGAAAATTCACAATTTGCCCCTGTCCCTTTGCCACCTCCTTGCGGCAGCCAAGCAGATTTTTGTTCCGGGAAGCGTGTCGGCGCGGCAGGCTCTTTCCGGTTTCCGTTACGATGCCGCCCCTGAAATTGCCGACGCCCAAAGGGATTTGGGCTATAATCCCACTTCTCCTTTTGGATAATGTTGCGCTTTTCCGCTGAAAAGAATAAATTAGGGGGAAAAAGAGGTTTTTATGCAAATGAAAAAAACGGTGAAAGCTTTGGCAGTATCCGCTTCCGCATTGGCGCTCTTCGCGTGCGGCAGTGATTCATCAAGCAGTGCGGCCCGCGAAACGGATTCTTCGTCTTCCATCGAGTCGGTCTCTTCTTCTTCGGCAGAAACGGAAGATTCTTTTGACAAGGCGAACTTGATGAAGAACATGAACCTGGGAACGCGTTTTGGAACGCAATTGTGGCTTTCTGCGGGCGATGACGGTTTGTATTCCCTCTGGTTCTTGGATTCGGCAAGCGCAGAAACGTCTTATGGGACGGCTGTTGTCAAGGCGGATCTTTCTACGGGAGAAATTGTTTTTGACACGCAATCGGGATACCTTTTTGCGACCAATAACGCCAAGGGAGATTCTGTTCTGGCGTGGCTGAAAAAGGGAATCCGTTTTGAATTCGCCATGGAAGATTCCACGCTGAAGGTTTCCATCGATGGGGAAGATCCCGTCGAAGTGAAAAGGGCGACCCGGGTCATCGATGATGAATACGTTTCGAAAGCTGACGAGTTGAAGGAAAAACGCCTGGAATGGAGCAACGGCGATTCTTCTTCGGTTTATCTTTTTTACAAAGACGGGGAATATGTCCGCTTGGCGAAAAATGATTCCGCTGAAGTCTTTGAAGCGGGTTATTACGACGTGCAACGCCAGCATCTGTTGACGGTGCCCGTTCATTTTTCAGGACAGGTTTCCATTCTGACTTCTTATACGCTCAAAAAACAAGGAGACGGTTACGTTTTTGACAACCAGATTTCTGCCAAAGATTATGAATCTTCCGCGTTGACCGTGGATTATCCGTCAAAAGAAGATTTGGCGGCATCCATTTGGACTTCAAAGAGCAACGACACGCTCAAATGGACTCTTCAGTTCAACGGCGATTCTTACAGCGCGCTCGCGCGGACGGGAATGGGGGATGAAACCCTCAAATTCCGCCGGATTGGGGCGTGGGACGTCTTCGGGGATTACCTCGTCCTCGCTCTGGATTCCTGCAGCGCCGATTCTCAAGTGCGTTGCGCTTCGGTGGAAAAGGGACGTGTCGACGAAATGAAGTCGGATTCGTTTGATTTTGACAACATGGATGAAATAAGCAAATACGCTTTGCCGAAATCTTGGAAAGCGGTCGTCGAAGAATAGTCAAACGACAGTTTCTGGCCACGGGTGCTTCGGGTATCTTCCCCGAAGCTCTTTTCGTATTTGCGGATACGTATTTTCCCAAAACGAGGTCAGGTCCCATGTTTTTTGCGCCGTGCGGAAGTTGGGCGCCAGGATGTCGTAACGGACTTTGATTTTTCCCTGTGCAATGGAATGCGCGCCGCGGAGAGGCATCAGGTCTTCGATCCGTGCGGAAATTTCAACGGGGGAACCTTCGACGTAGTGATATCTGGCCCGTTTCCCATTGGGAAGCGACAGCGTGTCGGGAAACATTTTTTCTAGCCAGCCCATCATGTTTTCGCCAAAATATTCCTTCATCTTTTGCCGGAAACGTTCGGCGGAAAGATCCCGCAACAAGAAGTGCCCATCAAAAAAATCTTCGGTGACAAGGTCCATGTCGTCTTCATCCCAGGCGGGCAAAGAATATTCGGGAAAATGTTCAGCGGCGAGCTTCATCTTGCACAGGAGGATTTTATTCGCATCGTCCATCCAAAGGTGTGAAAGGTTTTCGCGCTTGTGCCGCTCCATCCACGTTTTTCCCGTCAGCGATTTCAACGTGGCGAGAATTTGCGGGGATGCTTCGACGGGGAGAATTTCTTTTCGGGAAATTTCCACTCCGCCGCTTTGACGGATTTCTAAGCCGATGTAACGCTCGCTTCCGGAACGCCAAAGAAGTTCGTAACGGGATTCGGCGTTTTCATTTGATAAAAGGGAGTCGGGGACTTCGATGTAAAAGCTCGCGCGCGTTTCGGATTTTTTGGCAGTTCCTGTCCGCAAAAGGCGAAAAACGAGAATGGCGTTTGCGTTGCGGAGTGCCGCCGGAGAAATTGGGAAAGTGTCTCTCGGCGTTTTGTAGGCGTTTCCGCTGCGGATGGCCAACGCATCGGGGAAAGCCCTGAAAAAAATCTCGGCGGTTTTTGAAAGGGAATCCGTTTTGAGGGGAAGCCCTTTTTCTTTGGCGTATTCCAGCAAGCGCTTCTGGGACAGCCGGGTTTCGCGGGATAAACTTTTTGCGCCTTGGGAAAGTTCTTGAGCAAGTTCCAGGGCGTTTTGCGGCGTGGAATCTTTGTTTGAAATTTCTTCGTTGTCCAATACGGAGAGAACGGCTAAAGTCAGCCGGGAAAGGCTCCCGGCTTCGATACAGGTTTTTGCCAAGGATAAATTGTTCAGGGGAACATCAAGAACTTTTTCGCCTAGTGGGGAAATGCTGCCATCGGCGAACAAAAAGCCGCTTTGGGAAATTTCGCTTTGGGCCTGTTTTGCGAAGTGCGCGTCTGGTTCGGTAGGGAGCTTTAGCGCGTCGGGCGGCACGTCCGCTTTTTTGGCCAGGGCGGCTTTTTCGAGCAGGATTTTCCGGAGATCACTTTTGATGACTTCGGGAACGATGCCTTTGGGGAAAAGGGATTCTTCGCGCGCGCTCCACAGACGGATGCAGACACCGCTTTGCGTACGTCCCGCACGGCCTGTCCGCTGTACGGCGTTTTGCAAACTGATGCGTCCCAGCTTAAGGTGGTTCCGTCCCTGGCTGACATTGAATTCCGTGGAGCGCTCAAGCCCGGAATCGACGACTCCAGAAACATCGGGAACGGTGAGGCTGGTTTCGGCGATGTTCGTTGTCAGGATGATGCGCGGATGTTCTGAGTGCGCAAAAATGGCGCGTTCAATGGATTTTTCCTGTCCGCTGTACAAGTCGTAAATGGCCAATTTCCCGTAGCCGAAGGTTTCGTCCAAATGGCGGTGGACTGCTGAAATTTCACCTTTGCCGGGTAAAAAGACGAGAGTCGTTTTCCATACGCCGTTTCTTTCGAGCGTTCGCAGGGCTTTTTCGACGTTTTGACAAAGGGAGGATCCCGGCAATGTTTCTTGATTTAAAATTTGGACGGGAAATCCGGGCTTGCCGACTTTCAAACAGCGGATTTGCAATTTCTGTTCGAGTTCTTCGCGGTTGAGTTCCGCTGAAAGGACTGCGATTTTGGGCGCGACATTCTTTGCTTGGGACTGGAGCGCCAAAAAATAGGCGAGGAGCAGATCCATCTCCGCTTTCCGTTCGTGGAATTCGTCAAAAACTATCCAGTCGAAGGATTCCTGCCCGTGTAAAATGGAATTGAGAAAGTGGCCGTAAGTCGTAAAGAGGATTTGCGTCGAATCGTTTGCGTTGCTTTCGAAGCGGATGCGGAATCCCACCGTTTCGCCTTCCCGTGTTCCGGAAAGTTTGGATAGGTATCCGGAGAGGCTTGTCGCTGCCAAACGGCGCGGTTCCAAAACGGCGACGCGAGATTTTCCGCCGTTTTCCGAAGCGAGCAGCCACGGCACCAGGGTGGATTTTCCGGAGCCGGTGGGGGCCGTCAACAACAGGTTTCCCCCTTTTGAAATTTCGGCGAGAATCGCAGGGGAACTTTCGTATAACGGCAGTTGCCGGAATGCGGAATCGTCCATCCGTTAAACTTTGGGGAAGCGCAACCGTTCTCCTGTCGCGCGGTCCGAGTAAGGCCAGTGGGTGTTTTTCTTTTGCTTGTCGAGCATCAAGTTGCCGATGCGGCGTTGCAAACCCTGCTCAGTCCGGCAGAAAAAGTAGGCGACTTTGTTTTCTTTTTCGACAAGGAACATGGCGACTTTGTAACGGCTTTTGATGGCGGCGCGGAAGATGGGAATGTCTTCGCGTTTGGGAATGACGCGCGTGCCGCTGACTTCGCACACCATGTCGGCGTCTTTGAGCATGGCTTGGGCTTTTTGTTTGACATATTCGCGGTTTGGCGCCGTGTTTTTGCGGATTGTTTCCAGATTGAACGCGCCGCCGCCTTCTTTGAGCGCCTTGCGGACTCCGCGGATGACGGCGAAAAGGAGAACGACCAGGAGCAGGATGAGAAGGATCCACCAATAGTTGGCGAAGAAATCTCCGATTTGTGATAACATGGGACCTCAAAGGATGAAAGTTCGATAGGAAGATAGAAAATGCGCGGCGCGGTAAAAAAAAGGCTTGCAAAATTTCTATCGTTTTGGGAAATTTTAAAACCGAAGAGGTATTAGGACGAAATGAAAAATTGGCGCATCGATGATTCCCGCGATCTTTACAATGTACGCGGCTGGGGAATCAACTATTTCGGCATCAATGAAGAAGGCCATGCGACGGCAACGCCTCTTCGTGAAAGGGGACCGGAAATAGATTTGTACAAGTTGGTGCAGGAATTGGATTTGCGGGACATGCCGACTCCGATTCTCGTCCGCTTCCCGGATATTCTCGACATGCGCATTGAAAAAATCAACGAATGTTTCAACAAATCCATTGAAGAATATGGGTTCAAAGGTTCGTTCTATGATGTTTTCCCCATCAAGGTGAATCAACAGCGCGCGGTCCTCGAAGAAGTTGTGCGCCATGGGAAAAAGTTCAACATCGGATTGGAAGCCGGTTCAAAGCCGGAGCTGCATGCCGTCCTTGCGAACATGGACAATCCGAATTCGCTTATCATCTGCAACGGTTACAAAGACGAGGACTTTATTGAACTGGCCCTGTTGGCGCAAAAGATGGGAAAGAACATTTTCGTCGTCGTCGAAAAGATGAATGAACTGCCGATGATTATTGAAATTTCCCGCCGGATAGGAGTCAAGCCGAATATCGGACTCCGCATAAAGCTCGCGTCCAGCGGGCAGGGCAAGTGGGAAGAATCCGGAGGATATCACAGCAAATTCGGTCTCAGCAGTTCGGATCTTTTGTGCGCCATGGAACTTATCCGTCAAGAGGATATGTGCGATTGCGTGAAGCTCATCCATTGTCATTTGGGCAGCCAGATTACGAACATCCGCAAAATCAAGTCCGGCCTTCGGGAAATTTCAGAGTTTTATGCCCAGTTGAAACAATTGGGCATGGGAGTTGAATTTGTTGATGTCGGCGGCGGCTTGGGAGTTGATTATGACGGCAGCCGCAGCGCGGGATCTGGGTCGGTGAACTATTCCATTCAGGAATATGCAAACGATATCGTTTACGCCATTTACGAAACGTGCGAAAAATTTTCTTTGCCGCATCCGAACGTGATTGCCGAAACGGGAAGGGCGCTTTCGGCGCACCATTCCGTTCTCATTTTCAACGTGCTTGAAGCGGCCGGTCCTGCGTTCTTTGAAGACGGCGAAAAGGAAATTCCGGAACGCGCAGCCGACAGCATCAAGGATCTTTACGGCATTTTGAACAGTTTGAATGTCCGCAACCTGCTCGAAAACTGGCACGATGCGGTTCAAATCAATGACGACGTCCTTTCCGGATTCCGGGTGGGAACTGTCGATTTGCCCACGCGGGCATTGGCGGAACGCCTGTTCTGGAGCATCGCCCGCCGAGTGAACGAACTTTCTCATGAACTCCGCCATTCCCCGCAGGAACTTGCCGAATTGCCCCGTTTGCTCGCGCGCAAATACTTCTGCAATTTTTCGCTTTTCCAGAGTCTTCCGGATAGTTGGGCCATTGACCAGATTTTTCCCATCATGCCGATTCAGCGTTTGAATGAAGCGCCGACAGTCGATGCGACTTTGCAGGATATCACGTGTGACTCCGATGGAAAAATTGACATGTTCGTCAATGGAGACGGCGTTTCCCGGACGCTTCCCGTTCATCCGTTGAAAGAGGGGGAGCCTTATTATTTGGCCGTGTATCTCGTGGGCGCTTATCAAGAAATTTTGGGCGATTTGCACAATCTTTTCGGCGACACGAATGCGGTGCACGTGGTCTGCGAAGGGGATTCTTATCGGATAGATCAAATGATTGATGGAGAATCCGTGGAAGACGTCCTGGATTACGTAAACTTCAGCGACAAAGCGCTTGTCCGTACCATGGAAAACTGGGTGTCGAATTCTGTAAAAGAAAAGAAGATCACCTTGCAAGAGGGCAAGGAATTTTTGAACATTTACCGTTCGGGACTTTACGGCTACACGTACTTGGAAGAATAATCGCCACCGATTTCAGTGAAAAAAACTGGCGTTGAATGGAATTTCAACTGCCAAAATGCATGATGAGTCCGGATTTGTGCCGGACTTTTCCATTTCAACTCCCTTTTGCAAGAAACGTTTCTTTGCAAAAAACGGTCCTCCGTTCGCAAAAGAGTTTCGCCGTTGATGTCCGGACAAACTCCCATTCCGCGAAAACGGCAATTTCTGCGCCGTCCCAACCGTGCAAATTTCAATACAATAGCAGAAAAGGCTTTGGTGTGAAACCCATCAAAAAGAGTTTCCCGTCCACAGCCTCATTCCTAATTTCTCATTTCACACGTCCCCATCCGCAGAAAAGACTTTGATTCGAAATACCCCCAAAAAAGTTCTCACCCCTCAGCTCACAATTCCGCATTCCGAATTCCGAATTATACATTCCTCATTCCTCATTTTTTTTGCCCCTGTAGCCGTGCTGTCTATCTTGGAACAAACCTTGGGGAACGCTCCTAGCGAACCGCCCCATTCGCCATTCTGCCAAACGCACTGATAATCGGTGAGCATACACTTTTCCGCACAGGCGTTCTTGAAGTCTTCAACTTCTATAACGATTTCTTTTGATTCACATGTGTTGCAGCCGACTACGGTCTGCCAAACACCATCCAAAGAATCAACATGCTCAATACCCGCAGCATCTATACATTTTACAACTTTGGAGTAAGAACCATAAAATTTGGAACCTCCACCACCAAAAGTATCACATTGCGTCTTATAGCGATTATAAACAGATGCTATTACAGCTTCTTTTTCATTTCCGTATTCACATAAAACTAGCGCATGAGATACACTTGTCACGATGAGTACAAACAGAATCCCTCTTGCTATACTCGCATAAACACTTTGCCTTTTCTCTCTCATCAACAATAGCTCCGCATTGCATGAGTAATGTCTTTTGTGGCAAAGGAAGAACAAACGACCTTACGTCCGTATCTGACTTTTCTTGAATCGTCCCCTCCTTTTCTTGCACGGATTCCGGTTTCTCCCTTTCCGAACAGGCGACTAGCAGGAA
>CAYNID010000019.1:0-22823 GCA_964397425.1 uncultured Fibrobacter sp.
TTTTTCTCTTTGATCAAGCTCATTTATTCAAAAGATTACAATAAATGATAATTTACAGCAGATGGTATACGACACCTATATGCACCTGTTTTTTAGCAAAACTCCGAACGGAAAACTTGGTGAAATCATTAAAGAGAACACCAAATCTGCCGTGCAAGTGGGAGATGCTAAGAATATCAAGGGCGATTTTCCGTTTTTCACAAGCGGTGATGCTATTCTCGAATGGCAGGACAGCATGGTGGACGGAAGAAATTGTTTCCTAAACACCGGCGGCAACGCAGGGGTTAAGTTCTATGTAGGAAAGGCAGCGTATTCTAGATACATGGTGCATTACCGCAGATCGTGAGCTTGAAGATTATCTCTATCTGTTGCTTCTCTCGATTAAGCCGGAGCTTAATCAAAAGTTTTTCCAAGGAACTGGATTGAAGCACCTACAAAAGCCGTTGTTGAGGGATAGAAAAATCTATATTCCTACTGACTGCGAAATTGCTGATTTCAATTCAAGAGTGAAGCCCTGGATGAATCAGATTTCAGCGAATACACAGGAGAACAAGCAGCTCATTTTGCTCAGAGATTGGCTTTTACCTATGTTGATGAACGGTCAAGCTACCATCAGTGATTGATTCGCTAAATTATCATTTACACGCTTGTTTATTAGCATTTACACGCAAATTCTCATCCTCAAGCAAATCCAGTCTTGGTTGAAAACAGAAATAATCTCTATAAAATGAATCCTAGGGATTGTCAAGTTTCTAGCTTGCGTTTTCAACCAAGAAAAGGATTAATACTTGAAAATGCTGCAGGGCTGAATCCTGGAAACAGGTCTTTGACCCTTTCACAAACTCACTCTGAAAATTTCACAAGCCTGTTCAACGTTTGCCCTCCCATTTTACAGCGGACAAAATAAACGCCGTTGAAATGTTCAAAAGAATAGCTCGATTTTCCAAATCCTTTCAATTCTTCCAGCGTTTCGCCGCGCAAGTTCACAATTTGCATTTCAAAATTTCCATTCGCATCCACGTCCAATATTTTACCGTGAACTGAAAGCAGATTCTGCTTGCCGGCAACCGCCAACAACTTTTCCGTATCCGAGCCTCCGTCTTCCATCCGCTTTTTGAATTCGATATAATCCACGTTCACGTCTCCCGTCACCCACAAAAGTTTCATCGAATATTCCCCCGAATGCAGTAGAACGGGAACGCTCACCGTTGTCCAATCGTCCCAACCATCCGTTTGGGGAACTTCCACCGTATCCGAATAAGCGGCGTCATTCCACGACAGCAACAGTTTTCCGGGCGCGTTTGCCGCCGCCACTTTAAACGACACATCGTACGATGCCGTTTCATTTATTTGGATGAAATACTTCAACCATTCCCCCGCTTCGGTCCATCCCACATATTTCATCTCCCCGCTTTCTCCGATGTCGACAGAGCCTCCGCGATAAATGCTCCCACCCAGATTTTCCGCACTCAAATCATAAGAGCCACCACTTCCGTTGTTGTAATTTTCCACTTCCACTTTACCGGGAATACCGATAACGCCGTCAAAAGGCGTTTCCGGAACATTTGATTTGACTGTCAAATTGTATTTCTTTTTTGCAATGGATTCTGTCGCATGGGAGCGCATTTCCAATTCCAACGAAAGAGGTTTGTCGACATCGGAACCCGTAAACGTGATTTCAATTTGCCGACTTGAATTGGGATTCATCCGGAAATCGCCGACAAAATCGAAACAGGAATCCCTTTCGACACTCGCCGAAACATCCGTTTCCCCTATTTTATAGGAAACGCTCCAAGCGTCACCATTCGCCGTCTTTTTCATTTTCAACAGCGGCGAAAAATCAAGCCAGTCGCTATTATTTTTCAACTGCAACACAATCGTTTTAGAATTCCCCGAAAGATTGACTTCTACATTTTCCCCATTGACCGTCACGTCATTTTCTGCGGCAACATCCAGGCTTAAATTATTCTTTGAATCTTTGATATGATGGATAAGCCAATAGGCGAGCCCCGTCACCGTATTGGCGGCCTTTCCGTCCACTTCTTCGGGCAAAACCGGATGACGTTGCAACTGAGAAGCGTAATACGACACAACCCAAATGTCCGGAGACACTTTGTTGTCTTCGTGTTCATGAACCATGTTCTTTCCGATGCGCAAAAATTCAGAACCATCCGTTTGCGTCAATCCCGCATCGTATTGCTTCGGCATAAAAGGGCAAAGCATGATCATGGACTTTTTCCCGCGCTCTTTCGCATAGCGGATGCCGGAATATTGTCCCTCTTTGATTTGACTTTCATTCGAATCCCAATATCCAATCGGCCCATCGGTCGCCATCCCGTCGCTCAAGTTTATCGTATTCCGCCAATCAACCGCACCGGACGCATCGCTGTTGATATCTCCCCCAATGACCCAAGGTCCCTGCATCGCAAAAACGGGCCTGTGCAAACTCGCTCCCTGCTGCAAGGCGTTGATTTTTTCTTGACCATAAACGCCGTTCACCGTGGCATAAGTCACGTTAAATCCCAAGTCGATAAACTTCTGAATCAAAGTCCGATCATCTTTATCCCAAACGCGATTCATGTAAGAAGTCGCTTCCGATTCATAAAAAAGATTTTTATGGGCAAAAGCGTCGCGCATTTGAACAATAGACGCATCCCGATTCCGGTACCTGTTCTCCGCGTTGGGATTGTTCGCCCCCAAATCTTCAATAAAATCAAACAGGTTCACATAATAGCCGTCCGCGTTCCCCCTGACAAAATTCCACTTGTTGACATCCGCCAGGTATTCCCCATAAGAACCGTCGGGAGTATCGCCTCCGCCAATGTAAATTTCCGCGGAATGGGCCATACCGAACAACGCCATCACCCCAAAAAACGTCAAAAGATTCTTTTGACAGACCATAGTAAACCACCCTTTTTTGGCTGTATGAACAACCATACATCCACATCCAATTTCAAATATAATCCCTGATTTTAGAATGAGAAATGAGGAATTAGAAATTAGGAATGTATAATTCGGAATTGGGAACTGAGACGAGAGCACTCTTTTTGATGGGGTTTCACACCAAAGCCTTTTCTGCTTTTGTGTTGAATTTCGCACGGTTTTGGCGGCAAAAACGAGCCGTTTTGGTGAAGTGCGGACTGTTTGTTTTAAGTTAGAATCAAATAATTTCCCCAACAGTCGAACCGGCGGCAGTTTCTGTTCATACAAAAAACTCCGGCGATGAACCGGAGCTTTTGGAGTACGATTTCAAAAATTACTTTTGAACGTCGTATTGGGCAATCACTTGACCCTGGGCGTCGAGAGCGCGGATAACGTCAGCGTCGCGTTCAAGGGTGAGGTCAGCCTTATTGCCCTGAGCGTCAATCACTTGGACAGCCAACGTGCCGTCTTCATTCTTGATGGCGGAAATCTGGTTGCCGTTGGCATCCTTTTCATAATAGGTGTCGTTCGAAGCTATCGGGTTCGAACCTGTCCAGAATTCGACCGTGTTCAGCACCAGGCCGTCGACCAGGTATTCGCAGATGGAATACACCGGAATAATGTGAAGGAGGAAGTGCACGCAAGAATTCAGCCACTTGTTGCCGAGCGTTCCGTTCCACTTGTAAAGCTTTTGAGTGAGGCCGTAGCTGCCATAGCAAGCCGTAAGGGAGAATGCCGCAGCGAGGGCAAGTGCGATGAGACCTTTTTTCATGATAGAACTCCTTGATGATAGGTATATAAAATATTAACAAAAAATTCGCCGCATTGGAGGATTTCTTTGGAGGGTAAAAAATGAAAAACGGTCCAATTTGAGCCCAGTCACATCCGCCTCCCCCTTTGAATGTAAAATTTCGTTATTTCTCCGGTTCCTTTTGCCATTTTCTTAAATTGCATATAAATTATTAAAATTTGAAAGGCCTTGCCACTCAGATTGGATTAGGAGATTTACTATGAGCCGTTCTCACTTCGCGATACTCGGAATTTTGCTTTTGGCGGTCTCAACCCTCGCTGCAAAACCGCTCGAAGTCTGGATTATGCCAAACGGAGCGAACCCCCAGGGCATTTTGGAACAGCGGCTTTCCCAATTTGAAAAAGAGACGGGTTTAAAAACAAAAGTCGTCGTCTTGGACTGGGGCGAAGCCTGGAGCGTCATCACCAACACGCTAGAATCCAAATCCGGCGGCCCCGCCGTTTTGCAGTTGGGAACGACATGGGTCTCTTACTTCGCCTCCCGCGGCGAACTCGCCAAACTGGATCCGCTCCTTTCTTCCATCCACAAAGAACGTTTCACCCAAACCAGCTGGAAGACGACAGGCACAGACGGCGACCCGGCCGTTTATTCGATTCCCTGGTTCGTGGACGCCCGCGCCCTCCTCGCGAACAAGGCCCTTTTGGCGCAAACGGGAATTTCCGCCGAAGACGTTTCCACTTACGACGGTTTTTACAAAGCCATCAAAAAAATCAACAGTTTCCACCTGCAACGCCCAGACGGTTCTGGCGTCAGGGCATTTGAATTTCCGGGAAAAAGCGACTGGAACATTCCCCACAATTTCGCCCCGTGGGTCTGGTCCGCCGGCGGCTCCTTTTTGAAAAAAGACGACAAGGGCGTGTGGCATTCCAACCTGCTCGATCCCAACACCATCGAAGGCATCGCCTCTTACCTGAACTTCATCCTGGATTCCCTGGTCGACAGGACAAGCTTGCGCGAAAACACGGCGCAAATCGTCCAGAACTTCAACCACGGCGAACTGGCGTTCATCCTCAACACGGCAGAATTGATTGCGCAAACCCGTTTTGACGCCAAAGACGGCGGGCTCGCCGCTTCCCAAATCAACGCGGACGGCATCGCGCTCATGCCCGTTCCCGCCGGAAAAAGCGGAAGCGTGTGCTTTATCGGTGGCAGCAACCTGGCGATTCCCAAATCCAAAGAAAACGATCCCCAAGCGGCCAAACTGCTCCAATTTTTAGTCCGCGACGACAATCTGGACGCTTACACCAGTCAAATCGGCTTTTTGCCGCCCGTAAAAAGCGTTTTGGCGGACTGGGCGAAAGATTCCGCGTACAAGGTCCTCATCGACCATCTGGAAGACGGCAAAAGCTACCCGAACATTCCGGAATGGACACTTGTCGAAGGCGCGCTGGTGAGCCTTTTCAGCGACATCTGGAGCTATCTCGACATCGGCGGCCTGTATTCCAACGAAGCCATGTACAGTACCCTTTTGACTTACAACCAAAAAATCAACGACATCTTGCATGCGCCGACCGAGCCCACGCCCTCGATGCAACTCGATGAATTTTTGAAACTGTGGGAAAGTTACACTTCTGGGGCAAAAAAGGATTCTGTCGCGGACAATCCGACGACAGCTCCCGCCCCACAGGATTCTTCAGCGAAAGGGTTCACCCTTTTCCTGTTCTTTGCAGCCGTTTGCGCAAGCTTCATCTTCACCTACGTGAGAAAACGGAAACGGTAAAATTTTAAGGTATCGTCTATGGAATCCAAGGAATCCAATCAAATCGACACGCACATTCCCGTTGTCAACAGCATCGCGTTCCGCAGCATGGTGGCTTTCGCCATCGCGTTTTTCGTAACGCTTGTCGGCGGCGGTTCGTTTCTCCTTTCGAACCAGATGGACACTGTCCGCGACGAAGCGAGCAAGCAGAACCAGCTTTCGCTGCGGCAGGCGAGCACGGTCATCGAGGGGCAATACGATTTATTCTTGAACCGGCTGACCCTTTTGTCGACGACGCCATTTATCGCAGACCAAGACCCCGCGGAATCCGGCGGATTTTTAAAAGGCTACAACGTGGCGCCGCTGTTCATTCCGGGTGAAAACGTCGCCCTTTACAATTCCAACCACGAAAAGGTGAGCGACAACTCCATGGTGGGAATCGCCCGGGCAAGTTCCTCTTACCAGGAACTCGAAGACTTTGGCGCCGTCGAACCGCAGCATCCCTACATTTCTCCGCTTTTCTGGGAACAGCACACGCCCAAGAAAATTGTCGCGGTCCTTGTCGAAAACCGGGCAAAATCCAACGGTTACCTGGCGGCTTCCTTTTCGTTCCGGCGCCTGTGGGAAATTTTCGAAAACTACAAAATCGGCGAACACGGCTTTTTTGTCATCGTCGACGAAAGCAACCAGATAGTTTACCACCCGGACATCCGCAAATGGGTGACCAGCCAAAAGAAAGCGGAAGACCTCGGATTCAAAGGTTTTGACGCCAAAACGTTCAAACCCGCCGAATGCGATTACGCCCTGCTGCAAGACGGCAAAGAATACCTGGTGAACTACGAATACAATCCCCGGCTCAAACTGGGCGTCCTTTCGCTGCAGCCCAAGCAAGAAATCGAAGCGCAGGCGCTCGCCTTTGGAAAAATTTTCCTTTACATCGGCTTTGTGTTCCTCCTCGCCATCGTCATTGTCACCATCTGGCTCTTTTTCAACATTGAACGCCCCATCCAATCCCTGATAAACAAAATGCAGGTCATCGCCAAGGGCAATTATGCGGAATCGAGCGGCATTTCGGGAACGAAGAACAACGAAATCCACATTCTGGCGCGCGTTTTCGACAAAATGTGCGCCACCATCCGCGAAAAAATGGATGCCCTGACCGAGCACCAGAGCCATCTGGAAGACGAAGTTTCAAAACGCACCGAAGAACTGGCGCAGACCAACGACCTGCTCAAGAAAATTTCGCGGACAGACGAATTGACCCGTCTGCCCAACCGCCGCGACATCCGTGAAAAAATCCAATACGAAGTTTCCCGCTACGACCGATCCAAGCGCAAATTCTCGCTCCTGTTCGTCGACATCGACAAGTTCAAGGATTTCAACGACCAATACGGCCACGTTTGCGGAGACATTGTGTTGAAGACCGTCGCCGACACCATGAGGAACAGCCTGCGCAAGCAAGACATCATCGCCCGTTGGGGCGGCGAAGAATTCTTGGCGCTCCTCCCCGAAACCATCCTTTCAGGCGCGGCCCTTGTCGCTGAGCGCCTGCGCAAAAAAATCGCCGACGTGGAAATCGCCTTTGGCAACCAGACGTTGCACGTGACCATTACAGTCGGTGTCGCCGAATACGACGAACGGCTGGGAATGGACCACAGCATCAATTTGGCGGACCGCGCCCTTTACCGCGGAAAACAGACGGGCAGAAACAAAATCGAAGTGTTCAACCCCGAAGACATTACCGCCGAAGACATCGCCGCGGCAGAAAGCGAACAGAAATTTTCCCAAAACGCGCCGCAGAACTAGCCTTTCGCCAGTTTTGTGTACATTTCCATCAACAGCGACACGCAGTCGCTTTCAGCCATTTTTTTGTCAAAGCCATACGCAGCCATCACGGCGGAATCGTTTTGCTGGTGCGCCTTGCGGAGTTCGGGAGGCATGGCGACTTCATCGTAGAGGTCGGCCAGGGAGCAATCGGGGTAGAGGGCGCGGGCGTCGAGGATGGCCTGGGCGGTTTGCTCAATTTTGGCTTTCTGTTCTTCTGTGGGATTGCACCATGGAAAGTTGTTGTAGACGATGTCCTTGGAATAACGATAGCGCATCTCTAACCTGCCGCAGACCGTACGCATCCACGCCATGTGAACATTAGAGGTCAAAACGCCGAAATGATACAGCGATGCACCGGGAATGATGAACACCAGATCACTACATAGCGTGTCAGGAGTCATAAGTCCCATTGGAACATAGCGACGTCGCTCGGAAGATACCTTGGGGACGAGCAAATATGTAGTTGTCGGCATGTTCTCCGTTTGAAACCTTGTCGGCATTGCAGCCATTTTTACAGTTGACGCACGTTTACTGGAAGCTCTGAATTGTTTTACAGCTTCTACACGCTTTAAGCAATTGGGCATTTTGCGCAGTTCATTGGGCGGACAATTGCCCAGCCATAAGCAATAGCGTGGCTGCCTGTTGATGAACTCCTGAGAACCATACCAAGGCTTAAACCATTTCTCTGCCGATGGTTCGAGCCTCAAAAAATCCATCATTTCTTCACGAGTGAAAAGGTAATTACCATTATCGATCGGTTGATTTCCAATCCCAATCTCCGGCACGTCGCAGATGGGTTTGGAGCGGTTATCTACAAACACATCATCGGTATCAACCAAATAGCCATTGATGTTGCGGACAATCTGCGGTCTGCCGTCAGTATAGATTACGCGGGGCGCATCATTGGGCGCAAAGCTGAATCCGACTATCACACAATGAACGTGCGCCTTAATTGCAGCCTCGCTATCCCAGCGGAACGTGCGATGGGCAAAATCAATATGCACGCCGGCTTCAAACAGCGGTTTCCAGAGTAGCGCAACGCTTTCGCCCTGTGTGACAGAATTGGTAGACACAAGTGCCGCTCGAATTTCGGTGTCCTTCATCAGGTCAGTGGCTTTCTTGTACCAGCAGCACACATAGTCCAGATTACCCGCGTTCTTCCAGCCAGCAAACACAGCATTGACATCCGCTTTCTGCTCAGCGCCCATCAGGCGTGCGCCCACAAACGGCGGATTGCCCATGATGTAGTCAAGCTTGTCCTTCGGCACAACGCTTTCCCAATCTAAGCGCAGGGCGTTTCCCTCGACAATATTCGCGTAGCTCTTCAACGGCAAAAAGTCGAGGCTCATCTGCACGATTTCTTCGGTCTCTTTCATCATCTGGCTTTCGGCAATCCACAGGGCGGTTTTCGCCACGGTCACGGCAAAGTCGTTGATTTCCACGCCGTAAAACTGCCCGATAGACACCTGGATGGGGCTAAAGTCGCCGTCGCCAAACAAAACCTGCGCTTGGTTCAACTCGCGCAAAACCGCATTTTCCAGGCGCCGCAAAGAAATATACGTCTCCGTGAGGAAGTTGCCGCTGCCGCACGCCGGGTCCAAAAAGGTAAGCGTCGCCAGCTTCTTTTGAAATTCCTGCAATTTGCTTTTGCGGACATTCGCCTGCTTCGCGCCCCTGATCGTTTCAAATTCCGCACGCAACGCGTCAAAAAACAGCGGGTCAATCACCCTGTGGATGTTTTCTATCGACGTATAATGCATTCCGCCGCTGCGACGCGTGTCGGGATTGAGCGTGCTTTCGAACAACGCGCCAAAAATCGTGGGGCTGATTTGGCTCCAGTCAAAGTCCGCGCTGGCCTTTTGCAACAGCAATTCGAGGATTTCGTCATTGAAATTCGGAATTTCGATGTTTTCCTCTTTGAAGAGTCCCCCATTCACATAAGGGAATTCCGAAAGAGCCTTTTCTTCGTAAGGGTCGCGGTCGCAAACGGGCGTGTCGAGGATTTTGAAGAGTTCAATCAAAGCCTTGCGGACATTCTTCGCTTCAAAATTTTTCAGGTAATCGTGGAACATCCCATGCCTGCCGAAAATATCCGCGTCTTCGGCATAAAGGCAAAAGACCAACCGCACACAGAGCACGTTCAGGCTCATCAGGCTTTCGGGAGATTCGGGATTCCGGTATTGCTTCAACAAGGCGTTGTACAGCTTCCCGACCAGTTCACCCGCCTGCAAAGAAACATCCATTTCTTTCTGGACGTGTTCGTCGCCCTGATTCACCAAAAACTGCAACCGGTAATATTCCGCCGGGAGGTTTTCCAACAAAATCCGTTCCGGTTCGCCGCCCGGCTTTTCCATGTCGTAAACAAGAAACTCCGCGAAGTTGCAGGTCACAATCCAGCGCGGCCGCTTTGAATACGGGAGTTCCGCGGCATAGCGTTTCGCCTGTTCAAACGGAGAAAGCAACGTCCCATCCGATTGCCGGATGCCTTTTTGCAAATCTTTCCCCAGGCCTTTTTGTTCAATCAAAACATGAGTCGATGGAATAAAGCCGTCGATAAAAGAAGCGTGATCCAACTGGACCGCATCTTCGAACGAGATGTACTCCGCGATGTTTTCAACACCGTAAACGTGTTCGAGCAAATCCATCCAGAATTTTTGGGATTCTCCCTTTTCGTAACCCCTGCCTTTCCAGTATTCGGCAAATTTTTTAGCGGCGATTTTCTGTTCTGTAGCGGTCTTCATCAAGGCCTCCCTTCGCCAAAAGTAAATTTCTTCGCTTCAAAAGACGCGTGGAATCCGCCAAAAGGCAACAAAAAAGGCATCCATTCGGGTTTCTACGCTCGAAGCTACTCTTTTTGAAAAAAATAGCCCTCCTTTCTCGTCTGTTTTTCAGGGTCTAAAGACCGGGCATAAACATCGGAAAAAGAGTTCGGAGCTGATTGAATCTTGTTAGATCGGGCATAACTACCGAAGGATGCCTTTAACAATATATTCTGTAAATATTTAAAGGGCAATATGGGAACGTCTTTTTTAAGACGTTTTTTTGTCACTCCTGTGTCAGATGTGACGCAGATTGCAACTTGGAAAGTTCGGCATCGAGCATGTCGGCAAGAATCCGGGAGACTTTCTGGCTTTCCAGAAAATATTCCTTGTAACGGGCGTGGCGACGGCGCATGTCGAACAATTCCGACGTAATGTCCATCGCCATCAGCAGCATTTGCTTGCGCATGTCCATCCGGGCGTCGGAGCGGACGTGCGCCTGGACTTTTTGCGAAACATAGTCGACAATGGCCGACAGTTCCGCATCGGTCAAATCCGTTTGAATTTGAAAGCGGTCATTGCCGATTTCGACCCGGGCCGTGTGCAAGGATAAATCTGGAGTGTCCATTGTCCGCTATCCGTCCTTCATTCCAACGCCAAATGAATCGGTGGCTGCAAACCACCTCAGTCGAAAAAATCCACTTGCGCCGAGCCTCCCTGCGGCGGATTTGGCTGACGTTCTTCGGCAGGTTCTGCGACCGGGGAAGTTTCCGGCGATTGCACCGGAATTTCGGTGCCCAGTTCACTTTCAATTGTCGAAAGGAGATCCTGGAATTTTTCCTGGGCGCTCTGGATTTCCGAGCTCTGCTCGTTCACCACGTTGTCGAGTTCGGCGAGCTTCGCGTCCTTGCCGGAAAGTTCTTCTTTCAGCGAGCCCAATTCCAATTTGCATTGGGAAAGTTCCGTTTGCAAATCGCCAATCGCCGCGTCGCGGGAGGCGACTTCCTGCCGGACGTTTTCCAGTTCCGAGGCCCTTTCGTTCAAAGACGTTTTAGACTCTTCGAGTTCGGCTTCCTTTTCCGCCAGCCGTTTTTGAAGCGCTTCGACTTCTGCCGTTTTTTCGGCGACCGTCCTGTCGGCGGCGGCCTTTTCATTTTTGATTCGACGAAGGGCTTCTAACATCGATTCTATCTTTTTGGAAAGCACATCCAGGTTTTCTAAATTCATTGCAAAACTCCTTTGGCACGACACCCCATCGCCGTGCCTTTCAAATATATAAAATCCCATTCTCCGGATGCGAAAATTTTTACACCCGGAGAAAATCTTTTATGGTGAATCAAAACGCCTTGTAAATCCCGACAAGGGCGATTATCTTCCCCACGATTGCCGGGAATCCCGGCAGCAAGAAGCACAGAATGACACGCGTCACCCGGTTCTTCCACCAGCGGGAAACTTTCCAGATGTCTTCGGAAACGGTTTCGAATTCCGAAACGCGCGGCGGGCGCAAATACACCTGCACGAGCGCGACCAGAAATCCCACCCCGATGAGGGGCGTGAGCCCCGTAAACGGCGCAGCCACCAAGGCGGTCAAAATCGCAAGCGGATGCGCGCCTGCCACAATCGCGCCGAGCATGGCACCGCCACCGGTGAGCATCGCCCAGTTTAACGTCAACTCGCCCGCTTTTTCCATTCCGGAACGGTATCCGACAAAAAGAATCGAAAGGATGATGGCCGCGGTGATAGACCAGCCGAGAATTTTGAACATCTTGGACGGCGGCTTGATTTCACAAAGGGATTCTTCAGCGGGAAGCGGTTTGTCTTCTTCAATGATTTTGCGGATTCCCGCCACATGCCCCGCGCCGACAACCGCGAGGACCTTTTCCCCGGAGGCGTTCTTGATCCGGCTCGCCAAATAAGCGTCCCGCTCGTCGATGAGGACCGTTTTCACTTCGGGAAACTCTTTGCCGAATTCCTGCATCATCGCGCTCAAAGAATCCTGTTCCTTGATTTTGCGCAATTCTTCTTCGCTGACTTCCGTTTTGTCGAAAAGGCTCGCGAAAAGCGATGCTATCAGGGAAAACTTGCGATACCACGGCGTACAGCTCCACGTCCGGCGAAGGGTCACTTTGATGTCGCGGTCCGCCAAAACGACCGGAATGTTTTCGGCTCGTGCCGTTTGAACCGCTCCGTAAAGTTCCGCTCCGGGGCGCACGCCCGTTTGAGCGCCCATCCTTTTTTGATAAGAGCCGAGCACCAGATTCGCCACAAGGGTTCCCAACAGACGATCCTTGACGATTTTCCGCAAATCGGTCCGTTTCCAGCTGTCGGGATCATCCAGCGATTTGAGCCTTCCCGCATCCAGTTCCACGCAAACGGTGTCCGGATGTTCCTGCGCAATCGTTTCGGCGACCAAATCTTTGGACTCGCGGGAAATATGCGCCGTTCCCACCAAGATGAATTCTTTTCCATCCGCGCGGCGGATCCGGTAAATATCAGAACTTTCACTCATAGGGCTAAACATAGAAAAACAGCCCTTTCGTCACGCTGTCTCCGGAGAGAAAAGCTTAACGAACGGGCTGCTTTAGAACGGCTCGAAAAATTACTTGTTGAGCTTGTTCTGAATGTAGGAAAGGACGTCGGAAACCTTGATGAACTTTTCGGCATCTTCATCGAGGATTTCGATATCGAATTCGTCTTCGAGGGCCATGACGAGTTCAACGCGGTCGAGGGAATCGGCACCGAGGTCGTTCACAAAAGAGGCTTCCGGAGTCACATCTTCCGGTTTGACACCGAGCTTTTCTACGACAACGGCCGTGATTTTCTTGAGAAGTTCTTCTTCAGTCATTTTTTACTCCATTTGAGGTTTTAAGATAAATTAGAAACTTTTTGCAAAATATCAAGTCATGCGCCCAATCCGCCGTCAACACCGAGAACCTGTCCGGTGATATAGGCGGCTTCGTCGGACACTAAAAAGGCGACAGCGTTCGCAACGTCTTTCGTTTGGCCGATTCTTTGCGCAGGAATGGCGTTCTTGTATTTTTCAAGGGCTTCGGGGGCGATTTTCGCGGTCATGTCCGTTTCGATGAATCCCGGAGCCACGGCGTTCACCGTGATGCCGCGTGCGGCAAATTCCATGGCATTCGTCTTGGTGAGACCGATGATGCCCGCTTTGGAAGCCGCGTAATTGGCCTGCCCGGCTTGCGCCCGGATACCGTTGATGCTCGCCATGTTCACAATGCGGCCCGTGCGGCGGCCCATCATGTGGCGCGCGACAGCTCGGGTGCAGAGGAACGCTGAGCGGAGATTCACGCGGATGACGTCGTCAAAATCCGCATCCTTCATGCGCATCAGAAGACCGTCACGGGTAATGCCCGCATTGTTCACCAGAATGTCAATTTGTCCAAACGCGTCGAGAATCGCTTTGAACGTCATCGCGACCTGTTCGGCATCCGAAACGTCACAGGCGAAACTGCGGACTTCCGTTCCGGATTCCTGCGCAATCTGTTCTGCGACTTCCGGGCGTTCCTTTGTCGAAATGACGGCGACCTTCGCCCCTTGGACAGCAAGCGTTTTCGCAATTTCAAGCCCGATGCCCCGGGACGCTCCCGTGACAACGGCGACTTTACCTTTTAAATCAATCATTGTTACCTCAACCCTTAAGCGCCGAAATGGCTTCGACGGATTCCACCGCGGCGAACTTCACCGAGCGGTCGATTTTGCGTTCGAGTCCCGAAAGGACGTGTCCAACGCCGACTTCAACGCCACGGGAAACATCCAGTTCGCGGATGGCGTAACTCATCGACTGGCTCCAGCGCACCGGACTTACCAGCTGACGGACAAGGAGCTCGCGAATTTCCGCACTGGACGAGACGACACTCGCCGTCACGTTGGCGATGAGCGGCTTTTGCAAATCGTGAAATTCTGTTTTGGCAATCGCTTCGGCAAGGCCCGGCTGGGCGCTTTGCATGAGCGGACTGTGGAACGCGCCCGAAACCGAGAGAGGAACAGCCCGGACACCCGACGCACTGCAATTTTCGACCAGGGCGTTGACGGCAGCCACTTCGCCAGAAACGACAATCTGGCCGGGGCAATTGAAATTCGCCGGGACGACGACTCCGGAGGATTTCACCGCATCGCAAAGTTCCTGGATTTTTTCTTCATCGACACCGATGATTGCCGCCATGGCTCCGGGTTGAGTTTTACCCGCTTCGGCCATCAGCGTTCCGCGGAGACGGACGAGCTTCAAGCCGTCTTCGAACGAAAATCCCCCCGCGGCACAAATCGCGGAATATTCGCCGAGGGAATGCCCGGCGACAACGTCAAACGGAATGCCTTGAGCCTTGATGGCTTCAAAGACCATCATCGAAGACACAAACAACGCGGGCTGGGTGTTCGCCGTCATTTTCAGCTCCTCTTCGGGGCCTTCGAACATCACTTTCGAAAGGGAAAATCCCAGAACGTCGTCCGCTTTTTGCAAAAGTTCTTTCGCCGGGGCAAATTCTTCGGAAAGAGCCTTTCCCATGCCCACGTATTGAGCGCCTTGACCCGGAAATACAAAGATAGTCTTCGACATTGTTTTCTCCAAAATGATAATCTTATTTTGATGCAAGCAAAAAACGCCCGAAAGCAAAAGGCTTCGAGCGCCATGTTAAACATCGATTCAACAAAGTTCCTGTTCTTTCCCTGCTTTCCGAGATGCGAATCGTCCAAAAGCAGAGAACGGATGGCATATCAGGCTTCGATTCCGGCAAGTTTCTTGCCGATTTTCTCTGGCACCTGATTCGCGGCAAAGGTGTAAGCCACCTTAATCGCCTGTTCAATCGCCTTGGCGTCGGAACGGCCATGCGCGATGATGCCCGTACCTTTAAGTCCGAGCAAAAGGGCTCCTCCCGTGTTGCGGTAGTCCCACGCTTCGTTGAACTGCTTTCCGGCCGGCGTATCGATAACGCCGAAAGTCTTGGTGTGCAATTCGAAGAAGCCTTCGTACATTTTCAGCAAGACGTTTCCGACAAAGCCCGAACAGACCACGACATCCGATTCGCCAAGCAAGACATCACGCCCTTCGACGTTGCCGATGAAATTCACGGGAGCGTTTTTCAGAAGCTGGTACGCCTCTTGTACAGAAGCGGGGCCTTTCTTTTCTTCTTCGCCCATGTTCAACAGACCGACCTTCGGATTTTCAATTCCGAGGTAAGCTTCGGCAAAAACGGAACCGGCCAGGGCGAAATCCTTGAGCACTGCCGGCTTTTCATCGACGTTCGCACCGGCATCGACAAGTACGCTGTGTCCTGTCGCGGTCGGGATGATGCAACCGATGGGCGGACGGGCGAAATTTTCACTGGTCCGTCCAAGAATCATCAGGCAAGAGGCCATCATGGCTCCGGAGTTGCCGGCGGAAACACTCGCCTGGACAAGGCCTTTCTTTTGAAGAGCGACGCAAGTGACAAGTCCAGAACGCTGTTTTTTGCGAAGGACTTCCGTCGGATGGTCATCCATGGCGACAAGTTCCGGCGCATCGACAACCTGAATCAGCTTGCCATTGTAACCGAACTGTTCCAATTTGGCTTTGACTTCGGCTTCGGGGCCGCAAAGGACCACGGCGAATTTTCCTTCGGACTGGTTGACGGCATTGATAGCCCCTTGGACCACGACGTCCGGAGCGTTATCACCGCCAAACGCATCTAGCGCAATGCTTATCATCGCGAACTCTCCTTTGATTGAACTTAGGCTTCCTGTACGCGAACGACTTCGACGCCGTTGTAATATCCGCATACCGGGCAAACGCGATGCGGACGCTTGACGGAACCGCAATGATCGCATGTGGCGAGAGCGGGCATTTCAAGCTTCCAATGCGTACGGCGCTTGTCACGACGGGCAGTCGAGGTTTTTCTTTTTGGTACGGCCATTTTGAACTCCTAATCGTTCGGCTCGGATTTTTGGAATCATCCGTTCGGACGTTCCATTTTGTCCTTGAGCGCTTTTAATTTTTCCCAACGGGGATCTTCTTTGGGAACTTCCGACTTTTCGCCGGCTTCCCAAACAAATTCCCTGTCCGGATTATCCTTGACCGGATGGAGCGGTTCCTGGAGAATCACCAGTTGCCGGACGCATTCAGTCACATCCACGTAATTCTGGGATTGCGGAACGCGGAATCCAAAGATTTCATCGTCCGAATCGTCCAGTTCCTGCCCCGCTAGTCCCGGAACCAGTTCCACCCAAAAATGGATGGGCGTTTCAAAGGGGCTGTCGAACAGCTCGAGTGTGCGGGAGCATTCCAAAACCTGTACCCCGGAAAGAGTTCCCGCGAGAAGCCACCGATTCGAACTTTCGGGAGAAACCGTCAGTTCGGCATCCAAGTCGCCCTTGACGCGGAGTTCTTCAAAAACGCCCGCATCGGAAACATCCTTTGCGAAGCAGACCTGCAACTGACCGTCACAGGAGGCTATTTTTGAAATCTCGATTCTCAAGGTAGCGCAAATATACTAGAAAAAAAGTTTTCGGTCAACAAAACGGGGCGAAAAAGCCCCCTCTTGCCTGTGTTTTTCCGCCTATTCACCGCTAAACCAGGCGGAATTGCTCAAAGAAGGCGGCGTATATGTAAAGCCTTGGTATTTGAGCGTGTCACCGGTGGGCAAATTGACGGGAACCACTTCAACGTAATCTTCCGGCGCGAAAAGCCCCGATTTGAGACCGCGCAAGACCATTTCATCGCTTGAATAATACACAAACTCCTGCGTGTCCGGTGGCAAATTCGCCATGAAGATATTGTTGCAGGAACTGACCGTTTTGAAGCGGCTCGTTCCCCGGAACCCCACCCGGATGCTGTAAGCCCAGCAAAGGGTGTCCCGCCGGGAAGACACGGCGTTGTCCGCCACCAAAAAGACGGATCCCAGGAAGTTTGCCATCGGCGAAAGCGTGACGGTGCCAATGCGGACCACGTCCGGCGTCTCTTTCAAAACATCCTTTCCGATGTAAGGCGAAACTCCCGACAAAACGTTCCCCAAAGAATCCCTGCCGCGGAATTCGACGCGGAACGAATCGCAGACAACCGTTTCGAGTAACGGCGCGGGAACGCTCCAGTTGCCGTCAAAATCGGAAAGCGCCTGGGTCACAAACGCCGAGCTGTCCACGACGCCAAATCCATAAAGATCGGTCACAACATGGACCGAAACGCCGCGCAAAGGCATTCCGTCCGCATCGGTCACCTTTCCGCTCAAGACTTTCGCCCGGGTCGGTTCAAGTTCGGAGAGGTTCCAACGGAGATTCCCAACGTCCAGCGTATCGCCCGCCGAAAGGGATACGGAAAATTGCCGGACGATGGACGAATCCGCATACCCCGAATTCCGGAGCTTGGACAAAACGCCCGAATCCGCCGGAGCGACTGTCAACTGGTAATCGCCCTCCGGAATTCCCAGCGAGAATGAATCCGGAGCGAAGATGTCGGCGAAGAAAGTCGTTGCGCCCAGGTAGACCAAAAAGTGCGAGCCCGCCACATTCGAAGCGTTCCCCGAAGATTCAAGGATTCCCCGGAGATGCGCCGGGCGTTGCAAGCGCACTTGCAGCCGTTCGGATTTTTTGGCGGACACATTCCACAAGATTTGCGCCTGGGAAAGGGACGAATCCGCAGCCAGGTAGCGGAATTCCAAGTTCACCGTGTCGGCAAGCGAGCTGTCAAAGGCGAACGAGCCGTCATCGGCAGTCGACGTTTCCACGAAAGCCGCCGGAGTGGCCGTGCGGGCGGAAACTTGCCGCACCAGAACACCGCGCGCCACGGAGCTGTCCGAAAGCAGAACGGTTCCCGCTATCGTATTTTCCGTATCCGTCGCCGTTCCGGAAACCTTTTCCGAAGAACAGGAGAGCAACGCGAAAATTCCGAGAAGTCCCCAGAAAAGTTTATTCATCTTCATTGGGCAATCCTCCATCCTTTTCTTCGGCGACCGCTTTCTTTTCCAAGCTCCCCAGCTCTTTGGAAAGCGGGAAAAACTGGATGTTCAGTTCACAGACCATCGATTCGCCCTCGTCGGAGCGGACAATGTCGACGACTTCTTTCCGGAAGGTGTCAATCTTGTGGATGATGCGTTCAAGGCCTTGCGCGGAAACACTCATCGTCGTACAAGAGACGTTGCGGCGTTCTGTGCTGTAATGGTCGATGGAAGCCTTTCCCAAATCCATCATCTTCTTTTGAAAGTCGTGGACAACAAACGGGGGAATTTCCCTGCCGCTTGCAATCGTCTTGTTCACCGATCTCCAAAAACCGTTTTCCATTTCGACTAGACCCAGGTTCGAAAGCAATTTCACCGCCTGTTTCGCCTGCGGAACGGAAATCCGCGGATTGAGGAAAAGCGCCAAATCCTGGTAGTTGTCCGAAATGTTCAACACGGACAGCGCTTCGCGGACGGCGACGTAATACCATTCCCTGTAATACTCCAGCTGGTTGCGGGAAAGCGCCTTGGTCGACCGCGGCAAAAGCGCGGACATCTGTTCAAAAATGGTCTGCTTGGATTCTGGAGTCTCGGCATGGGTGAAGTCCACCATCAAGCTGAAATAACGCCCCTCCTTTTCGGAAAGGCCTAGCGCATGGATGAACTTGGGAACCATTTGCGGCGTCAGGGACTTGCGTCCTTTGACCACATCCAGATAAAAACCGCTCGACGTGTAACCGGCGCGTTTCGCAAACGCCCGATACGAAAAATAACGTTGCACGGATTTTCTGTACTCGTAGTAATCCTGCAAGTATTTTCTGTAATTGTAATAGGCGAACACGTTCATGGACGTAAAAATATAATTTCTCGTTTTTTTCGGGAACACCTTTCTGAATATTTTTTCAAGAAAGTGGCGAATTTTTCACAAAAGAACAGATTGGGAACACTTTCACGCAAACAGGGTGTACCACTTGACAAAAAATTTGCCTATTTTTAAGGAACACCCAATCCCATCCCTGGATCCCGCTCCACAGAACTGAGCGGGATTCTTTTTTTGCGCCCCATTTTCTATTTTTTCCCCGTGAATTTCGTCAAACGCATTTTTTTCAAAACGCTCCGGTTCGCGGCGATTATCGCCATCGTTTACCTTTGCCTCGTCGGTTATCTGCTCCTTTCTGAACGGCGACTCTCCTTTGCGCGGGCCGAGTCCGACAAAACGTCGGCAGATACTATCAAAGAATACGCCTTGCGCTGCCAAACCAAAGACGGCAAATGGCTTCAGGGATGGGTTTCGAAAGATTCCCTGGCGCCGACGGTGCTGTATTTCGCCGACCGCGGGGAAGACGCTGCGACATTCCTCGCCCACGCAATGCGGATTCCGGGCTTCCGGTTTGCCGGATTCAATTACCGCGGTTCCGCCGGCAGCGAAGGGTCTCCCGGGGAAAAGCATTATGCCGAAGACATCCGCGCCATGGTCGGCTGCGCAAACGCCGAGGGAGCCATTTTCTTAGGGCACGGGACAGGCGCCATCGCCGCTTACAATTCGTTCAAGAACGCCCTGGGCCGCGGCGCCGTTTTAGTGGACCCCGTCGAAAGCTTTGGCGATGCGCTGTCTTCCCGATACCGCGTATTCTTTCCCCGTTTTTTGAGCCGGACCAAAACGCAGATGGAGTTCGATTCTTCCGCCGCGCCGCAAGCACTTGTCATTTTCGATGATCCCCGGAAAGGAGCCGGCGTTGAAAGCCTGATAAAAAACCACCCGGAAGCCTTCCACGTTCTCCGCCGCGACGGCGCTTCTTTGTTGGATGTTCTCGAAAAAGTTTTGGGCGAAATGTCGGCGGGAAGCCGCTGACCATTGTCACAATCCGCCCTTTTTGTTAATTTTTGAATAAAACTTCCCTAGGCGAGGTCGAACGATGGAAAGTTACAAGGCCAGAATGGATATTCGCGGATTTCTCCGCTTTCCCAAAGACTTGATGGAAAAGTTCAAGCTCAAAGACGTTTCCTATGCCGATGTTTTCGTAGACAAAATCGGCGGGCGCATTGGCATTGTCCCGACGAACAAACTCAAAGCGACTTCTTTTCGCCTTTTATCGTCTAACGGGACGGCGCTACTGTATCTCCGCGGCGCAATGAACAGCGTCGGAATGACGGTCGTCTCGGGCGATGTCCTTTTGTCCAAAGACGGAAACACTTTCGTTTTCCAAAATCAAAAGCGCGCTTCCAAAAAGACAGGCCCCTGGGAAATTTTCGCCTGCCGGAATTCCGCCGGGATTCCCATGGTTTCCATTGATCCGCGTGGAACGCTCATCCTCGACAAGCGCTGCGTTTTGGCTTTGGACACCGTCAAAAATTCCACAATGACCCCGGAATACGATGGAAAGAAAAAAACGTTCACCCTGACTTTCGGCAAAAAAGGATTCGTCAATGTTCGCACCGTTGAAAGCCATGCGAACCTTTCGATGATGGGAACGTTCCATTCCTTTGGACTCCAGTTGCCCACCGCCCACACGCGCTATTGCGCCCAAATTTCCGGAAACGTTTTAAAATTCAAGCTGGTATAATATGGTTGAAACCTTTTCCGCTTTTTACT
The DNA here is from genome assembly GCA_964397425.1 of uncultured Fibrobacter sp. Taxonomy (GTDB): domain Bacteria; phylum Fibrobacterota; class Fibrobacteria; order Fibrobacterales; family Fibrobacteraceae; genus Hallerella. The sequence goes on from CAYNID010000019.1 coordinate 20,534, forward strand.
CCGTCCATTACAACTTCGCGGCTCTTTCCCTGTTGCTGCTGCTGATTGTCATTTTCCTGCTGACCAAGAAAAATTTCAAGGTGAGCTTGATTCTAATCGCCATCGACGTCGTGTTGAATGTTTTCATTTGGCAGCGCACAACGGGAAATGTTTGGACCGTCACGGAAACTCCCTCAGAAGACAGCGCCTGGAGCATGCCGACTCCGAAGACTTACAAGTTTTACGCTCCGGACCACTGGATCATCGATACGGATGACGGTAAAAAACTGCACTACTGCTGGGTCGAAGCGTATATGGAGAAATTCCTTTCCGTTGATTTTGTCGATAAACTTTGGGGAACGGACAAGGCGAAAAGCCTGCGCGAAGCCTCTGAAGAACGGATGCGGTAAGGGTGCAGTTTTAATTCGCAATTAAGGGTTTCTCACACCAAGATCCCAATTCCGATTGCAAACCGTTTCCGCTTCAAAACGGACGGTCTGCGGCTTTAATTCGTAATTCCGAATTAAAATCACAGCCACCACGGAGAGTTTCCCATTCTCAGCCCAATTCCTCATTCCTCATTCCTCATTTCTAATTTCTAATTCCTAATTTCCAATCACCATCACGCATTCAAATTCAAATCGCTCAACCGCGAAGAATTTACGCGTTCGAATTCCTGCACAATTTCATCCGACGGTTTTTTCGTGCACAGGCTCACCACGACAATCGTCACAAAGCTCAGCACAAATCCCGGAGCCAGTTCATACAGGCCGAAAATCGAACAGGTGTCCGCGTAATTCGACAGACCGAATTTCCACACGAAAGCGGTCACGCCGCCGACAAGCATGCCGCTGATAGCCCCCGCCAAATTCGTCCTTTTCCAGAACAGGGCGAGCAACACGACCGGTCCAAAAGTCGCCCCAAAGCCAGCCCAGGCAAAGCTCACAAGGCTCATCACCACGTCCAAGAATCCGCTCGACGCCCCCGGGCGCCCCTGATAAGCCAAATATCCCGCGATAAGGGCGATTACAATCACAACGGCACGGCTCACAAGCATCAATTCTTTATTGCTTGCATCTTTGTGAATCAACCGTTTGTACAGGTCGTTGCTGAACGCAGAAGCCGAAACGAGCAGCTGGGAATCCGCCGTACTCATAATGGCAGCGAGGACAGCCGCCATGAGAACCGCCGCAATCACCGTTGGGAACAAATGAGAAGTCAAAACCATGAACACCTTTTCCGGGTCATCCAGAACAATTCCCTTTTGCATCAGATAATAGCGGCCAAAAACGGCAATCAAAATCGAAGCGCCGAGAGAAAGGACTACCCATGTCATCGCGATACGGCGGGAATGCGTAATTTCATCAGGATTCTTGATGGACATGAAGCGGACCAGGATGTGGGGCATTCCGAAATAGCCAAGCCCCCAGGCAAGCGAAGAGACAATCGAAATAACCGTTATCGCCTTTCCCGTCGAAGCGTTCGTGAAGATATTCATCAGATAAGGATTGACCTGATTCATCGCATCGATCGTCGGAGCGAATCCTCCATTTATTTGGCAAATGACCACGGGGACGAGCAACAGGGCAAAAAGCATCAGCAGCCCTTGCACAAAATCAGTCCAGCTCACCGCCAGGAATCCACCCAAAAAAGTATAACCCACGACAACAATCACCCCGACACACAGAGACGTTGTATAATCCCATCCGAAAATCGTGGAAAAAAGCTTACCGCAGCTGACAAAGCCCGAAGTGGTGTAAAAAAGGAAAAAGACCAGAATGAAAAGCGCGGAAATTACCCGGATAATTCCCCATTTATCGCGGAATCGGTTGGCGAAAAAATCCGGAAGCGTGATGGAATCGTTGCAAAAATACGTGTATTTGCGGAGCCGGCGACCGACAATTTTCCAGTTCACATACGTTCCCAAGGCAAGTCCAACGCCAATCCAGGCTTCGGAAAGCCCCGACAGGTAAATGGCGCCGGGAAGTCCCATCAAAAGCCAGCCGCTCATATCGGAAGCTTGCGCGGACATCGCCACGACCCACTTGTTCATGCTGCGGTTTCCCAAGTAATACGAATTCAGGCTGTTGGCGCGCCGGGAAAAATAAAATCCAATACCCAGCATCAAGACCAGATACAAGACGAACACGATAATCGTCGTCACCATAAGATTCTCCAAAAAAAGTTTTTCCAATTATAAAAAATTTTTGAAGCCTCCCCGCATCCCTCAGCCATCAATTCCTAATTCCGAATTAGACATCCCACACTCCGCATTCCTAATTCCTAATCATAAAAAAGGCTCACCGTCCCA
>CAYNID010000019.1:22923-23034 GCA_964397425.1 uncultured Fibrobacter sp.
GAGCTTCCCGTCCACAGCTCACAATTCCGCATTCCGAATTACGAATTCCGAATTAAACATCCCACACTCCGCATTCCTAATTCCTAATCATAAAAAAGGCTCACCGTCCCA
>CAYNID010000020.1:0-22346 GCA_964397425.1 uncultured Fibrobacter sp.
AAAAAACAGGTGCATATAGGTGTCGTATACCATCTGCTGTAAATTATCATTTACACGCTTGTTTATTAGCATTTACACGCAAATTCTCATCCTCAAGCAAATCCAGTCTTGGTTGAAAACAGAAATAATCTCTATAAAATGAATCCTAGGGATTGTCAAGTTTCTAGCTTGCGTTTTCAACCAAGAAAAGGATTAATACTTGAAAATGCTGCAGGGCTGAATCCTGGAAACAGGTCTTTGACCCTTTCACAAACTCACTCTGAAAATTTCACAAGCCTGTTCAACGTTTGCCCTCCCATTTTACAGCGGACAAAATAAACGCCGTTGAAATGTTCAAAAGAATAGCTCGATTTTCCAAATCCTTTCAATTCTTCCAGCGTTTCGCCGCGCAAGTTCACAATTTGCATTTCAAAATTTCCATTCGCATCCACGTCCAATATTTTACCGTGAACTGAAAGCAGATTCTGCTTGCCGGCAACCGCCAACAACTTTTCCGTATCCGAGCCTCCGTCTTCCATCCGCTTTTTGAATTCGATATAATCCACGTTCACGTCTCCCGTCACCCACAAAAGTTTCATCGAATATTCCCCCGAATGCAGTAGAACGGGAACGCTCACCGTTGTCCAATCGTCCCAACCATCCGTTTGGGGAACTTCCACCGTATCCGAATAAGCGGCGTCATTCCACGACAGCAACAGTTTTCCGGGCGCGTTTGCCGCCGCCACTTTAAACGACACATCGTACGATGCCGTTTCATTTATTTGGATGAAATACTTCAACCATTCCCCCGCTTCGGTCCATCCCACATATTTCATCTCCCCGCTTTCTCCGATGTCGACAGAGCCTCCGCGATAAATGCTCCCACCCAGATTTTCCGCACTCAAATCATAAGAGCCACCACTTCCGTTGTTGTAATTTTCCACTTCCACTTTACCGGGAATACCGATAACGCCGTCAAAAGGCGTTTCCGGAACATTTGATTTGACTGTCAAATTGTATTTCTTTTTTGCAATGGATTCTGTCGCATGGGAGCGCATTTCCAATTCCAACGAAAGAGGTTTGTCGACATCGGAACCCGTAAACGTGATTTCAATTTGCCGACTTGAATTGGGATTCATCCGGAAATCGCCGACAAAATCGAAACAGGAATCCCTTTCGACACTCGCCGAAACATCCGTTTCCCCTATTTTATAGGAAACGCTCCAAGCGTCACCATTCGCCGTCTTTTTCATTTTCAACAGCGGCGAAAAATCAAGCCAGTCGCTATTATTTTTCAACTGCAACACAATCGTTTTAGAATTCCCCGAAAGATTGACTTCTACATTTTCCCCATTGACCGTCACGTCATTTTCTGCGGCAACATCCAGGCTTAAATTATTCTTTGAATCTTTGATATGATGGATAAGCCAATAGGCGAGCCCCGTCACCGTATTGGCGGCCTTTCCGTCCACTTCTTCGGGCAAAACCGGATGACGTTGCAACTGAGAAGCGTAATACGACACAACCCAAATGTCCGGAGACACTTTGTTGTCTTCGTGTTCATGAACCATGTTCTTTCCGATGCGCAAAAATTCAGAACCATCCGTTTGCGTCAATCCCGCATCGTATTGCTTCGGCATAAAAGGGCAAAGCATGATCATGGACTTTTTCCCGCGCTCTTTCGCATAGCGGATGCCGGAATATTGTCCCTCTTTGATTTGACTTTCATTCGAATCCCAATATCCAATCGGCCCATCGGTCGCCATCCCGTCGCTCAAGTTTATCGTATTCCGCCAATCAACCGCACCGGACGCATCGCTGTTGATATCTCCCCCAATGACCCAAGGTCCCTGCATCGCAAAAACGGGCCTGTGCAAACTCGCTCCCTGCTGCAAGGCGTTGATTTTTTCTTGACCATAAACGCCGTTCACCGTGGCATAAGTCACGTTAAATCCCAAGTCGATAAACTTCTGAATCAAAGTCCGATCATCTTTATCCCAAACGCGATTCATGTAAGAAGTCGCTTCCGATTCATAAAAAAGATTTTTATGGGCAAAAGCGTCGCGCATTTGAACAATAGACGCATCCCGATTCCGGTACCTGTTCTCCGCGTTGGGATTGTTCGCCCCCAAATCTTCAATAAAATCAAACAGGTTCACATAATAGCCGTCCGCGTTCCCCCTGACAAAATTCCACTTGTTGACATCCGCCAGGTATTCCCCATAAGAACCGTCGGGAGTATCGCCTCCGCCAATGTAAATTTCCGCGGAATGGGCCATACCGAACAACGCCATCACCCCAAAAAACGTCAAAAGATTCTTTTGACAGACCATAGTAAACCACCCTTTTTTGGCTGTATGAACAACCATACATCCACATCCAATTTCAAATATAATCCCTGATTTTAGAATGAGAAATGAGGAATTAGAAATTAGGAATGTATAATTCGGAATTGGGAACTGAGACGAGAGCACTCTTTTTGATGGGGTTTCACACCAAAGCCTTTTCTGCTTTTGTGTTGAATTTCGCACGGTTTTGGCGGCAAAAACGAGCCGTTTTGGTGAAGTGCGGACTGTTTGTTTTAAGTTAGAATCAAATAATTTCCCCAACAGTCGAACCGGCGGCAGTTTCTGTTCATACAAAAAACTCCGGCGATGAACCGGAGCTTTTGGAGTACGATTTCAAAAATTACTTTTGAACGTCGTATTGGGCAATCACTTGACCCTGGGCGTCGAGAGCGCGGATAACGTCAGCGTCGCGTTCAAGGGTGAGGTCAGCCTTATTGCCCTGAGCGTCAATCACTTGGACAGCCAACGTGCCGTCTTCATTCTTGATGGCGGAAATCTGGTTGCCGTTGGCATCCTTTTCATAATAGGTGTCGTTCGAAGCTATCGGGTTCGAACCTGTCCAGAATTCGACCGTGTTCAGCACCAGGCCGTCGACCAGGTATTCGCAGATGGAATACACCGGAATAATGTGAAGGAGGAAGTGCACGCAAGAATTCAGCCACTTGTTGCCGAGCGTTCCGTTCCACTTGTAAAGCTTTTGAGTGAGGCCGTAGCTGCCATAGCAAGCCGTAAGGGAGAATGCCGCAGCGAGGGCAAGTGCGATGAGACCTTTTTTCATGATAGAACTCCTTGATGATAGGTATATAAAATATTAACAAAAAATTCGCCGCATTGGAGGATTTCTTTGGAGGGTAAAAAATGAAAAACGGTCCAATTTGAGCCCAGTCACATCCGCCTCCCCCTTTGAATGTAAAATTTCGTTATTTCTCCGGTTCCTTTTGCCATTTTCTTAAATTGCATATAAATTATTAAAATTTGAAAGGCCTTGCCACTCAGATTGGATTAGGAGATTTACTATGAGCCGTTCTCACTTCGCGATACTCGGAATTTTGCTTTTGGCGGTCTCAACCCTCGCTGCAAAACCGCTCGAAGTCTGGATTATGCCAAACGGAGCGAACCCCCAGGGCATTTTGGAACAGCGGCTTTCCCAATTTGAAAAAGAGACGGGTTTAAAAACAAAAGTCGTCGTCTTGGACTGGGGCGAAGCCTGGAGCGTCATCACCAACACGCTAGAATCCAAATCCGGCGGCCCCGCCGTTTTGCAGTTGGGAACGACATGGGTCTCTTACTTCGCCTCCCGCGGCGAACTCGCCAAACTGGATCCGCTCCTTTCTTCCATCCACAAAGAACGTTTCACCCAAACCAGCTGGAAGACGACAGGCACAGACGGCGACCCGGCCGTTTATTCGATTCCCTGGTTCGTGGACGCCCGCGCCCTCCTCGCGAACAAGGCCCTTTTGGCGCAAACGGGAATTTCCGCCGAAGACGTTTCCACTTACGACGGTTTTTACAAAGCCATCAAAAAAATCAACAGTTTCCACCTGCAACGCCCAGACGGTTCTGGCGTCAGGGCATTTGAATTTCCGGGAAAAAGCGACTGGAACATTCCCCACAATTTCGCCCCGTGGGTCTGGTCCGCCGGCGGCTCCTTTTTGAAAAAAGACGACAAGGGCGTGTGGCATTCCAACCTGCTCGATCCCAACACCATCGAAGGCATCGCCTCTTACCTGAACTTCATCCTGGATTCCCTGGTCGACAGGACAAGCTTGCGCGAAAACACGGCGCAAATCGTCCAGAACTTCAACCACGGCGAACTGGCGTTCATCCTCAACACGGCAGAATTGATTGCGCAAACCCGTTTTGACGCCAAAGACGGCGGGCTCGCCGCTTCCCAAATCAACGCGGACGGCATCGCGCTCATGCCCGTTCCCGCCGGAAAAAGCGGAAGCGTGTGCTTTATCGGTGGCAGCAACCTGGCGATTCCCAAATCCAAAGAAAACGATCCCCAAGCGGCCAAACTGCTCCAATTTTTAGTCCGCGACGACAATCTGGACGCTTACACCAGTCAAATCGGCTTTTTGCCGCCCGTAAAAAGCGTTTTGGCGGACTGGGCGAAAGATTCCGCGTACAAGGTCCTCATCGACCATCTGGAAGACGGCAAAAGCTACCCGAACATTCCGGAATGGACACTTGTCGAAGGCGCGCTGGTGAGCCTTTTCAGCGACATCTGGAGCTATCTCGACATCGGCGGCCTGTATTCCAACGAAGCCATGTACAGTACCCTTTTGACTTACAACCAAAAAATCAACGACATCTTGCATGCGCCGACCGAGCCCACGCCCTCGATGCAACTCGATGAATTTTTGAAACTGTGGGAAAGTTACACTTCTGGGGCAAAAAAGGATTCTGTCGCGGACAATCCGACGACAGCTCCCGCCCCACAGGATTCTTCAGCGAAAGGGTTCACCCTTTTCCTGTTCTTTGCAGCCGTTTGCGCAAGCTTCATCTTCACCTACGTGAGAAAACGGAAACGGTAAAATTTTAAGGTATCGTCTATGGAATCCAAGGAATCCAATCAAATCGACACGCACATTCCCGTTGTCAACAGCATCGCGTTCCGCAGCATGGTGGCTTTCGCCATCGCGTTTTTCGTAACGCTTGTCGGCGGCGGTTCGTTTCTCCTTTCGAACCAGATGGACACTGTCCGCGACGAAGCGAGCAAGCAGAACCAGCTTTCGCTGCGGCAGGCGAGCACGGTCATCGAGGGGCAATACGATTTATTCTTGAACCGGCTGACCCTTTTGTCGACGACGCCATTTATCGCAGACCAAGACCCCGCGGAATCCGGCGGATTTTTAAAAGGCTACAACGTGGCGCCGCTGTTCATTCCGGGTGAAAACGTCGCCCTTTACAATTCCAACCACGAAAAGGTGAGCGACAACTCCATGGTGGGAATCGCCCGGGCAAGTTCCTCTTACCAGGAACTCGAAGACTTTGGCGCCGTCGAACCGCAGCATCCCTACATTTCTCCGCTTTTCTGGGAACAGCACACGCCCAAGAAAATTGTCGCGGTCCTTGTCGAAAACCGGGCAAAATCCAACGGTTACCTGGCGGCTTCCTTTTCGTTCCGGCGCCTGTGGGAAATTTTCGAAAACTACAAAATCGGCGAACACGGCTTTTTTGTCATCGTCGACGAAAGCAACCAGATAGTTTACCACCCGGACATCCGCAAATGGGTGACCAGCCAAAAGAAAGCGGAAGACCTCGGATTCAAAGGTTTTGACGCCAAAACGTTCAAACCCGCCGAATGCGATTACGCCCTGCTGCAAGACGGCAAAGAATACCTGGTGAACTACGAATACAATCCCCGGCTCAAACTGGGCGTCCTTTCGCTGCAGCCCAAGCAAGAAATCGAAGCGCAGGCGCTCGCCTTTGGAAAAATTTTCCTTTACATCGGCTTTGTGTTCCTCCTCGCCATCGTCATTGTCACCATCTGGCTCTTTTTCAACATTGAACGCCCCATCCAATCCCTGATAAACAAAATGCAGGTCATCGCCAAGGGCAATTATGCGGAATCGAGCGGCATTTCGGGAACGAAGAACAACGAAATCCACATTCTGGCGCGCGTTTTCGACAAAATGTGCGCCACCATCCGCGAAAAAATGGATGCCCTGACCGAGCACCAGAGCCATCTGGAAGACGAAGTTTCAAAACGCACCGAAGAACTGGCGCAGACCAACGACCTGCTCAAGAAAATTTCGCGGACAGACGAATTGACCCGTCTGCCCAACCGCCGCGACATCCGTGAAAAAATCCAATACGAAGTTTCCCGCTACGACCGATCCAAGCGCAAATTCTCGCTCCTGTTCGTCGACATCGACAAGTTCAAGGATTTCAACGACCAATACGGCCACGTTTGCGGAGACATTGTGTTGAAGACCGTCGCCGACACCATGAGGAACAGCCTGCGCAAGCAAGACATCATCGCCCGTTGGGGCGGCGAAGAATTCTTGGCGCTCCTCCCCGAAACCATCCTTTCAGGCGCGGCCCTTGTCGCTGAGCGCCTGCGCAAAAAAATCGCCGACGTGGAAATCGCCTTTGGCAACCAGACGTTGCACGTGACCATTACAGTCGGTGTCGCCGAATACGACGAACGGCTGGGAATGGACCACAGCATCAATTTGGCGGACCGCGCCCTTTACCGCGGAAAACAGACGGGCAGAAACAAAATCGAAGTGTTCAACCCCGAAGACATTACCGCCGAAGACATCGCCGCGGCAGAAAGCGAACAGAAATTTTCCCAAAACGCGCCGCAGAACTAGCCTTTCGCCAGTTTTGTGTACATTTCCATCAACAGCGACACGCAGTCGCTTTCAGCCATTTTTTTGTCAAAGCCATACGCAGCCATCACGGCGGAATCGTTTTGCTGGTGCGCCTTGCGGAGTTCGGGAGGCATGGCGACTTCATCGTAGAGGTCGGCCAGGGAGCAATCGGGGTAGAGGGCGCGGGCGTCGAGGATGGCCTGGGCGGTTTGCTCAATTTTGGCTTTCTGTTCTTCTGTGGGATTGCACCATGGAAAGTTGTTGTAGACGATGTCCTTGGAATAACGATAGCGCATCTCTAACCTGCCGCAGACCGTACGCATCCACGCCATGTGAACATTAGAGGTCAAAACGCCGAAATGATACAGCGATGCACCGGGAATGATGAACACCAGATCACTACATAGCGTGTCAGGAGTCATAAGTCCCATTGGAACATAGCGACGTCGCTCGGAAGATACCTTGGGGACGAGCAAATATGTAGTTGTCGGCATGTTCTCCGTTTGAAACCTTGTCGGCATTGCAGCCATTTTTACAGTTGACGCACGTTTACTGGAAGCTCTGAATTGTTTTACAGCTTCTACACGCTTTAAGCAATTGGGCATTTTGCGCAGTTCATTGGGCGGACAATTGCCCAGCCATAAGCAATAGCGTGGCTGCCTGTTGATGAACTCCTGAGAACCATACCAAGGCTTAAACCATTTCTCTGCCGATGGTTCGAGCCTCAAAAAATCCATCATTTCTTCACGAGTGAAAAGGTAATTACCATTATCGATCGGTTGATTTCCAATCCCAATCTCCGGCACGTCGCAGATGGGTTTGGAGCGGTTATCTACAAACACATCATCGGTATCAACCAAATAGCCATTGATGTTGCGGACAATCTGCGGTCTGCCGTCAGTATAGATTACGCGGGGCGCATCATTGGGCGCAAAGCTGAATCCGACTATCACACAATGAACGTGCGCCTTAATTGCAGCCTCGCTATCCCAGCGGAACGTGCGATGGGCAAAATCAATATGCACGCCGGCTTCAAACAGCGGTTTCCAGAGTAGCGCAACGCTTTCGCCCTGTGTGACAGAATTGGTAGACACAAGTGCCGCTCGAATTTCGGTGTCCTTCATCAGGTCAGTGGCTTTCTTGTACCAGCAGCACACATAGTCCAGATTACCCGCGTTCTTCCAGCCAGCAAACACAGCATTGACATCCGCTTTCTGCTCAGCGCCCATCAGGCGTGCGCCCACAAACGGCGGATTGCCCATGATGTAGTCAAGCTTGTCCTTCGGCACAACGCTTTCCCAATCTAAGCGCAGGGCGTTTCCCTCGACAATATTCGCGTAGCTCTTCAACGGCAAAAAGTCGAGGCTCATCTGCACGATTTCTTCGGTCTCTTTCATCATCTGGCTTTCGGCAATCCACAGGGCGGTTTTCGCCACGGTCACGGCAAAGTCGTTGATTTCCACGCCGTAAAACTGCCCGATAGACACCTGGATGGGGCTAAAGTCGCCGTCGCCAAACAAAACCTGCGCTTGGTTCAACTCGCGCAAAACCGCATTTTCCAGGCGCCGCAAAGAAATATACGTCTCCGTGAGGAAGTTGCCGCTGCCGCACGCCGGGTCCAAAAAGGTAAGCGTCGCCAGCTTCTTTTGAAATTCCTGCAATTTGCTTTTGCGGACATTCGCCTGCTTCGCGCCCCTGATCGTTTCAAATTCCGCACGCAACGCGTCAAAAAACAGCGGGTCAATCACCCTGTGGATGTTTTCTATCGACGTATAATGCATTCCGCCGCTGCGACGCGTGTCGGGATTGAGCGTGCTTTCGAACAACGCGCCAAAAATCGTGGGGCTGATTTGGCTCCAGTCAAAGTCCGCGCTGGCCTTTTGCAACAGCAATTCGAGGATTTCGTCATTGAAATTCGGAATTTCGATGTTTTCCTCTTTGAAGAGTCCCCCATTCACATAAGGGAATTCCGAAAGAGCCTTTTCTTCGTAAGGGTCGCGGTCGCAAACGGGCGTGTCGAGGATTTTGAAGAGTTCAATCAAAGCCTTGCGGACATTCTTCGCTTCAAAATTTTTCAGGTAATCGTGGAACATCCCATGCCTGCCGAAAATATCCGCGTCTTCGGCATAAAGGCAAAAGACCAACCGCACACAGAGCACGTTCAGGCTCATCAGGCTTTCGGGAGATTCGGGATTCCGGTATTGCTTCAACAAGGCGTTGTACAGCTTCCCGACCAGTTCACCCGCCTGCAAAGAAACATCCATTTCTTTCTGGACGTGTTCGTCGCCCTGATTCACCAAAAACTGCAACCGGTAATATTCCGCCGGGAGGTTTTCCAACAAAATCCGTTCCGGTTCGCCGCCCGGCTTTTCCATGTCGTAAACAAGAAACTCCGCGAAGTTGCAGGTCACAATCCAGCGCGGCCGCTTTGAATACGGGAGTTCCGCGGCATAGCGTTTCGCCTGTTCAAACGGAGAAAGCAACGTCCCATCCGATTGCCGGATGCCTTTTTGCAAATCTTTCCCCAGGCCTTTTTGTTCAATCAAAACATGAGTCGATGGAATAAAGCCGTCGATAAAAGAAGCGTGATCCAACTGGACCGCATCTTCGAACGAGATGTACTCCGCGATGTTTTCAACACCGTAAACGTGTTCGAGCAAATCCATCCAGAATTTTTGGGATTCTCCCTTTTCGTAACCCCTGCCTTTCCAGTATTCGGCAAATTTTTTAGCGGCGATTTTCTGTTCTGTAGCGGTCTTCATCAAGGCCTCCCTTCGCCAAAAGTAAATTTCTTCGCTTCAAAAGACGCGTGGAATCCGCCAAAAGGCAACAAAAAAGGCATCCATTCGGGTTTCTACGCTCGAAGCTACTCTTTTTGAAAAAAATAGCCCTCCTTTCTCGTCTGTTTTTCAGGGTCTAAAGACCGGGCATAAACATCGGAAAAAGAGTTCGGAGCTGATTGAATCTTGTTAGATCGGGCATAACTACCGAAGGATGCCTTTAACAATATATTCTGTAAATATTTAAAGGGCAATATGGGAACGTCTTTTTTAAGACGTTTTTTTGTCACTCCTGTGTCAGATGTGACGCAGATTGCAACTTGGAAAGTTCGGCATCGAGCATGTCGGCAAGAATCCGGGAGACTTTCTGGCTTTCCAGAAAATATTCCTTGTAACGGGCGTGGCGACGGCGCATGTCGAACAATTCCGACGTAATGTCCATCGCCATCAGCAGCATTTGCTTGCGCATGTCCATCCGGGCGTCGGAGCGGACGTGCGCCTGGACTTTTTGCGAAACATAGTCGACAATGGCCGACAGTTCCGCATCGGTCAAATCCGTTTGAATTTGAAAGCGGTCATTGCCGATTTCGACCCGGGCCGTGTGCAAGGATAAATCTGGAGTGTCCATTGTCCGCTATCCGTCCTTCATTCCAACGCCAAATGAATCGGTGGCTGCAAACCACCTCAGTCGAAAAAATCCACTTGCGCCGAGCCTCCCTGCGGCGGATTTGGCTGACGTTCTTCGGCAGGTTCTGCGACCGGGGAAGTTTCCGGCGATTGCACCGGAATTTCGGTGCCCAGTTCACTTTCAATTGTCGAAAGGAGATCCTGGAATTTTTCCTGGGCGCTCTGGATTTCCGAGCTCTGCTCGTTCACCACGTTGTCGAGTTCGGCGAGCTTCGCGTCCTTGCCGGAAAGTTCTTCTTTCAGCGAGCCCAATTCCAATTTGCATTGGGAAAGTTCCGTTTGCAAATCGCCAATCGCCGCGTCGCGGGAGGCGACTTCCTGCCGGACGTTTTCCAGTTCCGAGGCCCTTTCGTTCAAAGACGTTTTAGACTCTTCGAGTTCGGCTTCCTTTTCCGCCAGCCGTTTTTGAAGCGCTTCGACTTCTGCCGTTTTTTCGGCGACCGTCCTGTCGGCGGCGGCCTTTTCATTTTTGATTCGACGAAGGGCTTCTAACATCGATTCTATCTTTTTGGAAAGCACATCCAGGTTTTCTAAATTCATTGCAAAACTCCTTTGGCACGACACCCCATCGCCGTGCCTTTCAAATATATAAAATCCCATTCTCCGGATGCGAAAATTTTTACACCCGGAGAAAATCTTTTATGGTGAATCAAAACGCCTTGTAAATCCCGACAAGGGCGATTATCTTCCCCACGATTGCCGGGAATCCCGGCAGCAAGAAGCACAGAATGACACGCGTCACCCGGTTCTTCCACCAGCGGGAAACTTTCCAGATGTCTTCGGAAACGGTTTCGAATTCCGAAACGCGCGGCGGGCGCAAATACACCTGCACGAGCGCGACCAGAAATCCCACCCCGATGAGGGGCGTGAGCCCCGTAAACGGCGCAGCCACCAAGGCGGTCAAAATCGCAAGCGGATGCGCGCCTGCCACAATCGCGCCGAGCATGGCACCGCCACCGGTGAGCATCGCCCAGTTTAACGTCAACTCGCCCGCTTTTTCCATTCCGGAACGGTATCCGACAAAAAGAATCGAAAGGATGATGGCCGCGGTGATAGACCAGCCGAGAATTTTGAACATCTTGGACGGCGGCTTGATTTCACAAAGGGATTCTTCAGCGGGAAGCGGTTTGTCTTCTTCAATGATTTTGCGGATTCCCGCCACATGCCCCGCGCCGACAACCGCGAGGACCTTTTCCCCGGAGGCGTTCTTGATCCGGCTCGCCAAATAAGCGTCCCGCTCGTCGATGAGGACCGTTTTCACTTCGGGAAACTCTTTGCCGAATTCCTGCATCATCGCGCTCAAAGAATCCTGTTCCTTGATTTTGCGCAATTCTTCTTCGCTGACTTCCGTTTTGTCGAAAAGGCTCGCGAAAAGCGATGCTATCAGGGAAAACTTGCGATACCACGGCGTACAGCTCCACGTCCGGCGAAGGGTCACTTTGATGTCGCGGTCCGCCAAAACGACCGGAATGTTTTCGGCTCGTGCCGTTTGAACCGCTCCGTAAAGTTCCGCTCCGGGGCGCACGCCCGTTTGAGCGCCCATCCTTTTTTGATAAGAGCCGAGCACCAGATTCGCCACAAGGGTTCCCAACAGACGATCCTTGACGATTTTCCGCAAATCGGTCCGTTTCCAGCTGTCGGGATCATCCAGCGATTTGAGCCTTCCCGCATCCAGTTCCACGCAAACGGTGTCCGGATGTTCCTGCGCAATCGTTTCGGCGACCAAATCTTTGGACTCGCGGGAAATATGCGCCGTTCCCACCAAGATGAATTCTTTTCCATCCGCGCGGCGGATCCGGTAAATATCAGAACTTTCACTCATAGGGCTAAACATAGAAAAACAGCCCTTTCGTCACGCTGTCTCCGGAGAGAAAAGCTTAACGAACGGGCTGCTTTAGAACGGCTCGAAAAATTACTTGTTGAGCTTGTTCTGAATGTAGGAAAGGACGTCGGAAACCTTGATGAACTTTTCGGCATCTTCATCGAGGATTTCGATATCGAATTCGTCTTCGAGGGCCATGACGAGTTCAACGCGGTCGAGGGAATCGGCACCGAGGTCGTTCACAAAAGAGGCTTCCGGAGTCACATCTTCCGGTTTGACACCGAGCTTTTCTACGACAACGGCCGTGATTTTCTTGAGAAGTTCTTCTTCAGTCATTTTTTACTCCATTTGAGGTTTTAAGATAAATTAGAAACTTTTTGCAAAATATCAAGTCATGCGCCCAATCCGCCGTCAACACCGAGAACCTGTCCGGTGATATAGGCGGCTTCGTCGGACACTAAAAAGGCGACAGCGTTCGCAACGTCTTTCGTTTGGCCGATTCTTTGCGCAGGAATGGCGTTCTTGTATTTTTCAAGGGCTTCGGGGGCGATTTTCGCGGTCATGTCCGTTTCGATGAATCCCGGAGCCACGGCGTTCACCGTGATGCCGCGTGCGGCAAATTCCATGGCATTCGTCTTGGTGAGACCGATGATGCCCGCTTTGGAAGCCGCGTAATTGGCCTGCCCGGCTTGCGCCCGGATACCGTTGATGCTCGCCATGTTCACAATGCGGCCCGTGCGGCGGCCCATCATGTGGCGCGCGACAGCTCGGGTGCAGAGGAACGCTGAGCGGAGATTCACGCGGATGACGTCGTCAAAATCCGCATCCTTCATGCGCATCAGAAGACCGTCACGGGTAATGCCCGCATTGTTCACCAGAATGTCAATTTGTCCAAACGCGTCGAGAATCGCTTTGAACGTCATCGCGACCTGTTCGGCATCCGAAACGTCACAGGCGAAACTGCGGACTTCCGTTCCGGATTCCTGCGCAATCTGTTCTGCGACTTCCGGGCGTTCCTTTGTCGAAATGACGGCGACCTTCGCCCCTTGGACAGCAAGCGTTTTCGCAATTTCAAGCCCGATGCCCCGGGACGCTCCCGTGACAACGGCGACTTTACCTTTTAAATCAATCATTGTTACCTCAACCCTTAAGCGCCGAAATGGCTTCGACGGATTCCACCGCGGCGAACTTCACCGAGCGGTCGATTTTGCGTTCGAGTCCCGAAAGGACGTGTCCAACGCCGACTTCAACGCCACGGGAAACATCCAGTTCGCGGATGGCGTAACTCATCGACTGGCTCCAGCGCACCGGACTTACCAGCTGACGGACAAGGAGCTCGCGAATTTCCGCACTGGACGAGACGACACTCGCCGTCACGTTGGCGATGAGCGGCTTTTGCAAATCGTGAAATTCTGTTTTGGCAATCGCTTCGGCAAGGCCCGGCTGGGCGCTTTGCATGAGCGGACTGTGGAACGCGCCCGAAACCGAGAGAGGAACAGCCCGGACACCCGACGCACTGCAATTTTCGACCAGGGCGTTGACGGCAGCCACTTCGCCAGAAACGACAATCTGGCCGGGGCAATTGAAATTCGCCGGGACGACGACTCCGGAGGATTTCACCGCATCGCAAAGTTCCTGGATTTTTTCTTCATCGACACCGATGATTGCCGCCATGGCTCCGGGTTGAGTTTTACCCGCTTCGGCCATCAGCGTTCCGCGGAGACGGACGAGCTTCAAGCCGTCTTCGAACGAAAATCCCCCCGCGGCACAAATCGCGGAATATTCGCCGAGGGAATGCCCGGCGACAACGTCAAACGGAATGCCTTGAGCCTTGATGGCTTCAAAGACCATCATCGAAGACACAAACAACGCGGGCTGGGTGTTCGCCGTCATTTTCAGCTCCTCTTCGGGGCCTTCGAACATCACTTTCGAAAGGGAAAATCCCAGAACGTCGTCCGCTTTTTGCAAAAGTTCTTTCGCCGGGGCAAATTCTTCGGAAAGAGCCTTTCCCATGCCCACGTATTGAGCGCCTTGACCCGGAAATACAAAGATAGTCTTCGACATTGTTTTCTCCAAAATGATAATCTTATTTTGATGCAAGCAAAAAACGCCCGAAAGCAAAAGGCTTCGAGCGCCATGTTAAACATCGATTCAACAAAGTTCCTGTTCTTTCCCTGCTTTCCGAGATGCGAATCGTCCAAAAGCAGAGAACGGATGGCATATCAGGCTTCGATTCCGGCAAGTTTCTTGCCGATTTTCTCTGGCACCTGATTCGCGGCAAAGGTGTAAGCCACCTTAATCGCCTGTTCAATCGCCTTGGCGTCGGAACGGCCATGCGCGATGATGCCCGTACCTTTAAGTCCGAGCAAAAGGGCTCCTCCCGTGTTGCGGTAGTCCCACGCTTCGTTGAACTGCTTTCCGGCCGGCGTATCGATAACGCCGAAAGTCTTGGTGTGCAATTCGAAGAAGCCTTCGTACATTTTCAGCAAGACGTTTCCGACAAAGCCCGAACAGACCACGACATCCGATTCGCCAAGCAAGACATCACGCCCTTCGACGTTGCCGATGAAATTCACGGGAGCGTTTTTCAGAAGCTGGTACGCCTCTTGTACAGAAGCGGGGCCTTTCTTTTCTTCTTCGCCCATGTTCAACAGACCGACCTTCGGATTTTCAATTCCGAGGTAAGCTTCGGCAAAAACGGAACCGGCCAGGGCGAAATCCTTGAGCACTGCCGGCTTTTCATCGACGTTCGCACCGGCATCGACAAGTACGCTGTGTCCTGTCGCGGTCGGGATGATGCAACCGATGGGCGGACGGGCGAAATTTTCACTGGTCCGTCCAAGAATCATCAGGCAAGAGGCCATCATGGCTCCGGAGTTGCCGGCGGAAACACTCGCCTGGACAAGGCCTTTCTTTTGAAGAGCGACGCAAGTGACAAGTCCAGAACGCTGTTTTTTGCGAAGGACTTCCGTCGGATGGTCATCCATGGCGACAAGTTCCGGCGCATCGACAACCTGAATCAGCTTGCCATTGTAACCGAACTGTTCCAATTTGGCTTTGACTTCGGCTTCGGGGCCGCAAAGGACCACGGCGAATTTTCCTTCGGACTGGTTGACGGCATTGATAGCCCCTTGGACCACGACGTCCGGAGCGTTATCACCGCCAAACGCATCTAGCGCAATGCTTATCATCGCGAACTCTCCTTTGATTGAACTTAGGCTTCCTGTACGCGAACGACTTCGACGCCGTTGTAATATCCGCATACCGGGCAAACGCGATGCGGACGCTTGACGGAACCGCAATGATCGCATGTGGCGAGAGCGGGCATTTCAAGCTTCCAATGCGTACGGCGCTTGTCACGACGGGCAGTCGAGGTTTTTCTTTTTGGTACGGCCATTTTGAACTCCTAATCGTTCGGCTCGGATTTTTGGAATCATCCGTTCGGACGTTCCATTTTGTCCTTGAGCGCTTTTAATTTTTCCCAACGGGGATCTTCTTTGGGAACTTCCGACTTTTCGCCGGCTTCCCAAACAAATTCCCTGTCCGGATTATCCTTGACCGGATGGAGCGGTTCCTGGAGAATCACCAGTTGCCGGACGCATTCAGTCACATCCACGTAATTCTGGGATTGCGGAACGCGGAATCCAAAGATTTCATCGTCCGAATCGTCCAGTTCCTGCCCCGCTAGTCCCGGAACCAGTTCCACCCAAAAATGGATGGGCGTTTCAAAGGGGCTGTCGAACAGCTCGAGTGTGCGGGAGCATTCCAAAACCTGTACCCCGGAAAGAGTTCCCGCGAGAAGCCACCGATTCGAACTTTCGGGAGAAACCGTCAGTTCGGCATCCAAGTCGCCCTTGACGCGGAGTTCTTCAAAAACGCCCGCATCGGAAACATCCTTTGCGAAGCAGACCTGCAACTGACCGTCACAGGAGGCTATTTTTGAAATCTCGATTCTCAAGGTAGCGCAAATATACTAGAAAAAAAGTTTTCGGTCAACAAAACGGGGCGAAAAAGCCCCCTCTTGCCTGTGTTTTTCCGCCTATTCACCGCTAAACCAGGCGGAATTGCTCAAAGAAGGCGGCGTATATGTAAAGCCTTGGTATTTGAGCGTGTCACCGGTGGGCAAATTGACGGGAACCACTTCAACGTAATCTTCCGGCGCGAAAAGCCCCGATTTGAGACCGCGCAAGACCATTTCATCGCTTGAATAATACACAAACTCCTGCGTGTCCGGTGGCAAATTCGCCATGAAGATATTGTTGCAGGAACTGACCGTTTTGAAGCGGCTCGTTCCCCGGAACCCCACCCGGATGCTGTAAGCCCAGCAAAGGGTGTCCCGCCGGGAAGACACGGCGTTGTCCGCCACCAAAAAGACGGATCCCAGGAAGTTTGCCATCGGCGAAAGCGTGACGGTGCCAATGCGGACCACGTCCGGCGTCTCTTTCAAAACATCCTTTCCGATGTAAGGCGAAACTCCCGACAAAACGTTCCCCAAAGAATCCCTGCCGCGGAATTCGACGCGGAACGAATCGCAGACAACCGTTTCGAGTAACGGCGCGGGAACGCTCCAGTTGCCGTCAAAATCGGAAAGCGCCTGGGTCACAAACGCCGAGCTGTCCACGACGCCAAATCCATAAAGATCGGTCACAACATGGACCGAAACGCCGCGCAAAGGCATTCCGTCCGCATCGGTCACCTTTCCGCTCAAGACTTTCGCCCGGGTCGGTTCAAGTTCGGAGAGGTTCCAACGGAGATTCCCAACGTCCAGCGTATCGCCCGCCGAAAGGGATACGGAAAATTGCCGGACGATGGACGAATCCGCATACCCCGAATTCCGGAGCTTGGACAAAACGCCCGAATCCGCCGGAGCGACTGTCAACTGGTAATCGCCCTCCGGAATTCCCAGCGAGAATGAATCCGGAGCGAAGATGTCGGCGAAGAAAGTCGTTGCGCCCAGGTAGACCAAAAAGTGCGAGCCCGCCACATTCGAAGCGTTCCCCGAAGATTCAAGGATTCCCCGGAGATGCGCCGGGCGTTGCAAGCGCACTTGCAGCCGTTCGGATTTTTTGGCGGACACATTCCACAAGATTTGCGCCTGGGAAAGGGACGAATCCGCAGCCAGGTAGCGGAATTCCAAGTTCACCGTGTCGGCAAGCGAGCTGTCAAAGGCGAACGAGCCGTCATCGGCAGTCGACGTTTCCACGAAAGCCGCCGGAGTGGCCGTGCGGGCGGAAACTTGCCGCACCAGAACACCGCGCGCCACGGAGCTGTCCGAAAGCAGAACGGTTCCCGCTATCGTATTTTCCGTATCCGTCGCCGTTCCGGAAACCTTTTCCGAAGAACAGGAGAGCAACGCGAAAATTCCGAGAAGTCCCCAGAAAAGTTTATTCATCTTCATTGGGCAATCCTCCATCCTTTTCTTCGGCGACCGCTTTCTTTTCCAAGCTCCCCAGCTCTTTGGAAAGCGGGAAAAACTGGATGTTCAGTTCACAGACCATCGATTCGCCCTCGTCGGAGCGGACAATGTCGACGACTTCTTTCCGGAAGGTGTCAATCTTGTGGATGATGCGTTCAAGGCCTTGCGCGGAAACACTCATCGTCGTACAAGAGACGTTGCGGCGTTCTGTGCTGTAATGGTCGATGGAAGCCTTTCCCAAATCCATCATCTTCTTTTGAAAGTCGTGGACAACAAACGGGGGAATTTCCCTGCCGCTTGCAATCGTCTTGTTCACCGATCTCCAAAAACCGTTTTCCATTTCGACTAGACCCAGGTTCGAAAGCAATTTCACCGCCTGTTTCGCCTGCGGAACGGAAATCCGCGGATTGAGGAAAAGCGCCAAATCCTGGTAGTTGTCCGAAATGTTCAACACGGACAGCGCTTCGCGGACGGCGACGTAATACCATTCCCTGTAATACTCCAGCTGGTTGCGGGAAAGCGCCTTGGTCGACCGCGGCAAAAGCGCGGACATCTGTTCAAAAATGGTCTGCTTGGATTCTGGAGTCTCGGCATGGGTGAAGTCCACCATCAAGCTGAAATAACGCCCCTCCTTTTCGGAAAGGCCTAGCGCATGGATGAACTTGGGAACCATTTGCGGCGTCAGGGACTTGCGTCCTTTGACCACATCCAGATAAAAACCGCTCGACGTGTAACCGGCGCGTTTCGCAAACGCCCGATACGAAAAATAACGTTGCACGGATTTTCTGTACTCGTAGTAATCCTGCAAGTATTTTCTGTAATTGTAATAGGCGAACACGTTCATGGACGTAAAAATATAATTTCTCGTTTTTTTCGGGAACACCTTTCTGAATATTTTTTCAAGAAAGTGGCGAATTTTTCACAAAAGAACAGATTGGGAACACTTTCACGCAAACAGGGTGTACCACTTGACAAAAAATTTGCCTATTTTTAAGGAACACCCAATCCCATCCCTGGATCCCGCTCCACAGAACTGAGCGGGATTCTTTTTTTGCGCCCCATTTTCTATTTTTTCCCCGTGAATTTCGTCAAACGCATTTTTTTCAAAACGCTCCGGTTCGCGGCGATTATCGCCATCGTTTACCTTTGCCTCGTCGGTTATCTGCTCCTTTCTGAACGGCGACTCTCCTTTGCGCGGGCCGAGTCCGACAAAACGTCGGCAGATACTATCAAAGAATACGCCTTGCGCTGCCAAACCAAAGACGGCAAATGGCTTCAGGGATGGGTTTCGAAAGATTCCCTGGCGCCGACGGTGCTGTATTTCGCCGACCGCGGGGAAGACGCTGCGACATTCCTCGCCCACGCAATGCGGATTCCGGGCTTCCGGTTTGCCGGATTCAATTACCGCGGTTCCGCCGGCAGCGAAGGGTCTCCCGGGGAAAAGCATTATGCCGAAGACATCCGCGCCATGGTCGGCTGCGCAAACGCCGAGGGAGCCATTTTCTTAGGGCACGGGACAGGCGCCATCGCCGCTTACAATTCGTTCAAGAACGCCCTGGGCCGCGGCGCCGTTTTAGTGGACCCCGTCGAAAGCTTTGGCGATGCGCTGTCTTCCCGATACCGCGTATTCTTTCCCCGTTTTTTGAGCCGGACCAAAACGCAGATGGAGTTCGATTCTTCCGCCGCGCCGCAAGCACTTGTCATTTTCGATGATCCCCGGAAAGGAGCCGGCGTTGAAAGCCTGATAAAAAACCACCCGGAAGCCTTCCACGTTCTCCGCCGCGACGGCGCTTCTTTGTTGGATGTTCTCGAAAAAGTTTTGGGCGAAATGTCGGCGGGAAGCCGCTGACCATTGTCACAATCCGCCCTTTTTGTTAATTTTTGAATAAAACTTCCCTAGGCGAGGTCGAACGATGGAAAGTTACAAGGCCAGAATGGATATTCGCGGATTTCTCCGCTTTCCCAAAGACTTGATGGAAAAGTTCAAGCTCAAAGACGTTTCCTATGCCGATGTTTTCGTAGACAAAATCGGCGGGCGCATTGGCATTGTCCCGACGAACAAACTCAAAGCGACTTCTTTTCGCCTTTTATCGTCTAACGGGACGGCGCTACTGTATCTCCGCGGCGCAATGAACAGCGTCGGAATGACGGTCGTCTCGGGCGATGTCCTTTTGTCCAAAGACGGAAACACTTTCGTTTTCCAAAATCAAAAGCGCGCTTCCAAAAAGACAGGCCCCTGGGAAATTTTCGCCTGCCGGAATTCCGCCGGGATTCCCATGGTTTCCATTGATCCGCGTGGAACGCTCATCCTCGACAAGCGCTGCGTTTTGGCTTTGGACACCGTCAAAAATTCCACAATGACCCCGGAATACGATGGAAAGAAAAAAACGTTCACCCTGACTTTCGGCAAAAAAGGATTCGTCAATGTTCGCACCGTTGAAAGCCATGCGAACCTTTCGATGATGGGAACGTTCCATTCCTTTGGACTCCAGTTGCCCACCGCCCACACGCGCTATTGCGCCCAAATTTCCGGAAACGTTTTAAAATTCAAGCTGGTATAATATGGTTGAAACCTTTTCCGCTTTTTACTCCGTCCATTACAACTTCGCGGCTCTTTCCCTGTTGCTGCTGCTGATTGTCATTTTCCTGCTGACCAAGAAAAATTTCAAGGTGAGCTTGATTCTAATCGCCATCGACGTCGTGTTGAATGTTTTCATTTGGCAGCGCACAACGGGAAATGTTTGGACCGTCACGGAAACTCCCTCAGAAGACAGCGCCTGGAGCATGCCGACTCCGAAGACTTACAAGTTTTACGCTCCGGACCACTGGATCATCGATACGGATGACGGTAAAAAACTGCACTACTGCTGGGTCGAAGCGTATATGGAGAAATTCCTTTCCGTTGATTTTGTCGATAAACTTTGGGGAACGGACAAGGCGAAAAGCCTGCGCGAAGCCTCTGAAGAACGGATGCGGTAAGGGTGCAGTTTTAATTCGCAATTAAGGGTTTCTCACACCAAGATCCCAATTCCGATTGCAAACCGTTTCCGCTTCAAAACGGACGGTCTGCGGCTTTAATTCGTAATTCCGAATTAAAATCACAGCCACCACGGAGAGTTTCCCATTCTCAGCCCAATTCCTCATTCCTCATTCCTCATTTCTAATTTCTAATTCCTAATTTCCAATCACCATCACGCATTCAAATTCAAATCGCTCAACCGCGAAGAATTTACGCGTTCGAATTCCTGCACAATTTCATCCGACGGTTTTTTCGTGCACAGGCTCACCACGACAATCGTCACAAAGCTCAGCACAAATCCCGGAGCCAGTTCATACAGGCCGAAAATCGAACAGGTGTCCGCGTAATTCGACAGACCGAATTTCCACACGAAAGCGGTCACGCCGCCGACAAGCATGCCGCTGATAGCCCCCGCCAAATTCGTCCTTTTCCAGAACAGGGCGAGCAACACGACCGGTCCAAAAGTCGCCCCAAAGCCAGCCCAGGCAAAGCTCACAAGGCTCATCACCACGTCCAAGAATCCGCTCGACGCCCCCGGGCGCCCCTGATAAGCCAAATATCCCGCGATAAGGGCGATTACAATCACAACGGCACGGCTCACAAGCATCAATTCTTTATTGCTTGCATCTTTGTGAATCAACCGTTTGTACAGGTCGTTGCTGAACGCAGAAGCCGAAACGAGCAGCTGGGAATCCGCCGTACTCATAATGGCAGCGAGGACAGCCGCCATGAGAACCGCCGCAATCACCGTTGGGAACAAATGAGAAGTCAAAACCATGAACACCTTTTCCGGGTCATCCAGAACAATTCCCTTTTGCATCAGATAATAGCGGCCAAAAACGGCAATCAAAATCGAAGCGCCGAGAGAAAGGACTACCCATGTCATCGCGATACGGCGGGAATGCGTAATTTCATCAGGATTCTTGATGGACATGAAGCGGACCAGGATGTGGGGCATTCCGAAATAGCCAAGCCCCCAGGCAAGCGAAGAGACAATCGAAATAACCGTTATCGCCTTTCCCGTCGAAGCGTTCGTGAAGATATTCATCAGATAAGGATTGACCTGATTCATCGCATCGATCGTCGGAGCGAATCCTCCATTTATTTGGCAAATGACCACGGGGACGAGCAACAGGGCAAAAAGCATCAGCAGCCCTTGCACAAAATCAGTCCAGCTCACCGCCAGGAATCCACCCAAAAAAGTATAACCCACGACAACAATCACCCCGACACACAGAGACGTTGTATAATCCCATCCGAAAATCGTGGAAAAAAGCTTACCGCAGCTGACAAAGCCCGAAGTGGTGTAAAAAAGGAAAAAGACCAGAATGAAAAGCGCGGAAATTACCCGGATAATTCCCCATTTATCGCGGAATCGGTTGGCGAAAAAATCCGGAAGCGTGATGGAATCGTTGCAAAAATACGTGTATTTGCGGAGCCGGCGACCGACAATTTTCCAGTTCACATACGTTCCCAAGGCAAGTCCAACGCCAATCCAGGCTTCGGAAAGCCCCGACAGGTAAATGGCGCCGGGAAGTCCCATCAAAAGCCAGCCGCTCATATCGGAAGCTTGCGCGGACATCGCCACGACCCACTTGTTCATGCTGCGGTTTCCCAAGTAATACGAATTCAGGCTGTTGGCGCGCCGGGAAAAATAAAATCCAATACCCAGCATCAAGACCAGATACAAGACGAACACGATAATCGTCGTCACCATAAGATTCTCCAAAAAAAGTTTTTCCAATTATAAAAAATTTTTGAAGCCTCCCCGCATCCCTCAGCCATCAATTCCTAATTCCGAATTAGACATCCCACACTCCGCATTCCTAATTCCTAATCATAAAAAAGGCTCACCGTCCCAACCGTGCAAAACTCCCAACACCGCAGAAAAGGCTTCCTCTAAAAAAACCATCACCGAGAGCTTCCCGTCCACAGCTCACAATTCCGCATTCCGAATTACGAATTCCGAATTA
>CAYNID010000021.1:0-18314 GCA_964397425.1 uncultured Fibrobacter sp.
TTTTTCAATACGCCTCATGAGGGGAGCGGCTTTGCGGACCAGGCTTTGCTAAACGCCATCGGAATTCCGTTGCTGACCCTGTATAAGGGAACATGGGATGCAGGAGAACACGCTGTGACTCTTGATATGAAAAGCGTTCAACCGGCGAGTTACATAGTGCTTCGCAAGGGCTCTGAAATACTTTCGTGGAAACTGTTGAATTAAAACTTATCAAAGGATACCAATACGACAAGCAAAAAACTTCTTTCGTTCACCTGCGCTGCTTTGCTTTCCGCATTTTTGATGGCCTGCTCTGACAGTGGGACTTCTTCTTTTGACGCAGGAGATGTTTGTCCTGAAAATGGCGTGAACGCCTATGGTGACCCGAATCGCGGCACGTTCACGGACGAACGCGATGGGCAGGAGTACAAGTACACGACCATCGGGAATCAGGTCTGGATGGCAGAGAACTTGAAGTTTGATGCTCCTTATAGTGATTGTTTTTCCAAAATTGAGAATTCTTGTGACAGTTTGGGACGGTATTATTCCCTTTATATCGATGGAAAAGGGGCTGACGATTTTTCAAAAAAAGGGATCGATCGCGTTTTGACGGATACGATCTGCCCTGCAGGTTGGCATGTCCCGACAATGGACGACTGGAGCATCTTGTACTTCAGTATGGGGGGCGACGAAAAAACAACTCAGAGGCTGCAAAGTACCTCTGTTTTTGACGACGTCCCTCCGGGAACGGATGATTGCGGGTTTAACGCTTTTCCTCGTGCTTGGGGATGGCCTGATCCCGAACCATATTACGCGTTCTCTGAGCCTACATTTTGGACCTCCACCCTTGCTCAGGTAAATGTTATCAATATGTGTTATTTTGGGAAATTCGGGGTTCGCTTTGAGCGGACTTATGCAAGTGCTACGCTGAACATCCGCTGCATAAGGGATTAAAGCGAAAGACGCTCTGAAATACTTTCGTGGAAACTGTTGAATTAAAACTTATCAAAGGATACCAATACGACAAGCAAAAAACTTCTTTCGTTCACCTGCGCTGCTTTGCTTTCCGCATTTTTGATGGCCTGCTCTGACAGTGGGACTTCTTCTTTTGACGCAGGAGATGTTTGTCCTGAAAATGGCGTGAACGCCTATGGTGACCCGAATCGCGGCACGTTCACGGACGAACGCGATGGGCAGGAGTACAAGTACACGACCATCGGGAATCAGGTCTGGATGGCAGAGAACCTGAAATTTGAAACTCCATACAGAGAAAACTGCGCCTCTCTCTCCCTTTGCACTTACACTCTTAAAGAAAACAGTACACATAGCGGAAAATTGGATCAAGATCGGTTGGATACGCTTTGTCCTACTGGATGGCATGTCCCCTCCTTGGACGAATGGCTTTTATTGGTGGATAATATGGGTGGAGTCGGGCAGCGGTTGTCTCCGTATTTCGGCACCGATAACTGCAAATTCAATTCAATAGGACGAGAGTTGGAGAGTTACTCGGCCTCTTATTGGACTTCCACCCAATATGACAAGTTTTGGTCTTATAGGGTAGTGATTCATCGAAGGAATGACGGTTTTGTTGCGGATGAAAACAATGAAAAAGAAATGCTTGTCCGTTGCCTGAAGGATTAAAGCGAATCTGTTTAAGGATATCGGCATGAAAAAATTGACGATTCTTCTTTTTGTTGTTTTCGTGGTGCCCTCTTTTTCGCTCTCCCTTTCTCAGGTGCGTGAGGCCCTTGGAGAAAGTGCCATTCCGCAGGATTCCGTTGAAATGGACATTCGCGTTTCCGTCAAGGCGGCGGGCGTTTTCCAGCAAATGGAAATTTACATGGCGAGCAAAGGGGCTGGCAAAAGTTATACCGAAATCAAGAGCGGTTTCCTGAGCCAACGGAGCATCGTGAACGGCGGCAAAATGAAGATAGTCGATTTGAAAACGAATAAATTCCAAATCGTGGATTACAACGGCGAGGCGTTAAAGGCTTTTTCCCTTGCCAACGTCAACCCGCTTGATTCCGGCAAGTGGGAGGCTCCAATACTTTTATCGGGCGATATTTACACTATCAAGGGGACTGCCGGGACTCTGTTCTATAACCACAAGCGAAAACGCATCGAGAAAATTGAAGCGGCGAAAGACGGGACAAATTCTCTGATCACGTTTTCTTATGACGCTTTGGGTGGAATCAAGAAAATGGAAACGTTGGTGACCGTCGGCGAAAGCGAAACGGTCGTGACGACGGAAATTCTCCGGATGCGGAAATCAGACAATATCCCCGATTCGCTGTTTGAATTTTGACAGTCTTTGTTTTTGACGATGGAATCGTTTGAACAGAATTTGACCCGAAACGTCTCGTTTTCCTCGTATTGAAATTTATATTTGCCGCATGAACTATCTCGGTATCGATTATGGAGAACATCGGGTGGGAATCGCGTTTGCCGATTCTGAACTCAAATGGGCGTTTGCCCGTGAAACGATAGACCGTAAAAAGACGGATTTGATGCCGCGCCTTGCAGAATTAGTCAAGGAAAATAAAATAGGAACTTTTGTCGTGGGGATGCCTTACCGGCCAGATGGGCGGCGCGATGGGAAAAATCTTGTCATCGAGGAATTCGTCAAAGAACTTTCGGACGCTTTTCCGGAAATTCCCGTTGAAATCGAAGATGAGGCTTATACGTCCGTCGCCGCTCTCGAAGAAACCAGTTATTTGAAAAAGAAGAAAAAGCGGGAAGACAAGGGCATTGTCGACAGGCTTGCCGCCCAGCATATTTTGCAGTCGTATTTGGACAATCACGCCGTTTGACGCGAATCTGCCGAAGAGACGCTGTACAAAGGGGATGGAATCCCTGCCGTTTTGATTTTTGGCGAAGGAATTTTTATTTTTGGTCTGAAAAATTTTAAAGGATTCAACCATGCAAGAAATGAACGATCAAGCCAAAGCGCGTTTAGACAAATTAGCGAAGTTCCAGGAAATGGGAATCAATCCCTATCCGCACAAGTTCAATCGCACCCACACGTCCGAAGCGCTCCGTGCGCAAAAAGAAGAACTCCTCCAGTCAGAGGCGAAAATCTCTTTTGCGGGGCGCGTTGTCCGCTATAACCGCAAGGGCAAGCTGTGCTTTATGCACTTGAAAGACCGGTATGGCCGTCTCCAGGTCGTTTGCGCCAAGGATCTTTTGGGCGAACAGAACTACGAAGTCGTCAAGATGATTGACTTCGGCGATTTCATCGGCGTGGAAGGTTCCATGATGGAAACCAAGACGGGAGAATATTCTGTCAAGGCGGACAAGATAACGATGCTTTCCAAGGCGGTCCGCCCGATTCCCGTTCCCAAGGAAATCGTCGACGAAAATGGCAATAAAAAGATTTTTAACGAATTCAAGGACGTCGACACGCGTTACCGTGAACGTTATATCGACATGGCTTTGAACGATGACGTTCGGGACGTCTTTATCAAGCGCAGCCGCATTCTCCAGTCGATTCGCGAATACCTTTTAGAAAACAAGTTCATCGAAGTGGAAACGCCGACGTTGCAGCCGATTTACGGTGGGGCAAACGCGAGGCCGTTCACCACGCATCACAATGCGGCGGACATGACGCTTTACCTTCGCGTCGCCCCGGAGCTGTATTTAAAGCGGTGCATTGTCGGCGGCATGGAACGCGTTTTTGAATTCAGCAAGAACTTCCGCAACGAGGGCATGGACCGGACGCACAGCCCGGAGTTTACGGGACTCGAATTTTACGAGGCCTATGCGGATTACAACGACATGATGGTCCATTTTGAAAACATTTATGAACGCGCCGCCATTGCCGCGAACGGTTCCACGAAGGTGAATTACCAGGGAACGGAAATCGACTTCAAGGCTCCCTGGCCCCGGCTTTCGATGTACGAAGCGCTGAAGATTTACGCAGGTTACGACATCAAGTCCATGTCGGATGAAGACATCAAGGCGGAGCTCAAACGGCTCGGCGCTTCGATGGACGGGGAATGGCTCCGTGGTCGCGGCATATTGGAACTGTTCGAATTGACCGTCGAAAAGAAGCTGGTTCAGCCGGTGTTCATCAAGGACATGCCGAAGGAAAGCACGCCGCTTTGCAAGGCTCACCGCGAAGATCCCGATTTGATTGAACAGTTCGAACCTTATGCGAACGGCTGGGAACTGGGCAACGCTTATACGGAATTGAACGATCCGGTTCGCCAGCGCGAATTGCTGGAAGATCAGGTTCGCCGTGGCCGCGGAGGAGAGGGCGAAACGCATCCGATGGATGAAAACTTCCTCGATGCCGTGAAGTCCGGTCTTCCGCCTACCGGTGGCGTTGGATTTGGCATCGACAGAATGATCATGCTTCTCACCAATCAGCAGACGATCCGCGATGTCATCCTCTTCCCGTTGATGAAACCGGAAACGTGAAGTCTTTAAAAAGCGTCTTTGCAGAACCGGTGGCGTTTTTGAATCGGGAGTTTTCATGAATCGTTTGGAATGGCTCATCGCCTGGCGTTATCTCGGGGCTCAGCGCAAAAGCCTGTTTGTCTCGTTGATTGGCATTTTCAGCATGCTGGGCGTGAGCATTGGAACATTCGCCATGGTGGTCGCCCTTTCTGCCGTCAACGGCTTTGAAGAAGAGGTGACTGCCCAGATGATAGGCAAGGACGCGCACTTTGAAATGTATGCGTACCGGAACGATCCCGTGGAAAATTACGATTCTCTGGCGGCGCGGGTGATGGAGGCCGACTCGGAAGTCGTCGCTTCGGCTCCATTCATCATTTACAAAGTGGGCATCAGTTCAAAGAAAGTGAACGATGGCATTGTGCTTTACGGAATTGACACGGAAAGGTCTGCCAAAGTGGTGAATCTTTCGGAACATATCGTCAGCGGGGAATACGCGCTCGACAGCCTGCCCGATGCGATGGGAGAATTGAGACCGGCTGTGATTCTGGGCGTTTCGTTGGCGAACCGTTTGCGGGTTTTGGTCGGAGATAAAATCATCATCCAGACGTTCCAAAGTACGGACGCGGCTCTTTCTTCGGGCGGGCCGAAGATTCTTTCGTGTGTCGTTTCCGGCATTTTTGAAACAGGCATGTACGAATACGATGGAAATATCGCTTACATCGGCATCCCGGAAGCGCAAAAATTGCTGGGCATAGGGAATGCCGTTTCTGGAATCCAGTTCCGCGTCAAAGACCAGTGGAAAGCGGAAGAAAGCGTGAACCGTGCAGGTGATGTCATCGGTTATCCGTATTATTTCATCGATTGGAAAACGAAAAACATCACGCTCCTCAAATGGATGAATTATGAAAAGTTCATCGTCGCGGCGATCATTTGCCTCATCATCTTGGTGGCGGCGTTCAACATTGTCAGCTCCCTCATCATGGTGGTGACGGACAAGACGAAGGAAATCGGCATTCTCCGCAGTATGGGATTTTCAAAAGCTGCGGTCATGCGGGTCTTTATGCTCATGGGCTCTTTCATCGGCGTTGGAGGGACTCTTCTCGGCGGGGCCGCGGGGCTTATCCTTTGCGGATTGCAGCAGAAGTATCATTTTGTGACTCTCCCTGGCGACGTTTACGTGCTCCCTTATTTCCCCGTGCTCATCGAACCTCTGGACATTGTCGTCGTACTTGTTGTTGGCATTCTTCTTTGTACGCTTTCGACTCTCCTTCCGGCATGGAAGGCTTCGAAGCTCGATCCGGTGGGGGCCATTCGCCATGAGTGATGTCATTCTCGAAACAAAGTCTTTGACCCGCTATTTTGAAGAAACGGGTGAACGTCTCGAAATTTTGAAAAACATTGATTTTTCACTTTCCCGGAAAGAATTTTGCGTGTTGACGGGCGCTTCGGGCTCAGGAAAGTCGACTTTTCTGAATCTGGTCGGGGCTTTGGACACGCCGACTTCGGGCGAAGTCCTGTTCGAAGGGAAGAGTCTCGGAAAGATGACTTCGGCGGAAAAGGATGCCTATCACTATCAAAAGGTCGGATTCGTTTTCCAGTTCCATCATTTGCTGGCGGAATTTACGGCGTTTGAAAACGTTTGCATCCCGGAGCGGATTTTGCACCCTCATGGATATTCTAAGGAAATGCGGGAACGGGCAGAGGAGCTGCTGTTGAAAGTGGGCCTCGAAAACCGCATGAAGCATTTGCCGCGGGAGCTTTCGGGCGGGGAACGCCAACGGGTGGCTGTGGCGCGTGCCTTGATGAATTCGCCGGATATCGTTCTCGCCGATGAGCCGAGCGGCAACCTGGATGAAAAAAATGCCCGGATGTTGAATGAACTTTTTAAACAAATTAATGAAGAGGACAGGCAAACTCTGCTGGTGGTGACTCATGATGAACGGATGGCGGAATATGCGACGAAACGCGTCCACATGCACGGCGGAACGATTGTCCCTTTTGGAAAGGAGGCTGAATAATGCCCGGTCGGTTTACAGATAGAGTGAAAAAAGTCCTGCAGTTTGCGCGGGACGAGGCGAAACGTTTGAATTCGGAACACGTGGGAACGGAACATTTGCTGTTGGGAATCCTCCGCGAAGGCGCGGGTGTCGCGGCTGCTGCGCTCAAGGCTTCTGGGGTGGATCTCGAAAGTCTTGCGCAAGACGTGGAGCGTTCCATTTCTTCTTCTGGCGGCATGATGACAATCGGTTCCCAGGTGACTTTTTCGGTGCATGCGAAACAGATTCTCCAGGCGTCTGCCGGAGAAGCGCAGCGTCTTGGCGACAGTTACATCGGCACCGAACACGTTTTGCTTTCTTTGTTGAAAGTTCCTGACTGCCAGGCTGCAGCCGCCCTTGCCGCTTCGGGAATCGAATACGATGCCCTGATGCAATCGATTGTCTCTGTAAAAGAAGATTCCAGGCCGCAGCGGATTCCTCAGGATTTTTCGCCGAATCCGGGCGCGCGCCGCGAAAGGGAGTTAAAGTCAAAGACTCCTATTTTGGATCATTTTGGCCGTGATTTGACCGCTTTGGCCCGGAGTGGAAAATTGGATCCGATTATTGGCCGCTCCGAAGAAATCGAACGTTTGATTCAGGTCCTTTGCCGCCGCAAAAAGAACAATCCCGTTTTGATCGGGGAACCGGGCGTCGGGAAGACTGCCATCGTCGAAGGCCTTGCGCAGAAAATCGTCGAAAAGAAAATTCCGGAGATTTTGGAAAACAAGCGCGTCATCACGTTGGATGTCGCCGCGATGGTCGCCGGCACCAAATACCGCGGCCAGTTTGAAGAGCGCTTGAAAGCTCTCCTCATGGAATTGCAAAAGAATGAAAATGCGGTCATCCTCTTTATCGATGAACTCCATACGATTGTGGGGGCTGGCGGCTCGGAAGGGAGCCTTGACGCTTCGAATATTTTCAAACCGGCGCTCGCCCGCGGAGAACTCCAGTGCATTGGGGCGACGACCATCAACGAATTCCGCAAGTACATTGAAAAGGATGCCGCCCTGGAACGCCGGTTCCAAAAGATTTTGGTGAACCCGCCGTCGGTGGAAAATTCCATTGAAATTTTGAATGGCCTGTTGGACCGTTACGAAAACCATCACAAGGTGAAATACACGCCGGATGCGGTACGCGCAGCCGTCGTTCTGGGCGACCGTTACTTGACAGACCGCTTTTTGCCGGACAAGGCGATTGACGTTATCGATGAAGCGGGCGCGAGAACGCGCTTGGCCGGGATGGCGGTTCCGCCGGAATTGCGCGACATGGAAACGCGCCTTGCCGAAGCTACGGCGAAGAAAGAAGAGGCGTTGCGCACGGAAAAATTTGAAGACGCAGCCAAATGCCGCGATGAACTGGAATCCCTTCAAAAGCGGATTGCCGAAGTCAAGGACCAATGGTTTGAAAAACGCAAAACGGAACGCCTTGTCGTTGACGAAAACGTTATCCGCGATGTCATCAGCAAAATGACGGGCATTCCCATTTCGCGCCTTGCCGAAGAAGAAACGAAAAAGCTCGTCGGATTGGACAAGGAAATCAAGCGGAGCATTGTCGGGCAGGACCGCGCCGTCGATGCGGTTGTCCGCTCGATTCGCCGTTCCCGGGCGGGTATTCGCGACGCGCGCCGTCCCATGGGGAGCTTCCTCTTTTTGGGGCCGACAGGAGTCGGCAAAACGGAACTCGCCAAAGTCCTTTCCGTTTCACTTTTCGGTTCTGAAGACGCCATGGTCCGCATCGACATGAGCGAATACATGGAAAAGCACAGCGTTTCCCGTTTAATCGGCGCGCCTCCGGGATATGTTGGTTACGATGAAGGTGGTCAGCTGACGGAAAAAGTCCGCAAGCGTCCCTATTCCGTTGTGCTTTTGGACGAAATTGAAAAGGCGCACCCGGATGTTTACAACCTCTTGCTGCAAATCCTCGATGACGGACAGGTGACCGACAGCTTTGGGCGTAAAATCAATTTCAAAAATACGATCATCATCATGACGTCGAATGTCGGTGCTCGCGAAGTCAAGCACAGTTCGGGCATGGGATTCACAAAAATTTCCGAGTCGGACGAATTTGAACGCATGGAGGCGACGATCCGCGAAGAGGCGAAGCGCGCGTTCTCTCCCGAATTCTTGAACCGCATCGATGATCAGATTGTATTCCGCAGTTTGAACAAGGACGATTTGATCCGTATCGTGGACATTTTGCTTGGCGGCGTACAAAAGAATCTTTCGGAACGCGGCATATTGCTCGAATTCACGGAAAAGGCGAAAGAAGTCATTGTCGAACACGGATTCGATCCGGCTCTTGGCGCAAGGCCGCTCCGCCGCAGCATCCAGAATTTGGTCGAAGACGAACTTTCCGAAGGACTTTTGCTTGGGACGTTCTCCGATTTCTCCACGATAAAAATCGATGCTGACGCGGACGGCAAAAAACTGACTTTTGTCCGGGAAGATTTGCCCGGCAACGCTCAAAATGAAACGAACTAAAAGGAAGGCCTGTCATGTCTACAGTGGATCTTTTGGAGCTTTCCCAAAAGATTATTGATGGTTACCGCATCCGGCGCGGCGAGGATTTATCATTTTTCATCACCTGTGATTTGAATGATCTCGAAACGGGTGCCGGTTGGATTCAAAAACATTTCCGCAAAAATCATGTGGATCTGTGTACAATCATCAATGGACGCAGTGGACGATGCCCGGAGAATTGCAAATATTGCGCACAATCCGCCCATAACAAGACCGGCTGCGAAGAATACCCGTTTCTTCCCAAGGAGCGCATTCTCCAAGAAGCCTCCCGCAATGCGGAAATGGGCGTGAACCGTTTTTCCATTGTGACGGCGGGACGCTCGCTTTCCGGATCGGATTTTGACAAGGCTGTCGAAGCGTTCGAAGAAATGCACAGGACGCTGAAAATAGACCTTTGCGCGAGCATGGGATTTTTGACGCGGGAACAATTGCGCCGTTTGCGGCTTGCTGGCGTCACCAGTTATCATCACAATATCGAAACGAGCCGTCGGAATTTTCCAAACATTTGTACCTCGCACACGTATGACGACAAAATGCGGGAAATCGCTTTGGCGAAAGAAGAAGGGCTTTGCGTGTGTTCGGGCGGAATCATCGGCATGGGCGAAACCTGGGAAGACCGCCTGGACATGGCGATAAGCCTTGCCGAGCTCGAAGTGGAATCCATTCCGTTGAACGCGTTGATGCCGATTCCCGGATCTCCATTAGAACATTTGCCGCAAATTTCTGCCGAAGAATTGATGCGCACCATCGCCATTTTCCGCTACATCAATCCGGAAGCGAATATCCGATTGGCGGCGGGCCGCAAGATTCTGCCCGATTTCGGAGAAAAAGCTTTTGTGTCGGGGGCAAGTGCGAGCATTACCGGCGATATGCTCACGACTTGCGGCACTACGATTCGCGGCGATTTGGAAATTCTCAAACGGCTGGGCCTTTCGAACGAAGGTCCAAACGATTGGGATTAAGGTTCGGGCAACAGTTCGCCACGGAGAACTTCGATGGAATCTCCGACTAAGCGGATGATGTTCGTGGGGTGGATTTCGATGGATCCGGAATCCACCATCAAATCGACTTTCCCCTTGAACAGTTTCCAAAGGTCATCCGGTTCTGTGTAAACGGCATCGTCGGAGAGCTTTGCCGCCGTGCTGAGGATGGGCTTTGGATAAATGCGGAAAAGTTCTTTGAAAAAGGGATGCTCCGGCATCCGGAAGCCGACTTCCGGGCGTTTGACATCGAGTTTCCGCGCAATGGAAGGATCTGCCGGGAGGATGAACGTGTAAGGTCCCGGAACGCGGTGCTTCATGATTTGAAACGCGAAGTTGCTGACGTGCGCATATTCCGAGGCGGTGCGGATATCGGGCAAAATAATCGCCATGACGAATTTTTTCATCGGCTTCTTCAACTGATAGAGCCGGTGAATGGCCTTGGTGGAGTCGGCGGCGCACCCGATGGCGTAACCGGATTCTGTCGGGTAAAGGACCAGACCGTCTTTTTCTAAAATGTCCGCAGCCTGTTTGACAAAGCGGGGCTGGGGATTGATGGGGTGTATTTCGATTTTCATGGCTAGGGCAAATTTAGCATTCCGGAATGACTCGTGTTGCGGAAAAAGCGTCCGGGTAATGGAAAAGGCTCGGAGTTCCGTGGCACATATCGACGCAAATGACGTCGAATCGGGATTTTTGTTCTTGTCCGCCGTGATGGTGCAAAAAGTGGACCGCTGTCCGCCAAACGTGAATTTGCTTTTTAAATCCGACGCGGCTTTCGGCGCTGCCGCTGTTGTTGTTCCAAATGGATTTCACTTCGACAAAGAGGATTGTCCCTTTGGGATCCCGCGCGATGATGTCCAGCTCGCCGTTGCGGTAGCGGTAATTGCGTGCGAGAAGTTCGCATCCGTTGCGGCAGAGGTAAGCCGCTGCGTGGAGTTCCGCAAAACGGCCTTTCGTTTTGTTGAAGGATTTTGCCGGAGTCATTCGGCGAGAAGTCCCAAAATGCGGATTTCGGAAATGGCCAAATCGCTGTTTCCGCTGGTTTCGTAAGCGTCGCCGAGAAAGACTTGGATTTCAGTCGTTTCCATCGCTTGGATGGCGGGGTATTGAACGCCTTTCAGGTCTTCTAATTGGACGGTTTGCCGAAAGCCCTCTTTGGTCACGATAAACAGCGTTTTCGCTTTGTTGAACATTTGAAACCTGTCGCCGAACTGGTCGTCGATGGATTTTTGAAATCCATTGGCAAAACCGATGGCCGTGACGATGGTCGTCGTCGGGAAATCCAAAATGAAAATAGGCGCCCGCGGATTCGAAGGCATCGGAATCAACCAAGCCGATTTCAAATCCTTGTCCATCAGATTGGAGTGCGGATAGGGACCGGCACCTTCCAAATCGCGGTTTTCAGATGCGGCGCGGATGTTCACCGCGGAAATTTCCTGCAATGTCCGGGGCGGTTTGTATGTGAGGAGAAAAATCAGAATCAGCAGAATTAAAAGGGGAAAAAGCGCGAGGGCGAACAATTTGGCGTGCTTGTCGGTAAAACGCCTGACGTGATTTATTTTGTTCGAAATCAGGGGACGGTTTTTGATCAGGTTCCGAATGCTTTTGGTGTCGTGTCCGTGATGCGATTCCGTGGGGTGTTTCGGGGCGAAGACGATGTCCAGGGCGTCCAAAAATTCTTGCATGTTCCGGAATCGGTCTGCGACATTTTTTTTGAGACATTTCAAAATGAGCTTTGAAAGTCCCGAAGGCATTCCCGGTCGGAAGTTCTCCGGATTGGGAGGCTCTTCTTGTACGTGTTTCATCGCAATTTCGAGGGGCTTCGAACCGGTGAAGGGAAGCCGCCCGCAGGTCATTTCAAAAAGGATGACTCCCAAACTGTAAATGTCGGAGGCGATGGAAACTTCGTCGCCGTGACACTGTTCCGGTGACATGTATTCTGGGGTTCCCATGGTCATGCCCGTCATAGTGAGCCTTTCAGCGGACTGAATGTGCGAAATGCCAAAGTCCATCAGATAGACACGGTTGTCGTGTGTAATCATGATGTTCGATGGCTTGACATCGCGGTGGACGATGCCTTTGCTGTGCGCGTAAAGGAGCCCGCGGGCGACTTGCTTCGCAATGATTTCTATCGCGTCAAAGTCCAAACGGCGGCGGTGTTCGAGGACTTCGGAAAGGGTGCTGCCCTTGACGTAAGTCATGGCGATGTAGAGCTGGCTTCCGTGTTTTCCGAAATCGAAGACCTGCACCAGATTCTGGTGGTCCAGTTCCTTCATCGCTTGGGCTTCCATATAGAAGCGTTCCATCGATTCTTTGTCGGAAGTCGCATCCAGAACCTTGAGCGCGACTTCGCGCTTTAACGTTTTTTGGAGAGCCTTGTAGACGTAGCCCATGCCGCCTTTCCCAAGGACTCCCAGGAGTTCGTAATCATCGTTGAACGGGCGAGGAAATTTTTCGGTAGTCATTTTGCTTTTTTCCTGGTTTCCAGGGCGATAATGGATACAATATAAATTAAGAATGCGAGCAATGCGGAAAAAATCCAGTTGGAAATGGTCGGATGGCGGCCTGTGAAAATACTTTGTAGCGCGGATTGGTCGTAACTTGTCCAGATGAACTTGGAAAGAAACTGGGCGATGGGGGTTGTTTTGTCGGCGGGGACTAAGGCTCCGGATAGCGCTATCTGCGGAAGGATGACAAGGGGAAGAAACGCGTTCGCTTGCCCCGGATTCTTGGCCAAGACGCTGAGCAAAAGTCCGGCGGCTGCAGCCGGGAGAACCGTGACGGCGAAAGTCAAAAAGAGTCCGGCGGACGGAGGAACCGCGATGTTTTTCGAAATACAGGCGTAGACTATCGCTGTTTCCGCAAAAGCGAAAAAGGCCGTGAAAATCCATTTGGCGGACAATACGGCAATGGGCGAAACGCCTTTCCGAAATTCATCCAAAAGTGTGTTTTTTTCCTGAACGATTTCTCGGACGGAAAGGGAAAGGGCGAACCAGTTTGCGCACAAAATAACGGCGAAAGCCGCAATCCAGAGCGAGGACGTGTTTGAAAAAATCTGGGAAAGCAGGAGCCCGATGAGAATCGGCTGTAACAGGAGGGATGCCGCTTTTCCTTTGTCGCGGAACCATTGCTTGGCGAGGATTTTGAAAAAATGAAAGAAAATGTTTTTATGGGAGACGTGGGGGAACAGCGAAGGCGGGCTTTCGGACGTTTCGGAGATGGAACCCTGCCCGGATTCTTTCCAGTTGTCGGGAGTCTTGTCGGAAAGGGCTTCCAAGATTCCTTCCGGATTCGGCGTGTTGAAATAGCGGAACGCGTCTGTTGGCGCGCCGAAAAATCCCATTTGTCCGTTGTGGATGAGCAACACCGCGTCGGATACGGGCAAAGCTTCGTAACTGTGCGTCGTGAGGATTATTGTGTGGCCTTTTTTCGCAAGCTCTTTTAAATGGGATGAGAGCCTTTTGGCGTTCTGCGGATCTAATCCGGACAACGGTTCGTCCAACAGGATTAGACCGGGCGCTCCCATCAGCTGGGAGGCGATGGCGACGCGTCGCCGTTCACCGCCGGAAAGCACGGCGATTCGGCTATCCGCAATGCCGGAAATTTGCAAAAGCGTCAACAGTTCTTTGGCGCGTGCGTCGGTTTCTGTGGCGGAATAGTCTTTGGGGAGCGTTATCCGTGCTGAAAGCCGGAGCGTTTCCATCACGGTCAACGTCGGGCGCAACAACGGCTCCTGTGGCAGGTAAGCGATTTCCCGTTGAACTTCTCTTGAATTGCAATCAATGCCGTCCAGCAGGATTTGTCCGCATTCGGGGCGCAGTTTCCCCGCGAGAAGTTCGAGGAAAGTACTTTTCCCCTGACCGCTCATGCCGATGATGGTGAGCATTTTCCCAGCCGGCAGGGAAAAGAGGATGTTTTGCAGGATTTTCTTTTTGGACCGTTCAACGGCAATGTCTTTGACGAATAGAGAAAATCCAATATCTTTTTGGTGTACGAATAATTTTCCGTTTCTAAATTCCAAAAGGCACCAGGGGAGTTTTAACGAATCTCCATTTTTCAGACGGTGGGTCTTGTGAAAAAGCGGATAGGCAAAAGTCAGTTTCAGGTTCGTTTTTTCCAGGAGGGCTGTCGCCAAGAAACGGGGGCAGGCCGGATGCAGAATCGTTCCCGGTTTGTCTTCGTCCTTGCCGCGTCCCAATAAGACGGGTTTGTTTTCGAAAAGGGGAATCGCCGGAACATCTTCAATAGAACGTACGTGCGAAATGGAAAGCGCACCGTTTTGGAGAGAAAATCGGATTTGTTGCAGGCCGAGCATGAAAATATCGCCGTCGGCAATTTCCTTTTCTTCGATGGGAGTTCCGCCGCATAGCGTGCCCGAAGTGCCGCTCAGATTTTTGAACACCCAAGAACCGTTTTGTTTTTCTATCCGGGCGTGCTTTCGCGAAACCGAAGCGTCTTTCAGTTCAAAATCGACATTTTTGCCGCGGCCAATGATGAACGGCGCATCCGGGGAAATTTTTTGTGTGAAGAAAGTCGAAGCCATCGGCGTGATTTCAGCACAGTGCTAAAATTCCCCTTTCGAACCGCTCTGCCGCGGCGGAAAGGGTTTCCATCGAAGCGGCGTACGAAAATCGGACGAAGCCTTCGCGGCCAAAGGCGCTCCCGGGCACAATGGCTAGTCCTTCGGATTCGAGCAGGTAGGCGCAAAGGTCCGCCGAAGAATCTATGCGCTTTCCACCGGGAGCATTTTTCCCCAGAACGGCGTGGATGTCCGCGAATAGATAAAAAGCGCCTTGCGGCATCCGGGCAGAAACACCGGGAACGGAAGCTATCTTGTTGAAAAAAAAGTCGCGCCGTTTGCGGAACGCGTCGCGCATGGCGAAAACGCCGTCGAGAGGAAGTTCCAGGGCTTTCTTTGCCGCGTATTGCGCGACATTGGACGGGTGATGCGTCGTTTGTCCCTGGGCTTTCGCGATGAGTTTTGCAATTTCTTCGGGAGCTGCCGCGTATCCAATCCGCCAGCCAGTCATGCAATGGGATTTGGAAAGTCCGTTTACGACAATCGTGCGTTCATACATGCCGTCGATTTGGGCGAGGCTTTTGAACTTGAAAGAGTCGCTGTAAGAAAAATGCTCATACACTTCGTCGGAAATGGCGTAAAGGTCGTTTGCAATGGCGATTTGGGCAATTTCGGAAAGAGCCTTTTCCGAATAGAGTGTTCCCGTCGGATTGGTCGGATTGTTGAGTATCAGGGCTTTTGTCCGTGGAGTCAGGACGCGCGAAAGCTCTTCGCCTGTCATTTGAAAATCGTTTTCGGGCCTTGTGTGCACGATGACGGGAACTCCTCCCAACAGCTTGACGAGTTCTGGGTAAGTGACCCAATACGGTTCGGGGATTACGATTTCATCGCCGGGATTCACCAAGGCCATCAGGGAATCGAAAATGGCATGTTTCGCACCGCTGGTCATGATGATCTGCTCGGGCTTGTAGCGGAGACCGTTCTGGGATAAAAGCTTATGTGAAACGGCTTCGCGGACTTCGAAAATTCCTTGGGGAGCCGTGTAACGCGTCTTTCCCGCATCGATTGCCGCTTTTCCCGCTTCGCGGATTTCTGCGGGAGTTTCAAAATCGGGTTCGCCCGCTCCCAAGGAAACAATGTCTTTGCCTTCGGCTTTGAGTTTTTTTGCCAAAGTGTCAATGGCGACAGTCAGCGAGGGAGCGATGTTTTGGATGCGGTCAGAAAGAGCTTTCATTGGATGAGTCTCCTCCGGAGTCGTCGATGGTCAAGAAATCCGGCGAGCAACGGAAAAACGAAGGTGTGCGAAAAGGCGATGCAAAGGATGCCTAAAACGGAAATGTAGCCGATGTCGTGGATTCCCGGATGCGAAGAGAACAGGAGCCCGCACAGCACGATGATGGTCAGGAACTCGGCAAAAAAACAGGTGACTCCCGTTGTGCGCAAAACGTAATGGATGCTTCCCGTGGAGCGTTCGAAATAGGCGTTCCAAAGCTGAATGGAGCCGTCAATGCTCATCCCGATAAGGATGGGGAATGCGAGAGAACTGTAAGCCGAAATTTGGATGTTCAAGAGCCGGAGCAAGGCGAGGAGCCAGAAAAAAGCGACGAGCGGAGATACGATGGAAAGGATTGAAAAGGAAATTTTCTTGTAAAAGAGGAGCGTGAGCAAGAAGACGCATAATGCGCCAAAGAGGATTGCCTTGTGAAAATGGGGAAGGGTTCTGTCTAGAATTTCCGCCCGGACGAGAGCTGTCCCCGTTTTCGGATAGGGGATGAATTTCAATTCGGCGTTCAAACGCCTGTCTGCCAGACCATCGTTGGAATTGAATGAGGGCAGGATAAAGGCAAATTCAAGGGAGTCGTTGTCCGCACCGAAAATCCGTCGCAAATTTTGGGGCAAATCCGCAGAATGTACGGGGACCGTATTCCAGTCGCGGACAATTTTTTTGATGTACTCGGAATCGGAGGGACTGAACCGCTTCAACATTTCGATGTCGAGTTCGTTCCGAATGTCATTCAGCAATTTTATTTTTTCTTTTTGGTTCGACGGAAGCAGGTTCTGGTAAATGGCCACGGAACGGATGCCTGTCGACGGATTCGATTCCATCTTTTCGGTCACTTGGTTGTAAAATTCTTTAGCCTTCTCGGCATCGGGCAATATGACGACAACGGGATCGAAATTCAAATAACCTGTTTCGCGCAAAAGCGAATCCGCAGTCGCTCTGCCCGGGTTGTATTCAATATGGGAAAAATCATAATCGAATTGCGGATAAATTCCCCGGCACGGAAGCAAGACGGACAAGAGGATGACTGGAATCAAAAGTTTCTTGAATCCGACGAAAGGTTTCTCTTTGAAATCTTCCATCTTGGCGCGAATCTTTCCGAATGGGAGAAAGGACCGGTAACGTCCGGTGATTTCGATGAGGGCGGGGAATACCAGACTCGCCAAGAACCAGTTGAGAAGGGAACCGATTGCGCCCAAAATTCCCAGTTCCTGCATTCCCGCGAGAGGTACGAACAGGAGCCCCAAAAAGGCCCCGGCAACAGAAAATGTAGAAACGGCGATGGTCGGTCCTATGCCTAAAAGCGCACTTTCCAGGCTGAGTTCGTAGCCCAAACCTTTCCGTTGCTCTTCGGCGAAGCGGGTCATTAAATGCACGATTTCGCGGCATGAAATTCCGGGGAGGATGACCGACAAAACGAGAGAATACAGATTG
Source organism: uncultured Fibrobacter sp. (assembly GCA_964397425.1). Taxonomy (GTDB): domain Bacteria; phylum Fibrobacterota; class Fibrobacteria; order Fibrobacterales; family Fibrobacteraceae; genus Hallerella. The sequence goes on from CAYNID010000021.1 coordinate 17,151, forward strand.
ATGCGCCCAAAGAAAAGCCATGCGGCGGCAAGAGTCCAGATGAATACCAGGGCAACGGGGACAACGGAAAGCAAGAATACCGCGGGTTGACGCGCAAAACGGAACAGGAGGAACGCGGCGAGGATGCAGGCTAAGAGAATGCCCGTAGAACGGGCTTCGGGTAAAATCCGCCAACCTTCGCTAGCCGTTTCATACACTTTTCCCGTCAGGTTCAGTTCGGCTCGGTCACTTTCCGAAAGGCTTTCGTATGCGCCTTCGACGATGCGCACCAGCTTTCGGGAGGCGCTGAGATCGGAAACTTTCCGCTTGGGGAAAATGTTGACGATGCGGATGGTGCCGTCTTCGTTTGAATACAGGTTCCGCAGGGTGGACAAATATCTGTTTTCTAATTCAGAAAGAGAAAGGGAATCGGTAATCGCATGGGCGATGGAATCTTTGACGGAGGTCGGCAGGGAATCTTTCTGGAGCAGGTCGACATAAAACGGATTGAAGTTGATGCGTAACTGCTTCTTTATTTGTAAAATGCGGTCCTGTATTTTTTTCAAATCGGACGTGTGGATGTAAAGAAGTTTGTTCCTTTCAAAAAAGTCCATGTCGGATTCGCATTCGACAAAATTGACCAGGCGGCTGTTTTCCAAACTCTTCGACAGTTCGCGGGCCAGCCTGCCGTTTCGGGCGCTGTCGGGCGAAGAGATGATGGCGACTAACGAACCGAAGCCTCCGAAGTTTTTTTCGACGATGGAGTCGGTTTGCTTGACTTCGGAAGAGTTGGGCAGCATATCGATAAGCCGGAGTTCCCACTTGAGATGGCGAACCGGATAAACGGAAAGGAGCGTGATCGCCAAGGCGATGGCCAGGACCGCTTTCGGGTGCTTCAGCGCGTTGCGCAAGATTCTCTGCAATAGGGAAAACATCGCCCTGCAATTTAAAAAATGATTGGGTCAACGATTTTTTGCCCAAATGCTTTGTTCCATTTGAAGGTTTGAATTTCACAAAAAACGTTTTTATCCCGCATGATACATTCCTAATTTCTCATTCCACACATCGCCCAGCAACAGAAAAGGCTCTCCGTGCAAACCCCACCCAAGAAAGTTTCCTGTTCGCGACTCCAATTCCGCATTCCGAATTACGCATTCCGAATTATACAGCCCAATTTCTCATTCC
>CAYNID010000022.1:0-16272 GCA_964397425.1 uncultured Fibrobacter sp.
ATGGCTGGTGGGGGTATTCGCGGGCGGGCATTACGGCAAGGACCACGACAGGCACGGAGTCCGCTTCCGCGTCAAGATGGAAAGGGTTGCTATTTGAAAGCGGCCTTGCCGCTTGCCGGCGCGTTTTCCACGGAAAACAGCGGAGTCCTGTCAGATGTTTGGGAGCCAGGCTGTTCTGGAATGTTGACCGCGATGATGTCCAACAACAAAGATGTGATTGATTCTCGAAATTTTTGGATGGATTCGGAAATGGTCCCGTCGGCTTGGCGAAGTTTTTCCAGTTCGTTCAAGTGCTTTTCCAGGCGCGTCACGTCAAGGCGGATTTCTTGCGCGAGGTTTCGCGGTTCAAAGAAATCAATGGAAATGTTCATTCCCATGAAGGAAGCGTACGCCTGCAAATCTCCGATGCGGAGATTGGCGTTTTCGGTCATTTCCAGCTTGGATACCGCCGATTGCGTCCGTCCAATCCGAAGCGCAAATTCTTTCTGTGTTAGTCCTTTGCGGGCGCGAAGAGCCGCCAACATTCCGGAAATGGAACGGTCCGCCACCTTTCGCCGCACTTCCGCGAGTCCTTTCGCGTCAAAACCGAGGCCTTCTGCGAGTTCGGCGATGTCATTTACTTTTTTGGGCATTTTCTATCTCCTTGATATAGCGGTGGCAAAAACGGATGTCGTCTTCCTGCGAGGACTTGTCCCCGATGGCGATCACGTGAAGCGTGCTGACTGTCGCCTGCGGAAACACGTAAAGCCTAACCTGGAATCCCCCTTTTGGTGGACGCTGGTCGATAGCGACAAGTCCACGCTTTTCGTCATGGACGAATGGAATGGAACGTTTGACCTGTTCGGGGTGGACGCCAAGTTCGAGCGCCCTGAGATAGGTGGCGAGATTCGCGAGTACGTTCGCGATGAGCGTCTCGTGTCCGCGGGCAAGCTTGGACTGCCTCTTTTCCGGGTATCCGTCGAATTTAAGCACTGTCCATTTTTTCATGCGGGGAGCCCTGTTGTTTGAACAAAAAATAATCAAGAATCTTGAAAAAGCAAGGGAAAATATTCCAAAATGGAATTTTTTATTCAAAAATCAGAATACCCGAAATACTTCACTTACGCCGAGCTGACGGCGACAGGCACCGGGAAGGCGAACGCCCCGGCGACATGGGAGCAGGTGGAGAACCTGCGGCGGCTCGCGCTCTTCCTGGACGGAATCCGGGAGAAATTCGGGAAGCCCATCAAGGTGAATTCCGGGTTCCGTTCCCCGGCGGTGAACGCGGCGGTCGGCGGTTCGAAAACTTCGGCGCATCTGAAGGGGCTCGCTGCGGACATCGCCCCGGTGAAGTCCGACAACCGCTCCAAGGCAGCGTTCCTTGACGTTTTGGGGGAGTTTTTGCCCCGGATGGACCAACTCATCGTCTACACGGAAAACGGCTCCAAGGACCCCTCCAAATTGCGTTTCGCCCACGTGGGGCTGTCGGAGAATCCGAGGGGGACGCTGTTGTGGAAGTGAAAAAACTTGTCGATGGAGGATTCTACCGGAAAAGGGCGAAACACTTTGCCGGGGAAAAGACTCCTCAAGAGCGAGCGAAGGGCTGTGAACTCCGCCGCCCCAACCGCCTTGTCAAACAGGCACAAAATTGGCATAAAATTTTTGAAAACAGACGGTTTTTGACGAAGTCTTGTGCTTGTGGGTGAATGTGAGCGGATATGCGCGAAGCGTTGAAAATAAAGGACTCCGGGAGAATTCGGGCTTTTTGCGGCAAAATCAAAAAGCACTCTGTTGAAAGTAGAAATATTGCGTGTTGACTTTGAAGGCGGGACCGCTTGAACATTTAACTAAATTTACCCAATGGATTTGTCAAAACGTATCAAGCGGCATGTCTTTGCTGTTCCGCATGATTTCCGGGCCATTTGCCATCCGGGATTTGAAAAAACATGCGCGGGGGAATTTTCTGCGTTGGGCGTTCAACTTCCGTATCAAATCTCGACGGGAGCTGTCGATTTTTCAGCCAAATTGGATTTGGCGTGGAAGCTTGTCGCTTTTTCGCGGACCTGTACCCGGATAGTGATGCGCGTGGGGAAGTTTTCCGCCGAAAATTTTGGGCGCTTGGAAAAAAAGGCGGCGATGATTCCCTGGGAACTTTACTTTCCCCGGAATCCTCTTCCGGAAATCAGGGTGACTTGCAGAAAGTCAAGACTTTATCACACGGATGCGGTCGCGGAACGACTGCGGATTGTCGTTGGAGACGCTTTGTCGAGCAAAGGAATTTTGCCGGAAGGGAACCGTGTAGGCGAACGGCAAACGCTGTTTGTGCATCTTGAAAATGACTGTTGTACGCTCAGCGTGGATTTGTGTGGCGAGCCGCTTTACAAAAGAGGCTTTGACCGTCATGTTGAAGATGCTCCCATCCGCGATACGTTTGCCGCGTCGATGCTTTTGGAGGCGGGACTTCCTAGTGCGCGGGAACTGTTTGATCCGATGGCTGGCAGTGGAACGTTTTCAAGCGAAGCGGCTCTTTGGAAAGCCAAAGCGGATTTGTGGAAAACGCGGAATTTCGCGTTGCAAGACGCTCCGTATTTTCGAGCGCCGGCGTGGAATTTCATGGTGAACCATACGCCCGGAATAGATGTTTTTCCCGAATTGAAAATTTACGCCGGGGACGTTTCGGAAAAAGCCCTTTCCACGATTCGCCATAATTTGGAAACGGACGGCGCCCGCCGTTTTTTGGAAGCGTTACCCCAAGGCAGTCTGGAAATTGCAAATAGGGATTTTTTTGAAATTCCCAAAGCATCGCCGGGAGCCTTGCTTGTGCTCAATCCGCCTTATGGAAAACGGATTCCCGCCGATGTTTCGCGGCTTTACCGGGAAATTTCCAAGAAAATTGCCCTGGATTTTTCTGAAGCGAACTGGGCCCTTGTCGTTCCCGGAAAAGTGGCGGAGTCGGCTGTTCGTTTCAATGTGAAAAAACGCGTGGAATCGGTGAACGGTGGAATCCGCGTCTGCGTGCTGTTCGGCTGACGGTAAAAATCAGAGCAATCCCTGCGATTTCCACTCGGATTCTTTTTTTCGGATAATGTCGCGGGCGTCTTCTTGACCCCGCATCACAAGGCTTTTCACCAAACCGAGGAGGGCGCTCATTTCAAAGCGGGTCGGCTCCAGTCGCTGCAAAAATTCGCGCACAGCGGATTCAGTCCAGGCGTTGTGCCTGTAACGGTCGGTCAGGTTGTTGTGCAGGTATTGAAGAAAACTTTCGATTTGTCCGATGTTCGCTTTTTCTATGCGGCCCCGTTTTAATGGAACGCGGTCTTTTCTAAGTCCGCCATTTTCGAGAAGTCCGCAGCGGCAAAGTTCGTAACAGGCGGCGGTTACGGCTTGAGCCAGATTGAGGCTCATCTGGCCCGGTACGGGAATTTCGCAAATGACTGCGCAACGTTCAATTTCTTCTAAGGAAAGACCGCAGGATTCCCTTCCGAAAACAAGCGCAACGGTGCCGCTTTCCGGGAGCTTCTGGGATATTTCCGGGAGCGCCGTGCAGGGGATGACCGTGTCGAAACGGCGGCGCGAAAAGGCGACTGCAAATTGCGAAGTCGCCAAGGCTTCGTCCAAGGTGTGAACGATGTGCGCATTGTCCAAAATTTCTGCCGAATTGTGCGCCGTCCGGTAAGATTCCGGATTTACCGCGTCGCGTTTGGGGTAGACGATGTAAAGATCCCGGATGGCGTTGCAGTGCATGGCGCGGGCGACGAAGCCCACATTGTGCGGATGTTCCGGTTCGCAAAGGACGATTCTGAAATTCAACATTTATCTGCCTATGGTCCAAGTGAAGTTTTCTCCGCGAATTTCGTTTTTGACACATTCGCCGTTTTCCACAGCCGCTCCGGGAAAAAGAATCGCATGGTCGAATGTGGCCTCGGCTTTTGGTTCGAAACCCGGCATGAAGATGGTGGATTTGGCTTTTCCTGAAATATTTGCAGGAACGCCGAAATTGCCAATGTTCAATTCTTTGCGCCGGAAATCGCTGGCCCGCATGAGTCCTTCGGGAGTTCCCATGTCAATCCATGGCGCGAATTTTTGACTGGAATCGATGAACGGTGGAACGCCTTCTTGAATCAGCCTCTTCCAAAAATCCCGGATGTCCATTTCGGATTCGCGGATGCTTTGCAAGGCGTGTTTAGAATACCAGGCGATACCGGAAAAGGTGATGCGTTCGCGGGTAACGTCTCCGAAGCGGTTTTTGATTCCCGCAAGCAGGCTGTTTCGCAGATAAAGCGTGTTGGCCAGGGGATAGTCCACTCCGAGAAGGGCGCACGGTGCGCCCGATGAGCGCGCCAAACGCAGAAATTGCTTCAAGTTGAATCGGCAAAAGCAGTCCGAATTCATCACCAGCAATTCGTCGACTGGAGATTCTCTATTCATTCGGAACAGGGGACCGCCTGTCCCAAGGGGGGCTGGCTGTTCAATCCAAACTTTTTCAAAGCCCAGGGAGTCGGCGCTTGACGAGAGGGCTTCGGCGAGATAGTGCGCGTTGACGTGGAGCCGCGCTTCGGGAAGTGTCCTTGCCAAAATCGCCTGATGTTCAAGGATGGTCGCATCCACGATGCGGACGAGGGGCTTTGGCATTTGGGAGGTCAGCGGCCTGAGCCGGGTGCCTAGCCCGGCTGCCAAAATCAAAATGCGCATCAAAGTTCTCCGTTTTCGATCAGGTCCCGCCGGAACGTTCCCGATCCCAACAGGATGTCGATGGGGAGCTTTTCAAATTCGTATTCGTAAGGGGGAGCTTTCCAGGCGAAATTATCGGGGTAGGCATGGAAAAGGTAACGCAAAATTCGGATGGCCGTATCGAATGGCTTGAACGTGTTCCTGTCGGTAACGTGGATTTGCGCACCGCCGCAAATTTGCCCGGCGCCTTTGTGGAATGTGGGCATGAAGTAGTTTTCGCGGAAAAAAACTCCGGGCAACTTCAGCCCGTTTAAATAGCGGACGAGTTTGGGCGCGTCGATGAAAGGCGCTCCGAAAAGTTCAAAAGGCCGAGTGGTCCCGCGTCCTTCGCTGACGTTTGTCGCCTCGAAAAGGCACATCCCCGGATAGACTGTCGCAGTATCCAATGTGGGCATATTCGGCGAAGGCATCACCCAGGGAAGCCCTGTTTCGTCGAACCACATCCCCGGTCGGTAACCGTCCATTTCCATCACGTAAAGCTCTGATCGGGGAAAGCGTTCTGCCTGGAATTGCTTGGCGATTTCTCCGATGGTTTTCCCATGGCGGATGGGAAGTTTCCAAAGCCCGACAAAGCTTGAATAATCCAAGTCGAGAATGGGACCTTCGACTTCGTTGCCGATGGGGTTTGGCCTGTCGAGAACGATGACGGGAATGTTCGCCCTTTCACAGGCTTTCATGCACAGGAATAGGGTCCAGATGAATGTGTAATACCGCGCGCCGACATCTTGCATGTCGACGAAAAGGACGTCGATGTGGGAAAGCATTTCCGCCGAAGGTTCCCGTGTCTTGCCGTAAAGGCTGTAAACCGGAATTCCCAGTTCGGGGTCCGTAGAGCCTTCCCATTCTATCATGTTGTCTTGCGTGTGGCCTTTGATGCCGTGCTGGGGACCGAACAGCGCGGAAAGGTGGAAACATTTGCCGTTTAGGGCGAGGAGTGTTTCCAGCGTGTGGTGCAGGTTCGCGTCAATGGAGGCGGGGTGGAGAAGCGCGCCGAGGCGTTTTCCGCGCAAATGGTGCGGATAGGATTCTTCAAAATGGGAAAGGGCGATTTTTACGGTCATTATTTTTTATATTTGAGGTGCGTATAAAATATAAGTTGAAAAAACAACAAAAACTCATTAGGAATAACAAAATGCCTTATCTGAACAAAGTAATGCTCATCGGCAACATCGGCAAAGACCCGGAAACGAAAGTGACTCCCAGCGGGCGCAAACGCGTTTCTTTTTCTCTTGCGACATCGCGCCGTTTCCGGGATGCCAGCGGAGAAACCCGTGAACAGACGGATTGGCACAACATCGTCGGTTGGGGAAAAATTGCCGACCTTATCGAAAATCTCGGCGTGCACAAGGGAATGACTCTTTACGTGGAAGGCACGCTCTCTTACCGTTCCTGGGATGATCAGAATGGGCAGAAACGCTATGCGACGGATGTGAACATGGATACGTTCCAGTTGCTCACACCGCGGAATCAAAACTCAGCTCCCTATCAGGGCGGAAATTACAATCGTCCGCAGCAGCAACCGGCTGCGCCGTCTTATGGGCGCAATCCCACCATCAACGCTTCGCCGATGCCGTCTTCAGCTCCGATGGGTATGGACGTTGAAGAAGATCTTCCGTTTTAAACTCCTTTATTCCCTTTCTTAATCATGCCTTCTTTTGAAGTCGTCAACCTTTCGGTCATTTGGTGTATCGGTTTGTTGGCTGTTATCTTGACGGTAAATGCGAGGGGGGCCTTGCGCGCTCTCTTTTCCGCTATCATCACCATCGGGATTTTTGCCGTAGCCTGCTGTCTGACATTTTTGAAAGTACAGGGATATGAAAATTACGTTATGCCCTGGGCGGTTTCAGAAAAGGACTCCCTTTCCGTTGATGAGGAAGATTTGTCAATGCGAGAATCCAAAGCCGGAGAAAACGGTTATGCGGAGCGTTATGTCTCTGCCGCTCAGAAGCTCATCGGCGAAGGATTGGATTTGACGAAACAAATTGAAAGCTTGAACGCTTTGCCCCGGAACATTTCGGAACCGGAACGGGAAAAGGCGGAATCAAAAGCTTTGGCCATTCGCAATTCGGCTGCGCACCTGAACAGCCGCGCCATTTCACTTTTTCATTCGCAAACCCAGCGGGAGTCGTATTCCCATTTGGTCCACGCGACGGAAAACTTGAGGCTCGCCGGGTATTCGATGCATGTTTACACGACGCTTGAAAACGCGGATGAACGCCAGGTCCAATTCGAACAGGGAAAAAGCCGGGCGGCTGCCGCCAAAAAAGAATTGGAAGCGAGCCGGGCGGAATTGGGGATGATTTCGGGTAAATGAATTTCAATCACTTCACAAGTAAATTCAAAGGCAGATTATGAGTCGCAATGTTGCTATTGTCGGTGCCACAGGCGCAGTCGGGCAGGAACTTCTTTCCATTCTCGAAGAACGCCACTTCAAAATGGATTCCTTGAAGCTGTTGGCTTCTAAACGGAGTGCCGGGCGCAAGGTCAAATTTGGCGGAGAAGAATTGATGATAGAAGAGCTCACGCACGATTCTTTCAAGGGAATTGACATCGTCTTCTCTTCGGCGGGTGCTTCCATTTCGCAGGAATATCTTCCGTCCGCAGTGAAAGCGGGTGCGGTTTGCATTGACAATACCAGTTTTTACCGGATGGATCCCAACGTTCCTCTGGTTGTCCCCGAAGTGAATCCGGAAGACATCAAACTTTATAAGCCGGAATTCGGCGGAAAAGGAATCATTGCCAATCCGAATTGTACGACTATCATGATGGTTGTCGTTTTGAATCCGATTCATAAAATTTCGCCCATCCGCAAAATTCATGTTTCGTCTTATCAGAGCGCAAGTGGGGCCGGAGCGGTCGCCATGGAAGAATTGAAGCAGCAATACAAGGATATCGTGGAAACGGGGACGACGACTCATATCGCCAAGTTCCCGCATCAGCTGGCGTATAACGTGATTCCGCAAATCGACAAGATGACGGAAAACGATTACACGAAAGAAGAAATGAAAATGTTCAACGAAACGCGCAAGATCATGCATTCCGATGTCAGGACCAGCGCGACTTGTGTCCGCGTCAGTTCTTTGCGTTCTCATTCGGAATCGGTTTGGTTCGAAACGGAGCGCTCCGTTTCGGTGGAAGAAATCCGAGAAGCGCTCCGGAATGCGCCCGGTGTGACTCTCGAAGATGATCCGCAGAATTACGTTTATCCGATGCCGCTTGAAAGTGCGGGCAAGGACAATGTTTTTGTGGGGCGAGTCCGCAAGGATTTGGCCGATGAAAACAGCAATACGCTTTGGCTTACCGGAGATCAAATCCGCAAGGGCGCGGCTTTGAACGCCATCCAAATTGGTGAACTTCTGTAACGGAAAAGGCATTGTGAAAAAAGGCAGATGGATTCTGCCTTTTTTTGTGAATAAGCTGTAGAAATTAGGAATGAGGCTGTGAACGGCGAGCCGTTTTGAATAATGCGGAATTCGTAATTCGGAATGCGGAATTGTGTGCTGTGGACGGGAAACTCTTTTTAATGGGGCTTTGACGGAGAGCCTTTTCTGCGGTATGGAAACGTGTGAAATGAGAAATGTGGAGTTTGAAGTGTGAAGTTTGAAATGAGGAATTGTGATCTGTGACGAGAGAACTTTTTTGATGGGGTTTTGACGGAGAATCTTTTCTGCGGATGGGGTGAAGTGTGCACGGTGTTGACTGCGCAGGGTTGCCGTTTTCGTGGAATGGAAATTGTCCGGAGTCTTCAGCAAACGATGAGCCTTTTTGTGCAGCGCGGGCAGTTCTTCTTTGAAATAAAAACGCGGTGGTGTGATAGTTAGAACGACTGACTGTCTGTGGTGCGCGTTTTCCGGTCTTTCCAGGAGTTTTTGTGAAAAAGCTGTCCTTCGGCAACACCGTATTTTTCTTCTGCGCCAATGAGCTTCGCCGCGACGGTTCTTGAAAATTTTCCGTGCAACGCTTGTGCGTAAAGACGGGTCTTGTCGGCGACTTCTGACGGGTTTTCGTCTAACATTTCCAACCGGAACCGGTAAACGCCCAGTTCGCGGAATCTGTCGATGAAATTCAATGCGGATTGGGGTCGTTCCAGATAAAGCGTGTTGCGGCATTCTGCATCGGGGACGAGTGTGTGCAAGGCGCCTTTTCTGTCCAAAACGTCGATGTGATGTTTTGAACAAATTTGTTTGCAAAAAGGAAAACGTTCCGCATTTGTCAGTGTCGCTGCATACAGGCAATGTTCCATGTAAAATGCAGGCAAATGGGCGAATACAGAAATTTCAAAATGTTCGCCGCCAAAATTTTCAAGAAGTTTTTCTGTTCCGGTTGCGTTCAAATCAAAAGAAGGGTGAAGGGAATCAAGGCCTTGAGAAAGAAACCAGTCTGCAGAAAGCGAATTGGAAACGTTCAAACTGTAATCCCCTTCGAGAGGAATATCGAATGATTGCAGATAAATTAACGCGCCGGGATTTCGCACCAGAATAAAATTCGGTTTCAAATCGACAATGCGCTTTAAATTTGCCGTTTCGCCTTCTTTCAGTACCCGGATTGTGGCGATTCCTGCTGCGAATCCCATTTCGCGGATGCGCTCTAGCGGCTTTTTGTAATCGACGCCCCAATCCAAGTCGAGGATGACCCGGTCGATTTCCAAGCCTTTTAATTTTTCAATTTGGTTTGGATTGCGGACAAGAACGGAGATTTGGATGGGATGCGCTTTCGGACTGTTTTTTTTAAGGGAACGGGCTGCATTGATCAGGTCTTTTCCCCGTTGTGCCGAAGCTTCGATGGGCAATGATTCGGCGCGAAGGGCGTCTAAAGCGGAACAGGCCGCTTTTCGCAACTGGCGAATTTCTTTGTCTAAAACAAAAGCGTCTTTTGGAATGTCGATTGAAATTTCATTTGCAAAGTAGGCGCTCCCCGAAAGGGCGGAAAGTTCCTTTGCTATGCGGGAATACGGGTCTTGCGGCACTTTTGCCGGTTCCAGAATCTTTTCTCCGCGTTGAAAAATCCGATGTCCGTTTTTGTCTGCCATTTCAAGAGAAAGAGGTTTTCCAAAATTTGCGGACAGGCGAATGTTTACGGGAATCTTCAACGAGTTTTCCCGGTCATGATACGTTTTGCGCAAACGCTTTTCTATCGCAGGGGAATCGTTTTGGAAAGCCTGCATCGAAGTGCGGACTTTTTTCAAGTCGAAATCGTTTCCAAAAGAAAGGTGCGTTGTGTCGCCGACAATCGCCGATGAAAAAAGGCGGCTACCCGTGGAATTTTCTTCTCCCGGATATTCAAAAAGAATCCCGTCTCCTGCCGAAAGAACGTGCTTGCCGGAAATCAGAACGCCTTTCTTGTCGATTTTTATAACGTTTCCTAAAAATTTTCCATGATGGTTGGAGTAATAACCGTTGACGAGAGTCTGCTGATTTACGCCCGTCATCCATCCCTCGCCAAGGCCTCTTGAAAAAAGGACTTCGAGGGGTTCTTTGTTCAACGGGGAAACTTCGCCTGTGTCCATTTTTTCCCGGAAAGCGATCGTTGCCGCGGCGACATATTCGGGGCTTTTCAAACGCCCTTCGACTTTGAACGATTTGACTCCAATCTGTTTTAACTCGTTGATTTGGTTTAATGCCGAAAGATCCCTGGGACTGAATGGATAATTTTTTCCATGCAGCGGATAAGGTTTTCCGTCGAGGTTCATTTGATAGGGAAGTCGGCAGCTTTGGGCGCATTGTCCGCGATTTGCCGAACGTCCGCCGATGTTTTCGCTGGTCAGGCACTGTCCGCTGAACGAAACGCATAGCGCTCCGTGGACAAAAACTTCTAATTCCAGGGGAGTCCTGTTTTTGATTTTTCGGATGTCGTCTAAAGAAAGCTCCCTGGCTAAAACCGCCCTTGTGCATCCGAGGCGTTCTGCCATTTCAACGCCTTCGGCAGAAGCGATGGTCATTTGAGTGGACGCGTGGATTTCTAGTTCTGGCGCTATCGTTTTGAATAAACGAACTAATCCAAAATCCTGAACGATGATGGCGTCTGGCGCCAAGGCGGCGATGTTTTCGATGAATTCGGGAAGCGCATCCAGTTCTTCTTCAAAAATAAGGACGTTCATGGCCAAGAAGGTCCGGACTCCGCGTATTCTCGCATAACGGATCATTTCACGAACGTCGTCGAAGGAAAAATCGATGGCCCTGCCACGGGCGTTCCAATGAGGAACTCCGAAGTAAACCGCGTTAGCTCCGTTTTCAACGGCGGCGCGGAACATCTCTTTGTCGCCGACAGGGAGCATCAATTCAAAATTTTGGGAGTAGTTGGCTGGATTCATCGGCGGTAAATTTATATTTTTCCAAAATGTTGAAAATAGATGCTTTGATCCGTCGATGTGCTATTGCCGCTTTTCCTTTTGTTTGGATTGTCGCCTGTGGAGAATCATCGAGTTCTTCGGCGCAAGAAGAAACTCTTTTCTGTTCTTCTTCGCAAATGGAAAATTTGTCTAGTGGAAATTTCATGGAATCTTCGTCTTCTTCTTTTGATACGGCAGCATCTTCCAGTTCTTCGGAAAAAATGGAATCCGGGGCTGCGCTGAATCTTTTGCCGGATGAAGATGGATTTTATGACATTGGAGAACTCTACAAGGCCGTTCCCAAAACGAATCGGATTATTTTCGTCATTCGACACTCCGAACGGAATTCTTCGCTGGGGCAAGAATCCCCGTTGACGGAAAATGGAAAAGAGAAAGCGTTGGATTTGGGCAAAAAACTTCTTGCGGAAGAACCGTTTTATTACGCGTCAACGGATTTTGTCCGCACGCGGGAAACGTGCCGCCTCATAGCCGAAGGTCGGGGAGAAGAAAATTTTGACGTGGATATTTGGCAGGGCGTTGACGGAGATTATTTTCTCCGGGTTTCGGATGATTCGCTGTCCCGTTTTGCAAGCAACCGCGGCGGTGCGTGGAAAATTATTTCCCGCTGGGCTTACGCCGATTCAACAATGTCCGAAAATTTGGCGTCAAATGTCAACGCTTTGTTCTATGACCTTTTTGAACGGGGAAAACAATTTGTTGAAGGCGCCGTTGCGCAGGGGTTGAAGAAAAACCGCGTGAGCGTGATGGTTTCTCATGATGTTTTGTTGGAACCGCTGACCGTTTATGCGACAAACCGTTCCATCGATCTTCGCTTTTACAAGAGTGGCCGTTGGATTGCTTATCTGGCGGGCGTCGCCATTGTCGTTGGCGAAAATTCCCAAGTGAATCTTTACCCCGTGCGCGGCGATTCTGTGGGCTACATGACGGTTTCAAAATGAGCTTTCCATTTTTTTCCAGCTGCAAAAGAAGTTGGCTTGTTTTTTTGATTTTGATTTCAAACGCGTTCTCGGCGGCGGATATGGACCAAACGGAAGTTACGCCGGATTCCAGTTTCCGCTTTAAAACGGAGCATTCCATCGCCTTTGCCGGAATCTTGTTGCCGCACCGCTCTCTCCGCAATTCGGAGTCTTTGCACGATTGGCCTTTTTTTGGATTTGTCGCCCCGATGGCGTGGAATTCAAAAATCATGCTGGACAAAGATCTCCATAAAATGTTGACTTTGAAAGGTGTCGCCGGAGGAAGTCTCGCCTTGTTCGGGGCGGGCCTGAAAGCGGATGTCTCGCTGGACGTGTCGCATCTTTTGGAACTCGGAGTGGAAGGCGGATTGATGTCTGGCATCAATTATGGCAGCATGACAACATCCATGGGCGTTTATTCTCCTGAAAAGCAAAAGTATTCCGCGGATATGTTTGGAACGGAATTTTCTTATGAAGTGCGGTACCATGCGGCGCTTTCGATTCCGCTGATGGCTTTTTTGCCCCGCTCGGAGTGGACGAAAATTATGCTGCGGCCCACGGCGAATCTTATTTATGCAGCGTACACCGGGGCAGAAGATGGAGAAGTCTGGAAGGCGGGAACCGGGGACATGGTCAATGGGCTTCGTTACCAAGTTGGAGGAACGATGGTGTACTTCTTGCCGTTCAAGCATTTTCCGATGGCGATGTTTTCGGCGAATGTGAGCGGATTCAAACATGAATCGGATTTTGATGCGGTCTACGAACCTTATGACCCCGGATTCAAAACGGTCACCCTTGTCCCCATGCTTTCCATCAAACTGGATGAACGGTGGGGTGGAATGTTGATGGCGACGTTTGCGCGGGAACGCCGATACCGGAATTATCATTTTGAAACGGGCACGGAACTTTCCCAGGAGCGCGTCGGTTCGGAATGGGGACTTAAAGCGATTCTTTTGATGCTCTCTCGAAAGTTTTGACGATTCCTTTCCGCTCGATGGGACATTTTACGCGCGTCGGATTTTGACGGCTTGCGCTAGCGAATGGGGAAATCTGCCGCGTTTTTTACGCAAGGAACTTTCAACGGCTTGGAAAGGCGCTTTCTTGTTTGCTGATGCAATGGAGGCTTCCGCCTTGACGGATGACAGTTGTCGCGTCAATGCCGATGATTTCCCTGTCTGGAAAAAGTTCCTTGAAAAAGGATTCCGCTTCCAAGTCGTATCCTTTTTCGTATTTGGGATAGACTAAGGCTCCGTTCAAGAAAATGAAGTTCATGTACGAAGCGGGCAAAACGCCGCCGTAAAACGGTTTTTGCGTGGGAAGTTGTAGCGCATCGACTCGCGCCGATTTTCCATAATGGGACGTCAGCCATTTTTCAATGGCCAGTTTTGCCTGGAGAAGAGAACGGTGATTTTTCCCTTTGGGCGAATCTTCTTTGGCGATAATCACGTGGGAATTGGAAACAAAACGGGCGACGTTGTCAATGTGTCCGTCGGTGTGATCACCGTAAAGGCCGTGGGGGAGAATCAGCAGTTCCCGAAGTCCCAAAGATTCTTTCAGGGATTTTTCAAACTCTTTCTGTGCCCGGATATCGTTTCGATTTTTCCCGACAAGGCAGGGGAGCGTTGTCATTCCGAGTCCATCGCCATTGACTTCGATAGCTCCGCCTTCAAAGAGGAAGGAATTTTTTAAAATGGGAATTTTCTGGAATGTTGCAATAGCGGATGGAACGGCGTTGTCTTTGCTCCAAGGTGGAAATTTTCTTCCCCAGGCGTTGAATTCGAACTTGACCGCTATTTCGTTCCCGGATTCGTCGTAAACGAAAAATGGCCCGTAGTCGCGAATCCAGACATCATCGGTTTCCAAAGGAATGAATTTGGGCTTGAATTTTTCTTTGGAAAATTTTTTCTGTTCAGAATCCGGAAGCCTGAAGTCGAATGGAACGAGTACGTTCACCGGTTGAAACCGGGCGCAGATGTGAATGAGCTCGAAATAAAATTCCCGTATGCGGTCGCGGAATTTCCCACGCCAATTTTTGCTGTGCGGAAAGGCTAACCAAATGGATTTTTGCGTTTCCCATTCGGCGGGGTAGATCATTTTCATGGCGTGTCCCAGGTTTTGAGAATGTCTTTGTAAAGGTCTGTGCGGCGGTCGCGGAAATGAGGCCAGAAACGGCGGTTGAATTCAATTTCTGCCAGATCCAAATCGACAAGAGAAGTCCCTAAAAATCCCGGTTCGAGATGGGTTAAAATGTGCCCGTCCGGAGCGCAGGCGAAAGAATGTCCCCAAAAATTCAAATCGCCCTCGGAACCCGTGCGGTTTGCGGCGACGACAAACAGGCGGTTCGCGATAGCGTGGCCGCGCATGATGGTCATCCAGCTGTCCATTTGACGATAGTAAAGAGACTCCGGTTCAGCTTTGTCCCATCCAATTGCCGTTGGGTAGATAAGGACGTCGGCCCCTTTGAGCGCTTCTATCCGGGCTGCTTCCGGAAACCACTGGTCCCAGCAAATGAGAACTCCGATTTTCCCTGCAGACGTACTGATGGGTTCAAATCCCGTGTCTCCGGGGGCGAAATAATATTTTTCGTAAAACTTCGGATCGTCTGGAATGTGGCTTTTGCGGTAAAGTCCCGCGATGCTGCCGTCGCGTTCAAAAATAAAAGCGCTGTTGTAATAAATTCCCCGCGCGCGTTTTTCAAAAAAAGGAAAGACGACGACGGTTTGAAGTTCGCGTGCAATGCGTTGCCATTCAGCGATGAGCGGGTCGTCTTTTTTTATCGCCAGGTCAAATCCCTTATCACACTCTTCGATGGGGAAGTATGGCGTGTGATAAAGTTCTGGAAGGACCAGAATGTCGCAATGCGAAGATTTTAATTTCTGGGCTTCGGAAGCATACCAAGCGTCTGTTGCTTCGACTGTCCCAAACCATTTTCCTTGGAGGGTGGCTACGCGGATCGATTTCATGATCAAAATTTAGAAAACATTCAATGTCGATTTTTTTTAAGCGAATCTATTTGTAATTAGGAATTAGGAATGAGGAATGCGGAATTAGAGCTGTGACGGCGAGCCGGTTTTCGCAATTAGGAATTAGAAGTTAGGAATTAGATGTCAGAAGTTAGCGATAAGGAATGTAAAAAGTCCCACCGCGTGTCCGGCGGAGTAGAATACAATTAGGAATGAGAAATTAGGAATTAGGAATTAGGAATTAGAAATTGGGCTGTGGACGGGAAATTTTTTTTGATGGGGTTTTAACGGGGAACCTTTTTGGTGCAATTTGGGCAGCCCGCTTGGAATAATGAGAAATTAGGAATTAGAAATTGGGCTGTGGACGGGAAATTTTTTTTGATGGGGTTTTAACGGGGAACCTTTTTGGTGCAATTTGGGCAGCCCGCTTGGAATAATGAGAAATTAGGAATTAGAAATTGGGCTGTGGACGGGAAATTTTTTTGATGGGGTTTTAACGGAAAGCCTTTTCTGTTGCGGTGTGATGTTTGCACGGTTTGGGAGGCATACGCGAGCCGTTTTTGTGCAATTTGGGCTGCCCGCTTGGAATGGAGAGGGATTTGGGGCGTAATTTCGGAATGGGACCCGGTTTTCCGCTTTGGCCGGTTTGGAATCCCGCCTTTTTTGTCTGGAAAACGGAAATTCCAAGATGGAACGCGCCCGTTTCAACGGCCGAATGGTTCGCCCGCTGGACGCGCGGAAAACCTTGGGAGATCTTATGCGATTCGATGATGCGGCGAAGTTTTGGTATGGCGGGAGGCTGCGTGGGTGGAGCGCCGGTTCGCGGGCGAAATACGCGGCCGTCTTGCGGACGCGCCTGCTTCCCGCGTTCGGCGGCGGGCGTGATGTCAGCGCGAAGAGCGTCCGGGATTTCGCGGAGGGCCTTCGCGGGCTGGCGCCCTCGACGCGCGAATTCGTGCTGTCCACCCTTTCCCGGATATTGAAGTCGTCGCTTTCGCCCGCGGATTTCGCCGCTCTGCGCTTCCCCAAGCCCGACGGCGTCCGGAAGGGGCGCGCCGAGTCGCTCCCGCCGGCGGAGAGCGCGCGTCTGCTGTCCGTGCTCGCCGGCGAACGGCGCGCGCGATACGCGGACTCGGCGCAGGGCCTGTTGCTGCTAGCGCTCACGGGCATGCGGCTGGGGGAACTTTGCGCGCTGAAGGTCTCCGACGTGGATTTCTCGCGGAACGCCCTGCGCATCCACGCGACCCGCGGACCCTGCAGAACCACTTCAAGATGTTCCTGAAGGCCGCCGGCA
>CAYNID010000023.1:0-14149 GCA_964397425.1 uncultured Fibrobacter sp.
CCGCATTCCGAATTACGAATTCCGCATTATTCAAAACGGCTCGCCGCCCACAGCCCAATTCCTCATTCCTAACTCCAAACTCCACTCTTCACACTTCAAACTCCCAATACCCAATTTCTCATTCCTCATTTCTAATTCCTAATTACAAATTCCTCTTCCATCACATCCAGTTTTGGGAAAAAGCCCTTAAATCGGAGAAAAAGGGGAGCCGTTGCGTTGAGATGAGTTTGAAATTCGACAAGTTGAAATTAGTTTTAAGAAAAATGTTAAAGGAAATTTTATGAAATTTCAATTTTTGCCGGTGCTTGCCGCCGTGTCTGCCTTTGCGGCTCCCATCGTCTATGAAGCCGAAGAACAAACTGGTGTCGAAAATTCGGCCATTGTTGAAAGTGCGGACCACTCGGGTGGAAAATACGTTTCGCTGTCCAATTCTCCCATGACTTTTTCGGTTTCTGTAGAAGAAACTGCCGTTTACGATATTTCAACATCTGTCCGGATAAAGCAATACTATTGGACGACATCGAGGATTGTGGTGAATGGTGAAGAAGTCGTTTCCATGTTGACAACGCCGCGCAACAATGATTCGGATTACGTTGTTTCGGGATATGCGAAATTGCTGGCGGGAAAAAATGAAATTACGGTGGGAAACGAAGCAATCGGAGTCGATTACATTTCGGTCGGGATTCATCCGGCTCCTGTTTTTAACTTGGAAGCGGCTCCGGTGACTCCCGGTGCGACGGAAAGCGCATATAAACTCAAAAGATTTCTCACGGAGAATTTTGGCAAAGCGACTGTCAGTGGCATGATGATTGGTGACAATGCTTTCAATTATCATTATGGAGCTACGTTGGAAGACAGTTATCTCATTGAAACTTGCGTTCCCAGTGACAGCTGTGGCCTTGCCGATTCGCTGACAACTTGGAAAGGGCAAGAAGATATTCGCGAATTCAAAAAACGCACGGGGTATTTCCCGGCGTTGGGCGGTTTTGACCTGCTGTTCGCCACGGGCGGTCATTCGGACGAAGGCTGGTTTTCCGGTTACACGGACAACAGTATTCGGATGGCCAGACAGGTTTGGAACTTTGGCGGGATTCCCGCGTTTACGTGGCACTGGAAAGTGGGAACCGATACGATTTTTTACGCACAAAGTAAAGGGTTCAATAATGAAGGATGTACAGAAGGTGTCGTCGCCACGGCGGGAAACAATACTTGTTTCAATTACACCAGGGCTTTTTCCGGGGACAAATGTGCGGATATCAATCCGGAATCAGATGAATACAAATTAATCATTGCGGATGTGGATAAAATTTCTGACCGTTTCTTGAACCTGCAGGATTCTGGCGTCGCTGTCCTTTGGAGACCGCTTCATGAAGCGGCTGGCGGTTGGTTCTGGTGGGGTGTCGGCGGTTCGGATTGCTACAAGAAACTGTATCAGCTTGTCTTTGACAGAATGTATGAAAAGGGCGTCCGGAATGCCATTTGGATTTGGAATATAGAACGGGATCCCGCAATCGGATACGATGTGACGGCTTTGAATGCCGACTGGTATCCCGGCGATGAATATGTGGACATTATCGGCGTTGACATTTACAATAATTCGGGGGATAACAAGTCGAACATGGGCTATTTCAATAAGATTATCGAAGAAATGGGAACAAAGAAAATTTTAGCGCTCACGGAAAACGGCCCGATTCCCGATGTCGACAGCATGTTCCAAGATAATTCCGTGTGGAGCTTTTGGATGCCGTGGTATCAAACGTGGGGCGGTGGATTTTTGAATCAAACGACAGATGATGTTTGGCAAAAGAATCTTGCCGACGACAGAATCATCAAGCTTGAATCCATGCCGGGTTGGAAAGATTACGAAGCGGGAATTTCTTCGCCGGAAAAACGCGGAAAATCCCTTGTTGAAATTAACGTGGTGGGGAACTCTTTACAGTTGTCGCTTCCGACGCGTTCTGGAGTTTCCCTTTATTCGTTGCAGGGAAAATGTGTGCGGAAATGGGGCGAAAACCTTTCTGCGGGAACACATGCGTTTGATCTTCAGGCGTTGCCGCGCGGCGTTTACATTGTCCGCGTCCAAGGAACGGCTGGCGTGCAAAATCAAAAATTCACCATTCGATAAATTTTTCAACAGGATAAGGAGAAACAATGAAAACATTTATCAAGTCAATCGCTTTGGCGGGAATCGCTTCCGGGATGCTTTTTGCTGCGCCGGGACTTGTGGTCAATGGAACGGAACTCCAGTATAAAGGCAAGAAAATTTTCTTCAGCGGAACGAATCTCGCGTGGGCGGATTACAATTCGGATGTCGGCGATTCGCCTTTGAATGAAAATGCGTGGCGCAAAGCGGTGGAAGGAACCCGAGCCGCCGGGGGAAATGCGATTCGCTGGTGGCTTTTCAACAACATGAGTCAAAGTCCCAGCATCGATCCGACAACCCATCTGGTTTCCGGTCTCAAGGAGAATACCATCAATAACATGAAAAAGGCGCTGGATATCGCCGAAGAATACGGTGTCATGGTTTCCATGTGCCTGTTCAGCCATAATTTGATGGAACCGGAACAGTGGGGACTTTACGAAAACGATAAAGTGGATATCACGGCGAATACGAAACTTTTTGATGATGAAGGAACGGAGGCTTTTATTCAAAAAGTCCTGTTGCCTGTTGTCAAGGCGATTGGAAATCACAACGCTTTGATGACGTGGGAAGTTTTCAATGAACCGGAAGGAATGGCGCCCAGTGTCGGCTGGACAAAAAAACGGATGGAAAAAACGCTCCTTCAAAAATTCACCAATAAAGTTGCGGCGGCGATTCACACGGAAAATCCCGATTTGCTTGTTTCGACGGGAAGTGTGAACATCCAATATCAAAACTGGTGGAATGATTCCGAACTGATTGCCGCTGGTGGAAAAAGCAACGGAACGCTGGATTTTTTCCAGACGCATTATTACCCGTATTACCAGAAAGACGAAGAATCTCCGTTCCGCAATTCGGTGTCGTCTTTAGCCGCGAAGTATCATTTCGATTCCAAGCCGTTGATTATCGGTGAATTCCCGGCGAGCGGTTGGGCTGGAGCTACTTACACGGCATCCATGGCGGCGAAAACGGAAATTTCAACGACAGAATGTTACCGTCTGGCGTTAGACAGCGGTTATGCGGGCGCGCTCGCCTGGCAATATATCGGCGACAAGACGGAATCCCAATTCGGCGGGTACACGTATACGATTGATCCGGCGTTGAACGCGATGACCGCTTTGTGGCAAACGGATTCCTCGTTGATTAAAATCAAAGGCGTGGAAGTTTCTGTGGATACGGGAAACGGCATGATGGCGGTCACTTATGGCGATGACAATGCTCAAATTGAATACCAGAAAGCGTTTGATTTGTCCGGAGCCTCAACGCTTTCGTTTACGGTCAAAAATAACTCCACGGCAGAAGCGGATCTGTATCTCATTTTTAAATTGACCTCGGCTTGGACTTGGACAGAAACGGATGGGAGCTGCAAAGTCGCTGCGGGAGAAAAGAAAATCTGTTCCTTCGATATTTCGGGATTGGCGGACCGCAAAGAAACGATGAGCATCATTTTTGCCAATTATGCGGCTGGCTTCACGGGAACTCTCCTTTTTGATGATGTGATGGCTGGAAACGACACCCTGTTCCATTTCAACAAAGACAAATACGATGCGTTCTCCCGTTCTTTCGGCAACACGGAGCAACAGATTCCGGAAATCAAAATTGTATTCAACAATGAAAATTATGTTTGGACGGGTTCTTCGGGAATTCGCCCGCGGGCTTCTTTTGCCCGTATCCAGGGAAACGATTTGCATCTTTCGGTTCCCGCTTCTGGATTTGCCGAAGTTTCGCTTTTTGCGTTGGATGGCTCTCGAATTCAAACGCTGTTCCGCGGAAACCTTTCCGCCGGTTCGCATGAATTCAAAATTTCGGCCCCGAAAGGCGTGTATCTGCTGAGGGCGAAAGGCCTTGGATATTCTTCCACTCAAAAGATGGTCGTTTCGGAATAACGGAATTTGAACAAGACAAGGCCCCGAATTCGGGGCTTTGCCTTTTTAAATGGAATATCCTTGGTCTTTTAACAAAGGTGCCGAGGCTTTGACGCTGAACGCAATCGTCGACAAATTGTGGAGCGTCGCTGCGGTTGCCGGGGAAAGCAGTCCAAAAAGTCCGCCGAACAGGAGTGCCGAATTGATGGCGATGATTCCCGTATTGTTCGAATGGATTTTTGCCATCAGCCGGGTTCCTAAAATCCGGATTTTCAACAATCCCTCTAAGCCTTCTTCGGGTGAAAGGACGATGTCGGCGATTTCTCCCGTAAGGGACGCGCATTCTCCCATGGCGATTCCCGTGTCGGCTTTGGCCAGTGCGGGCGCGTCGTTGATGCCATCGCCAATCATGATGACCTGATGCCCCTTTTTTTGTAAAGAAGAAATGTAAGAAACTTTATCTTCTGGAAGGGCGTTTGAAAGGTAGTGGTCGATTCCCGTTTTTGCAGCGGCGGTTTTGGCGGCTCCGCTGTCATCGCCGGTAATCATGATGCATTTGGAAATGCCGCTTTTATGGAGGGATTGCACAATTTCCGGAGCGTTTTTTCGAACGGGATCCGTAATGGAGAGGATGCCGAGCAGTTTGTCGTTTTCTGCAAGATACAACAGGGATTCGCCTTTTCGCAGGGCGTCTTCCTGAATTTGGGAAAGTTTTTTTGGCTGTTTGACTTTTTCATCTTCGAAGATGAAATGTTTGCTGCCGATAAGAAGGCGCTTGCCGTTTAATGTCGTGGCGATTCCGTGGGCTATCACGTATTCGACTTTGGCGTGATCTTCGGGATGTTTTATTTTTTTGGCGTTTGCCGCAAGTACGATGGCCTTGGCGACGGGATGGGCAAAATGTTCTTCAAGGCAAGCAGCTATCCGGAGAATTTCGTCTTCGTTCTTTTTTTGAAATGGAATGATTCGGGAAAGCGTCGGGGTCGCGGCGGTAAGGGTTCCCGTTTTGTCAAATACGACGGTGTCTGCGTTTGCGGCATCTTCTAAAAATTTTCCACCTTTGACCAAAATGCCGTTTTGTGCGGCTTCGCGCATGGCGCTGAGAATGGCGATGGGCGCAACCAGTTTCATGGCGCAGGAATAATCCACCATCAGTGTGCTGACGACTTTTGTCATGTTGCGCGTCAAAAGGAAAGTTCCCAAAGCCAAGAAAAAATTGTATTTCACCAGTTGATTGGCGAGCCGTTCAGAACGGATTTGCGAAGACACTTTGTATTGTTGAGAAGAATCGATCATCGAAAGGATGTTGTGGACTTTTGTCTGCGCTCCGACAACGCGGACGCGGATGAAAATTTCTCCCTCTTGAACAGTGGTTCCGGCAAAAACAGAATTGCCCTTGCGCTTTTCGACAGCGAGACTTTCGCCGGTTATCGCCGCCTGGTTGACAAGGGCTTCGCCCCGAAAGACTTCTCCATCAACGGGGATGGTGCTTCCTGTCCTCGAAACGATCAAGTCTCCCGTTTTGATTTCATATAAATGAACTGTTCTTTCTGTGGAGCCGTTCACCCGTTGAACTTTGTCGTTTTCAGACAAGATGGTGTTCGCCAGCAAACGGAAAGATTGTCTCTTGGTGAAGTCTTCAATTGTTTCGCCGATATTCAGTAAAAAATGGATGTTGGCTGCCGTTCGCATGTCTCCGGTGAAAATCGCCATCGAAATGGCTGCGGCGTCGAGAACTTCTGAATGGAACGGCGTCCCTGAAACGAGAAATTTTGTCCCTTTGAAAATTCGGGGTGTTAAATTGAACAGGCGAACGGCCATTAAAATCGGAGGCGGCAACAGCTTCTTGAAAAGATGGAATGCTGTCATTTGAAGCAATGCGTTCAAAAGTCCCGAATCTTTTGAAGGCTCTTCAACAGAGGCGAGCAATTCTTTATTTTTTAAATGCCTGGATGTCAACGCCTGAAAACAGGCGAGAACTTTTTTGTCTGAAATTTTTTCTGCATCGTAAAAAACAAGAAAGGCGGCGGTGATGGGATTCACTGTCACCTGGACAATTCCCGCTTGGACGGCGATTAAATGTTGAGCGAGAACGGCTTGCCGTGGCGTCAATTCCGTTTTGTCGTATCCAACTCGAATGCGTCCGGGTAAAACATGTTTAACGTGAAATCGCATGGATTCACTCCCAAGTTGAAAACGAAATTTTGACGGCTATTTTTTACTGGAATTCTTTTTCTGCTCCGCTTCGGCAGAAAGGTCTTCGGCTTCTTCCTTGACGGTTTCTACGAATTCCGTTGCATCGTTTTTGATGCCGAGGCCTGTGCTCAAAATACGTGCGCAGCCTTTGCGGAACGAATCCGTTTTAAAAACTTTGACGGCGGCAATTCCGGCGATGGCTCCGGCGATAAACGCTTTTGTTGCTTTGTTCATAAATTTCCTCGTTGTTGATGGATTCAAATTACTTTTTACGAAAGATTCTCTGTGGTCAAAAAGGGAAAGCCGGAGACTTTTTCAAGCGGTTCCGGCTTTCCAGGAGACAATGCAGTCAAATCACTTGGCCAAAGCGGAACCCAGTTCTTCGCATTTTTTTAAAACCGCTTCGTTGGGGGAGTCTTCTGTAATGACGCTGTCACACGCTTTGATGGGTGCGCCAGAAAAACAATCGGATTCCCAGGCGTTCATCCATTCGCCGCCACCCCAGCCGTAAGAGCCGAACAGGGCGACTTTTTTTCCGGCGAGTTTCGGCTTGAGCGCTTGATAAAGAGGTTCGAATTCGGAGTCTTCAAGTTCTTCGGAGCCCATGGCGGGGCAGCCCAGGGCGAAAGCGTCGAAATTTTCGGCATTGGCGACGTTGAATTCAGAACAGGTGAAAATTTCTGCGTTTGCTCCGGCAGATTTTGCGCCTTCGAACGCGTTGTTCGCCATGGCTTCTGTATTTCCGGTGCCGCTCCAGTAAATGATTGCGACGTTCTTCATAGACTTCCTTTATTAGCTTTGGCTAATTTTAACGACAATATACATACAGTCTGTTTGTTAGTCAAGACTAAAAATGAAAAATTTTCTCCGCTTTTAACCGAGGGCGACGTCAAGAGCCATCATTAAACTGAATCCGAGAGAAAAAAAGAGCGTTCCGATATCGGAATGTTCTCCGGCAGCTGTGTTTGGCACCAGTTCTTCAATGACGACGTAAATCATGGCGCCGGCGGCAAAGCTCAGCAAATAAGGCATGGCGGGATATACGAGTGAAGCCGCCAAAAGCATGACGGTTGCTCCAATCGGTTCAACAATTCCGGAAAGAGTCCCGTATAAAAAAGCTTTTCCTTTGTGAAATCCGGCTGCTTTCAAAGGCATGGAAATGATGGCGCCTTCGGGAATATTCTGGATGGCGATACCGATGGAAAGGGCTAGCGCGTTTGCCCAGATGATGGATTCATTGCCGCTTTGAATGCCGCCGTAAACAACGCCAACGGCCATTCCTTCGGGGATGTTGTGAAGCGTGACAGCAAAAAGCAGCATCGTTGTACGCGGCAAGCGCGCGTGGAGGCCTTCCGGATGCTTGGCGTGATGATGCAAATGGGGAATGAGATGGTCTAACAACAGAAGAAAGAGGATTCCCGCCCAAAATCCGATGACGGCGGGCAAAAAGGACAACTTTCCCATTGCGCTTGATTGTTCCATGGCGGGAATGAGAAGACTCCAAATAGATGCGGCAATCATGACGCCCCCCGCAAATCCCGTCAACATGCGTTCTACGGAGCGTTTTAACTTGTCCTTTAAAAAGAAAACAAAACCGGCTCCGATTGAAGTCCCGACAAACGGAATGAGGATGCCTGCCCAAAAAGCGCTCATACTGTTGGAAAAAGAAACTTTTTCTGGAGGGCTTGCAAGGGCCTTCTTGCACAAAAAGGCTCCATTCGGACGCGTTGGGACGGCTTTGATGTCAGCGCGCGTTCAAAAAAAGGAATAGTCCTAAAACCGACAGGCAGACTCCGCAGCAAAGAGAAAGTCCGGAGTGGATGAAGTACGCATACCGGCTGAGTTTTCCTGTTTTCTGGATGCCGGAATCGATTCCGCGGCGAAGCAATATGGAGGCGATGCCAAATCCTGTATTGGTGATGGCCATGCCCAGTCCGATGGCGGCTGCCCCCAGAATGGCGATGCCGGGCATTCCGTGCAAAAGGCAAAAGAAGACGACCAGGGCGACTGCGGGGCAGGGGACAATTCCGGTAACAAAGGCCAGCCACAGCAATTCTTTCCAGTTGGCGCTTTGGGGCGCGTTTTCAGAACGTTCTCCGCAGGAAATTTCTCGAATGGAAATGGCTATCAGCAAAATTCCGGTCAACGCAATCAGGGCGAAACTGGCTTTTTCAATGTGGATGCGGCTCGATTCAAATAACGGGAATAGGGTTGCTTGGGTGATGCCGTATAAAATGAATAAAAGGATGACGGCGGAAAGGGTATGGATGAAGGTGATGGACGTGCCTAGTCCGACACCCTGCAGCAGTTTTCCGCGGCGGGCGATGAAATAGCTGGCGACAATGGTTTTCCCATGTCCGGGACCTATCGCGTGGATGATGCCGTAAATGAAACAAACGAGCAGGAAAATGCCCAAGCTGGACGAGTTTCCGTTTTGCAGATGGGACACTTGGAGTGAAATTTTTTCGCGGAGCGTTTTTTGCGAAGAAACGAGCCATTCCCACATGGCGTCGGAACCGATGAAAAAATAACTGGAAGTGGTTTTGACGTTGCCCGGATGGACAGAGACGGTGTCGACTGCAGCTTGGGTCTGCGGTTGTTCTACGGTTTTGACTGAGCCTGTTTTTTTAAAGTCGAACCGTTTTTGGTTCACGTCGGCAAAGGATTCTGTGCAAAAGAACAGTAAAATCGAGAGAATCAAAAGTTCAGTGAGCTTTTTGGAACCGGACATAAATCCCCTTGACGGAACTGGAAAAGTTTTTGAATTGAGTCAAGTCGCTGAGCGAGTCGACGAAATATTCTACATCGATGGCGGCGGGTGCCTGAATTTGACTGTTGTCCACATCGGTGGTGATTAAAATGTAATTCGTTGGGTCTGTCGTTGCGATGACCAGCATCGTGTAATCTTCGGATTGCGCAGGAATATAGAAGGTGTTTAAAAATTCAACGACAAGTCTTCCTGCGGCGTTGACGGAAACCTTTAAATTTTTGGATTCTTTGGGCGAATAGAATACGCTCCCGTCTCCGACATAATTGAATCGGCTGTATTGTTTTGCCGCATCAATAATCTGTTCCTGGTAAAGGGGAAGTTCATCGGGTTCAAATTTGCCGTTTTTATTTTTGTCTCCGGCGGCAATCATCGCTTGGCTGTAAATCAGGTCAAATGTCCATTTGTTCTGGACTCCGACAAAACTGTTTTCGTCAAAAACCAGGTTGACATTCGCATCGATAAAAACGTGCGGATGTGCAAGGGCCATCCCCGCGAGGACGCCTATGATGCCAAAAATTCGCATTTTCACGGATTCAATATATCTTAAAATTTTTGAAAAAGAGTTGACTCAGCTGTTTTGCAAACCCAAGAGTTGGCTGATTTCCTCTCCGATATCGCCATTTTGAAGGGTGATTCCCAACAGTTTTTGTTCAATTTCTTCGGGTGGGTTGCGGAGCCCGCTGCGGGGAGACGTTTCTGCGCTGAGGCCCCCTTCGCTTTCGAGAATCAAACGCTCGGCGAGAGCGGCGTGCAACGCCAAAGACGCATCGATGTATTTTAAATGGGTGGGTTCTTCCAAGATAAAATTCAGGGCGAATTTCTTGTTCAAAACGCGGTCTTCCGGCATATCGTCGCTGAATTCGTCTTCGGCACCCATGCAGGCGATGACGGCTCCGGTGCGCAGTAACGCGGCGTGAATTTCCGGGTCGGAAAGGGCGTGTCGAACACCTGTCGCGGTGACGATGAAATCGGCGGATTCAATCTTTTTGACAGCGTCGGGAATATCTCTCTTGTCGATGATTTCAACGTCGTTCAGTTCTAGCGTGGGAATGAAATCCGAGGCGGATTCCCGGCGTTCCGTATCGGTAATTGTGCAAACGCGCATTCCGCGTGAAACGCCGTGGAGGGCGATTCCGCAGCCGACTTTTCCGCTGCCGAAAACGAGCAGGGATTTCCCTTCGAATTCCGCAAACCCAGATTGGAATAATCCCCGGAAAAAGCCGTCCCCGGTTCCAAGAGAGGTTTCTATCCGCTTGATGATGCCGCTGTCGGCGACAAAAACGGGCAATTCCGCATTTTCGTAATAGGGAACGCCTGTCCGTGTGAGTTCCACAAATCCCATTTTGGGATGGCAAGCGGCGAATTGGCCGGCACAATCCAAAATCAAATCCAAAAAATCGCCATCCTGTTCCATGTCCAACACCATTTCCGGAGAAAGAACGGGAATTTCGCTTTCTTGCAACAGTTCGACGATTTCGATGTCGCAGGGGATGGCTGAGTGTTCTACGGCGCGCCCGGCGAACAGTTCCGCACCACCGGCAAGCAGCGCTTCGTATTGCAGAAGGGAATTCCGGAAAATGGGAGTGGCGACAAGAATTTTCAAACCTTCGAACGGCCGCGTTTCACTCCATTCCGCAGCCAGGGCGGCGAGGGCTGGGTATTCTCTTGGCGAATAATACTTTTGGGTGATGTCGTCAAAAAGCATTTGAAAGTTCTCCAGGAAAATCTTGCCGTGTCCGGTTGTCAGTGAATGTTGGATTTGATGGTTTCAATGGCGCGGACAAATGTGGCGTCGTTCTGCATTTCTTTTTCGATGGTCTTGATGGCGTGCATGACGGTTGAATGGTCGCGGTTTGCAAAACGCATTCCAACGCTTTTCAAGCTGAGCGTCGTGAGGGATTTCATCAGGTACATGGCCACTTGCCTCGCATGGGCGACTTCCTTGGTGCCGCGTCCGGGTTCCAAAAGTTTATCTTCGGGGACTTCGAAATATTGCGCAACGGCCTGGATGACGGATTCCGTACCCACCCGGCGCTTGATATTCGGGAGAATGTCGGCGACAACTTGCCGTGCAATGGAAATGTTGATGTCCTGCTTGGAAATGCTCGATTGCAAAGCCAGCCTGACAATGGCGGCTTCGAGGGGGCGAACGCAACCTTCGATGTTTTCTGCCAGGTAAGCGAAAACGTCGTCGGGAACGTCCAGATGGCTGTTTGCCGCTTTCTTGCGGAGAATCGCTTCGCGGGTTTCGAATGCAGGCGGTTGAATGTCTACGGTCAATCCCGACGAAAAACGGCTGACCAGGCGGTCGGAAAGGTTCATGACCTCGGCGGCGGGCGCGTCGGACGTGAGGACGATTTGTTTTCCGGCTTGGTGTAAGGCGTTGAAAATATGGAAAAATTCGTTTTGTGTTTCGATGGAGTTTTGCCAATTTTGAATATCGTCAATCAGCAAAACGTCTATTTTGTTGCGGTAAAAAGACGACCATTCGTTCGCTGTTCCATCCTTGAGGTTTGCCGTGTATTCATCCTGAAAATCCCTGGCGGGAATATAGCGGACGGATTTCCCGGTGGCGTTTCCCAGAATATGGTTGCCGATGGCCTGCAGCAAATGCGTTTTGCCAAGTCCCGGTGCGCCGTAAATGAACAGCGGGTTGTATTTGCTGTGTTCCGGATTTTCTGCCACGGCGAAAGCCGCGCTGAAAGCGAGCTTCGAATTGCTGCCTTCGACGAAGTTTTCAAAGCTGAATATTTCCGAAAGTTTTATCGGGCGGCAGAATTCTTGTGGCGCGTTGGAAACAGATGGATTGGAAGAGGGAAGCTGAAAATCAAAAACAAGATTGTTCCCTGTCGCCTCCTGCCAGCTGATTTCAAGGAGAACTTTGTAAGGCAGATAAGCCTTGACGTCTTTGTTTGCCGGCAGGATGACGGAAACGTGCCTGTCCGTAACGCTAGAAAGGGTGAGATTTGCAAACAAATCATTGTAAACAGCGTCGGAAATCTTGCTGTGCAAAAGATTCAAGCATTTTTCGAATTGCGGATGCATGGGTTACAATTTAACTATTATTGGGACATGCTGACTTGGATTTCCGGTTTAGGATCCCTTTTTTGGATTCCCCCGATTTTTTGGATTGCGCTGGTGTGTTGGGCGCGCTTTTTGGCTTATCCCGTTTCTTTAAAGCGGTGGATTCGGCGGGGAAAGACGTGGTGCTATGTCCCCGAATGGTGGTCTAAGGCGTTGCGCCGCAAGGCGATTTTGGCTGTTTTGGGCGTTTTGTCCGTTTGTTCTGCCGGTTCCACTTCGGCGACTGTTTTTTGGGCGGCGGGCGGACTTCCCATCCCCTGCCTCGCGCTTCTTTTTGCCGCGTGCCTTGTCATTGAAAAACTGGTTGTCGAAAAGGCGATGGACGGAGTTTACCGGCTGGAAGTCAACGCGTATTTTTTGGAATACAGGCGTCAAAGCGATTATTATGGCAAGTCCGGAATTTCGCTTTCTGACGAAGATCTTCGCGGGCATGCGGCGTGGGCTTTTCGCCATGCGATGAAAAAAGCCGATGCGGAAAATCGCCTGTTCAAGCATTTGAAAGAAATGTCCGCGCTGGAAATAGCGGAAGAACGTGAAGAGGCTGCTTATGAAAACGCTTAATTTGCCAGATGTGGAAAAACGCTTTGAATATGCGGACAAAATGCTGCTGCTCGTTTCGCGGACTTTTGCGTTGAACATCAATCGGCTTTCTGGAAAGCTTCGCCGTACGGTCCTGCTCGCGTATCTTTACCTGCGGATTGCCGATACATTGGAAGACGATTCCCGGCTTCCGGTAAAAGAAAAACTCCACCTGTTGAATTTGTTCGCGGGCATTTTCCAAAAAGATGCCGACATGGAAACGTCCTTGTCTCAATTTGTCCGCGCTTTGCCGCCGTATTTTGCGGAATCGGACGATCCGAATCACGACCTTTGCCTCCATGCGGAAACGGTTGTTCCCCTGTTGTGGACTTTTGATGAAAATTCGGTTTCGAGTGTTTGCGAAACGGTTTGCGAAATGTGCGAAGGAATGGCGCTGTCGATTCAGCAAATGGATGATTCTTTGGAGAAGGGATGGTTCACGCTCGAAACGATGCCGGATCTTTCCCGTTATTGTTACTATGTCGCGGGCATTGTCGGCAAACTTCTCACGAAACTGTTCGCCGCCGGAAATTCGGCCATCGACAAGGCCCGTTTGGAAATGTTGCAGGCCCGCGACGTGAGCTTTGGACTCGCGTTGCAGTTGGTGAACATCATCAAGGATGTTCGCGAAGATGCGGAACGAAAAGTCTGCTTTGTGCCGGAAATGCTTTGCCATTCACATGGGTTTGAAAGTTCCCCGGCGATGTTTTCTGCGGATGCGGACAAAAAGGCGCGGGCGTCGGTGATGAAAGAATTGGTCGGAGAAGCCTGGAAACATTTGGCGGATGCCGTAGAATATACGATTACGATTCCCCGCCGCAATCCGAAAATCCGCCTGTTTTGCCTCTGGCCCCTGTTCATGGCGGCAAAAAATCTTTCTGTGATGGGCGATTGTTCAAAACTTTTCGACAAAGATCACAAAGTGAAAATTTCACGGGATGATGTGAAAGAAATCATCCGCTCGACGACGTTGCATTTTTATTCGAATTCCTGGATACGGAAACGGTTCGAAGCGTTAAGGGATGGAGTATGAACGAAAAATTCCGACTTTTGAAATCGTGGAAATTCCACTTGGCTTTTGTCCTGATTTCCATTCTGGTCGATCAGGCGACGAAAATTTGGGCTGTGGCGACATTAGAAAGTTCGTATGAAAATCCTTTTGGCAGAATCATCCCTGTTCTCGGGGAACTGTTGCAATTCCGTTTGGTGTATAATTACGGAGCCGCTTTTAGCAGCCGTCCGCAGGATTTGCTGCCGTTCTTGCCACCGACGGTTTTCTTTTTGTTGATTTCCATTGTGGCGACTGCCGTCCTGCTCTATTT
This sequence comes from uncultured Fibrobacter sp., assembly GCA_964397425.1. Lineage (GTDB taxonomy): Bacteria > Fibrobacterota > Fibrobacteria > Fibrobacterales > Fibrobacteraceae > Hallerella. The sequence goes on from CAYNID010000023.1 coordinate 13,957, forward strand.
TTACAAATCGGTCAAAAGGGATGATTTTTTGGTCCGGTTCGGTATCGCGATGATTTTTTCCGGCGCATTGGGGAATTTTATTGACCGGATGCGCATAGGGAAAGTGGTGGACTTCATCGATTGTGATTTCCCGGATTTTATCATGGAGCGTTGGCCGACTTTCAATTTTGCCGATTGCTGCGTGACCGTTGGC